>NZ_LDWR01000001.1 GCF_001039005.1 Burkholderia cepacia
GTCTGGCTTAAACATACAAGCGACCCGCTGCCGTCGGTCTGTCCCCCGGGACGTTCACGAACGTGCCACCGCGTGGCACGGTGCTGATCGCGTCACGCTGGAATTAACAGGGCCGGATATGCGCACATTGTCCAGATACACAAACGCCGTCGCGTGGCGGTTGCCGCGCGACGGCGTTCGGTTGCGTGCACCCGGAACGGGCGCGGCGCGATTCGGACGGCTCAGCCCAGGAAGTGGCGGGCGTAGCGCGCGTTGATGTCGGACAGGCGGAACAGCGTCAGGAAATCCGCGCAGTTGAAGTCGGGATCCCAGGCCGGCGCGCCGCAGATCTTCGCACCGAGACGCAGGTAGCCCTTGATCAGCGGCGGCGGCGCCACGACGGTGCCCGTCTGCAGTTCGTCGACCGGCAGTGCCGTGTGCGGGAATGCGCGGTACTCGGGCGCCGTCAGCGAGCTCGCCGCCAGCGACTGGTACAGGTTCGCCGCATAGTGGCCGCCATCGGCCATCGACACGCTCGCGCAGCCGAGCATCGTCTCGTAGCCGTTCTGCATCATGTACGCGCCAAGACCGCCCCACAGCGCCATGATGACGGCGCCGCTGCGGTAGTCGCTGTGCACGCACGAGCGGCCGACTTCGACCATCTTGCCGCGCAGGTGCGTGAGGCGCGACAGGTCGAATTCGCCTTCCGCGTACAGACGGCCGACACGCGCCGCCTGGTGCGGCGGAAGCACGCGATACGTACCGACGACCTTCAGCGTATCGAGATCGCGAACCAGCAGGTGGTCGCAGTACGCATCGAACGGATCGACGTCGAGACCGGAGGGGCCACTGACCTGCGCGCCCATCTCTTCGGCGAACACGCTGTAGCGCAGGCGCTGGGCTTCGCGCAATTCGTCTTCCGTGCGCGCCCACGCGGCGCGCAGGCGATACTCGGATGTGACGGTTTCGGCAGCGCGCGGCAGGTGGCGCCGCGATGTGTCAAGGGGCAGCGAGGCAAATGGGAGCGTAGGCGTCGGCAGTTCTCGCATTAGGCTTTCCTGGTCGTAAGGAATAGGACGACATGCCCGCCAATGTAGTAATCGGCCGTGACCGTTATGTGGCACGACCGTGTCCTTTCAATGACGTGTCGCCGAAATGACTTTAGCAGAAAGCTTGCGAAACCGTATGATGAATCCCTTTAACCCCCGTCAGGCCTGCTTCACACCAGTTCCGGCGTCAATACCGCCCGCAGCACGGCCTGCCGGCTGCCGTCACGCGTGCGGCTCGCGAGCCACACCACACCGCCCTTCTTGACGCTCCAGCTGTCGTCGCTGCCGGCGATCAGTTGCGCGGCGACGCTGCCGAGCGTCGGCTGGTGCCCGACGATCACGACCGTCGGTGCGATCCCTTCCGGCCATCCTGCCGCCTCGAGCACGTCGTCGACGCTGCCGCCCGGCGCGAGCGCGTCGACGGTCCGGTACTGGTCGGTCAGCGCCTCGACGGTCTGCACGGTGCGGGCCGCCGGGCTCGCGAGGATCAGCGCGTTCGTCTCGAGCCGGCCACGCAGCCATTTGGCCATCGCCTGGGCGTCCTTGCGGCCACGGGCGGTCAGTTGGCGCGCGAGATCGCTCGTGGCGTAGTCCTCGGCTTCCGCATGGCGCCACAGGATCAGGTTCATCATGATTTTTCTCCTTGCTTCGGCGAGCGGCGCCGGACACCTGCGTCCGGACCGGCCGGTCACCTGCGGATTGTCGCAAATCGCGACCGATTCGCCGCCGCGACATTTATCCGCATATCGCGATTGACCAAATCAGTAATTAGACGATAGAATCTTTGGCTCGTCGGAGCGTAGCGCAGCCTGGTAGCGCATCTGATTTGGGATCAGAGGGTCGTAGGTTCGAATCCTATCGCTCCGACCAAGGATATCAAGGGGTTACGGTTAAACACCGTAGCCCCTTTTCCTTTTCTGGATCGTCGAGTCGCTCGCCCGGATACCCGGCTCGCGGCCATCCGGTCAATTGGCGGGATTTGCCGACGACACACGCGGCCCGCCCTCAGCCCGCGCACGGTCCTTGCGGGAACACGCGATAATGCGCGTGAACAACCCGCATCCGCGCATGAAAAACAACATTCTCAAGACCACCTTCTGCGCATCGCTGCTCGCGCTCGCGACCGCCGGCACCGCGTCGGCCAAGGCGCTCGACGACGCACTCGACTGCCACTCGAACGGCCACCGGTTCGTCGCACCGCTGCTCGCCGCCGGCGACATCCAGTCGGAACCGATGCATGTCGAATCGAACTCGGTCAACGCATTCCGCACGAGCCGCTCGCTGACGGCGTACGGCTTCGGTGTCTATGTCGTGCTCGGTTACCAGGCAAACGACCCGATCTTCCGTCCGGGCGACGGCACGCCGATCGGCGACTGGGCCTACGGCGTCGTGGTACGCGGCACGAAGAGCGCGGTGGAGGAAGCGGTGCGCAAGGCCGGTAGCGACGCGACCGTCAAGCAGGCGTTCCCGTTCCTGACCGCGATCGTCTGCTCGTCGGACTGAGCGGCCGGCAAAAGCACGCGCGGCGCACCCGCATGCGCGCGCCGCCGCGCCATCAAGCGCCGGTGTACACCACGCGATACGGAATACCGACCTTCTCCCACTCGGCAGCCTCCTGGCTGAGGCTGTAGTCGGTCAACGGGTTCTGCTCGACCCACGCGCTCGGCAGGCGCACTTCATACCCGCCCTTCTTCATCTGCGACACGGAAATGTCGGGCAGCCCCGCATCGGTCCGGCGCCGGCACAGCAGCGCCGCGAGCCGCAGGCAGAACAGCAGCGGCCATTCGACCTCGCGCGCCTGCGACAGCTTGCCGAGCTTGCCCGCGTGACCGAGCACGAGCGCGGCGAGCCGCGCCTGGTCCGTGCGCGAAAAACCCGGCATGTCCGCGTTGCTCGCGATATAGGCCGAATGCTTGTGATACGCGCTGTGCGAGATCGACAAGCCGATTTCATGCAGCGCAGCCGCCCAGCCGAGGAACATCCGCCCTTCCTCGGCCGCTTCGTCGTCGGCTTCCTCGAGCTCGTCGTAGAAGCGCGCCGCGAGCGCGCCGATCCGCTCGGCCTGCGGACGATCGACGCCGTAGCGGCGCGTGAAGCCCTCGACGGTCACCGCGCGCATGTCCTCGTGCTGCGTCCGGCCGAGCAGGTCGTACAGCACGCCGAGGCGCAGCGCGCCGTCGGTCGTATCGACGTAATCGACACCGAGCTCCTCGAACACCGCGAGCATGATCGCGAGACCGCCCGCGAGCACGGGCACGCGGTCGGGCTTCAGCGCGATCAGCTTCAGCCGGTTGACGTTCTCCGACTTGATCAGCGCGCGCTTCAGGCGCTCGAGGCCGCCGCGCGAAATACCGTGCGTGATGCCCGGATCGTTGAAGCCGTTCGCCTCGACGAGCTCCGCGAGCGCACGCGCGGTGCCGGATGAACCGATCGCCTGGTCCCACCCGGCCTTCTTGTATTCGCTGGAAATGATCTGGATCTCGCGCTTGGCCGCGAGTTCGGCCTGCCGCATCGTGTATTCGTCGACGTTGCCGGCCGGAAAGAAGGTGCGGCTGTGGCTCACGCAGCCGATATAGAGACTCTCCATCACGATCGGCGTGTAGTGCGAGCCGATGATGAATTCGGTCGAGCCGCCGCCGATGTCGACGACGAGCCGCTTGCCGGCGCTCGCCGGCACCGAATGCGCAGCGCCCGCATAGATCAGCCGCGCTTCTTCGCGGCCCGCGATCACTTCGATCGGGAAACCGAGCGCCGCTTCGGCCTCGCCGAGAAATTCGCCCGCGTTCTTCGCGACGCGCAGCGTGTTGGTCGCCACCGCGCGCACATGATCGGGATGGAAATCGCGCAGGCGCTCGCCGAATCGCTTGAGCGCCTCCCAGCCACGCTCCTGCGACGCGCGATCGAGCATCTTGTCGCTCGACAGGCCGGCAGCCAGACGGACCGGCTCGCGCAACGCGTCGACGGGATAGATCTGGCTGCCCGCCGGCGTTTCCTCGACGCGACCGACGATCAGCCGGAAGCTGTTCGAGCCGAGATCCACGGCAGCCAGCAAGTGGGGGGTTGTAACCATCAGAATGGGGCTCCGTGCGCGTTCACCCGCGGCTGCCGGTCCGGCACCCCAGGTCGATCAATCATCAATCAAAGGCGACATTTTAAGCGTGGAACGCTTGCCATTGCCACGCTTCACGGGCATGCACACTGCTCGATTGTATATAGCCGAAACATTTATGAGACGAAACGGTTGCAGCGTAGAATTTCCCGATATAAAACCATTATCGTCATCAGAACGTCATCGTACCGTGAGAGTTTCCGAGCGTCCTTTCGAATCATCGCCTGAATCACCCCCTACTCTGCCGATGTCCGTCCGTTATCCGCTTCTCAATCGTGAACTCGGCATCCTCGGCTTCAACGAGCGCGTGCTGGCCCAGGCCGCCGATCCGCAAGTCCCGTTGCTCGAGCGCCTTCGCTTCATCTGCATCACCAGCAGCAACCTCGACGAATTCTTCGAAGTCCGGATGGCGGGCCTGCAGGAACAGATCCGCGACAACCCCGGCGCGCTGACGCCCGACGGCATGTCGTTACAGCATGCTTACGATCTCGTCGTCGAACGCGCGCAGCGGCTCGTCCATCGACAGTACACGATGCTGCACGAAACGGTGCTGCCCGCGCTCGAACAGGAAGGCATCTACTTCCACGCAAGCGAGACGTGGAACGACGAGCAGCTCGAATGGGCACGGCACTACTTCCTCGATGAACTGCTGCCCGTGCTCACGCCGATCGGCCTCGATCCGGCTCACCCGTTCCCGCGCGTGCTGAACAAGAGCCTGAACTTCGTCGTCGAGCTCGAAGGCCGCGATGCGTTCGGCCGCCAGGCCGTGATGGGCATCGTGCAGGCGCCGCGCGCGCTGCCGCGCGTCGTGCGCATGCCGCACGCGCTGTCGGGTTTCGAGCACGGCTTCGTGCTGCTGAGCTCGTTCATGCAGCGCTTTGTCGGCGAGCTCTTCCCGCAACTCGTCGTGAAGAGCTGCAACCAGTTCCGCATCACGCGCAACAGCGAACTGTTCGTCGACGAGGACGAAATCACGAACCTGCGCGTCGCGCTGCAGGGCGAACTGCCCGCGCGCCACCTCGGCAACGCGGTGCGGCTCGAGGTGTCGGCCGACACGCCGGCACACATCGTGCGGCGCCTGCTCGAGGAAAGCGAACTCGGCGAAAAGGACTGCTATCGCGTGGCTGGGTCCGTGAACCTCGTGCGCCTGATGCAGATTCCCGACCTCGTCGATCGACCCGACCTGAAATTCACGCCGTTCACCGCATCGACGCCGGCCGCGATCACGAACGCGCCGACGATGTTCGACGCGATCGACAACGGCGACATCCTGCTGCACCATCCGTACGAGAGCTTCCAGCCCGTGCTCGAACTGCTGCAGCAGGCCGCGAAGGATCCGAGCGTCGTCGCGATCAAGCAGACGATCTACCGCACCGGCACCGATTCGCCGCTGATGGACGCGCTGATGGAAGCCGCGCGCAACGGCAAGGAAGTGACCGTCGTCGTCGAACTGCTTGCGCGCTTCGACGAGGAAACCAACATCAACTGGGCGTCGCAGCTCGAAGCCGTCGGCGCGCACGTCGTGTACGGCGTGGTCGGCCACAAGTGCCACGCGAAGATGATGCTGATCGTGCGCCGTGTCGTGCAGGCCGGCAAGGCGTCGCTGCGCCGCTACGTGCACCTCGGCACCGGCAACTACCACCCGCGCACGGCACGCCTCTACACCGACTTCGGGCTGATGACGGCCGACCAGAAGCTCTGCGAGGACGTCCATCACGTGTTCCAGCAACTGACCGGGATCGGCGGCGAACTCACGCTGCACGAGCTGTGGCAGTCGCCGTTCACGCTGCATCCGCGCATCATCGACGCGATCCGCGCGGAGATCGACAATGCGCGTGCCGGCAAACGCGCCCGCGTCGTCGCGAAAATGAACGCGCTGCTGGAGCCGTCGGTGATCTCCGCGCTGTATGAAGCATCGCAGGCCGGCGTCAAGGTCGACCTGATCGTGCGCGGCGTCTGCGCGCTGAAGCCCGGCGTGCCCGGGCTGTCGGAAAACATCACGGTGCGCTCGATCGTCGGCCGCTTCCTCGAGCACCACCGGATCTACTATTTCCACGCGGGCGGCGCCGAGGACGTCTATCTGTCGAGCGCCGACTGGATGGACCGCAACCTGTTCCGCCGCGTCGAAGTCGCGTTCCCGATCCGCGAGCGCAAGCTCAAGCGGCGCGTGATCGCCGAAGGCCTGTCGGTGTGCCTCGGCGACAACCAGTCGGCCTGGCAGATGCACAGCGACGGTCACTACCGCCGCCGCCGCGCAGGCAAGACGATCCGCAACGCGCAACTCGGGCTGCTCGCGAAGTTCTGCTCGTGAGCCGGCCGCGCGGCGCCGGTCGCGTGCCGCACGACCCATAAAAAAACGCAGCCCGGTGGGCTGCTTTTTTTTACGGACCACACATGCCGCTGCTCGCCGAACGCGCGCGGCCGTTACGCGATCAGGCCTCGTACGCGGCCGGCCGGATCGCGATGATGCGCGAGCCCGGGAACCGTGCCGTGAACGTGCTGCCGCGCCCTTCCTCGCTCTGCACGTACAGGTGCGCGTCGTGCCGCTGCAGCACGTGCTTGACGATCGCGAGCCCGAGCCCCGTGCCACCCGTATCGCGCGAGCGACTGCGGTCGACGCGGTAGAAGCGCTCGGTGAGCCGCGGCAGGTCGGCGGCCGGAATGCCGAAGCCGCTGTCGGTGACGGAAAACACGCCCTGCGCGCCTTCGCGCCGCCACAACACGACGATCTTGCCGCCGTCCGGCGTATAGCGGATCGCGTTCGTGACGAGATTCGCGAACGCGCTGAACAACTCCGTCTGCGCGCCCGTGACGCCGAGCGTCTCGTCGATCGAGAACGCGATGTCGTGATGCCCGTTCGACAGCGACTGCGCGTCCTCCTTCAGATGGTCGAACACGGCGCGCATGTCGATCGCGCGATCGACCGGCGGCTTGCTCTCGCCCTCCAGCTTCGCGAGCACCAGCAGGTCGGTGACGATGTGCCGCATCCGCGACGCCTGCTGCTCCATCATCTCGAGATAGCGGGCGCGGTCTTCCTCGTTCAGCGGCAGCTCGCGCATCGTCTCGAGAAAACCCGACAGCACGGTCAGCGGCGTCTTCAACTCGTGCGACACGTTCGCGACGAAGTCGCGCCGCATCGCGTCGGTGCGCTCGAGTTCGGTGATGTCCTGCGTGAGCAGCAGCTTGCGATTCTCGCCGTACGGAAACACCTGCACGGCCAACACGTTCTGCCGCGACCCGCCCATGCCGCGCATCACGAGCGTCTCGTCGTAATGCTGCGCGTTCAGGTAACGGACGAACTCGGGATGGCGTACCAGGTTGGTGATGTGCTGGCGCAGGTCGCGTTTCGCATCGAGGCCGAAATGGACCTCGGCGATCTCGTTGCACCACTCGATCTGGTCGTGGTCATCGAGCATCGCGACGCCGTTCGGCGACGCCTGGATCGCCTGGATGAAGCGCGAATGCTGTTGTTCGACCTGCCGCACCTGTGCGTGCCATTGTTTCGCGAGCTTGTGCAGACGGTAGTAAATCTCGCCCCAGATGCCCGGCGCGCTCGGCACTTCGCCGTAGACCGGCGCATCGAGCAGCCGCCACAGACGCTGCGTATGGAAGGTGCTGAAGAAACCCTGCGCGACCAGCATCACGACCACGAACACGAGGCCCGCGGTCGGGCCGGCAAAGACGCCGACCAATACGCCGATCAGCACGAGCAGCACGAGCGACACCAGAAAGCGCGCCCAGATGATGTTCATGATTCAGCGCCCGAAAGAATGAACGGCATGCCGTGGCACACGGCATGCTCGAATACGTTACGCGTGCTTGGCGAGCCGGTAGCCGCTGCCGCGCACGGTCTCGATCATCGCATCGCAGCCGGCCGGTTTCAAGGCCGCGCGCAATCGTTTGATGTGCACGTCGACGGTGCGCTCCTCGACGAACACGTGGTCGCCCCACACCTGGTCGAGCAGTTGCGTGCGGCTGTGCACGCGCTCCGGATGCGTCATGAAGAAATGCAGCAGGCGGAACTCGGTCGGGCCGAGATCGAGCTTGATCTCGCTGCCTTCCGCATGCGCGGCGACGCGATGCGTGGCCGGATCGAGGCGCAGCCCGTTGATCGACACGACGTCCTCGGTCAGCTGCGGCGCACGACGGCGCAGCACGGCCTTGATGCGCGCCATCAATTCCTTCGGCGAGAACGGCTTCGTCACGTAGTCGTCCGCGCCGATCTCGAGGCCGAGCACCTTGTCCTGCTCGTCGCCGCGCGCGGTCAACATGATGATCGGGATGTGTTTGGTCCGTTCGTTGTTGCGCAGGTCACGCGCGAACGCGATACCGGACTTGCCCGGCAGCATCCAGTCGAGCAGCACGAGATCGGGCAGCACGTCGCTGATCAGGTTCTGCGCCTGTTCGGCGTTGTACGCACGGATCGGGCAGTGACCGGCGTGCTGGAGATTCACCGAGATCAGTTCGGAAATCGCGGGCTCATCTTCAACGACGAGAATGTTGCTGGGCATCGGCACCTCTTTTTTTCCTGTACGTTGTCGCGTTAACTGTTGGCTTCACGGTCGAGCGTGTCGCGCGGCTGGTGCCGCACGTCGGTGCCCTTCACGATGTAGATGATGAATTCAGCGATGTTCTTCGCGTGGTCGCCGATCCGTTCGATCGCCTTCGCGATGAACAGGTATTCGAGGCCGACCGAGATCGTGCGCGGGTCTTCCTGCATGTACGACACGAGCTTGCGCACGAACGCGCGGAATTCCAGGTCGATTTCCTTGTCGTCCTTGACGATCTGCGCGGCTGCGACCGTATCGAGGCGCGCGAACGCGTCGAGCGCGCGGCGCAGGATCGTCACGGCCATCTCGCCCGACACCTTGATCTCGGCGATGTTGACCGCGCGCGCGGCCGGCTCGTCGACCAGACGGCGCACGCGCTTCGCGATCTTCTCGGCTTCGTCGCCGGCACGCTCGAGGTTCGTAATCGTTTTCGAAATCGACATCAAAAGACGCAGGTCGCGCGCGGCAGGCTGCCTCCGCGCGATGATGTTGCCGCACTCCTGGTCGATGTCGACTTCCATCGCATTCAGCGTTTCCTCGGCCGTGATCACCTTCTCGGCCGCATCGCGATCGAATTCGTTCAGCGCGTACATCGCGCCGACGATCTGCGACTCGACGAGGCCGCCCATTTCCAGCACTTTCGACGACACGGCATTCAGGTCCGCGTCGAACTGACTCGACAGATGTTTATCCGACATGGCTGTTGTTCTCCGTCATCAGCCGAAGCGGCCGGTGATGTAGTCTTCCGTTTCCTTGCGCACCGGCTTGATGAAGATCTTTTCGGTTTCGCCGAACTCGATCAGCTCGCCCAGGTACATGTAGGCCGTGAAATCCGAGCAGCGCGCGGCCTGCTGCATGTTGTGCGTGACGATCACGACCGTGTAGTCGCTCTTCAGCTCCGCGATCAGCTCCTCGATGCGGCCCGTCGAGATCGGGTCGAGCGCCGAGCACGGCTCGTCGAGCAGCAGCACTTCCGGACGGATCGCGATGCCGCGCGCAATGCACAGACGCTGCTGCTGGCCGCCCGAGAGGCCGTAGCCGCTCTGGCCCAGCTTGTCCTTCACTTCGTTCCACAGCGCGGCCTTCGTGAGCGCCCACTCGACCCGGTCGTCCATTTCCGAGCGCGTGAGCTTCTCGAACATCTTCACGCCGAACGCGATGTTGTCGTAGATCGACATCGGGAACGGGGTCGGCTTCTGGAACACCATGCCGATACGCGCGCGCAGCAGCGAGATATCGCGCTTCGTCGTCAGCAGGTTCTCGCCGTCCATCAGGATTTCGCCTTCGGCGCGCTGCTCCGGATAGAGCGCGAACATCTTGTTGAACGTGCGCAGCAGCGTCGACTTGCCGCAGCCCGACGGGCCGATGAACGCCGTCACCTTCCCTTCGGGAATGCGCAGGTTGATGTTCTTCAGCGCATGGAACTTGTTGTAGAAGAAGTTGAGGTTGTTGACCTCGATCTTCGCGTTCAGCGGCTCGAGCGAGCGGCCGCTCGCCGCTTCTTGCGTGCCGGCGGGCGCCGCAGTGCGCTCGACAGGATTCAGGTGGCTTTCTGCCATATTCATCGGATTGCTCCGCCGTTACTTTTTCGAGAAGATCGAGCGCGCCAGGATATTCAGTCCGAGCACCCCGAGCGTAATCAGGAACACGCCCGCCCACGCGAGCGACTGCCATTCCGCGAACGGGCTCATCGCGAACTTGTAGATCGTGACGGGCAGGTTGGCCATCGGCTGGCTCATGTCCCACGAGAAGAACTGGTTCGACAGCGCGGTGAACAGCAGCGGCGCCGTTTCGCCGGCGATCCGCGCGACCGCCAGCAGCACGCCCGTGATGATGCCGCCCACCGAGGCGCGCAGCGTGATCTTCAGCACCATTCGCCACTTCGGCGTGCCGAGTGCGAAAGCTGCTTCGCGCAGCGCGTTCGGCACGAGCTTCAGCATGTTCTCGGTCGTGCGGATCACGATCGGAATCTGCAGCAGCGCGAGCGAGATGACGCCGGCCCAGCCCGAAAAGCGTCCCGACTTCGCGACGACGAGCGCGTACACGAACAGGCCGATGACGATCGACGGCGCCGACAGCAGGATGTCGTTGATGAAGCGGATCGTGCTCGCCAGCAGGTTCTTCTGGCCGTATTCGGCGAGATAGACGCCCGCGAGGATGCCGATCGGCGTGCCGACCAGCGTGCCGAACCCGCACAGCAACAGGCTGCCGACGATCGCGTTCGCGAGACCGCCGCCTTCGGTGTTCGGTGCCGGCGTCGATTCGGTGAACAGCTGCAGCGACAGGCCGCCGATACCGAGGTGCAGCGTCGTGTACAGGATCCACACGAGCCACAGCAGGCCGAATGCCATGGCGCCGAGCGATGCGGCGAGCGCGATCGCGTTGACGGCCTTGCGCTTGCGCTGCAGGCGGTTGCGCATCGCTTCGAGCACGGCGCCGTTCGGCCCCGGGAAATTCATGATGGGCTCGCTCATTTCTTGCCCTCTCCCTTCTCGAGACGAAGCAGCAGCAGTTTGGAGATGGACAGCACGATGAACGTGATCACGAACAGGATCAGGCCGAGTTCCATCAGGGCGGATGTATGCAGGCCCGGCTGCGCTTCCGCGAATTCGTTCGCGAGCGCCGACGTGATGCTGTTGCCCGGCGCGAACAGCGACACGCTGTCGAGCAGGTTCGTGTTGCCGATCACGAACGTCACGGCCATCGTTTCGCCGAGCGCACGGCCGAGGCCGAGCATCACGCCGCCGATCACGCCGGTCTTCGTATAAGGCAGCACGACCTTCCACATCACTTCCCAGGTCGTGCAACCGATCCCGTATGCCGATTCCTTCAGCAGCACGGGCGTGACCTCGAACACGTCGCGCATCACCGATGCGATGTACGGGATGATCATGATCGCGAGGATCACGCCGGCCGCGAGAATGCCGATGCCGATCGGCGGGCCGGCAGTCAGCGGACCGAGCACCCACACGTCCTTGAACAGGCGGCCCAGCGGCTTCTGGAAGTATTCGGCGAAGATCGGCGCGAACACCAGCAGCCCCCACATGCCGTACACGATCGACGGGATCGCGGCGAGCAGCTCGATCGCGATGCCGAGCGGACGGCGCAGCCACACGGGCGACAGCTCGGTGAGGAACAGTGCGATGCCGAAGCTGACGGGCACCGCGATGATGAGCGCAATGACCGACGTCACGATCGTGCCGTAGATCGGCACGAGTGCGCCGTAGACGTCCGAGTTGGGATCCCACTCGGATTGCCACAGGAAGCCGAGGCCGAACTTCTGGATGGTCGGCATCGACGCAATGATCAGGGAAACGATGATCCCGCCCAGCAGCAGCAGGGTCACGATCGCGGCGAGCCGTGCGAGGCCGCCAAATACAACGTCCCCGAGACGGCTCGGCGCGTGTTGCTGCGCAACGTCGGCGGACCGTGAGGACGTATAGGAAATATCAGACATGGGTGCCTGCTTTTGAGTGCCGGGCGCCGTGACGCCCGGCTTTACCGCACACACTGCCCGACCGGTGCGGTCGGGCAGCGAACCGCTGCATTGCTTACTCGGTGGCGACCGACTTGCCCGATGCGTCCGTCACCTTCGCCTTCCACTGCTTGCGGATTTCCGTCTCCACCGCCGGCGGCAGCGAGATGTAGTCGAGGCTGTCAGCAGCCTTCTCGCCGTTCTTGAACGCCCAGCTGAAGAACTTCAGCGTTTCCGCGCCCTGCTCCGGCTTGTCCTGCTTCGCGTGCAGCAGCACGAACGTCGCGCCGACGACCGGCCATGCTTCCTTGCCCGGCTGGTTCGTCAGGATCTGGTAGAACGACTTCGACCAGTTCGCGCCGGCAGCAGCGGCCTTGAACGTTTCCGTCTTCGGCTCGACCACCGTGCCCGTCGAGTTCTTCAGCGCGGTGTAGACCATGTTGTTCTTCTTCGCGTACGCCCACTCGACGTAGCCGATCGCGCCCGGCAGGCGCTGCACGAAGGCCGCGACGCCGTCGTTGCCCTTGCCGCCCGTGCCCGTCGGCCAGTTGACCGTCGTGCCTTCGCCGATCTTCGACTTCCAGTCTTCGTTGACCTTCGACAGATAGTTCGTCCAGATGAAGCTCGTGCCCGAGCCGTCAGCACGGCGAACGACCGCGATGTCCGTATCCGGCAGCTTGACCTTCGGGTTCAGCGCGGCGATCGCCGGGTCGTTCCACTTCTTGATCTTGCCGAGGTAGATGTCGCCGAGCACCGGGCCCGACAGCGTCAGCTCGCCTGCCTTCACGCCCGGCACGTTGACGACCGGCACCACGCCGCCCACCACCGTCGGGAACTGGAACAGGCCTTCCTTCGCGAGCTCGTCATCCTTCAGCGGAGCGTCCGAACCGGCAAAATCGACCGTCTTTGCGTTGATCTGCTTCAGGCCGCCCGACGAACCGATACCTTGATAGTTGACCTTTGCACCGCCGGTCTGCTGATAGTCAGCAGCCCATTTCGTATAGATCGGCATCGCGAACGTGCTGCCTGCGCCCGTGATGTCGGCGGCTTGCGCGGCAACGGCGAAAAGCGCGCCAGCCAGGCCGGCAATCGCGGTTTGCATCAATTTCATGAGACCTCCAGTGTGTGAGCGGATGACTACGGCACCGCGAAGGTTAGGGGCTCCTCATGACGGTAATGTGACAATCGATGAAACTGGCGTGACAGTAACATGACTGGTTGAAAGGCAGTAGCGGGTGCGGCGCGAGCGGCGCCTGGACGGCGTCGGTACGGCGTCGGTACGGCGATGGCGGCAAGAATTGCCTGCCCGGCGGAGAGGGTGCGGACCCCCGTTTGAAGGATCTGCGGACGGATCGTAGCGCAGCGTCGGCGGGACGGGAAGCCCCAGCCCGCGGCGAGCGCAATATAAGGGGTCTGAAGATTTCCCCGGTCAGGCAATGCGTTTGTCGAGGCGCCCCTCTATTAGATAGCGCAAACCTTTGCGTCTGACGAAATTGCGGCGCCTGAAAGGCGCCGCATGCCGGTCCACCGGGGGAGCCGGCGCCGGGCGGCCGGACCGCCCCGCACCGCTGCCGTGCGTCAAGTTGTCGCGGCGCGCACCGCGTCAGCGATTGTCTCCGCATGGTGAACCGCATCGGCTGCCTGCTGCGCTTCGACCATCACGCGCAGCACGGGCTCCGTGCCCGATGCGCGGATCAGCACACGGCCGCTGCCGGCGAGCGCGGCTTCGGCTGCGTCGATCGCGGCGCGAATCGACGTGCTGCCCTTCCAGTCGGCGCCCGGCTTCATCCGCACGTTGATCAGCTTCTGCGGGAACAGCGTGACGCCGTCGAGCATCTGTGCGAGCGTCCGACCGCTGCGCTTCAGCGCGGCCAGCACCAGCAGTGCCGACACGATGCCGTCGCCGGTCGAGTGCCGGTCGAGCGACAGGATGTGGCCCGAGCCTTCCGCGCCGAGCTGCCAGCCGTGCTCGCGCAACTGTTCGAGCACGTAGCGGTCGCCGACCGCCGCACGGACGAACTTCACGCCCTCGCGCTGCAGCGCGACTTCGACGGCGAGGTTCGTCATCAGCGTGCCGACCGCGCCGTCGACCTTGCCGTCGGTCGCGATCCGGTCCTTCACGAGCACGTAGAGCAGCTCGTCGCCGTTGTACAGGCGACCCGCTGCGTCGACGACCTGCAGGCGGTCGGCATCGCCGTCGAGCGCAATGCCGAGATCGGCGTGGTTCGCACGCACCGCGCGCACCAGCGCGTCCGGCGCGGTCGCGCCGACGCCGTCGTTGATGTTGAAACCGTTCGGCGCGACGCCGATCGGGATCACGTCCGCGCCGAGCTCGTGGAACACGTGCGGCGCGATCTGGTACGCGGCGCCGTGCGCGCAATCGATCACGAGCTTCAGCCCGCGCAGGTCGAACGCGGCCGGGAACGTGCTCTTGCAGAACTCGATGTAGCGGCCGGCCGCGTCGTCGAGGCGACGCGCCTTGCCGAGGCCGTCGGACGACGCGCATTCGAGCGGCTTGTCGAGCCACGCTTCTATCGCGGCTTCGGTGTCGTCGGGCAGCTTGTTGCCGTCGGCGGAGAAAAACTTGATCCCGTTGTCGTGATACGGGTTGTGCGACGCGCTGATCACGACGCCGGCCGACAGGCGCAGTGCGCGCGTCAGATACGCGACGCCCGGCGTCGGCATCGGGCCGGCCAGCATCACGTCGACGCCGGCCGCCGAGAATCCGGCCTCGAGCGCGGCCTCGAGCATGTAGCCCGACACGCGCGTGTCCTTGCCGATCAGCACGGTCGGACGCGAGCCTGCCGTGACATCGGCCGAGCTGGCCAGCACCTTGCCGGCCGCATAACCGAGGCGCAATACGAAGTCCGGCGTGATGGGCGCTTCGCCTACCGTGCCGCGAATGCCGTCCGTGCCGAAATATCGACGTCCCATGGGGTCCTTCCTCCTTCGTCTTCTGACTTATCGTTGCCGCGCGGCTTCGCGCACGGCATTCCAGACTTTCAGTGCATCGACCGTCGCCGCGACGTCGTGCACGCGCACGATCGCGGCACCGCGCTCGACCGCGCACAATGCGGCCGCCACGCTCGCCACGACGCGCTCCATCGGCGGCTTGCCGCCGATCACCGCGCCGAGCATCGACTTGCGCGACATGCCCGCGAGTATCGGATAAGCGCGCCCGTCGGGCCGCGCGGGTGCCGTGTCCGGCAACGCGGCCAGCAGCGCATAGTTGTCGTCGACGACCGCCTTGCCGAACCCGAAGCCGGGATCGACGCAGATCCGCTCCGGCGCGACGCCCGCATCGCGCAGCGCCTGCGCGCGCGCGGCGAGAAAATCGCGCACGTCGGTCACGACATCGTCGTAGTCGGGCTCGCCGACCTGCATCGTCTGCGGCTCGCCGAGCATGTGCATCGCGCACAACCCGCTGTTGCCGTCGCGCACCGCGTCGATCGCGCCCGGCTGGCGGAACCCCCAGATATCGTTGATCAGGTCCGCGCCGGCAGCCAGCGCTGCGCGCATCACGTCCGGCTTGTAGGTGTCGATCGACAGCGGCACGTTGAGCGGCCGCAGCGCCTCGACGAGCGGGATCACGCGCGCGAGTTCCTCGTCGAGCGGCACGGGCGGCGCGCCGGGGCGCGTCGATTCGCCGCCGATATCGAGGAGGTCGGCGCCTTCGGCAATCATCCGCTCGGCCTGGCGCAGCGCATCGTCGCGCGCGAGGAAGCGGCCGCCGTCGGAGAACGAATCGGGCGTTGCGTTAAGGATGCCCATCACGAGCGGGCGCTCGAACGTCAGCTCGAAGCGGCCGCAGCGCAGCGGCGCGGGAATCAACGGGGAAACAGCGAAATCGGACACAAGCGACTGGCGTGGATGAATGCAAAACGGGCCGGTGTGAAGCCACACCAGCCCGTGAACGGTACTAAAGCGGAGACTACGCCGCCGGCGTAGCAGGCGCGGGTGCGTTGCCGGGCTTGACCTCGGCGCTGCTGCCGCCCCCCGACGAATCGCCGCCGACAGCCGGCGAGCTCTTCGGCGAGCGCGGCGGACGGCCTTCCATGATGTCGTTGATCTGATCGGCGTCGATCGTCTCCCACTCCATCAGCGCAGCCGTCATCGCTTCGACCTTGTCGCGGTTTTCGTCCAGCAGGCGCCGCGCGAGGTTGTACTGATCGTCCAGCACGCGGCGGATTTCCGCGTCGACCTTCTGTTGCGTCGCTTCCGAGATCGTGCGCGTGAAACCGCGGCCGAACGGCGATGCATCGTTCTCGTCGTCGACGTAGACCATCGGCCCGAGCGCATCGGTCATGCCGAAACGGGCGACCATCGCACGCGCCGTCTGCGTTGCCTTGTTGAAGTCGTCCGATGCGCCGGTGCTGACGAGATTCATGAACAGCTCTTCCGCCACCCGGCCACCGAACAGGATCGCGAGGCGGTCCAGCAGGTAGTCCTTCGAATACGTCTCGTTGTCATGCTCCGGCAACTGCCACGTGACACCCAGCGCACGGCCGCGCGGAATGATCGTGACCTTGTGCACGGGGTCGGCCTTCGGCAGCAGCTTCGCAACCACCGCGTGGCCCGACTCGTGGTACGCGGTCGCACGCTTCGCTTCCTCGCGGATCACGGCCGACTTGCGCTCCGGACCCATGAAGATCTTGTCCTTCGCGTCCTCGAAATCCTGCATCTCGACGATACGCTTGCCACGGCGTGCGGCGAACAGCGCAGCCTCGTTCACGAGGTTCGCGAGATCGGCGCCCGAGAAGCCCGGCGTGCCGCGCGCGATGACTGCCGCATCGACGTCGTTCGAGATCGGTACCTTGCGCAGGTGCACACGCATGATCTGTTCGCGGCCGCGGATATCCGGCAGACCGACGTAGACCTGGCGGTCGAAACGGCCCGGACGCAGCAGCGCCTTGTCGAGCACGTCGGAACGGTTGGTCGCGGCGATCACGATCACGCCCGAGTTCGCCTCGAAGCCGTCCATCTCGACGAGCATCTGGTTCAGCGTCTGTTCGCGCTCGTCGTTACCGCCGCCCATGCCGGCGCCGCGATGACGGCCGACCGCGTCGATTTCGTCGATGAACACGATGCACGGTGCATGCTTCTTCGCCTGCTCGAACATGTCGCGCACACGGGCCGCGCCGACGCCGACGAACATTTCGACGAAGTCCGAACCCGAGATGCTGAAGAACGGCACCTTCGCTTCACCCGCGATCGCGCGGGCCAGCAGCGTCTTGCCGGTACCCGGCGGGCCGACGAGCAGCACGCCGCGCGGAATGCGACCGCCCAGCTTCTGGAATTTCTGTGGATCGCGCAGGAAGTCGACGAGCTCGGACACTTCTTCCTTCGCTTCGTCGCAGCCCGCGACGTCGGAGAAGTTCACCGCGTTGTTGTTCTCGTCGATCAGCCGCGCTCGCGACTTGCCGAACGAGAAGGCACCGCCTTTGCCGCCGCCCTGCATCTGCCGCATCATGTAGAACCAGAACACGATGATCAGGATCGTCGGCCCGAGGTAGTACAGCGCGGACATCAGCGCGTTCGGCTCATCGTCGGCCTTGCCGCTGACCTGCACGCCGTACTTCATCAGATCGCCGACCATCCAGATGTCGCCCGGCGACACGATCTGGTATTTCTGGCCATCAGCCGGAGTGACGGTGAGGTTGCGCCCCTGAACGATGACGTTCTTGACCTTGCCGCTCTTGGCATCGTCCATGAACTGCGAATAGGACACGCCTTCCTGAACGCGGGGCTTGTCGAACTGCTTGAACACCGTAAACAGCACCAGTGCGATCACCAGCCACACCGCTGCCTTCGAAAACATATTGTTGTTCAAAGCACCACTCCTTCACTCGTAGACGAGCGCCTACATTTTCCTTGCGGCGCCCCTCGGTCATTCTAATCCAGTCCGACCACCCTCGCCATAAGCATTGACAACCGCCGCGATAGCGCTTCGCTTGTCTGGCAAGGGCCGGAGCCCGTTTGCGGCACCCCGCTCCGCGTCAGCGCGGATGCTTCAGATGCCGACCCAAAATGAACGTTTCGGACGATTTGTCGCGGGACGCCTTGGGCTTGCGCGGCGCGACGGTCTTAAACTGCTGTTTGAATTTCTCGACGATCTGGCTGTAGCCGCTGCCGTGAAAACATTTCACGAGCAGCGCACCATCCGGCTTCAGATGGTTCTGCGCGAATTCGAGCGCCAGATCGCAGAGATGCTCGATGCGCGCCGCGTCCGCCAGGGCCACGCCGGATAGGTTGGGGGCCATGTCTGAAATAACAAGGTCCACCGGACGACCTTCGAGCACTTCCTCGAGCTGCTGGAGTACTTCTTCCTCGCGGAAGTCGCCCTGGATGAAGTGGACGTCGGCGATCGGCTCCATCGGCAGCAGGTCGAGCGCAATGATCGTGCCGTCGATGCCGCCCTCGCGCGCCGTGTCGCGCTTCTTGCCCTGCGCGAGCTTGTTGCGGGCATACTGGCTCCAGCTGCCCGGCGTCGCGCCGAGGTCGACGATCACCTGGCCCGGACGGACCAGCTTGTCCTGCTCGTCGATTTCCTTCAGCTTGTACGCGGCGCGCGCGCGATAGCCCTCCCGCTGCGCCATTTTGACGTACGGGTCGTTGATGTGGTCGTGCAGCCAGTTCTGGTTAAAGCGGTTTTTTGCCATTCGAGAGAGAGATTGCTGCCATTTGCTTCGTGAAGCCGCGCTTTTAGCGGATAATACGCGTCTTCTTCGCGCGGCTGCGGCCCCTTTTCGGGTCCAAGCCGCGATTTTACGTGGTTTCGGCGCACGGCTGACGCGGTAACTTCCCGCGATCGCTTTTCAGGCAGTGCGCCCTTATTTAGATTTCGACATTCCCATGCCCGCCCTTTCGCTTTCTCCCGCCGAGCGCTCCGCGCTGCGCTCCCAGGCCCATGCGCTCAAGCCCGTCGTGCTGATCGGGGCCGAAGGGCTGACCGACGCCGTGCTGAAAGAAATCAAGGTGCACCTCGGCGCGCACCAGCTGATCAAGATTCGCGTGTTCGGCGACGAACGCGACGAACGCGTCGCCATCTATGACGAGATCTGCGACCGCCTGAGCGCGGCGCCGATCCAGCACATCGGCAAGCTGCTGGTGATCTGGAAGCCCGAAGCCGCCGCGGCTGCTCCGGCCCGCGGCCGTCGTGCCGGCACGCTGCCGAGCGCGGCCGAAGCCGCCGACGACAAGAAAGGCCGCGCACCGCGCACCGTCAAGGTCGTCAAGGTGTCGCCGAACGCCAGCCCCGTGCGTCGCCCGAAGCCGACGAAGGTCGTCGTGCGCGGCAACGAGCGCGTGACGGCGGGCGGCAACGTGAAGCGCGCGAAAAAGCGCCAGGCAAGCACCAAGCGGCCGTTCCAGGACAAGTAAATCGCGGATGCGGCATGGCGCACGCCGTGCCGCCCTGCCCGCGCGGCGCTCAGGCGTCGCGCGCCGGCAGACGCCAGATCAGCATCAGCCCCAGCACACTCTCGACGAGGTAGAACACGCTCGAGACGCCGTGCAGCATCCCGAAGCGACTCGCGTACGGCGAGTTGGCGATATCGGTGCCCGCGTCCATCGCGGCCACCCGCAGCGCATTCATGAACGGCTGCAGCGCGAAATACCCGATCAGCACGCACACGACCATCGCGGCGACGATCCAGCGCACGCGGCGATATTCGCTGCTGCCGTGCCGCACCTGCTGGTTCGACAACGCGAGCAGCAGCACGCCGCACACGACGCCGAGGATCGCCTCGATACGGAACAGCTGGGCGGCGACCGAACCGGCCGTCATCCGCTCCAGCGTCTTGAACAACACGGGCGCGACCGCATACCCGATCGTCAGCAGGCTGCCGACCCACACGGCCGACAGCAGACGGAACACGCGATGCGGCATCACGTCGCCCCGCTTCAGATGTAGCTGACCGAGATGATTTCGTATTCGCGCACGCCGCTCGGCGCCTGCACGGCCGCGACGTCGCCTTCGCTCTTGCCGATCAGCGCGCGCGCGATCGGCGAGCTGACCGAGATCAGGCCGTGATCGATATCGGCTTCGTCGTCGCCGACGATCTGGTACTTGACGGTGTCGCCCGACTCGAGATCCTCGAGTTCGACCGTCGCGGCGAACACCACGCGGCCATCGGCGTCGAGCACCGTCGGATCGATGATTTGCGCGGCAGACAGCTTCGATTCGAGATCCGCGATGCGGCCCTCGATGAAGCCCTGTTTTTCCTTCGCGGCATCGTATTCGGCGTTTTCGGACAGATCACCCTGTGCGCGGGCCTCCGCGATCGAATTGATCACGGCCGGCCGCTCGACGGACTTGAGGCGCTGCAATTCATCGCGCAGTTGCTCTGCGCCACGCTTTGTCAACGGAATGGTGCTCATAAACGGCTCAATCGCTAAAAACGGCTTTAAAAAAAATCACCGCGATTAAGCGCGTTTCCGATGAACCGGAAACACCGCTTAACCGCGGCACGTATTGCTTCGACAGGAACCTGACTGCTTAGTTTAGGCGAGCGTGAAGACCTTGTAAATCATAGACTTCCAGATCCTTCAGGTAGCGCAAACCTTCGACAGCCGCGCGCGCGCCCGACATCGTCGTGTAGTACGTGACCTTGTGCGCCTGTGCGCTCATGCGGATCGAACGCGAATCGGCGATCGCCTGGCGCGTCTCGTCGACCGTCGTGAACACGAGTGCGATCTCGCCGTTCTTGATCATGTCGACGATGTGCGGACGGCCATCCTTCACCTTGTTCACGACCTTCACCGGCACGCCGGCCGCTTCGATCGCGGCAGCCGTGCCCTTGGTCGCGACGATCGGGTAGCCGAGATCGTGCAGCATGCGCGCGACTTCGACCGCCTTCGGCTTGTCGGCATCCATCACGGTCAGCAGCACCGTGCCCGACTCCGGCAGGCGCGAGCCGGCCGCGAGCTGCGACTTGAACAGCGCTTCGCCGAACGTCTGGCCGACGCCCATCACTTCGCCGGTCGAACGCATTTCAGGCCCGAGGACCGGATCGACCGTCGGGAACTTGACGAACGGGAACACGGCTTCCTTCACGCTGAAGTACGGCGGTACGACTTCCTTCGTCACGCCCTGCTGCGCGAGCTTCTGGCCGACCATCGCGCGCGCCGCGATCTTCGCGAGCGGCAGGCTGGTCGCCTTCGACACGTACGGCACCGTGCGCGATGCGCGCGGGTTCACTTCCAGCACGTAGATGATGTCCTGCTTCGAACCGTCCGCCTGCGGCACCTGCTGGATCGCGAACTGCACGTTCATCAGGCCGACCACATTCAGCGCCTTCGCCATCGCGCCCGTCTGGCGCTTCAGTTCGGCCACGGTTTCCTTCGACAGCGAGTACGGCGGCAGCGAGCATGCCGAGTCGCCCGAGTGGACGCCCGCCTGCTCGATGTGCTCCATCACGCCGCCGATGAACACGGCCTCGCCGTCGCAGATGCAGTCGACGTCGCATTCGATCGCGTCGTTCAGGAAGCGGTCGAGCAGCACCGGCGAATCGTTCGACACCTTCACGGCCTCGCGCATGTAGCGCTCGAGGTCGCGCGGCTCGTGGACGATTTCCATCGCGCGGCCGCCAAGCACGTACGACGGGCGCACGACCAGCGGATAGCCGATTTCCTCGGCCAGCTTGAGCGCTTCGTCTTCGGCGCGCGCGGTGCGGTTCGGCGGCTGGCGCAGGCCGAGGTCCTGCAGCAGCTTCTGGAAGCGTTCGCGGTCTTCGGCCGCGTCGATCATGTCCGGCGACGTGCCGACGATCGGCACACCGTGCGCCTCGAGGTCGAGCGCGAGCTTCAGCGGCGTCTGGCCGCCGTACTGGACGATCACGCCGACCGGCTTTTCCTTGTCGACGATCTCGAGCACGTCTTCAAGCGTCAGCGGCTCGAAGTACAGGCGGTCGGACGTGTCATAGTCGGTCGACACCGTTTCCGGGTTGCAGTTGACCATGATCGTTTCGTAGCCGTCCTCGCGCATCGCGAGCGCCGCGTGCACGCAGCAGTAGTCGAACTCGATGCCCTGGCCGATCCGGTTCGGGCCGCCGCCCAGCACCATGATCTTCTTGTTGGTGGTCGGCTGCGCCTCGCACTCTTCCTCATAGGTCGAGTACATGTAGGCGGTTTTCGTCGCGAACTCGGCCGCGCAGGTGTCGACGCGCTTGTAGACCGGGCGCACGTTCAGTTCGACGCGACGCTTGCGGACGTCTTCCGGCGTCGCGCCGAGCAGCTTCGCGAGGCGGCGGTCGGAGAAGCCGCTCTGCTTGACATAGCGCAGCTCGTCGAACGACAGCGACGCGAGCGTGCGGCCCGCGAGCGCCTTTTCCTTCAGGATGATCTGCTCGATCTGCTCGAGGAACCACGGATCGATCGCGGTTTCCGCGAAGATTTCCTGGGCCGTCATGCCGATGCGGAAGGCATCGCCGACATACCAGATGCGGTCCGGACCCGGCTCGTGGATCTCGATCGCGATCTCGTCGCGGTTGGTCGACTTCTCGTCGAGACCGTCGACGCCGACTTCGAGGCCGCGCAGCGCCTTCTGGAACGATTCCTGGAACGTGCGGCCGATGGCCATCACTTCGCCGACCGACTTCATCTGCGTCGTCAGGCGCGAATCGGCTTCACGGAACTTCTCGAACGCGAAGCGCGGGATCTTCGTGACGACGTAGTCGATCGTCGGCTCGAACGATGCGGGCGTCTGGCCGCCGGTGATTTCGTTCTTCAGCTCGTCGAGCGTGTAACCGACCGCCAGCTTCGCAGCGACCTTCGCGATCGGGAAGCCCGTCGCCTTCGACGCGAGCGCCGACGAACGCGATACGCGCGGGTTCATCTCGATGACGACCATGCGGCCGTCCTTCGGGTTGATCGAGAACTGCACGTTCGAGCCGCCCGTGTCGACGCCGATCTCGCGCAGCACCGCGAGCGAGGCGTTACGCAGGATCTGGTATTCCTTGTCGGTGAGCGTCTGTGCCGGCGCGACCGTGATCGAGTCGCCGGTGTGCACACCCATCGGGTCGAGGTTCTCGATCGAGCAGACGATGATGCAGTTGTCGGCGCGGTCGCGCACGACTTCCATCTCGTATTCCTTCCAGCCGAGCAGCGATTCCTCGATCAGCAGTTCGCGCGTGGGCGACAGATCGAGACCGCGCTTGCAGATCTCCTCGAACTCCTCGCGGTTGTACGCGATGCCGCCGCCCGAGCCGCCGAGCGTGAACGACGGACGGATCACGACCGGGTAGCCGCTGCCGCCCGTTTCCGCCATGATCTCGGCCTGCACCTTGGTCGCTTCTTCCATCGAATGCGCGATGCCCGACTTCGCGGAGCCGAGACCGATCTTGGTCATCGCTTCCTTGAACTTCTGGCGGTCTTCCGCCTTGTCGATCGCTTCCGGCGACGCGCCGATCAGCTCGACGCCGAACTTCTCGAGCACGCCATGGTGGTGCAGGTCGAGCGCGCAGTTCAGCGCGGTCTGGCCGCCCATCGTCGGCAGGATCGCGTCCGGGCGCTCCTTCTCGATGATGCGCGCGACGACTTCCCACGTGATCGGCTCGATGTAGGTCACGTCGGCCGTGTTCGGGTCGGTCATGATCGTCGCCGGGTTGCTGTTGACGAGAACGACCTTGTAGCCCTCCTCACGCAACGCCTTGCAAGCCTGCGCGCCCGAATAGTCGAACTCGCACGCCTGGCCGATGATGATCGGGCCGGCGCCGATGATGAGGATGCTCTTGATGTCTGTGCGTTTTGGCATGGCTTGTGAATTCAATAAGTAATCGTTGTCGTGGGTCGGCCGGCGGCGCTCAACTCATGGTGGCGAGCGCAAGCTTCACCGAGAAACCGATGAACAGGCCGCCCACGCTGCTCGCCGCGCCGGCCGCAAGCTTGCGGCGGCGGCGGAAATGCTCGGCGAGCCGCGCACCCGCGAAGATCAGCGTGCTCAGGTACAGGAAGCTCGCGCATTGCGCGATCGCCCCGAGCACGACGAACGACAGCGCGGGATGCGGGAATGCCGGGTCGACGAACTGGATGAAGAACGAGATGAAGAACAGGATCGCCTTCGGGTTCAGCAGGCTCACGATCAGCGCCTTGCGGAACGGCCGCTCGCCGTCGACCGCCTGCGGCGCGTCAGCCGGCGCATTGGCCGGCGCACGCAGCTTTTGCCACGCGCCGCGCAGCATGCCGGTGCCGATGTAGAGCAGGTACGCGGCGCCGCCGTACTTGACGACGGAGAACAGCAGCGGATTCGCCTTCAGCAGCGACGCGACGCCCGCGGCGGACAGCACCATCAGCACCGTATCGCCGACGAACACGCCGCAGGCCGCGCGATAGCCGGCCTTCACGCCGCGCTGCGCCGCGAGCGACAGCACGTACATCGAGTTCGGCCCCGGCAGCAGGATGATGAAGATCACGCCGAACACGTAGGTCCAGATATCCGTGATGCCGAGTGCGTGGCCGAACATGATGCGAATCTCCCGTTCTTCGGTTGCGTTACGCGTTGCGCTGCTTCGCCGCGTCCATCAGCGCGGTGAAACGGTCGAACAGATAGCCGATGTCGTGCGGGCCCGGCGATGCTTCCGGGTGGCCCTGGAAGCAGAACGCCGGCTTGTCGGTCAGCTCGAAGCCCTGCAGCGTGCCGTCGAACAGCGACACGTGCGTCACGCGCGCGTTGGCCGGCAGCGAATCCGCGTCGACCGCGAAGCCGTGGTTCTGCGACGTGATCACGACCCGGCCGTCGCCGAGATCCTTCACCGGATGGTTCGCGCCGTGGTGGCCCGTCTTCATCTTCAGCGTCTTCGCGCCGACCGCGAGGCCCATGATCTGGTGGCCGAGGCAGATGCCGAAGGTCGGCACGCCGCGCTCGATAAATTCCTTCGTGGCCGCGATCGCGTAATCGCACGGCTCCGGATCGCCGGGGCCGTTCGACAGGAAGATGCCGTCCGGATTCAGCGCGAGCGCATCGGCCGCGCTCGCCTGTGCCGGCAGCACCGTCACGTGGCAGCCGCGCTCCGCGAGCATGCGCAGGATGTTGTACTTGACGCCGAAATCGTACGCGACGACGCGGTACTTCGGCGCTTCCTGCATGCCGTAGCCGCCTTCGAGGCGCCATTCGGTCTGCTTCCACTCGAACGGCTTCGTGGTCGACACGACTTTCGCGAGATCCATGCCGGACAGGCCCGGGAACGAGCGCGCGAGCTCGATCGCCTTGGCCTCGTCGTCCGAACCCGCCAGGATGCAGCCGCCCTGCGCGCCCTTGTCGCGCAGGATACGGGTCAGCTTGCGGGTGTCGATGCCGGCGATCGCGACGACGCCTTCGTCGCGCAGGTAATCGCCGAGCGTGCGGTCCATGCGGAAGTTCGATGCGAGCGTGGGCAGATCACGGATGATCAGGCCGGCGGCATGGACTTTCGTGGCTTCGACGTCTTCGGCATTGACGCCGACGTTGCCGATATGCGGGTAGGTGAGCGTAACGATCTGGCGCGCGTAGCTCGGATCAGTGAGGATTTCCTGATAGCCGGTAATCGCGGTATTGAACACGACTTCGCCGATCGTATGGCCTTCGGCCCCGATCGAATAACCACGAAAGACCGTGCCGTCGGCGAGTGCAAGCAAGGCGGGAGAAAAAGACGGCAACACGGGAGGCTCCTTGGGGAACACCCTGCTGCCGACCTGTTTACCCTGCCGCGCGAGCGCCGCGCTGCGTGGGCGCGCGTGGTCGCTTGCTGGACGCGGCCTGCGTTGTCGAGACGCGAACCCGGCGCGTGGCGCACGAGGCTTCGCGGCATCGCCCGGCAGGCGGCGTGCGGCGGATGAACGGGATGAATGAGGTAGGCGCTAGGGTGCGAGGTTGATCAGCACAAACTTTCAAATTATAGCCTGAAAATGGCCCTATCTTCAATCGATATGGCCGTCCGATCATGCGTGCGCCGCCACCGGCAGCGTGGCCGGCGTGCGCGCGCAATGTGCTGCGGCCCCGTTTCCACGGCCGCCCCACCCTTCAGCGTACCGCTGGATCAGTGCGCTTGGCCAGCGCCGCGCGCGGGCCACACGTACCAGACCGCGCTCGCGAGCTGCAGCGCGAGCAGCACGCCCCAGGCGGTGAAGTGCGCGGCGGCCGGATAACGGCCGTCGACCGCCGGCCAGTGCGACAGCACCGCGCCGACGCCGATCTGGAACGCAAAGATCAGCAGGAAGATCACGAGCGTGAGCGTCGTGTTCGCGCGACCGATCAGATGGGCGGGAAAGTGCCCGGCCATCACCGCGTAGGTCAGGATGCCGACGCCGCCGAACATCCCGTATGCGGCCCACAGCACGGCCGGCGGCAGCGGCACGCGCGCGACGATCGCGACCTGCGTCGCGACGAACAGCGCCATGCCGACGCCACAGAACGCGTAGACGGACACGCCGCGCCGCTCGAGCACGCGCGCGGCAGCGCCGAAGCCGACGCAACCGGCCATCATCGCGAAGCCGAGCACCGACACGAGGCGCGCGGCGTGCGGCGCATCGAACCCCGCGACATCGCGCAGGTACGGCCCGACCCACAGCGACTGCATCGCGTAGAACACGCCCTGCGTGACGACGGAGAACGACGAGATCTTCCAGAACGCGCGGCTGCTCAGGATGTGCCAGGTGCCCTTGAACTGACTGACGAGTCCGCCCTGGTGGCGCACCTGCTTCACTTCGGGCGCGCCGAAGCCGATCGAAGCCGCGACGAGCACCGTCAGCACCGCGAG
Organism: Burkholderia cepacia; assembly: GCF_001039005.1. Classification (GTDB taxonomy): domain Bacteria; phylum Pseudomonadota; class Gammaproteobacteria; order Burkholderiales; family Burkholderiaceae; genus Burkholderia; species Burkholderia theae. Next base: position 26,895 of record NZ_LDWR01000001.1, read on the forward strand.
GCCGAAACAGATCTCACGCCAGCTCGTCCAGCCGAGCAGCCAGGTCAACGGCGAACCGACCACGACGCCGCCGAGGCCGCCGACGGCCATCACGAGCCCATTGACGAGCGGCAGCCGGCCGACCGGGAAATGCTGCGCGAGCGCCTTGAACGCCGCGCCGAGACATACCGACACACCAACGCCGATCAGCAACCGGCCGGCCATCATCGTGCCGATGCTGTGCGCGGCACCGAACACGGCCGCACCGGCCGCCGCGAACAGCAGCATGCCGGCCGTCACGCGGCGCGGGCCGAAATGGTCGAGCATCACGCCGGCCGGGATCTGCGCACCCGCGAAGCCCAGGAAATAGAGACTGGTGAGCAGGCCGAGATCGGCGGCCGACAACCCGAGCTCGTGCGTGACGAACGGCGCGAAGCCCAGATTGACACCGCGAAACACATACGACACGAAATACCCGACCGAAAACAGCGCGAGCACCCTCACCTGCACCGACGACATCGCTTCCCCTTGTTATTGAAGACCTTCGACGCAGCGCCCCCGCGCCGCGCACAAACGAAAACGCCGTCACCTCGGTGACGGCGTTTCGTCGCATTCGTCGGATGATAGCGCAATCGGGCGACCGGGGCCGGCCGCACGATGCGCCTTGCAGCCGCGTTACTTCTTCTTGCCCTTGTGCGCGGCGGCCTTGGCCGGCGCGGCTTTCGCGGGGGCAGCCTTTGCCGATCTGGCCGCCGGCTTTGCCGCGCCACGCTTCGCGCCGTGGGACTTGCCGCCCACCGCCAGGCTCGCGCGCTCGATGTGCGCGCCACCGGCCGACGTCGCAATCCGCTCCGGACCCGGTTCGGCCGGCACCGAACGGCCGACCGGCACGTGCAGCACCAGCGCCTGGCCCGGCATCACGAGATCGCGATGCGTGCGGTTCCAGGCCTTCAGCTGGCCGACCGACACGCCGTAGCGGCCGGCGATTGCCGCCATCGACTGCTTGCGGCGCACGCGGATCAGCATCTTGCGCGTGTCGGGCACGTCGGGTTCCATCGCGAGCGCGCCGTTCTCGGCGACGTCGGCGCTGATGTCCTCGTCATCGTCGTCGCCGCGCGGCACGACGATCGTCGAGCCCGGCTTCAGGCGCATGCCGGCCGGAATCTTGTTGATCGACATCAGCGTATCGGCGTCCACGCCGATCTTCTCGGCGATCGCGGCCGGCCGCGCGCGTTCGCTGACCGTATAGGTGGTCCACGACGACAGCTGGCCGTTGTATGCCTTCAGGTTCTTCTCGAACGCCGCCGCGTTGTCGAACGGCAGCAGGATCTGCGGCTCGGTCGCGCCGAGGATGACCGGCTTCGAGAACGACGGGTTCAGCGAGCGGAATTCGTCGAGCGACAGGTTCGCGAGCTTCGCGGCGACCGCCACGTCGATGTCGCGCGCCGTCGTGACCGTCACGAAATACGGGTGGTTCGGGATGTCCGGCAGCGCGAGGCCGTACTGCTGCGGGTTCGCGATGATGTTCTTCACCGCCTGCAGCTTCGGCACATAGTTGCGCGTCTCGTTCGGCATCCGCAGGTTCTGGTAGTCGGTCGGCAGGCCGGCCGCCTGGTTGCGCGCGATCGCGCGCTGCACGTTGCCCTCGCCCCAGTTGTACGCGGCAAGCGCCAGATACCAGTCGCCGAACATGTCATGCAGGCGCGACAGGTAGTCGAGCGCGGCACTCGTCGACGCGAGCACGTCGCGGCGCTCGTCCTGCCACATGTTGCGCTTCAGGTTGTACGTGCGGCCCGTGCCGGGCATGAACTGCCACATGCCGGCCGCCTTCGCGACCGACAGCGCCTGCGGGTTGTACGCGGACTCGATGAACGGCAGCAGCGCGAGCTCGGTCGGCATGTGACGCGCCTCGAGCTCCTCGACGATGTGATACAGGTACTTCTGCGAGCGCTCGGTCATGCGCTGCACGTAATCGGGCCGCTGCGTGTACCAGGTCGTCTGCATGTCGACGAGGTCGCTCTGCAGGTCGGGCATCTGGAAACCGCGGCGGATGCGCCCCCAGAGATCAGGGTCTGCACTGGTCAGGTCGCCGACGGATTGCTTGTCGACGTCGACAGTCTCTTTGGCGGTGGCTGATTTACGGAGGTAGGTGGACGTCGCCTGCGAATCGGCGGCGTTGTTGGCGACAGGGGCCTGGCTCGCACAAGCGGCGAGTAGCAGGACCACCATCGCACTCAATATAAGTCGCATGAAAATCTCGGCTTCCGACGGCTGGAAATTGCAGGCGATACTACGGAAGTGCGTGCTTCACGTCAATAAAAACACCGAAAACTCAGCGAAATCCTACATTTGGAGCAATTTTTACAGACAACGCTTGAGCTTTGGAGTCCTCCGGAATTGATCATCGGAACCGATTTTTCCACTCGCGCATCAGCGTGAACGCCGCCAGACGATCCGGAACCGTTTCGTGAAGCTCGGCCTCGAGCGTCGCGCGAATCGCGTCGCTGTCGGCCCGCATGAACGGGTTAACGGCACGCTCGTGCGCGATCGTAGTGGGCAGCGTCGGCGCGCCGCGCGCGCGCAGCGCCTGCGCGTCGTCGCGCCACGCGGCGAGCGCCGCGTTGCCGGGCTCGCACGCGAGCGCGAAGCGGATGTTCGACAGCGTGTATTCGTGTGCGCAATGCACGTGCGTGTCGCCCGGCAGCGCGGCGAGCGCGTCGAGCGACGCGAGCATCTGCGCGGGCGTGCCCTCGAACAGGCGGCCGCAGCCGCACGAGAACAGCGTGTCGCCGCAGAACACGTGCGGTGCGGCGGCGCCCTGCCCGGCCGCGCCTTGACCGGCCGTCTGGAAATAAGCGATGTGGCCGCGCGTATGACCCGGCACGTCGAGCACGTCGAACGCGACGGCCGGCGCGTCGAGCGCCACCCGATCGCCGCCCGCGAGCGGCCGCGTAACCACGCCGATCGCCTCGGCCGCGGGGCCGTAAACGGCGAGCGGAACATCGTCCGGTTGGCTATTGCGCAGCGCCTCGACACCGCCGACGTGGTCGGCGTGATGGTGCGTGAGTAAAATAGCGGTCAACCGCCAGCCTCGTTCGGCAAGAACCCGGCGTACGGGCGCGGCTTCACCCGGATCGACGGCGATCGCATCGCGGCCGTCCGAGACGAGCCAGATATAGTTGTCTTCGAATGCCGGCACCGGCACGTATTCCAGCTCGTTCATGGGCGCGCAATCATCGTTATGTCTGACCGACAAATTATAGACTGGCCTGCCTGGACCGACTCGCCTCCCGGCCGCTACGTGCTGGGCTGGGAGCAGGCGCAGCTCGACCGGATCGTGTCCGACGTGTTCGGGTTCCACGCGCTGCAGCTCGGCCTGCCGCAGCTCGACGCACTGCGCGAGAACCGCATGCCGTATCGCGGCCTCGTGCTCGATCCGGCGAGCGGCGCGAGCGCGCCGTACCAGTACCCGTGGGCGCGCGAAGCGCATTCGCCGGAGCACGCGCCCGCCGATCGCAGCACGACCTGGTGCGACCTGCTCGACCTGCCGTTCGAGTCGCAGAGCGTCGACCTGATCGTGATGCCGCACACGCTCGAATTCACGTCCGACCCGCACCGCCTGCTGCGCGAGGCCGAACGCGTGCTGATGCCGGAAGGCCAGCTCGTGATCACCGGCTTCAATTCGCTCAGCCTGTGGGGCATGCGGCAATCGTTCGGGCGCATGGCGAACCGGCCGTTCGTGCCGGCCACGCGCGACCAGATCGCGTTCATCCGGCTCAAGGACTGGATCAAGCTGCTCGGCTTCGACCTCGAACGCGGCCGCTTCGGCTGCTACCGTCCGCCGCTCGTCACCGACAAGTGGCTGGCCCGCTACGGCTTCATGGAAGCCGCGGGCGACCGCTGGTGGCCGATCTTCGGCGCCGTCTACATGGTGACGGCCGTCAAGCGCGTGCGCGGCATGCGCCTCGTCGGCCAGATCAAGATGAAGAAGCCCGTGCTTGCGCCGGGCCTGACGCCGGCGGCCTCCCCGACCACCCATCAAGAACATTCATGACAACCGATACCATCGACATCTATACCGACGGCGCCTGCAAGGGCAATCCCGGCCCGGGCGGCTGGGGCGCGCTGATGCGCTACGGCGACCGCGAGAAGGAGCTGTTCGGCGGCGAGCCCAACACGACCAACAACCGCATGGAGCTGATGGGCGTGATCTCGGCGCTCGAGGCGCTGAAGCGGCCGTGCCAGGTGATCGTGCATACCGACTCGCAATACGTGCAGAAAGGCATCAGCGAGTGGATCCACGGCTGGAAGAAAAAAGGCTGGGTCACCGCGGCGAAGACGCCCGTGAAGAACGCCGACCTGTGGAAGCGCCTCGACGCGCTGGTCGCGCAGCACGAGGTCGAGTGGCGCTGGGTCAAGGGCCACGCGGGCCATCCCGAAAACGAGCGCGCGGACGCACTCGCGAATCGCGGCGTCGAATCGCTGACGGCCTGAACGCAGGCCGTTCCCCTGTTTCCTTCGTTTTTCCCGACATGCGCCAGATCATTCTCGATACCGAAACCACCGGCCTGAACGCCCGCACGGGCGACCGCCTCATCGAAATCGGCTGCGTCGAGCTGCTGAACCGGCGGCTCACCGGCAACAACCTGCACTTCTACGTGAACCCCGAGCGCGACAGCGATCCGGGCGCACTGGCGGTGCACGGCCTCACGACCGAATTCCTCAGCGACAAGCCGAAATTCGCGGAAGTCGCCAACCAGATCCGCGACTTCGTGAAGGACGCGGAGCTGATCATCCACAACGCGCCGTTCGACCTGGGCTTCCTCGACGCCGAATTCGCGCGGCTCGACCTGCCGTCGTTCACCGAACATTGCGGCGGCGTGATCGACACGCTCGTGCAGGCCAAGCAGATGTTCCCGGGCAAGCGCAACTCGCTCGACGCGCTGTGCGACCGCTTCGGCATCAGCAACGCGCACCGTACGCTGCACGGCGCACTGCTCGACTCGGAGCTGCTCGCGGAGGTGTATCTCGCGATGACGCGCGGCCAGGACAGCCTCGTGATCGACATGCTCGACGACGCAGGCGCCGACGGTGGCGCGGCGAACGGCCAGCGCGTGTCGCTCGCCGCGCTCGACCTGCCCGTGGTGACCGCGAGCGACGACGAACTCACCGCGCACCAGGCGCAACTCGACGAGCTCGACAAGTCGGTCAAGGGCGCCTGCGTGTGGCGCAAGTCCGCGGACACGGACGCCGCGCAGACGGCCTGACGCACTCAGCTTGCGCTGCAGCCGCGCTCACGCGCGCGGCTGCAGCGCGATGACCGCCATCCCGCCCAGCGCAAGCACCGCGCCGGCCACATCCCAGCGGGTCAGCGCCACGCCGTCGACCACCCGCAGCCAGATCAGCGCAACCGCGATATAGACACCGCCGTACGCCGCATAGGTGCGCCCCGCCGCGCTCGGGTGCAGCGTCAGCAGCCACGCAAACAGCGCGAGCGACAGCGCGGCCGGCACCAGCAGCCAGACCGGCCGACCGTCCTTCAGCACGAGCCAAGGCAGGTAACAGCCGACGATTTCGGCCAGCGCGGTGGCGGCGAACAGCACCGCGATCCTCATCAGTTCGGTCATCCGGTTCCTCGTGAATTCGGCCCCCGTCACCGGAGGCTGCACGGCCCCGCCGCGCGCCGCCGATCATAACCGAGCAGACCCCGCCGGATGCCCCGCCAGACGGGCGCCTCCCGGCAATTTGCGCGATCATCCGTCATCGTGCTATCATGTCGCCTGTTTCAACATTCAATCTCTGTCTATTCGATTTCGCAAGAAGTCCGTCCGCGCGTTGCGGGCCGGCCCTTCGACCGAAATTGCACCCACAGGAAAGCCCGCCCGACAGGCCCGCTTTTCTCGTTTCATGGCCCCTTTCGGGGCGCTTGCCGGAACGCCGGACAATCGGTCCGCACCGGCATCTGCCGCCTGCATCACGCGGCCCATTCTTCATGAGCGCACTGTCGCGTCGGCCCGTCGGGCCCGCGTCGAAGCAGCCCCTTTCGGCCCTTTACCGCCTTTTACGCAGTAAGTGCTTAATGGTCTGCCCCGACGCGCCGCATGCGACACCGCGCTCGCCGGCAAACCGTGTCGGACGGCCCACCCGTTCCGGCGCAGTCAAAGGAGTGCATGACCTTGACCGCAACACACGTCAGCCCGACCGCTGCTTCTTCCTCCGCTTCGTCGTCCGGCGAGGCCCCGCTCGCCGCGGATGACATTACCGTCGTCGACCAGAGCCTGCTCAAGCGCGCCGTCAGCGCGATGGCCATCGGCAACGCGATGGAATGGTTCGACTTCGGCGTCTACAGCTACATCGCCGTCACGCTCGGCAAGGTGTTCTTCCCGTCCAGCAGCCCGTCCGCGCAGTTGCTCGCGACCTTTGGCACGTTCGCGGCCGCGTTCCTCGTGCGCCCGCTCGGCGGCATGGTGTTCGGCCCGCTCGGCGACCGCATCGGCCGCCAGCGCGTGCTCGCCGCGACGATGATCATGATGGCCGTCGGCACCTTCGCGATCGGCCTGATCCCCAGCTACGCATCGATCGGCATCATGGCGCCCGTGCTGTTGCTCGTCGCCCGCCTCGTGCAGGGCTTCTCGACCGGCGGCGAATACGGCGGCGCGGCCACCTTCATCGCCGAATTCTCGACCGACAAGCGCCGCGGCTTCATGGGCAGCTTCCTCGAGTTCGGCACGCTGATCGGCTATGTGATGGGTGCGGGCGTCGTCGCGCTGCTCACCGCGTCGCTGTCGCAGGAAGCGCTGCTGTCATGGGGCTGGCGCGTGCCGTTCCTGATCGCCGGCCCGCTCGGCCTGATCGGTCTCTACATCCGGATGAAGCTCGAGGAAACGCCCGCGTTCAAGCGCCAGGCCGAAGAGCGCGAAGCGCAGGACAAGGCCGTGCCGAAGGCGCGCTTCCGCGAAACGCTGATGCGCAACTGGCGTGCGCTGCTGCTGTGCGTCGGCCTCGTGCTGATCTTCAACGTGACCGACTACATGGTGCTGTCGTACCTGCCGAGCTTCATGTCGTCGACGCTGCACTTCGACGAATCGCACAGCCTCGTGCTCGTGCTGATCGTGATGGTGCTGATGATGCCGATGACACTCTATGCCGGGCGCCTGTCCGACAGGATCGGCCGCAAGCCTGTGATGCTGGCCGGCTGCGTCGGGCTGCTCGCGCTGTCGATCCCGTCGATGATGCTGATCCATGCGGGCACCACGGCGTCGGTGTTCGGCGGCCTGCTGATCCTCGGCGTGCTGCTGTCGTGCTTCACCGGCGTGATGCCGTCGGCGCTGCCGGCGCTGTTCCCGACCGAGATCCGCTACGGCGCGCTCGCGATCGGCTTCAACGTGTCGGTGTCGCTGTTCGGCGGCACGACGCCGCTGATGACCGCGTGGCTGGTCGACGTGACGCACAACCTGATGATGCCCGCGTACTACATGATGGGCGCCGCCGTGATCGGCATCGTGTCGGTCGTCGCGCTCGCCGAAACCGCGCGCCAGCCGCTCAAGGGCTCGCCGCCGGCCGTCGCGTCGCGCCGCGAAGCGCACCAGCTCGTGCGCCAGCTGCGCGAGGACGATGACGCGCAGATCTATGGCGCGGTGACGACCGCACGCGCCTGAGCGTCGCCCATGAAAAAGCCCCGGCCGAAGCCGGGGCCCGATCGAACCCGATCCGCCCGACCGGCTTGCGCCGGCCGGGCTTTTTTTATCCATTCAGCACGAGCGATCTCACGCGTGCGCTTCGCAGTGACGGCAAAAGATCAGCGCGCGCGAACGCGACACGGCCGCCTGCGCGCCGCGTGCCGCGACAATCAGCCCGACCTGGCCGAGATTGAAATCGCGCTCGACCATCAGCTGCGTCAGCGCGGCAAGCGGCAACAGGACGGACGGGTGGTACAGGCTCGATTCGATCAAGGCTTTCATCATCGGCTCCATCAGGCAATGCGTGATTCGATGGAGTGGATTCTAGGGACCGGCCGCGTCCGGATAAACAGCACGAATGCGAAGTCACTTGTCAGCCACCGAGAACAATCGGCGGCGGCTTGCCGGACGGGGCCGAGCGGGCGACAAGCAACGGCGCGGGGCGGCGTTCCGCCCCGCCGGCGGGCCTAGACGAGCGGCGTTTCGACGAAAGCCGGCAGCGCTTCCGCACGCGCCGAGTGCGCGGCGAGCGCCGGATAGCGGGCCGGATCGATCCGCGCGAGCGCCGGGTAGTCGGCCGCCATGAACTGCGTGAAGCGCCAAGACACCGCGACCGTCACGTCGGACTGCAGCAGGCGCGCGCCGCCGAACCAGCCGTTCGCGGCCGCGACGAGCGGCTCCAGCTCGCCGTACGCGCCCTCGAGCTGGCTCAGCACGCGCTCGAGCCACGGCGCGTGCTGTTTGTCGGCCGGGCGCAGCGCCTGCTCGTAGACGACCTGCACGGTCTTCTCGGCCGCCGCCAGCGCGAATCCGATCGGCTCGAGCGCGCGCAGCCGCGCATCGGCGGCGTCGGGCAGCAGGCGCCGCTCGGGCGCCACCAAGTGATCGAGATAGTCGACGATCAGCGACGAATCGATCAGCGTCGCGCCGTCCCCGGTCACGAGCGTCGGCGCCTTGACGACCGGGTTGACCGTCCTGAACTGCTCGAAATGACGGAACACCGAGATCGACTCGTGTTCGAACGGCAGGTCGAGCAGCTTCGCCGAAATGGCGACACGGCGCACGAACGGGGAATCCAGCATGCCGATCAGCTTCATCGCAAACGCTCCGCTTAAGGGGAATGGGACCGACGACTGTAGCAGCGTCGCGCGCCATCGCCTAGCGTGCTCGTGCGCTTGATGCGCGTCGGCCGGCCGCACACCGGGCTCACGCTGCGCGGCCACAGTGACCATAATGCAGATTCACGCCCCTTTCGCCCCAAGGTTCGCCATGTGGTATGCCCTCGTCGAGCAGCAACGGGAATGGATGCGTGCCTGGCGCGCGGCCACGCGGCATGCGTTCGACGCGTGGCCGTCGGCAACGCTGCCGCACGCCGCGTCGTCGTGCTACGACGACCTGTTCGAGCCGCTGCTCGGGCCGCCGGCCGGGCCGGCGCACTTCGACATCGGGCGACCCGCCGCCGACGAGCGGGTCGTCGCGCGCACGCCGTTCTGCGACCTGCGGCGCTTCACTCGGGCCGACGCGCGGCGCACGGTGCTGCTGTGCGCGCCGCTCGCCGGGCACGCGGCCGTGATGATGCGGGAAACCGTCGAGACGCTGCTCGCCGACGGCGACGTCTGCGTGACCGACTGGCGCAATGCGCGCGACGTGCCGCTCTCGTCGGGCCGTTTCGGGCTCGACGACTATGTCGCGACGCTCGACGGCTTCGTCGACGGGCTCGCGCTCGACGATCGGCCGCTGCACGTCGTCGCCGTGTGCCAAGCGACCGTGCCCGCGCTCGGCGCGCTCGCGCTGCGCGCCGCGCGCGGCCTCGCGCCGCCCGCGAGCGTCACGCTGATCGGCGGCCCGCTGGACGCGCGCCTGAATCCGAGCGCGCTCGGTACCGCCGCGGCCGACCATTCGCTCGACTGGTGCCGCCGCCACCTGATCGACATCGTGCCGCCCGGATTCGCGGGGCATGGCCGCCACGTGTTCCCGACCTATCTCCAGCAGGGCGAGATCGCGCTCATGTACCCGCAGCACTTCCTATCGCTGATCGAGGCCTACGCGCTGGCCGCGTCGCGCTTCGACATGGCCGGGCTCGCCGGTGCGCGGCGCGCGCTACGCGAATACACGGCGCTGCTGGACATGCCGGCCGAATATTTCCTCGACACGGTCGACATCGTGTTCCAGCGCATGAGCCTCGCGAACGGCACCTGGGACGTCGGCGGCCGGCGCGTCGAGCCGGCCGCGCTGCGCGGCATCGCGCTGCTGACCGTCGAAGGCGCATGCGACGGGGTCACGGGCGCCGGCCAGACGCATGCGGCGCTCGACATGTGCAGCGGCCTCGCGGCCGACGAGCGCTACCGCGTCGACATCGACGATTGCGATCACTACGGGCTGTTTACGGGGCCACTCTGGCGCGGCAAGGTTCATCCGGCGCTGCAGCGCGTGTTCGCGCTGGACTAGGGCCTGTTCCCGCTAATAACGGGCTGGTGCTGGCCCCACGAATGAATTTTTCCAAACAGGAGAACGTGCCCTCGGGCGGCATCAGGCAGACGTGACGCCCCGTCACGGACGGGCCGCGTCGAGCAACGTGCGCACCTCGTCGTCGCTCGTCTGCTCGAAGCGCGCATAGAACTGGCTGATCCCGAAGAACGGCAGCGGCTGCGACACCGTGACGAATGCGTCGGCAAGGTCGTCGAATGCATGCCCTGCGCCCGCCGGCGCGACCGGCGCCGCCGCCACGATGCGCGCGGGGTGACGCTCGCGCAGCGCCTGCAGCGCGGCGCGCATCGACGCGCCGGTCGCGATGCCGTCGTCGACGACGATCGCGATGCGGCCGTCGACCGGCAGCGGCGCCGCCGCGCCGCGATACAGCGCTTCGCGGCGATGCAGCTCGACCGTCTCGCGCGCGATCACGTCGGCGAGCTGCGCGTCGGTCACGCCCATCGAACGGATCACCGAACGCTGCAGATGGATCGCGCCGCCCGTTGCGATCGCGCCCATCGCGAGCTCGGGATCGTACGGCACGCCGAGCTTGCGCACGACCAGCACGTCGAGCGGCGCGCCCAGCGCGCAGGCGACCGGATACGCGACGGGCACGCCGCCGCGCGGCAACGCGAGCACGACGACGTCGCTACGCCCGGCGTAGTCGCGCAACGCGCCGGCCAGCTGGCGGCCGGCATCGGCGCGATCGGCAAAACACTCGGTCACGATCGGCTCCCTGCCGTTGCGCCGGATGCGCGCAATCCGCGCCGGCGCCTGCCAACGAGCATGGTTCATCGGCGGCGCCGATGCAAGCGGGGTCACACCGGCGTGCGCGACGCCAAGCGAAGGGGTCAGAGGCCGCTGGCCTGCCGGTACAGCCGCCAGAAGGACTGTGCGTACGATTGCGCGAGCTCGGGCGCGCGCTGGAACACGTTCACCGTTTCCGCATGCGCGGCCGCGCTGTCGGACAGCGTCGTCAGCGCGACGCTGTCGTCGACGATCACGAAGCGCGGCGCGGGATCGCCATGCCGGGAATCGATCGCCACGTCGACGCCGGCGGATTTCAGATAACCGGCGCCGCTGTACTTGCCCGCGCTCGCCGAGCGCACCAGCACGACCCGAACCTCGATCCCGCGCGCGCGTGCCGCCCGCAGCGCGCTCGCGACCGCGGGCGGCACGTGCGTATAGCCAGCCAGCAGCACGCGGCGCTGCGCCTGTTCGATCAGGTCGACGGTCGCGTCGGCTGCCGCGTTGTCATACGAAAAGTACGTGCCGACCGATGCGGCGTCGGACGGAATCTGGCTGGCGTGGGCGCTCGCCGCGCAGCAGAGCGTGACGAGAAGGAAGGCGGCTGGTCTCATGGCGGGCGCCATTGTAGCGACGCCAATCGGCGTGGCAAGCGCCGGCTGCGGCGCTGCGGCGCCGACGCAACACACAGCGGGAAATGCGCGTCCGGCGACGATCGTTCCGGCCGTCGATCAGCCTGCCGCGACGCGCGAAAGCCAGCTCGTCACACCGTCGACGGAACGAAAATCCGCGAGGCTGCGCGCCGGCAGCGCCGGATACGCGCCACCGGCCATCTCGGCCAGCGCGCGCCCGGGGCCGAGTTCGAGAAACGCGGTCGCCCCGGCCTCCACGCAGGCGGCAAGACACGCCGCCCACTCGACCGGCTCCGCGATCTGCCGCGCGAGCTTGTCGAGGCCCGCGTCGACGTCGAGCACCGACGCACCGTCGATGCCCGAAAACAGCCGCGTGCCCGGCATTGGCCGGCACACGCCCGCCGCAGCGAGCGACGCACGAAACACCGGCACGGCCGCTGCGAGCCAGCGCGTGTGCGACGCGATCCGCACGCAGACGGGCGCGACGCGCAACGCGCCGTCGCGCGCCGCGTCGGCGGCCACCGCATCGACGTCGGCCTGCCGCCCCGCGACCACGAACGCGTCGCCGGGGTTCGCGATCGCGATCGCCGCGTCGCGGCCGTCGCACAACCGCGCAAGCTGCGCGCGCGTCAGGCCGCGCACGAACGCCATCCGCTCGTCGCCGCTGCTTGCGGCATCCATCGCGCGCGCGCGTGCATCGGCCAGGTCGAGCGCGTCGTGCGGATCGATCATCCCCGCGACGCTCCACGATGCGACCTCGCCGACGCTGTAGCCCGCGACGCAGCGCCGGCGCGGCCACACTGCGTCGAGCAGCACGGTGGCCGCGAGCGCCTGGACCGTGCAAAGGATCTGTGCGGCACGGTTTTCATGCAACGCGTCCGGTGCGGCCTGGCGGACCCACGCGCGCGGATCGTCGCCGAGAAGCCGGCCCGCGTGCGCGAACAGCGCGTCGGCCTGCGGCGCCGTGCCGGTCAGGTCGAACATGTCGGCGCGCTGCGCGCCTTGCCCCGAACAGAGGATGGCCAGCGTCATCGCGCCTCCCCGCCGGCTTCGTGCGCATCGACGAATACGCTCATCGCGAGCAGGTCGGCCGCGCCGCCCGGGCTCAGCCTGCGCGCAACGAACGCACGATGCGCGGCGGCCGCACGCAGCCGCCAGTCGCGCGCACGCACGCCGCCGCGTGCGACGAACGCGCGTGCGGTCGCCCGCGCGAAATCGAGGCCGCCCTGCCCGCCCCGGTGCAGCAGGTTCGTGTCGTCGAGTGCGGCGATCAGCGCGAAGCACGCATCGACGCGCGCGGCTTCAGGGTCACCCGGCAGGTCGCGCCGCGCGCGGCGCAACGCGGGCAGCCCGACCGCATACACGGTCGTGAAGCCGTCGGCCGCCTCGCGGCGTGCCCCGCCGACGCCGTAGCGGCGGGTCGCGCGCTCGCCGTGACTGTCCGGCAGACGCGGGCCGCCGAGGATATCGGTGCCCCATCGGCGGGAAACCAACGCGCCCAGCGTCATCCCGCTTGCCGTGGCATCGAACATTGCGCGCCGGCCAGCGGCCGCGCACAGCAGCCCGAGCCCGAAGATCGCGCCGCGATGCGTATTGATGCCGCCGGTCGCGGCGAGCATCGCGTGCTCGGCACGCAGGCCGATCTTGCGCAGCACGGCCATGTCCGCGTCGTGTGCGCCCGCGTCGGCGAGTTCCGCGAAGTACGGCCGCAGCACGGCGGCGCTGCGCGCGAACGTCGCGGCGTCCATGTCCGAATGACTGCCGGTGTCGACGTGACTGACGAGCCCCGGCTTCGGATAAGTCTCGATCTCGAGTACGAGGCTGCGCTCGGCCAACCCCGCGATGCGTTCGGCATCGGACGGTGCCGGTACACAGCAGGCAGCCCATGCGCTCATCGCGCGTCTCCGGTGAAGGCGTCGGCCGGCATCAGCTCGACGGCAATCGCGGTCTTGATCGCGACCTCAGGCAACCGTGCATGCAGTTCGCGCCAGTTGGCGCCCGCGCCGTCGGCGCGCAGCAATTCGCCGTCGATGCGCATCGGCGCGCGGGCGTCGATCTCCGCGAGGCCGTCGAGCAACGGCGCAAGCGACGCGGCATCCGGCAGCGGAAACACGATGTCGAGATCGGACGACGGGCCCAGGTAGGGCTCACCCGTCAGCACTTGCCACGCGAGGCTGCCGAACACGCGGCCCTGGACGCCGCAGCGCGCGCCCAGCGCATCGAGTTCGCGCAACGGTGCGTGCCATGCGTCGGGTGCGGCCGCAAGCACGTCGCCCAACGTCGGCAGCGGGCCGACCGTCGCGAGCGCGTCGGCGGCGACGTTCAGTGCGATGCGCCGCTTGCCCGCCGAAGGCGGTAGCGGCAGGCCGAGCGGCACGCGGCCGGCATCGGCCTCGTCGGGCGACGCGCGGCGCACGATGAGCGGCCGGCCGTGCGCGGCCCACGCGCGCACGAGCGGATCGGCCGCGAGCGCGGGATCACGCGCGCATGCCGCGCCCCACCCCGCCGCCGTCAGCGTGACGAGCGTGTGGCGGCGCAGCGGCAGCTCAGCGTGCGTCACGCGCGAGTACCTCGACGCGGCCCGCGACGTCGGCCGCAACCGGCCGGCCGCGCGCCGCGCGCCGGTCGATGCGATCGAGCGGCTTGACGAGCCATTCGCCGACCTGCGCGTCGAGCGCGCGGGCCGGATCGAGTACGGCGTCGACGGCGCCCATCTTCACGAGGTTGTCGAGCCCCGGCGCGAACACCGGCGTCGACCGCGACATCTCCTTCAGCACGTCGATCGACAGCTTGGTCACACGCGACATCGACGGCAGGTCCATCACCTCCGGCTCGGCGCCCGGCAGCGCGAGCAGCGTGCGCGTCGCGAGCGCGGTCGCGATGAACGCGCCGGCGGCCGTGTGGCCGTACAGCACGCCGATCGTCCGGTGCCCGGCGAGATCCGCGTGCATCAGGCATTTCGCGAGATGCGACAGCCCTTCGTTCAGGCCGAGCAATTCGTCGCGCTTGCTCATCCGCTGGCTGTCGCTGTCGACGAGGACCAGGATCGGCGTATCGCCACCGCGCGCGATCGTGTCGAGCACGCGCGATGCCAGCGTCAGCGCCTCGTCGATGCCGAACGGCAACCGGTCGGCGACGCCGATCACGTCCACGCGCGTGCCGGCCAGTTCCGCGTGGCCCGTCAGCAAGCCGCCGGTGCGCGCGATCGAGTGGCCGTTGGGAAACAGCGAGTTCAGTACTTCATCGAGCGTCATGCGGGCTCTCCTGCAATTGATCCGCGAGCGTCGCGAACGTGTCGTCCGGCATGCCCGGAATCGCTTCCGGCGTGCTCGCACCGAGCGTGCGCCACACGTCGAGCGCGTCCTTGCATGCGCCGAACCGTTCGACGCGCGCCTCGAGGCGTGCCTGTTCCGCACGCAGCATCGCCGCATCGAATGTCGGCGCGCAGCCGATCAGGTCGAGCGCCGCCGCGCGGAACGCGTCCGGCGTATCGGCCACATAACGATCCGCGCCGCCGATCAGCCGGCGGTGTTTGCCGCCCATCGTGCGCCAGATCAGCGCGCGGTCCTTCGCGTCGAATTCCTCGACACCGCGATTGGTCTCGATCACCTCGGGGCCCGACACGCTGATGCGCCCCTGCTCCGACACCGCGAGCGCCGAACAGCATGCGGCGAGCAACCCGCCGCCGCCATAACAACCCGCGCGCCCGCCGATCAGCCCGATCACCGGCACGCCGGTCGCACGCGCTTCGACGAGCGCGCGCATGATCTCGGCGATCGCGAGTTCGCCCGCGTTCGCTTCCTGCAGCCGCACGCCGCCCGTATCGAACAGGATCAGCACCGGCTTGCCGAGCTCGCGCGCGGCGCGCAGCAGCCCGGTGAGCTTCGCGCCGTGCACTTCGCCGAACGCGCCGCCCATGAAGCGGCCTTCCTGCGCGGCGACGAACACCGGCTTGCCGTCGAGCCGGCCGTGGCCGACCACCATCCCGTCGTCGAACTGCTGCGGCAGGTCGAACAGCGGCAAGTGCGGGCTCGTCACGCGTTCGGCCGGCCCGAGGAATTCGCTGAAGCTGCCCGCATCGAGCAGCCCGTCGATGCGCTGCCGCGCCGACGCTTCGTACCAGCTCGCGCCGTTCGCGACGAACGCGGGCGCGTCGTGGATCACTTCGGTCGTCATGCGTCCCCCTCGATCGCGCGCACGGCTTGCGCGAGCCGCAGCGACACCATGTCGGGCCGCGCGCCGCCGTCGTTGATCGACAGCTTCAGGCCGCCCGGCGTGCGCCGCTCGACGAAATCCGATACCACGGCCTGCCACACCGCGCCGAAGCCGACGGCCGCGGTGCGGATGTCGATCTCGCATTCGTTGCCCGGCAGCACGCGCTCGACGAGCACTTCGAGATTGCCGGACGCGACCACGCCGACGAGCGCCGCGGCCAGTTCGCCCTTCGCACGCTCGCGCGCGGTGAAGCGATAGTTCAACTGTTCCATGCCCTCTTCCTCACCAGTTGCGGAACCGGGCCGGCGGCGCATAAAGCCCGCCCGACCAGTGCACGAGATCCTTGATCGAACGCGCGGCAAGCCAGCGGCGGTCGGCGTCGAGCGGATCGATGCCGAGATCCTCCGGGCGGCGGATCACGCCACGCTCGCGCAGCCGCTCGACCATCTTCCGGTCGCGGCCGCGGCCGACGTCCGTATAGCCGGCGACGCCGCGGATCGCATGTTCGCGCTCGTCCTTGTCGCGGCACATCAGCAGGTTCGCGATCCCTTCCTCGGTGACGATGTGCGTGACGTCGTCGCCGTAGACCATGATCGGCGCGAGGTCGAGCTGCAGCTTGTCGGCGAGCTTCAGCGCGTCGAGCTTCTCGACGAACATCGGCACGTTCTTGTCGCCGAAAGTCTCGCCGATCTGCACAACGAGCTTGCGGCCGCGCCTGAGCGGCGCCGGCGTGTCGGGGTCGGCTTCCGCGCCGGCCTTCAGCCACGGCTCGCTCGGATGGCGCCGGCCGCGCGCGTCGCTGCCCATGTTCGGCGCGCCGCCGAAGCCGGCGATCCGCTCGGCCGTGACCGTCGACGAATGGCCCGACAGGTCGATCTGCAGCGTCGAGCCGATGAACATGTCGCACGCGTAGAGGCCGGCCGTCTGGCAGAACGCGCGGTTCGAGCGCAGCGACCCGTCGGGGCCCGTGAACCATACGTCGGAACGCGCGCGGATGTACTCGTCCATCCCGACCTCGGAGCCGAAGCAATGGACCTGCTCGACCCAGCCCGACTCGATCGCGGGAATCAGCGTCGGGTGCGGATTGAGCGCCCAGTGCGTGCAGACCTTGCCCTTCAGCCCGAGCTTCTCGCCGTAGGTCGGCAGCAGCAGCTCGATCGCGGCCGTGTTGAAGCCGATCCCGTGATTCAGGCGCTTGATGCCGTACGGCTCGTAGATGCCCTTGATCGCAAGCATCGCGGTGAGGATCTGCGTTTCGGTGATCGCGGCCGGATCGCGCGTGAACAGCGGCTCGACGTAGAACGGCCGGCCGGCCTCGACGACGAAATGCACGCGGTCGCCGGGGATGTCGACGCGCGGCACCTTGTCGACGATGCGGTCGACCTGCGCGATCACGATGCCGTCCTTGAACGCGGTGGCCTCGACGACGGTCGGCGTGTCCTCGGTGTTCGGGCCGGTGTACAGGTTGCCGTCGCGATCGGCGCTGACCGCGGCAATCAGCGCGACGTGCGGCGTGAGATCGATGAAGTAGCGCGCGAACAGTTCGAGATAGGTGTGCACCGCGCCGAGCGCGATCTTGCCGCCGAACAGCAGCTTCGCGATCCGCTGCGACTGCGGGCCCGAATAGGCGAAATCGAGACGTTTCGCGATGCCGCGCTCGAACACGTCGAGATGCTCGGGCAGCACGACGCCCGACTGCACCATGTGCAGGTCGTGCACCTTCGCGCTGTCGACGTCGGCGAGCGCCGTCGCGAGCAGGTCGGCCTGCTTCTGGTTGTCGCCTTCGAGGCAGACGCGGTCGCCGGGCCGCAGCACCGCTTCGAGCAACGCCACGGTGTCGCGCGCATCGACCCGCTTGCCCTGCGCGTAAGCCGCGCCGGCCGCGAGGCGTGCATCGCGCGCCTGCCGCGCGTGATTCCATCCCGTCATGAACAGTTCTCCGCTTCGATGGTTCAGCGGCATTCTAAGCCTGGCGCCGCCGCCGATTGATGATGTTGACGAATGCGACTCAGAGGACGCCGCGATGGATGCAGCCCGCACGCGGGCCGCGTCGCATGACCCTAGCCGCCCACCAGCGCGCGCGTCGCGAAGAACAGCACCGACGGGCCGAGCAGGCAGCCGACGCCCGTATGGAACGTCGCGACCAGCGCACCGTACGGGACGAGCCGCCGGTCGGTCGCGGCGAGCCCCGCGCTCACGCCGCTGACGGTGCCCGCGAGGCCGCCGAAGATCATCGCGGAACGCGGCGTCTTCAGACCCATGAAATTCGCCGCGACCGGCGTGCCGACCATCACGATGATCGCCTTCACGAGCCCCGTCGCGATGCTGAGCGCGATCACGTCGGAACTCGCCCCGATCGCCGCGCCCGTGACGGGCCCGACGATGTAGGTGACGGCGCCCGCGCCGATCGTCGTCATGCTGACCGCGTCGGTATAACCGAACGCGCGCGCGATGCACGCGCCGACGATGAACGGCAGCACGGTGCCGAGCAGCAGCGACACGACGCCGACGAGCCCGGCCTTGCGCGCCTCGGTCGGCTGCACTTCGAACGCGGTCGCGACGATCGCGAAATCGCGCAGCATCGCGCCGCCCATCAGGCCGACGCCCGCGAACAGCGGCACGTCGGCGATCCCCTTCTCGCCGCCGGTGAACGCGCCGCCAACATACGCAAGCGCGAGACCGATCACGATCGCGATCGCGGAGCCGTGCACGCGGCCGAACGTGAGCTTGCGCGACGCGATCGACGACAGCCACATGATCAGGCCGACCAGTGCGAACGACGCGACGAGCCCGTTGTGGGCGACGACTTTTTCGAGCATCTGCAGCATGGCGGCCTCCGTTACTGTTCTTCGAATTGCGGCACGCCCGCGAAGGCCGTGTCGTCGCGCCCGGTGCGCACGAGTACCGCGATGCAGCATGCGCAGATCGCGACCGCGCCGACGGCAGCCAGCAGCGCGACGGGGCCGCCCTTCAGCGCGGCGACGACGTTCTGGTTCGCGGCCATCGCGACGACGACCGGGATGTACATCGCACCCCAGAAACCGACGCCGGCCTCGGTTTCCTTCGGCAGCCAGCCGCGCCGGTGCAGCCACAGCCGCAGGCAGATCAGCAGCAGCATCGCGATGCCGACGCCGCCGACGTTGGTCTTCACGCCGATCGCGGTGCCCAGCAGGTCGCCGAGGAACAGTCCGGCCAGGTGGCAGAACGCCAGCAGCGCGGTTCCGTAGATGATCATGAGCGTCTCCAGTCTCTTCGTGACGGGCGCCTGACGCGTGCGGGAGGCAGGCCCGCACGTCGATCCCGTGCGCGGACTGTCTCCAGCGGCGGTGCGCCGCGGCCCGGCGGCCCGTCGTGCGGGCGCGTTCTCGGGCGGTCGATGGGATGATGCGGTTTCGGGCCGGACGCCGTATGCCGTAGACTGACCGATACAGCCTCGGGGCACGACGCGGGTTGCGCGTCCGGTTCGTCCCGTTGCGCGGGCCGCACCGGGGCGTGATCCGATACTAGCCCCGCAATATCCGGCCATTTATGAAGTTGTCGAAACCGATTCAGTGGATTTAGCAATGCGTCCGTTACCGCCCGAGCTGCTGCGCAGCTTCGTCGCCGTCGCCCAGTCCGGCAGCTTCACCGCCGCGTCGGAGCGCGTGAACCTGTCGCAGTCGACCGTCAGCCAGCACATCCGCCGGCTCGAAGAGCTGCTCGACCGGCCGCTGTTCGAGCGCGACACGCGCAACGTGCACCTGTCGCAGCACGGCGACGCGCTGTTCCGCTACGCGGTGCGCATTCTCGAACTGATGGACGAAGCCGTCACGTCGGTGTGCGGGCCGCCGCTGTCGGGCAAGGTGCGGCTCGCGATGTCGGAGGATTTCGCGTCGGCGCACCTGACGGCCGCGCTCGCGAGCTTCGTGCAGCGTAATCCGGATGTCGAGCTCGCGATCTCGACCGGGCTGTCGGGCGACCTGTTCGACGCGCTCGACGAGGGGCGGCACGATCTCGTGTTCGCAAAGCGCATCGCGGGCAGCCGGCGCGGCCGCGTGATCCGCAGCGAGCCGCTGTACTGGTGCACGGGCCCCGATTCGCGGATCACCGGCCACGAGACCGTGCTGCCGCTCGCGATGCATCCGGAACCGAGCGTGTCGCGCCGCCGCGTGCTCGAATCGCTCGAGGCCATCGGGCGGCCGTACCGGATCGCGGTCGTGAGCAGCAGCGTCGCGGTGCTGCGCGCGGCCGCGAGCGCGGGGCTCGGCGTCAGCGCGTTCGCCGGCTACGTGATTCCGGCCGGCCTCGCACGGCTCGACGCCGGGTTGCCCGAACTCGGCGAACTCGAATACGTGATCGACCGGCCGGCGGCCGCGTCGCGCTCGACGCTCGCACTCGAAGCCACGCTGATCACGGCGGCGGCGGAGTTGTAACCGCACCGGGTGCGGCGCGCGCATGCGCGGTCGCACCCGCAACTGGCAGCTTTGCCCGGAACGCGTCATCGTCCGCGCAGCACCCGCTCGCGACAATGGGGCCCATCGGAACGCACGGCATGTTGCCGTGCGCATCCGGTGTCCCGTCCCCTTGATCGGAGCGCACCATGAACGTCTTGCGATTCGCCGTCGCGACCGCCGCAGCCGCCCTGCTGTCCCCCGCCTTTGCCCAGACCGACGCCGCGGCGCCCGAGCAGGGCCTGACACGCACGGAAGTCATCGCCCAGTTGAAGCAAGCCTATCTCGACGGCGAACTGCCGACGAACGACGGCAACTACCCGCCGAATGCCGCGACACGCGCGCGCAACCGCGAACTCGTGCAGGCCGCGAGCCCCGCATGGCTCGCGCAGACGCCGCAGGCCCCGCAAACGGCGGCACAGCAGTAACCGGTCGCGGCCCCGCCGATACACGACGCGGCATCGCGATCAGGGCAGAAAGCTGCGGCGCCGCGCGTCGATCAGCTCGACGAGCAGCCGGTCGCGCTCGGCCGCCAGCTCCTGCATCGAATGCTCGCCCTGGATCGCGCGCAGTTCGTCGTTCAGCTTGCGATCGACGTCCGGATCGAATGATGGCGTGCCGAGGTCGTCCCACCAGCTCGTGATCGGCCCCGACAGGTGTTCGAGAAAGTGCGCGATCCCGCCCGCGCCGCCGCCGAGGTGATAGGTCAGGCACTGCCCCATCAGCCCCCAGCGCAGGCCGGGGCCCCATGCGACCGCCTTGTCCGCATCGGCAACGCTCACGACGCCTTCGCCGACGAGGTGATACACCTCGCGGAACAATGCAGCCGCGAGCCGGTTCGCGACGTGGCCGGTCATCTCCTTGTTGAGGACGATCGTCTGCTTGCCGAGCGCATCGTAGAAGTCCTTCACGCGCGCAATCACGTCCTTGCCGGTCGCGTCGCCGCCGACCAGCTCGACGAGCGGAATCAGGTGCGGCGGATTGAACGGATGCGCGATCAGGCAGCGTTCCGGATGCTTCGCGCACGCGCTCTGAATGTCGGACATCTTCAGGCCCGACGAGCTCGACGCGATCGGCACGTGCGCGGGCAGCACGTCGTCCATCTGCCGGTACAGCGCACGCTTCAGGTCGAGCCGTTCGGGGCCGCTCTCCTGCACGAAATCGACGCCGTCGAGCGCGCGCACGAGATCGGCGTCGAACGACAGCCGCGCGGCGAGCTCGCCGGCGCGCTCGCCAAGAAACGCGGCAAGCGCTTCGCGCAACCGCGCGTCGGCTTGCGGCGCCGGATCGGTCGCGACGACGTCGAAGCCCTTCGTCAGGTAGAAAGCCGCCCAGCTCGCGCCGATCACGCCGGCGCCGACGATCGCGATGCGTTGAATGTCCATGGTTGTCCCGTGTCGTTGGTCTGCGGATAGTGCGCGGCGATTGTCGCATCGAATCGCGCGGGCACGCGTTGACGCAAGTTGCAATTTCCCTCTTGAAATGCGCGGCGACGGCCACTAATTACGTGTTGCCGGGCAGTGCTCCATGCAACGCACTGCCCCCGTTTCGATCCAGTGGAGCAACCCGTCGCGCCCGCCGCAGGCGTCGCGTCGTCACGTCTCCCGCGTTTCCTGTTCCGGAGGACCAACATGAGCGGTATTCATTTCGGCAACGACCTGTTCGACGAATTCGCCCGCGTGCAGCGGCAAGTGGCGAACCTGTTCGGCGAGCGCCCGTCCGGCATCCGCGCGGTGCGGCCGGGTTCATTTCCCGCGCTCGACGTCGGCGCCACCGACGACGCGATCGAGATCGTCGCGTTCGCGCCCGGCATGGCCGCGACCGACTTCGACGTGTCGATCGACAAGGACCTGCTGACGATCAGCGGCGAGCGCAAGCCCGCGCTGCGCAGCGAAGGCGACGATGTGCGCACTTATGCGCAGGAGCGCTTTCACGGCACGTTCCGCCGCGTCGTCGAGCTGCCGCGGGACGCGGATCCCGATCAAGTCAGCGCCCGCTACGAAAACGGCTGCCTGCTGATTCGCGTGGGCCGTCGCGAGGTATCGAAGCCACGTGCCATCACCGTTCAATAATATTCAGGATACCGACATGAATACGAACCCGACTCTGGCCGAGCGCCACACGAGCACCGTCCACCCCGCCGCCGCCGAAGCCGCGCGCCGGCCCGCGATCACGCCGGCCGTCGACATCGTCGAGAACCATCTCGGCGTGACGCTGCGGGCCGACCTGCCCGGCGTGCCGCGCGAGAACCTCGACGTGAAGGTACACGACAACACGCTGACGATCGAAGCCGACACACGTATCGATACGTCCGCCGACCTGCGCGTGCGGCACGCCGAAGTCCGCGCGCTGCGCTACGCGCGCACGTTCGTGCTGAGCCCCGACCTCGACACGTCGCGGATCGACGCGAACCTGCGCGACGGCGTGCTGACGCTGACGATTCCGCGCCGCGAGGAAACGCGCCCGCGCCGCATCGACGTGACGGCCGGAAACGCGTAAGCGTCGTCGCACGTCGTCACGCGACGCGCGACGCGCATGAAAAAGCCCCGCCCCGGCGCGATGCCGGGCGGGGCTTTTTTGCAACGGGCGACGCGCGGGCGATCACATCGCAGCCGCAATCAATCGAAATCGAACAGGTCGAACACCGATTTGCGGCGGCGCTGGCCGTCGTGCCGGTGACGGTCGTCGTGCGAACGACCGTCGCGTCCCCAGCCGTCGCGATCGCGCGGTGCGTCGGCGGCGCGCGGCGCGGGCGCCTCGTCGCGGCGTGCCGGCGCGTCGCCGCTCTCGCGTGCGATCAGCTTGTCGAGTTCGCCGCGATCGAGCCACACGCCGCGGCACGTCGGGCAGTAATCGATCTCGATCGACTGGCGCTCGGCCATCAGCAGGTCGGGCGTCTTGCAGACAGGACATTTCATCGCGTTTCTCCTTTTCGTGCGATTGACGTACGCATTCCGGATGCAGGCGCGCGAGCCGGCCGCCATCGTGGCCGGCCTCGCACGCGCCCACTCAACGGCCTTCCACCCGCGCCGCGCGCTTCGTCTTCGCGCGCCGCGCCAGCATGTTCATGCCCTCGACGAACGCCGAGAACGCCATCGCCGCGTAGATGTAACCCTTCGGCACGTGCGAACCGAAACCTTCGGCGATCAGCGTCATGCCGATCACGACGAGGAATGACAGCGCGAGCATCACGATGGTCGGGTTGCGGTCGATGAAGCGTGCAAGCGGCTGCGCGGCGAACAGCATCACCGCCACGGCGACGATCACCGCGACGAACATGATCGGGACGTGCTCGGTCATGCCGATCGCGGTCACGATGCTGTCGATCGAGAACACGATGTCGAGCATCACGATCTGGCCGATCGCGGCCCACACCGTCAGGCCGGCCGCGCCGCCGGAACCGCCCGCGCCTTCGCCGTCGTGCGACACGTGATGATGGATCTCGGTGGTCGCCTTCCACACGAGGAACAGGCCGCCCGACAGCAGGATCATGTCGCGCCACGAGAACGCGTGGTCGAACAGCGTGAACACGGGTTCGGTCAGGCTCGCGATCCACGCGACGCTGCCGAGCAGCGCGAGGCGCATCACGAGCGCGAGCGCGATGCCGAGGCGCTGCGTGCGGGCGCGCTGCGCTTCGGGCAGCTTGTTGCTGAGGATCGAGATGAAGATCAGGTTGTCGATGCCGAGCACGACTTCCATCACGACGAGCGTCAGGAGCGCGGCCCAGACGGCGGGGTCGGCGGCAAGCGTCAGCAGGTAGTCCATGTAATGGGCCGATACGAAAGTGGAAAGCCCGATGATATTCCGCCCCGAACTTCGAAAAAATCAGAGAGAATCTGAATTTAGGTTCGGTTTTTACGATATGTTGATCCGATGCTGAATTTCCGACATCTGTACTATTTCTGGGTCGTCGTGAAGGAAGGCGGCTTCGCACGGGCGGCCGGGCGGCTCGACATGGCCGTACAGACGATCAGCGCGCAGGTGCGCGAGCTCGAGAAATCGCTCGGGCACCAATTGCTGCGCCCGGCCGGGCGCGGTGTCACGATGACCGACGCGGGCCAGGCCGCATTTGCGCGCGCGGAGGTGATCTTCGAGATGGGGCGGCTGATTCCCGACGAAGTGCGCGCGGCGGCCAGCCAGCCGACCGTGCGGCTCGCGGTCGGCCTCGCCGATGGCATCTCGAAGCTCGCCGCGCACGCGATCCTCGCACCGGTGCTCGACACGCCCACGCTGCGGCTGCTGTGCCACGAGGGCGAGCACGATGCGCTGCTCGCGGAACTCGCGCTGCATCACCTCGATCTCGTGCTGGCCGGCCAGGGCGCGCCGTCCGGTTCGAACCTGCGCGTGACGAGCGAGCGGCTGGTCGCGTCGCCGGTCGACTGGTACGGGCCCGCGGCGCTCGTCACGCCGGCCGCGCGGCAACGCTTTCCGCAGTGCCTGGCCGACCTGCCCGTGCTGCTGCCGACCGCGCATTCGGCGCTGCGCGCGCGCCTCGACCAGTGGCTGGAAGCGGAGCGGATCGTGCCGCGCGTGGCCGGGGAATTCGAGGACAGCGCGCTGATGGCCGTGTTCGCAACGCGCGGCCTCGGCGTGTTTCCGCTGAGCGAGCTCGGCGCGAACGATGCGTCGCTGCTGCGCGGCCTCAGGCGGCTCGGACGCGCGGGCGACGTAACGGAAGAGATCCACGCGATCCGCTCGCGGCGCGGCGAACACCATCCGCTGACGTCGCAATTGCTCGCCATGACGCGCGCCGCGCCGGTCGGCTGATGCGAGCGCGACATCAAACGAAACTATAATGACGCCCCGGCCATACGAGATTGCCGCGCGCATCATCCACGCACCGCCATTGCGCGACATCTCGCGAGCCTTCTGAAAGACGCCATGCACAACCGATTTCGCCTGTTTTCCGTTTCGTGCGCGCTCGCGGCCGCGACCGTGCTGGCGGCGTGCTCGTCGCCGCCCAAGCCGATCTACCAGCAGGAACAGTTCGATGCGACGACCAGCCCGTATGCGCATACGTTCCACTCGAAATCCGACGCGACCTGCGAGGCCGCGCGGCGCGCGCTGCTGAGCCAGGGTTACGTGGTGTCGTCGTCGCGCAACGACGCGGTCGACGGCAGCAAGAATTTCCAGCCGAACAACGACATGCACGTCGTGATCGAGTTTCACGTCGTGTGCGCGGATGCGAACGCGGACGGCTCGTCGAGCATCGCGTACGTGAACGCGGTGCAGGACCGCTACACGCTGAAGAAGTCGAATACGTCGGCGAGCGTCGGCCTGAGCGTGTTCGGCTCGCTGTCGCTGCCGATCGGGTCGAGCGACGATGCGCTCGTCAAGACCGCGAGCGAGACGATTCCCGCCGGCGTGTTCTATGAGCGTTTCTTCAATCTCGTCGACCATTTCCTGAAGATCGACCCGGCCCGCCGCGACCGCGCGACCGTGAAGGCCGCCGAGAAGGAAGCCGTCACGCCGCTGCCCGAACCCGCGCCGACGCCGCAAGGCGAACCGATGAAGATGACGACGCCGGCCGTGCCGACGCCACCCGCAGCGCCGGTGCCGCTTTCGGTGCCGGGCGTGGTGCCTGAATCGGGTGCGAATATCGCGCCGGCTGCGATGCGCGCTGTCGCGCCGGCGGCGGCTTCCGGGTCGGTGGCCGCATCGGCGCCAGCGGCTTCCGGTTCGGCACCTGCACCGGCTTCGGCTCCGGTGCCGGTTTCCGCGCCGGTGCCCGCTTCCGGCCCTGTATCGGCGCCTGCCGTCGCGGCATCCACGCCCGCCGTTTCGGCGCCGGCCACGGCTACGCCGGTATCGGCTGCGCCTGCGGCCGCGGCATCCGCCCCCGCACCGGCATCCGCGCCTTCGAGCGCGTCGCCTGCGCCGGCGGACAAAACGCCGGCGCAGGCCGCCGCCAACCCCGCCGCGTCGTCCGCGCCGGCCGGTGCGAGCGCACCGGCCGCGAACTGACCAGCCTTCCTGACCAGCCGTCCTGATCGGCCCTCCTGATCGGCCTTCCTGATCGGCCTTCCTGATCGGCCTTCCTGATCGGCCTTCCTGATCGGCCTTCCTGATCGGCCGTCAGTATTGTCGCGCCGCCCCACATCCGGCGCAGCGCGACGATACGCTCCCCATCATTCTCCGCAGAAAATCCCGCGCCCCCGGCTGCCTGCCGGCTGCGTAGCCATTATTGCTTCAACGGGAAAGCGACCGTGACGCGCCGTGACAGCCCAACGCGAGGCAAACGCCCAAGGTCATCGAAGCCAATAACCATCCGGCCGTCACCCGACAAACCCGCGCACCGCCTCCCCCGCTTACCGCAACTTCGCGCGCAGCGTCTGCAGATCCTCGACGGTCGCCGTCACGCCGCCACAGACGATCACGGCGATCTCCGTCGCCGACGCCAGCACGGGCACCGGCCGCTCGAGCGCGGCCAGCGCGGCGCCGCACGCGGGCTCGACGACGATCCGGTGTTCGTCGAGAAACCGCAGCGACGCAGCCACCGCTTCGGCATCGGATACGACGACAGGATGGATCTCGTGGCGCGTCGCCCATTCGACCGCCGCGTCGCACGGCCGCTTCGCGCCGAGCGACGTCGCGATGCTCGCGATCGCCGGCAATTCGATGGGGTGCCCCTGCGCAAGCGAGCGCGCATAGCAGTCGGCACCTTCCGTTTCGGCCGCGACAACTGGCACGTCGTGCCAGCCGTTGCGCGCCAGCCCTTCGAGCACGCCGCACAGCAACCCGCCGCCGCCGACCGCGAGCACGACCGCGTCGGGCTTCGGACCGGCCGCCGCCATCTCGTCGATCATCGTCGCGTGGCCCTGCCACAGCACGCGGTCGTCGAACGGATGCACGAACGCGTCGTGCTCGCCGAGGGTCGACTGCGCGAACGCGTTCGCCTCGGCCCAGCTCGCGCCGTGCACGACGAGCTCCGCGCCTTCGACGAGGATCAGCTCGCGCGCGCGGGCCGACGCGCTTTCCGGCACGACGACGAGCACCGGCACGCCGAGTTCGCGGCCGCAATACGCGACGGCGATGCCCGCGTTGCCGCCCGACGACGACACGAACCGCCGCGCGCCGGCCGCATGCCGCGCTTCGCAGACGGCGCCGATGCCGCGCAGCTTGAACGAGCCCGACGGCTGCAGCGCATCGAGCTTCAGCCGAATGGTCCTGCCGAGCCGGCGGGACGCGATTTGCGAGCGGATATAAGGGGTCGGGATATGAAGCGGCATGGGATCGGACGCGGCGAAATGGGAACGGAGGGAACGCACGCGACTCGTGAGCGAGTGCGGCAATGACGGCCATCGTACGACACGCCCGTCATGCTTTCCAATACCATCGGATGACGTTTGTTATGCTTCACAGGCATATCAACGAACCGGAATGGACACCGCATGCGCCAGATCGAACTGCGTCACCTGCGCTACTTCGTGGCCGTCGCGCAAGCCGGCAGCGTGATGGGCGGCGCCCGCGCGGCCGGCATCGTCCAGCCCGCGCTGTCGCGGCAGATCCGCGAACTCGAGGACGCGATCGGCACGCCGCTGCTGATCCGCCGCGCCACGGGCGTCACGCTCACGGCGGCCGGCGCGAGCTTCCTGCAGGATGCGACCGGCCTGCTCGCGACGCTGCAGGACAGCCGTGAGCGCGCGTTGCGCAGCGCGGCCGGCCAGCTCGGCGAATTGCGGCTCGGCGCGCTGCCGAACTGCCTGCCGCTGCCGGTCGTCGCGAACGTCCTCAAGGCGTTTCGCGATGCGTGCCCGGACGTGAAGCTGTCGATCGCGCCGATGCTGTCGGCCGAACAGGCGAGCGCGCTGGTGCGTGGCCAGCTCGACGGCGGGATCATGGCGTGGCGTCGCGACGAGGCACCGCACCTGTCGGGCGTGCGGCTGCTGAGCGACCGCTTCGTGCTCGCGATGCCCGCGCCGCCGGGCGGACGCGTCGACACGCCGCGCACGCTGGCCGACGTCGCGAACGAGCCGTTCGTCTGGTTCGACGCGCAGCGCTCGGCCGCGCACCACCGGTTCCTGATGGCGCAGTGCCAGCAGGCCGGCTTCACGCCGCGTATCGCGCAGGTCGGCAGCGACATCCCGACGCTGATCGGCCTCGTCGCGGCCGGGATGGGTTGTGCATTCGTGCCGGAAAGCGCGTCGCCCACCTGTCCGCGCACGGTCCGGCTCGTCGCGCTCGACGAGCTCGCGAGCCGCTTCGACATCGAGTTCGTGTTCGACGGCGCGGCGGCGGTACCGTCGCCGGTCGTCGCGCGGTTTCTCGCGGCCGTGCGCGACGCGGCCGGTGCGCCGGATTGAACGGGTGTCGGACGCCGGCCGCGTCGGGCAAGCGATCCTGCGACGCGATTCGTGTCACCGATTGACGAGCGGATTCCGATATCCGTTAAAGCAACGATTTAGCCGTGTTGACGCACTAAACAACGGCACAGTGTCTACTAAAAATCTCTCCAAACGATGACGACGGATACCGCAGCGCCGGCATTTTTAAATTGACACCAAAAACGGCCGTTTAACGCCCGTTCGAATTGTCATGTGCCGAAATATACTTCGCACGCATCCAACCCTCGTGCCAAAGAGAGGATGCGTTTCCGCCCCGGTCACGGTCCCCCTGTGGCCGGGGCTTTTTTTGCCCGCAGGCCTTGCCGACAAAGGACTTTCAGCCAGCAGGCGATGTTCTCGCCGGGTATGACCGGCGCTTGAACAGCCGGCCGGATCTGCCCGGCCGCGCGATCACCGGACGATACCCGGATCGTCGCGCGGCGCGACCATCGATCAACTGCGAACCACCATCGGATCGCAATTCACCGGGCCATGAAGCGGCCTTCTTCATCACGAAAGCCTTTCCGAAAAAGACTCCATCGTTCGCCCGCCCCACCGGAGCGCCGCCAGCCAGCCTTGCGCGCATGCGCGCGTGCCCCGCATTGTTGACATGAAATCAAGATAATTTCTTTCTAATGCGGCTTTTTCGGCAAAAGTAATGCGGGCACACTTCGCGCTGTTCTCAACGGCTTCGTGCCGTTGCCTCTCGAATACAGGAGCCCATCGCGTGAACGCCACGACTTCTTCCCCCTCCCGCCCGGGCGGCAGCGCCGCGCTGCCGCTGCTGGCGCTCGCCGCCGGCGCGTTCGGCATCGGCA
The DNA here is from genome assembly GCF_001039005.1 of Burkholderia cepacia. GTDB lineage: Bacteria > Pseudomonadota > Gammaproteobacteria > Burkholderiales > Burkholderiaceae > Burkholderia > Burkholderia theae. The sequence goes on from NZ_LDWR01000001.1 coordinate 56,188, forward strand.
CGACCGAGTTCTCGCCGATGGGCCTGCTGCCCGTGATCGCCGACGGCGTGCACGTGTCGATCCCGCAGGCCGGCATGCTGATCAGCGCCTATGCGATCGGCGTGATGGCCGGCGCGCCGCTGATGACGTTGCTGCTCGCGCGCTGGTCGCGCCGTTCGGCGCTGATCGCGCTGATGTCGATCTTCACGATCGGCAACCTGCTGTCGGCGGTCGCGCCGGACTACACGACGCTGCTGCTCGCGCGCCTCGTGACGAGCCTCAACCACGGCGCATTCTTCGGGCTCGGCTCGGTGGTCGCGGCCAGCCTCGTGCCGCGCGAAAAGCAGGCCAGCGCGGTCGCGACGATGTTCATGGGGCTGACGATCGCGAACGTCGGCGGCGTGCCGGCCGCGACCTGGCTCGGCCAGATCATCGGCTGGCGCATGTCGTTCGTGGCGACCGCGGGCCTCGGCCTGATCGCGATCGCCGGCCTGTTCGCCGCGCTGCCGAAGGGCGAGGCCGGCAAGATGCCCGACCTGCGCGCCGAACTGTCGGTGTTGACGCGGCCTGTCGTGCTCGGCGCGCTCGGAACGACGGTGCTCGGCGCCGGGGCGATGTTCACGCTCTACACGTATGTCGCGCCGACGCTCGAACACCTGACCGGCGCGACGCCCGGTTTCGTGACCGCGATGCTCGTGCTGATCGGCGTCGGCTTCTCGATCGGCAACATCGCGGGCGGCCGCCTCGCCGACCGCTCGCTCGACGGCACGCTGATCGGCTTCCTGTTGCTGCTGATCGCGACGATGGCCGCGTTCCCGCTGCTCGCCAGCACGCATGCCGGCGCCGCCGTCACATTGCTCGTCTGGGGTGTCGCGACGTTCGCGGTCGTGCCGCCGCTGCAGATGCGCGTGATGCGCGCGGCCCACGAAGCGCCGGGGCTCGCATCGGCGGTCAACATCGGCGCGTTCAACCTCGGCAACGCGGTCGGCGCGGCAGCCGGCGGCGCGGCGATCTCGGCCGGCTTCGGCTACGCGGCGGTGCCGCTCGTCGGCGGGCTGATCGCCGCGGCCGGACTCGCGCTCGTCATGCTGCAGATTGCGCAGCGCCGCCGCGCGCCGGCCACCGCGAATTCGTAATCGCGATACGTCGGACCGGCGTCCATTAGCGTCCCCATCCCTACGGCCGCGCAATGCGGCCGTTTTCGTTTTCAGCTGTCAATCCGGAATCCCCGATTCTTCAATCAAAAAAATCCGGAATATCGCTGCACTCCATCACCGCGAAAATCGAATCCATTCGCCGGACTACTGGAATCGGTTCAATCCACTCGAATGATTCGCCGCCAACCCATTCCATCGGGCGCATTGGTTTCCGATTTTTTATTAAATGATTCAATAATCGATGTCATTCATGAAAATAGTGCCACACCCTACATGAGTCACGAACCCATTGCCGTTTCGCAGGAAAAACTTTCGCCCGAATCGCGCAAGACAAAATCGAAAAACGCAATACTTCAAGCCTTTATTCAAATAAAGAAAAAATCGACCGTGACAAAATGAGACAACTCGAACTTTGAGATTGAAAGACTCGCCGATTCGTATCAGGATTAATGAAGTCGTGGCAAACAACGCGCGGCACAAATCCAATGAAAAACAAATCGACGGGGGACCATTGTGAAAGTCGCCATCGCTTCCACGGTATTGTCGCTCGCGCTGTCAATCGGCCTTGCGACGCCCGCCGCCGACGCGGCCACCTATTCGAACGGCACTGCAACCTCCACCTTCAACGTCACGCTGACGCTGCAGCCGAACTGCGCGATCACCGCGAATCCGCTGGCGTTCGGCACCAACGGCGTGCTGTCCGCCGCGATCAACCAGCAGACGACCTTGAGCGTCACCTGCACCAACACGACACCGTACAACGTCGGTCTCGACGCGGGCCAGGTCACGGGGTCGACCGTCTCGAGCCGCCTGATGGCCGGCACGGCGACCGGCAACACGTCGACGACCGTCGGCTTCCAGCTCTACCAGGATGCCGGACACACGACGATCTGGGGCAACACGCAGGGCACCGACACGGTGGCCGGCACCGGCACGGGCACCGCGCAGTCACTCACCGTCTACGGTCAGGTGCCCACGCAGACGACGCCGAAGCCCGACACCTATCAGACGACCGTCACCGCAACCGTTTACTTCTGACCGGCGCCGCCTCGCATGACCGCAATACGTCGAACGCTCGCCGCGCTGCTGTGCGCGGCCGGCGCCGCGCACGCCGCGTCGCTGCAGATTTCCCCCGTCACGATCGAATTCGGCACCGACGACACGGCCACCGGCATCACGCTGCGCAATTCTGGCGAGCGGCCCGTGTACGGGCAGGTGCGCGTGTTCCGCTGGGACCAGGCGGACGGCCAGGACATGCTGACGCCCACGCAGGATCTCGTCGCGAGCCCGCCGCTGATCGAGGTCGGCACGCAGTCCGAGCAGCTGATCCGTGTCGTGCGCGCGTCGCGCACGCCGTCCGGTGTCGAGCAAAGCTACCGGCTGCTGATCGACGAGCTGCCGCAGCCCGGCGAGGCATCGACCAACGGTGTGTCGATCCGGCTGCGCTACTCGATTCCGGTATTCGTCGAGCCCGCGAGCAACGGCGCGCCGCAGCTCGACTGGACGCTGCTGCGCAGCAACGGCGGCTGGGTGCTGCGCGTGCGCAACGGCGGCGCGCGCCGCGCGCAGCTGGCGTCGGTCGAGCTCGTGACCGGCGACGGTCACGCGTACCCGCTCACGCAAGGGCTGCTCGGCTACGCGCTCGCGGGCCGCACCAGCCAGTGGAGCGTGCCGCTGCCGGCCGGCGTCGCGCTCGGCGGCAAGGTCACGGTGCGCGCGGCCGTCAATTCGCAGCCGGCCAGCGCGGTCGTCGCAGTGGAGCCGCCGGGCTAGACCGCCGGTGCGCCGCCCGGCCCCTTCCCCTTCGCCACGCGCCGGCCCGTTCCCGGCCACCGGACGCGGAACGCCGCGACGCGCGGCGCGCGCCGCGCTCGCGACCGTCGTGGCCAGCGGCCTGCTCGCCTTCGGCTACGCGCGGGCGGACGAACCCGCGGCGCTCGTGATGACCGACAGCGCGCACGACGTGATCCTCGAAGTCAGCGTCAACGGCGAAAACACGGCGCTGCTCGCGCACTTCCGCGAACGCGACGGCCACCTGTCGGCGAGCGGCGCCGACCTGCGCACGATCGGTTTCGCGACCGACCGGCTCGGCATCGCCGACGCGGCGACGGTCGACCTCGACGCGATTCCCGGCCTGCGCTACCGCTACGACGTGGCGCGCCAGAGCGTCGACCTGCAGATGCCCGACACGCTGCGCCGCCCGTACGCGGTCGACAGCCGCGCGTTGCCGGCCACGCAGGCGGCCACCGCGTCGCGCGGGATCGCGATCAACTACGAGGCATACGCGCAGACGATCGGCGACTGGCAGTTCTCGCTCTACACCGACGTGCGCTACTTCGATCCGAACGGCGTGTTCAATAGCACCGGCACCGCGACCTTCTACGACGGCCAGCGGCGTTACACGCGCTTCGAGACATCATGGAGCCACTCGGACCCGGCACGACCGAGCACGACCCAGATCGGCGACACGATCTCGGGATCGCTCGCGTGGACGCGCTCGGTGCGCCTCGGCGGCTTCCAGTGGCGCAGCAACTTCGCGCTGCGGCCCGATCTCGTGACGTTCCCGATCCCGTCGCTCGCCGGCTCCGCCGCCGTGCCGTCGGCGGTCGACCTGTACATCAACAACGTGCGCCAGTACACCGGCAACGTCCCGAGCGGCCCGTTCATCATCCACGACGTGCCGGGCATCACGGGCGCCGGCCAGGCGACCGTCATCACGCGCGACGCGCTCGGGCGCACCGTCGCGACCTCGGTGCCGCTCTACGTCGATACGCGCATGCTGTCCCCCGGGCTGTCGAGCTATTCGTTCGAAGCCGGCTTCCTGCGCCGCAACTATGGGCTGCAGTCGTTCGACTACGACGCGCGGCCAGCCGTCAGCGGCTCGATGCGGCGTGGCGTCAGCGACGCGCTGACCGTCGAGGGGCATGCGGAAGCGGCCGGCGGCGTGCTCAACACCGGCGTCGGCGCGCTGATGCGTCTCGGTTATGCGGGCGTCGTGAGCGGCGCGGTCGCGGGCAGTGTCGGCCGTTTTCCGGGCACGCAGGTGAGCGTCGGCTACCAGCTGATCGCACCGCGCTTCTCGATCAACGCGCAGACCATCCGCGCCTTCGGCCGCTACGGCGATCTCGCGTCGCGCGACGGCGCGCTGGTGCCGTCGGCGACCGACCAGGCGACGCTCGCGCTGCCGTTCATGCATCGCCAGACGCTGTCGCTCAGCTATATCGGCTTCCGGCTGCCGCAAGGCCCGAGCGCTCGGATCGGCACGGTGTCGTACACGCTGAGTCTCGGCGATCTCGCGTCGCTGAGCGTGAGCGCCTACCGCGATTTCGCGCAGCAGGGCGCGAACGGCGCGTTCATGTCGCTGAACATCGGGCTCGGCCGCAACACGTCGATCAACGCGACCGTCGGCCGCCAGCGCGGCCAGTCGAACTACACCGTCGACGCGAGCCGCCCGCCCGACTACGACGGCGGCTGGGGCTGGGGCGTGCAGACCGGCGGCACCGGCGCGGTGCCGTACCGGCAGGCGCAGTTGCGCTATCTCGGCCATGCGGGCGAGGTCATCGCGGCCGCGCAGACCATCGACCGCCAGACCGGCGCGTCGCTCGACGTCAGCGGCGCGCTGGTGTTCATGGATAGCAGCCTGCAGTTGTCGCGCCGAATCGACGACGGCTTCGCGCTCGTGTCGACCGACGGCGTCGCGGGCATCCCGGTGCTGCACGAGAACCGCGTGATCGGCACGACCGATCGCGCCGGACACCTGCTCGTGCCCGACCTGAACGCGTACCAGAACAACCAGGTCGCGATCGATTCGATGAAGCTGCCCGCCGATGCGCGGATCGCCCGCACGTCGATGACGGTCGTGCCGCAGGCGCAATCGGGCGTTGTCGCGCATTTCGGCGTGTCGCGCTATCGCGCGGCGTCGGTGATCCTGCGCGACGCGGCCGGCCGCCCGCTGCCGGCCGGCGCGCGCGTGCATCACGCCGAAAGCGGCGCGGACACGATCGTCGGCTACGACGGGCTCACGTTCATCGACGGACTGAAGGAGGACAACCATCTCGTGATCGACTACGGCACGCAACGCTGCGTCGCGGAATTCGCGTTCACGACGCCCGGCAACGGCACGCTGCCGACCGTCGGCCCGCTCACCTGCCGGGCCGCGCCATGAGGCTCGTCCTGCTGCTCGTCATCGCGTTCGCCGCGTGGTGCGGCGTGCCGCGCCACGCGCAGGCCGAATCGTGCACGGCCACCGCGTCGACGGTGAGCTTCGGCTCGGTCAGCCCGATCGCGCTCGCGTCGGTCACCGCGACCGGCACCGTCAGCGTCACCTGCACGTGGTCCGCCGTCACGCTGACGCCGAACGTGCTCGTGTGCCTGAATCTCGGTGGCACGAGCCCGCGCAGTCTCGTCAACGGCAGCAACGCGATGCAGTACGACCTCTATCTCGATGGCGCGCATTCGATCGCGTGGGGTTCCGTGTATTCCGGCACGACGCCCGCGTCGGTGACGCTCACCAAACCCGCGCTCGCGACGAGCGCAAGCGCGACGGTCACGGTGTATGGGCAGATCGCCGCGAACCAGCCGACCGTGCCGACCACCGGCGACAGCACCACGACCTACTCGCAGCTGTTCGGCGGCACCACGACGTCGATCAACACGGGGTTCTACCTGCTCGGCGCGCCGACCTGCGCATCGCTGACGACGTCGAGCGGCACCTTCCCGTTCACGGCGACCGCGAACGTCATCAACAACTGCATCATCAGCGCGACCAACGTCAGCTTCGGCACCGCGAGCCTGCTGTCGGGCGCACTCGCGGCGACCGGCTCGATCACCGCGCAATGCACGAACGGCGACTCATGGAAGATCGCGCTGGACGGCGGCGGCACCGGCAACGTGACGGCGCGCCAGATGCAGCGCAGCGGCGGCGGCGGCACGATCGGTTACGGGCTTTACACGGACGCCGCACGCTCGATCGCGTGGGGCGACGGCACGGGCGGCAGCTCGACGGTCACGGGCGTCGGCACGGGCACGTCGCAGGTCGTGACCGTATACGGCGCGGTACCGGCGCAGACCACGCCCGCGCCCGGCAACTACAGCGACAAGATCACCGCGACGATCAGCTTCTAGCGGGAAGGCGGGCCGTTCAGAACGTGACGGTCCACGCGGGCGGCGCGCCCGCACCGACGCTGCGCGGTGCCGTTCGCACGTCGGGCAGCGGTGCGCGGCTCAGCACGAACGGCGTGCCGTGCACGCAGCTGACGCTCGGCATGTCCGCATCGGCGGCCTGGCGCGCGCCAGCGCCGATCGTGCAGATTTCCGGAATGGTGAGACTGACCCGCAGCGGAATCGACGGCTCGGTACCGCCGGCGAGCGACCATGCGCCCAGCGCCGCGAGCGCGAGCGTGCCGTGTTTGATTCGGCCGGTTGCGTTCATCGTTCGGCCCTCCTTCGTGCATCCGTCCAGAATATGCGCGAATTATCCGCGTGCGCGCGGAAAACGTGAAGCCGCGCGCACCCGATCCGGCCCCGCTGAATCGATCAGCGCGCGACGGCGAACCCGCCGAAGAACGCACGCGCGTTCGCATCGAGGCTTTCGAGGTGATATCCGCCCTCCTGCACGATCACCGTCGGCAGGCCAAGCGCGCCGATCGCGCCGCCGAGCCGCCCGAACCCGTCGGTCGTGACGGCGACCTGCGATTGCGGGTCGTCCTTGTAGATGTCGAAGCCGAGCGCGAGCACGAGCGCGTCGGGCTGGAACCGCGCGAGCGCGCGCAGCGCGTCGTCGAGCCTCGCGAAGAACGCCGATTCCGGCGCGCCGTGCGGCATCGGCAGGTTGAGGTTGAAGCCGTCGCCCGCGCCCGCGCCCGTCTCTTCCTCGTAGCCCGCGACGACCGGGTAGAAGTTGGTCGGGTCGCCGTGGATCGATACGTACAGCACATCGTCGCGGCCGTAGAAGATCTCCTGCACGCCCTGCCCGTGATGCATGTCGGTGTCGAGGATCGCGACCCGGCGATGGCGCCCGAGCAGCGACTGCGCGGCGATCGCCGCATTGTTCAGGTAGCAGAAGCCGCCAGCCGCGTCGCGGCGTGCGTGATGGCCGGGCGGGCGGCACAACGCGTAGGCTTCGCGCGCGCCGTCGTTGACGTCGGCCGCGGCCGCAAGCGCACCCTGCGCGGACCAGTACGCGGCGCGCCACGTGTTCGCGCCGATCGGGCAACTGCCGTCCGCGAGGTAACGCGCGGCTTTCGCGAGCACGCCGCGCAGTGGGTTCGGATCGCGCACGAACACGTTCGACATCACTTCGTCGCCCCAGTCGTCGGGCATCTGCTTCCAGTCGCGGTGCGCGTCCTCGAGAAAGCGCAGGTAGTTCATGTCGTGCACGGCCGCGATCGGCGCGGTGCCACGGTCGGCCGGCTCGCACACGTCGAAATCGAGCGACCGGACGGCCGCGACGAGCCGCGCCGCGCGCTCGGGCACTTCCTGCGGTTCGCGCATCTGGCCGCGCGACAGGTAGCTGCGCGGATGGTGCAGCAGTTGTTCGGGATGGAAGTAGGTTTTCATCGTTCGTCCTCGTCGGTTCACCGCGTCATGCACCCGGCGCGGTGGCTGCCGCTTCGACGCGCGCCGCGACGCCTGCGCGCGCCAGTACCGCGTGGAGCAGCACGTTCGTGCCGCGTGTCACGTCGTCGGGCAACGCATCCTCGGCCTCGTTGTGCGACAGGCCGTCGACGCACGGGATGAACACCATCGCGGTCGGGAAGCGGCGTGCGAGCAGGATCGCGTCGTGACCGGCGCCGCTGACGATCCGTTCGTTCGTGTAGCCGAACGCGGCCGCCGCCTGCGCGACCTGTTCCACGCAGTCGCGATCGAACGGCGTCGCCGGGCTGCGCCAGCAGGTGTCGATCGCGACCTGCACGCCACGCGCTGCAGCGACGCGCGTGCACGCATCGCGCAGGTCGCGCTCCATCGCATCAACTTCGGCATCGTCGTGATGACGCAGGTCGACCGTGAACGTCACGTCGCCGGCAATGGTGTTGCGCGACGCGTTGCGGATACCGACCTGCCCGATCGTCGCAAGGCCGCGCGGCGCATAACCGGCGACGATCCGTTCCAGTTCGAGCGCCATCTGCGCGCTCGCGAAATACGCATCCTTGCGATACGGCATCGGCGTCGTGCCCGCATGCGCGGCCACGCCCGTCACCGTCACGTCGAGCCAGCGGATCGCCTGCCCGCCCGTGACGATGCCGATCGTCGTGCCGTTCGCCTCGAGCACGGGCCCCTGTTCGATATGCGCCTCGAAATACGCATCGACCGCGCCGCCCGTCGCGCGGGTGCCGCGATAGCCGCATGCGTCGAGTGCCGCGCCGAGCGTGACGCCGTCGGCGTCCTGCTTCGCAAGCGCGTCGGCGAGCGGCAACGCGCCCGTGAACACGGCCGAACCGAGCATCGCCGGCGCGAAGCGCGCGCCTTCCTCGTTGGTCCAGGACACGATCTCCAGCGGCTTACCGGTCACGATGCCTGCATCGTCCAGCGTGCGCACGAGCTCCAGCGCGGCGAGCACGCCGTAGACACCGTCGAAGCGGCCGCCTTCGGGCTGCGTGTCGAGATGGCTGCCGATCAGCACCGGCGCGGCGTGCGCATCGGCGCCGTCGCGCCGCGCAAACAGGTTGCCGACTGCGTCGACGCTCACCGTCATCCCCGCGTCGCGGCACCACTGCGCGAACAGGTCGCGCCCGCGCCGGTCGTCGTCGGTGAGCGCGAGGCGCCGCACGCCGCCGCGCGGCGTCGCGCCGACGCGCGCCATGTCCGCCAGGCTCTGCCACAAACGGGCGCCGTCGATTTCCAACAGGTGTTCCATACGTACTCCGGATGAATGCTTTCGTTGATATTCAATGCGAGCCGAGCGCTTCGGCGGCGGCCGGCTGCGCCGCCCGGCGCGCGTCGAGCGCGACGATGCAAAGCAGCGAGATGCCGGCGAGGCACGTGTAGAACACCGCGAGCGGCCACCATTGGCCCGTGAAGCGATGCGCGAGCCACGTGCCGACGAGCGGCGTCAGGCCACCCGCGAGCGCGCCGCAGATCTGGTACGCGAGCGAGATCGCCGAATAACGCACATGTGCGGGAAATACCTCGCTCACGAAACCCGCGATCACCGAATAGAAACCGGCCATGCATACGACCGCGAGCGCGATGCCCGCGACGAGCGACGCGGACGTACCGCCCTGCACGAGCATGAACATCGGATACGGCGACAGCATCGCGAGCAGCGCCGCGAGCTTCAGGAAGCGTGCGCCGCCGATGCGCTCCGCGGTCCATGCGGCGATCGGCTGCGCGACAAACTGGATGATCGCGACCGCGAACAGGCTGTCGAGGATCAGCGAACGCGATACGCCGACGTACTGCGTCGTATACGCGATCATGAACGTGTTCGTGAAATAGACGCCCGCGATCCCGATCGTGTTCGCGCCGATGCAGAGGAACACGAGCCCCGACGCGGAACGGAACACTTCGGCGACCGGCAGTTTCACCGTGCGGTTTGCCTCCTTCACGCGCGCGAATTCCGGCGACTCGTTCACGCCGAGCCGGATCAGGATGCCGACCACGAGCAGCACCGAGCTCGCGAGAAACGGCAGGCGCCAGCCCCACGCGAGGAAGTCGGCCTTGTCCATCGACGTGACCGCGCGGAACGCGATCAGCGACAGGATCAGCCCGGCCGGGCTGCCGAGCTGCGCGAACGATGCGAAGAACGTGCGGCGCCCCTGCGGCGCGTGCTCGCCCGCCATCAGCACCGCGCCGCCCCATTCGCCGCCGACCGCGATCCCCTGCACGACGCGCAACGCGACGAGCAGCACCGGCGCGAGCACGCCCACCTTCGAATAATCGGGCAGCAGCCCGACGCAGACGGTCGCGACGCCCATCATCATCAGTGTCGTCATCAGCGCCTTCTTGCGGCCGATGCGATCGCCGAGATGGCCGAAGATGACGCCGCCGAGCGGGCGCGCGAAGAAGCCGACCGCGAACGTCGCGAACGACGCCATCGTGCTGACGAACGGGTCGTGCGACGGGAAATAGAGTTCGCCGAACACAAGCGCGGCAGCGGTCGCGTAGATGTAGAAGTCGTACCACTCGATCATCGTGCCGATGAACGCGGCCGTCGCGGCGCGTCCCGGCTGGCGGGTGGAAGAAAGGGACTGGGTCATGCGGGCTCCTGACGCGCGCCGCTGCGGCGCGACGCGCAATATCGTGATGGCAGCCGTCTGGCGCGGCCTCGCGCCGCACGCTGCGGCACCCCTCCTTTATCGGCGACCGCAAATCATTAGTCAAATTTCAAGTTATTATTCGCCGTATAAATTTAACTAATATTCGCTTCAACGCCTCACCCGGAGACCCGATGCGCCCCGACCTCGCCCCGTTCCTGAACGACCGCCTCGACTGGAACCTGCTGCGCACCTACCTGGTGATCATGCAGGAGCGCAGCGTGAGCCGCGCGGCCGCGCGCCTGCACGTCACGCAGCCGGCCGTGAGCCAGGCGTTGCGGCGGCTCGAGGACGCGCTCGAGCGCCGGCTGATCGAGCGGCGCGGCGCGCACTTCGCGCCGACGCCGGCCGGCGAAGCCGTGTACCGGATCGCGAGCGACATTTACGGCGGCATCTCGCGCCTCGAAACGGAAATCGACGACAGCACGGCCGACCTGACCGGGTCGATCCGGCTGCTGACGGTGAGCCGCATCGAGTCGCCCGTCTACGACGAGTTCCTCGCGGACTTCCATCGCGCATACCCGCGCATCGACCTGCAGATCGAAGTGATGCGCTCGTCGGACATCCTGTCGTCGCTGTTGCAGAAGACGGCCACGGCCGGGCTCGGCCTGTGCCGCACGCCGCACGACAAGCTGGAGATGCGCTGCTTCCTGCGCCAGCGTTACGCGATCTACTGCGGCCGCCATCACCGGCTGTTCGGGCAGACGCAACTGCGGATGGACGATCTGCTCGCGGAGAATTTCGTGTCGTTCACGAGCGACCAGATCGGCGACAGCCTGTCGCCGCTCACCGTCTTCCGCGACCAGAAGGGCTTCACGGGGCGCATCGTCGCGTCGTCGCCGAGCCTCGAGGAAGTGCGGCGGCTGATCTTCGCGGGCTACGGAGTTGGCTGCCTGCCCGAGCACATCGTGCGCGACGACATCGCGCAACAGCGGCTGTGGCGGTTGCCGCCGGACGACGGGCTCGTCGATGTCGACGTGTTCCTGCTGTGGCATCGCGACCGCAAGATGAATGCGGCCGAGCACGCGTTTCTCGACGCGATGGAGCGCTGCATGCAGCGCTATTCACTCGCGGAGCGGCTGGGGAAGTAAGAGCGCGAACGCGCCCGAGGAAGGCGCCGGGCGCACACGGCCCGGCGCGTCGCCGTCGTCAGAAGCGATGCACGATGCCGAGCTGCACGCCGCGCGCATTCGCGCCCGGATACGCGAGCGGCAGGCCCGGGTTCGCCGCGCCGGCGAGCGTGTAGCCGGCCTGGTTGCGGTTGCGCAGGTAGGACAGCGCGCCGTAGAAGCTCGTGCGCTTCGACAGGTCGTACTCGTACATCAGCCCGAGCTGGTCCGCATTGTTGCCCTGCGACGACTGGTCGTGCAGATATGCGTAACCGAGCGCGACATAGTTGGCCGGGTTGAACTGGTATTTGACCGACAGCCCGTACACGCGCGAATCGATCCCGAGGTCGGCCCACTTCACCGCGGAGAAACCGCCGTACACGGTCGCCTTGCCGATCGCGTACGACGCGCCGGCCATGATCGTGCGATCGGTCGTGGTCGCCGTTGCGTTCTTCAGCCACTGGCCCGCGACGAACGCCGCGAACGGCCCGTGCTCGTAGGTCAGGTCGAACTGCTGGCTGGAGCCGGCCGAGCGCACGCCGCCCGCATCGCCGAACCCGAAATACAGCCCGCCCTGGAAACCGGCGATCTCCGGGCTCTGGTACGACAGCGTGTTGCTGGTGCGGAACGCGAACACGGTCAGGTTGTCCATGCCGGACGCCTGCGTGACGCCGCCGAACGCATCCTGCCCGCCCTGGTCGTTGAACAGCGGCGAATTCTGGCGACCCGCGCGCACCTTGCCCCACTGCCCGGCGACGCCGACCCACGCCTGCCGGTTGAACATGCTGCCCGAACTCGCCAGCGAACCGTCGTTCGGGTTGAAGCCGTTCTCCAGCGCGAACTCGATCTTCTGCCCGCCGCCGATATCCTCGCCGCCCTTCAGCCCGAACCGGCTGCCCCACTGACCGCCCGAGCCGATCGCCGCCGTATAGCCGTTGCCGGTATTCACGTACTGCGCGAATTCGTCGATCACGCCGTACAGCGTGACGCCGTCCTGCGCGAGCGCGGCGCCCGATCCGGCGAGGCACGCGGCCGCCACCGTCATGCGAAGACCGGCGTGCACCGGCCACGCCCGGGAATCGCTGCCGCGGGCTTTCATTTGTTTAGTCATACTATTCAATAGAAAGAGAATGAAACGACGCCGGGCGCGGCAGTTGCGCCGCACCGGCATCGCGGGATGGTGAATGTGGGTGAGAGCCTGGTGCAGGCGGCGCCAGGCTCGGCGCGACGCTCAGGCCGGCAGCGGGCCGGCCCGATGCGCGATGCGCGTGGTCAGTGGTGAACTTCGCTGCGCTCGATCGGCAGGATCAGGCGTTCGGGGATGCTGCGTCGGGACGCACGCGCGGCGACGTAATACAGCACGGCCGGTACGATCAGGCCGAGGATCCACGAGATGTCGGTGCCGCCGAGCGCGTCGACGAGCGGCCCCGTATAGATGTGCGTCGACATGAACGGCAGTTGCACCAGGATGCCGACCACGTAGATCGTGATCGCCATCACGTTCCAGCGGCCGTAGCGGCCATCCGGATCGGACAGCGCCGGCACGTCGTAGCGCGAGCGCGTGAAGCAGTAGTAGTCGACCAGGTTGATCGCGCTCCACGGCGTGAAGAACGCGAGCAGGAACAGGATGAACGCGGTGAATTCCTTCAGGAACGAATGACGGCCCGCGAGGGCGATCAGCGTCGACACGCAGATCATCCCGAAGATGTAGACGAGACGGCTCTTCGACGACACGGCACCCTTGCCGCGGAAACCGCTGACGATGGTCGCCATCGACATGAAGCTGCCGTACGCGTTGAGCGCCGTCACCGTCACCTTGCCGAACGCGATGCTGAAGTACAGCAGCGCGGCCACGGCGCCCGTCGAACCGAGGCCGACGATATACGACACTTCGTGGTGCGCGAACTGGCCGCCGGCCAGCGCGGCCGCGAACACGCCGAACACCATCGCCGCCTGCGCGCCGATCACGGAACCCAGGCCGACCGCGAGGAACGTCGCGACCGACGACGTCGAGCGCGGCAGGTAGCGCGAATAGTCGGCCACGTACGGGCCGAACGCGATCTGCCACGACGCGGACAGCGACATCGCCAGCAGGAAACTCGCGAGCGAGAAGTGCTTGTTCGCAAGCAGCGCGCCGATATCGTGGTTCGCGAACAGCTGCGAGAACATGTAGACGAACGCGACGATGCCGACCACGCTCGCGATCCGGCCGACGAAGTGGATCGCGCGATAGCCGAACACGGTCAGCACGACGATCACGGCCGCGAACAGCAGGATGCCGGCCGCGTCGTCGACGTGCAGCAGCTGCGCGACGGCCTGCCCGGCCAGCACCGAGCCGCTTGCGGAAAAGCCGATGTACATCAGGCACACGAGCACGATCGGGATCATCGCGCCGTACACGCCGAACTGCACGCGGCTCGAGATCATCTGCGGCAGCCCGAGCTGCGGGCCTTGCGCGCCGTGCAGCGCCATCACCGCGCCGCCGACGAGCTGGCCGAGCAGCAGCGCGACCAGCGACCAGAACACGTCGCCGCCGAGCACGACCGCGAGCGCGCCCGTGACGATGGCCGTGATCTGCATGTTGGCCGACAGCCACAGCGTGAACTGGCTCAGCAAGCCGCCGTGGCGCTCGGCGTCGGGAATGAAGTCGATCGAGCGTACCTCGATCAGGCCGCCGGCTTTTCCACTGGGATTCGTTGACACGGGGAAATCTCCAAAATACTCAGGATCGCGAATGGTTTGAACAAGACAGGAATCTGCGAGCCGCCCTTTCGGCTCTTCGGGTGCGGGGCGCCGTGGATCGCCGGCATGCGCCACGCACGCACGGTCTGCACGCTGGCGCGCAAGCGACACGACGTGTGCCGACATTGCCAGCGGATGATCTTGTATATACAACTTGCGAGATATCGGTGATTACCCGGTATCGATCCATTTTGGAAATTGTCCGAACAATCGCGATGCGTCCGGCTGATTTTGCCGCCGATCGGACGTTGGAAAAATGAAAGGTCAGGCGCCGGTGGAAGGCGCCTGATCGGGCGCGGCCGTCATGTCGGCGGCGGGGAGCAGGTTCAGCATGCGCCGCGCGACTTCGATGTCGCGCGCGTGCAGCCATTCGTCGTAGTCGTCGCGGCGCAGGATCACGACGCCCCGCTTCTCGTCGCCGGGCCGATGCATCCGCGAGAACAGCGGATGGTCGTCGGCGTTCACCGTGAGCATCGCCATGCCGACGCATGCGCGGCCGTCGCCGCCTTCGTAGCGTCGCCAGATGCCGGCGACGCAGCACGGTTGCCAGCCGTCGACGCCGATCCGGTGCCACACGTTGCGGCCACTCTCGTAGCACGGCTCGCAGATCCAGCGCACCGGGATCAGGCAGCGCTGGCCGTTGCGCCAGGCGTTGCCGTACAGCCGCGACGAGCCGACCGTTTCAGCCCGCGCGTTCACCGTGTCGAGCTTCCTGCTTTTCCGGCCGTTCTCGTCGATCCGTTCGGGCTGCATGAATTTCGGCCAGAAGCCGAACACGGCTGCAACGACCGCGAGGCCGTCGCCGTTGGCGCGCGCAAGCGGCGCCGCGTAGTCGGGATAGACATCGGGTGCCCACGGGTCGCGACGGTACAGATCGCCGATGCCGATCTTCAGTTCACTGATGCCCGGGTCTTCGCCGGGGGCGCGGTAGTGGGTGCACACGGTTCGGCGAACGATGGAAGCAATGTTTCCATCGTAGGTCAGCGCCGGGGTCGCGATCTCGCTATTGCTTTGTATGACGAAACAGTTTTACGAATCGACGATGTCCGTGATCCGGTCAACGCCCGCCGTCACCGCGCGCCGCGACGGCGCGACGGCGCGACGGCGCGACGGCGCGACGCATATAGACAGATCAGTTCCAGCGCGATCGTCGCGCCGGCCAGCGACGTGATTTCCGCATGATCATATGGCGGCGACACCTCGACCACATCCATGCCGATCAGGTTGATACCTTCCAGGTGCCGCAGGATTTCGAACGCCTGATGGCTCGACAGCCCGCCCGCGACCGGCGTACCGGTGCCCGGCGCGAACGCCGGATCGAGACAGTCGATATCGAACGTCAGGTACACGGGATGATCGCCGACGCGCTCGCGAATGCGCGCGGCGACCGCGGCGGGCGTCGACGCATGCACGCGGCGCGCATCCTGGATGTCGAACCCCATCGGTTCGTCGTTGGTGGTCCGGATACCGACCTGGGCCGACCGCTCGGGCACGACCCACCCTTCGCGTGCCGCGTGATAAAACATCGTCCCGTGATCGATGCGCTTCACGTCGCGGTCGGGCCACGTGTCGGTATGCGCATCGAAATGCACGAGCGACAGCGGTCCGTGCACCTTCGCATGCGCCTTCATCAGCGGATACGTGATGAAGTGATCGCCGCCGAGCGTCAGCATCGCGCAGCCGCGCGCGAGGATCGCATCGGCATGCCGCTCGATCGCGCCCGGCACCGATTCGGGCTGCCCGAGATCGAATGCGCAATCGCCGTAGTCGACCGCGGCCAGCACGTCGAACGGATCGAACGACCACGGCCACGGGCGCTCCCACGCGATGCCGGTCGACGCGATCCGCAACCCGCGCGGGCCGAAGCGCGTGCCGGGCCGGTGCGACGCGGCGGAATCGAACGGCACGCCGGTGATCGCGAGGTCGACACCGTCGAGATCGCGGCTGAAACGTCGGCGCATGAAGCTCGTCGCGCCCGCGAAGGTCGGCTCGGCTTGCGTGCCGTAAAGGCTGTCGCGCGTGAACGCGAGATCGTTCTGGCTCATCGTCGGATTCCTGTCTGAAGGGGGACACGGTCGCGCTGCCAGCGACCGCGTGCCCGATTCTGCCGCTGGCGCATCCGACGAAAAATATGAACTAACATAAGCTGACTTCACGAAACGCGATGTATCACCATGCTGACCCGACTGAGAGACATGGATTTGCAGTTGCTGCGGCTGTTCCTGACGATCGTCGAAAGTGGCGGCTTCAGCGCCGCGCAGGGCACGCTCGGGATGGCGCCGTCGACGATCAGCACGCAGATGGCCAAGCTCGAGACCCGTCTCGGGTTCCGGCTATGCGACCGCGGCAAAAGCGGGTTCCGGCTGACGCCGAAGGGCGAACGCGTGCTGCAGTCGACGCGGCGGCTCCTGCAGGCGATGGACGTGTTCACGCGCGATACGCAGCACGTGTCGGGAACCTTGCTCGGCGAGTTGCGCATCGGCCTGTCCGAGCGACTCGCGCCGGACATCGTCGAATCGATCGCGGCGGCCGTCGGCCGCTTTCGCGAGCTGGCGCCGGACGTGCTGATCGAGATGATCGCGGTGCCGCCCGACGAGCTGGAGCGCAGGTTGCTGAAGAGCGAGCTGCAGCTCGCGATCGGCTACTTTTCGGGCCACCAGGCCGGGCTGCACTATGCACCACTGTTCGTCGAACACCAGTCGCTGCATTGCGGCGCCCGGCATCCGCTGTTTGCGAAAAAGACCGTGTCGGTCAACGACATCGCACGCACGAGCAACGTCGCGCGGCTCTACAAGACGAACACATCGGGTGCGGCGCTGCGTAACGCGCAGCCGACCGCGTTCTCCGAGAACGTCGATGCCGACGTGATCTTCATCCTGTCCGGCGCGCATGTCGGCTTCCTGCCCGACCACGTCGCGGCGCCGTGGGTGGCCGCCGGGAAGATGCGCAGGCTGCTCGCGAGCAAGCTGAGCCATACGGTCGAATTCCAGCTCGCGACACCGAGGAACTGCGACGGCAGCGAAGCGCTGGATGCATTCACCGCAGCGCTCGCCGAACAGTTCGGCGGGCTCGACGGCTTCGCGAGCCAATAGCCGGCGCGCGTCGCCCCCTTCCGCTTCAGACCAGCCGGTCCGATGCGACGACCTGCACGCCCGGCCGCGCGTCGAGTGCCGCGTCAAGCAGCGCGCGGGCGATCTTCCGCGCGGGATTCACGCGCCACTTCGCCGGCAACACGGGTTGCGCGACGTTCAGCGCGGACACCAGCATCCGCTCGCCGAACCTGAATTCGTCACGGCTGCCGCCAATCAGGCCCGGCCGCACATACGTGAGCGACGCGAACCCGACGCCGGCGAGCGCCTGCTCGACCTCGCCCTTGACGCGGTTGTAGAAGATGCGCGACGCCGGATCCGCGCCGAGGGCTGAATTCAGGACGTAAGTCGGCGTGCCGTACCGGTGCGCGAGCCGCGCGACCGCCAGCGGATAGTCGTGATCGACGCGCCGGAACGCCGCCTGCGAGCCGGCGACCCGCATCGTGGTGCCGAGCGTGCAGATCACGGCATCGGCCTGCCACCAGTCGGCCTCGCCGGGCAGATGATCGAAATCGACTTCCAGCGCGCGCATCTTCGGATGCGGCGACAACGGCCGACGCGCGAGGACGATCACGTGATCGACCCGCGCATCGGCGAGCGCGACTTCGAGGACGTGGCGCCCGACGAGTCCGGTCGCGCCGACGAGCAGCAGTTTCATGTCCGGTTCTTCCGTGTGAAGCCTGCGTTGGCGGGCCAGGAGCGGCCCGGTTTCCGGCTTTCCACATGATGGTCGGCCGCCCCGGCGCAGACAACTTTCCCACATCTCGAAAAATTACAAGCCGCACTCGTTGCATATCTCGAAACGGTCTCGTCGTGCTGCCGGCTTCGGACCACTCCACGCGTCAGTTGGTCGCCCATGTGCGCGTCGAATCGCCATGTCGATCGTACCCCATACCGTTGAATGGTTATTGATGTCCGGCCGGCGGTCGAGCCGGAGGACTTCACCGCGTGCCCGATCCTGCGCACGCAACCGGCCGCGGACCGCTGGACGCCGCGGCATCTGAGCGAGCCGTTCCTCGCGCGCATTCGCCCTGTGCCCGTCAAGGTCGCGATGCTGGAGAACGCGGGCCACTATCCGCTTGAACAACCGGGGTTATCTCAGATGGTCGATGCGATCGATGCGTTTTATCGTGATGTGACGGCGCAACACGTTGAACCCCGCGCGCTTCCCTGACAAAAGGCACACGCGCGGGCAGCCGTTTTAGATCCGCTTCCACACCGGCATAGGTGCGGCAACCGGAAGACCGCCGATGCGCGCGTTGCGCATCGGCGTCTCCATGTCAGGTGCCCGCGTCAAACATGCAACGCGTGCCCGAGCGCACGCAGCGCAGCCTCCTGCAACGCTTCGCCGAGCGTCGGGTGCGCGTGGATCGTGCCGCCGATGTCCTCCAGCCGCGCGCCCATCTCCAGCGATTGCGAGAACGCCGCGGCCAACTCCGACACACCGCGCCCGACGGCCTGCCAGCCGACGATCAGGTGGTTGTCGCGCCGTGCGACCACACGCACGAACCCGTCGGTCGCCTGCAGCGTCATCGCGCGCCCGTTCGCCGCGAACGGGAACGACGCGCTCACGCAATCGACGCCGGCCGCATGCGCGTCGTCCGGCGACCAGCCGGCCGTCACGATCTCGGGGTCGGTAAAGCACACGGCCGGAATCGACGCAGGCATGAACTTGCGGCGCCGGCCGGCGATCAGCTCGGCCACCATCTCGCCCTGCGCCATCGCGCGATGCGCGAGCATCGGTTCGCCGGCGACATCGCCGATCGCCCAGACGTTGCGCATCGACGTCCGGCATTCGTCGTCGATCCGCAGCGCGCGGCCGTTGCGATCGAGCAGCAGCGACTCGAGCCCGAAGCCGTCGACGCGCGGCCGGCGGCCGACCGCGACCAGCACGCGATCGGCCGGCAACGTCTGTTCGGCCCCGTCGGCCGCCTGCACGCGCACCGCGCCGTTTTCCGCGAGCCCGAGCACCTTGTGGCCAAGCCACAGCCGGACACCGAGCCGCGCGAGCGAATCGGCAACCGGCCGCGCGAGTTCGGCATCGTAAGCAGGCAACACGCGCTCCGCCGCTTCGACGACGCTGACTTCGACGCCGAGCTTGCGGTAGACGATCCCGAGTTCGAGCCCGATATACCCGGCTCCGACGACGACCAGCCGCTTCGGCAACGTCGCGGGCGACAGTGCTTCGGTGGACGACACGACAGGTCCGCCGAACGGCATCGACGGCAGTTCGACCGGTTCGGAGCCGGTCGCGAGCAACAGGTGCTCGCAACCGATCTGCGTCGTGTGGCCGCCCGAGACGACTTCGACGGTCTTGCCGTCGATCACGCGCGCGTCGCCGTGCAGCACGCGCACGCCGTTCTTTTTCAGCAGCGCGCCGACGCCGCGCGTCAGCCGGTCGACGATGCCGTCCTTCCACGCGACGCTTTGCGCGATGTCGATCTCGGGCGTGCGCACGCGAATCCCGAGCGCCCCTTCGCCGGCCTGGCCGCACGCCTGTTCGAACGCGTCGGCCACGTGGATCAGCGCCTTCGACGGAATGCAGCCGATATTCAGGCACGTGCCGCCGAGCCGGTCGCGCTCGACGAGCACGGTCGGAATGCCGAGCTGGCCGGCACGGATCGCGGCGACGTAGCCGCCCGGGCCGCCGCCGATCACGAGCAGCGTGGTGTGTTCGTTTTTCATCGCGCTCACTCCACGAACAGCAGTGCCGGGCGTTCGAGCACCCCGCGCACGGCCTGGATGAATTCGGCCGCATCCGCGCCATCGACGACACGATGGTCGAACGACGACGACAGATTCATCATCTTGCGTGCGACAACCGCGCCGTCGCGAATCATCGGCCGCTCGACGATCCGGTTCACGCCGACGATGCCGACCTCGGGATGATTGATGACCGGCGTCGACACGATGCCGCCGAGCGCGCCGAGGCTCGAAATCGTGATCGTCGAGCCGCTGAGTTCGTCGCGCTGTGCACGGTTCGCGCGCACCGCATCGGCGAGCCGCGCGATTTCGGCCGAGATCGACCACACGTCGCGCGCTTCGGCATGACGCAACACGGGCACCGTGAGGCCGCCATCCGTCTGCGTCGCGACGCCCATGTGCACCGCACCGTAACGCGTGACGACACCCGCTTCATCGTCGAAGCGCGCATTGATCTGCGGGAAGTCGCGCAACGCGATCACCATCGCGCGAATCAGCAGCGGCAGCGGCGTGAGGCGGCCGCGCGTGTCGCCGTAGCGGCGGTTCAGGTCGGTACGCAACGATTCGAGCTCGGTGACGTCGATTTCCTCGACGTAGCTGAAGTGCGGAATGCGGCGCTTCGCTTCCTGCATCTTGCGCGCGATCGCGCGCCGCAGGCCGATCACCGGCACTTCGGTTTCGTCGTGGCGTTCGTCGTAGCCGTGCGTTTGCGATGCTCGCGCCGCACCGCTGCCCGTGCGCGCATACGCATCGAGATCCGTATGCAGGATCCGCCCTGCGTCGCCCGTGCCGCGCACATAGCGCAGCTCGACACCCATGTCCCACGCGCGCTGACGCACGGCCGGCGACGCGAGCGGTCGTTCGCCCGGCGCGAGCGCCGCGCGCGGCTGCGCCGCAGGTTCCGCCCGACGCGGTTCCGCGGGAGCACGTTTCGCATCATGACGCGGCGCCGCGGGCTTTTCAGCCGGCACGTCGGCGACCGGCTTCGACGCTGCCGCCGCAGCCGGTGAGGTTTCCACCTTTGTTTCCCGCACCGGTGCGCCGGCCTTCAGGTTGCCGTCGCCTTCGACCTCAAGGCGAATCAGCTCGCTGCCGACCGCCATCATCTCGCCGATGCGGCCGCCGAGTTCGAGCACCTTCCCCGTCACCGGCGACGGAATCTCGACCGCCGCCTTGTCGGTCATCACGTCGGCGAGCGGCTGATCTTCCTTGATCGTCTGTCCGACTTCCACATGCCAGGCCACCAGCTCGACCTCGGCAATCCCTTCGCCGATATCCGGCATCTTGATGACATGAATCCCCATCTCACGCCTCCATCACGCGTCGCAACGCTTCGCCAACCCGGGCCGGCCCCGGAAAGTACGCCCATTCCTGCGCATGCGGATACGGCGTATCCCAACCCGTCGTGCGCTCGATCGGCGCTTCGAGGTGATAGAAGCAATGTTCCTGAACCAGCGACACCAGTTCCGCGCCATAACCGCAGGTGCGGGTCGCCTCGTGCACCACGACGCAGCGCCCGGTCTTGCGCACCGACGCGACGATCGTGTCGAGATCGAGCGGCCACAGCGTGCGCAGGTCGATCACTTCCGCGTCGATGCCCGTCTCTTCGGCCGCGGCGAGCGATACGTGCACCGTCGTGCCGTACGTCAGCACCGTCACGTCGTTGCCGGGCCGCACCACGGCGGCCGTATCGAGCGGCACCGTGTAGTAGCCCTCGGGCACCGCGCTCGCCGGATGCTTGAGCCATGACGTGACGGGCCGCTCGTGATGGCCGTCGAACGGCCCGTTGTACAGCCGTTTCGGCTCGAGGAAGATCACCGGATCGTCGTTCTCGATCGACGCGATCAGCAGCCCTTTCGCGTCGTACGGATTCGACGGCATCACCGTGCGCAGACCGCACACCTGCGTGAACATCGCCTCCGGGCTCTGGCTGTGCGTCTGGCCGCCATAGATGCCGCCGCCGCACGGCATCCGGATCGTCATCGGCGCGATGAACTGGCCGGCCGAGCGATAACGCAGCCGCGCGCCTTCCGACACGATCTGGTCGGATGCCGGGTAGAAATAGTCGGCGAACTGGATCTCGCACACCGGGCGCAGCCCGTACGCGCCCATCCCCACCGCCACACCGACGATCCCGCCTTCGGAGATCGGCGCATCGAACACGCGCGACTTGCCGTATTTGTTCTGCAGTCCTTCGGTACAGCGGAACACGCCGCCGAAATACCCGACGTCCTGCCCGAACACGACCACGTCGCTGTCGCGCCCGAGCATCACGTCCATCGCGGAGCGCAGCGCCTGGATCATCGTCATCGGCTGCGCCGCCGTGCCTGTCTCGAGTTGAGCCATGGTCATGCTCCCAGTTCCTGGCGCTGACGGCGCAGGTGCGCGGGCAGCTCCTTGTACACGTCGTCGAACATCGAGGCCGGCGACGGAATCCTGTCGTCGGCCAGCGTCCCGTATTTCTCCGCTTCCTTCTGCGCGGCGATCACCTCGGCCTCGAGCTCGGCCGTCAGCGCTTCATGCGCGCTGTCCGACCAGATGCCCTTGACGATCAGGTGGCGCTTGAAACGGTCGATCGGATCGCCGAGCGGGAAATGGGACCAGTCGTCGCTCGGCCGGTATTTGGTCGGGTCGTCCGACGTCGAATGCGCGCCCGCGCGGTAGGTCACCCACTCGATCAGCGTCGGGCCAAGATTGCGGCGCGCGCGTTCGGCCGCCCAGCTCGATGCCGCGTAGATTGCGAGGAAGTCGTTGCCGTCGACGCGCAACGACGCGATCCCGCAGCCGACGCCGCGCCCCGCGAACGTCGTGCCTTCGCCGCCCGCGATCGCCTGGAACGTCGAGATCGCCCACTGGTTGTTGACGACGTTCAGCACGACCGGCGCACGGTACACGTGCGCGAACGTGAGCGCGGTGTGGAAGTCGGCTTCGGCCGTCGCGCCGTCGCCGATCCACGCGGACGCGATCTTCGTGTCGCCCTTGATCGCCGACGCCATCGCCCAGCCGACCGCCTGGATGAACTGCGTCGCGAGGTTGCCGGAAATGGAGAAAAAGCCCGCGTCGCGATCCGAGTACATCACGGGGAGCTGGCGGCCTTTCAGCGGGTCGCCTTCGTTCGACATCAGCTGGCAGATCATCCGGTCGAGCGGCACGTCGCGCGCGATCAGGATGCTCTGCTGCCGGTAGGTCGGGAAGCACATGTCGCCGTCGCGCAGCGCCATCGCGTGCGCGGTGCCGATCGCCTCTTCGCCGAGGCTCAGCATGTAGAACGAGATTTTCTTCTGGCGCTGCGCGATCATCATGCGCGCGTCGAAGATGCGGGTCTTGAGCATCGCGCGCAGCCCGGCGAGCAGCCGCGCATCGTCGAGGGCCGGCGCCCACGGGCCGACGGCTTCGCCATGGTCGTCGATCACGCGCACCAGGCTGCGGGCGAGATGGGCGGTGTCCACCGCGGCAACGTCGATCGGCGGGCGGCGAACCGCGCCGGCCGGCGATAGATGCAGATAGGAAAAGTCCGTCTTGCAGCCCGGGCGCCCGGTGGGCTCCGGCACATGCAGACGCAATGGCTCTGACAGGCTCATCGTGTCGTCTCCACGCTCGATTGTGTCTCACGCTGATAGGAAACGCGCGGCCGGTTGCCGGCCTGCGCGCGGGCTGGCGTGCGGATAAGCACGCCAACCTTGGGAATCTATGCAATGCCGCGCCGGCCGTCGATGACCAACCCGCTCGATCGCGGTGAGCATATTTGCCATGATAGGCGCGGGATGGCGGGCCGGCGCGCCCGGGGTGGCCGATTGGCGCCGGCTGCCGGTCACGCCTTGCCGTGCCCCTGCGATCCGGGGCCGGACGAGAATTCGCGCACGCCGTCGCGGTTGATGCCGAAGCCGAGACCCGGCGCGTCGGGCAGCGCCAGCGTGCCGTCGCGCTCGACCGGCAGGCCGGTAAACAGGTTCCGGCAGATCTCCACCGCGACGACGTGCCACTCGACGGAGCCGCCGTTCGCGAGCCCGCCATGCAGGTGCATGTTGTGGAACGGGAACGTGCCGCCGTTGTCGATCGGCACGCCGAACGCCTGCGCGAGTGCGGCCGCGCGCGCCGCAACCGAAAAACCGCCGCACACGCACACGTTGGGCTGAAGAATGTCGACGGACTCGTTCACGAGGAAATCCCTGAACCGGAACAGCTGCCCCTCGCTCTGCCCGGTCGCGACCGGAATGCCGCCGCGCTTTCTCAGGTCGGCGAGCTTGGCCGGATCGTTGTCGGCAATCGGTTCCTCGAAGAAGCCGATATCGCAGTCGGCCACGCGTTCGGCAAGCCGCAGCGCGTGATAGTGATCGAGCCCGCAATTTGCGTCGATATAGATCTCGGCCGCGTCGCCTACCGCGTCGCGAACGGCGCGCACGCGCGCCACATCGTCGGCGACCACCTGGTCGAGCGGTCTCCCTTCGTTGCGGCGCGCAAGCGCGTGATAGCCGACGATCATCTTGATGCGGCGGTGCCCGGCGCCGACCAGCGCACGCGCGGCATGCACCAGCTCCGCGCGCTCGACCGACGCGAAGCCGAAGGTCGTGTAGAGCGGCACCACCGGACGTGCGCCGCCGAGCATTTTCCATACCGGCATGCCGACGATCTTGCCGATCGCATCCCACACCGCGATGTCGATCGCGGAGATCACGTGCCCCGCATAGCCGGTCTGCCCGCGCGGGCACAGCAGCCAATAGAGCTTGTCGAGGATCCGCTCGCGCTCGACGACGTTCATCCCGACCAGGTTCGGCGCGGCCACGTGATCGATCGCGGCGGCCACGACGGCTTCGTCGGTGATCGCCGTAAAGCCGTGACCGACGATGCCCTGCGATGTCTCGATCTCGACGATCACGCCCGACAGCTTGCCCGACAGCCGGACGCCGGCGATCTCCGCGTCGCCGCGCGCGAACACCGGCGTCGCAGTTATTTTCTCGATGGTGTGCTGCATGTCTTCTCCGTTTTGTTGTGATGGGTACGACAGGATTTCGTCAGGCCGCGCCCGCGCGCGGCGTCAGCGGCTCTGCGTGCGACGCAGCACGAACGTGACGCCGATGCCGGTCAGCAGCCCCCAGAATGCGCCGCCGATGCCGAGGAACGCGTGGCCGGCGATCGTCACGAGGAAGGTCAGGATCGCCGCTTCGCGGGCATCCTTGTCGGTGAGCGCGTTGAGCAGCGCGCCGCCGAGCGCGTTCATCAGCGCGAGGCCCGCGACGGCTTCGATGATGATCGGCGGCGCGACCGCGATGAACAGCGTCGCGGCGCTCGCCGCGAGCCCGTACACGATGTAGGCGGCACCGCAGACGATGCCCGCCCAGTAGCGGCGCGATTCGTCGGGACCGGCCTCCTCGCCCGCGCACAGCGCGGCGGTGATCGCGGCCAGCCCGATCGGCGGTGCGCCGAACGGTGCCGCCAGCAGGCTGCACAGGCCCGTGGCGGCGAACAGCCGCGACGCTTCCGGCCGGTAGCCGTTCACGTTGAGCACCGCGACGCCCGGGATGTTCTGCGACGCCATCGTCACGATGAACAGCGGCACGGCGACGCTCATCATCGTCGACACCGAAAACACCGGCGCGACGAGCGCGAGATGCGGCAGCATGCCGGCCGCGCCGGCGCCGCCCGTCTTCGCGACGAACGCGATCGCGACCAGCGTCGCGACCGCCGCGCACGGCACGGCGAGGATCTTGCGAATCCGCATCATGACGACCCAGACGAGCAGGATCGGCGCGACGATCAGCGGATACTGCGCGAGCGCATGCACCGGCGCGACGCAGAGGTTCAGGATGATCCCCGCGAGCATCGCGTTCGCGATCGGCAGCGGAATCCTCGAGATCGCGCGACCGAGCGGCTTCCACAGTCCGGCCAGCGTGAGCAGCACGCCCGTCAGCACGAGCGCGCCGACCGCGGCCGGATACCCGCCCTTCACCGCGCCCAGGCCGAGCAGCAGCGCGGCGCCGGGCGTCGACCACGCGACGCTGACCGGCATCTTCGTCCGGTAGCTGAGGACGATGCCCGCCAGTCCCATCACGATCGACACGGCCATCAGGCCCGATGCGGCCTGCGCGCGCGTCGCGCCGACATTCGTCAGCGCATTCACGATCAGCGTGAATGTCGACGCGAAGCCGACGAACGACGCCAGCGCACCCGCGCCGGCCGCGCGCGCCGAGAAGCCGCGTTCGGTTTTCATTTCCGCGATACTGCTCATCAGTCCTCCGGACGATTTCGATAGGGATGCGGCCGCGTCATGACGCGCCGTGCGTCGGTTCACCGCATTCCTGGTTCAGCGTTCCCGCGTGATACGCGGCAAGGAACGCGTCGAAGTTGCCGATCTGCGTGCGCTCCAGATCGGCCTGGCGGTTCAGCGATTCGACCGCCGTTGCATCGAACCGCGCCTGCACGCCGGCCGGCAGCGGCCGCGCGCGGAAGTCCGCGGTGTGCGCAAGCGTCTGCCGCATCCCGAACGCGAAGCACGCGCCGCGCGGGTCGTCGCGAAGCGTGTGCAGCACGTCAAGCACGCGCGCCGACGGCGTCTCCCGCGGATCGTCGAGCTTCACGTACTGCGCGTCGAGCGCCGCGGTGGTGCGCGTGTCGCCGCGCTGCAGATCCAGCACGCCGGCCGCCTCGTTGATGCGCGCGAGCAATTCGTGCCCCCACGTGCGCAGCGCGATGCGTTCATCGCCGCGCTGCAGTTCGAGCCCCGGGCGCCGCCCTTCCCGCGCGACCGCCGCGAAGTTGCGCCGGCAGGTGTCCTGTTCGGCGCCCGCGAAACACGGGCTGTCGTCGAGCGCGCAGAACAGCAGGAACGCGTCGACGAAGCGCAGCGTCGTCTCGGACACGCCTTGCGGCGCGAACGGATCGATATCGAGGCAGCGCACCTCGACGTACTCGACACCGCGGCTGCGCAACGCATCGAGCGGCCGCTCGCCGCTGCGCACCGTGCGCTTCGGGCGAATCGCCGAATAGAACTCGTTCTCCATCTGCAGCAGGTGCGTGCTGAGCTGCAGCCACTCGCCGTCGCGCTTCGCGCCGATCGCCTGGTACTCGGGGCACGGCTGCGCGACCGCGCGCGCGAGCCCTTCCAGATAGGCCGGCAAGGTATCGAGGCACGGCGCGAACGCACCCTGCACACGATTCTGGTAGCCGAGGTCGCTCATGCGCAGGCTCGTCGCGTCCGGCAGGTACAGCGTCTGCGCATCGAATGCGTCGAGCCCGTGCCGGTCGCCCGCGACGAAACCCGCACACAGCGCCGGCGACGCGCCGAACAGGTACAGCAGCAGCCAGCCGTAGCGATGGAAGTTGCGGATCAGCGCGAGATAACCGGCCGAGCGCGCATCGCGGCCGGCCGGCTCGTGCGCATCGCGCAGCAGCGGCCAGACCGCATCGGCAAGCGAATAGTTGTAGTGGATCCCGGCGATGCACTGCATCGCCTTGCCGTAACGGAACGCCAGCCCGCGCCGGTACACATGCTTCAGGATGCCGAGGTTCGACGTGCCGTACCACGCGATCGGAATGCGGCGATCGTCGTCGAGCGGGCACGGCATCGACTGGCTCCACAGCAGCTCGTCGCCGATTGCCTGGCACGCGAAGCGGTGGAGCTCGTCGAGCCGCGCGATCACGTCGGCCGCATCGTGCTGCGGCGGGGTCACGAACTCGAGCAGCGGCTCCGCATAGTCGGTCGTGATCGACGGATGCGTGAGCGCCGCGCCGAGCGCGCGCGGATGCTGCGTCAGCGCGAGCCGGCCCGCGGCATCGACGCGCAGCGTCTCGCGCTCGACGCCGCACAGCCCGTGACCGAGCAGCGGCAGGTGCGCCGCGTCGCTCAGCACGCCGAGCCGGCGGCGATAAGGCGTCGTCATCCAGGTATGCCTGGGTAGCAGGGATTGAGGGTCGTGGGTCATCGCGGTCTCCCGGAGTCGAATCGGACGAGGCGCCGGTCAGTCGAGCGGGCTCTTCGGCCGCGGCAGGCCGATGTTTTCCCGCAGCGTCGCGCCTTCGTAGCGCGTGCGAAACAGCCCGCGTCGCTGCAGCTCCGGCACCACCATCGTCACGAAGTCGTCGTAGCCGTCGGGCACCGTGTAGAACACGACGATGAAACCGTCGCATGCCTCCGTCATCAGCCACTCTTCCATCTGGTCGGCAATCTCGGACGCGGTGCCGACCATTTCGCCGGTGCCGGATTCGGCCGCGCGCTTCGCGAGCTCGCGCACCGTCAGCCCCTCGCGACGCGCGAGCGCCGCCCATTCGCGCTGGTTGCCCTGCCCCTGCTCGGTATGCGGCAGCTCCGGCAGCGGCTTGTCGGGATCGAACTTCGAGCAATCGACGCCGAGCCGGATCGACAGGTTGGGAATGTTGCTGTCGATGTGCACGAGATCGTCCATGTAGCGCTTCTTCGCCAGCGCTTCGGCGCGCGTGCGCCCGACGTACACCTGATTGGCGGGCAGGATCTTCACGTGGTCGGGATTGCGTCCGGCCGCGACCGCACGCGACTTCACGTCGCGATAGAACGCGCGGCCCGTCTCGATGCTGCGTGCGTTGCCGAACACGAGGTCGGCCGATCGTGCGGCCATGTCGCGCGCCTCCTCGGACGCGCCGGCGAGCGCGATCACCGGCCAGCCCTGAACCGGGCGCGCGATGTTGAGCGGCCCCTTCACCGAGAAGAACTTGCCCTTGTGATTCAGCGGCCGGATCTTGTCGAGGTCGGAGAACACGCCGGTTTCCTTGTCCATCACGAGCGCGTGATCGGACCAGCCGTCCCACAAGCCCGTCACGACATCGAAGAACTCCTCCGCGCGCTCGTAGCGCTCCGCGTGCCGCAACGCGGTCTCCAGACCGAAATTGAGCGCGGCCTCCGGGTTGACGGTCGTGACGATGTTCCAGCCCGCGCGTCCGCCGCTCAGATGGTCGAGCGACGCGAAGCGGCGCGCGAGCAGGTACGGATCCTCGTAGCTCGTCGTGCCGGTCGCGATCAGGCCGATGCGGTCGGTGCACGCGGCGATCGCCGACAGCATCACGAGCGGGTCGTACGACGTAATCGTGCCGCTGCGCTTGAGCGCGTTCGGCGGCATCGGCATCACCGCGAGGTGATCGGCGGTGAAGACCGCGTCGAAACAGGCGTGCTCGAGCTTCTGCGCGAGCGACCGGATGACCGGCCAGTTGAAGTTCGCCAGCGTCGGCGCGCTCGGATGCCGCCACCACGCCGTGTGCAGGCAGATCGGTCGCATGAATCCACCCAGGCAGAGTTGCTTCGTCATACGGGGTTCCTCGTCATTGGAATAGGCGCAATGCGTGCTGGCCGCGTGTGTCGGTCCCGTCAGCGCGCATCGTTGAAGCGGGCGAAGCCGGCCTCGAGATCGCCGATCAGGTCGTCGGCGTTCTCGAGGCCGATGTGAAAGCGCACGCACGGGCCGCCCGGATCCCAGTGCGATGCGGTACGGTAGGCAGTGCAGTCGAACGGCATCGCCAGGCTTTCGTAGCCGCCCCACGAATAACCGAGCCCGAAATACGCGAGCCCCTCGAGCAGCGCCGCGACGGCCTGCGCGGGCGCCGGCCGCAGCACCACGGAGAACAGCCCCGTCGCGCCGCCGAAGTCGCGCGCCCACAGCGCATGCCCGGGATCGTCCTCGAGCGCCGGATAACAGACACGCCGCACCTCCGGGCGCGCGGCGAGCCAGCGCGCGACGTGCAGCGCGTTCGCCTGGTGCTGGCGAATCCGCACGCCGAGCGTGCGCAGTCCGCGCAGCGCGAGAAACGCATCGTCCGAACCGATGCACTGCCCCGTGTCGCGCTGGTACTGCTCGAGCGCCGGCAGCATGTGCGCCGACGCCGACACCATGCCGATCATCACGTCGGCATGACCGGCGAGATACTTGGTGCCGGCCTGGATCACGAGATCGGCGCCGTGCGCGAACGCGTCGAAAAACAGCGGCGTCGCCCACGTGTTGTCGATCAGCACGACGAGCCCCCGGTCGTGCGCGAGCGCGGCGAGCGCCGGCACGTCGCACATCTCCATGCTCTGCGACGCGGGTGCCTCCAGATACAGCGCGCGCGTGTTCGGCCGGATCAGCGCGGCGAGCGCGTCGACCGACGCGCACGGATCGAAGTACGTCGTCTCGATGCCCGCGCGCCGCAATACGCCGTCGCACAACTGCCGGGCGGGCCGGTAGACCGCGTCCGTCATCAGCAGGTGATCGCCCGCCGCCAGGCACGACGACAACGCGGTCGTGATGGCCGCGAGCCCCGACGGGCACAGCACGACGCCGGCGCCGTGATCGAGCGCACGCATCGCGTCCTGCAGCGCAGCCGTCGTCGGCGTGCCGCGCCGGCCGTAGACGTACGGCTGTGTATAGCCGAGCAGATCGGCGACGCTCGGCGCCAGCACCGTCGAGCCGCGATACACGGGCGGATTGACGAAGCCGTGATGCGCGGCCGGCGTGCGGCCGCTCGTGACGAGCATGGTGTCGGCCTGCGCGCCGGCGGCCGGACGGTTCGGGGCGGGCCGCACGATCAGCCCTTCACGACGCGCACGGCACCGCGTGCGGCGCTGGTGGTCATCGCCGCGTACGCACGCAGTGCACCCGACACGCGGCGCTGCCGTTTCTCGGGTTGCCACGCGCGCGCACCACGCTCTTCCATTGCGGCGCGACGGCGTTGCAGCTCTTCGTCGTCGACCACGACACGGATCGAGCGGTTCGGGATATCGATCTCGATCACGTCGCCGTTTTCGATCAGGCCGATTTCGCCGCCTTCGGCCGCCTCCGGCGACACGTGCCCGATCGACAGCCCCGACGAGCCGCCCGAGAAACGGCCGTCGGTGATCAGCGCGCACTGCTTCGCGAGCCCCTTCGATTTCAGGTAGCTGGTCGGATAGAGCATCTCCTGCATCCCCGGCCCGCCGCGCGGCCCCTCGTAGCGGACGATCACGACGTCGCCCGGCCCGACCGCGCCGCCGAGAATGCCCTCGACCGCCTCTTCCTGACCCTCGAACACGCGCGCGGTGCCGGAAAACCGCAGCATCCCGCCATCGACGCCGGCGGTCTTCACAATGCAGCCGTCGCGCGCGATGTTGCCGAACAGCACCGCGAGCCCGCCATCGCGCGAGAACGCGTGCTCGGCATCGCGAATGCAGCCGGTCTTGCGGTCGAGATCGAGTTCGTCGTAGCGGTTGTCCTGGCTGAACGCGACGTGCGAACGCACGCCGCCCGGCGCCGCGCGATAGAAGCGCGTGACCGAATCGACGCGGTTGCGCATCACGTCCCAGCGTGCGAGCGCATGCGCGACACTCGGCGCATGCACCGTCGGCAGCGTCGTATTCAGCAGCCCCG
Organism: Burkholderia cepacia; assembly: GCF_001039005.1. GTDB lineage: Bacteria > Pseudomonadota > Gammaproteobacteria > Burkholderiales > Burkholderiaceae > Burkholderia > Burkholderia theae. The sequence continues at coordinate 87,563 of NZ_LDWR01000001.1, forward strand.
CACGATCGAGTTCGCCCATGATCCCGATCACGCCGCCGGCGCGATGCACGTCTTCCATGTGCACGTCCTGCACGGAGGGCGCCACCTTGCACAGCACCGGCACGCGGCGCGACAGCCGGTCGATGTCGGCCATGGTGAACGACACTTCGCCTTCATGCGCGGCGGCCAGCAGGTGCAGCACCGTGTTCGTCGAGCCGCCCATCGCGATGTCGAGCGTCATCGCGTTCTCGAACGCGTCGCGCGTCGCGATCGAGCGCGGCAGCACGCTCGCGTCGTCCTGCTCGTAATAGCGGCGCGCAAGATCGACGATCACCCGCCCTGCCTCGACGAACAGCCGCTTGCGGTCGGCATGCGTCGCGAGCACCGAACCGTTGCCCGGCAATGCGAGCCCGAGCGCTTCGGCCAGGCAGTTCATCGAGTTCGCGGTGAACATGCCCGAGCACGAGCCGCAGGTCGGGCACGCGACGTTCTCGACCGCGCGCACCTCGTCGTCCGACACCTGCGCATCGGCGGCCACCACCATCGCGTCGATCAGGTCGAACGACCGCCGCTTGCCGCGAAACGTCAGCTTGCCGGACTCCATCGGGCCGCCCGACACGAAGATCACCGGAATGTTCAGGCGCATCGCGGCCATCAGCATCCCCGGCGTGATCTTGTCGCAGTTCGAGATGCACACCATCGCGTCCGCGCAGTGCGCGTTCACCATGTATTCAACGCTGTCGGCGATCAGCTCGCGCGACGGCAGGCTGTACAACATGCCGTCGTGGCCCATCGCGATGCCGTCGTCGATCGCGATCGTGTTGAATTCCTTCGCGACCGCGCCGGCCGCTTCGATCTCGCGCGCGACCAGCTGGCCGAGATCCTTCAGGTGCACGTGCCCGGGCACGAACTGGGTGAACGAGTTGACGACCGCGATGATCGGTTTGTCGAAATCGGCATCGGTCATCCCGGTGGCGCGCCACAGGCTGCGCGCGCCCGCCATGTTGCGGCCGTGGGTGGAAGTGCGTGAACGATAGGTAGGCATCCTGATCCTCGATGGAATCTGTTCGAAAAGGTCGGTGGCCGCCAAGCGGCCCGCCGTCAGTGCGGCCGGCCGGCCGCACCCCAGTTGTTGTCGTTCTTTGCCAGCGTCGGCAGCACGAACGACAGGATTTTTCTCCGGTCGAGATCGGACGACACGCTGAGCTTGTATTCGAGCGCGGTCAGCTTGATCACGATGGACCTGAGCGCCTGGGTCAGGCGTTCGTAGCCCCCTTCGAAATAGAGCGTTTCGCCACGCTGCGCGATCACGCCGTGACGAGACAGGTAATGGAACAGCGCGACCGACGATCGCGCGTCGTAGTTGTCGAGCGGCGGCGCCTGCAGCGGATAGCGGATCAGGCGCTCGGCCAGGATGTACTGGATCGACGCGCGCAGCACGCGGTCGTCCGAGCGCAGCCGGAACAGTGCAAGGATCGACAGGATGTCGACGCGCAGTTCCTCCGCACCGGCACCGTTGCGCGTACTCTTCGCATCCAGATGTTCGGGGATCGGCAGGAAGCCGGTGCGGTGGTGGTATTCGTGCAGATGGACCCAGATCGCGCTGGCCTGCGTCAGCAGTTCGTCGTCGGCCGCGAGCAGGTCCGGAAACGCGGTGGGCGACCAGCTCGCCTCGATCGCCGGTCGCGTGTAGCGCTTGAACCGCTCGACGAACTTGTCGATGAAGTAGTACGCCTTGTGATACGCGCGCAGGTCGGCGTCGATGAAGTTCTCGCCGAACACCGCGACCGCGAGCGGGTTGCGGAAGCCGTCCGTGCACATGCGGATCTGCACCGGCAGCGCATTGCCGTCCGGCGCGATCGCGAGCACGCTCGGCGGAATCGGCACGGGCGCGATCGTGGCCGCTTCGAGGAACGCATCGGCGTTGTACGGCACGTCGAAGAACCCGAGGATGAAGCTCTGGTCCACCGAGTATGTGAGGTCCAGCAGGCGCCCCGATGCGAGGCAGCGGTTTTCCAGCGTCACGAGCAACGCGCGCACGTGCGGGTTGTCGGCATAGTCGCCGAGATGCGCACGCGCGCATTGCGCGATCCGTGCGACATCGGTTCGAAAGCCGCCGGCGAGGATCTCGCTGCGGCAGCGGTTGGTGGCTTGTACGATTTCGCGTTTCATGTGGGTCGTCCTGTCGGCGCGCGTCGTTACACGGCGCGAAATTCACGCTGCAGATAAACGAGCGCGTCGTCGTCGGGCGCCGCGCAGTGCAGCGCCACCACTTCGCCGACGAGCAGCTCATGCGTCGCCGCGCTCATCGACGCGACGAGCCGGCAGTCGAGCGCGATGCGCGCGCTCGCCAGCACCGGCGCGCGCGTCGCGAGCTCGCCCCACTCGCCCACCGTGAAGCGTGCGGTGCGATCGTGTGCCGTGCGGCCCGCAAATACGTCGGCAAGAAACCGGTCGGCCGCGCCCAGCGTGTTCACGCAGAACACTTCGTTCGCGATCAGCCGCCGCGCCGACACGCTGTCGCGATTGACCGACACGAGCACCGTCGGCGGCGCGTCGGACACCGACAGCACGGCGGTCGCCGTCATGCCGCAGCGCCCTGCCGGCCCGTCGCTCGTGAGCACGTGAACGGCCGACGCCACGCGGCACATCGCGTCGCGAAACTGTTGCGGCGATGCGCCAATCGACTGGTCGGGGAACAGCGCGGGTTCGTTGTGGATCATGTCCTGTCTCCGGGATGCATTGAGGGGAATGCCGGGCATCGCGCTACCGGTTCACCAGCGCCTTCGGCAACGACAGCGCGAGCAGCCCGCCCAGTGCCATGCAGCCGGCCATCATGTAGAGGCCCGCATCGTTCGACGCGGTGACCTGCTTGAACAGCCCCATCAGGTAAGGACCGAGGAACCCCGCGAGATTGCCGATCGAATTGATCATCGCGATCCCGGCGGCCGCCGCGGTTCCGCCGAGGAAGGCCGTCGGCAGGCTCCAGAACAGCGGAATCGCGGTGAGGATGCCCATCGTCGCGAGCGTCAGCGCCGCGATCGCGAGCCCGGTCTGATGTGCCCAGCCGACCGCGAGCACGAGCCCGACCGTGCCCATCGCGGCCGGCACCGCGAGGTGCCAGCGGCGCTCGCGGGTCCGGTCCGAGCTGCGCGCGATCGCGATCATCGCGAGCACCGCCAGCGCGTACGGGACCGTCGACAGCAGCCCGATCGTCAGCGGGTCGGCCACGCCCGTCGCACGGATCAGCGTCGGCAGCCAGAACCCGACGCCATACAGGCCGATCACGAACGAGAAATAGATCGCGCACATCAGCCACACGCGCGGATTGGCCAGCACCGCACCCAGCGACAGGTGCGACTTGACGGCCTCCTCCGCGTTCACGTTGCGCTCGAGCAGCGCGCGTTCGTCGTCGCTCAGCCACTTCGCGTGCGCGATCCGGTCGTCGAGCAGCGTGTACACGAGCACACCCGCGGCGATCGACGGCAGTCCTTCAAGCAGATACAGCCACTGCCAGCCGTGCCAGCCGTTGAGTCCGTCGAACGCCTTCAGGATGTAGCCGGAGATCGGCCCGCCGACGACACCCGACAGCGCGACGGCCGTCATGAACACCGTCGTCATTCGTCCGCGCCGATGGGCCGGATACCAGTAGGTCAGGTACAGGATCACGCCCGGGAAGAACCCGGCCTCCGCGGCACCGAGCAGGAAGCGCATCGCGTAGAACGCCGTCGGCGTCGTGACGAACATCGTCAGCGCGGAGACCGCGCCCCACGTCACCATGATCCGCGCGATCCAGACCCGCGCGCCGATGCGATGGAGAATCAGGTTGCTCGGCACCTCGAAGATGAAGTAACCGAAGAAGAAGATGCCCGCGCCCAGCCCGTAGGCCGCGTCGGACAGCCCGAGGTCGCCGGCCATCTGCAGCTTCGCGAAGCCGACGTTGACGCGGTCGAGATAGGACACCAGGTAACAGAACAGCAGCAGCGGCATCAGCCGCCACGCGACCTTGCGATAGGCGGCTTCCTCCGACACCCGCAATGCGGGCGAGGCGATCGATACAAGCGTCTCCATGATTTTTCCCTTCTTTCGAGCGGTTATTTTTTGTTTCGCACTGCTTCAGGATGGCTTCCTTCCGCAATGACACCCGTCATCCGGCGCGCACGGCCAGGGGCCGCCCGCCTCCGGTCGGCTCGTTCGTGTTCGCGGGATGCCGCGGACCGCACGCGTGCGTGCGACGTCCGCCCGGCAGTTCGTCGAATCCGGTTCGTGGTCCGCGGATCAGGCGCGCATCGGCTTTGCGCGGGCCGATCGCGGCGTTGCCGTGCGTACCGGGGCTCGTTGTACGTCGTTGTGCCCGGGAACCGCATCGCCGGCATGGCGGAAAGCGCGCATCGCGCGCGGGTAGTCGAAAGCGTTCTTCATGTTCAGCCTTTTGCTCACATGCCCGCTTTGGGCTTCTTTACAACGTTCGTCGACGTTCAAAGTCGCGAACGCACCGCTGGACCGAACGCTCTTGTGGAGCATTCGATACCCTGTTCTCGTCCGGCCGCGCGTGGCGCGTCGTCACTGCATTTCGGGCGGGCGATCGCGCAGCCCGCTGATGTACGCAACCGTGCGGTCCCGATACGACGTCGACACGCCCGCATCTGCCAGCCCGCGCACCAGCAGTTCGCGATAGCGCGCGCTCGGCGCCGCGTCGCAATCGAGCGTGACGGCGCCGCGATACGTCAGTGCGCGTACCCGTCGCCCGTCCTGCGCCGACACGTCGACCGCGCAGCGCACGTAGCGGCCGAGATGCACACCTTCGCGACGCTCCAGCGCGTCGAGCATGCGCATCGGCAACCGGTACAGCGCGCCCTCGACGATCGCGCCGGCGGCCGGCTCGATGTTCGCGCAGCAGACCGGCTCGTTGAGCGATGCGTAGTTGAACGCGAGGCGATGGCCGTCGAGCCGCGCCGCGCCCGTGAAATACGCGGCCGCCTCGCACCCGAGCGAGGCCGACAGGCTCGCGAGATTCATGCACGAGCCATAGGCGAAATACGTGAAGTGCTCGCCGCGCAGCAGGTCGCCTGTCGTCATCGTGTCGCGTTCCGGATCCAGTCGTTCGGGTTGGCGCGGGCACCCATCAGCACGACGCGCCCGCCGCGCGCGGCGCACCGAGTACGTAGTGGTCGTAGATCGCCGCGACCGATCCGATCGAGTCGAGCACGAAGTCGCCGATCGGAATCTCGATCCTGAGCGTCTGCTCGATGAACAGCACGAAATGCACGAGCGACAGCGAATCGAGCACGCTGGCGTCGAGCAGGTTCGTCTGCGCCGTCACGCGCGCCGATGCGCCCGGGTCGATACCGGCAAGAAACGTCTTCACGCTGTCGATCAATTCGTCGAGACTCATCATCCGCATCACGATCACGCTCCAGTAACACTCGTTCATCCCCGCCCGCGCGCGTCGTGCACGCGGGTGACTGCTTCATCGAACCGCAGGGTCCTTCATATCGCCTTGCGCTTTTGACTTTCGACCGGGCGTCGTGCACCATGCGACGCGTCGACACGACAACCCGGTCGGCTTCTCCGTCAAAATAAATAGGAGACTTAATCAATATGACAACTCATACGCTGTTCTACTGCCCCGGCCACCTGTCATTTGCACCGCACGTCATCCTGCGCGAACTCGGCGAGCCGTTCGAACTCGCACTCGTCTCGATCAAGGACGGTGCGACGCAGAGCCCCGAATTCCGGCGGCTCAACCCGAAAGGCAAGGTGCCCGTGCTGCACACCGGCGACGACGTGCTGACCGAGTCGTCCGCGATCCTGCTCTACCTCGGCATGCGCTTTCCCGAGGCACGACTGCTGCCCGACACCGCGATGGGTGTCGCGCGCGCCGTCGAATGGATGAACTGGCTCGCGTCAGTGCTGCCCGGGACGGTCGCGCTCAACTTCCATCCGTCGCGCTTCAGCGACGACACGGCCGCGCACGACGGCATCCGCGCGAAAGGACGCGCCGGCATCCTCGCCGCGTACGCGCAGATCGACGAGCGGCTCGCCGCGCGCGACTGGGCGCTCGGCGAACACTACTCGATCGTCGATCCGATGCTGCTGATCTTCTTCAAATGGGGGAACATGCTGAAGCTCGACATGCGCGGGTTCGCGCACTGGGCCGCGCACACGGAGCGCATGCTCCGCCGCCCTGCCGTCGCGACCGCGTTGTCGGTCGAACAGATTTCGGTCTGGGCGTAGCGACGAAGCCGGGTCGGGCGTGTGCCCGATCCGGAATGTCGCCCGCGTCCGTCGCGTCTCCTTCATCTTCTCAGGTCCTTTTCGCCGATTTTCTTTCTGTGTTGCCCCGGTCTTGCGCGGACACGCATGTCGCGTCCGGCGGGCCGTCAACGTCGCGCCTCCGGGAACAGGAGCCGCGACTGCAGTCGTGAATGGCGTTCTCTTATGTCGGGTCACTGCACCGTTCGGCACACTTTCCGTGATCGCGACGAATGCGTGAACAATGCAGCATCCGTTTGGGGGCGTCCAATCTATTTTTTATATTCCACTAAGTCGTAAAAAATATCAGACGACGATTGCCGCGATGAATCCGGATTGCCGACTCCGACGACACAATGGCCGGGGATGCGACGCGATTCGAGAAAGATGAAAGAGAGAAGAGGGAGAATCGCGGTCGCGACAAGGCACCATCTGACCGCAAACGGTTGCGGACGCAGCCATATCGGCCGGGCCCGCGTGCCGGCTGGATGCGCTCCCGCACCCAGCCGGCCACTCCGGTTTCAATGGCCTTGTGCGGGCGTGAATACGCCGCGAAAACGCATCTTCCCCGACGCGAGGCGGCCGTATGCTTCGGTGGCCTCGTCCAGCGAAAATGTTTCGACGATCGGCTTGACCTTGCCTTTGGCGGCGAGGTCCAGCACCTCGCTCAGATAGCGCAGACCGCCGTGCGTCGATCCGATGACCTGCTGGCGCATCATGTGGAACGGCTTGCTCTGTGACGCGATCGAGAACGGCTTGGTGAAATCGAGCCCGCAGAGGATCACCCGGCCGTCGACGCGCAAGCCGGCCATCGCTTCCTCTGCAGTACTGAACTCGTTGGTCGTGACCAGCAGCACGTCCGCGCCGCCCAGATCGCGCAGTTCCGCACCGTTTGCCACGACCTGGTCCGCGCCCAGCCGGGTCGCCAGATCGCGCTTGTCCGCGGAATGCGTGATCGCGATGGTCTCGAAACCGCACGCCCGGGACAATTGCAGCGCCACGTGCCCCAAGCCGCCGATCCCGAGTACGGCGACCTTCTCGTGCGGTTGCAGCGCCGCATCACGCAGGCCGCTCCACGTTGTATAACCGGCGCACATCATCGGCGCGGCGTCGACATAAGCCAGCCCGTCGGGCAACAGCACCGTCCCCTCGGCCGCCACCGCGATGTACTCCGCATGTCCGCCCTGCGACGCGAACCCGGTAGTCCGCGGCGCGTCGCAGTTCACGGCCGTCTGGCCGGAGAGCGGACGATGCTCGCGACAGTACGCGCAGCGACCGCACGCGGACTGCACCCAGGTCGTGCCGATCCGGTCGCCCACCCTTCGCGCATGCACGCCGGCGCCCACTTCGACCACTTCCCCGACCACCTCGTGGCCGGGTGTCTGCGGGTAAATGTCGCCGCCGTAACCCTGCGTCGCCCAGACGTCCGTGTAACACATGCCGGACGCGTGGACCTTCACCAGCACCTGCCCCGGCCCGGCTTGCGGAACCGGCACTTCCCGGACTTCCCAGGGCCGATTGGCGCCGGTCATCACGATCGCCTTCATCTTCATTGCTTGCTCCTTGTTCAACCGAACGTGGCGTTCATCGCCCAGTCCGTCGGCACCGACTACCGCGATGTCGTTGCCACGGCGGCCGGTGCTTGCGATGACGAAGACCCTAGTCTAGAAAAGGCGCATTATCATGACAATCTCGCCAATCTTTATGTCGCGATGAATTCAGCTCATCAATTGAAAAGTGGCGATCTGTTCTCGCTCAACGTGTTCCTCGCCGCGGCGACGCACCTCAGTTTTCGCGCGGCGTCGATCGAGCTCGACGTCACGCCGTCGGCAGTCAGTCATTCGATCAAGAGCCTCGAGCAGCGTCTGGGCGTGCGCCTGTTCAACCGCACGACACGCAGCGTGTCGCTGACGGATGCCGGCGAACGACTCGTCGAAAAGCTCCGCCCCGCGATCTCGTCAGTTGCCGAGGCGATGCTCGCGGTCGACGGGCTGCGCGACACGCCCAGCGGCACCGTGCGCATCAACGCCAGCGAAGGCGCGATCCGCATGGTGCTGAAACCGGTGCTCGCGGGTTTCCTGCGCGACTACCCGCAGGTCCACCTCGACATCGTGACGGACGGGAAGCTCGGCGACATCGTGGCCGGTGGATTCGATGCGGGGATCCGGCTGGCCGAGGCCGTGCCGCAAGACATGATCGCGGTGCGCGTGTCCGACCCGGTGCGCTTCGCCGTGGTTGCTTCGCCGGCCTATTTCGCGGCGCGCGGGCGCCCCGAGGTGCCGCAGGATCTGCACGGGCACGACTGCATCCGCTTTCGCTTCGACAGCGGCGCGATCTATCGCTGGGAGTTCGAGCGTCGCGGCGTCGTCGAAACGGTGAATGTCGGCGGCCCGCTCACGCTGACCGATCAGCCGCTGATGGTCGATGCCGCGATCGACGGCATCGGAGTCGCCTTCGTACCGGATCATCTCGTCCGCGATGCGCTGCGCGACGGACGTCTCGAACGCGTGTTGATCGACTGGTGTCCGGTCATGCCGGGGCTATGCCTGTATTACCCCGGTCATCGGCATGTGTCGGGCGGGCTGCGTGCGCTGATCGATACGTTGCGGGTTCAGTCGGCAGGCACCGATCCGGAAAGCCGCGCGGTCGGGCTTCCCGAGCGTTGAAACGACAGGGAACCCGCTTGTCGCGCATTCAGGTACGGCTGCGGCACGACCGAGGCCGCTCGCAGCGGCTGACCGATCGGCAGCCGTGCCGGCATCTCGCTGATCCCGCGGAACAACGTCGGACGGGATGGAAGATGGTGTCGTGGGCAACGCGGCGATCGGGCACGCGCGCCGGTCCGGCGCGCGCCCAACGTCACCTTTCACTGATTTGCAGCGCGATGTACAGCAGGAGCCGATCGTCCATGACCGACAGGTCAAGGCGGGTCGCATCGCCAACTTGTTGCAGCCGATAGTCGAGCGTATTGCGGTGGATGCCGAGCAGTGCGGCTGTCGCGCCAAGATGTCCGTCCGACGCGTACCATGCCCGCAAGGTATCGAGCAATGGACCGGAACGCCGCCCCAACGCAAGCAGCCGCTTGAGCGGCAACTGCAGCTGCTGAGCCTGCCAGCTCTGCGACATACCCGACAGCAGTACCGGCAGACTGAATTCATAGTACGAGAACGTCGTGCGCTGCGGCATGCGCTCGACGCCGACGCGGAGCGTCGTCAGCGCACATTGGTAAGAACGCTCGAAGCCGGCGATACCATCCATCGCGATGCCGAGCGCCAGCTTGAACGGCTGTGTCGCCTTCTGGCTCAAGATCGTCTCGAGCGTGTCCAGCGTCTTGCGTGCGGCATCCGCCACCGCGTCGAGTTCGACGGCACGTAAGTCGATCGGATCGAAGATCACGAGTTCGCGGAACGATGTTTTCGCGGTCAGCTGGTGTGGCCGCTCGTCGGCGAGCTGCGACTGCATCCGCTCGATCTGCGCCACCCCGGTCTCGGGATTTGCATCGACATGGGTAAGACGGCAGACGATCGCGACCCGCGGGAGCCCGCAGTCGATGCCGAGCCGCTGCGCCCACGCATCCAGCTCGGCGGCCGCGCCCCGGCGCTCGATCAGCTGCAGCACGAACGCCTCGCGGTGGCGCGCGTTCTGGCGCAGTTCGTGCGTCAATTGTTCGCGCTCGAGGAGCATTTCCGCGGTAATTCTCAGCAGCTCGCCAAACCGCCGAACCTCGGCCGGATCGCCGGTTACGCCGATCACCCCGCACAGCTGTCCACGCACGCTGAGCGGCAGATTGACGCCCGGACGCACGCCAGGCAGGCGTTGCGCCATGTCCGCATCGATTTCGACCGTTCGCGCGCCGGCCAGCGCGAGCTGCGCCCCCGCGTGCAATTCACCGACGCGCTTCGCGTCGCTGCTCGCGAGGATCGAGCCGTGCGCGTCCATGACATTGACATCGAATGGAATCACGTCGAGCGTGCGTTCCACAATCGCTGTCGCGAGGCGGGAATCGATCATCACGGCTGGCGAGTCTATCAGGAATTGACGGCCCCGACGGCAAGCCGGCGCACGGACCCGCTCAGGCCGACGAGCCGCCCTGAACGATTTCCGTCGGCCAGACGATGCGCATCAGGTTGGTCGAGCCAGGATGGCCGAACGGCACGCCGGCCGCGACGACGACGGGCCGCTCTCCCGTCGACAATCCTTCCTCGCGCGCCGCCGCGATGGCGATCTCGACGACGTTTTCAATCCCGACTGCTTCGGCGCCGACGCGCGAATGCACGCCCCAGGCAAGCGTGAGCCTTCGCGCGACCTCGACGTGTGGCGTCAGGCTCAGGATCGCGGCCCGCGGCCGAAGGCGCGACAGCCGCAGCGCCGTGGCCCCCGACGTCGTATAGGTCACCGCTGCGTCCAGTGTCAGCGTATCCGACACCGCCTCGATCGCCGCGCCAATCGCATCGGTCGCATTTGGCGCATACGCGGTCGCGTTCGCCTTCATGAGCTCGCGCCGCAGCGGATCGGCCTCGACGGTCGATACGATCTTCCGCATGAAGGTCACCGCGTCGATCGGATATTCGCCCGACGCCGATTCGGCCGACAGCATCACGGCATCGGCGCCTTCGTAAACAGCCGCGGCGACGTCGGAGGCCTCGGCGCGGGTCGGCGTCGGGGAGGACGTCATCGATTCGAGCATTTGCGTGGCGACGATCACCGGCTTGCCGGCCGCGCGAGCGAGGCGCACGAGCCGCTTCTGTACGCCCGGAACGTCCTCGATCGACATTTCCACACCCAGATCGCCGCGCGCCACCATCAACGCATCGGCCGCGTCGATGATGCCCGCGATGTTCGCGACGGCCTGCGGTTTCTCGATCTTGGCGACGATGTTCGCCTGCGAGCCGATCAGGCTGCGCGCGTCGCGCACGTCGTCTTCGGTCTGCACGAACGAGAGCGCGACCCAATCGATGCCGAGCGACAGCCCGAACGCGAGATCGTCGCGATCCTTGCGCGACATGGCCCGTATCGCGAGCGGCGCGTCCGGAACGCTCACGCCCTTGCGATCGGAGATCGCACCGTCGACGAGCGCCTCCGTTTCGATGTGTCCCGGCGTGGTGTTCCGCACCTTGAAGCGGAGCTTGCCGTCGTCGACGAGCAGTTGATGGCCCGGCTGTACCGCCGCAAAAATTTCCGGATGCGGCAAGTGCACACGGTGCGCATCGCCCGGCGCTTCGTCGGCATCGAAGACGAAGGTCTGCCCCTTGACCACGCGCTCGCGCCCCTGGGCGAATTTTCCGACCCTGAGCTTCGGCCCCTGGAGGTCGATCAGAATGCCGATCGGCCGGCCCAGGCGGGCCTCCACCGCACGGATTGCCGTATGCCGTGCCGCATGATCGTCATGCGTGCCGTGGCTGAAATTGAGGCGGAACACGTCGGCCCCGGCACGCGCCATCGCCTCGATGGCCGCTTCGCTCGAACTCGACGGCCCGAGCGTTGCGATGATCTTCGTCGAACGGCGCTGGCTGCCGTTTGCCCTGTTCTCGATGGACATTGATTAACTCCGTTGCGCGATGCGATGACCGAGCCGAATGGCTGCGGCGATGTTGCGTGCGGCGAAACGCACGTTGAGCGCGGCCTCCTGGAATGCCTCGCCAAGCGAGCACGCGCGTCTGACCGACGCAAACATCGCCTCGACGCCATGCTGGTAGATCGCCCCCGCGTTTCCGGACACGGCGCCGCCGATCGCGATGACCGGCACGCCATACTCGGCCGCGATACGCGCGACGCCGATCGGCGCCTTGCCGTGCACGGTCTGGCTGTCGAGGCATCCCTCTCCCGTCACCACGAGTTGCGCGCCGCGAATCGCTTCATGCAAGCCCACGGCTTCCGTCACGATCTGCACGCCGGGACGCAGCATCGCGTTCAGGCAGGCCAGGTCAACCGCTGAA
>NZ_LDWR01000010.1 GCF_001039005.1 Burkholderia cepacia
CGTTGGCCGGGGCGGGGGTGGATCGGTTTAATCGGCAGTTGCATCCGGATGAATACGCGAGAGCGAAGGAGGGCGCGAAGATTGTTGCGGAGAAGCTGGGGATAAGCGCGCAGGAAGCCGAGGGGCGAATCGTGGCTGAAATTCTTCGCAATTCCGACCAGCAGACGGCGGAGGCGTCCGGCGGGAAGCACGATTACGAGATTCGTAGCATCGTGGGGTGCCAAAATCTGAACTGCGACGGTTATAAGAGCGATTCTAAGTACGCGGATCATGATTACAACATTCAGTACATCAAGTCAAATCAGGACACGTACAACGCGGGACAGCAGCAGCTCGGAACAGGGTTGAGCGATGCAGAATTGCGCAATAAAAATCTCCCATATGAGCGCACGGGAAAGGCGGCAATTGCCGTGACGGTCTGTTTGATATCGGGAGGTACTGCTTGTAAAGCGGCCGCTTCTGGATTGACGACTACGCTTGGGTTGAGTTTTTTGTCAGGGAAGCCATTGACCACCGCCGAGGCTATCGGCGGATTATATGGTGGAGCACTGGGCGGAGTCTACGCACAAGCACTAAGTACTTGGGCAGGCGGCACAAACTCGATAATGCAGTCGACGGTTCTGTTCGTGACCAAGACGGGAACGATTGCCGCTGGAAAACAAATTGGTGTTCCGTTGGGCAATGCAACTGGGTTGGCGCAGTCGGTAGACCCATTTTTCGACCCATCCACCAATCCTTGGTGGGGATTAGGAAATAATTTTGATCAGCTTAAGGGGTCGAATAAATGATGATGGAATTTGGTGCGGTAATAATTTCTCTTGGAGTCTTGTTAATTACATTTCTGCTATTCGGAAGAAATTTGGAGGATTCATTTATGGCAAGGTTACTATATTGGCTAAAATCAACAATGGTGATGGCGCCAATTCTGTTTGCGTGGTTTGCTTACAACGAACCGGCTGCGTTTAGTATGATAGGTGTTTTAGTAAGCTTTGGTCTTGCTGCCGCTTTCACCTTCGGGCGATCGTATCTTCTTGCGATGTTGTGATGCGCGAAGATGAACGGCGTCGATGGACGCTACGTGAAGATAGCCTTAATCGATAGTTGCATGATAACGAGAAGCAGGCGTTCGCGGAGAAAGCGGTAAGGATACGGCTGAGCAGGAGAAGTTGACGCGCGCGGCGTGCTATGCGGTGAAGTGCTGGGCGGAGTATCCGGCGGGAAGCGAAGCTCGGACCAAGAACTTTGTGAGCGAGGTCGAGGCAGCGCAGTTGCAGCCGCAACTGGAATGGGTGAATCGGCAGAAGGAATCGGGTTTGTTTGAATACGCGCCGTTGCAGAAGGTTGGCGATGCGGTGAAGAACGATCCGGTGGGAGTGGCGAAGGATGCGGCCAAGGTGGTGGTTGGGGGTGTGACGGCGAAGACGAGGGCTGGGCTTTGCACGACAGGTCTTGGTTGTACGGTGGGCGGTTGGATGGCGACTTTCGGGATGAGTGAAATGGTCGAGGGTGGCAGTGGCTTGTACAACCGCTATAACGGTGTGAATGCTGCTGGTGATAATCCGTTGCGTTGGGGGTTCAATCAGGTGTTACCGGCTGGCTGGGGAAATGTTGCGTTTGATGGGGTGAACTTTGGTGTGGCCGTACTGGCATTGAAAGCTCCGGTGTCGTTAAACATTGGTGTTGCTGATGGTCTGAATCGTCCTGTTTCGATGTTTGGTGTCACGGTTCCGCGTGTTGACAACGTGAACTTACTTCCCTTCATTAAGCAGCCTTGGCCGTATAGCACGACACAGGGAGCGTTGCTTCTTGGCGTTGGTTCGAAAGGGGCCGCGGTCGTCAATGACGTGCGGCAGGCAGTGGGGGATCAAAAATGAACTGGTGCAGGTTGTACGCGACGCTCCAAATATGGTTCGTAGTTTGTTTGGCGTCTGGGGTTGGGGCTGGCTGCAATACAGTTGTGGTGATCGGGGTATGCAGAAAGCTGCTTGGCTGGAGCGATGGTGTTTCGGTCTTTGGAGTTGGGCTGCCCGCGTTTATTGTTCAGTTCGTCGTGTTTGTGAAGCACTTACCGAAGCCACTACGCAATGCCGGGATGCTGAGCGACGACCCCGAGAAATTCGGTCCATGGTTCAAGTCTGACCGGAAGAGCTGAATGACCGAGCCCGGCGGATGCCGGACTCGGTGCTCACGCCTGCTTTGAACGAGGGCGATGTCGAGGCTGTCGTTCAGCGGCGAATTGTTCCTCGTGGTGGATGCGGTCCTGTCGCATTCTGATGAAAGGTAGTGGGCGAAGGACTTCGCGAAGTTCTATGAGGACAACCGGCAACGCAACCACGGCGGAGCCGGCGCTGGATATGTTGCCGGCGAATGGCAATCGGTTGATGGCCGCTGCGGCGAACGAGGGTGGCGTCTTGCCGCTGTATGTGAGCGAGAGCGACAAGCAGTAGCGCAACGACGAAGAGCGCGGTCAGTGCGGGCAGCATCACGATTACGAATCAGGCGAACCAGAAGCAGGATGTGGCGATGCTGGAGCGTGATACGTCGAACCTGAATGGCACGGTCGGCAAGACGCCGGATTTGCAGCAGGTGCTGGGCAATCAGGCGGATCTGATCAATGCGGCGCAGGCGGTGGCGGAGACGATTGCGAAGCAGGTCGGATCGTATGCGGACAAGAAGCGCGATGAAGCGCTGAGGAATGCGGATGGTACGAGTGATCCGGTGCTTAAGGCTCAGTATCAGCAGGACGCGAAGGATTGGGCCGAGGTACGCCGGTAATGGAACGGCTGCATTCTCTGCCGTTGGTGGCGGAGTTGTGTATTCACTGGGCAATGGAATCGCGACGGTCATTGGCGTTGGTGCCGGTGCAAATATTGGAAAGACTTACAATCCGGCGTCGATTGGAATGGGTTATACAGTCGATCAGGGTAAAACAGGAGTCAGGTGGTAATTATGATGAGCTTCCCGGGCCAAACACCGAAGACGCGAGCACAGAAAATCGTCTGGTGGTGCTGTTTTGCGGCGATGATGAGTTTCATTGTGTACGTGGTGTTGAAGAACGTCTTCTTTAGTTGAAACAGCAAGCCCGGCGGAAGCCGGGCTTGCCGCAAAATTAGGGGAAAGGGAAGTGATTCAACGATTGGTCTTGCTTGCGGTCCGCATGCTTTGCATATGGTCTATAGCATGCGCGGTTGCTTGGGTTGGTGGCGCATATATGTATTCATATTTTAATGGGGTTGGCTACTCGCCCGGATGGTATGACGTGAAAGCAATCGCGCGAACTTCTGCAGTGATTTCTTTCGGGTTCGTTCTCTTGGCTTGGCTAAATATGCGCAAGCAGTAGAGCCGAACCCGCGGCTGCCGTGTTCGGTTTAATAGGTAGTTGCATCCGGAGGGGAAGAAGTGGATCACTGAAAATGAAGCGGCGTATGCGAAGAAATATGGTTTGACGGTGGAGCAGGCGCGTAACGAATTGACAACACAGGCGAACCTGCAAGTGCAGAATGGTTCGTCGGGCACATGGAATCAGCGCGCGAATGATTTCCTGAGTCAGGCACACGGCATGTTGCCTTCGGATGGAAGCAGTGGACCGGGTTACATGTTCTATACGGCGCCGGAGCAGAAGGCGAATGTGGAGATGTACGCGAAGTACTATCCGGGCGGCGTTGGCACGAACGTGCCGAGTGGTTCGGCGATTGCAAGTTCAACGAGCCGAGAACAAACGTATCGCGATGCTTATGCAAAGGGCACGATTGGCGCGGCGGCTGGTGCTGCGGTGATTGTCGTAGGTGGTCCGATAGCGGCGTTGCCGGGAGCACCGATCTTTAGTTCTGGCGGTGCGCTTGGTTCCGGAGCACTGGCGTCATCAGTAGGAACTGGAGCGATCAGTGCGGGGATCAATGCGGGGGCGCAGTATGTGCAGAACGGAAAGATTAACCTGATCGATGTGGCAGGCGCGTTTGGTACGGGCGCAGCGGGTTCGTATGATGGATTGCTGTGGAACGTTGGTGTGAATGCGATTGGTGGTGCGACGACGACGGCGCTCAACAACATTCTGCAGGGCAAGAACGACAGCGTTATTGTTGCTGGTGCAACCGGTGGGCTATTTAGCTCGCTTGGCTATGGTATTGGGAAGGTCGGCGAGTCTTGGGTAACCAATTCGCTTAAGCCAACTATCAACACAACAAATTGGTCCGCATCCGGAACCTGGTCGGTTAACGGATGGAATATTTTTAGGCCGCATAACGCTGCGGTCGCGATTGGCGCTGCTGCCGGGGGAGTTGGGCAAGAAATTTCTGGTTCGGCTGCACAACATTTACCAACGTCAAATGGGCAGAAAAAATGACGCGATGGATAATGGCGTGTCTTGGTGCATGGGGAATTTGCATTGTTGGGTTCTTTGTTATTTGGCTGCTTGGTCTATACGTTCATTGCATGTTTATGCCTGGCTGTCTCAGTCACATAGGTATCGATAATCTCTTGGGTGCAGTGGATTACAAGAGTGTCTTGATGCGAGGATCATTATCGGCGATCGCAATAATTGGAATCGTATGGTTTAAAAGGCGATCGCGGTAACGCACCTCCGACCTTACTCGAGGATTAATATAGTATTTTTTGGTACGGTTTAATCGGTAGTTGCATCCCGAGGAGAAGAAGGCGATCGCGGAGAAAGCGGGCAAGGATAAGGCAGGAGAGGAGAAGTTGACGCGCCCGGCGTGCTATGCGGTGAAGTGCTGGGCGGAGTATCCGGCGGGAAGCGATGAGCGGAGCAGGAACTTCATTAGCGAGGTCGAGGCTGCGCAGTTGAGGCCGCAGTTGGATTGGGTGAACCAGCAGAAGGAAGTAGGTTTGTTCGAATACATGCCGTTGCAGAAGGTCGGCGATTAGTTGGAGAACGACCCGGTTGGTGTTGCTGATGGTCTCAATCGACCTGTTTCGATGTTTGGTGTGACGGTCCCGCGTATTGATAACGTGAACTGGCTGCCTTTCCTAAAGCAGTCGTGGCCCTACGGCGCGACGCAGGGGCACTCCTTCTTGGTGACGGTTCGAAAGGGGCCGCGGTCGTCAATGACGTGCGGCAGGCAGTGGGGGACCAAAAATGAACTGGTGCAGGTTGTACGCGACGCTCCAAATATGGTTCGTAGTTTGTTTGGCGTCTGGGGGTGGGGCTGGCTGCAATACAGTTGTGGTGATCGGGGTATGCAGACTGCTACTTGGCTGGAGCGATGGGGTTTCGGTCTTTGGAGTTGGGCTGCCCGCGTTTATTGTTCAGTTCATCGTGTTTGTGAAGCACTTACCGAAGCCACTACGCAATGCCGGGATGCTGAGCGACGATCCCGAGAAATTCGGTCCATGGTTCAAGTCTGACCGCAAGAGCTGAACACAGAGCCCGGCGGATGCCGGGCTCTGTGTTCACGCCTACTTCGAATGAGGGCGATGTCGAGGCTATCGGTTGGTGGACGCTGCGGCGAGCAAGGGGCAGGGCGGCGATGGCCTACGTTAGTTAGAAGGTGCGTGGATTGTTCCAGAAGGATCAGTACTACATCGATTCGTTCAGGTTTGGGAGCAAGGATGGATCGCCGACGTGGGAACGATGCGACGGTGAAACCGAGCTTCGGCCCGTCGTATACCGTCAACGCTAACTGGGTGGCTGCAGATGGCTGCCCCCATGCGCAGCAAAGCAGCCCGGCTCTCCCGAAGAACATATGAAGGTTGGCATAGCCGGGCATCCAATCCACTGATCAATCCACTCGCGCCGACACCGGATCGACGGCTGCTTAACGTTTGCAAGCATCGCCTCCCACCGCATCAATTCCCCATACTTTCCAACCTTTCTCGCGGGTGTATCCCACTGGCTGATGATGCGATTTTCTACCTAAGATGAAGCAATCATGCGCGTGATACCGTGCCTGCGCGCGCATGGTCGAAGGGAGAGGGTAACGCCGGGGGCAACACCAGCGGAAGTTGCCATCATGGATGCGAAAGTGTGCGCGGCGGCTGGCAGTTTCGCGACTGCTACGACGCCAACGGACGCGGCGGCAATCGCCGCGCGGACGACGTCCGGCCGGCCCGGTCGGGTCGCTTCGCTACGCCACGCACTGATCGCAATCGTTTGCGCGCTGGGAGCGGCACCCGGCGTGCTCGCCGGGACGCCTGCCGATGTGAACGACTCGCCTGACACCGTGCGCATCGCCGCCGCCGCGAACCCTGCAAACTCCACCGATCCCGCTGTTTCGTCACACGACTCCGCCGTGCGTCAGGTCGTGCTGGGCATCATCAGCTTCACGCGCTGGCCGACGACGCCCGTCCGCCTGCATCTGTGCGTAACCGGCCGAGCCGACTACGCGCGTGGCCTGACTGACACGCTGCAGGCCGGCTCGACGCTGCTCGACGTGCAGCGCGTCCGCTTCGACGATCCGTCGCTCGGCATGGCCTGCGACGTCGTCTATCTCGGCACCCTGAGCGACGACGAGCGAACGCGAGTGAGAACCGCGGTGGCCGGCCATCCGGTCCTGACGATCTCGGAACACGATCCGTCCTGCACCGCAGGCGGCATGTTCTGTCTCAACGTCGACGGCGAACGCGTGTCGTTCGACATCAATCTCGATGCCGTCGCGCGCAGCGGCGTGCGCGTGCACCCGAACGTGCTCAATCTTGCTCGACGGCCGGGGGCACCATGACACGGCACGCGCCTCCCGTTTCCCTTTCGCGCGTGCCGCGCCCGACGCTGCAAAGCGTGTTGCGCCGCGCGCACCTGCGCCTTGCGTTCGTTGCCGTCGCGATGGCCGCCGTGTCGTTGATCGTGGTCGCCGTGATCGCATTGCGTGCGTATGCCGGCAACAACCTGAACCTGTTGGCCCGCTCGCTCGGTTATACGGTCGAGGCGGCACTCGTGTTCGGCGACCGCGTCGCGGCGAACGAGGCGATCGGCTTGATCGCCAGCGATGAGGACGTGGCGCAGGTGGAGGTCACGGACAGCAAGGGCCAGCCGTTCGCAACGTGGCAGTTGCCTGCCAGCGGCGAGCTCGCGCGGCTCGAGCGAGGCGTTGCCGACCTTGCGCTGCCCGGGCCCGTGGCCGTCCCGGTGATGCACGACGGCATCATCGTCGGCCAGGTTGTCGTGCGCGGCCGCGGACATCAGTTCTTCGGCTTCCTGCTCGGCGGCGTCAGCGGCATTCTCGGCTGCCTGGCCGTCAGCGTGCTCGGCGCGTATGTCAGCTCGAAGCGTCTGCTGCGCAACATCGTTTCGCCGCTGCGCGCGCTGGCCGGCGTTGCCCACGCCGTGCGACGCGAGCGTGCATTTGCGCAACGCGTTGAGCCTGCCACGATTGCCGAACTGAACGAGCTCGGCGACGACTTCAATGCGTTGCTCGACGAATTCGAAGAATGGCAGAACACGCTGCGCGACGAAAACGCGTCGCTCGAACACAAGGCGACGCACGATGCGCTCACGGGCCTGCCCAACCGCGTGCAGTTCGAGTCGCGCCTCGCGCTTGCCCTTCGCGAAGCCGGGGTGACGGGGCAGCGGGTCGGCATCCTGTATCTGGATTGCGACCGCTTCAAGGAGATCAACGATTGTCTCGGCCACGACGCCGGTGACGCGGTGCTGATCGGCATCGCGGCGCGGCTGCGCACGCAGGTGCGCGAGGCCGATCTCGTCGCCCGCCTGGGCGGCGACGAATTCGCGGTGATGTTGTCGGCGGTGCGCGAAGCGGGCAGCGTCTGCCGTGTCGCCGACGAGATTTTGTCAGGCATGGTGCCGTCGATCGAGCTGTCCGACGGCCGCATGGTGGCCACCATGATGAGTGCCGGTATTGCGCTGTATCCCGATCACGCGTCGGACGCGAGCGGCTTGCTGCGCGCGGCGGATGCCGCGATGTACCGCGCCAAGCGTGCGCGGCCGGGGTCGTGGCAGTTGGCTGAAGGCGTTGTCGGGTCAGCTTGAGGTTGAGCGTTTTTCCCTGCGGACGAGGCCGCAGCAGAGGTTTAATGAATAAATGCGCGCGCGATGCGGGCGCATTCGAAGGGGTCGAAGATGAAAAACTCGTATCCAGTGTTCATTGGGCGGATGTGCATCGGCGGCGCGCTGCTGCTGTGCATGCTGCTGAGCGGCTGCAAGACGCCGCCGCTTCACCGTGGGCTGACGCACACGCAGGTCACGGCGCTCAAATCGGCCGGTTTCCAGGAGACCGGAGAGGGGTTCGAATTCGGGTCGACCGGGCCGATTTTGTTCGATTTCGATCGGTACAACCTCAAGCCGGATGTGCGGCGGATTGTCGAAAGGATCGGGCGGACGCTCAAGTCGGTGGGGATTAATGGGGTGCGGGTTTATGGGTACTCGGATCAAGAAGGGGCGGATGACTATGACTTCGAGTTGTCCAGGCGGCGGGCTGAGGTAGTGGAGATTGAGCTGGTTGATGTGGGGTTGGATGCGAAGCGGATCGTGATTGTCGGGAAGGGGAAGAGCGATCCGGTTGGGGATAACAAGACGCCGGCGGGGAGGACGCAGAATCGGAGGGCGGCGATTGTGGTTTCGCCGAGGTGAGGGGGAATGTCACGGTACGGCCGCGTGCAGCCGTTTGTAATCACGAGAACTGGGACACTCAGCGATATAGTCGAACCGCGATCAGCGGCTGGGAACGAAAGGGCCAGAGCTAACCGAGGGTTCCAAGAGATCGGCCGTGAGAGTCAGCTTGAGCGCAAGGTTAGCCGGCAAAGTTTTCCTGCGAGAGCCCCACATATCTGGCACAAGAAACGAGCTCAGTCTCGACTGCTAAAAATAGTTCCAGTGACTTGGGGCTGTCGGCATACGTACCTATGCTGGAGGTCGGCAGTTGTCCGACACTACTGGTGTTGCTGAGAAGGCTGATTGGCATTCATGAAGTATTTCGCCATTCCCTCGACAACGCTTTGATCGGCCAGGCTGGTCATCGTGCTTGCCGACTCTGATTGCTTCCCGTCTTCGCATACCACGTGCCCCAACTGCTCTTGCATTGAGCCGGCTTGATTCGGCAATTGTGCGGGGGGCTTTAATGGCCCACTAAAGATTACATCGCCATTGATGTCGGAATTGACAAAGTAGTCTATGGCCCAATCCAGCGAGCTGCAGTCGATAACGCCGTGCGTGGTCGTCTGCTGGTAGGTTCGATCGGCGTAAGTTTGGTGGTCTCTGAAAATCATTCTTGTCCAAAGTCCAATCTTGCCGCCAGAAATATGACGGACGCTACTCTTGTCGTACAGCATCGCATGCTCGGCGCCGTCAGTCTGACCAACAATGCGCCAATCTGCCTCGGCATTGGCATTTATTGAAACGAGCATTGCAGCCGCCAGAATTGTTGATTTTTTCTTCAATGTATCTCTCACGGAATGTGTCGATTTGACCTCGGCGGTTGCCAGTAGAGACGAGTCAGCTTGACTACTGCTGCAAGTCGGTAGTGGCCGGTCCCGAGATCCGTCAGTGCAAGCTGCGGTCTAGCTTTTCGATAGGAACCTTATCAGGCAAGGTACAGGGACCTCTGCATCATTGAAGCGACGGTTTCAGGTACAGCGGTGGGTTGGGCGTTCATGAGACCGGGAAAAGTTGCTTTGGTAGCCCGAGTTTATCAGGGGCCAGAATCTGCCTGCGCGAAGGTTGCCGTTCGGCAGGTCGCTGGTGATAGCGGATGGCAGTTCCCGCCAGTTTCTGCCGTTCGCGATCGCTCTCATGCAGCCGTTCGAACGACCGATTTCGCGATGCGATTGGGGCAGAATTCGATTTTTCTTCAATTTATAAGGTGCATCGCCTAAAAATAAATTATTGACAATGCGTGCGGAGACTGAATCATGGGTATCCCAAGCTTACAAAACCTCCTTGATCTCGACCTCGACCTGGAGAAGCGCACGTTGACGATCCGACTTGGGCCACTGAAGATCGCTGGCATCTCCCTTCCCGATTTACGATCTCTACGAAACAACAATGAACTCGTCGGGCAAATGCTTAGCGATTCATTCATCACACGCAGAGTTATGTGGATGGACCTGACAAGAGAAGCCGCACAGGTCGCGGTGTTAAGTCTCGACGAGCTCGCTGGAATTATAAAACTGTATAGAAATAAGTTTGAAAATAGTTCCCGACGTATCGACCGCGAAATCTGTCATCCCCTCTTGGCTTGGGAGAGCCAATGCATAATATCAGCAAAAATTATCCGAGATGCCATTGAAACCGAGCGCCTGCCTGAAAACGCGGGCATGGATGGTTACGCGAGTGATGTAATGGACGACGAGATAGTCCTCGTCAGGAAAGCTGGCTATCCAATAATTGAACTCTTGAGCGCGATCCTTGATGCGACACCGCTTCGCCAACAAGTCGAAACCCTTCTCGAGAAGGGAGCGCAAACGCTAATCTCCAAGTATCGTGTGCAATTAGCGGATCTGCCACGAGCGGACGTTGACATTGGGCCTAAGCCATCTAATGGAAACGTCTCGACCTAATCATCAGTGACCACCGAAACGTCGGGCGATTGCTGTGGAGTGCCGCGACCGGTGCAGTCCGGAACCCGCCATTCGGTTCGCGAACGCCTGTATGGCCAAGAAGGGTCGGTGACGGCCCGTCGCTGAAAGGGGCGGCGTAGGTCTTGGCGTAGCTTTGTGCTGCGGGCCTTGTCAGATAGGGTGCAGGTTCAGCTGCATCATTGGAGTGACGGGTGCAGGTGCTGCAGCGGGTTGCGTGCTCATGTGACCGGGAAAAGTTGCTTTGGTTGGCCGAGTTTACCAGCGGCCCAACCGAGGCTGCTTGAAGTTCGCCATCCGGCCAGTCGTCGTCGGCTACTGGCCATCTGCGGTCATTTCGCGATTCCGTAGAATGGCCCGTCGAATGTCGGCTTTTGCGAGCACAACCGGCCGTATTACCCGACGTGGTTGCACTAGATCCCGCCAAAATTCTGGCCGCCGGGTATCTTTGGCGAACGCACACACTTGGGCTCATGAGGGCTGGTCCGATTTACAGCAGGTTATTCTCTCCATGAGAAGGAGGTCATCTTGCTTCTGTACGATGTAAGCGGCCCCGTGACAGCGGCGACCGAGAGCAAGTCATTGCCGAGGGTTGCCACGGCGACGCAGAAGCCTATTGGCTTGATTGGCCACGGGCCGAGACATGTTCATCGCACCGGTACCGCCTATGACGTCGATGCCGAACGGGGCGAACGTAGTGTAGTTCGAAGGGGCTGTGTATGAACCCATCGACATGCGATCACGTCGACCACCCCGGTATTTCGTTCGAAAAGGTTGTGGCGGCTATCCAGGCCCAGTTCGACCCCGCAGCCAGCGTCACCCATAATGAAGTGCTCGTGGATAGACTGGGCCATTCGCGCCAGTTCGATGTCGTAGTCCGAGGCGTCTTTGCTGGACAGAAGATGCTCGGCGTTATCGAATGCAAGGATCTCAACAAGAAGGTGGGGACCCCTGAGGTCGATGGCTTTATCACCAAGGCGTCGGACGTTAACGCCAACTTCAAAATCCTTGTGTCCCGCAAGGGGTTCTCGAAGCCGGCCCTCTCAAAGTGTTCTCACTATGGAATTCAACCTCTATCTCTCGTAGACGACGATCCAGCTAATAAGAATTCCTTCGTTGGAACGCGCTGGGAAGCGGACATAACTCGCTGGGGACGGATCGCTGTAACGCTCCATTTCGCTAATCAACCTACAGACACCGTTCATTTCAGCGCCGATGAACTGACTGTCCGCGGCAAGAAGGTGCTCGACTGGTTCACAAACTACCTGCTGGACAAGGAGGCCGAAATCACAGAGCTTGGGTGGGTAGTAAATATCATCGTTCAGTTTGAAGAACTGCAGACAGTCAGCGTGCGTCCGGGCGAAGAATATCTGTGTACGGCAATTTCCTTTAGTGCAGAGCGAATCTGCGACAAGCTTGAGCGACTCGTTGGAATCAGCGGGACAGGCTTTTTCGACTGGAATTCAAAAATGGCAACCTTTCCTCCCGGCACGGAGATCCGGACTGACGCGGTACCGATGGACTTTTCACAATGGAAGCCTCGCTCCGATCGTCGAGGCGGGCAATCCGGATTTCTGGAGATTCGACTGGAAGCTTGTTCCGTTCAGTTCGAAAGAATGCCTGATGCAATCGAACTCGACAGGCTGTAATGCACTCAGTAGCCGTCTCAACTCACGCTCGAAGCCGAACGTACTGACTGGCGGCGCTAATGATTGCCTCTGTCGCCGAGCGGCCTTTCGCCCGGTCATAGCCAACGACCGTTGCCCCCCCCCCCCCGAACCCGCTGTTCGGAACCCGGCGCAACGAATGTCTCAGATGGGTCGGTTTGAGCCAGTTGCGGACCGCCGGACTGAGAACCGACTGGATTCGGCGAATACCAGGCGGTCGATGTCAGTGGCCAAATTGTCGACAATTCCGTGCTCCTCGCGCTGTGCAGCCCGGGCCATAAACGGGGTATCATCGTATATCTCAAAAATATCCTGAGGCACTAAACCGATGAGCCGTGAGGAAATGCCTCTCCCTCGCTCAATGCCTCCTTTGTTCCTTCCTTTCGTCAGGGGACGTCAAAGGCTCCTCGTTACACTTTTTAGAGGGCGGCTGGAGGGCGGTTGATCTAGTTGAACAATCGACTGTCGCCAGTTGAGTGTGAAGTGGACTATCTTTTGATGCTCGGAAGCCTAGGAAATCCGGGATGATTTATTTTGATCTCGTAGAGAAATGAAGAATTTTCGCCAATTTAATCAACGCAACTAGCGGGGTTGACGTGGACAAAAAAAATACCTACAGAATTGGTTTGGCTGGCAACTGGTCGTTACCCGATTTGGCTGAATTTTCTCACGCACTAGATCAGTGTTATGCGTTTATTTATTGCCTCGAAACCAAGCACTCGGGGGCGTTTGAGAGGAATATCAATAATGTACTATCTAGTTACCCATGGGAGGGCGGTTTTAGCTACGTCAACGCTTATGCTCTCTTTGAACGACAGGTGCCTTCGCCAGATAAACCGATGCTCCTGGGGATTCGAAAGAACTCTCCAGGCTGGCTGGATCTCGCCTTAAATCATCTGACAATTTCTAATATCGCGACGGCAGTCTCTAGCTTCTACGGCGTAGCGCATGCGACAACCTCCGCTTACAAAAAAGCGGCAAAATTTCTCACCGCGCTTAAGCAAGAAAGGCAAAAGAGGAAGCTTGAAGGGATGGCGGCATCGACGGCGCAATTAAAGCAGATGCAAGCGTTCACGGAACAATTGGCGAAGGGTTTGGGTTTTAAAAATGTGGCTGCTTTGGATGCTCACACGAAGAGCCCGGAAATTTCGTTGAAGCTAATGATGTCCTATTACCGTCGTTTGATGGTGCTTACTGAAATGCAGAATTCAGGCAAGGTTGATTTTTCGGCGGCGCAGTTACCTGACGACAAACCTTGAGGTTCGAGGTTTCGTGAAATACCGAGGCGGCCCCACACGCCAAACGCTCCTGAGTGTCTGCTTCCGCTTGCCGGCTATTTCCGCTTCGGGTCGGTAGCCGCCAGTCAGATGGGGCCTCTCGAGTGGCCGAGGTAGGTCTTTAGCGGTCTGGGTGGGATGCTGAAACCGGACATCACCCGCAAGCAGTTTCCGGTGTCCGGTCACGACAATAAAGATTGAGCGGCAGTCGTGTATGTATTGAGATGGAGTCGTACAGTTCGCCCGATTCAATCGAACTGTTTCGAATCGTTAAGCTCCGATCAATTTCTCACCGTGACAGATAGATATTCCTGCTGGTTCGCTTTTTTCCACCGATCAGCGCTCGCAATGGCCATGAACATTGATCTCCGTGAGTGCCTATAACCAATGGATAGGGTGCGCCCAAGCAACAAACACTGTCTAATTGGAAATGTCCAGTCAGTGATAATCGCGCGCGCGGACTGATATGCCGCATGCTCTGATCCCCCATCGAAACCCGGTCTCCACCGAACCACCAACAACGGAGGAATCCAAACCACCAACACACCGCGGTAAACGAGCGCGGGCCGCAAGTGCTAGGAACACTCACGACCCGCTAACCACAGCCAACTAACCAGGAGTTGCCCATGGCTAAGGCGAATGATAAAGCACGACCCCCGATCACGGAACGCTTCGTGACGATCCAGGAATCCTGGGGTGTACCGAAACGCATGCACATCAGGCCGGATACGTTTTATCCGTATATGAAGATCGGCGGAATGTGGCTCGTCAACGATGCGCGTTTTGTCCCGGGCCGAAAGGTGCAGATCACGATTGAGCCGGGAAGGCTGGTCATCACGCAGCTGTAACAGGCAACGCCGCAGGATGCGGCCGCGCTGCGCGAAGTCGCGCAGCGCGCCGGGCAGTCACCACCGCCCGACGCCACGCATCACCAGGCGATATTGCAAGACGACCGCGACGTCCCTGCGCCACCCGTCGCTGTGCAATGCGTGCCCGCGCCGTTGTCGAAAAACGTGCGCGTCTCCGGCTGCGGCACCGAAGGATCGAACGGATTCGGCGCACCATGCGGCCCCCGCGCGGCATCGTACGGCCGCGTCGGCGCATACGAGCCGCCACTACCAGCCGGCTTTGAACCATTAGCCCGCAGATATTCATTCCAGTTCTGCGCGCGCTGTTCGGTTCCGGGCAATGCGCGCCCGAGGCTGTCGCTGCCGCCTGCACCGAGCGCGACACGGTTTGCCGGCAAGTCCCAATCAGATTCACGCGCACGAGAGGGCTGCGGCTCAAGCGCATCGCCCGAAACACGCAGCGGCCGCGTATCGGGCGTATCGAACGGGCCGCGCTTGGCGGGCGCGGCGTACTGCACGCGACGATTCGCACGTGCCGCGTGCCCATCGTCACGAGCGGCGGCACGACGCTCCGCGCGAAACACATTGGTCCCGGCCGACCGATCGGTCAGCGTATCGCGCCCCGACGCATCGGCTGCGGAAACAGAAAGCGCACACGCAATCGCGGCGGCGGAAGACAAGCAGAAGGAATGATTCATCAGCGATCCAAATCAGGTGATGTGCATGGAAAAAAACGGCAGATCACTGGCTGGCGGCTGGGCAACGGAAGGCCGTCGAAGCGGCCCTGAAGCGACGACGAAGCGCGGCGGACGCGCTTCGCGGGAAGGCTGGCTGGATTGCAGAGGCGAATCCGTATTATTTCACATTAATAACTGTGAGCTTTCTGAACCAAGAAAACCGTCGGCTAACGGTAGGTTTTAGCGCCTCCATCCAACGCACCTCAATGGTGCCCGTCAAACCAATCATCAGTCGATTGAACCGCGCCGATACGGCCCTTTACCGGCCCGAAGCGCACCGATCACGACCGCCTGTCAGCAGACGTCATACCCACCAAGGCACAGCGCCCGACCACTCCCTCCAATAGCAACCAGATTGCACTCCCGTCAACCGTTATCGAACCCGAAAGGTTGCGCCGTCATTGCTACCGACCCCCACCTCATCCCTACGTGTTTTCCCTCAGTCGGCCGGCATTTTTGACAGACGATTTAAAAACGCCCATATAATTTCGACTGCCTTGCCAACGGCTGTCGGACCATCCCTCCGATCAAGCGGTTTGGCAAGCGGGGCAGGCGAAACGCTTGCGCAATGCAAGACGCATCACGATGATGTCTTTCCGAACCAGACGTCCCCTTCGGGGACTGCAAGAGCCGGGCCCCGCTACGCAACATTCCGCTGGAGTTCCGTCTTCTATGTGTCTCGGGCGTGTCCCATGTCCTCGCCCCGGGTGCTGTTCGATTGCGCAAGTCATGCCGCCTTTGCCCGTATGACTAAACAACATCGAGGAGCTCCCAGATGACGCTGTCCCGTCTTACGTCCATTTCCGTCGCCGCCGTGCTGTTCGCCGCCGGCGCCGCCACCGCGCAAGCGGAAACCGTGAAGATCGCCATCGCTGGTCCGATGAGCGGCTCGGTCGCCCAATATGGCGACATGGTGAAGGCCGGCGCGCTGACCGCGATCGAACAGATCAACGCGGCAGGCGGTGCGGGCGGCAACAAGTTCGAAGTCGTGTTGATGGACGACGCATGCGAACCGAAGCAGGCCGTCGCCGTCGCGAACAAGATCGTCAGCCAGAAGATCAAGTACGTGATCGGCCACGTGTGCTCGGGCTCGACGATCCCCGCATCCGACATCTACGAGAACGAAGGCATCGTGATGGTCACGCCGTCGGCCACCGCGCCGCAGCTGACCGAAGGCAAGAAGCGTCACTTCATCTTCCGCACGATCGGCCGTGACGACCAGCAAGGCCCGGCCGCCGCGAAGTACATCATCAACAACGTGAAGCCGAAGAAGGTCGCGGTGCTGCACGACAAGCAGTCGTACGGCCAGGGCATCGCGTCGTCGGTGAAGAAGGACCTCGAAGCCGCGAAGATCCCGGTCGTGCTGTTCGAAGGCATCAACGCCGGCGATTCGGATTACTCGGCGATCATCACGAAGCTGAAGTCGCAAGGCGTCGATTTCGTCTACTTCGGCGGCTACCACCCGGAAATGGGCCTGCTGATGCGCCAGGCGCGCGAGCAGGGCGTGAAGGCAACGTTCATGGGGCCTGAAGGCGTGGGCAACAAGGACGTGACGGCAATCGCCGGCCCGGCTTCGGAAGGCATGCTGGTCACGCTGCCGGCCGACTTCACGGCCGATCCGGCCAACGCAGCACTGGTGAAGGCGTTCGCGGACAAGAAGCGCGATGCGAACGGCCCGTTCCAGATGCCGTCGTACGCCGCGGTGAAGATCATCGCCGACGCGATCGCTGGCGCAAAGACGACCGATCCGACGAAGGTCGCCGCGTACATGCACAAGACGACGTTCGACACGCCGATCGGCAAGGTGTCGTATGACGCGCAGGGCGACCTGAAGGCGTTCAAGTTCGTCGTCTACACGTGGCACAAGGACGCGACGAAGACCGCCGCCAACTAAAAACGGAGTACCCGCCCCGCGCACCCGCTCTGCCCGTCACCCGGGCAGGGCGCGTGCGCATTTGGCCGTTCCGCGGCTGACGGGCGGTCCGAGACGAACACCGTGCGTTGCGCGCGGTCGCGCCGTGATCCGGTTGCGGCCTGCGGCGCAGTGCCAACGGGAGCTTCCCGCACATGACTGACTTCTTTCCTCAATTCGCCCAGCAGCTGGTCAACGGCCTGACGCTGGGTGCGATCTATGCGCTGATCGCCATCGGCTATTCGATGGTCTACGGCATCATCGGCATGATCAACTTCGCCCACGGCGAGATCTACATGATCGGCGCGTACGTGGGCCTCGTGACCCTGACCGCGATCGGCGTCTCCGCGGGTTATCCGCTGCCGCTCGTGCTCGGCGCCGCACTGATCGTGTCGGTGATCGTCACCGGCCTGTACGGCTTCGCGGTCGAGCGCGTCGCGTATCGGCCGCTGCGCGGCGGCCCGCGCCTCGTGCCGCTGATCTCCGCGATCGGCATGTCGATCTTCCTGCAGAACTACGTGCAGATCGGCCAGGGCGCGCGCGACGTGTCCGTGCCGGTGCTGATCTCCGGCGCGTTCGACATCCATCTCGGCGGCGACTTCGACGTGACCATCCCGTATTCGCGGCTGATGATCGTCTGCGTGACGGTCGTGCTGATGATCGCGCTCACGCTGTTCATCGGGCATTCGCGGATGGGCCGTGCGTGCCGCGCATGTGCCGAGGACATGAAGATGGCGAACCTGCTCGGCATCGACACGAACCGCGTGATCTCGTTCACGTTCGTGCTCGGCGCGATGCTGGCCGCCGTCGGCGGCGTGCTGATCGGGCTGACGATCGGCAAGCTGAATCCGTACATCGGCTTCGTCGCGGGCATCAAGGCGTTTACCGCCGCGGTGCTCGGCGGGATCGGCAGCATCCCGGGCGCGATGCTCGGCGGCGTGCTGCTCGGCCTCGCGGAAACCTTCGCGGCAGGCTACATGCCGGCCGAGTACAAGGACGTCGTCGCGTTCGGCCTGCTCGTGCTGATCCTGCTCTTCCGCCCGACCGGCCTGCTCGGCAAGTCGGACATCGAAAAGGTTTGAGGGAGACGCAGATGAGTACTGTCATTTCCGTTCGCCGTCCGGCCGCCGATGCATCGTTCGGCCAGGCGTTGAAAAATGCGGTGGCCGCCGCGTTCCTGACGGCGATCCTCACGATCCCCGTGCTCGGCCTGCAGCTGCAGCTCGACGGTTATCAGGTCGTGCTCACGCCGCACTGGCGGCCGGTGTGGATCGCGGTCGCGGCCGTGTTCCTGTTCCAGCTGTTCAAGCCGTGGCTCATGCGCGCGAAATCGGCGGTGAAGCTGCCGGCGGTGCCCGCGATGGGCGCGCAGCAGCAGCGCGTGGTCGTGTGGGTGCTGCTCGCGGTCGGGCTCGTGTGGCCGTTCTTCGGTTCGCGCGGCGCGGTCGACGTCGCGACGCTCGCGCTGATCTACGTGATCCTCGGCCTCGGGCTGAACATCGTCGTCGGTTTCGCGGGGCTGCTGGATCTCGGTTATGTCGGGTTCTACGCGGTCGGCGGTTATACGTACGCGATGCTCAACCAGTATTTCGGGCTGTCGTTCTGGGAATGCCTGCCGCTGGCCGCGATCGCGGCGGCGACGTTCGGCTTCCTGCTCGGCTTCCCGGTGCTGCGGCTGCGCGGCGACTATCTCGCGATCGTCACGCTCGGCTTCGGCGAAATCATCCGCCTGATGGCGAACAACCTGACGAGCCTCACGGGCGGCCCGGACGGCATCTCGGGCATCGCGAAGCCGACGGTGTTCGGCTTCGAGATGGCGCGCTCGGCGAGCGTCGAAGGCGCGAAGACCTTCCATGAACTGATCGGGCTGGAATACAGCGGCGAGCACATGGTGATCTTCCTGTACCTGATCGCGCTGGTGCTGGTCGGCTTCACGCTGTTCGTGACGAGCCGCCTGATCCGCATGCCGATGGGCCGTGCGTGGGAAGCGCTGCGCGACGACGAGATCGCATGCCGTTCGCTCGGCCTGAACCCGACGCGCATCAAGCTGTCGGCGTTCACGCTCGGCGCGTCGTTCGCCGGTATCGGCGGCGCGTTCTTCGCGGCGCGCCAGGGCCT
Source organism: Burkholderia cepacia (assembly GCF_001039005.1). Lineage (GTDB taxonomy): Bacteria > Pseudomonadota > Gammaproteobacteria > Burkholderiales > Burkholderiaceae > Burkholderia > Burkholderia theae. The sequence goes on from NZ_LDWR01000010.1 coordinate 19,045, forward strand.
CGTGAATCCTGAATCGTTCACCTTCATCGAGTCGGCGCTGATCCTCGCGATCGTCGTACTCGGCGGGATGGGTTCGCAGCTCGGCGTGATTCTCGCGGCGATCCTGCTGACCGTGCTGCCGGAAGTCGCGCGCGGCTTCGCCGAATACCGGATGCTGATTTTCGGTCTCGTGATGGTGTTGATGATGATGTGGCGTCCGCAGGGCCTGTTGCCCGCGAGCCGTCCCCACGTGGAGCTGCCGCAATGAGCGCGAATGCAGAACTGTTGAAGGTCGCCGGGCTGCAGATGCGCTTCGGCGGGTTGCTCGCGGTGGACGGCATCGATTTCGACGTGCGCCGCGACGAGGTGTTCGCGATCATCGGGCCGAACGGCGCGGGCAAGACCACGGTGTTCAACTGCGTCGGCGGCTTCTACAAGCCGACCTCCGGCGCGGTTGAACTCGACGGCCACCAGATCGCCGGGCTGCCGAGCCACAAGATCGCGCTGAAGGGCCTGGTGCGCACGTTCCAGAACATTCGCCTGTTCAAGTCGCTGACGGTCGTCGAGAACCTGCTCGTCGCGCAGCATCGCAAGGTGAAGGCAGGGCTGCTGCCCGGCCTGTTCTCGACGCCCGCGTATCGCCGCGCCGAGAAGGACGCGCTCGAACGCGCGGCCGTGTGGCTCGAACGGATGGGGCTGAAGTCGGTCGCCAACCGGCCGGCCGGCACGCTGTCGTACGGGCATCAGCGGCGTCTGGAGATCGCGCGCTGCATGATCACCGAACCGCGTCTCCTGATGCTCGACGAGCCGGCGGCCGGTCTCAACCCGCAGGAGAAGATCGAGCTGCAGCACCTGATCGACAAGCTGCGCCGCGAGTTCGGCGTATCGGTGCTGCTGATCGAACACGACATGAGCCTCGTGATGGGCGTGTCGGACCGCATCCTCGTGATGGAGCACGGCCGGCCGATCGTGATCGGCACGCCGGAAGCGGTCCGCAACGACCCGCGCGTGATCAAGGCGTATCTGGGGGAAGAGTGATGCTGAAGCTGGAACAGGTCCATACGCACTACGGCGCGGTCGAAGCGCTCGCGGGCGTGTCGATCGAGGTGAACAAGGGCGAGATCGTCACGCTGATCGGCAGCAATGGTGCCGGCAAGACGACGCTGATGATGACCGTGTGCGGCACGCCGCGCGCATCGTCGGGCCGCGTGCTGTTCGAGGGCAAGGACATCACCGCGATGTCGACGCACCAGATCATGCGGCAGGGGATGGCGATCTCGCCGGAAGGGCGGCGCGTGTTCCCGAGTCTGACGGTGCTCGAGAACCTGAAGATGGGCGGGTTCTTCGCGAGTCGTCATGAGATCGACGAAGGTACCGAGCACGTGTTCAAGCTGTTTCCGCGCTTGAAGGAGCGTGCGACACAGCGGGCCGGCACGATGTCGGGCGGCGAGCAGCAGATGCTCGCGATTGGGCGCGCGCTGATGAGCAAGCCGCGCTTGTTGCTGCTCGACGAGCCGACGCTCGGCCTCGCGCCGCTCGTGATCGCGCAGATCTTCGACATCATCCGGACGATCCGCGAGGAAGGCGTGACGGTGTTCCTCGTTGAGCAGAACGCGAACAAGGCGCTGGGTGTGGCCGATCGCGGGTATGTGCTCGAAACGGGGCGCGTGGTGCTCGCCGATACGGGCGCGAACCTGCTCGCGAACGACCGGATCAAGCAGGCTTATCTCGGCGGTTGATGGAGGGACGCCGCCGGCCTGCAACGGGCCGGCGGCGGTGCTGATGTGTTTGCATCGTGTTGGCGACATGTCGGCACGGTGGTCGGCAGGCGGTTTGTAGCCAATTCGGCTTCGATCGTAGTCAAATCGGCTACATTCGACGGTCCCGCCAGAACTGACCAATTACAGGGCCTTTCGAGGCCCTGTTTTCATTGTCCGATCCTGAACGTGCTCTTCAGCACGTCGCGCAGATGCAGCGCGGCGCGATTGCCGTCGTCGGTCAGGATGTAGATCAAGTGCGGCGGCAGATCGGGCAGCACGATGCCCGCGACGTGGCTCGTCAGGTTGCCGGACACGCGATCGTGCTCGATCAGGCCGACCGCGAGGCCGTTGGCGATACAGGCTTCGACCGCCGGCGAACTCGCGCTCTCGAGCAGCATCCGGTGCGCGATCCGCTCCTTCTTCAGCGCGTTCAGCGCAGTGTCCCGGTACGGGCATCCCTGCAATTGCACCGCGATCGGCAGCGGCGCGTCGGGGTTGAACTTGAACGTCCGCGCGGCCACCCAGACCGGATGGGTCTTGCTGAGCAGCTCGCCATGCGGCAGCGCCTTCGGTACCACGGCGATCGTGATGTCCAGCTGGCCGCGCGCGAACAGCAACTGCAGTTCCTCGCTGGAGCGCGCTTCGACCGTCAGTTCGAGCAACGGCCGGTCGGCGGCAAAGCGCGGCAGGAACTCGGCCATGAAGTGCGCCGCGTACGAATCGGGGATGCCGAGCCGCAGCTTGCCGGTCAGCATCTGCGGCGACAGCGATTCGACGAGCCGATCGTGGCTCAACAGGAATTCCGTGGTGTCGCCGAGCAGCTTGTGGCCGTACTGCGTGAGTTCGACCGACTGGTTGTTTCGCGTGAACAAGCGCTGCGCAACCATCTCTTCCAGCTTCTGAATCTGGGCCGTGACCGACGACGGACTGCGGTTCACATAGACGGCCGCGTCCTTGAAGCGGCCGAGCTTCGCGACGGCGTGGAAGGTACGCAGCAGATCGACGTCCAGGGTGCGCGGCATGATTCTGATTTTCCGAATTAGTGATTCACGTAATGTCGATTGACGGAATTATTAAGCGTCCCTATCCTCGGGTCAACAGGCAGACGAATGCAGGCAGGTCGATCAAGCGTGACACGTATCCGGGGAACGATTTCATGTCTATCAATGATTTTGTCGTAGATGCGCTGGTGCGGGACAGGAAGCTGAAGGCGGAGTCGGTATGGACGGTCGAGAATCACGAAAAGTATTCGACGCTGACGCGGCATGACGATGGCGCGCGGCGCAGGGAGGCGGGGCGCGAAGTCTTTTCGCTGATGCGGAACCTGAACGAACTGGGCGTGCGGAGTCCGGCGCTGTGCGCGGACCGCGACGGCAAGGGGTCGTTGCGGGAAGCGATCGGCGCGTTGAGCGAACGTCTTGCGACGTTGTCGCGCGGCCGTGATGTGCACTACATCGAACTCGGGCCGGAGCCGGTCAAGACGACCGAACTGATGAAGGCCGTCAGCGGCGGCGGGCCGGACCATTTGCGCTACACGGCCGTCGACATCAACGAGTCGTCGGAAGACGCGATGCGGCACGCGATCATGCCGTTCCTGAAGACGCCCGGCTGCTTCAACTACATCGCCGACGATTATCGGAACGTGCAGTGGGATCACATCGACCTGGGCCAGGACGTGACCTTGATCACGATGCTCGGTTTCCAGGAGGGCAATGAATTGCCCGTGACGATCGGCCGGCTGATTCGCAATCTCGGCGGCAAGTCGACCTACGTCGTGTCGGAGATGCAACTGCTCGTCGATGGCCGCGAAGAGCCGATCTACAACTTCTACCGGAACGAGAACATGGTGCGGTTTTCCGAAATCGTCAGCCGGCAGCAGGGCTTCGAGCCGCTCGGCGAGCATCATGTTTCGATCGTCCGCCTTAACCTGCTCGGCGACCAGTTCCATGTCGCGGTCACGTTGCAGCCGGTGTCGAAAGCCGGCGCCGACGGGCATCTGATCACCAACATCTGCCTGAAATACACGCCGGAGCAATTTCGCCACGTGCGTGCCAGTCACGGCAATTGCCGCGTGATCGACGAGCTGCGCAGCGGGGATGGCAGCGTCGTGTACCAGATCGCCCAGTTCAAGGGCTGAACGCCGCAACGGCGAAAGCGAGGCACACGATGAACAAGGGGAATGCATTGCCGGTGTTTGCGCGCGGGTTCGACCGGGTGAGGCTTGCGTGGCAGACCTCGCTCGCCGGCGGCGCGAATGTCGACGGCACGCTGGACGCGTCGACGGAACCGATGCGCTGGACGAGCGATTGCCTGCGCGACGGCTACGAGTTGCGATATCGCCGCAACCTCGACGATCTCGGCTACGGCGACGAGCCGATGCGCGGCACGCGCACGAGCGCGCTCAATGCGGTGTGCAGCCTGCGCGGGCTGTTCACCGACGAGGCGATCGCCGCGTTGCGCGAGATCGGCCGGGCGCTGGAAGGCAGCGCGTCGAGCAGCAACTGGATCATCTCGAAGCGGGTACGCGCGGTGACGAACCGCTCACGGTTCATCGACGACATGATGCACGACCGCGCGTTCCTGTTGAGGCTGTCGCGTCTCGCCGGCGCGCCGCTGATCCCGTATCCGATGGTCAATGCGCGGTCGCAGTTCAACTATTACTATCCGACGGCGCAGCACGACGGCAAGGAACAGGTGGGCATGTGGCACACGGACGGCACCAGCTTCGTGCTGAATATCGTGCTGTCGGATCGATCCGACTATGCCGGCGGCAACTTTCTGTTCTACGAATCGACTGCCGAGACGTTCGACCGGCATGACCAGGCGCGCAAGCATGTGAAGACGGCGAGCCTGGACAGGGCGGGCGACGCGCTGCTTATCTACGGCAGCAAGCTGTTCCATGGCGTCGAACCGGTAACGGCGGGGCGTCGCATGTCGCTGGTGCTGTCGTTCCATTGCCCGTACACGCGCGAGGACGATAACGGCTTCTGGCATCTCGCGTCGGACGACGGCATTCCGCGCACCATCGTCAACTGGCTGGCCCTGCGGCGCAGCCTCAGGGACGACGCCGAGATGCAGTACCACCGCCTCGGGCTCGCACCGATCCGGGCCGAGGACCTGAAAGACACCCGCTTGTCCATGGCAACATCCTGAGCGCCTTCGCCCATGCAGCTATTCCTGATCCAGCTTGTTTTCGTGTTGTCGTGGAGTTCGGGCTTCATCGGCGCGAAGCTCGGCGCGGAGACGGCCGGCGCGTTCAACCTGTTGTTCTGGCGTTTCCTGCTCGTGACGCTGTGCCTGGCGATCGTCCTCAACCGGCAGCTCGGGCGCCTGACGCTGGAAAAAATCCGCTATCACGCGGTGATCGGCTTCCTGTCGCAGTTCCTGTATCTGAGCTGCGTCTACGTGGCCATTCAGCATGGCCTGCCGCCGGGCATCGCGGCGGTCATCGCCGCATTGCAACCGCTCATCACGGCGGCGATGACGACGCTGGAGGGCAGCGAGCGCAGCGGGGTGCGACAGTGGGTCGGGCTCGTCGCCGGATTCGTCGGCGTGGGCATCGTGATCAGCGGGCAATACGCGCTGCCGACCGGGTCGGTCAGCATCGTCATGTACATCCTGCCGCTGGTTTCCGCGCTGGGGCTGTCGGTCGCGACGATCTATCAGCGGCGGCGCGCGCTGACGGCCGCGCGCAGCAACGAGGACGGGCTGTTTCTGCCGCTGTTCGTGCAGGGGGGCGTCAGCCTCGTCCTGTTCGCGGTGTGCGGGATCGTCACGGGTGACCTGCACGTGCCGACCCAGCCGAATGTCTGGGTGTCCGTCGTGTGGTTGACGGTATTCTCGACCTTCATGGCGTACCTGACGTTGTGGGCACTGCTCAAGCGCATGCCCGCGACGCGCGTGGCGACCCTCGTCTATCTCGAACCGCCCGTGACGCTGACCTGGGCCGCGTGGATGTTCGGTGACAGCATCCAGCTGTCGACTTACCTCGGCATCGTTGTTGTCGCGATCGGCGTGTGGCTGGCCAGCAAGCCGGGCGAGCGGGCCACGCGAGCCCGGCGCGCGGAAATGGAGGCGGCCGGGCGCTGAGCCGCTGGTTGCGCGGGCGGTTCCGGTGTAGCTTCGCGATACGACCCGGCTCGCGGAGGAACCCGATGAAAGTCAAACGGATCGTCGCCAATATCGACACACGATCAGTCGACGACGCAAAGCGTTTCTATCAGCAGATATTCGGTCTCGACTTGCTGATGGACCACGGCTGGATCGCGACCTACGGCAATGCCGAGCAGATGGACGTGCAGATCAGCTTTGCATCGCAAGGCGGGTCGGGCACGCCGACGCCCGACCTGTCGATCGAGGTCGACGATCTCGACGAAGCGCTCGCGCGTGTGCATGAGGCGGGCATTTCCGTCGAATACGGCCCGGTCGATGAGCCGTGGGGCGTGCGGCGGTTCTACGTGCGCGATCCGTTCGGCAAGCTCGTCAACGTGCTGGTTCACCGCTGAATCGACGGTTCAATGACCCTCTCGCCCTCATCATCTGATGTCATGCCATTTTATTTAGGATCCCAATCAACGATGGCCTGGAGGCGTTGATATTCGGGAATTGTCTCGATCAACGCGCGGATATCGTTGATCGCAGCCACCGGCCCCCGGCTGTCGCGAAAAACGCCAAAATACAACGGGCTACGGTACTTTGTTCGTCCGTTTATCGAGGTCGCTGCTGCCGCTTTCCTTTCGGCAGGAGACAGCATGGCCAGTATTTCATCACGAGGTTTCGTGAATCGAGGATCCCTGTTCTGGGTCGCGATCGCATTTTGTAGTTCACGCTCACGATCAGTCCGCATATCGCGCTCCGCTATGACTGTGTCGACTGACGTGTTCTCAGCCCAAGTCTGGATGATGGACGGCTTTGCATTGCTCGCACTTCCGGAGAGTTGCTTATTCAAATGCATGAGCAGAATGTGTTGCTGGTCGGCCGGTACGGAGCGGAGTTTGGTTTCGATCCGGGTGCGTGCCGTCCGCTGGTCCCAGCGCGCCAGTTCGTTCACGATCCTGTTCATGCCTTGGCTGACCTGTGCGGAAAATGCAGGGGCAGCGGGTTGCAACGGGTCAGAAGACTGACGTTCCACCGACGTTCCGGGATCCGCGGCGTTCGGGCGCGCAGTGATGGTGACTCTGCTGTTCGGGGTCGCAGAATCTCGCATGAATGCGGCGATGAGGTCGAAGCGTCCGTCGGCGCGCAGTCTGAAGTTGGCTACGATCGTGACATCGTCAGGTGTCGTTTGAAGCTTCTGCCCGTATTGCGACCTCGTGGCGCTTTGCGATGCGGGATTGCCCAGTCTTAACGTGCCACTCTGAATGGCCGATGCGATCTCGCGGGCCAGCATGCGCTCGCCGGGATCGCCGGAGTCCCGGTAGGCGTGGAGCCATTCGGTAGACGATCCGTTCACCATGCCGGGTGGAAGGGTTGGCGGATGCTGGATGGCTTCCCGGAAAGGGGCGAGGTCGCCAAACTGGCTGGCGTTGGTACGCCGGCTGGAGGACGGCGCAGGGTGGTTGCCGCTCTCGGCGGGCCCTGATGCTTCGGCATAGTTGTGCCACTGGCCGGAAGCATCACCGGAGATGCGTCGATTTGACATGTTGGTGGTATTGGCGAAACCGTGTGTATCGGGTTGTCGTTTATACCGGCCAACATGCAGCGCGGATTGCAGCGAGGCGAAAACAGGTGTCGCCATGCGATGCGCCACGCGAAATCGGCTCACACCCGGACACGTTCGGCTCAGCGCAGCGTCTTCAGTTGCGACCACGATTTCCGGGCAGTCGGCCACGGAGGCGGGGAAAGCCGTGCGCTGAACTGAGAGGCGGACGACTAGCGCCGGACGTCTGTCACGCGCTGCTCACCACCGCCTGCTCGTCACGCGCGTACTGCGCCGGCGGCCGCCCGACATGCCGCGTGAACGCGACGCTGAACGTGCTCGCGGAACTGTAGCCGACGCGCCCCGCAATCTCGGCGATGCGGCCTTCGTTGCGGCGGAGCAGATCCTTCGCGAGCGCCATCCGCCACGTGAGCAGGTATTCCATCGGCGCGACGCCGACCGCGCGGCTGAAGCGTTCGAAGAACGTCGAGCGCGACAGTGCCGCTTCCTTCGCCAGCTCGATGATCGTCCACGGATGCGCGGGGCGTTCGTGCATCCGGCGGATCGCGGCCGCGAGGCGGCTGTCGGCGAGCCCGCGCACGAGGCCGGGCGACGCGTTCGTGCCGGCCGTGAACCGCAACGCCTCGATCAGCAGCACTTCCAGCAGGCGCGACAGCACGATCTCGCGCGCCGGCCGCTGCGCACGCGATTCGTCGCGCACCAGTTGCACGAGCGTGGTCAGCCGCGGTTCGCCGCGCACGTGCACGAATTGGGGGAGTAGCGACACCAGCAGCGCCGCGTCGGGCGAGCCGAAGCTGCAGTGGCCGACCATCATCCGCGTGTCGACCGGGTTGCCCGGATCGCCGACCCGGTGTTCGCCGCTGTCGAGCATGAGCGGCGGGCCCGTTTTGACCCCCGGCGGCAGCGGCGCGAGGCTCGACATCGCGATGCCGTAGGCCGCCGGGATCAGGATGAAATCACCGGGCAGCAGCTCGATCGGCGCGTGCCCGTCGATCGCGATCCGGCACCCGCCGTCGAGGATCGCGCAATAGAACGGCTCGCCGGCGACCGCGCGGTTGACGGACCACGGGCTCGCGCATTGAACGGACTTGGAGTGCCGCGCGCCCGGTTGCAGCAGCGTCACGACTTCGGTCAGCGGGTCGATCATCGCCGGACTCTCGCAAAAGAAAAGCGGATTTTCAATTGTAGCGAATACGGATCCGGCCATCTATCGTACGGACACATGCCCCACACATCCCAGGAGTTCGCATGAAGACCGTACTGATTACCGGCTGTTCCTCCGGCTTCGGCCTCGAAATCGCCCGCCATTTCCTGGCCCGCGACTGGCAGGTCGTCGCGACGATGCGCACGCCGCGCGAGGACGTGCTGCCGCCGTCCGAACGCCTGCGCGTGCTGGCGCTCGACGTGACGAACGCGGACAGCATCCGCGCCGCGATCGACGCGGCCGGCCCGATCGATGTGCTCGTCAACAACGCGGGCTTCGGCGCGGCCGCGCCGGCCGAACTCACGCCGCTCGATACGGTGCGCGCGCTGTTCGAGACCAACACGATCGGCACGATCGCGGTCACACAGGCGGTGCTGCCGCAGTTTCGCCGGCGCGGGGCCGGCGTGGTCGTGAACGTCACGTCGAGCATCACGCTGAAGGCGCTGCCGCTGGTCAGCGCGTACCGGGCCAGCAAGGCGGCGGTCAACGCGTTCACCGAATCGATGGCGGTCGAACTCGAACCGTTCGGCGTGCGCACGCATCTCGTGCTGCCGGGCCGTGCGCCCGACACGCGCTTCGGCGACAACGCGCGTGCGCACATGCACGGCTTCGAACACGAGGCGTATGCGGAGTTTGTCGGGCAGGCGGTCGCGCGCATGCTCGATCCGTCGGGGCCGGTCACTCATGCGCAGGATGTCACGGAAGCGGTGTGGCGCGCGGCGACCGATCCGTCGAGCCCGATGCGTATTCCGGCCGGTGCGGATGCGGAGGCGTGGGCGGCTGGGGTGCGTTGATCGGGCGGGAATCCGGGCGACACGTTTGCGTTTCCGTCGTGCCGGTCGGTCAAACCGGCGCGACGGATCGCGTCATGCGGGGAAGGGTGTTACCTCACGCCGTTACAGCGCGCGTGCGATCGCCTGTTCCAGCAGCGACAGGCCGAGGTCGATCTCTTCCTCGCTGACGGTCAGCGGCGGCGCGATGCGGAACACGCCGCCCATGCCGGGCAACTGCACGATGTTCATGCTGAGGCCGAGGTTCATGCATTCGCGCGTGATCTTCGCGCCGAGGCCGTCCGCCGGTTCCTTCGTCCGGCGATCCTTGACGATCTCGACGCCGAGCAGCAGCCCGCGTCCGCGCACGTCGCCGATGCAGTCGAATCGTTCCATCAGGTCGAGCAGGCCGCGCCGGAGCCGGTCGCCCATCACGTTGGCCCGTGCGACGAGCCCGTCGCGCTGCACCACGTCCAGCACGCGCAGGCCGACGGCCGCGGGCAGCGGATCCGATACGTGCGTCGTGTAGAACAGGTAGCCGAGTTCGTGCGCGCGTTCCTCGATCGCCGCGGACGTCACGATGGCCGCGAGCGGCAGCCCGGCGCCCAGCGTTTTCGACAGCGTCAGGATGTCGGGCGTCACGCCGTCGCGCTGGCACGCGAACATCGTGCCGGTGCGTCCGACGCCGGTCTGCGCTTCGTCGAGGATCAGCAGCATGCCGCGTTCCTCGCACTTGCGCTTGAGTGCCGCCATATAGCCTTCCGGCAACTCGATGATCCCGCCCGAGCTGAGGATCGGCTCCGCGATGAACGCGGCGAGGTTGCCGCTCGACTGGCGATCGATCAGGTCGAATGCGTAGTCGAGTTCGGCAAGAAAGTCGTAGGTGCCGTTGCGCTCGAAGCGCGGCCGGTACGTGAACGGCGCCGGAATCGCGAACGAGCCGACGGCGGCCGGGCCGACGCCCTTGCGGCCGGCGCTGTAGGTGGCCGATGCGGCCGCGCCCGTCATCCCGTGCCACGACTGCGCGAAGCCGACGATCTCGTACTTGCCGGTGACGAGCTTCGCCATCCGGATCGCCGCTTCGTTCGATTCCGCGCCGGTGCTGAGCAGCAGCGCGCGGTCGAGCCCGTCGGGCGTGATGTCGGCGAGGCGCGTCGCGAGGTCGACGACCGGCCGCGACAGCATCCCGCTGAACAGGTGGTCGAGCTTGCCCGCGTATTCGCTGATGACGGAGACGATGTCCGGATGGCTGTGGCCGAGCACCGCGCTCATCTGCCCCGACGTGAAATCGAGGATCGCGCGGCCGTCCGCGTCGTAGACGAAGCTGCCTTTCGCGCGCTCGATGATCAGCGGCTCGAACGTGCCGCCGTAGCGGACCAGGTGCTGCCTGGCGTTGTGCCAGAAGGTTGCGTCGTCGTTCAGGGACATCGGGCTTCTCCGGGCAAGGGGCAGGGATCGCTTGCAGTCTAGGCGCGCGTCTGGTTTGATGGAAACGAATAGTTCTTATGCGAGCTAGAAAAGGGGCTAATACCTTGGGGCTTTCGCTTGAAATCGACCTGCTGCGCTCGTTCGTCGTGATCGCCGAGGTGCGCGCGCTGAGTCGCGCGGCCGCGCGCGTCGGGCGCACGCAGTCCGCGCTGAGTCAGCAGATGAAGCGGCTCGAGGATATCGTCGACCAGCCGCTGTTCCAGCGCACCGGCCGCGGCGTGGTGCTGACCCACCCGGGCGAGCGGCTGCTCGTGCATGCGCAGCGCATCCTGCGGCTGCACGACGAGGCGATGGCCGACCTGTGCGGCACGGGATTGTCGGGGACCATCCGGTTCGGGTGCCCGGACGATTACGCCGAGGTGTTTCTGCCGTCGCTGCTGCGGCAGTTTTCGATCCAGCATCCGCAGGCGATCGTGGAAATCGTCTGCGGGCCGACGCCGCGGCTGCTCGAACAACTCGAGAAGCGCGCGGTCGATCTCGCGATGATTTCATTGCCGGACGATGGAGCGAACGACGACATCATTCGCCGCGAGCAACTGGTCTGGATCGGCTATCCGGGGCTGGAGCCCGCGCATTTCGATCCGCTGCCGCTCGCGCTGTCCGATCGCGACACGCTCGACCACATCGCGGCGTGCGAAGCATTGAACCGCGCCGGCCGGGATTACCGTGTCGCGTATGCGAGCAGCAGTCTCGCGGGGCTGATCGCACTGGTGCGCTCGGGGCAGGCGTTCGCGGTGATGACGCAGACGGCGGTGCCGGCCGACCTTGCGATCGTCAACGGCGATCCGCGGTTGCCGCCGTTACCGGCTGTAGGAATTACGCTGAAATTTGACCGGAAACGGCCGTCGCATCTGACGGCGGCGTTCGCCGAGCATATCCGGCTCAAGCTGCCGCTGCTGTGAGGGGCTCGGCCGCCGCGGGGAGCACCCGCGGGCCGAACGTCAGACTATTGCGTATTGGATGGCGTGGTGCACCCGGACTGCGGCGAGCCGCTCATTGTGCCGGGCCGTTGCCCGTGTTCGGGTTGTTCATCGCCGCCGCGCGCGCCTGGGCAGCCTGCAGGTTTTCCGGATACTGCGTACTTCTGGCCATCGACGGCTTGTAACCCGCCTTTTCGATTTGAATGAGTTCCTTGCGAACTTCCGCGCGGGTCTTTGCCGGTTGCTCTTCCTGCGGCAGGTGTCCGCACTCCGCGATCGGCTCGGCACGCAGGTTCGTCGCCTTGCTTTCCCAGACGGATTTCATGTCGAACATCTCGCCGACCGCGTGGAAATCCTCGCCCCAGAGGGCCATGGTCGGGCACGCGATATTCACCTCGGCGTCGGCGAGAGCCGTGCGGCGCGACGCGTAGCGAACCCGCGTGGCGCGCCCGGCGCCGCCGCGTCAGGCGAAGTAGCCGGCATAGCGCGGTGTGTAGCTGCGAAACAGCGCCGTGCGGATGCGCGAGCCCGCGCCTTCCGCGGCGACGAGCAGGTCCACCCGTTCGCGCGTCGTGCCGATCTGCAGGTCGACGCCGTCCGGGTCGCGGTTCTCGACCGTCACGGGGCTGTCGTACCGGATCATCCCGTCCGGCAGCATTGCGCACAGCGCGCGATAGACGATGTCCCACGACGAGAACGGCAGCCATTGGCACGCGTCGTCGACGATTCCGCCCGCGCGGTCGATCCAGCGCCGGCGGCGCGTCGGGACTGTCGCGATCGACAGTCGTTGGCCGCCGTGCGCGTCGAGAAAGGCCGTCATGCGGCGCAGGACCGCGACCCCGCCGCCGTGATCGGGCACGCGCCGGTCGCGGCGCTCATGGACGACGACCTCGTGACCGATGCAATTCAGCGTGACGGCGGCGGCCAGGCCCGTGATGGAGCCGCCGGCGATCGCGATCTTCATGATGCGCCTCTCGAAACGGGCCTCCGGCGCGGATATCGCGGGTAGCGAAGCCCCATGAGAGCAGTCTCGATCGAGCCGACTGAATAGTCCTAAACCGCGTCTTAAATCACTTGATTTATGTGGTGTGCGCGGCGGCGCGGACGATCGGTTTCAACGGCGGGCTTCGAGGGGGCTTTTGATTCCCGTGCGTTTTTCCGGTTAGACACCATTCAGCCTGGCAGAATTTGCCTTGCAGCCTCAAATAAATATTTATATAAAACAGTAGATTAATGTTTGCCCTCTGCGTGAAGAGCCGTGATTGCCTTCGGCGGTGGCAGTGCCGACCAAGAGCGCTATCACGCCTGGCTTCGCCAGCTGACTCGGTCGTTAGGCGCGCGACTGGTAGACGGGATGGGGTTGTCGGCCGCGATACTCGACAAGATCCGCTTCGCGTTGAGCGCCACTGGAAAATTGAAGGTGCCGCGCAAGTTGATGCCTTCCATGTGAGTGGGGGCGATTCGCCGGAGCTGCTCGGTTTCGATTGGATGACCTCGACTTTTTTTGAGGCGAAAAATGTCCGGAACGGTAACGAAATCAAGTGAGCGATTTTGGGCGCTCAGTCTCGTGGGGATAACGGCGCTTTGGGGGTGGTCGTTCGTCGCCATCCATGATGCACTGTCTACTTTGAGTGCGTCTGCATTCAATAGCTATCGATTCTTGGTGGCGAGCTTTGTTCTCGTTGTTATAGTCATTCCGGTGCTTGGAAAATTCACGAAGCAGGAGTTTTTTGGCGGTCTGTATGCCGGATTGGCACTATTTTGTGCATTTGCATTTCAGACGGCAGGTCTTAAATATACTACCGCATCTAATGCGGCATTTATCACAGGCCTGGCGGTTGTGTTCACGCCGTTATTTTCATTTCTGATCTTGAGATTGAATCCGACGAGGCAGCAGTTGATAGGTGCAGTAATAGCTACGATCGGGCTTGGGTTGTTGACAATAAAAGGCTTGTCGGTTCATTTTGGGGATATTCTGGTTCTGGGTTGTGCGGCTTCATTTGCACTCCACATCGTGATTCTTTCGAGAGCAAGCAAGAGTGCGCATTCGGGTCGTATCACGTTGGTGCAAATACTGGTAGTGGGTTTGGCATCCCTCGCCTGGTCTGTAATGTTCGGAGAGTTTTCGCTTCCCAAAACAGGCTCCTCTATTTGGGCGATTGTTATAATTGGAGTTTTGGGGACCACTTTGGGGTTTTTCGTTCAAACAAAGGCCCAAATTTCTTCTCCGCCCAGTAGGATTGCCCTAATTATCGTGCTTGAGCCGGTATTTGGTGGGTTGTTCGGATATTTTCTGGCGGGAGATCGTCTCAGTGGTCTAAATTTGATTGGAGCAATGTTGATTATTCTGGGTATGGTGGTCACTGAATATCGCTTTTCACGAGCAACGGCGCGGCCGGAAATCGCAAACTAGAATTCAGGCGCGAGTCTTGTCGGGTTTGTCGATACTCGGAACCCCCTTGCTTGGGGGCGTTAACCGTTGTCGCCGCTGGACCTTCGAACACCGGTAAAACGCAGCAAAATCAAGGGGACCCTTCCGACTGCGCGCTTCAGCTGCGCTTGCCCTGCAGCGTCGGAATCTGCGCGAACAGCGACGAGAGCCAGTCGACGAAGACCTTGAGCTTGACGGGCGTATGTCGATTGGGCGGATACAGGATCGAGATCGGCCGCGGCGGCGTGTTGAAATCGGTCAGCACCTCGCGCAGGCGCCCCGATTGCAGATACGGCTCGACCAGGTACAGCGCGGTCCTGATCAAGCCGATGCCCGCGACGCCGCACGCGATGTAGGCGTCGGCATCGTTGACCGCGACCGTGCCGCACATCTGCACGATGCGCGTTTCGCCGTCGACGACGTAGTCCCACGGGCGCGGCCGGCCCGTATCGGCCGAGATGTGGCTGACCGCGACGTGCTGCGCGAGATCGTCCACCGTTTCGGGCACGCCGTATCGGTCGAGATACGTGGAGGACGCGCACGTGCAGGTCGTCAGGCTGCCGATCCGTTTCGCGACCAGGCCCGAATCGTCGAGCGCGCCGATCCGCACCACGCAGTCGACGCCTTCGCCGACGAGGTCGATCTGGCGATCGGTCACGCCGAGCTCGACCATGATGCCCGGATGGGCGGCGAGAAACTCGGGCAGGGCCGGTATCATGATCTGCTTCGCCATGGCCGGCGGCAGGTTCACTTTCAGGCGGCCGCGCGGCACATTGCGCGCTTGCGACACCGATGCCTCCATGTCGTCGATCTCGCGCAGCACCGCGACCGAGCGTTCGTAGTACGCCTGCCCGTCCTCGGTCAGCGAGATCCGGCGCGTGGTGCGGTTCAGCAGCCGGCAGCCGAGATGCTGTTCGAGTCCGCTCAGCAGCGCGGACACGCGCGGCGTCGTGAGCCCGGTCGTGTCGGACGCGCGCGTGAAGCTGCCCGTCTCGACGATGCGCGTAAATACGCGCATCGAAAGCAAGGTATCCATCGTTCGGAAATCTCCAGCCTGTTGGTTGCCGGCGCCGGTGCGTGCCGGCGCGGCTGTTGTTTTGAGGTGCCGCTACGCATCGATGCGCTTCCTGAGCCCGTCGCCCGCGAACGGCATTTCGCGCAGCCGCTGGCCGGTCGCATCGAAAACCGCATTGGCCAGCGCACCCGCGGTCGGCCCCATCGACGCTTCGGCCGCACCGAGGAACGGTGCGCCCGGCCGGTTGATCAGGTGCACCTTGATGCTTTGCGGTGCGGCGCCGAAACGCAGGATCGGATAGCTGCTCCAGTCGAAGCTGCGGATGCGCTGCGTATCGTATTTCAGTGCCTCATACAGTGTCCAGCTCGCGGCCTGCACGATGCCGCCTTCGATCTGGTTGCGGATGCCGTCCGGCGATACGACCTGGCCGGCGTCGACCGCGACTTCCGCGTGATCGAGCGTCACCTGGTCGGTTTCCGGCACGACCGAGATGTCGATCGCGATCGCGACGTAGGCCATCAGGTTCTTGTATCGGCCGAACGCGAAGCCGACGCCGCGGTTGCGTTCGCGCGGCGGCCGCGGCCAGCCGAACTTGGTCGCGACGAGCTGGATCACCTGGCGCGCGCGGTGATCCTGCATGTGCCGCAGCCGGGACTCGACGGGATCGATGCCGGCGGTGTGCGCCAGCTCGTCCATGAAGCTTTCAATTGCCCAGACGTTCGTGTGCGCGACGCCGCGCGCGCATTGCGCGTGAAGTGCTCGGTCAGTGCGGTCTTGCCGACGCCGGCCGGCCCGTCGATCAGCACGATGGCCGTCGCGCCGGTTTGCGATACGGCCGCCAACACGTCGTCGAGCCGACGTATTTCAATTTCGCGGCCGATCAGCTTCAGGATCAGGTCGCTCAGGATCGCGGGCACGTCGTCGCGAAAGGCGGCGGGCGGCGACGGTTGCATGGCGACGTGCGCGTGAACCCACTCGGACGTCGACGCGGCCTTGTAAGGCATCGCGCCCGTCAGCAGGCGGAACAGCGTGATGCCGAACGCGTACAGGTCGGAGCGCTCGTCGACGGATGCGCCTTCCGACACTTCGGGCGCAGCGTAGACGGCGAAATCCGTGCGCATCGTGCCTGCCGCGGTTTTTCCCGTCCGGCGCTCCCGCGCATGGGCGAACGAGCGGAGCATCACCGTGCCGTCCGGTGCGGTGACGAAACTGGCCGGCTGGAGATCGCCATGCAGCCAGCCGCGCCGGTGCAGTTCCCCGAGCGTGCGCGCGGCATGGATCGCCGCTTCGAGAAAGCGGTCGAGCGGCAGTTGCCCGTCCGCCAGCGAGTCGAACGCATGCACGTCCATGCGCGGATAAACGAGCACCGGGCCGTCGGCGCGGATCAGCGCAACCGACAAAAGCGCCCACGCGGGTTCCAGCGTCTCGTTCAATGCGTATTCGTGCTCGAATTGCCGGCAGCGCTGATCGAATTCCCAGCCGGTCTGGCACGCGGACCACACGCGCTCCGTCGCGGCGTCCATCAGGTCGAACCGCAGCACGTCGCCCGAGCGGACCGCATTCGACAGGCTGGCGCGCGCGAGCCAGTCGGCATCCATTCGATTCGCATCGTCCGGGTCACGCAAGAGCTGGGTCACGGTCGGGTGGCACGCTGGGTGGCGCAGGGCGGAACCGGCTCTCGATACGGGGTCGGCCGGGCTGGGTCGCGCGCGTCTGGGCGGCGGCTCGTGCATTGTCCGCCAGCCCGCGAGAGTTTGCAGTACCCCCAGGCCTCTGCGTTGTACGAGCACAGGGCAGAGGATGGCGGACCGGCGGCGCGGAAGGGGCGGCACACGCGCAACAGCCGGTGGACAGCCGATCGATGTGCGCAGCCGTGCGCCGCACCGGTGGTATGCGACGCAACGCGCCAGCACGCATTCGGCGTTATTCCCACGCGTGTTTGCTGAACTGATAGCCCTTGCAGCGGATCGTTTTGATTCGCATCGGTTCGAGCGCGTCATCACGCAGTTTGCGGCGCAGCTTCGAGATGTAACAGTCGATCGAGCGATCGAGGCCATCGAACTCGATGCGGCGCAACAGCCGCGTCAGGTCCTCCCGGCTGACCACCTCGCCGGCGCGGCTGGCGAGGGCCCACAGCAGGTCGAATTCGGTTGAGGTCAGGCGAGGCGCGCTGCCGTCAGGAAGGCGAACCTTGCGATCCGTCCGGTCGATCGAGAAATTGCCGAACACCAATCGCTGGGACGCTTCGGGCGCGCAACTGTCCGGATGCATTCGTAGCCGTCGAAATTGCGCCTTGATCCGCGCGAGCAGAATGCGTGGTTCGATCGGCTTATAGAGAAAGTCGTCTGCGCCGAGTTCCAGGCCGAGCAACTCGTCGAACTTTTCGTCGCGCGCCGTCACCATGATGATGGTGCCGTCATAGTGCGTGCGTGCCTCGCGGCAAATATCGAAGCCGTCCTTGCCCGGCAGGTTGATGTCGAGAAGCACCAGATCGGGGCAACTCGCGACGATCGTGGCGACGGCGTTGGCGCCGCCGAACAGCGTGTCCACCTCGTACTGATGCTTGCGCAGATAGTCCACGATCAGCGCGGATAAACGGACGTCATCTTCGACAAGCAGGATTCGGATGGGCATCGGTCAACGAGGGGCAATACAGGAAAATGGCGCGCGGTTAGGCCCAGTCCGAACGCGTGGTAGCCGAAGCGAAGTGGATAATACTGCGCAACATTCCGGCGGAATGTGACGAAATTTGCACCATCCATTGCACATATCTGCACGAAAATCATCGCCGACTAGCGGAAAAGCGAACGGATGACAGTGTGGAATCGTGTCGTCGACGAACGGCTCGATGTTCGGGTGAAATGGTTCAGAGCGATATCCGGCGCGTCGCCGGCGGGGATCTCTGACGGGGCGTCGTTCAGGCAAGAACGTTTGCGGAGAGCCGCTTGCGCGAACGTTACTTGCACTGACCACTCCGAAATCCGGTAAAGGTTACTCGACATATTATTACAAAATATTACCGCCGTTGCGGAATTGGGCTTCCTACAATCCTCTCAACCCACGGACGGGCATGCCGTACCGCGGTTTCCGCTCTGTCGTCGACGGGCTTGCAGCGACGAAGGCGGTGACCGATATACGCAGCTGCCCACATTCAGCGCGCCACTGCCGGAATGCAGGAGATCGATATCCGGGTCTCCACCGTCGCACGGGAAACGTTGGTGGCACGCATCGCCGACGCTGGTTGCGTCGTACGAATGTGATGCCATTTCATTCCTCTTGAAATGCTTCAAATTCTCACATTGCTTCTATCGATGTTATTTAACAGTCCTTATAAACACGCTAAACAAAAATATGGAAACAACACAGCGGGCGGGAATTCATCCATCTTTCATACGTGGCATCCGGCTTCTGATTTTGCTCGTACCGGTAGCGGTCCAGCTGGCGGGATGTGGTGACGACGAGACCTCGTCGCCGCGCACGTTGAGCGGCGTCAATCAGCCAAGCATGCCGAGCCAGACGACACAGCCCGGTACGGTGACGACGGCACCCGCGCCGGCACCCTTTGCGCCACCTACGCCGGTGGCAGACGTCGGCGCGCAATATGAACGCTCGCCGACCGGGCTACCCTATCCGAAGCTTGCCACGCTGTATCCGGGACACGACGGGCCCACCGTCGACGACGGCATGATTCTGCCCTGGCTGTCGATGCGCCCGCCGCTCAAGCTGAACGTGATGGTGCAAACGCCGTTTGACACGGATCAGGATGGCAAGCCGGACCGGATCGCGTTACGCATCGTGCAGCCCGCCGAGGTGGCAGAGGGGCTCAAGACCCCTGTCATTGTGCGGCCGTCGGTGTATTACGCTGATCCGGATTACGCGACGAAGCAGCGTGCGCCATTCCTCGGTGAAGCGGAATACTTGCGGATGGGTTTCACGATCGTCTACGCGGATTCGATCGGCACCAACCAATCGGATGGCTGCTGGTCAGTGATGGATCGCACCGAGCGCGAGGCAATGGCGAGCGTCGTGCGCTGGTTGACCGGCGATCCCGTTGCACCGGGCTATGACGCGCAAGGCCAACCCGTCGCGGCGTCCTGGTCGACCGGACACGTCGCGATGGAAGGGATCTCCTATGGCGGCACCTTGCCGACGATGGTGGCCGCTACCGGTGTGCCGGGGCTCGAGGCCATCGTACCGGTGGACGGCATCAGCAGCGGCTATGACTATTTCCGTTATAACGGCGTCAAGGGGGACATGATTCAGCTGGGTCCCTACATGCAGCTGCAACAGTCGACCGCGCGCGCGTCGATCTGCGAACCCGCGCGACTCAAGGCGGTGACCGATTCCGACGACCGCACTTACGCGTACAACGACTTCTGGAAATTGCGCAACACCTTGTCGCTCGTCGACCAAATCCAGGCGGCTACGCTGATCGCGCAGGGTCAAGCCGACAATAACGTGAAGACGAAGAACGCGATGCAGTTGTACGACGCGCTCTATCGTGCCAGGAAGCCGGTTCAGCTTTGGATGCATAGCCGCGATCATAACGATCCCGCGTGGCAGAAGGAGTGGCAAAAGCAGATCTTGATGTGGTACTCGCGCTATCTGTTCGGCGTGAACAACGGCGTCGAGAAGCAACCCACCTACGTGCGTGAAACACCGGCTGGCGACATCCCGTCCGGCGCGACACTGAATCCCCAACCAGGCGACACAAGCAATTCACTGATTGGGCACTGTTACAACCCGGATCACAGCACGAGGGATTGCATTCCGACGGGCGAACTTTTCATCAAGGAAGACGCATGGCCCAAGACGGTCGATACGTCCTACTACCTGCACGACAACGGCCGCGTAGGCGGATTGCTGACGCCGAGCACGACGGACGGCACGCAGGCTGTATCGGTCGATTTCAGCAAGGCAGCGGCCGTGACTTATGAGACGAAACCCCTCGCGAACGCGACCCGCTACGCGGGTGCGATCCGGGTGGTGATGCGCGGTCGCTTCACACCCGCGGTGACCAACATCAAGGCAACGCTGTCGGTGGACGGGCATGACGTCACATATGGCTGGGCGAACCCGCGCTTCTACAAGGGCCTGGACGTCGCGCAAACAATCGCGCCGAACACCGACTACGGCTTCTCATTGGAGATGATGCCGCGAGATTTCACGGTGATGCCGGGCAGTCAGGTCAAGTTGAAGCTTGAGGGCTATCAGGGCACAGCACTCGTTACGCTCGATTTGTCGCACACGACGCTCGAGATGCCGGTTGTGCCGAAGGCGCACGTTGCGGCGGTCATGGTGGCGAAGTAGCGGAAGATTCGGTTGCGTTACCGGCAGTAGGCTCAGGGGAAACCGATTCGGGCACGCTCGAATCGATGGGGTTCATGGTGAAGGTTTTTGAGGAGGATCTTTATAGTTTGGAGTACTGATTAGATTTCAACTAAATCGAATCGTTGTGGAGATCAATTAATGACTAAAAGAATGCCGGCATGGAGCGTGATCGCAACGCTTGCAGCCGCAACACTGGTCGCATGCGGTGGCGATGACACATCGTCTACGACCCTGGGCAGCATGACCACACTGCCTGTCGCTCCGTCATCACCGACGACTGCGCTGCCGAGCCCGACCACCGCGTCAGTGGAATCCGAGCTGGCTGTATTTGCGAAGGTCGCACCTGCCGACAAGGTGCTGGACGATGCCAACATCTACGATACGAAAAGAGGCGGTTCGATCGCGCTATCCGCGATCAACGAGGACGCGTCGGTCAAGCGGCACACCATTACGATCAACGGCAAGGTCCTGCCGTATGTCGCCCGCGCTGGACACTTGATCGCCTATCACGGAAACGGAACTGCCAGGAAAGCTGAAGCGGCGATCTTTTATACGGCGTATACGCGAGACGCGTTGCCCAAGGAGAATCGCCCGGTCACGTTTTTATGGAACGGAGGGCCCGGATCAGCCTCGATCTGGCTGCACATGGGCTCGTGGGGACCGAAACGCCTGAAGTCTGACGCGCCAAACATGGCTGACCCGACAAAGCAGCCCGATGGTTTCCCGTTTGAGGACAATGCGATTTCCCTGCTCGATCAGTCGGATATCGTTTTCGTCGATCCGCCGGGTACGGGTCTTTCCACAGC
Organism: Burkholderia cepacia; assembly: GCF_001039005.1. Classification (GTDB taxonomy): domain Bacteria; phylum Pseudomonadota; class Gammaproteobacteria; order Burkholderiales; family Burkholderiaceae; genus Burkholderia; species Burkholderia theae. Next base: position 40,408 of record NZ_LDWR01000010.1, read on the forward strand.
GATCGGCCCATTCAAGAACGGTGACCTGTGGGGTACCGACATCGACGCACAGGTGGTCGCGGATTTCATCACCAGTTATACGAACAAATACAATCGGCAGAGTTCGCCAAAGTATTTGTACGGCGAATCCTATGGTGGCATCCGCACGCCAATCGTCGCCAACCTGCTGGAGCAGGCGGGTACCAGTGGTTATGCTTCCGACCCATCCGGTAAGCCAGCCAAAGTCCTGGCGGGATTCATCCTCAACTCGCCGCTCGTTGACTACAATTCCAATTGCGAAATGACGGGCGGCAAGGGGACCTGTGAGGGATATATCCCGTCCTACGCGATGACGGCCGATTACTTCAAAAAATCCGTGAAGCGTGCTGGACAGACCCAGGAGCAGTATCTCAACGAGTTGCGCGCGCTGGCGAAAACAACGTTCCAGGCTACCTTCAAAACGTACTTCAATTCAAACGGCAAGCCGAACGGCAAGTGGAATGCGTACGCGGCAAGTCCTGCGGGCCAGGCGATACTGAATCGAATTGCGGACTATACCGGCATTCCCGCATCGACCTGGAGCAGCAGCTTCAACTATACGCCGGGGCCGTTCAGGGGAACGCTGGTTTCGGGCTATAACCTCGGCCGCTATGATGCCCGCATGAAGGTGCCGAACGGGAACAGCTTCGAGGCGGACGACTACATTAACGTAGCCTTCCTCAACGAACTCAAGACGTACTTCCCTGACTTCGTCAACTACAAGACCAGGTCAAGCTACGAACCGCTCAACAACGCAACGATCCGCAACTGGACATGGCAGCGGGCGGGAAGCAAATCTTCTAATCCGCAGAGTATTACGGACATTCAGGCGGTGCTGACCGCCAACCCGGACGCCAAACTGCTGATTCTCCACGGCTACGAGGATCTTGCGACGCCGGGCTTCCAAACCGAGCTTGACCTCGAAGGGGTCAATCTGGCTGATCGAATCCCCATCAAGTGGTTCGAAGGCGGGCATATGATTTACAACACGGAGATGTCGCGCGTGCCACTGAAACAGGCGATCGACAACTATTACCAGTCGCCGGCGCGTATCGCAGACGGCTCCCTACTGTAAGCGAAGCGAGGATAGCTATGAAAATCGTGACTTTCCTTGTTTCCAGCACGGCGGCCATTGTCGTCGCAATGTCGAGCATCGGCGTGGCATTTGCCTATGACGATTTGCCGAAACCGCCGCCCCCGCCAGAAGACTGGGTCCAGCCGCCCAAACAATCGGAAAACTCCGTTACGCGGGACGTGGAGAGCCAAATCGCGCAACGATTCACCGCCGCGACCAACGGCAATCCCAACGGGCTCTTGTCGCGGCAGCAAGCCAAGGCTGCTGGCTGGGGCTTGGTCAGCGACCATTTTTCGGAGATCGATCGTGCTGGAACCGGATACGTCCGACTCGACGACGTATTGCGATTCATGTCGGAACGGACCCCTCAACGGATCATGCGTATGAAAAACGCGACGAAACAGGACCAGCGACAGTAACGTGGATTTTTGATCATAAGCGGTTGCCCTGGTTCCGGCACTTATCCTCCCCGGATTGCCCGGAACCTCTTCGCCGGCCCCGATACGGGCCGGCTTTTTTTCAGAAGCCCGAGGTTAACAACTTGCATAAGCGAGTGCGAATCATGTACACGTTCGGGCGGATGACGGTTTCCTTTGAATGCCGCGAAGTCTGCGTCGACGGGCAGCCCCGGTATATCGGCGCGCGGGCATTCGAGATTCTCGAACTGCTGGTGAAGGCGGCCGGCAGGCTCGTGTCGAACGGCAAGGTCGTGTCCGACGTGCCCAACGCACCCGGTATCGAGATCGGGCAGCCAAACGGCACTTATCGCCGTGTCCGGATCGAATCGGGATTCGGCAAGATCACCGTGCTCGTGACCAATGGCCACCTGCCTTACCCGTTCGGGCACGAAATGACCGGTTATCAAGTGCCGGACCTGTCCGCCACGCTGGAGGAAGCCAAGGCGGCCGGTGTCACCGTGCTCGTGCCGCCGTTCGCGTCCGACGGACGTAACGCGGCAATCGTCCAGTTCCCGGGCGGCTACATCGCCGAGATCCACGCAAGCGTCGCGAAGTGAAGCTTGGCGACACGATGCTTTCCGCGCGGGGGTGATCGGCGCCGGCATGCCCGACGCCTGAAACGTGTCGTCACTACCCGTGACGCAGCGTGTGCTTCCGTCACATAATATATCGTTATCCGAAATATATTCGACGTGAGCCGGACCGTCGCGATGCGCGGTCAGGCAACGCCCTGCGCAGCCTGCGAAACCATTTCCCACTGATATCAAACCGCGACGCGATCCGAACGTGCGCGTGACGCAGTTCGTCGAACCGGCGCGCGAGGCCACGCGCAATATTGGTACAGTGGCGTAGCCGGCGAGTCTGGAGCGGATCGCCGGTATCGTCAATTTTCTGCAAGCGCGTCCACGAGCAAAGGATCACACAGTGCGCTCAATATTGCATTGAGCCGCAGGGCAGGGATGCGACTGCGCTTCACCGAACCAGCTTGGAGGTCGATCGATATGAAGGCTGCCCACTATTCGTCAAAAGGCCCGGCTCGCGACGTTCTCGTCGTCGGCGACGAACCGGATCCCACCCCTGGCACGGGCGAAGTCCTCGTCCGCATTGCGCACTCGGGCGTGAATCCTTCCGACGTCAAATCGCGATCGGGCATGACGAGCCCTGCGATGGAGTTTCCGCGCGTCATTCCTCACAGTGACGGCGCCGGCATTGTCGAGGCGGTGGGGGCCGGCGTCCCGGAACAGTGGATCGGGCGGCGCGTCTGGACGATCAATGGCCAGTGGCGTCGGCCGTTCGGTACGGCAGCGGAGCTGATCGCGTTGCCCGAAGACCAGGTTGCGCTATTGCCCGACAATGTTTCGACCGAGACGGGCGCCTCGCTGGGCATTCCGCTGCTGACGGCCTGGTATGCGGTGTACGCGTGCGGCGGGCTGCTCGGCAAGACGGTGCTGGTCTACGGTGCGACCGGCGCGGTAGGCGGCTACGCGACCCAGTTGGCCGCGTTTTCGGGCGCGCGGGTCATTGGCGTAGTCGGCAGCGACGAGAAGTGCCGGCTCGCGTCCCGGCTCGGTGCCGAGTGGGTCATCAATCGCAACGTGCAGGATGTGACTGCCACGGTGCGCGAGATGACGTCGGGCAAAGGCGTGGACGTCATCATCGAAGTCGACGCCGCGGCAAATGCCGGAAAATATGGCGAGCTGTTGAAGTTTGGCGGCGACGTGATCATTTACGGCTCGGGCGCCAGCGTGATCGAGGTTCCGTTCAGGCCGATGATCGTCGGTTTCGCGAATCTGCGATTCTTTATCGTCTACAACCTGCCGGTCGCCGTCAGGCAGGCGGCCATCGATGCGCTCACCCCGCTGCTGGAGCGAGGGGTGCTGCAACACCCGCAGGTCGAGATTTTTCCGCTGTCGGACATCGCGAAGGCCCACGAGCGCGTCGAGTCCGGCGCGAACGCAAAGATCCTCGTCGATATGCAGCGGTAAGCGCGAATTGCATCTCTACCCCGGACTGCAACGACATCGTATCGAACGCGATGACAACAAAAAACCCGCGAAGCCGTGCGCTGTCGCGGGTCTTTGAATAGGCTCGAAACACGGTAAAACCGCGTCTGGTGCCGACGGCGAGACTCGAACTCGCACAGCTTTCGCCACTACCCCCTCAAGATAGCGTGTCTACCAATTTCACCACGTCGGCACTGCAAGGGGCGCAATTCTAGCGCCACCTTGCGCGTTTGTGAAGGGGGTGTGACACGATTGCGGTGTACGCGAAAGCGATCCCGGTAAAATTCGTGCGATCGGTCCGACGACCATCGCAATCGCCACCCGCTATCCACCGTGATATCTACCCTCGAACAACTGCAGGCCGGACAACTGTCGGGCGCACGGCAACTGAAGCTCGCATGCGGGCTGACCGAATTTCCGCGCGAGATCTTCGACCTCGCCGACACGCTCGAAGTGCTCGACCTGACTGGCAACGCGCTGTCCGCACTGCCGGACGACCTGCCGCGGCTGCATCGCCTGCGCGTGCTGTTCGCGTCCGGCAACCGCTTCACCGCATTCCCCGACGTGCTCGGCGCGTGCCCGCAACTCGACATGATCGGCTTCAAGGCGAACCGGATCCGCACGGTGCCGCGCGGCGCGCTTCCGCGCGCGCTGCGCTGGCTGATTCTGACCGACAACGAAATCGACGCTTTGCCCGTCGACATCGGCGACTGCACGCGCTTGCAGAAGCTCATGCTCGCCGGCAACCGGCTGCGCGCGCTGCCGGCCGAGATGGCCGCGTGCCGTTCGCTCGAACTGGTGCGCCTGTCGGCGAACCGGCTGGACGACTTGCCGGACTGGTTGCTGCGCCTGCCGCGACTCGCGTGGCTCGCCGCTGCCGGCAATCCGTTCGGCGCGGCGCCGGAGGCCGCGGCGTCCGCCGGGCCGGACGTGGCGGACGTCGACTGGGCGTCGCTCGCGTGCGGGCAGAAGCTGGGCGAAGGCGCATCGGGTGTGATTTACCGCGCGCAATGGACGGCGGTAGGCCATGCGCCGCGGACGGTTGCGGTCAAGCTGTTCAAGGGTTCGGTGACGAGCGACGGGCTGTCCGATTGCGAAATGGCAGCGTGCCTGCACGCGGGTCGCCACCTGAACATGATCCCGGTGATCGGCAAGGTGCGCGGGCATCCGGACGGCACGCACGGCCTCGTGATGGAACTGGTCGATCCCGCGCTCACGAATCTCGCCGGGCCGCCGAGCTTCGCGACCTGCACGCGTGACGTGTATGCGGCCGACGCGAGATTCGACCCGACGGCAGCCGTGCGGATCGCGCACGGCATCGCGTCGGTCGCGGGCCATCTGCACGCACGCGGCATCATGCATGGCGACCTGTATGCGCACAATATCCTGCACGACGGCGAAGGCGGCGCGCTGCTCGGTGATTTCGGTGCGGCGTCGCTCTACGACGCGAATGACCGCATGCGCGGCGCCCGGTTCGAGCGGCTCGAGGTAAGGGCGTTCGGTTATCTGCTCGGCGAGTTGCTCGAGCGCTGCGAACCGCGTGCTTGGGCCGGCAGGCGCGCGCTCGACGCGCTTGCGGCAGCCTGCCTGAACGAGGACGTCGACGCCCGGCCGTCGTTCGACAACATCACGGCCGCGCTGGCCGCGCACCGGCCGTGAAGGGAGCGCGCCTGCTTACGCTTGACGCGCAGTCAGCAGCTTGATCCCGAGCCCGACGAACAGCAGCCCGCTGGCCCGCTTGAGCGCACGCATCGCGCGGCTCATGCCGAAGCCGCGATGGAACCGGCGCACGCCGGCCGAATAGACGCTGTGAACCACCACGACGGTGCACGCGATCGTCGCGTACATCACGACGAACTGCAGCGCGAGCGGGCGATCGTGCACGATGAACTGCGGCATGAACGCCGACAGGAAGATCATCGTCTTCGGATTGCTGCCCGACACGAACAGCGCTTCGCGGAACAGCTTCCGGCGGTCGGGCACGGCGAGTTCCGTTTCGCGGTTCGACGTGGCGGTCTTCCGGTCGCCGCGCAGTTGCCGGACACCGAGGAACATCAGGTACGCGGCGCCGACGATCTTCATCGCGACGAACAGCGGCGGCATCGCGGCCAGCACCGCGCCGACGCCGAGCGCGACGAGCAGCACGACCACGCCCTGCGCAACGAGATTGCCCGCGATCGTCGCGGCGGTGCCGTGCGTGCCGTAGCGCACCGTGTTGCGGATGACGAGCAGCACGTTGGGCCCCGGCGACAGTGTCGTGGCGAGATACGCTGCGACAAACAGCATCCAGGTCTGAATCGGCATGCATCGCTCCGAGAGGCGGTTCCGGCGGGCGGGATGAGCCGATGATGCCACGCCAATAATGGCGCGGGCCGCCGCCGGAACCGTGCCGTCGCGGCGCGTCAGCTTGCGTCGCGCATGCAGTACGCGGGGATCGACGGCGGCGTATCGATCGCGGCCGGCCGTGTCATCCACGCGATCCACGCGGCCCATAACCCGCACGCGATCAGCACGGCGATATTGAGCGGCGTCCGGTAACGGACGATCAGGTCGGCCAGCGGCACGCGGTTCTTCATGTTCGTCTCCATCGGTCGTGGTGGATGCGGCCTACTGGCCGCTATACGACGGCGCCTTGGCGTCGCAGGTCACGGACACGGTCGAACTGCCCGCGAAATGCAGCCGGAGCGGCACCTTCGCGCCGGGCGCGACGGCCTGGCGCGGCTGCTCCAGCATCACGTGATAGCTCTTCGGCTTGAACGTTACCGTGCCGTGCGCGGGCACCGCGACCGCGTCGACGTGGACCATCTTCGCGGTGCTGCCGTTCGTTTGCGTTTCGTGCACCATCGCCATCCCGTACACGGGCGAGTCGATGCCCGTCAGCGTGGCGGGTGCGTCGCCGTCGTTCTTCAGCGTGAAGTAGCCGGACGACGGCACCGTCGCCGGCATCGCGCGGATCCAGCACGCGTCGGCCTGCACGGCGGGCGCGGCGAACGTGACGGGAGCTTGCAGCGCCAGCAATGTGAAGAGCAGGCTGGTCGAAATCGAGCGTTTCATGGTTGGTTCTCCTTATGGATGGATACAGGGAGTATCGCGTGCATCACTTCAGCGTGAACGTGTAGTGGCCTTGCGTGCGATGGCCGTCGCTGGCCACCGCGATCCACGCGACCGTGTACGCGCCGGCCGTCAGGTTGGCCAGCGCGACGTGCATCCGCTTGCGGTTGCCGGCGTCGACGGCGGATTTCCCGTCGGCGACCGACTGCCCGTGGCTGTCGGTGATGGCGATCGAACTGAAGGCCGGTTCGAGCGCTTCGCTGAAATCGATCGTGACCGCGTGCGGTGCGCTCGAAAGCGTGGCGTTGGCGGCCGGTTCCTGCGTCTTCGGATGCGCGTGGGCATGGGCGGCCTGGATGACGACGAAGCCGAGTGCGGCGAGTGCGCCGCGAACGAACGAGGTGGTTTTCATGGCTGGATCTGCGAGTGGCGAATCGGATGGAGAAAGACGGATTCGACGGACGCATGCGCGAGCGGCATCGCAACGGCTGCGATGCCGGCTGCCGTCGGCACGGACGTGCGCTGCCGGACGTTCGCCCGTGAGCGAATGTCGGTGCGGTGGTACGAACCGGAAGCGGCCGACCGCACGCGCGGCAGGGCGCCGCGCGCAACACGGTGAGACATGATCGTCCTTCGAAACGTGACACGTCACGCACGCCGGCGGCGTGCGCGGATCGCGCGATGCGCTAGGGCATCACGCGTGACGACGACGGTTCAGGACGCGAGCGGAGGGGCGCGCGGTTGCGCGGCCGCGAGCGGCTGCGCACGGCGCAGGCTTTCGAAGCGGGTGGCTTCGCGGTGCTGGATGACGCGCACGTTGGCCGCGAACGTCAGTTCGGGCGCGGGCAGTGCGGGGGTATGGGCAAGCAGGCTGCAATAGCCGCATGCCTGGAGATGGGCCTGCAGGCTTTTCGACGACGCATCGGTTGCGTGACCGGCGGCGGCCGGTGCGGCCGTGCAGTAGCCGGCCAGCAGCGCGTCGACGCGCCCTTGCGTCGTCAGCGCCTGCGAGATCGTCGGCGCGAGCGCCGTCATCAGGATGGCGAGCATCCCGATCAGACTGCCGAACTTCCGGAGACGACGACTCAGCATGCGATGCGCAGCGGCGTGTGGGCGACGATGGAGCGGATTATGCCACGCACGTCGCAGCACGGGCATGCGCGCATGCGGATGACGTTCTCCACGCAGGATCAACCATTGCAGGACGGCGCGCACGACCGCGCGCCGCGTCTAGTCGAGCATGACCGCGTCGGGGATGTCGAGCACGATGTCCGACGTCGCGACGGCCACGCATGGCAGCGTATAACCGTCGGCCTTTTCCTCGCGGCTCAGCCCCGGCCATTCGATCGTGTAGCGTACGCTGCCGCTGACGATCCGGCAAAGACAACTGCGGCACGTGCCGTTGCGGCACGAGCGCGGCAGCGACACGCGCGCGAATGCGGCGGCTTCGAGCAGCGTCAGCGAATCGGGCGCGTCGAAGGTCGCGCCGAGCGGCTCGATGCGCACGACGGGCGGGTGTTCTGGATCGGTCATGAGTGAAGCGGGCGGCGGTTCTGCGGATACGCGCCAAGCATACCCGAACCCGCATGCGGCCGGCGTCCGCCGGCCGCGGGCGTCAATGGCGGCGCAGGTACCGGTACACGGTATTGCGTGCGAGACCAAGCTCGCGCGCGGCCGCCGACACGTTGCCGCCGTGCCGCGCGAGCACCGCGTCGATGACCGCGGCCTGATGGCTTTGCAGCGTCGTCCCTTCGCGCGTGTCGGCCGATGCGGCGGGGGTTGTCGCCGCCGGTGCGTCGGCGCAGTCGAGCCAGAAATCGTCGGGCAAATGCGCGAGCGTGATTTCGGCTTCGTCTTCGGCAAGCATGCCGGCCGTGCGCAGCACGTTGGTCATCTGCCGCAGGTTGCCGGGCCAGCGGTGGCGCGCGAACGCGTCGAGCACGTCGGGCGCGAGGCGGCGCGGCATCGGTTCGCTGCGGGCGAGCCGCGCGAGAATCCGGTCGACTAGCGCGGGCAGGTCGGTGCGCGCGGCGAGCGCCGGCAGCGTGACCGCGAGCCCGTTGATCCGGTAGAACAGGTCTTCGCGGAACGTGCCTTCCGCGATCATCGCGCGCAAGTCGCGATGGGTCGCGCAGACCACGCGCACGTCGACCGGCACCGCGCGCGCGCCGCCGAGCGGCATTACCGCGCGCTCCTGCAGCACGCGCATCAGCCTGACCTGCTGCGCGAGCGGCATGTCGCCGATCTCGTCGAGAAACAGCGTGCCGCCGTCGGCCTGCACGATCTTGCCGGGGCTGCCGCGCTTGCGCGCGCCCGTGAATGCGCCGTCCTCATAACCGAACAGTTCGGCCTCGATCAGCGAATCGGGCAGCGCCGCGCAGTTGACCGCGACGAACGGACCGTCCGCGCGCGGCGATGCCTGGTGCAGCGCGCGGGCGAGCCATTCCTTGCCGGTGCCGGTCTGGCCGAGGATCAGCAGCGGCAGGTCGCGCCCGCGGATCTTCGCGACGCGTTCGAGCACGGCGGCCATCCGCGCATCGCCGGTGTCGAGCGTCGCGAACGTGATCGCGTCGGGGTCCGGCGCGCGCACGCGTGCGGCCGGCGCGGGCGGCGTGACCGCGATGGCCGTCCGGTGCGCTTCCGCGAATTCGCAGCGCGCGAGCACGCGTACGCCGGTCGGCAGCGTGAGGCGGAACGTCGCGCCGGGCGCGCGCGCCGCCTGCTGCGCGAGCTGGCCGAAGCGCATGCCGAACAGCGCGTCGCTGCCTTGATGTTGCAGTGCATCGAACGGTGCGCCGAGCTGGAATTGTGCGCTGCGGTTCGCGGCGATCAGCCCGCCGTCGGGGCCGAACGCGACGAGCCCGGCGAACAGCGAGTCGACGCATTCCTCGTGAGCATGAAAACGCAGCCGCAATGCATCCGCGCACTGGTTCGCGAACAGATGGTTCTCGATCAGTTGCGCGGACATCCGCACGAGCGCAAGCGTATGCGGGCTGGAGCCGCGCGGGTCGCCGCTGACGTCGAGCGTGCCGAGCGTGCGGCCGAACGGATCGAAGATCGGCGCGCACGAGCAGGTGAGGATGTGGTTGGCGCGCAGGAAGTGTTCGGAACCATGCACCGCGACGGCCTGGCCCGATGCGAGCGCGGTGCCGATCGCGTTGGTGCCGCGCGCGCCTTCGGCCCACGACACGCCCGTGCACAGTGCGACGCGGTTGGCTTTCTCGATGAAGTCCGCGTCGCCGATGCTGTGCAGGATCACGCCGTTGGCGTCGGTCAGCAGCACGAGGCTTTGCGTATCGGCGATTTGCGCGTGGAGGTTCTCCATGACCGGGCGCGCGTGCGAGAACAGCGCGTGGTTCGTGTCGAGCAGTTCGCGCAGCGCGATGCGCGACAGCGGCGAGAAATCGGGGCGTTCGTGCGCGCGCAGGCCGACCGCGGTCGAACGCGCATGCGCCTGCGCGAGCAGGTCGGTGCGACCCGCGGTGGCGGGCAGCACGAAGGGTTGCGGCATGACTTGTCTCCTGTCGATCGGAGTTAGCGCTTCAGCGCTTACTCGGACCCCATGCTCCTCGATCGGCCCATCCAGTGCGTCGCCACGTGCCGAAGCGCTTGCACCGAAACCGTCTGCGGAATCCACGTTCCGCTTGCGGCGCACCATCGGTGCACGAAGGCCGACCATCCGGGTACGCATCATCATACAAGCGCCACGTGCGATATGCGACCGCGAACAAAATCCCCTTGCTTTTAAGCACCCGCCTGCAATGATGGAAATGGAGCACGCACGCGCCGTGTTCCGCATTGCAACATGCATGCGACGCGACATGCATCCGTTCGGGAGACGCATCATGGTTCGGACGGAACTGAGAGTCGTGCTGGCGGCCATCGCCACATTCATCATGCTGGGCGGCATTGCCGTGGCGATCCACGGGTTGCTGTTCGATTTGACCGATGCGGTGCGATACGGGGCGGCCGCGATTGCGGTGGGCGTCACGACGGCCGCGGTCGCGCTCAACGTCTGGCCGACCGATCCGCACTGACGCCCGTTTCCGAAAGGGTGCCGGATGCCGCGCTGATCAGACGAAATGCGCGTCGGAACGACGCACACCGGAAAATTTGTCTCCTGCGCGAAACCGTCTAAAGTGGAAAGCAACCGGCATGCATTGTCCGCGCCACCACCCCGTGGACCGTGCCTCCGCTGGCGAGCCCGCGTACATTTCGTCCAGCCGGTAGGGGACGACGGACGCGGTCATTCGTTTTCTACCGGTTGAGGCGGCTTCCATGCAGATCCATTTCACGAACGAGAAGCCCGAGTATTCGGGGCGCGACCTGATGCTTGCGTTCACGGCGATGGTCAATGGCGAGCGCGTCCAATGTCAGATCACCGCCGAGGCGCTGGAAGATCACTTCGGCGCGGCATCGCCGCGTTTCGAGGACATGGTCGGCGCATTCGACCAGCACCGCGATCGCATCGAGGCGGCCGCACGGCGCCTGCTGTCGGAAACACGTGCGCAATGCGTGACGCTGCGCAGCGGTTACGTGCGCTTCTACGAGGCCAACTGGCGCTGACGAAACGACACTCGACTGACGGCGCGCGTCGCGGACGATGCGCGCGGAGACGTTGCCGTCCATGCAATGCCGTTCGGCGGAACCGGGCGGCATTTTCGTATGCGGGCCGCGCCGGCTGCTCGTGCATCTGCATGATCGGACACGCCGGTTCGTGAGGATCGCGGAAGAAATCACGCGGCAATAAAAAACGCCACCCGGGGGTGGCGTTGTTCGTCATGCGGTGCAGCGCTTCGATCACTCGCTGCCGAGATAGAAGAAGCGGAACAGGAACACGGCCGCGATGACCCACACGATCGGCTTGACCGTGCGGGCCTGGCCCGTCAGCAGCTTGAGGCCGCCGTACGCGATGAAGCCGAACGCGACACCGTTCGCGATCGAGTACGTGAACGGCATCAGCAGCGCGGTCAGCGCGGCCGGCACGGCTTCCGTTGCGTCGTCCCACGGCACCTCGACCATTTCGCGCAGCATCAGGCACGACACGTACAGCAGCGCGGGCGCGGTTGCGTACGCCGGCACGACGCCGGCGAGCGGCGCGATGAACAGACACGCGAGGAACAGCACCGCGACGGTCAGCGCGGTCATGCCCGTGCGGCCGCCGGCCTGCACGCCCGATGCGCTTTCGATATACGCGGTGGTCGACGACGTGCCGAGCACCGAGCCCGCGACGATCGCCGTGCTGTCGGCGAGCAGCGCCTTGTTCAGGCGGTTCATCTTGCCTTCGACGAGCAGGCCCGCGCGATTCGCGACGCCCATCAGCGTGCCCGTCGCGTCGAACAGCTCGACGAGGAAGAACACGAGGATCACGTTGATGATGCCGGTCGACAGCGCGGCGCGGATGTCGAGCTTGAACAGCGTCGCGTCGATCGACGGCGGCGCGGAGAACACGCCGTGGAACTGGTTGTCGCCGAAGAAGAACGACAGGACCGTGACGCCGATGATGCCGATCAGGATCGCACCGCGCACGCGCAGGTGGTCGAGCGTGACGATCGTGAAGAAGCCGACGATCGCAAGGATCGTGTCGTGCTTGTGCAGGTCGCCGAGCGTGACGAGCGTGGCCGGGCTGCCGACGATCACGCCGGATGTCTTCAGCGAGATGATGCCGAGGAACAGGCCGATACCCGCAGTGATGGAAATCCGCAGCGATTTCGGAATGCCGTTGACGATCGCCTCGCGCACGCGGAACAGCGTGACGAGCAGGAACAGGCAGCCCGAGATGAACACGGCGCCGAGCGCGGCCTGCCACGTGAAGCCCATCCCCTTGACCACCGTGTACGCGAAATACGCGTTCAGGCCCATGCCGGGCGCGCAGGCGATCGGGTAGTTCGCGTACAGCCCCATGATGATCGACGCCAACGCCGCGACGAGGCACGTCGCGACGAACACGGATTCCTTCGGCATGCCGGCGTCGCCGAGGATCGCGGGGTTGACGAAGATGATGTAGGCCATCGTCAGGAACGTGGTGACGCCCGCGAGTATTTCGGTGCGGAAGTCGGTGCCGGCTTCAGCGAAGCCGAAATACCGCTTGATGGATTCCATGAAGGCGTTTCTCCGGTCGGGTTGTCGTGTTGCTTGTTGTGCCGAATTGTTGTAAAGGCAGCGCGCGGCCGGCTAACTGTAACCAGCCACTATTGCCCGGCTATCGGCGGATTGTAATAGCGCGGATAGCTCGGACGATATAGTTGGGGCATGATCGGCTGCCTGCGCGCGAACGGTCTGGCAGCCCGGTCGCGCGGCGAAGGCGCGCATTTTACCGGTTCGGACGGAACGGGCCGTCGGAAACGGTAGAAACGGCAGGAAGGGGAGCGGGAGAAACGGGCGAAGCCGGCCGATGCGTGCGCAACGGCGTGTCGGCCGCGTCGCGCGTGGCGGGTGGGCAATGACATCGGACTGAAACGGAGCGCCCGCATGCTGCACGAACGCGGTGCAGTCATCGCGTGCGTGCGAACGCGCATGCGTGGCCGGTGCGGATGCACAGCGCCTTGCAGCGGCCATTCGTCAGTCCAGGCGGTTTCAGATATCGGGCTATCGTGCGCCGAAGCCGTTCCGTCCGCAACTGTCATATCGCGATGCGCGGGCGACTGTGGTTTCTGTGTAAAAGATTGCAAGACCCCATCGCGTAAACCGGCAAGTCTTTCTAGGATAGATACACCGCGCATGCACACGCCGGCCGGTAATTGCCGACGCGGGGGAGTCGCAGTCCGTGCAGGCCAGGCGGTGAATGGCGGTCAAGGCCGTTGCGCGTTCGGGCAGGCACGGCCGATTGCGATTGCCCGATGCGGGTTCGTCCGTAATCACGGAGGTCAGCATGTTGAACTGGATCAGCCGTTGGGCGATGCGACACGCCCCCACGCCGGAAAAAACCGCTGCGTCGATGCTTGTGGCGGCGCGCATGGAACTGTTCTCAGCCGAACAGCGCGTCATCGATGCGAAATTACAGGCGGATTACTGGCGCGCACGTGTGTCATTTCTCGAAGAGGTGCAGAAGCAGGGCATCGATCCGTGGGTGACCTCGCAGGCTTCGCAACGACCCGAGCTCGATTCAACTCCCCGAAGCACGGGCCCGCGTCTCGCCGCCAGCACCTGATGCACCTGCTGTATCCGGTGGCTGCGCACGGCGCGCGATCGCTCGCGGCACGCACCGGCGTGCCGCGTCATTCGATGCGCACCTGCGGCGCGTTGCGCCGCGGGTGCGTCCGTTTCCGGTCGCGATCGTTCTGCGTCTCGCGTGCGTGACGGCGCGTCGCGCATTCACTTGCTTATCCACTTCTTCGCCATACCCCGACGAGCAAACGTTGCACTTGCGCGAGCGTGCGTCTGAACCGCTCGCCGCGCCGCACGTAGGCGGTCGTGATCGACGCTTCGGCCGGTCCGTCGCCATCGGTGCCGAGCCAGATGCGGTCGCCGCGTGCGATGCGCAGCACGTCGCCGGGCCGCACCCAGTAATCGTCGACGCTCGGCGGACGCGTGATCCACAGCGCCGCGTTGTGCGCGCGAATCTCCGCGTCTTGCGGCGCGCGCCAGGTCATCGTCGTGCGCGGTGCGACCGCGAAACGGATCACGACAGTCGGTAACGCGATCGTGCCGGCGCGGCGCCGATCGGGACGGTCAAACAGCGAACTTGCCTGGTCCATCGTCTTCTCCATTGATTGAGCCGGAGGACGGATGGCGCGCACCAGAACAAAAAGACCTCATCCGTTTCCGGTGAGGCCTTGTGTGACATGCGAGTACTGCTTGGATGCTAACGCACAAGTGCCTCCCGTGATCCATTCTTTCGAATGTTCACCGGGCAATGATTCGCGATGGCGATGAGCTTGTACGTAGGCATGCGAACGAGTTTGTCGCCGCAGTGCGGCGTTGTCAATGACAATTTTCGAGATACGCGCGGAGAGTCGTCGCCGCGCGCCTTCGGTGTTGCGTGATGTCGCCGCGCACCCGGATCGCGTGCGTAGTGACGCGCTCGTCATGCGCGACTTCGGCATCGTCCGCGCAGCATGCCGCGCATCCATTCGAGCGCACGCTGACGCCACGCGTCGCGCTTCATCGCGTACGCGGTCGTGATCGACGCCTCGGCCGGACTGTCGTCGTCGGTGCTCATCCAGATGCGATCGCCGCGCCGCACGCGCAGCACGTCGCCGGTGCGTATCCAGTAATCGTCGACGCTGCCGATGCGCGTGATCCACAGCGTCGCGTCGTGCACACGGATCTCGGCGTCGCGCTGCGCGTGCCACGTCAGTACCTTGCGCGGCGCGATCGTGAAACGCATCGTGACGCTCGGCAACGCGATCGAGTCGGTGCGGCATCGATCGGGGCAAACAATCAGGCGGCTTGCTTGGTCCATCGTCATCTCCATCCGTTGAGCCGGGCAGGATGACGCGCACCAGAACAAAAAGGCCTCATCCGTTTCCGGCGAGGCCTTGTGACATGCGTGTCTGAATCTCGATGCTAACGCACAAGCGCCACCGGTGATCGCCCTGCATGGGCGTTCACTGGTGTTTTATGCGCGATGGCGACGGGCTTGAGCATAGGCATGCGAACGAGTGTGTCGTGGCAGCGCGACGATGTCAACGGCAATTTCGAGATACGTGGCGGTTACGCGTCGCGTTGCGCGAGCCCGTTGACGAGCAGTTCGGACAGCAGGCCCGTCATCCCGTCCGGATGCGTTGCGGCACGCGCCTTCAACTGTTCGACGAGTTCGGCGTTGAGCTTGCACGCGAACGGCACGAGCCCCTGTTCCTGGTCGAGCTTGCGCTGCGCACGGCGGTCGAGCTTTGCCGCGTCCTCGGCGCCCTTGCCGAAACGGGCGGCGCCCGACTGCTTCATCGCTTGCGTCAGCTTGAGCGCCTTGTTCTTTTCGAGATCGGTTTTCTTCATGGCCATCGCGGCACCTCCGGGAAATGAAGCCGCGATTGTACGCATTTCGGCGGGCGCCGCCCGCCGCGCCCCCAAGAAACCCGCTTAAGCCCCCTTCGTCGTGCCCCAGTTGCCGCCGTGCGCGGCCGCCTGCGCGGCCGGCGAGCGCGCGAGGTATGCCAGCGCCTGTTCGGTCGAGCCCTCGTGGTGCGGCGTATAACTCGGCTTGTAATAACGCAGCGCCGCGCCGATCACTTTCCAGAACGACGGCAGGTGCCCGCGCCGCGAACCCTGCCACCACGCGCGCACGAAGCCCGGATAACGGCCGGCCGCCGGGTCGCGCTGGTACATGAACTTCGCGCCCGTCGTGATGTAGTAGAGCAGCAGCAGGATCACGAACGTCATGTGCACGCAGCGTTCCGCATAGTTGCCGCCCAGGTGCCGGTAGATGTCGAACGCGACGGTGCGGTGCTCGACTTCCTCGGCGCCGTGCCAGCGCAGCAGGTCGACCATCGTCGGGTCGGCCTTTCCTTCGTCGAGCCCGTGCGCGTTGAGCACCCAGTTGCCGAGATAGCCGAAGAAATGCTCGAGCGACGCGATCACCGCGAGCTGCTGCCGCAGCCAGAAACGCGTATGGCCGATCTTCAGCCCGAGCGGCTGCTCGCCGAGCACGCGCGTGAACAGCCGGTTGAGCTTCTGCGTGAACGGCTTCGTGTCGATCCCGTGCCGGTCGTAGTAGTGCTTGAGCACGCCGCCGTGCGAACGCGAATGCACGGCTTCCTGCCGCAGGAAGCCTTCGGCCTCGTCGCGCAGGCGTGCATCGGTGATCAGCGGCAGCGCCTTGTTGTACACGCGGCAGAACCACAGCTCGCCTTCCGGGAACAGCAGGTTCAGCGTGTTGATGATGTGCGTGCTGCCCGGGTCGTTCGGCACCCACGTGATCGGCGTGTCGCTGAAGTCGAACTTTACGTGCCGGGCCTTGATCTTGTGGTAGTCGGCGGTTGCGGTCATCTGTGTCTCCCTGTGCGGCGTCGTGCGCCGTCAATGCGATGCCATGCTGACGCGGGCAATCATCCGGCCGAGCCACGGCATGAAACGGCCGACGAAGCGCATCGCGTGCGCTTCGCCGCCGACCGCGACGACGGGGCGGTTGCGCAGCACGCCGTCGACCATCGCCTGCGCGACGGTTTCAGGCTTCAGGCCACGCATCTGGTACAGCTTCGTCGCGCGCTTGCGCAGCCGTGCTTCGTCCTGCGCGTTGGCGCCCGCGTATTGCGTCGACGCCATGATTCCGGTCTCCGCGAAGCCGGGGCACACGGCCGTCACGCCGATGCCTTGCTCCGCGAGTTCCGCGCGCATGCATTCGCTGAGCATCAGCACGGCGGCCTTCGTCGTCGCATAGGCCGGCAGGTCGCGCGACGGCCCGAACGCGGCGGCCGACGCGGTGTTGACGATGTGGCCGCCGCTGCCGCGCGCGGCCATCTGCTGCGCGAACAGCCGCGAGCCGTGGATCACGCCCCACAGGTTCACGTGCAGGATGCGCTCCCAGTGCCGCGTGCTCGTGTCGAGGATGCCGCCGGCCATGCCGATGCCCGCGTTGTTGATCACGACGTCCGCGCCGCCGAGTTCGCTGCCGACCCACGCCGCGAGCGCTTCCATCTCGTCGGCGGAGCCGACGTCGACGCGTTTCGCATGGGCTTGCGCGCCGGTCAGCCCGATCAGCAGCGCGGTGCGCTCGGCGCTCGCGAGATCGATGTCGCACGCGACGATCGTCGCGCCTTCGCGCGCGAACGCGAGCGCCGCGCAACGGCCGATCCCGCTGCCCGCGCCGGTGACGACCGCGACCTTGCCGCTGAAGCGCCCGCTCGTCGCGCGGCGGCGCGCGTTCGCGAGCGCGGGCGGTTCGGTGCCCGATTCGACCGCCTCGATCAGTTGTTCGGCGAGGCCCGCGAAGCGCGCGGGATCGGCGAGCGGCAGCCAGTGGCCTGCCGCGACCTCGCGCCGGTAGTACTGCGGCACCCAGCGCGACAGGTTCTCGGACAGCGCGGGGCTCACGTACTTGTCGCCGAGCGGCACGATCGTCTGCACGGGTGCATGCGCGTAGCGTTCGCGCGGCGCGAACAGGCAGCGGATGAAGTTCGCGCGATAGAGGCGCACGCCGCGCGCGCCGTCGTCGGCCTGCGTCGGGCGCGACGCGACGGGCGTCTTCTCGATCCGGCGCAGCAGGCCCGGCCATGCGCGGCCGAGCCACAGCCGCCAGCCGAACTCGGGGATGAACGGCAGGTGGAACAGGTACACGTACCACGAGCGCACGAGCTGGCCGCCGAGCTTGGCCAGCGACGCGGGCGTCGGGCGCAGCACGCGTTCGCGCAGCCAGAAGCCGACGTGGTCGAGGCAGGGCCCCGAGCACGACGTGTACGACGCGATGCGGCCGGCCAGGCGCGGATCGGTGACGAATTCCCAGCCCTGGATCGAGCCCCAGTCGTGCGCGATCAGGTGCACCGCGCGGCCGGGGCAGAGTGCGTCGATCACCGCGATGAAGTCGTCGGTCAGCTTCGCGAGGTGGTAGTCGGCCGTGCGTTTCGGCACGCCGGACAGGCCTGCGCCGCGTACGTCGTACGCGATCACGAAGTGCTTGCGCGCGAGCAGCGGCGCGACGTGCCGCCAGACACTGCTGTCGTCGGGATAGCCGTGCACGAGCACGACCGGCGAGCGGGCCGGGTCGCCCCAGGTCCTGACCGCGAGCGTCAGGTCGCCGGAGGCGACCGCCGTCTCGCTATGAACCGATTCGAACAGGGCCAGCGGCGCTTCGTCGGAAAGAGGCTGCATCGTGAGTCCGTCGTTCAGGGATTCGGGAGGAAACGCGCGGACGCGTCAGGCGGCGGCAGGCACGTTCGCGGCGGCCTGCGTGCGCTCGGCCTGGCGGCGCTGCCAGCGGCGCACGTGCGGCAGGTCGTCGTCGAGCCAGTACGCATCGTCGTCGGTGATCACGAGCAGCTCTTCGAATTTCGCGCCGACGCCGGCGAAGCCGAGATGCGGCTCGACGGCCCACAGGCCCGGCACGGGCGCATGCTCGGAGCGGCGGTCGATCGACCACAGCGGCGACCAGCCCTGCTGCTTCGCCGCGCGGCCCTGGTCGAGCAGCAGGTTGCGCGTCGCGTTCAGCCCGAAACGCGCGACGAAGCGCGGCTTCGACAGCTTGTGGATCTTCGCGACGCGATGCGCGAGCACCTTGAACGGATAGGCCTTGTGGCGCGGCTCGACGCCCTGGCGGCGGCACAGCGCATCGACTGCCTGCGCGACCTCGGCCATCGGCCGGCGCTCCTTCACGAGCCGCACGATCATGTCGCGATGGTCCATCAGGTCGTCCTGCAGCTGTTCGAGGATCGGGTTGTCGCCGAGACAGTGCGCGTAGCCGACGTCCGCGACGATGCCGTCGAGCACGGGCGCGACGTCGAGGATCACCGGCATGTCGGTCTCGAGCTGCCGGTTGCTCGGGAAGAACGCGAGATTGAAGCCGCCCATGTGCTTGAGGCCCGAGAAGCCCTCGAACGCGGTGCGGTCGCCGAACCACGCGAACGGCTTGTGCAGCCAGTCGTGCACGCCGTTGTCCTGCAGCCATTCGGTCAGGAGGCGCGCGGCTTCCTTCTCGGTGATGCCGGGGTAGAGCATCGCGCCGACGGTTTCGACGCAGCGGTAGGCAAGCTGCTGGACCGCGCGGAATTGCGGCAGCTCGTCGAGGTGGACTTCCGGCAGCGGGTGGTCGGCCATGATGCGTCTCCAATCGGGCGCTGTCCGGAACGCACCCCCGGCGTCGCCGTCGCGGGTTATTCAGTCAGCACTTAATGTGTCATTGAGTAATGTAATGATCATAGCCGGTTCGGCGTGGCACGCCATCCCCCAGGGGTGAGGATTTGTCCTAATGCAGGGCCGAAATGGAGGGGAGCCTCTAGGTTTCCGAGGATTGGGGCCGGATGGCCGCGTGTGCGGCCGCGTTGTGACGACCCGGCATGTCGCGCCGGATCAACTCTGCGTCGCGTCGCAATGTGACGTTGTCAAATTGACGAAATAATTTCGTCACATCATTCGCCCCCAATTCGAAGCCGTCCCGGCTTCGCGGCGCCGCCTAGCCACCGGTGCGTCGCATGGGGGGGCGATCGAAGCCGATTCGACATTATTTCCACGGAGAGAGACCATGCAACGCCGCAAGTTCATGAATACCCTTGCCGCGGCGACCGCTGCGACGTCGCTGATGTTCAAGGCCGGCACGGCCGACGCGAAGAGCACAACCGCCCCCGATGCGCTGGACCCGGGCCGCTGGTCGCCGTTCAACGCCGCGCGCCTGCAGGCGGTGCTCGACCAGCATGGCGTCGCGAGCGCGCGCTACGACGAAAAGCGCCGCCCGTACGCGGTGTTCGACTGGGACAACACGTGCATCATGAACGACTGCGAAGAGGCGTTGCTGATGTACCAGATCAACCATCTGCAGTACAAGCTGACGCCGGACGAATTCGTCGACGTGATGTGGAAGGACGTGCCGAAGGGCGCGTTCATGAAGGACTACACGACGACCGACGGCAAGCCGGTGACGATGGAGAACCTCGCCGCCGACGTCGAATCCGACTATCGCTGGCTCTACGCGAACTACACGGGCTTCGGCGGCAGCAAGAGCCTCGACGAGATTCGCGAGACCGACCAGTTCAAGGATTTCCGCGCGAAGCTGTACTTCATGTACGACGCGATCTGCGACACGCATCCGCTCGAGGTCGGCTACAAGTGGATCATCTACTTCTACAAGAACATGACGACCGCCGAGCTGCAGGCGATGGCGGAAGCGTCGGACAACTACGGCATCGGCGACGCGCTGCGCAAGGTCCGCTACGAAAGCCCGAAGACGCTGCCGGGCAAGGCCGGCGTGGTGGCCGACACGCATTTCCACGGCATTCGCATTCATGAGGAAATCCGCGCGGTGATGCATACGCTGCGCGCGAACGGCATCGACGTGTACGTGAGCACCGCGTCGCTCGACGATGTCGTGCGCGTGTTCGCCGGTAATCCGAACTATGGCTACGGCGTGCCGCCCGAAAACGTGATCGGCCTGCGTCTCGACATGCGCGACGGCAAGTACACGAGCACCTATCCTGCCGGCTGGCATTTCAACTGGGGGCCCGGCAAGACGGTGGGGATCCGCAACGTGCTCGAATCGAAGAAGGGCTATGGCCCGCTGCTGGTGTTCGGCGACAGCGACGGCGACGCGTGGATGCTGCGCGACTTCAAGGACACCGCGGCCGGCGTGATCGTGAACCGGATGAAGAAGGGCGAGATCGGCGCGGACAGCAAGCTCGCGGCCGAGCAGATCGGTAAATCGGACGCGCGTTTCCTGCTGCAGGGCCGCGACGAGCACACGGGCCTGATGATCCCGGACGAGAAGTCGATCAAGTACGGCAAGACCGAGCGCAAGCTGCTGGCCTGACGTGTGTCGGGCGCCGGGCCATCGCGGCACGGCGCCCGGCGGGAGCGATGGCGGCGTCGCGCGGGCCTGAGAACGAGCGTCTCAGTGTTCGCGCGGCTTGCCCAGCCGATCCAGCAACGCGCCCAGCAGATCGATCGGCAGCGGAAACACGATCGTCGAATTCTTGTCCGCCGCGATCGTCGTCAGCGTCTGCAGGTAGCGCAGCTGCATCGCCTGCGGCTCCTGCGCGAGTTTTTGCGCGGCTTGCAGCAGCTTCTCGGACGCCTGCAGTTCGCCTTCCGCATGAATCACCTTCGCACGCCGTTCGCGCTCGGCCTCGGCCTGCCGCGCGATCGCGCGCACCATCGTCTCGTTCAGGTCGACGTGCTTGATCTCGACCGTCGACACCTTGATCCCCCATGCGTCGGTCTGCGCGTCGAGCGTCTTCTGGATATCGGCGTTCAATTGTTCGCGCTCGGCCAGCAGCGCATCGAGCTCGTGCTTGCCGAGCACCGATCGCAGCGTCGTCTGCGACAGCTGGCTCGTCGCGTCGAAGAAGCGCGCGACCTGGATCACGGCCTTCTCCGGATCGACGACACGGAAATACACGACCGCATTGACCTTCACCGACACGTTGTCGCGCGTGATCACGTCCTGCGGCGGCACGTCGAACACGACGGTGCGCAGGTCGATCCGTACGACCTGCTGGACGATCGGGATGATCAGCACGAGCCCCGGGCCCTTCACTTTCCAGAACCGGCCGAGCATGAACACGACGCCGCGCTCGTACTCGCGGAAGATACGGATCGACGACGCGACGAGCACCACGACGAAGACGATCAGGACGCTGCTGAAGCCGAAGGTGTAGCCCATCATGTTGATGCTCCCTGGTGTTGTTGTTCTGGCGCGGGCACGTCGTAGAGCGGTGCGACGGTGAGCAGCAGGCCGTGGCGGCCGGTGACGCGCACGCGGCAGCCCGCGGCGAGCGGCACGCTGCTCGCGACGCGCCAGCGCTCGCCATGCACGCGCGCCCAGCCCGCAGCCGATGGCGCAGGGCCGGCCGCACCGTGCGGCTGGTCGGCGAGCAAGCCGTCGTCGAGCACTTCGCCGATGCTGCCGACCATCGCTTCGGCGCCGGTCACGACCGGGCGCCGCCGCGCGCGCAGCGCGACGCTCGACACGCCCGCGACGAGCAGCCCGCCGCCGAGCGCAAGGCTCGCGATCACGGGCCACGGAATGCCGTAGCCGGGTACGTCGGTGTCGATCAGCATCAGCGCGCCGATCGTGAACGACACGATCCCGCCGAAACCGAGCACGCCGAAGGTCGGCAGGAACGCCTCGGCGACGAGGCAGCCGAGACCGAGCAGCACGAGGCCGAGGCCCGCATAGCTGATCGGCAGCAACTGCATCGCGAACAGTCCGACCAGCAGGCAGATCGTGCCGACGACGCCCGGCAGCACGAAGCCGGGGTTCGCGAATTCGAAGAACAGCCCGTAGATGCCGATCGTCAGCAGGATCAGCGCGACATTCGGATCGGTGATGATCGACAGGAAGCGGCTGCGCCAGTCGGGTTCGACCACGACGAGCGGCGCATGCGCGGTCGCGAGCCGCAGCGTGCCGGCGGTGGTCGTCGCGCTGCGGCCGTCGAGCTGGCGCGCGAGGTCGGCCGGGTCCAGCGCGATCAGGTCGACGACGTGCTGCGCGCGCGCCTCGTTCGCCGACAGGCTGACGGCTTCGCGCACCGCGCGCTCGGCCCATTCGGCATTGCGCCCGCGCAACTGCGCGAGGCCGCGGATATACGCGGCGGCGTCCTGGGTCGCCTTGCGGATTTCGGTCGACTGCGTGTCGTTCGGCAGCGCGACCGGCGTGGCGGGCGTAGCGGACGGGTTCGATGCCCCCGAGCCGCCCGTCGGCGGTCGCGGCGTAGCCGGGTTCGCGCCCGGCGCGCCGCCGCCGATGCCGAACTGTACGGGCGACGCCGCGCCGAGATTGGTGCCGGGCGCCATCGCCGCGAAGTGGCTGGCGTAGACGATGTAGGTGCCGGCGCTGGCGGCCCGTGCACCGCCGGGCGCGACGAACGCTGCGACCGGCACCGGCGAGCCGAGGATGGCCTTGATGATCTGCCGCATCGACGTGTCGAGGCCGCCGGGCGTGTCGAGCTGCAGGATCGCGAGCGGCGCGTGCTCGCGTGCCGCGCGTTCCAGCGAGCGCACGATGAAATCGGCGCTGGCCGGCCCGATTGCGCCGTTGATCGGAATCACGACGACCGGGCGAGCAACTGCCTGGGCCGCGGCGGGCGGCGGCGCGGCGACGGCCGCGCATACGACGAGCAGCGCCGCGAACAGCGCGGCGCGTGCGACCCGCGCGGACAGCGGGTGACGGGGGCGGCCGCCGGGCGCGGCAAGCGCCAGCGGCGGCTCAGGACGGTGAAAGCGCATCGGGGCGTCCGGGCGGCGCGCGGCCGCGCGCCGCCTGGCTCGCGGAAAGGGCGTTGGCCCGATGCTTAAAGATTAGGCGGTTTCGGCGCAAAGCGCGAAACCGGGGCTGCTGCGGCCGGTTTCAGCCCGCGCCGCCGCCCCGCGCGAGCACCTCGTCGCGATAGTCGGCCGGACTGCGCCCGCTCCATTTGCGAAACGCGCGGTAGAACGCGCTCGGCTCCGCGAAACCGGTTGCAGCCGCGACGTCGGCGATCGTGCGCGCGGGGTCGGCCAGCGCCTCGAACGCGAGATCGCGCCGCAGCGTGTCCTTGATCGACTGGTACGCGTGGCCTTCCTGGTGCAGCTTGCGGCGCAGCGTGGCCTCGGCCACGTGCAGCCGCGCGGCCATCCCGCCCGCGCCCGGCCACGCGGCGGGCGGCATCCCGCGCAGCACCGTGCGCACCCGCTGCGCGAGCGCGTTCGGGTTGCGGTACTTGACGATGAAGCTCGCCGGCGCGTTGCGCAGGAACGTCTTCAGCGTCTTCGCGTTCTGCACGACCGGCAGCGTCGCGAATTCGGGATCGAAATCGACATACGAGTCGGGCTCGTTGAAGCGCATGTCGTCGCAGAACATCGACGGGTATTCGTGGTCGGCCGGCGGCGTGTCGCAGCGGAAGCTCGCGTGCAGCAGCGGGATGCGCCGCCCGATCAGCCAGCAGGTGAGCCCGTAGACGATGATGAAATAGGTCGCGTACGTGAACATCGCGGGCGTCGCGCCGTTGTTGCGGTGCACGAAGCGCAGCCGCACGCGCTGCGGGTTCGCGTCGAGTTCCGCGTGCAGGTCGTCGAGCACGCAGTGCATGAAATTCACCGCGCGCGCCATCGCGTGCAGCCCGTCGCGCGCGGACAGCGCGGCCTGGCTCATCGCGATGAAGCTGCCGCTGCGCATCGGGTGGCGATCCTGCCCGAAAAACTCGTCGTCGAGCGCGCGCGCGATCGCGTTCCACAGCGCGCCGTATTGCTGCGCGGACACGCGTGCGCGCGGCTGCCCGAGCAGCGCGGGCGCGATGCCGGCCTGCGCGAGCAGCGGCTCGGCCGCGACGCCGCGCCGGGTGGCGAGCGCGACGCTGTAAGCGACGAGGCTGATCGCGACGGTTCCCTTGTCTTCCTGCTTCATCGTGCCGCCGGTGTGGCAAAAACGCTCAGTGTAAATGAGCGACGCGAGCATCGAACAGTCGCGCGCGCTTGCCTACACTTGTTGCATCGAAACGCAAGGACGGTCGCGCCCGGCGGCCGCGGGAGACAGCAGCACCATGGACGAGCTTTACACCGAAGACCAGCGGATGATCCGCGACGCCGCGCGCGCTTTTGCCACCGAGGTGCTGGCGCCGAACGCCGCGCAGTGGGACCACGACGCGCAGCTGCCCGACGCCGTCGTCGCGCAGCTCGGCGAGCTCGGCCTGCTCGGGATGATCGTGCCGCAGGAGCTGGGCGGCTCGTATACCGACTACGTCGCGTATGCGCTGGCGATGGAGGAGATCGCCGCCGGCGACGCCGCGTGCGCGACGCTTATGAGCGTGCACAACTCGGTCGGCTGCGGGCCGATCCTCGGTTTCGGCACGCCGGCGCAGAAGGATCGCTGGCTGGCCGACATGGCGTGCGGCCGCGTGATCGGCGCGTTCTGCCTGACTGAGCCGCAGGCCGGCTCCGAGGCGAACAACCTGCGCACGCGTGCGGAGCTGCGCGACGGGAAATGGGTGCTGAACGGCGCGAAGCAGTTCGTGACCAACGGCCAGCGTGCGGGTGTCGCGATCGTTTTTGCCATGACCGACCCGGAGGCCGGCAAGCGCGGCATTTCCGCGTTCCTGGTGCCGACCGACACGCCGGGCTTCATCGTCGGCAAGCCCGAGAAGAAGATGGGCATCCGCGCGTCGGATACGTGCCCGATCACGTTCGAGAATTGCGCGATTCCGGAAGAGAACCTGCTCGGCAATCGCGGCGAAGGGCTGAAGATCGCGCTGTCGAACCTCGAGGGCGGGCGCATCGGCATCGCCGCGCAGGCGCTCGGCATCGCGCGCGCGGCGTTCGACAAGGCGCGTCGTTATGCGGGCGAGCGCGTGCAGTTCGGCAAGCCGATCGCCGAGCATCAGGCGATCCAGCAGAAGCTCGCCGACATGGCCACGCAGATCAACGCCGCGCGCCTGCTCGTGCATCACGCGGCGAAGCTGCGTACGGCCGGGCTGCCGTGCCTGTCGGAAGCGTCGCAGGCGAAGCTGTTCGCGTCCGAGATGGCCGAGCGCGTGTGCACCGACGCGATCCAGATCCACGGCGGCTACGGCTACCTGGTCGATTACGAAGTCGAGCGTCACTATCGCGACGCGCGCATCACGCAGATTTACGAAGGCACCAGCGAAGTGCAGCGGATGGTGATCGCGCGGCAGCTGTGAGCCGTGCTGGCTATCCCGGCGTCAGTATCGCGAAGGGCACGAGGGCAAGGCGGTGAACGCGGCACGCAACGACGTGACCGTGCGCCGCGCAAGAGGGAATCGGGCATGCGCTGCAGCGCGTGCGCCGGTTGACCGCGAGGCATGGAGACTGGAGACGACACGATGACGGTACAGGCATTCCTGGACGCACGCGACTTTCTGCTGCGCCATCGCACCGACTACGAAACCGCCTACCGCGATTTCGAGTGGCCGGTGCTCGATGCGTTCAACTGGGCGCTCGACTACTTCGACCCGATGGCGCGCGGCAACGACCAGCCCGCGCTGTGGATCGTCGACGCGGCGACCGGCACGGGCGATCCGTATTCGTTCGCGCAGATGTCCGAGCGCTCGTCGCGGATCGCGAACTGGTTGCGCTCGATCGGCGTCGTGCGCGGCGACCGGATCCTGCTGATGCTGCCGAACCGTGTCGAGCTGTGGGACGCGATGCTCGCCGCGATGAAGCTCGGCGCGATCGTGCTGCCCGCGACCACGCAACTGTCGCCCGACGACGTGCGCGACCGCGTGCAGATCGGCGGCGCGAAATACGCGATCGTCGACGAGAACGAAACCGCGAAATTCGAACAACCCGACCTCGGCCTCGCGCAGAAGATCGTCGCCGGCGCGCCGCGCGCGGGCTGGCTCGCGATGAACGACGGTTATGCGGCGAGCGCCGCGTTCGAGCCGGACGCCGTCACGCATGCGGGCGATCCGATGCTGCTGTACTTCACGTCGGGCACGACGTCGAAGCCGAAGCTCGTCGAGCATACGCACCGCACCTATCCGGTCGGCCATCTGTCGACGATGTACTGGGTCGGCCTGCAGCCGGGCGACATCCACTGGAACATCAGCTCGCCGGGCTGGGCGAAGCATGCGTGGAGCTGCTTCTTCGCGCCGTGGAATGCGCAGGCGTGCGTGTTCGCCTTCAACTACGCGCGCTTCGAGCCGAAGGTCGTGCTCGATGCGCTCGTCAAATACCAGGTGACGACGCTGTGCGCGCCGCCGACCGTGTGGCGCATGCTCGTCCAGCAGCCGCTCGCGTCGTTCGACGTGAAGCTGCGCGAGATCGTCGGCGCGGGCGAGCCGCTGAATCCCGAGATCATCGAGCGCGTGAAGAAGGCGTGGGGCATCGCGATCCGCGACGGCTACGGCCAGACCGAGACGACCTGCCTGATCGGCAACTCGCCGGGCCAGCCGGTCGTCGCGGGCTCGATGGGCCGGCCGCTGCCCGGTTACCGCATCACGCTGCTCGACCCGGACGGTGCGCCTGTCGAAGAGGGCGAGGTCGCGCTGCCGATCGGCGCCGACGTCACGCGCCCGGTCGGGCTGATGACCGGCTACGCGAACAACCCCGACGCGACGGCCTACGCGATGCGCGACGGCCACTACCGCACGTCGGACATCGCGATGCGCCGCGACGACGGTTATTACGTGTATATCGGCCGCGCGGACGACGTGTTCAAGTCGTCCGACTACCGGCTGAGCCCGTTCGAACTCGAGAGCGTGCTGATCGAGCATCCGGCGATCGCCGAGGCGGCCGTCGTGCCGAGCCCCGACCCCGTGCGGCTGTCGGTGCCGAAGACCTTCATCACGTTGCGGCAGGGCTACGAGGAAAGCCCGGCGCTCGCGCTGGAGATCTTTCGTTTCTCGCGCGAGAAACTCGCGCCGTACAAGCGCATCCGCCGCCTGCAGTTCGCGGAACTGCCGAAGACGATCTCGGGGAAGATCCGCCGCGTCGAGCTGCGTCGCCGCGAGATCGAGCGCGGTGACGACGCGACCGCGCGGATGCCCGGCGAATACTGGGAAGAAGATTTCGCCGCCGAATTGAAATGACCGACCGCGGGCCGCGCGCCGCATGCCGCGGCCGTTGCCCGCAGCCGAATTGAACCGAACCGGCCGCCGCGCGGGATTCCGCATCGCGGCCTTCTGCAAGGAGATGGGATCGATGAACGCGAATCCGACGCCCCGTACGGGGCAAGACGTGCCGACGGTCAAGCTGCTGATCGACGGCGCCTTCGTCGAGTCCGCCACGAACGAGTGGCGCGACATCGTCAACCCGGCGACGCAGCAGGTGCTCGCGCGCGTGCCGTTCGCGACCGTCGCCGAAGTCGACGCGGCCGTGCAGGCCGCGCACGCCGCCTATGCGGCGTGGAAGAACACGCCGATCGCCGCGCGCATGCGCATCATGCTGAAGTTCCAGGATCTCGTGCGCACGAACCAGCAGCGCATCGCGAAGACGCTGACGGCCGAGCAGGGCAAGACGATTCCCGATGCCGAAGGCGACATCTTCCGCGGCCTCGAAGTGGTCGAGCACGCGTGTTCGATCGGCTCGCTGCAGCTCGGCGAATTCGCGGAGAACGTCGCGGGCGGCGTCGACACCTACACGCTGCGCCAGCCGCTCGGCGTGTGCGCGGGCATCACGCCGTTCAACTTCCCCGCGATGATCCCGCTGTGGATGTTCCCGATGGCGATCGTGTGCGGCAACACGTTCGTGCTGAAGCCGTCCGAGCAGGATCCGATGTCGACGATGGAGCTCGTCGAGCTCGCGATCGAGGCCGGTGTACCCAAAGGTGTGCTGAACGTCGTGCACGGCGGCAAGGAAGTCGTCGACGCGATCTGCACGCATCCGCTCGTGAAGGCGATCTCGTTCGTTGGCTCGACCGCGGTCGGCACGCACGTGTACAACCTCGGCAGCGCGCACGGCAAGCGCGTGCAGTCGATGATGGGCGCGAAGAATCATGCGGTGGTGCTGCCCGATGCGAACCGCGAGCAGACGATCAATGCGCTCGTCGGCGCCGGTTTCGGCGCGGCGGGGCAGCGTTGTATGGCGACGTCGGTCGCGGTGCTGGTGGGCGAAGCGCGCGACTGGCTGCCCGATCTCGTCGCGAAGGCGAAGCTTCTGAAGGTGAATGCGGGCGCGGAAACCGGCACCGACGTCGGCCCGGTCGTGTCGAAGACCGCGAAGGAACGCATCCTGTCGCTGATCGAAGCGGGCGTGGAGGAAGGCGCGAAGCTCGAACTCGACGGCCGGGGCGTGGCGGTGCCCGGCTACGAGCACGGCAATTTCATCGGCCCGACGATCTTCTCCGGCGTGAAGACCAGCATGTCGGTCTACACACATGAAATCTTCGGCCCGGTGCTGGTCGTGCTCGAAGCCGACACGCTCGACGACGCGATCGCGCTCGTCAACGCGAACCCGTTCGGCAACGGCGTGGGCCTGTTCACGCAGAGCGGCGCGGCCGCGCGCAAGTTCCAGAGCGAGATCGACATCGGCCAGGTCGGTATCAACATCCCGATTCCGGTGCCCGTGCCGTTCTTCAGCTTCACGGGTTCGCGCGGTTCGAAGCTCGGCGATCTCGGCCCGTACGGCAAGCAGGTCGTGCAGTTCTACACGCAGACGAAGACGGTCACCGCGCGCTGGTTCGACGACGACACGACGGCCGGCCCGGTGAACACGACGATCCGGCTGCATTGAGCCGGGAGGACACGAACATGAAAATCGGTTTTATCGGCCTCGGCCACATGGGCGCGCCGATGGCGCTGAACCTGCTGAAAGCGGGCCATGAAGTGCACGCGTTCGACCTCAGCGCGGACGCATTGCGCGCGTTGCAGGACGCCGGCGCACAGGTAGCGGCGTCGCCGCGCGACGCGGCATCGGGCGCAACGTTCGTGATCACGATGCTGCCGGCCGCGCCGCACGTGCGCTCGGTGCTGTCCGGCGAGAACGGCGTGCTGGCCGGCCTCGGCGCGGGCGCGACCGTGATCGATTCGAGCACGATCGACCCGGCGAGCGCGCAGGCGTTCGGCGCGCTGGTGCGCGAGCACGGCGGCGCGTTCGTCGATGCGCCGGTATCGGGCGGCACCGGCGGCGCGGCGGCCGGCACGCTGACCTTCATGGTCGGCGGCAGCGATGCCGATTTCGAACGCGTGAAGCCGGTGCTCGCGGGCATGGGCAAGAACATCGTCCATTGCGGCGCGACCGGCATGGGGCAGGTCGCGAAGGTCTGCAACAACCTCGTGCTCGGCATCTCGATGGCGGCCGTGTCGGAGGCGATGTCGCTCGGCGTCGCGCTCGGCATCGATCCGAAGGTGCTGGCCGGCATCGTCAACACGTCGACGGGCCGCTGCTGGAGCTCGGACACCTACAACCCGTATCCGGGCGTGATCGACACCGCGCCGTCGTCGCGCGGTTACTCGGGCGGCTTCGGCACCGACCTGATGCTGAAGGATCTCGGCCTCGCGAACGACGCCGCGAAGCAGGCGCGCCAGCCCGTCTATCTCGGCGCGCTCGCGCAGCAGCTGTACCAGACGATGAGCAGCCGCGGCGACGGGCAGCTCGATTTCTCGGCGGTGATCCGCCTGTACCAACCGGCAACGAAGAAGGACGCGTGATGATCGAACTGGACTACGTCGACGACGGCGCGATCGCGTGCGCGACGCTCAAGCGTCCGCCCGCGAACGCCTTTACCGCTGACGGCCTGCAGCAACTGCAGGAAACCGTCGCCGAACTGAATGCGAACCCGCGCGTGCGCGCGCTGGTGATCACCGGCGACGGCCCGAAGTTCTTCAGCGCGGGCGCCGACCTCAACACGTTCGCCGACGGCGATCGCGCGGTCGCGCGTGCGATGGCGTCGCGCTTCGGCGCGGCGTTCGAGGCGCTGCACGATGCACGCATCGTGACGATCGCGGCGATCAACGGTTATGCGATGGGCGGCGGCCTCGAATGCGCGCTCGCGTGCGACCTGCGGATCGCCGAGACGCATGCGCAGATGGCGTTGCCCGAGCCGTCGGTCGGCCTTCTGCCGTGCGGGCTCGGCACGCAGACGCTGCCTTGGCTCGTCGGCGAAGGCTGGGCGAAGAAGATCATCCTGACCGGTGCGCGCGTCGACGCGGCGACGGCGCTCAGGATTGGCCTCGTTGAGGACGTGGTCGACAGCGGCGCGGCGCGCGACGCGGCGCTGGCGCTGGCGCGAAACGTCGCGCGGCAGAGCCCGCATGCGGTCGCATACAGCAAGGAACTGATCGGCCTCGCGCGCCGCGGCGTGCCGCGCGGCGCGGCGCTCGCGGTCGAGCGCGAACGCTTCGTCGACCTGTTCGACACGAACGATCCGCGCGAAGGCGTGGCCGCGTTTCTCGGCAAGCGCGCGCCGCAGTGGAATACCGACGGAGAGCCGCAACGATGAGCACGCCGGTCACGAATCCCGACGCGTTCGCGAAAGCCGCGCCCGAGGTGCTGTTCCGCGTGGTGAATCGCGTGGCGTTGATCACGCTGAACCGGCCGGCCGCGCTCAACGCGCTGTCGTACGCGATGATCGGCGAGCTGGCCGCGCTCCTCGAGCGCTGCCGTCATGACGACCAGATCGTCGCAGTCGTGCTGCGCGGCGCGGGCGAGAAGGGCTTCTGCGCGGGCGGCGACGTGCGCGCGCTGTACCGGATGGTCGCGCAGCGCGAGACCTGGCTGCCGTTTTTCGTCGACGAATACCGGCTCGACTATGCGATCCACACGTTCCCGAAGCCGGTGGTCGCGCTGATGGACGGCGTGACGATGGGCGGCGGCATGGGGCTCGCGCAAGGTGCAACGCTGCGGGTCGCGACCGAGCGCAGCAAGATCGCGATGCCCGAGACGCGCATCGGTCTCGTGCCGGACGTCGGCGCGACGCATTTCCTGTCGCGCATGCCGGTCGAGATCGAACTGTACGTGGGGCTGACCGGCGCGATGCTGTCGGGGGCCGACGCGCTGAGCGCGAAGCTCGCGGATCTGTGCGTGCCGTCCGCGTGGCTCGACACGTTCGAGACGCGCATCGAGTCCGTCAAGTGGGACGGCGATGCGTTGCCGGCGCTGCGCAAGGTGTTCGAGCCGCCGTGCAACGTCGTGCCGCATGCGGCGCTCGACAGCCAGATGCCGTGGATCGTCCGTCATTTCGACAAGCGCTCGACCGTCGAGCGGATCGTCGCGGCGCTGACCCAGGACCTCGCACGCGACGAGCTGACGCGCGAGCACCGTCAATGGTTGCAGGCGACGCTCGATGCGCTGTCCGGCCACTCGCCGACGATGCTGTCCGTGACGCGCGAGGCGCTGCTGCGCGGCCGCCAGATGACGCTCGCCGAATCGTTCCGGATGGAGCTCGGCATCGTCGCGCGCGCGATCGAGGAGGGCGATTTCTGCGAGGGCGTGCGCGCGCATCTCGTCGACAAGGATCGCAAGCCGCGCTGGGCGCCCGCGTCGCTCGTCGAGGTGCGTGCCGAACGCGTGCGGCATTTCCTGACGTCGCCGTGGAAGTTGTTCGCGCATCCGCTCGTCGATCTCGGCGGGGCGTAATAAACCGACGCGCCGTTCGGCGCGTCGATTTCATTTCATTGCACTGATGTCATCCCGGCGCTCGATCATCGGCGGCACCGCCTGCGCGAGCGCGTCGATCACGCAGCGCGTCTTGCGCGGCAGGTAACGCGTCTTCGGCCAGATTGCGTGGATGTCGCCTTCGCAGACGAAGCAGCGGTCGAGCACGACCGCCATCTCGCCGCGCTGCACGTAGTGATCGAGTAGCCAGCTCGGCAGCCATGCGATCCCGAACCCCGATGCGCCGGCCGCCGCGATCGCCTGCACGTCGTCGAAACTCAGCTGGTGCTGCATGTCGACGCGCACCGTCGAGCCGTCCGGCGCGCGCAGGTCCCACGGCTGCGGCACGCCCGAGCGTGAATACGCGATCGTCCGGTGGTTCTTCAGATCGTCGAGCGACTTCGGCATCCCGTAGCGCGCGAGATACGACGGCGCCGCGCCGAGGCTGCCGTATTGGGTGCCGAGCCGGCGCACCGTGAGGCTCGTGCTGTCCGCGAGCGTGCCGATCCGCACCGCGAGATCGATGCCTTCCTCGACGAGATCGACGAAGCGGTCGGTGATCGACACGTCGATCCGCAGGTGCGGATAGGTGCGCGCGAGGTCGAGCACGATGGGCGTCACGCAGTGGTGCCCGAACGCGAGCGGCACGCTCAGCCGCAGCTTGCCGCGCGCCTCGTTGCGGCCGCAGTCGAGATCGGCTTCCGCCGCTTCCAGTTCCGACAGCGCGCGCACGCAGCGGTCGTAGTACGCCTGGCCGTCGTCGGTCAGGCTCTGGCTGCGCGTCGTGCGCTGCAGCAGCCGCGCGCCGAGCCGCTTCTCGAGCCGCGCGATCGCCTTGCCGACCGCCGAACGCGTCATGTCGAGCCGCCCCGCGGCGAGCGCGAAGCTGCCCGATTCCACCACCTGGACGAAGGTCGTCACGCCGTCGAGTCTGTCGGTCATCGCAAGTCTGCGCTGATTGGGTCCTGTGATTCCCCAGTTCCGAGAAATGCGTGCGTCAATGGGGAGGGAAATTCTCACTATAGTACCGATTCCCGTTCAGCGTGCGTTGCCGGCCGCACGCAACAAACCCCTCTCACTGGAGGCGCGCGGCCTGTCGCCGGGCCGCGGCGCAATACGCATGACGCTATCCGACTCCCGCAGGAATGCGGTCGCGCTCGCGGCTGTCTGTCTCACGTCGCTGATGTTCGGCCTCGAAATCTCGAGCGTGCCGGTGATCCTGCCGACGCTCGAACACGTGCTGCATGGCGATTTCAACAGCATGCAGTGGATCATGAACGCGTACACGATCGCGTGCACGACGGTGCTGATGGCGGCCGGCACGCTCGCGGACCGGTTCGGCCGCAAGCGTGTGTACGTGATCGGCACCGTGCTGTTCGGCGCGACGTCGCTGCTGTGCGGGCTCGCGCCGAACGTGCCGGTGCTCGTCGCGGGCCGGCTGCTGCAGGGCGCCAGCGGCGGCGCGATGCTGATCTGCCAGATTGCCGTGCTGTCGCACCAGTTCCGCGAGGGCCGCGAGCGCGGCCGCGCGTTCGGGATCTGGGGGATCGTGTTCGGGATCGGGCTCGGCTTCGGGCCGATCGTCGGCGGCGCGATCGTCGCGCTGGCAAGCTGGCCGTGGATGTTCCTCGTCCATGCGCCGCTCGCGGCGATCGCGCTCGTGCTGATCGGCGGCGCGGTGCAGGAATCGCGCGATCCGCATGCGGGCACGCTCGACGTCGCGGGCATCGTCACGCTGTCGCTCGCGGTGCTCGGCCTGGCGTTCTATATCACGCAGAGCGCAGCGCTCGGGCTGACGAGCGCGGCCGGCCTCGGTGTGCTCGGCGCGACCGTGCTGGCGCTCGCGGGCTTCTTCGTCGCGGAACGCGCGAGCGCGCGGCCGATGTTCGACTTCTCGGTGTTCCGGATCCGCGCATTCACCGGCGCGATTTTCGGCTCGATGGGGATGAACTTCAGCTTCTGGCCGTTCATGATCTACCTGCCGATCTGGTTCCAGGTCGCGCTCGGCTACGACAGCGTAACGGCCGGCCTCGCGCTGCTGGCGTATACGC
Organism: Burkholderia cepacia; assembly: GCF_001039005.1. Classification (GTDB taxonomy): domain Bacteria; phylum Pseudomonadota; class Gammaproteobacteria; order Burkholderiales; family Burkholderiaceae; genus Burkholderia; species Burkholderia theae. The sequence continues at coordinate 74,669 of NZ_LDWR01000010.1, forward strand.
TGCCGACGCTGGTCGCGCCGCCGTTCGGCGAACGGCTCGCGCTGCGCTACGGGCCGGGCGTCGTGATTCCGGGCGGGCTGTTCACGATCGCGGCCGGCTTCGCGCTGATGCGGCTCGGCAGCGCGGCCGATCACGCGAGCTGGCTCACGATGCTGCCCGGCTGCGTGATCGCCGGCATCGGGCTCGGGCTCACGAATACACCCGTCACCAACACGACGACGGGTGCGGTGCCGAGTTCGCGGGCCGGGATGGCATCGGGTATCGACATGAGCGCGCGGATGATCTCGCTCGCGCTGAATATCGCGGCGATGGGCTTCGTGCTGGTCGCGGGGATCGTCGCGAGCCTGAAGGCCGGTGTCGCGGGCACGATCGGCGACGCGGCGCTGCGCAGGCTCGCGCAAGAGATCGCGTCGGGCCGCACCGACGGGCTGCAGCAGATCGCGCCGGCGCTCGCGCAGGCCGACCCGACCGGCGCGGCGCTGCACGCGGCGCTCGTGCACGGGTTCGGCTGGGTGATGGTGTACGGCGCGGCGGGCGTGGCCGTGCTCGCGACCGCGAGTGCGGTGGCGTTCGCGCCGGCGCGGCGCGGGGCGGCCGTGTGCGAATGAGGTGCCCTGGCCGGCGCGCTTGCCCGCCGGTCAGGACGTCCCGCCGCCGAGCGCGCGATAGAGCGTCATCTGGTTGTTGAGCCGGTTCAGGCGTGTCAGTTCGTCGGCGCTTTGCGCGTTCCTCAGTACCTGCTGCTGGTCGAGCCACGGCTGCACAGCGGTCGCGCCGGCCGCGAACCGTGCGGCGGCCAGTTGCTCCGCGCGCTGCGCCTGCGCCAGCGACAGCGCGCGCTGCTCGGCCTCGCGTTCGAGCTGCACGCGCGCAGACAACGCATTCTCGACTTCCGCGAGCGCCGTGTAGAGCCGCTGACGGAACCCGACCACCGCTTCCTCGTATTGCGACTTCGACACCTTGATCTGCAGCTGCATCGTGTTCCACTGGATGAACGGCAAGGCGAGGCCGAGCCCGAGCGTGCCGACCGGATTCGCGAGCACGCGCTCGAGGCTCGTGCTCGTCGTGCCGGCGCTGCCGGTGAGCGTGAAGGTCGGGTAGAAGCTCGTGCGCGTCGCGTCGACCTGCGCGAGCGATTCGCGCAGCCGGAATTCCGCCGCACGCAGGTCGGGGCGCCGGCCGAGCAGGCTGGCCGGCAGCCCGGCGGCCACTTCCGGCGGCGACGCGTCGGGCAGCGCCGCCGGTTCGGCGGCGAGCTGTTGCGGCGGCCGGTCGAACAGGATCGCGAGCGCGTGGCGGTTCTCGGTGCGCTGCTGGATCAGTTGCGTCTGCGCGGCGCGTTGCGCGGACAGGCTCTGTTCGGCCTGCGCGAGATCGAGCCCCGACACGGCGCCGGCCGTGTGACGCGACCGGACGATCGAGAGCGTGCGTGCCGCATACGCGATGTTTGCGTCGCCGAGTGCGATCTGCCGGTTCAGATAGCCGATCTGCCAGTACAGCGACGCCGTTGTGCCGATCAGCGACAACCGCGCGGCCTCGAGATCGGCGGCCGTCGCTTCGGCTTCCCAGCGCGCGGCGTCGCGCAGCGCGGCCAGCCGGCCCCACAGGTCGATTTCATAGCTCAGCGAACCGTTGACGCCGCTCGACCGGCTCATCTGGTGCGTGTCGAGCGTGCGCGACACGGCGCCGTTCGCACCGAGCGATACGGTGGGCGTCAGGTTCGTATCGACGAGCCCGGCCTGCAGTTGCGCGCGATACACGCGGATCGCCGCGATCGACAGGTCGTTGTTGGCGCGCAGCGCGTCGTCGATCAGCCGGTCGAGTTGCGGATCGCCGAAGCTGCGCCACCAGTCGCGCGTCGTGACCGGTGCATCGGCCGCGACCGGCGCCGCCCAGTTCGCGGGCATCGCGACGGCGGGCAGCGGTGCGTGGCGGGCGCCCGTGCAGCCGGCCAGCAGCGCGGCGGCGCATGCGAATGCGCCGAGGCGGCGAAGCGGTGAGGAATGCGTCATGGCAGGGCTCCGTCAGTCGCGCGCGAGCGCATCGATCGGATCGAGCCGCGACGCGTTGCGCGCGGGCATGAAGCCGAATATCACACCGGTGAGCGTCGAGCAGACGAACGCCGTCACGATCGCGCCGGCGGAGAACACCATCTTCCATTGCGCGACGAACATCGAGAACACGGCGCCGAGCCCGAACGACAACGCGATGCCGATCGTGCCGCCGAGCAGGCAGACGAGCACGGCCTCGACGAGGAACTGCTGCAGGATGTCGGACTGGCGCGCGCCGACCGCCATCCGGATGCCGATTTCGCGCGTGCGCTCGGTGACCGACACCAGCATGATGTTCATCACGCCGATCCCGCCGACGACGAGCGAGATCACGGCGATCAGCGACAGCAGCAGCGTCAGCGACTGGCCGGTTTTCTCGACGGTCTTGACCACGCTGTCCATGTTGTACGTGAAGAAGTCCTTGCGGCCGTGGCGCTGGGTCATCAGTTTCTCGAGGCTTTTCTCGGCGGCGGCGCTCGGCTGCCCGTCGCGCACGCGCACCGTGATGCTGTCGAGATAGCGCTGGCCGAACAGGCGCCCGCTCGCGGTCGTGTACGGCACCCACACGTTCAGGCTCTTCACGCTGCCGAACGCGCTCTTCTTGTCGGCCGTGACACCGATCACGACGCACGGCACGTTGTCGACCAGGATCACTTCGCCGACCGGATTGCGCGTCGCGCCGAACAGCTTGCGGCGCGTGTTCTGGTCGATCACGGCGACCTGCGCCTGGCGGCGCACGGAGTCCTCGTCGAACGCGACGCCCAGCGCGAAACGCATCCCGCGCGCCTGGAAGAAGCGGTCGCCGACGCCGCTCACGAGCGCGTTGACGTCGATGTTGCGGTAGCGCAGCAGCAGCGTGCGCGACGTTTCGGGCGTCGCGCTGTCGACGTACGGCTGCTCGGTGAGCGCGGCGACGTCGGCGGGCACGAGCGTCTGGATCGTGTCGGCGCGGCTGTCGCCCCAGTCGGTGCCCGGATAGATGTTGATCGTGTTCGTGCCGATGCTGCCGATCTCGTCGAGCATGTAACGCTTCGCGCCTTCGCCGATCGCGACGATCGACACGACCGACGTGATGCCGATGATGATGCCGAGCATCGTCAGCAGCGTGCGCAGCCGGTGCGACACGAGCGCGATCCACGCCATCCGGCAGGCTTCGGCGAAGCGGCCGGTGCCGGCCGCGAAACGGCGCGTGCGCGCGCCGGTTTCGGCGTCGGCGGGCGGCGGTGTGTCGTAGCTTGCGCCTGCGGACGGCGTGCCGACCGTCGCTTCGTCCGCACCGATGCCGGCTTCCGCGAGGGCTTCCGCATAGTGGCGATTCGGCCGGTCGGCGACGATCTCGCCGTCGCTGATCTCGATGACGCGCCGCGCGTGGCGTGCAACGTCCTTGTCGTGCGTGACGATGACGATCGTATGGCCGAGCGCGTTCAGCTCGTGCAGGATGCGGATCACGTCCTGGCCGCTTTTCGTGTCGAGCGCGCCGGTCGGTTCGTCGGCGAGGATCACCTGGCCGCCGTTCATCAGCGCGCGCGCGATGCTCACGCGCTGCTGCTGGCCGCCGGACAGTTGCCCGGGCCGGTGGTGCGCGCGATCCGCGAGTCCGAGGCGCGCGAGCAGCTCGCGTGCGCGTTCGTGCCGCTGCGTGCGCGTGGTGCCCGCATAGATCGCGGGCATTTCGAGGTTCGCGACCGCGTCGACGTGCGGCAGCAGGTGATAGCGCTGGAACACGAAACCGAAGTGCTCGCGGCGCAGCTGCGCGAGCTCGTCGCTGTCGAGCATGTGCGTGTCGCGTCCGCCGACCGTGTAGGTGCCTTCGCTCGGATGATCGAGGCAGCCGAGGATGTTCATCAGCGTCGACTTGCCGGAACCGGACGCGCCGACGATCGCGACGATCTCGCCCGCGTGGATCGACAGGTTGACGTTGTTCAGGACGACGACGTCCTTGTCGCCGGCCGGAAAGCGCCGCGTGACGCTCGAGAGTTTCAGCAGGGGCTGGCTCATCGTCACACCACGTCCGCCAGCGGCGCGTGTTCGTCCGCGGCAGCTTCGCCGATCACGACGCGCTCGCCGTCCTTCAGGCCGGCCAGCACTTCGACGCGCACGTTGTTGTTGATGCCGATGCGAACCTTGCGCGTTTCCGTGCTGCCGTCGGCGCGCAGCACGCGCACTGCATAGGTGCCGTCCTTGTGCTTCTCGCCGAGTGCGGCGGCCGGGATGCTGAGCGCATTGCGCGCGTTGCCGAGCACGATGCTGATCTGCGCGGTCATCGAGATGCGCAGCCGATGCTCGGGATTCGGCACTTCGAACAGCGCGTTGTAGAACACGGCGGCGTTCGGTTTCGAGCCGCCGCCCGCGCCGCCGCCGAGCGCGCTCTGCGCGTCGGCGAAGTTCTGCGGCGCCGGCTCGATCGCGCGCAGCTTGCCGTAGTGGCGCTTGTCCGGTTCGCCGAGGATCGTGAAATACGCGGTCTGGCCGGCACTCACGCGGATCACGTCGGCTTCCGACACCTGCGCCTTCACGGTCATCGTGTCGAGATCCGCGAGCTTCAGGATCACCGGCGCCTGCTGCTGCGCGATCACGGTCTGGCCTTCCTGCGTGACGATCGCGACGACTTCGCCGTCGATCGGCGCGACGATGCGCGTGTAGCCGAGGTTGGCCTGCGCGGTTTCGATCTGGATGCGGGCCGAGCGGATCTGCGCGGCGAGCGACGCGAGGGTCGCGCGCTGCACGTCGAGCGTCGCGCGCGCGGCCTCGAACGATTCGCGCGACGTCGCATCGTCGGGCAGCATCGCCTGCTGGCGCCGGAACGCGAGTTCCGCCTGTGTCAATTGCGCGGCGGTCGATTGCTGCTGCGCGCGCAGGCTTTCTTCGCTGGCGCGCGCCTGGCGCAGCGCGTTTTCCGAGATCACCGGGTCGATTTCGGCGAGCCACTGGCCCTTCGCGACCTTGTCGCCGAGCTTCACCTTCAGCGTCTTCAACTGCCCCGATACCTGCGCGCCGACGTCGACCTGCTTGAATGCCTGCAGCGCGCCGGTCGCGAGCACCGCGTTCTCGAGATCGCCGCGCGTGACGGGCGCGGACAGGTATTGCGGATGCTTGTCGGGCGCGCAGGCCTTCAGCGTGACACCGACGGCGATCGCGATGACGGCGAGGGAAGCCAGCACGATGCGCCGGCGGCGATGGGTCTTCTGGATCATGAGAGCGCAGCGAGGATGAAGCGGGCGCCGGCGATGCGTGCGGCCGACCGGGACGATCCGGTCGGCGTCGCATGTCGGGCGCGTTGCCCGCGACGGCAGCCGCGTACGCATCGCGCGGGCGTGCCGATTCGAATCAGGCGCTCATGGTAAGCGAGGAATTCACGACAAATCGTGTGGAAATTGTGCTGAATTGTGCGAACGGCACTGTCGGATCGAATGCTGAGCGCTGTCATCGGTGCAATGGGTGGAATTGGCGAGCGAGTTCAAGTATCACGCGCCTGCCCATCTGGTCACTGTAGAAAACTCGAGAGTTGGCGATTACTTCGTATAGGCCAATGATTGGAGATTTGCGAACGCCTTCTATTTTTAGATCGGGAAATTTCTCTTGCAGGACCTGCTTCGATTTCGCTTCTTGATCAGCAAATGAAGCGCTGTGCATGACGGCGAGGACGGTGGCCAGAAGCAACGCTGCCTGTAATTTCGAATTTCCTGGCATGGTAGTTGACTATCGTGGTCCGTGCGATTGCGCGGAAGTGTGATTTACGGGGGCGCCAGCCGTATCTGGGTTTGTGTAATGTCTGAGTCAGTCTGTTTTTCTATGATGCCTTTCGTGGCTAGCTGCTCAAGTCGCTGGTACAGAAAAATGTCGCCTGGAAATTGCCGGCGCTCGGCATGGAGGTGTTCCATTGCGCGCAGTACTGGTAACGGAGAGGGCTCCCAGTCGATTGCAACGGAATCGATGATGTATTTGTCGAAACTTGATGACGCGAAGGACTGGAGTTTTCCAGTAGGGTTGATTAACCTGAAATCGGAATTTTCATTGATCAACGTATTCCATTCTTGAATGTACGCGTCAATTTCTCTCGCCCCATTTATAACGGCGTGATCGAGGGATTCGATAGGATTCTCGGAGCTCGGTGATGTCGACGTAAAGTGAGTGCTGTTGTGCGGAATCAAGGAGAATTGACGCGGCCTGCTTGTGCTCACCCAGTGTAGAAAATTTGCATACTCATCGGATGAAGATGCGTGTATCCACGCGTAAATTTCCTTGGGCTCATCGAGGGAAGTAGGCGGGTTGTCAGTTATTGGATTTTTGGGCGTATAGCCAAAATGTTCGATAAACCACGATGTAAACGTTTGGGTGCTGCGGTTCTTGAGTGGCCCGAAGTGCCAGTCCCCATTAATGAGAATGCATGAATCAGTTTGTTTTTTTGTTGAAACTACAGATGAGGCGGCGTCGAAGGCAGCCTCTGAAAATGTCACGTGAAGTACTTTTGTATGAGATGTGTTGGGGCTCATGGAGGTGCCTCGGGTGTGATTTTTTTAATTTGAAGAATGTTAGGTGGTTTTTCAATCAATTATTTTTTTGAGATTGATGAATTGTTTCTAAGCGTCAAATTGCAAATTTTGTTAAATTAATTTGAGATTGATTTTTTGTTTTATCACAATGGTTCGGGAAGACGCGCCGACTCAAGAGCATCACGGCGCTTAAGTCGTGTGGGAGTTGTGCTGAATTGTGCGAATACCGCCACGGAGCAGGGGCCGGGCGGCGTCATAGTTGCGATCAGTGAAGGCAGCGAGCGAAGGCCCGCGCGCGTACCGCGCTCCGCGTTACCGCTGCGCGGCGACGATCGCCATCATCGGCCGGTCGCGTTCCTCGTCGAGCGCGGGCATCGCTGCGACCTGTTCCGGCGTCGGCCCCCATTCGTCCAGGTGCGTGAGCGTGAAGCCGCTGCCGATCAGCAGGTTCACGAGCGTGCCGAGCGTACGGTGCTGCTTGACGACGCCCGGCGCGAGCCAGTCGGTCACGCGTTCGCCTTCGCGCTGGTAGCCGTCGAGCGGCCAGCACCGGTTGCCCTGCGCATCGACGACGAAGCCGGGCCGGCGCGGCGCCGTGTAGACCGGATGCTCGATCGAGAACACGAGCCGTCCGCCCGGCACGAGCGCGCGACGGATCGTGCGCAGCAGCGTGTCGAGGTGCGCGATGTAGTGGAACGCGAGCGAGCTGTACGCGAGATCGAACGCGGCATCCGGCAGCGCGAGCGTTTCGAGGTCGGCGCGGCGGTACGTGATCGCCGGGTGCGATGCGGTCGACGCCGCGCGTTCGAGCATGCGTTCGGACACGTCGACGCCGAGCACGCTCGCCGCGCCCTGGTCGGCTGCCCAGCGGCTGAACCACCCGTAGCCGCAACCGAGATCGAGGACGTTGCGGCCGCGCAGGTCCGGCAGCAGCGCACGCAGCGCGGGCCATTCGGGCGCGCCGTCGAGGCCGTGGATCGAGCGGTTCAGGCGGCTGTAGCCTTCGAAGAAGGCCGGGTCGTCGTAGATATTCTGCGTCATGCGGAGGGCCTCGGGCGAGCAGGACGCGCGGTGTCGCGCGCCCGATACCGCGAGCTTACGCGGGGTGCCTGCCCGCGTCGATCCTGCGTTGCGTATCGGCGTCGACGATGTCGCGGATCGCACTGAACAGCGGCGCGGCGTCGGTATAGCGCCGGCCGTAGCCGAGATTGAACGCGTAGTCGAAATCGGGCGGATTGCTGCCCTGGTTGTGCTGCAGGATCGTTTCCAGCTTGTCGAGCGCCTTCGCCGCGCGCGCTTCCGGCGACGCGGCCGCCTCGTATTCGTCCCACAGCGCGACGATCTCGTCGCGTAGCACGCGATCGAGCGGCGCCGTCAGCGTCAGCAGATCATCGCGTTCTTGCGCGCTTTTGTCGGGGTGCGCGGCTTGCTCGATCGCGGGGATGTCGCCGTGCAGCGCCTCGCCGAGATCGTGGACGACGCACAGCTTCAGCAGCTTCAGCGTATCGATGCCGGGCAGCGCGTCGGCGAACACGAGTGCCATCAGGCACAGCCGCCAGCTGTGCTCGGCCGTGCTTTCCGCGCGTCCGGCCGACGTGTGGCCGCTGCGCAGCACATCCTTCAAGCGTTCGGCTTCGCGCAGGAAAGCGAGCCGCGCGTGGATCGTATTGGGATTCATGATCGGAGTCCTTGCGATGAGCACGCAAGCGTAAGCCGGCCGCGCGCAATTCGTCCACGCATGAAATATGCGCGGCGCGCTAGAGCGTCTCGACGAGCCGCGCGGCCGAACCATCCGACAGCGTCATCCGCGTCCAGCGGCACAGGCTGCCGCGGATCGGCACGACGCGCGACGCATTCGCGCCGGTGTCGAACTCGACGCTTGGCGGCCCCGCGTGGTCGTGCCAGCCGAGCGTGTCGAGCGCGGCCTCCATGTGGACGATCTCCGGCGTCGCGTAGCGCCACAGCGACGTGCCGAGCAGCATCGGCAGCGGCTGCGAGAACTCGGCCGCGCGCGCGGGTGAAGAGGCGAGCAGGCGATGCGTGAGGTCGCACACGAGATGCATGCGGCCCGTGCTGCCCGCGATGAGCCGCGCAAGCGCGTGGTCGCCCGCGGAATCGAGGCGCGCGGCGAGCAGCCGCTCGGCCGTCGCGCGCTCGTCGGGCGACATCTGCTGGATGCCGGCCTCCCAGCGCGAGATCGTCGATTGCGCGACGCCGAACAACTCGGCTGCGTGGTTCTGCTTCACGCGGTGCAGCAGGCGCCAGCGTTTCAGTTGCGGGCCGAGCAAGGGCGCGTGAAGCGGTGCTGCGGTCATGGCGATGCTCCGGTTGCGGTCGTTGTGTGCGCTCGCGTGCCGCGGGCTGTCGACGTCGGCACGGCAGGAGCGCCGCGCGCGCCGTTACATGATCCGGAGGCCGCCGTTTGCGTGGATCGCGATGGCCGCGAACGGCACGAGCACGATCCCGCCCAGCACGAGCACGCCGTCGGCGGCAACGGTGATCGGCGTGGCGAGAATTCGCAGGCCCATGCCGACGACGGATGGCGATTCCTTGATGGATACCGAGTACTGCTTGTTGAACGGCTGCGTGACTCCCTTGTCCTTCGTGGCGAAGCCTTCCGTCGAGTAGCGTTTGCCGTCGATGTCGCCTTCGAGCACGAGACCGGCTGGTTCGGCGACGAATCCGTCGGCGGCGGCCGCCTGTCGATCGTCGTCCGACGCGTCCTTCGGCAACACGATCCGGTAGTGGCCGGTGACGCTGCCGCCGGTCGCATGAAAGCCGGCAAACGTCGTGTGCACCGATTTCCGGTAGCCAGACAGCAGTACTGGCCGCAATTGGGCCGGCAGATCAAAGATGTAGTGGTAGCGCATGCCGAGGACGACCAGTTTCTTGCCGTCCTCGGAAATCATGAATCCGGATACGTATTCGCTGTATGCGTCGTCCTTGTACAGCTTCGGCGTGAAACAGCCCGACAGCGCAAGGCTGCTCGCGGCGACGCTGGCGGCCAGCAGGCGCCGGCGCGTGATCGATGTGCTCATTTCTTGTTGTCCCGTCCGGTGCGGCTCGGTTCAGTGGCTTTCGCCCTCGGAAGCCGGATTCTCGCGTATCCGCCGTGCATTGTCGAACGGGAAATCTGCCACGGCAGCATTGCCGATTGCACCGTATCAGGCGCTGCAGGCCCGCCGAAAACGTTTTCTTCAGGCTTTCAACCGGCTCCGCCATATCTTATTATTCGGCGAGAGCGGCACGTGCCGGCCGCCATCGGTCATGTCGATGGCATGACGCGCCGGCCCGTATTGCCGCCTTTCGAGCGATGCGTTGCACGGCGCGCGATCGACACGACAGGAAACGCGAGGCCGCGCGTTTCCTGAAAAATGAGACGAGGGCGCGATGGTACGACTGATCCTGCTGCTGCTGGGCATCGAATATCTGCGCACCCGCTGGCGCGGGCTGACCGTGCTCGGTTGGCTGTGGGTCGTCGCCGGCGTCGTCATCTTCGTCGACGCGCTCGACGGCGCGCTGCATTTCCCGATCGAGCTGTTTGCATGGCTGTTCCTGATCGAGGGGCTCGCGACGCTCGCGGTGGCCGGCAGCGGCGTCGGCGGGCAGCGCATCCTGCGCTACGTGAAGGGGATCGTGGTCGTGGTGGCCGCGGGGCTCGTGTTCGCGGGGCATCACCACGGCCACTTCCTGCTGTCGATGATCTTCGGCACGCTGTTCCTCGTCGACGGATTGCTGCAGTGCACATCCGCATGGATGGTGCGCTACCGCCGCTGGAACGTCGCGTTTGCGTGGGGTGTGGTCGAGATCCTGCTGGCCGTGTTCTTCTTCCAGCCGTACCCGACGCACTACGTGGGCACCGTGCCGTACTGCCTCGGACTGCTGCTGATATTCGGCGGGATGCACATGCTGAGTCTCGCCGCGCGCGTGCGGCGGCTGACGCGCAATCCCGCATTCGCGACGTCGCCCGCGCCGGCGCTTGCACCCGACCTCGACGATGCGCGCGACCGGCCGCGTTTCGCGCAATCGGAATGGGACGGCCCGCCGGCCGACGGCGAGCATGCGCTCACCGTGCACGTGTGGACGCCGGCCGGCACGTCGAAGGCCGAAGCGCAGCGCTATCCGGTGATCGACCGCTACATCGCGGCGGTGGACGTCAACGGCGTGATCTCGACCGGACATGCGGCGCTGGAGTCGCCGGAGGGCATCTACATCAGCCTGTATCCGGGCGTCGAGATCGATCGTTCTCCGGACGAATTCACGCGTATCCTGCGCGCAACCCGTGAAAACGACGTGCCGGGCCTGTTCCAGCCCGACTACGCGACCGAGTCGAACGCGTGGTGCCCGTCCACCGTGCGCGTGCGCATCCGCAACTACGATCCGGCGAAGCTGGACGCATTCTGGTCGTCGTACCGGCAGAACGTGACGTACAACCTCACTTACCGCAACTGCTCGAGCACCGTGTCGAACGCGCTCGAAGCGGCGCTCGACGGCGCGGTGTGGCGGCTGAAGGGTGCGGGTGCCGGGTGGGGCGCGTTCGTGCGGCTGCTGCTCACGCCCGAGCTGTGGGTCGCCGCACAGATCCGCAAGCGCGCGGTGACGATGGCATGGACGCCCGGGCTCACGCTCGACTATGCGCGCGCGCTCAGCATGCTCGCCGACCCGCGGCCGTTCGCGTGGTGGAAGGTTGCACGCTCGGCGGTGAAGGCGATCATGGCGTCGCGCCGCGCGTGGCGCGAGCAGGACAGCGCGGCGCTGTCGTCCGGCGGATCGGAGGCGGCGTCGATGAAGTGATCGCGTGGCGCCGGACGAGGGCCCGGCGCCGCAGGGCTAGCCACTTTACGGCCCGGCGATGTTGCCCGTTATAAAAACCCACAGACGAACAAAAATGAACAAGACGAGAGCTTTCCGCATCCTGATTCCCGTTTCGCTGGCGCTGGCGAGCGCCGGCCTCGCGCATGCGGCCGAAGACGAGGTGCCGCGCATGAGCAACGACGTGTACCGGACGTCGGTGTCGTTCTGCTCGAACGTCGCGGCCGACGACAAGATCGAGTGCCAGGGCGACATGATCGCCGCGGGCAGCCGGATCGTCGCGGCGATCGGCGGCCTGCCGCCGGCCGCCGCCACGTCGATCGACGAAGGCGCGCGCGACAGGCTGCCCGCGGCGGAGCGCAAGGGCCTCGTGCCCGTCGAGCCCGCCGCGATCGACAAGGACGACGATCTCGCGGGCCTGGCCGGCATGGTGCGCTTGTGCGACGTCTACGAATCCGAGCCGGCGTCGCGCGCACGGCATCATGCGGCGCTGAAGCAGAAGGCACCGGACGCGGCGCCGCGCGTCGAGGCGTTGCTGGCCGATGCGTCGCCGGCGGCGCGCCAGCGCGTCAGCGTCGGCGTATGGCAGATCCTCGCGCTCGAAGGCCCCGAATCCTCGGCGCGTGCGTGCACGCAACTGGGCGCCGGATCGTGAGCGACGGCGTGCTGCCTGAACGGCGGCACGCGTCAACGGTGTGCCGTATCGGGCAGGACGCGGAATCGGTTCCTGCGCTGGCGTTCCGCTCGGGTATCGAGCGGAACGCCAGCGTGTGACCGCGCCACAGCACATAATTCGGCCACCTTCACATTCGTGCCATGTTGCGGTTGCAACAATCGCGGGCAGACATTCGACAATCTTGCGGCGCATCCCGCGACCGCAAGCCTTTTCCGAGGAAACGCCATGCTCAAGACGCTCGCCCGCGCCGCTGCCGCACTCGCTGTCGCATCCGCCTCGCTGCACGCCACCGCGCAGTCCAGCTACGACTACTTGCTGCTCGCCGCCTCGTGGGAGCCCGGCTTCTGCGCGTCGCACGACACGCCCGAATGCACGAACCTCGCCGGCTCGTATGCGGCGACGAGCCTGTCGCTGCATGGGCTGTGGCCGAACCGCTATGACGGCAACCAGCCGTTCTACTGCGGCGTGCCGCAGAGCGACATCGACCTCGACAACGCGCACCAGTGGTGCAGCATGGATGCGTACCCGCTCAGCAGCGCGACGCGCAACACGCTGTCGACGTACATGCCGGGCGTCGCGTCGTGCCTCGACAAGCACGAATGGTTCAAGCACGGCACCTGTTCGGACTCGGCGTCGCCCGATGCATACTGGAACCAGGCGGCCGGCATGATCAGCCGCCTCGGCAACACGTCGTTCAACGCGTACCTGCAGGCGAACGCGGGCAAGACGGTGACGCGCAACCAGTTGCTGTCCGCGTTCGAAGGCGCGTTCGGCAGCAATACGCGCAGCGCGGTGTCGCTGAAGTGCACGAAGACGAATGGCGTCAGCTATTTCACCGAAGCGTGGATCGCGGTGAAGACGAGCGCGACCACACAGTTCCCGAGTGCCGCGTCGCTCGTGACGGACGGCAATACGCAGGGCACGTGCCCGACGTCGGGTGTGTATATCGCGAAGTAACGGGGAAGGTGGTCGGCGCTGTCCAACCTGCATCGGCGTGCGCGACATCGCGCACGTCGTCGTCGGTCACCGCTTCGGCGGAATGCCCGACCACAGCAGCCCGGCCAGTTCCGGTGCGTCGAGCTGATGCTCGTCGCCCGCGACCGTGTCGGGCAACGCATGCCATGGCACCGCCGGGTTGCGGTGATGCTGCAGATGCAGGTTGATGTGATACGGCCACACGAACACGCGGCCGATCCATCCGGTTCGCCATGAATACGTCCAGTCGGCCCAGCCCGGTGTCGCATGCGGGCCGCCGCTGTGCTCGGCCATGCTGCGGATCTTCTGCAGCAGCACCGACAGCGTGAGCAGCGGCGCGAACCACAGCGCCGCGACCAGCAGGATCGTCCGCGCGGAACAGGCCCACACGAGCAGCACGACGATCGCCACCCAACCGGCCGCGGCCAACTGAAACGGCTGGCCGAGCCGCGTGTTCTGCCCGCCCGCGCGCCGGAATGCCGCCATGTTGCGCACCATGTTCAGCACGAACAGATCGCCGAGGAACTGCCGCGCGAGCGGCCACGCATCGAGCGGCCGGAATCGCCACGGCTGGTCGTGATAGAGGAACTGGCGCTCGGGATCCTGCGCGGTGCCGAGATGGCGGTGATGCGCGAGATGCAGCGGCCGGTAGAACTCGACGGGTACGAGCCCCGGCACGCCGATCGCCAGGTTGATCAGGAAATCGTTGACACCGCGGCGGCGCGTGACGTGATAGTGGGCCGCGTCGTGATACAGGATGAACAGCGCGTGCTGCCGCGTCGCGACGACGAGCACGGCAAGCGCATACAGGTACCACGCGCCGAGCGCGACGGCCACGCGGATCGCAACGACGATGCACGCCCATTCGAGCAGCGCGGCTGCCATCGTGCGCAGGTCGGCGTTCGCGCGACGCAAAGCGAGCGTCGCCGCGCCGGCCGCGATGCCGACCGCGCCGCCCCATGCGACCTCCACGGCGCGATGCTGGCCGGTGGTCAGCACCGTCACCATCAGCAGCGCGCTCCATGCGACGAAAAGCACGGCGGTTCGCCGTCGCAGCGCCAGCAGCACGATTGCGATCGCGACCGGCAGCGCGACGTGCCCGCTCGGCGACGCGGCAAGCGGCGTGTCGATTCGTTGCAGCCACGCGATCCAGTCGCTGTCGGCGGCCGGCCATGCGACGGCGGTCGGATGCAACAGATGGGATACGAGGCAAAGGCCCGCCGCGAGCGCGCCGGCGAAGAACGCCGGCAGCAGCCATGCGCGGCCGCGTCCGAGCCATACCAGCGCGGGCATCACGAAGAGGTAGCTCAGGTAGAGCGGTACGGTGCCGGGCAGCACCGGAATCGCGCGATCGAATGCGCTCGCCGAAATCGCCGTAACCGGCCCGAGCGGCATGTGCGTGACGAAGCGGTAGAGCGCACCCGTCACGACGAGATAGGCGATGAGCAGCAGCCATGGCCGGGCGATCGGCGTGTCGTTCGCATCCTGGCGGGCAAGGACCTGGGACATGGCGGGAGCGGGCGGGTAACGGGCTATCATAGCAAGGTGTTCAGTCTTGCAGGAGTGCCCCGATGGAGTTGCGTGCCACTGCCGTCGAACGTGCGGCCTTGGGCCCGGACGACATCGACCGGATGTTCTCGTTGTATGCGGCATCGTATTGCGACACGGTGCGTGCGCAGTTCGACCGCGACCTCGGCGACAAGACGCACTGCATCGTGCTGCGCGACAGCGGCGGCGCGATCCAGGGCTTCTCGACGCTGAAGCAGTACGAGACGCACTGGCGCGACGCGTCGATCCGCGTGATCTTTTCCGGCGATACGATCATCGATCCCGCTCACTGGGGCACGCAGCATCTCGCGTTCGCGTGGATCCGCCACGCGGGCGACGTGTGGCGGCAGGCGCCGGCCGTGCCGCTGTACTGGTTCCTGATCTGCAAGGGGCATCGCACCTATCGCTACCTGCGCGCGTTCGCGCGCGACTACGCGCCGCGCGCCGACAATTTGACCGCACCGGCGACGCAGGACCTGATGGATTACCTGGCCGCCAGCCGCTACGGGCACGCGTACGATCCGGCCACCGGTCTCCTGTCTTTCGACATGCCGCAGGGCCGGCTGACACCCACGCTCGCGGAGGTGCCGGTCGCGCACCGGCGGCTCGCCGACGTCGACTACTTCCTTGCCCGCAACCCCGGCTATGCGCAGGGCAACGAACTCGTGTGCCTGTGCGAACTGTCCGCGTCGAACCTGCGGCCGCTCGCGCGCCGGCTGTTCGACGGCGCGTGAGCCGCACGCATGCGGATCCGTCTCGCGCAACCGGCCGACAACGCGCGCATCCTCGATTTCCAGGCGCGCCATGCGATGCAGGGCAGCCTGCCGCTGCGCTTCGATCGCGCACCCGACTACTTCGCGCTGCATCGCTGCCACGCGCCGCATCATGAGGTATGGCTCGCGGAGGGCGAGCAGGCGGCGCTGAAGGGGCTCGCGAGCCTCGTCGTGCGCGACGGTTATCTCGGCGAGCGCGCGCAGCCGGTCGCCTATCTGGGCGATCTGCGCCTGATGCCCGACCGGCACCTGTCGCGCGAGTGGACCGACTCGGTGCGCGACCGCTTCGCGACGCTGCGCGCCGAAGCCGGCGTGCAGCACGCGTACTGCTGCATGATTCGCGACAACCGGCTCGCGGTGCAGTCGCTTGCGCGGTCGCGGCGCGAGAACCGGTTGCGCTTTTCTCATTGGCACGGCTACGAGAATGTGTCGGTCTACGCGCAGCGCGGGTTGTCGTCCGCGCCGCACAACGCGCTCGGCGTCCGGATCGTCGACGCGCAGCCGCATCACGCGGACGCGCTGCGCGCGTTTCTCGATGCCGAATCGCGTCGCCAGCCGTTCGGTAGCGTGTTTTCCGCGGACGAGTTCGCGCGCCGGCTCGACACGTGGCCGGCGTTCGGCATCGGTTCATTCCTGCTGGCGCTCGACGCGCGCGGCAACGTGCTCGGCTGCGTCGCGCCGTGGGATGCCGGCGACATCAAGCGGATCGTGCTCGAACGGCTGCCGTTGCCGCTGCAGGCGATCCGTGTCGCATTCAACGCGCTTGCGCCCGCGTTGCGCCGCCCGCGCATCGCGGCACCCGGCGAGCCGCTGCGCGATGTCTACCTGACGCACCTGCAGGTGCGCGACCGCGATCCGTCCGTGTTCGCGGCGCTGCTCGATGCCGCGTGGCTGCGCGTGCGCAACGGTCATGCGCTGATGCAGCTGTGCCTGTACGACGACGATCCGCTATGGCCCGCGCTCGCGCGCTATCGCGCGGCGCGTACGCCGATGGATCTCTATACGCTGTCGACCGGCGAGCCGGCCGAGCCGATCGACGGCCTGCTGGCCGGCCGCGTGCCGGGCTTCGAGATCTACCTCGTCTGACCGCGCGTGACGTGCAGCAGGTCGGCGAGCGCGAGCCAGAAGCGGCCGGCGTCGAAGCCGAGCCCGCCGAGCACGGGCTGGCCGTGATCGAGCCGCGGCAGGCAGATTTGCGGGATGCCGGCCATCACCTGATGTTCGAGATAAAACTGCCCGTCGTGCGCGCAGCCGGGACGATGGCCGTTCAGCCGCCCATGGTGCGAATCGAAACGCGTGGACGCTTCGACGGACCAGCTCACGCCATGCACGAGATGCAGGTCGCGCGGCAGCGCCGCGAGCATCGCGCCGACACGAGGATCGCGCCGGCTGCTGATGTCGCGCGTGCCGGCGTTCGCCCAGCGCGTGCGCAGCAGGCGCTGCGCGATGCGGTCGGGCCACGGCGCGGCCACGTGCAGCGGCACGCCGTGACGGAAGATCGTGTCGACGATCGCGGACGGGCCGCACGGCGGCTGCACGAGCGCGATGCCCGCGCAACGCGCCGACAGCGCCGGATCGCCGACCAGCGCGGCGAGCGTATCGATGCCGCCCTTGCTGTGCGCGAGCGCGACGAATTCGCCGCCGGCCGGCAGGTGCGTGCGCAGGTACGGTCCGATATGCGCACCTTGATCGAACACGCCGCGCGCGGAACGCACCGGCACCGTCAGCACGCGATAGCCGGCCGCGCCGAGCGTCTGCCGCGCGCCGCGATTGCAGCCGGGCAGCCATTCCGAATACAGGCCGGCGACGAGCACGATCGTCGTCGTCAGTGGCAGCCGGGCGGTGCGTCGCGTCCAGCCGTCGATGAACGCGTCGGTCCGGTCGAGCGGCGCTTCAGCTCGTGCGAACGGCGTCGCAGGATAGTGGCGGCGCCAGTCGTCGAACCCGTCGGGCGTCCACGGCGCGCGCGTCATGCGTGCGACTCCGGTTCGCGTTCGGAGGTGGCCAGATACGGTTCGAGCGCGATGCGCGCCGCGCGCAGCGCCGCGTCGCTATCGATGCGATCGGGATGGAAGCGCGGCGAGAACCAGGCCAGCCACAGCGGCATCACGCGCGTGAAGATGCCCGGCGCGACGAACAGCCAGCGCAGCAATTGCAGCCAGCCGCGCACATTCCACGTCTGACCGTCGACCGCGACGAGCCGGTGCACGAAAAAGATCAGGTCGACCACGAAGTAGACCGAGATCCCGAGCATCGCCGCGCAGCGCACGACATAGCGCCGCGCCGCGTTCGGCATCGCCGCCGTGAACACGTCGAACGCGACGGTCTTGTGTTCGGTTTCCTCGATCGCATGCCAGCGCCACACGGCCGCCATCGTCGGATCGGCGCCGTCGAGGATCGCCGGGTCACTCAGCAGGCGGTGCGCGAGGATCGTCGTGTAGTGTTCGAGGCACGCCGTCAGCGCGAGCCGCGTGACGGGCGACACCTGGCGCGCGGCGTTGCGCTGGCGTTTTTCGAGCAGCGCTTCGAGCGCGTCGACCGGCACGCGCTGCGACGCGAGGCGCGCGTTGTAGAGCCGGTGCACGCGTATATGCGACGCCTCCTGCCGCACGAACGCGTCGACGTCGGCCGCGAGCGACGCATCGCCGCCGACGCGGTCGCGAAACGGCCGCACGCTTTCGATGAAGAAGCGCTCGCCGAGCGGGAACATCACGGAAAACGCGTCGAAGAAGCGCGTGACATGGCAGGTGCCGCGATACCAGAAGCGCGGAATGCGTGCGTCGATCGCGAAGTGCACGTCGCGCGGCGGCATGCGCGACGCGGCGTTGGCGGCGGGGGCGCGGCGAAACGGACGCATGCTAGTTCGGCCCCGTCGGGGACGGGGCGCGAGCCGTTTTCGGCGGCTGACGCATCTGTTGTATCCTCCCGTGCAAACAACCGCCATTCCGAGCCATGAACCGACCGAGCGCGCAGGCCGCTGCGGCGCAGACCCGACGTTACGATCGCGCGAACCTGTGGGTGCTCGCGCTGCAGAGCATGGTGTGGGCCGGCACGCTCACCTGGCTTTCGCATACGAGTGCCGGTGCGATCAAGTGGCTCGTGCTCATCCCGTTCTGCCTCGTGATGCAGGGCGTATTCTCGATGATGCACGAAACCTTTCACGGGTTCGGGCATCGCCGGCCGATCGCGAATTATATGATGATGTGGTGGGCGTCCACGATGTTCGGTGCAGCCGCGACGCTCATTCACGTGAACCATCTCGGCCATCACGTGCGCAACCGCACGCGCGCCGAGCGCGCTGATTTCGCGACGGCGGACGAATCGCTGCTGCGCAAGCGTATCGAATACTACGCGGCGATCCTCGGCGGCATCTGGC
Source organism: Burkholderia cepacia (assembly GCF_001039005.1). Classification (GTDB taxonomy): domain Bacteria; phylum Pseudomonadota; class Gammaproteobacteria; order Burkholderiales; family Burkholderiaceae; genus Burkholderia; species Burkholderia theae. Next base: position 93,373 of record NZ_LDWR01000010.1, read on the forward strand.
TCGGCAGTTTCGTCGGCAGCTTCGTGCTCGCGCTGGTGCCCGGCCGCACGATGCAGCAGCTTGCCGCGCGCGGCGACGACAACACCTACGCGGCCGCCTTCAAGGAATTCACGACGGCCGACTTCCGCCGCATCCGCTACGAAACGCTGGCCGCCGTCGGCGCGTGGCTGCTGGCCGGCTGGTTGCTCGACTGGTCGGCGTCGGCGGTGCTGATCGCGTATGTCGCGTTCGCGTTCTCGTGGTCGTCGCTGCAGTGGGTGTACCACATGCGCACACCGCTCGACGTCGTCGAAGGCACGTACAACATGCGCGCGCCGACGCCCGTGCGCTGGCTGCTGCTGAACTTCAACTACAACCTGACGCACCATCGCCGGCCCGCGCTGCGCTGGCAGGACATGCATGCGGCGTCGGACCAGCGCGAGACGCGACCGCTGTGGTACGGCTGGCTCACGATCTTCGCGCCGCCGCGCCGGCTGCCCGACGATCTCGCGCAACTCGACAAGACCTATTTCTGATGGACGCCTCCGCCCGCAGCCCGGCCGACGCATGGCGCACGTTCGCGCGCGCCGCGCAGCCGGACGTCGACCGCTGGCTGGCGAGCCTCGAGGCGCCGGGCGACGCGCAGGCGCAACGGCTGATGGCGCTGCTCGCCGCGAACCGCGATACGGCGTTCGGACGCCGCTTCGGCTTCGACCGGATCGACAGCCCCGCGCAGTTCCGCGAGCGCGTGCCGGTGCATGCGGCCGCCGATTTCCTGCCGTGGCTCGAACGTGTGTCGCACGAACCGGAACCGGTGCTGACCGCCGAGCGCCCGGTGTTCCTCGAACGGACGAGCGGCAGCACTGCGCGCCAGAAGCTGATTCCGTACACCCCCGCGTTCCTGCGCGAATTGCAGGCCGCGATGATCGTGTGGCTGGCCGACATGCATCGCGCGTGCCCGGCGCTCGGGGAAGGGCGTGCGTACTGGTCGATGTCGCCACCGTTGCAGGGGCCCGGCGTTGCGCCGAACGGCATTCCGGTCGGCTCGGCGAGCGATCTCGATTACCTCGGCGACAGCAGCGCGGCCGCGCTCGCGTCGACGCTGCTGGTGCCGCCGCTGACCGGCGACGTGTCGACGTGGCGGCGCGAGACGCTGCGCGCGCTGGTCGCCGACGAAACGCTCGCGCTCATCAGCGTGTGGAGCCCGACGTTCCTGACGAGCGTGCTGCGTCCACTGTTCGATCGCGACGATGCCGACGGCGCGCGCGACCTTGCATGGGTCGATGCATCGTTGCCGGCCGCGCGCCGCGCGGCGCTGCGCCGTGCGATCGCGGATGGCGATTGCCGCGCGCTGTGGCCGCGTTTGGCTGCCGTGAGCTGCTGGCTGGACGGCCCGAGCAAGCACTACGCCGATGCGTTGCGTCTGCGGTTCCCGGGTGTGCAATGGCTACCGAAGGGGCTGTTCGCGACCGAAGGCGTCGCCAGCATTCCGTTCGGCGCGGGCGACGGCTGCCCGCTCGCGATCGGCAGCCACTACCTTGAGTTCGTGCGCGACGACGGCAGCGTGTGCGACGCTGAAGGGCTGCAATCCGGCGATGAAGTACAGGTTCTGCTGACCACGGGTGGCGGGCTCATGCGCTATGCGCTCGGCGATCGTGTCCGCGTGGTCGGCATGACCGCGCGCACGCCGCGCATTGCGTTCGTCGGGCGCGCGGCGGCGAGCGTCGATCTCGTCGGCGAGAAGCTCGACGAGCAGATTGCGGCCGATGCGCTGAATGAGGCGCGCGCGCAGCACGGCGAACTCGGCGCGTGCATCGTGCCATGCACTACGCGGGAAGCGCAGCCGCACTATGTGTTGTGTATCGCAGGCGAGATTGGCGATGACGCAGCCGACGCGTTATGCGCGGCCGTCGAAGCGGCGCTGGCGCAGGCGTTCCATTACGCGCATGCACGCCGCATCGGCCAGCTTGGCCCGCTGCGCGTGCGACGGCTGGGCGAATCGCCGACGCGGCTCGGCGACTTGCTGCAGCATGCGGCCGAACGCGCCGGCATCCGCGCGGGCGACGTGAAGCCGTGCGTGCTCGTGACGCGGCTGCCGGTGGCCGACGCGCTGCTCGCGATGACGGATGAATGACCCGATGAACGACATGATCGAACCAAGCGGATGCGGGCAGGATTGCCCGTCGCGCGACGCGGCGCACGCGCACGAACCTGTGCCGCCGGCCGACGGCCTGCACGAGCAATGGTTCGTCGCATGCACCGAACGTGAGCTTCCGCGCGACAAGCCGCTCGGCGTCCGGATTCTCGATACCGGCATCGTGCTGTTCCGGCAGCGCGACGGCCGGATCGCCGCGCTGATCGACCAGTGCGTGCATCGCGGCACGCGCCTGTCGGCCGGCAAGGTCGACGGCGATGCGCTCGTTTGCCCGTATCACGGCTGGCGCTACGACGGCGAAGGGCAGGTCGTCCATGTGCCGAGCATCGACGGCACGCGGCCGACCGGCACGCCCGGCCGTTATCCGTTCCGGCAGCGCACGTTGCCCGTGCAGCTGCTCGACGGGCTAGTCTGGGTGTATCTCGGCGCTGGCGACCCGTCGGCGCGCGCGATCTTCCGGATGCCGTTCCGCGACGCCGCGCCGTGGCAGTCGTACTACATGGTCAACACGTTCGACGGCGACATCGCGATGCTCGCGCAGAACTTCATGGACGTGCCGCATACGGTGTTCGTTCACGACGGGATCTTCCGCAGCAGCCGCGGCCAGGCGATGGAAGCGACGGTCGCGGCGATGCCGGACAGCGTCGCCGTCACCTACCACGACGGCGACGACAAGATCGGCTTCTGCCTCGACTGGCTCACGAACCCCGATCGCGTGCCGCTCGCGCACGTCGACCGCTTCATCGCGCCGAACGTGACGCGCTGCGACTACCTGTGGGGCGAGCGTTCCGGGTTCCTGATCGTCAGCCAGATCACGCCGATCGATGCGCGCCGCTCGCGCGTCTACACCTATATCGCGTATCGCTTCCGGCTGCCGCACTGGCTGCTGCGCGCGCTGCGGCCGCTGCTGAATCTGTATACGCACCTCGTGATCCAGCAGGACGTGCGGATCATGCGCGCGCACCGGCAGGGCCTCGACAACGCGTCGGGGTTCCGCCCGCACAACGTGCGCGCCGATATCGTGCATGTCGCGATCGACCGGCTGCTCGACGCGGTGAAACGCGGCGAGCCGCTGCCGGCCGAACAGTGCGGCGAGAAAGTGATGCGGTTCGAGCTGTAGGCGCGGCATGCGGGGCCGCGTGGTGAGAGCGTCTAGAGCGCGGGGCCAGCCGGGTCCGGCCGGGGCGGCGCGAACGCGATGCCGTCCGTCAGATGGCGGTGCACGGCCGGCAGATGCTCGAGCGCGAGTGCCGGATACGCGTGATGCACCTGGTGATAGCCGATGTTGCGCGGATACAGCACGAGCTTGCCGATCCAGCCGAACGTCATCGTGCGCGTCATCCGCCAGATCGATTCCGGCGAGCGTTCGTCGATCTCGACGTGGTCGTGTTCGAGCAGCACGCGGTTCGCGTTCATGATGCCGCCGACGATCCACGGCAGTCCGTAGTACGTGAAGAACGGCAGGTCCCAGTGCACGACGGCGGCGATCGCGAGCAGATAACCCGCGCAATGCGGCAGGTCGGCGCGCGCGCATGCGATGACTTCGGGGTGACGACGCAGATCCTGACGCGAGCGGTCCTGCATGAAGCCGCGTGCGTACCACGGCCGGAACGCGGGCCATGCGAGCGCGAGCGGCGCCATCAGCGCGCGCAGCGGCCACCAGACCGGCAGCAGCGCGCCGCGCAGCATCATCGCGCGTTGCGCCCAGCCGCCGCGTGCGGCCAGCCGGTGCAGGTACGGATCTTCGGCGGTGCCGACCGCGCGGTGATGGCGCAGGTGGTGATAGCGCATCGCGGCGATCGACGAGCCGATCGTCCAGCCGGCGAGCGCCTCGACGAGCGCGAGCGGCAGCGTCATGCGCCGCGCGGGAATATGGCACGCGTCGTGCAGGATCACGCCGAATGCCTGCAGCCGGCCCGCGATCAGCAGCACGGCGGCGACATAGACGAACGGATTCGGCACGAAGCGGATCGCGGCCCAGCACAGCAGGATGCCGAGCCAGTCGACGCACGCATAACGGACGAGCCGCCACGGCCGCGCGCCGGCCGCGAACGGTAGCGTGCGGTTCAACTCGGCAGGCGTCGGCAGGGCGGATGGGCTGGGCATTCGGTGAGGTCGGGCGCGCCGTCGACGGCGCGCATGCAGGCATATCGGTCGGCAATATACACCGGTTTCGGGCGACGAGCGCGAGCAGTTCCTGGCCGGCATCGATTTCATTCTGGCGGGCATTGGAACCGCCCGGTAAGCCGTTTTTGTGCGGGCGGTTCCGGGAGATGCTGCGGGTTCGTTACCCGAGCAGCCGCAACGCGTCCGCGAGCGACAGTACCGTCGTGCGCGATTCGAACGCGGTGGAGAACAGGTGCTCGTGGACGACCGGGTCCGGGTCGTAGCAGCAGTCCTTGACCGTATACAGGCGGAAGTCCGCGTCGCTCGCGTAGCCGATCGACGACAGCATCACGCCGGTCGACGCGATGCCGACCATGATCAGCGAATCGACGCCTTGCGCGACCAGCCGTGCCTGCAGATCGGTGCCGAAAAACACGCTGGCGCGGTGCGCGACGATCAGCGGCTCGTCGGCCCGCCGGCCCAGCTCCGGCGACGGGCCGTCGTCGATGAAGAGGCCGAGCTGCTTGATGCCTTGCCCGTTCTTGTTGCGCGGGCTGACTTCCGGATAACCGGGGCTGAACCGGAGATTGGCGAACCAGACGCCGACGCCGCCGGCCCGCGCCGCGTCGCATAGCCGGCGCGTATTGGCGAGCAATTCGGGTGCGGCCGACGGAAAGAGTCCGAGGATGTCGGTCTGGTAATGCATGACGAGCAACGCGGTGCTTGACGGCACGATGGCGCGAATCGGCGCGGATGGGTTGTCGCCGGGGTTCGTGAGGGTTGCCGTTGCGATATCCGGTGCGTTTTGCCGAGTCATGAGCGAGGGTCTCCGATAGCCTGCGGGGAATTTCAGCGTCCCCGATTTGTACCTGAAAATCGGGTCGGCCGCCGATGCGATTTTCGTAGGGGCATTTTGCCGCGTCGCGCGGTGGCCTCTGTCATACCGGTGCCCGGTTTCCGCACGGCCGCAATATACTGGCATGCGCTTTATCGACCAACGGTCGGTTGCGGTAGTGCGACGCCGATGTCGATGGTCGGCTGCGACTGCTCGCCGCTGCCGGCTTGCCGTTTTCGCGCGGATCGTGCCCGAAGCGACAATGCCCGGCGCGATGCCATTTCATGTCACGTTGCGCCAACACGAGCCACACGTCATGCCAGTTACCGGATTCAATCACTACAATCTGCGGGCAGATCGGTCGACACTCGATGTGCTCCGCGATTTCTATGTCGACATCGTCGGCTTGCAGGAAGGGTTTCGCCCGCCGTTCAAGAGCTTCGGGTATTGGTTGTATGCGGGCACGCAGACCGTGCTGCATCTGACGGAAGCGTGGCCGGGCGAGTCGCGCCCGTCAAACGTTGCCAATACGTTTGATCACGTAGCGTTTTCCTGCGACGGTCCCAGCGAAATGGCGCTTCATCTGACCGAGGCCAACGTGGAATTCACGCGTGAGTACGTTCCGCTCACGGGCCAGATTCAGATTTTTTGCCGCGATCCGGCAGGCAATGGCGTCGAGTTGAATTTCGCGCAAGCCGAATGAGCGCGCCGGGCGTTTGCCTTCGAGTGACGCATCCCGCGTTGGGTTTGCGCCGGGGCTGACGTGGGCGGTTCGACCGCGGCATCGAAATCAATGACATCCGGCGATCGGGTCGCGCTGCCGCGACAACGCCGGGCCAATTAACCAGCGCCACTTCGGCGCTCGACCTGGAGGCAGGGAATTTCATGGCAGTGGTACATATCGTTTTTGGGCCGCAAGGTGCCGGCAAGTCTACTTACGCGCGTACGCTCGCAGTCTCGTCCGGCGCGACGCGTTTCTCGATCGATGAGTGGATGGCACAGCTGTACGGCCCGGATCTTCCGGAGCCGGTTGAATTGAACTGGCTCATGGAGCGAGTGCAGCGCTGCGAGAGTCAAATCTGGCGCACTGCCGAGCAGATCGCGAAAAATGGCGGGAACGTCATTCTGGATCTCGGTTTCATGAAGGCGCGAAGTCGTTCGGCGTTTGCTGATCGAGCCAGGGACGCCGGTATTTCGAGTGAGCTGCACTATGTCACCGCGCCGCATGACATCCGGCGCGGTCGTGTTCTGACAAGGAATTCAGAAAAGGGCGATACGTTTTCGTTTGAGGTTTCGCCTGCCATGTTCGACTTCATGGAAAAGGAATTCGAAGATCCGACGACGCTCGAACTCGCATCGGCAACCGTGTTCAATTCTCATGTCCCGGCTGCATGATCGAGCGATCGGGCAGGCCTTGCTTGTTGGCACGGGTAGCGGAGCGGCAGGCGCTGGGCGCTCGGCTCCTGCACGCGAAGGCGGTGCGTGAATGTTTCGAGCGCCCGATTTACGGAAGGTCGGCAGTTCGATCGTTTTACGGAGCGTTTGCGGTGGCGCCTGTGATCATCTGCGCTAGTGCATCAGATCACAATGAATCTGCAGGCTTTCCGTTGCGTTGCGGTGAATCTGAAACCCTTGCCGTATCAGCGCGGCATGGAGCTCTGCAAGGGCCGAAGCGCATCGCCGTACGCGGCGCCGCTGCCAGAAAGGCGGCGTGAATACGCCCAGCGGCAACATCCGTACGCGACGACCGTTCAAACTAAATGAAACGTCGATATGCGTTCCATCGACATCGTGTCCATTGCTGCCGAAAATATCGGCCAACTCGTCGCATCGGGCGGGATAGAGTAAGCGGAACACGCCGATTCCCAGGGCGCGAAACCGGCGACGGGCAAAACCAAGACTGGACGCTTGCGGCTCGTAGCCTCGCGTCAGGATCAGGTTGATCTGCGCGGGCAACTCGGCCTGGATCGCCTGCAGCTTACCGAGGACGCGCGCATCCACGCGGACGTGCCGCGCGGGCCAGCGTGGCCGGATCTGCACACCCGCTTGAACACCACGAGTCAGCGTCAGCAAATTCAAATGCATCGTCAGATATCCGTGAGCGCGATGGGTAATAAGCGCGAGGATGGGAAGGGCGAACTGTCCATTGAGCGTGCCGGCGCGCGCCGATTTCGACCTGCGGTCGTGCCCGAGCCCGCTGCTTCAGAAAATCGACCGGCCCGAATAAGTCGTCAACCATTCCTAGGCCAAGGTCCCTGCGCTCCGAGTATTTAAACCAATGCTGGTCGGGTCAGAATATCGAGCGACTAGTGTACGTTGTCAGTTGCTCAGGCGCCTGAACGCTCGCGCTCTGGAAATATAAACTCTCATGTGATTCCTTCGGTACAGACCGGACGGGCGAGCGCCACGCCACCTTTGACGTCCGAGATGGCCAAAAGCGGTCAACTCAGCTTGCTACCCGATAGCGGTCAGCTAATGCCCGTGTGCTGCAATGTGCCGGTTCGTGAAAGCGAATAAAAGAGCGTACCCAATAGACATATACTTGCTCTGTGCTTAAGCTGTAGCGTTGGTACCGGAGGCGCTCACGCAATTGGTCCAAAACCTTGACCGAGCGCAACGGTGGCAGAGGTTCAATACTGGTTTCATGGAATGTTAATGTTGTGGTTTTTTACACAGCATAGTTCACAGGCGACGTAAGGCTGTAACTTGAACCGGACAACACGATGCAAATCAACTATGCACACTTGCGCGAGCGGTCCACCTCAGGTGGTTGGATCGATTTTGCTGTCTTTGAGGCACGTTCAACCAGCGGAACTGATTCTGCCAATTCAGAAGTACTCGCACGGTTGACAGCTAAGGCAAGAGCCGCGGGTCAGAAAATTGACCAATCCGCACTGGCTTTCCAAGAGGCCGGACGGATCAAGTTCTTTGGCGACAGGAAGCTGGTCGAATATCTCTCTAAAGCGGGTGTGCCTCGCTGGACTCATACGATCAATGACTAGTGATGCGCGCTACTTCTGGGGGAGGGGTTGCGATGTCGCGAAAGCCACCCGCTGTTGAGCGGAAACTGATCCTCGCGAAGGATCATCGACGAAAGTACGGCGTGCGGCTCACGTTTCAAGTTCGGCGCGCGGCTCACATCGGCGAGCTTGAGAGAGTCACGCTGCTTCTGCCTGATGGATCAGTGGCGACCATTCAGCCCGACGATGCATTCGACTTCGAAGTTGAAGGTGGCAAGTCCTACGACCTGACGGTTGAAGGTTTTCCCACAGCGAGCGATGCGGAAGCGGCGGGAATGCAGATGGCGCAAGCGCTGTTGCTGTGTGCGGTCAGCCTGGATTTCGGCCTGCGCCTTAGCTACATGTCTCATGAGCCGCCGACGGTCTTTGATAGAACGCTTTCCGCGGGTATGTTCGGTCTTGCCACTGGGTACACCAACTGGCCGCAAGACGTGGTGCTTTCTGAGTTCTGGAAGGCGATTGAGACGCCACTACGGGATCGAAGGTTGTTGCTATCGGTGGAGCTCTTTGCATCAGCCGCATTGGAGTCAAACGACCGTGCCCGGTTTGTGATGACCGTATCGGCACTCGAGCCGCTTGCGGTCCAGGATTCTCTTGGGCCTGAGGTGTCGGACGTCGTTGATGCGCTAGCTATTGAGCTTTCTACGAACGCAAGTATCCCGGCAGATCTCAAGGACTCTCTGAAAGGAAGGCTGCTTCAACTGAAGCGTGAATCGGTACGGCAAGCTTTGAAAAGGCATTGCCGCCGGTGGTTTCCCGACGATCTCGACGCTTGGAAGAGTCTCGATCACGCGTACGGGTTGAGAAGTGAATTGCTGCACGAGGGGAGACCGTCTGACCTTGACATTCTTCTTGCGGAACAAACGAGGACAGTCTCGAACTACCTGCGGGCTATCTATGAAAACGAGTTCGGATTGTCGTTTCGCGCACCAGTAGCATGATCCGTCTGATGAGACCCTATGAGGCGACCGCGCCCGGCTACCTAGCAGGTCGATCGACGCGGACGTCTTATCGGCGGGCTTCGCCCACCTACTGTCCGCTGGTCATCTCCGACGTTAAAGGGCTGCTTTCTCCAGGTCCCAAAGGCAGTTTTGGGTTGCGGATTCAACCCGTTATGGGCGGGACCGCACCGATAAACGCAAGAGTTGATTCCGGTCTTGGTCGAAACAGCGGCTGCCTGATCGTGGAGTAGTATTCCCCCATGTCCAAGTTTTGCTCGGTCTCTCCGGCGCATAGCCGACCCATCCGTGACGAGGGCGGCAAGCTCGCCAAAGGGTTTGGAAACTGCTTCAACGATACGTGTGGCAGCGTCGGCCGTGACGACGGCATTGATGGGAACGCATCATGTCAACCGAGTGGAAGCATCGCGTCAGACTGTTTATCCAGCGTTTTTGGCAGCCGACCAGTGCGTGCATGACCTGCATGCCGGGGAGCTGGGGCAATATCATGAGCCTTGCCCACTGGACCATTGCATTTCATACAGGTCTGCTTACTGGACTCCTGGCTGTATTTTTGACTTTCACGCCTGCTGCGAAACTCTACGCGCATCGATACGGCAATGCGCTGGTCGTTGGCCTCCTGACAACGTTGGGCGACGCCTACTCGCACACGAGTCACTACCGTATCCCCTACGTCGAGCACATCGTGACGGGGGCAATTTCAGGTCTCTTGACGCTGGCGGCCTCATATCTCTTCGAAGACCGCGCGCGACGCCTTCGGGCGGCATGGGCTCGGGTTTTCGGATAGCTTACCCGCTGACTTTCTGAACCCACCGGGCTAAACGGAAAGAGACTCCCCGGTGTGGCTACGCTTCATGATGCGCATGGACAACTGGAGCTCGCGACCGTTACATGCCCCAGCGTCAGGGCGCGGCTAGCAGCGGTCGTTTGACCCCGGCGCACGGATACAGACAAACGAGCCATGACAAATCTGATTCGATTCCGCGTTCGGCCGGTATTTCACGGTAGCGATCTTCTGGTCGAGGTACTTGAAGATCATCGCGCCGTTGATTTCCCAAGCGTCGCCGCGATCCTGCAAGATGCACTGCATGCTGTCCAGGTCCCGCATCCGGACGGCCTCGACGATCCCCGGGGCGCCTTGTCTCAGGACCGCTATTTCAGCTATTGGGCGTATGCTCGGGGCCACTATGAAATAGACGACGATATCTGGGGGCTGTTCGTCACCGCGTCGATCAACAACGCGTCCATCGTCGCGGACATCGAACAGGCACTCCTGTCGACAGGGAAATTCGTCAAAGAAGACGCGGATTTCGGCAAGTTCGAGTGAGTCGAAGCGATCCGGGGAAGCTTATGTAACGATAGCGAACGACTGCTCCGGGCGGCCAGCAAGCACCGTTTAGGGTCGATTGTTGCCGATGGCCGAATTCCCCATTGAGCGTGCCGGCGCGCACCGATATGAGTCTGCCGCCGTTGCGCCAGATGAGGTACGCTTGACTTCGCCATCTCAAAAAATCGACCTTTCCGTATAAGTCGTCCACCACTCCAACGCCAGCGTGCGTGCAGTCTGGAAATATAAACTCGCATGTGATCTTCGGTGCTGAGCGGACGGGCGAGCGCCATGCTCGCCTTTGACGTCCGGGAGACGTCCGAGATCAGCTGCGGATTCAACCGGTCGAT
>NZ_LDWR01000100.1 GCF_001039005.1 Burkholderia cepacia
CGTGCGCGTCGTGCCACAGCCCCGATCATGCGTATGGCCCGCCGAATGCGCTCGACGTGCAGCCGGGTGGCCTCGCGATGACGCAGCAGGGCTATCGCCCGCCGCCGTCGCTGATGTACCTGTACCGTCAGCCGAATTTCAGCATCGGCCCCGATGCCGGTGAAAACGACGCCGCGCCGAGCGTCGCGCAGCAGGCCGCGTCGGCGGCCGGCGTCGTCAAGGCGCAGAAGGTGGCCGGCACGTCGGCCGCGCCGCAGCTCGTGCCGCAGGGCGGGATGTTCTGGGACGGCCGCGCCGATACGCTGCAGCAGCAGGCGTTCGGCCCGCTGCTGAATCCGGTCGAGATGGCGAACGCGAGCATCGACGACGTCGCGCACAAGCTCGCGCAGTCGTCGCACCGTACGCAGCTCGAGCAACTGTTCGGCGCACGCGTGTTCGACAGCCCGCAGCTCGCGGTGTCGGAGGCGATGTTCGCGATCGCGCGCTACCAGGTCGAGGATCCGTCGTTCCATCCGTACGACAGCAAGTACGACCGCTGGCTCGAAGGCCGGGCGCGCCTGTCGCAGGCCGAGTTGCGCGGGCTGCGCCTGTTCAACGATCCGGACAAGGCGAATTGCGCGGGCTGCCACCTGTCGAAGCCCGGCAAGGACGGGCTGCCGCCGATGTTCACCGATTACCAGTACGAGGCGCTCGGCGCGCCGCGCAACAAGGAGCTGGCGCAGAACCGCAACCCGGCGTTCTACGATCTCGGCGTGTGCGGGCCGTTCCGCGACGACCTGAAGGATCAGACGCAGTATTGCGCGATGTTCCTCACGCCGACGCTGCGCAACTCGGCGACGCGCCATGTGTTCTTCCACAACGGCGTGTTCCACACGCTCGACCAGGTGATGGCGTTCTACAACGAGCGCAGCATCTCGCCGCAGAAGTTCTATTCGCGCGGCGCGGACGGCAAGGTCGACGAGTACGACGACATCCCGCCGAAATATCGCGCGAACGTCGACGTGACCGATGCACCGTTCGATCGCAAGGCGGGCGACAAACCCGCGATGACGGCGCAGGATATCAAGGATATCGAAGCATTCCTCGGCACGCTGAACGACGAGCCGGTGCGGCACTAAGCGCCGCTTGACCGCTGCGCCTCGTCAGCGGCGCGCGCGGATGCAAAGAAAGGCCGGCGCCAGCGACAGCGACAGCTCCGCATGGAGCCGTTCCGACGCGGCCTTCATCTCCGGCAGCGGCTTCGGTTCGACGAACCGGTCGAGCCGCCAGCCACCGTCGGCGACCGCGTTCAGGATGTCGGCGAGCGGTCGACGCCAGGCTTCGACATAAGGCCTCGGCTCGCCGAACCCCGACCAGTGGAAACCGAAGCGGCACGTGTCGAAATACGTGCCCTCACCGCGCGTGCGCTCGTCCATCCAGTCGCGCATCGGATGCGCCATCGAGAACACGAGCGTTGCACCGGGCCGCGCGACGCGCCGGAATTCGCGCAGCGTCGGCGCGAGATCGCGCACGTAGTCGAGCGCGAGCGAGCACAGCACCTTGTCGACGGCCTGGTCGGGCAGCCAGGCGAGCGGCGCCTCCAGATCCCCTTCCGCCACATCAACCGTAAGGCCCGCGCAGCGCGCTCTCGCGAGCGCGACCATCTCCGGCGTGACGTCGAATGCGCGCACGGTCGCGCCGTGGCGCGCGAGGTGCTCGCTGCAGATGCCGGGCCCGCAGCCGGCGTCGAGCACCGTCAGGCCGTCGACGTCGCCGAGCAGCGCCATCGTCGCCGGACGCTCGTAGAGTGCGTTATGCGCCTTGGTCGGCGCGATGTCCGCATAGCGTTGCGCGAAGCTCGCGTACGCGCGGCGGCCGGGGGGATCGTTGGGGGCGGTCATGCGGCATCTGTCTGCGGAATCCGGGAGTGTCGATTCTGCCCGATCGGATGGCGGATGGCGATCCGCAGCCGCGCACCGTCGGGAAAGGTTGTCGAGCGGCCGCGGCCGTTGTTCAGCGCGAAGCGGCACCCGATGACGCTTGCGGAAGTGGCCGATGCGGTGGGGATGACGACAAGCACGGCTCTATCTGCAAGCCAACGGCGCTTGTTCGCTATTGCGGCTGCCGCGGGTTCTCCGTCCGATAAGTACTGTTCGGGCGCAATACGAGTTGCTTCGCCGCGGCTTCCAGTTCCTTGCCGTGATACAGGTCGACGCACTTCAGGAAGTCGAACTTCACATCCCTGACTTCCGATTCGACAACCGGATTCCGGTAATCGCGTGCAAGATACTTCGCCACCAGCGCATGAATGACGTCCGGGGCGCGCTCCATGTCGTAGTAGGTCCAGTCGCGCAACGCACTGGTGCTGCTGCCGATATCCTTGCTCACGCCGGGCTCCTGCCGGTAAGCGGTCGCCAGACACTGCGCCAGCACCATGTCCTTGAAGTTCTGGATGTATGTCCGTGAGCCGGCCTCCGGCGAGGCTTGTGCCGTGTCCTTCGCTGAAACCACCGCGGGTTGAAGTGCAACGCACGTCAGCACGACCGCGATCCAAACTCCCCTCATGACAGACTCCAAAAATTCGCGCGATCCGTACGATACCGTGCGCCCGGCTCGTTGAAATAGCAGTGGTCGTAGCAGGTACGTCCATTGAACAGCGTGGCGTGCCCCTGCGCATCGCTCCACCCCGATACCTCGAACAGGATGACGCCCTGCCGGCCCGCCAGTGGCCCCCCGTTCGAAGGCGGGTATGTGACGCCCTCTGCCTTCCCCCACCGCTGTTCAAGAAAGCGAATCAAATCCCTGACACGAAAGAAGTATTGTCGATTGTCTCCGCCCGATACCGTTTGCCCGGGGATTCGGGGAATCACCGTGCCGGCCTCACCGAGGATGTAGCTCATCCTCACCGCGCACGTATTGCTCCATCGCTCCGTCGGGCTTGGATTGTTGACGTTCTTTTCGACATATCCGCCTATCACTTTCGCGACGCGCTCGCCGGAATTCGCCGGATCGTAGATTCGCTGGGATGCCGCCCAGGCGACGGTAAATGACGGTCGTTTCACTTTGGCTCCTTGTTGTTCCTTGTTGTTGAAATGAATTCGATCGGTGGAAACACATCGGAAAATCGCAGCTGCGCGCGTTTTCCGAATCCCTTCGAGGCCCTCGAACCCGAGCGTCATGATGCACGAATGGAAATGATTTTGTAAGAATTGCGGTGGCGCTGGCACGGCACTTCAATCCTCTCGCGTGACACTTCGTCCTCGTTTTCCCCGATCCCGTTCGCCTTGACTCCGTTCTGCCGATCGGCAACACTTCGCACCTATTAAGTGTGATCACAGATCGCAGATCAAACCCAGGAGAACCCCGCCGTGGCGCCTCGTATTGTCCCGCCCGCACTGAAAGCCATCGAGCAGGAAACGATGGCCGACAAGGTCTACCAGCAATTGCGCGAAGCGCTGATGAGCGGCCGTTTCGCGCCCGGCCAGGCACTGAGCCTGCGCAGCGTCGCGGAAGCCGTCGGCTCGTCGACGATGCCCGTACGCGCCGCGCTCACGCGGCTGCGCGCCGAACGCGCGCTGGTCGACGGCCCGAACCGCGCGCTCGTCGTGCCACCGATGACGCTCGACATGCTCGACGAACTGCGCGACGTGCGGATCGCGCTCGAAGGCTGCATCGCCGAGCGCGCTTGTACGCGGATGACCGACGCGCAGATCGCCGCCGTGCGCAAGACCTGCGAGACGATGCAGGCCCATGTCGAGGCCGGCCGCTCACGCGCTTACCTGCAGAGCAATTTCGCATTCCACAGCGCGATCTACGCGCACGGCGCGAGCGAAAACACGCTCGCGATCGTCGAGAACCTGTGGATGCGCGTCGGGCCGTTCCTCAACATGGTCGCGCTCGATATCCCGCACATGCGGCGCTCGATGGACGCGCACCGCGCGATCGTCGATGCGCTCGAACGGCGCGACGGCGCGGGCGTGCGGGCCGGCATCGCACTCGACATCGGCGGTGCCGCGCACGATCTCGCCGAGACGCTGCGGGCCGAACAGACGCCGCGGACCGTGAACGCGAAACCGTAGCGGCCGCTTGCCGCGGTCGCCCGATCGAGAGCGGCCGCATCCGCGCGGCCGCATCCGACAACATCAACGATGGAGACAACCCGGCATGACAGCTTCCGACCTGCTGAAACCCTATGACGGCCTGCGCGTTCTCGTGACGGGCGGTGCCTCGGGCATCGGTCTCGAGATCGCCGACGCGTTCGCGGAGTGCGGCGCGCGTGTGCATGTATGCGACGCGTCGCAAGCCGCGATCGCGGTGCTCGCCGACCGACCGCCGCGCACCGGAGCCGGCACGATCGGCGCGACGCTGGCGGACGTATCCGATCCGGCCGCCGTCGAACGCGTGTTCGCCGATGTGTCAGCCATGCTCGGCGGCCTCGACGTACTGGTCAACAACGCGGGCATCGCGGGCCCGACCGGCGGCATCGACGAGATCGACCCGGTGCAGTGGGAGCAAACCGTCGCGATCAATCTGAACGCGCAATTCCGGTTCGCGCGCCTCGCCGTGCCGCTGCTGCGTGAATCGAAGCACGGCGGCGCGATCATCGCGCTGTCGTCGGTCGCGGGCCGGCTCGGTTACGCGTTCCGTACGCCCTATGCGGCGACCAAGTGGGCCGTGGTCGGCCTCGTGAAGAGTCTTGCGATCGAACTCGGGCCGCTCGGCATCCGCGTGAACGCGATCCAGCCCGGCATCGTGCGCGGCCCACGGATGCGCCGCGTGATCGAGGCGCGCGCGCAGCAGCTCGGCATCGGCTACGACGAAATGGAACAACGTTATCTCGAGAAGATCTCGCTGCGGCGCATGTCCGATCCGGCCGAGATCGCCGCGACCGCGCTGTTCCTGTGCTCGCCGGGCGGGCACGGGATCACCGGGCAGGCGATTTCCGTCTGCGGCAACGTCGAAGTGCTCTGACGCCTCCTGCATCGCTCACCGAAAGGAATCCATCCGTGGCAAACGCTCGCAAAGTCATCATCACCTGTGCGCCGACCGGCGCGATCCATACGCCGTCGATGTCGCCCTACCTGCCCGTGACGCCGCACGAGATCGAGACGGCCGCCGTCGCGGCCGCGCAGGCCGGCGCAGCAATCCTGCACCTGCACGCCCGCAACCCGTCGGACGGCAAGCCGACGCAGGATCCGGCCGTGTTCGCGGAATTCCTGCCGCGCATCAAGGCGCAGACCGACGCGGTCATCAACCTCACATCGGGCGGCAGCCCGCACATGACGGTCGACGAACGGCTGCAGCCCGCACTGCATTTCCAGCCCGAGGTCGCATCGCTGAACATGGGCTCGATGAACTTCGGGCTGTACCCGATGCTCGAGCGCTTTCGCGAGCTGAAGCATCCGTGGGAACGCGAGCATCTCGAGAAGAGCCGCGATCTCGTGTTCAAGAACACGTTCGCCGACATCGAGACGATCCTCACGCGTTGCGGCGCGAACGGTACGCGTTTCGAATTCGAGTGCTACGACATCTCGCACCTGTACAACCTCGCGCATTTCGTCGATCGCGGGCTCGCGAAGCCGCCGTTCTTCGTGCAGAGCGTGTTCGGCCTGCTCGGCGGGATCGGCGCGCACCCGGAGGACCTGATGCACATGCGCCGCACGGCCGACCGCCTGTTCGGCGGCGACTACGTGTGGTCGATCCTCGGCGCCGGCCGCAACCAGATTCCGCTCGCGACGATCGGCGCCGCGCAGGGCGCGAACGTGCGCGTCGGGCTCGAGGATTCGCTGTGGATCGCGCCGGGCAAGCTCGCTGAATCGAGCGCCGCGCAGGTACTGAAGATGCGGCAGGTGCTCGAAGGCCTGTCGCTGGAGATCGCGACGCCGGCCGAGGCGCGCGCGATGCTCGCACTCAAGGGCGGCGACGCGGTGAATTTCTGATCGCCGGGTAGCGCCCCAACACCAGGACCCGCAAGCGCAGTGACAAGGCGCCGGCCCGAGTCGGCCGGCGCCAGGACGCCCATCATCGCCCCGCTCCGTTCGAGCGCCGCCGGCGCGGCTCCGTCGTCTGCCCATCCGCTGCGCGCGTCGCAGCGGCATCTGCCGAACGCGGCGCGCCGTGCTTGCCGTGCGCGCCGGTTCGCCTTTACCGGAGTCGTCCGCATGTCCACTCAACACGCTCAGGCCCTGCCCTCTGCCGCCGGCGACGCGAGCGCGTCGCTGAACCGGCTGCTGTTCCGCAAACTCATGCCGCTGCTGATCGCCGCGTACGTGATCAGCTTCCTCGACCGCACCAACATCGCGTTCGCCAAACACTCGATGGGGGTCGATCTCGGTATTTCATCCGCCGCATACGGGCTCGGCGCGGGTCTGTTCTTCCTGACCTATGCGCTCTTCGAGATCCCGAGCAACCTGATCATGCATCGTGTCGGCGCGCGCTTCTGGATCACGCGGATCATGATCACGTGGGGCACGCTGTCGGTCGCGATGGCGTTCGTCAGCGGCGAGACGTCGTTCTACGTGATGCGCCTGCTGCTCGGCGCCGCCGAAGCGGGCCTGTTCCCCGGCGTGATGTTGTACCTGACGTACTGGTTCGGTCGCGAGGAGCGTGCGCGCGCAACGGGCTTTTTCCTGCTCGGCGTGTGCATCGCAAACATCGTCGGCGGTCCGCTGGCCGGCGCGCTGATCGAACTCGACGGCACGCTCGGCTTCCACGGCTGGCAATGGCTGTTCGTCGTCGAAGGCATTCCGGCGATCCTGCTCGCGTTCGTCGTGTGGACGCGCTTGCCGGACCGCCCGAGCACCGCACCGTGGCTCTCGCCTGAAACCGGTCGTGCGCTCGAGCGCACGCTGGCCGCCGAACAGGATGCGGGCGTCGCCACGCACGGCGACCACGCGTTCGGCGCCGCGCTGCGCGATCCGCAGATCTTGCTCGCGATCTTCGTGTACTTCTGCCACCAGTTGACGGTCTACACGGTGATCTTCTTCCTGCCGGGCATCATCGGCGCGTCGGGGCGCTTCTCGCCGTTCGCGGTCGGGTTGCTGACCGCGCTGCCCTGGCTGGCCGCCGCGTTCGGGGCGGCGACGCTGCCGCGCTTCGCGCGCGAGTCGCGTCATGCACGCCGGATACTGTGCGCGGGGCTGGTCGTGATGGCGACCGGGATGGTCGGCGCCGCGCATACGTCGCCTGTCGCGGGGCTCGTCTGCGTGTGCGTGGCCGCGTCGATGTTCTTCGTCGTGCAGTCGATCGTGTTCACGTTTCCCGCGTCGCGGCTCGCCGGCAGCGCACTGGCCGGCGGGCTCGGGCTCGTGAATACGTGCGGGTTGCTCGGCGGCTTCGTCGGACCGACTGTCGTCGGTGCGATCGAACAGGCAACCGGCAATGCGAAGAACGGGCTGACGCTGCTTGCGGCCGCGCTCGTCGTCGCGGCGTTTGCGAGCCTCGCATTGCGTCACGGACACGAGCGTTCCGAAGCGCGGTCGCACGGTTGACGGCCGGCGCGATGCAGGCGTCGAATCCCGCCCGCATCGCGCCTTGCTTCGTCAGAACAGATACATCCCCGCGACAAACACCACGCCCGAGAACAGCAGCGTCGTCACGCAATACCCCATGATGTCGCGCACGCCGAGCCCGGCGATCGCCAGCGCGGGCAGCGCCCAGAACGGCTGCGCCATGTTGGTCCATGCCTCGCCGTATGCGATCGCCATCGCGGCCTTGCCGAGATCGGCGCCGAGCGCCTGCGCGGCCGGCATCACGAACGGGCCCTGCACGACCCAGTGGCCGCCGCCCGACGGCACCGCAAAATTGATCACGGCCGAGCTCAGGAACGCGAGCAGCGGGAACGTATGCACGTTCGCGATATCGACGAACCATTTCGTGATCACGCCCGCGAGCCCCGAGTGATCCATCAGCGCCTGGATGCCTGCATAGAACGGGAACTGGATCATGATCCCGGATGCGCCGCGCGCCGCGCCGGCCACCGCGCGCGCATAGGCCATCGGCGTACGGTGCAGCAGGATGCCGGCCGCGAGGAACGCGAGGTTCACGGTGTCGATGTCGAGCGCGAAACCCTTCTGCACGAAACGCAGCACGAGAAATGCCGCGCACAGCGCCGCGACGAAGACCGACAACACGCGGCTCTCCTCCAGCCGTTCCGCAAACGTCGCGTCGGGCCCGAGCTGGCGTTCGACGCTCGGCGGCTCGGCGAGCAGCGCCGGATCGACGCTGACGACGTCGCCGGGCTTCGGCATCATCATGCGCGCGAGAAACGGCAGCATCACGATCAGACCGATCGTGATGAACGCGTTGTAGCCGGTGAAGATCGTGTGCGACACGGGAATCAGCCCGATGGTCTTCTCCATCGGATTGCCCTTCGTGGCCGCGACGAGCGGGACCGAACCCGACAGCCCGCCGTGCCAGCTCAGGAAGCCCATGTAGGCGGACGCGACGAGCAGCCGGTAATCGCTGCCGGCCACGCGGCGAGCGACTTCGCGCGCGAGCATCGCACCGAGCACAAGACCGAAGCCCCAGTTGATCGCACAGGCAAGTGCGCCGACGAACGCGACGAGCATCACGCCCTGCCCCGGCGTGCGCGCGGTGCTCGCGAGCGCGACGAGCATGCGCTTGACGGGCGGCGAGCTCGCGAGCGCATGACCCGTGACGAGAATCATCACCATCTGCATCGAGAACGCGAGCAGGTTCCAGAAACCCGAACCCCACATCGTCGTGAGCTGCACCGGTGTATTCGGCGTGAGGCTGAACGCGAGCGCGAACGTGACGATGGTCAGCAGGATCGCGAAAATCAACGGGTCGGGCAATACGCGGTGAACCACCTGCGTGAAGAAGCGGGAAATGCGCTGAATCAAGTTGTGCTCCTCGTTTCCTGATAGGGACGTCCGCGCGTGTCGTTGTTGGTGGGTGCGCGGAAACGCGCGGATTCTTGCACAGAACCGAAGAGTTTGCTTTGATGCGCGCGCCGGTATTCGCTGTAGGACATCGTCCAAAACGATGTCGGCAATACCCGCCGATCGTGCGTGGGTGTTTCGGCCTCGAGCCGGTGAGGTCCATTGGACTGCGGCGCAATCATTTCGTCACAGGCGATCTGGATCGAGCGCAATATCTCAGCCTGTGACGGGTTCGCAATCCGGTCGGGTGGTTCGCTTTCAGCCTGACATGCGGTCCATGCGCAATGTAAGTTGATGCGCTTACCCTTTGCGACGGAAACGCCATGTCATCAGATCGCCCCTCTTTTCCGAAGTCATACGCGTACTCGCAAGACGCATATCTTCCACCTGGGCATGACGGCGCCATCCCACCCCCGCGAACGGTTCATTCCGGAAACCGCGAACAGTACGTTCCGCCTGCGCTCGGCGGGCTTCAACGCCGCAACAGCAACCAGGCATCGGCGGCTTTTGCAACGCAGGCTCCGCAGGGACATGCGCTGATCACCGGGACCAATGCGGAATTGGTAGAGGAATTCAAAAGAAGAACGGGCGGGAAATATCACACCCACCAAAGCATCGTTCGCCACTTGGGCCGGTGGCTTGAGCAGAATGGGCTGGGCACGCTTGCCGATATCCTCAATTCTCCATATTCAGCGTATGGAAACGATCAAGTGCGCGACTGGCTCAATCTTCCTACCGATCAGAACCCCTACGGGAGTGCCAGTGCCCGCGGCAACCACGGAGGAGGAGGCGGCGGCGCTGTCACGGCGTTCCGGAGAGCGTTCGGGAGGGACGATTGAACGGTTCTGTCGCCATAACGGCGGACGGATGTGCGTGATAGGTGAGTGCCATTTTTCGCCTGCATCCGGGCTTGCCGAATCATAGGCATGACCTCGATGCGCGACACCATGATGTGCGCGCGCACCGAAAATCCTTGAAGCCCGGCATCCGTTGTCAGTGCGTCGCCGCCGCGCGTTCGCTGACCATCGCAACCGCACTCGCCCGCCCCTCGGCCAGCCGCTGCGCGAACCGGTACGCGACGAGCGAGCCGGCCACGGCAAGCAGCATCGGCACCAGGCTGTCGTGATCCGCGCGCGTGAATTCGAGCAGCAGCACGACGGCCGTGATCGGCATCTGCATCGACGCAGCGAGAAACGCAGTCGCGCCGACGAGCGCGCATCCGCCGATCGACGCGCCCGGCCACACGAGGCTCCACAGCCCGCCGAGCACGACGCCGAGCAGCGCGCCGTTCGCGAGGCCCGGCGTCAGCAACCCGCCCTCCGCGCCGGCCCGCAGGCTGCCGGCCTCGATCAGCACCTTCAGCACGAGCAGCGCCGCAGCGAGGCCGATCGTCAGCGTGCCGTCGAAGCCCAGCGATGCCGGGCCCTTGCCGTTGCCGAGCAGTTGCGGAAACCGCATCGCGAGCACGCCGATCACCGCGAAGTTGACGAGCGCGAACACCGGCAGCCGCCAGTCTTTCGGCGCGTTCGCCCGCGCTCGGGTCGTGAGCCGCACGAAGCCGTACGCGGCGAAGCCGAACAGCGGCCCGCAGACGATCGACCATGCGACCAGCGGTGTGCTCAGCGCGAAGGCCGGCACCGTGTACTGATGTTCGTTGCCGAGGCCGATCCACGCGACGGCTGCGGCAATTGCCGACGTCACGACCGCGACGATCAGCGCGCGCAGTTCGAACGTACCGAGCAGCACTTCGAGCACGAAAATCGCACCGCCGAGCGGCACGTTGTAGACCGCCGCAAGGCCCGCGCCGGCGCCGCACGCGACCATCAGCCGGCAGTCGTCGGGCGTGAGCCCAGCTTGATGCGCAAGCCGCCCGGCGAGCAGCGAGCCGATCTCGCGCGGCGCGACTTCGCGGCCGAGCGGCGAGCCGAGCGCGACGGTCACGATCTGCAGCAGCGCGTGAATCGTCGTGCTGACGAACGGCATCCGCGGATCAGCCGCGCGCACCGCGCGGCGGATGCTGACCAGCGGCCGGCCGTACCGGTAAAGCGCCCACCAGCCGCCGCCGGCAACGATCCCGCAGACGATCAGCACCGCGAGCCGGCGCAGCGGATCGGCGCCGGTCACGCCGGTGAGGAAGCTCTCGGTGCCGATTACGTGCGCGACGCTGTAGCCGTACGCAACGTGCTGGATCGCATGCAGCAGCAGCGCGAGCAGCATGCCGCCGAGGCCCGCGCCGACGCCGGTCAGGATCGTGACGACGGCCACGCGCGCGAACGGGCTGGCAGGCGGCGGAGAGGATGCGGGAGCGGACGGGAGATCGAGGCGCATGGGGTCGGCGAACGGGGATCGAAAAGACGGCGCGCAACACGCGCGCCGTCGTCAGGACCGCATCGTAGGCCTGAGCCTCTCATGAGACAAACGTATTTTTCGAATCGACTCATGCGTTTCTAGAATACTCGGTGGCAGACAGCGGTTGGCCGCCCACCTCCCGCATCAACCCGGATACGTGACGCGCTCCGGTTCGCGCCGAATGATCAACTTCGACTGCCTGCGCACGTGCTGGATTCCGTGGCCGTGCGATCCGATCGACGAGCATGGATAGGCAACACGCGTCGCGCTTCAGGACCAGCCTTCGAACGTCAGGCCGGTTTCGGCGGCCGCTTGCTCGGGCGTCACGTCCCGCACGTGCTGGCCGAACGTCCACACGTGTTGCTCCGGATCGCGTGCGCGATACGTGCGGTCGCCATAGAACTGGTCGGCCGGTTCCTGCAGGATTTCCGCGCCGGCCTGCCGCGCGTGTTCGCAATGCGCGTCGAGGCCGTCGGCAAGCTGCACGTGCACGCTTTGCGTGTTCCTGCCGCCGATCTCCTGCGGGCTCGCGACGAAATCGGCCCAATGCCCGCCGATCATCACGACGCCGCCGCGATGCGTGAGCTCCGCATGCGTGACCTGGCCGTCGGGGGTACGGACGACGACGCCGCGCGCGAATCCGAACGCGCGCTCGAGCCATTCGAGTGCGGCATTCGGATCGCGGTAGTACACGGCGACGCTGATCGGCGGATGGCGGTCGGGCTGGGACATCGTGTGTCTCCGGTCGTGGGCGCGAGCGACTCATTCTCCGCGCGTCGGCCGTGCCGATCAACCGCCGCGCCCCGCCCCGCGCATGTTGCAACGACACGACAGCCGGCGCGCATCGATCGGATGCCGCCCGTGCGCGATCGCGCAAAAACAGCCGGCGTCCGGCGCGCTCGGCGCGTCGTGTCAGTTATGTGAAGGACTCTTGCCAGATCCGGAAAGGTGCGCTCGCAACGTCAGGCGGCCTTGAGCACGCAGTGCATTCCTATACTTGCGCCGATCTTTTGACCCCGGTCCCACACGCAGGAGCCTTTCCATGAAAAAAACCTTCATCGCCGGCGCATGCACCGCCGCGCTGTTCGCCCCGCTCGCCCACGCGCAAAGCTCGGTCACGCTGTACGGCCTGATCGACGCCGGCATCGCGTACACCAACAACGCGGGCGGCGCATCGCTGTGGCGCCTGAGCACCGGCACGATCAACGGCAGCCGCTTCGGCCTGCGCGGCACCGAGGATCTCGGCGGCGGCGTGAAGGCGTTGTTCGTGCTGGAGAACGGCTTCAACGCGAACAACGGCGCGCTCGGCCAGGACGGCAAGCTGTTCGGCCGCCATGCGTATGTCGGCCTGAGCGGCAATGGCTACGGCACGCTGACGCTCGGCCGCCAGTACGACACGATGGTCGACTTCGTCGCGCCGCTGTCCGCGACGGCCGGCGACTTCGGCGATGCGGGCTTCGCGCATCCGTTCGACAACGACAACCTGAACCATTCGCTGCGCATCAACAACGCGGTCAAGTACACGAGCGACACGGTCGCGGGCTTCAAGGCCGGCGCGATGTACGCGTTCTCCAACTCGACGAACTTCAGCGCCAACCGCGCATACAGCGTCGCGGCGAGCTACACGAACGGCCCGTTGAAGCTGGCCGGCGCGTACCTGCAGATGAACGGCACGAAGGGCTCGACGAGCGCCAGCCCCGGCGCGACCGATTCGGCCGAGGCGAAGAGCGTGAACCAGGGCGGCTGGTCGATCGGCTCGGACCGCATGCGCACGTACGGCGGCGGCATCAGCTACGTGTTCGGCCCGGCGACCGTCGGCTTCGTCTATACGCGCTCGCAGTACGACAACACGGGTTCGTTCGGCTCCACCGGCCAGATCGCGTTCAACAACTACGACGTCAACGTGCGCTATGCGGTGACGCCGGCGGTCAGCCTCGGCGCGGCCTACGTCTACACGGACGCCAGCGTGTCGAACCCCGACAGCAAGCACGGCACCGATCCGAAGTGGCACCAGGTCGACCTGCAGGCCGTGTACAAGCTGTCGCGCCGCACCGACGTGTACGCGGAAGCGATGTATCAGCATGCGTCGGGACGCGGCTACCAGGCGTTCATCAACGGGTCGGGCGGCGCGTCGAGCACGCCGAACCAGATCGTCGGCGCGATCGGCATGCGCACGCGGTTCTGATTCGCGTGGCGCAGCGTTGCCCGCCGGCTATGAACCCGCGTTCGCAGGCGGGTTCGTTAGCCGCGGGCGACTCGCGCCATTGTCCTTGCGCCAATGTTGTTCCATCTGGAAGGCAGCCTGCCTGGAATCGGGGTTTTTACGCGCGCGGGCGCTGCGTAGACTGCCATCGAAGGTCGGGGCCACGCATCGCGCGTCGACCCGGCCACCTACCCCGTACCCAGGAGAAACTCGTGAAATCGCTCGTCGTTACCGCCGCCGCTGCCGTCCTGCTTGCCGCACCGGCCCTGTCGTTCGCCCAGTCGGCAAAGCCGCCCGTCACGCGCGCGCAGGTGCTGCAGGAACTGATCGATCTCGAGTCGGTGGGCTTCAACCCGGCGCGCGGTGAAGTCGGCAACTATCCGGAGGACATCATGGCGGCGCAGGAGCGGCTCCAGACGAAGCGTCTCGCGGAGCAGAAAGCCGCGCAGGCCGCCTACGGCCCGGCCGGCGAGCCGGCCGCCGAATCGGGCGCGGCGGCGAAGCCCGCGCTTTGATGACGTGACGAAGCGCCCCTCCCGCGTGAATGATGTGCCGCGAGCGAGGCGCGAGTCGCTGTTCCTTGAAGAAGAAACCGGTGGCGCGCCGACGTGCGTCAGGCGGCCTGTGGTTCGCGGTCGATCGCGTTCAGCATGTCGACGTCGCGCGCGATCATCCCCGGCACCTGCGCGCGCAGCATCTCGACCCAGGTCCGGACCTTCGCGTCGACGAAGCGGCGCGACGGATACAGCGCATACACGTTCATCTTCTGCAGGATATGCGCGGGCAGCACGCGCACGAGCGTGCCGTCGTGCAGCGCGTCGATCGCCGAGTACAGCGGCAGCATGCCGATCCCGATGCCGTCGCGGATCGCGAGTGCGAGCGATTCGGCCGTATTGGTCTGCACCGGCCCGGCGACATGGATCTGCTCGACGCCTTCGGGCCCTTCGAGCACCCACTCATGCGTCGGGAACGCCGGCGTGCACAGCGTCAGGCACGCGTGCGCGGCGAGATCCTGCGGACGGGTCGGCACGCCGTGCCGTTTCACATAGTCGGGCGACGCGCACAGGATGCTGAACGTCGAGCCGAGCAGGTGCGACACGAGTTCCGAATCGGGCAGCGACGACGCGGTCACGACGGCCATGTCGCTCGTGCCGTCGAACAGATCGGGCATGCGCTGCGACAGCGACAGCTCGATCGACACGTCCGGGAACTGCGCGTGATAGCGCGTCAGCGCGGGCAACACATAGTGATGGCCAACACTCGCGAAGCTGTGCATGCGCAGCACGCCGGACGGGCGCTCGTGCGCACAGCTCGCCTCTTCTTCCGCGCGATCAACGTCGGCGAGGATCTGGCGGCAGCGCCGCAGATAACTTTCGCCGGCCGACGTCAGCGCGAGGCGGCGCGTCGAGCGATTCATCAGACGGGTGCGCAGGCGCGCCTCGAGCTCGGACACCGCGCGCGACATCGCGCCCGTCGTCGAATTCAGCGATTGCGCGGCGGCGGTGAAGCTGCCCGTCTCGACGACGCGCGTAAACACCCGCATGTTCTGTAGCGTATCCATTCCTGTGAGCAACCTGTAGCGGAGCCGCTATTTTCCTCCACGGGATGCGACAGATTGTTACGTCGGGTGCAACTATCGTTTCCCCGCAGCCGCGTTAATACGCGGGCGCCGCACTCCTACAATCGGCGCCTCACCAGTCGAACGGACCCGTTCGGACAGGCCGCGGCACCGTGCCGGGCGACGTATGGGCCCCCTCTTTTCATGAAGCCACAACCTGCGATCGAGCGACCTTCCATCGAACCGGCACGATGGAGGACATGGCTCGATCCGCTCGGCGATGCGGCGCGCGACTGGGCCGCCAGCGACGGGCTGATCTGGCTGCACCTCGCGAAAACCGTGCTCGCGGCACTGCTGGCGATGGGCATTGCGATGCGTCTCGAGATGTCGCAGCCGCGCACGGCGATGACGACCGTGTTCGTGCTGATGCAGCCGCTATCGGGGATGGTGTTCGCGAAGAGCTTCTACCGCGTGCTCGGCACGGCGGCCGGCCTCGTCGCCGCGCTCGCGCTCGGCGGGCTGTTCGCGCAGCAGCCCGAGCTGTACATGGCCGGCCTCACGCTGTGGATCGGCGGCTGCATCGCGCTCGCGGTGCGCAACCGCCACTTCCGCTGGTACGGGTTCGTGCTCGCCGGCTACACGGCCGCGCTGATCGGCCTGCCGGCGGTGATGACGCCGCAGACGCTGTTTCAGTCCGCACTCACGCGCGCCGCGGAAGTCGCGCTGGGCATCGCGTGCTCGGGCGCGGTCAGCGCGCTGATTCTGCCGCTCAGCTCCGCGAAGGCGCTGATGCGCTCGCTGAGCGCGCGCCATGCGACGTTCGCGGCCTTCACGGTCGGGGCGCTCGCAGGCGATGTCGCACGCGGCGATTTCGAGCGGCGCTTCGCCGATTTCGTCGACGATATCGTCGGCTTCGAGGCCAACCGCGCATTCGCGTCGTTCGAGGATCCGCACATCCGCGCGCGCAGCCGCCGGCTCGCGCGGCTGAACAGCGAGTTCATGAACGCATGTACGCGGCTGCACGCGCTGCACCAGCTCGTCAAGCGCCTGCGTGCGAATGGCTCGGACGCAGTACTCGACGCGCTCGCGCCGCACGTCGACGCACTCGCACTGCGGTTCGCCGCGCTGCGCGACGAGCGGCAGCGCGGCAGTGCGCCGGCCACGGGCGCGCTGCTCGACCTGCGCCGCTTTCACGGCGCGCTGCCGAAGGCCGCGCGCGCGTCGCGGCGGAACCTCGAGGACCATGCGGCCGGCGGGCTGCTCGACTTCGATACGGCGATCGAGCTGCTGTACCGCTTCATCGGCGAATATCTCGGCTACGCCGATACCTACGCGTCGCTCGACCAGGACGATCACGCGTTCGAGCGCTCGGTCACGCATTACGCGGTGAAGACCAATTCGTTCTTCGTCGGCTTCGCGTTCCTGCGCACCGTCGTCGCCGTCGGTGCGATGAGCGCGTTCTGGATCGCGTCGGAGTGGCCGAGCGGCTCGCTCGCGGTGATCGCCACCGCGATCGCGTGCGCGCTCAGCTCGACGTCGCCGCGCGCGCCGAAGTTCGTCGCGCAGATGAGCGTCGGCGCGGCATTCGCGACCGCCGTCGGCTACCTGTTCCTGTGCTACGTGTATCCGAACATCGACGGCTTCCCGCTGCTGTGCGCGACGCTCGCGCCGGTGCTGGGCCTCGGCGCGTTTCTGGCGATGCGGCCGGGCCTGTCCGGTTACGGAATCGGCTTCGCGGTGTTCTTCTGCCTGCTCGCGGGCCCCGACAACGCGATCGCGTATACGCCCGAGGTGCTGATCAACAACGGGCTGGCGATCGTCGTCGCGATGCTCGTATGCTCGCTGGTGTTCGCAGTCGTGTTTCCCACCCACATGCCGTGGCTCACGGGCCGGATCGCGCACGACCTGCGTCGTCAGGTCACGCTTGCGTGCGAAGGCGCGCCGGACGGCCTCGCGCAACGTTTCCAGTCGAGCACGCACGACCTGATGGCGCAGTTGCGCATGCTGCTCGTGCGGCGCACGCGGCAGCATCGCGACGCGTTGCGCTGGATGCTGTCGACGCTCGAGGTCGGCCACGCGGTCATCGACCTGCGCGACGAACTGCACGCGTTCTGCGCATCGAAACCGCCGCAGACGCTGCGCTGGACCGGTTCGATCGATGCGGTGCTGCACGAACTGCCGCGCTTCTTCGACGATCCGACGCCCGGCCATCACGCGCGCACGCTGAAATCGGTGAATCTCGCGATCCGCACGGCGCAGCACACGCTGCAGGCGTGGTACGCGGTGCCCGACGCGCGCCGCAGCATGCAGCGGATCGTCGGCTGCCTGCACTTCATGCGCAGCGCGCTGCTGGACAAGGACGCGCCGTTCAACCGGCACCGGCACTGAACATCGGTGCGTGCGCAACGGGATCCTTGTTCCGATTGGAAATAAGCTCTACAGCCGCGGTGATTAATCTTTAAGCAGTGCGAGCCTATAGTTTCCTCACTGCCAGCGAGACTGGCATCCACCCAGGAGAAACCAAAATGAAGCCGCTGCACCTCGCCCTCGTTGCCCTGTCGCTCACCGCTGCTGTCGCCCACGCGCAGCCGGCGCCGGCAGACGTCGCACAGCAACAGGCGAACCGCGCCGAAGCCGTCAAGGCCGCCGGCCGCGTCGATCGTGCGCAATCGAAGCAGGAAGACCCGAACGCCTGTGTCGGCCCCGTCAGCTTCTGCAACATCTACTTCGGCAGCTGAGCGTGACGCCGCGTCGTCACGGCCAGGCCCGCATCGCCCGCATCGACTCCGCGGGCGGGCGGCGTGCCGGTCGATCGCCGCATCGCCGCCCCGCCTCACGCCGCTTCGATTGAAGCGGCGCTTGCCGTTTCAGGCGCCGCGCCCCGACCGCCAGCCTACTTCCCGCAACGCATCCAGCAAGCGCGCCGGCCCGAGCCCTTCGACCCGCGCACCGCGCGACTCGACGTCGCCGCCCGCGACCAGCGCATTCACGATCGCTTCCTCCACCGCTTCCGCCGCCGCGACGAACAACGCGGAAATATGGTCGTTGTTGACCATCTTCACGCCCGTGGTCGGTGTGCCCTTGCTGCCGTAGTTCGCCGCCGGCAGGCCGTCATTGCCCGTTGCGAACGCAAGGAAGATGTCGCCGCTCGAATCCTCCGTGCCGCCGCCGACGCGCGCGAGCCCGACGCTTGCGCGCTGCGCGAGACGCGTGCACTGATGCGGCAGCAGCGGCGCGTCGGTCGCGATCGTGACGACGATCGAACCCATGCCGGCCTCGCCGGTCGCGTCGGGTGCGCGGAATGGCGAATGCACGTGCCGCAGCACTTCGCCGACCGGGTAGCCGGCCACGCGCAGCATCTCGCGCACGCCGTAGTTCGCCTGCACGAGCGCGCCGACGGTCCAGCCGCCCGCGTCGGCCGCGACCACGCGCGACGCGGTGCCGATGCCGCCCTTGAACTCGTGGCAGATCATGCCGGTGCCGCCGCCCACGCCGCCTTCGGCGACCGGCCCCGACTGCGCGGCGGCCAGCGCACGCTGCACGTGCGCGGCGTTCACGTGCTGCCCCCAGATGTCGTTCAGCAGCCCGTCGTAGGTTTCCATCACGACCGGCATGCACCAGTACACGCGGCCGGCCGCCGCTTCACGCTCGTTCGCGACGAGCGCGTCGCGCACCGCGCCGACGCTGTGCGTGTTCGTATAGGCGATCGGCGTCGTCAACAGGCCCGCCTCGCGAATCCATTCGAGCCCCGTCGCGTCGCCGTTGCCGTTCAGCACGTGCACGCCCGCGAAGCACGGCGAATCGTGCGCGGCGCCCGCGCGCGGCTCGATGACGGTGACGCCGGTGCGGATCGATGCGTCGCCGTTCTCGACGTTCAGCGTGCAATGTCCGACCCGCACGCCCGGTACGTCCGTGATCGCGTTGAAGCGGCCCGGTGTGCCGAGTCCGATGCGGATGCCGAGATCCCTCATGCGCATGATGCAATTCCTCCAGTCTTTCAATGGTTCGGTATATCGGTGCTGCAAGGTGTCGATCCGGCGCTCAGAGCGCGCGGAATTCCTCGCTGTGGCGCGCCCAGACGACATACATCACGAGCGCGGCGACCAGCAGCCCCGCGATGATGATCAGGTCGGTCGGCTTCGTCGCCGTCGCCAGTGTCGTGTAAAGCGTGTACGCGGCGCCCGCCACCGCGACGAGCGGCGTCACGGGCCACAGCGGCATCCGGTAGTGATGTTCGACGTCGCGGCGCACGAACCGGCTCGCGAGCGCGGCCA
Source organism: Burkholderia cepacia (assembly GCF_001039005.1). Lineage (GTDB taxonomy): Bacteria > Pseudomonadota > Gammaproteobacteria > Burkholderiales > Burkholderiaceae > Burkholderia > Burkholderia theae. Next base: position 19,267 of record NZ_LDWR01000100.1, read on the forward strand.
GCCCGACGACCAGATAGATCAGCAGCAGCAGGTCGACCGTGAACGCGGTCAGCTCGTCCAGGCTCGACACGAACACGAGCCCCGCCGACGGCACCGCGAGCGCGATCGTCGCGAGCCACGGCGATTCCAGGCGCGGATGGATCGTCGAGAATGCACGGTTGCAGGTGCGCGACCAGAGCGCGTGCCGGCCGCTGCTGTACAGCAGGCGGCCCATCGTGATCACGATTGCGATGATCGCATTGAACACCGACAGGAAGATCCCGGCGCTGACCACGCGCGACACGGCCGGGTTGCTGAGCGAACGCACGACATAACCGATCGGGTCGGCACTCTTCGTGAGTTCGGTCAGCGAAGGCGCACCGAGCACGATCGCGGTCAGCGGCACCAGTTCGACGACGAGGATCACGAGCAGCGAATAGATCACGGCCTTCGCGACGTTGCGGTTGCCGCCACGCAGGTCTTCGGCAAGGTAGGCGGCGGAGCCGAAGCCGTTGTAGCAGAAGATCGCCGTGCCGATCGCGGGCACGATGGCTGCGAGCGTCGCCGGCACGAGCGCGTTGCCGCTCGCGACGACCGGCGCGATCAACACATCGGCGCCGCGATGCAGCGCGCCGAACCCGAGCCCCGCGATCAGCATCAGCACGCCGATCTCGACGACCAGGAACGCGCCGGTGATCCACGCGTTGGTCTTGATGTTCAGCATGCCGAGCAGGTAGCTGAGCAGCACGATCGTCAGCGCGACCGACTGGTTGCTGAAGTGCGTGCCGAGCGCGTTGTTCAGGTACGGCGCGGCGCCGCTTGCGAGCACGGCCGGGATGAACACGCTGACGGACAGCACCGTGATGAAGGTCAGGTAGCCCGGCAGCGTGCCGAACACGCGCTTGGCCATCACGTACTCGCCGCCCGCGCTGCGGTGCGCGGCGCTGAGCTCCGCATAGCAGAGCGCGAACGCGAGCGCGAGCACGCCGCCGAGCAGGAACGACAGTACGGCGCCGCTGCCGGCCTGCTGGATCGCAAACGGCGCGATCACGAAGATCGAGCTCGCGGGCGTCACGCCCGACACGGTGATCATCACCGCATCGCGCACGCTGAGCGTCTGCGACAGCGCGCGCGGCGCGTCTTCCGTTGCAGGCGCCGCTTGCAGCGTGCCCGTCGATTCCGACATCATCGCCATTTCGTTCTCCTGTGCTGCACTTTTTTGAACGCCCATACTCGGGCCCGACTGATTGCGTGGCAGTCTAGGAAGCCAATTTCAGGACCGCTATTCCCCCTTCGTGTTACGCCTTTCCGGTGGTGGTATGGATCGTCTCTTTTCCGAAATCGCGATGCACCAGGCGCTTGGCCGCGCAATCGATCATCTCGGCCAGCCGCGTTTCTGGCGGTTCCTGGTGCTGCTGCTCAATGAAATGGCGCCGTTCGACAATGCGCTCGCGACCGCGATCGGCCGCGACGGCGTGCCGCTCGTGCTCGACGAATACGACACGGGCGGCACCGACACCGCATCGCCGGTGCCGCTGTACCTGAACGGGTTATATCTGCTCGACCCGTTCCTGCAGGCCGCTCACGACGGGCTCGCCGACGGCTGTTACCGGCTCGAGGAAGTCGCGCCCGACCTGTTCCGGCAGAGCGAGTATTTCCTCAGCTACTTCCGCGATGCGGTCGGCGACGACGAGATCCAGATCCTGGTGCGGCCGAACCCCGACACGCTGCTGTCGCTGTCGCTCGGCGCGGCCGCGCGCTTCGATGTCGAGCCGCTCGGCAAGCTGACGGCTGCGATGCCGTGGGTGCTCGCGACGATCCGGCAACACTGGCGGCTGGTGGGTGACACCGCGCGCGTGACGCCCGACACCGATCTCGGCGTGCGCGTCGAGCAGGCGCTCGCGCGCTTCGGCGCGGGTGTGCTGACCGATCGCGAGATGTCGATCGCGAGAATGGTGCTGCGCGGCAATTCGTCGAAGGCGATTGCGGAGCGGCTCGCGATTTCGCCGGAAACGGTGAAGGTGCACCGGCGGCATCTTTACGCGAAGCTTGGTATCTCGTCGCAGCCCGAGCTGTTTTCGCGATTCATCCAGGCGCTAGGGGAAGACGCGGCGGGATGAGCGCATCGACACATCGATAAAGACGGATGGCAGCGGGCGCGGATTCGTGCAATATCCGTGAATCGCCGCATGCCGTGGTCATCCGTTGACGCACATACGGGTGTTCCGTCGACAACGAGACTGCCCGGAAACAGGAATCCCGATTCATGTCGCTCATTCCGCTCGTCGGACTTGGCTGGTTGTTTCTGTGTGCCATCAGCGCCGCATCGATCGTGCTCGTGCCACCGCTGCTGCTGGTCGCCTGCCTGATGGGAAAAGATGTCTGGTCGATCCTGACGCGCGGCCGGCTGCAGTTCGCGTTCCTCGCCTACCTGGGTTCCGCGCCGGTGCCGGCGGTCTTCACGTTCCTGCTGGAAGCCGGTGCCGCGGTCGGGAGTGCCGGCGGCTCCGCGTCCGACGCGTTGAAAGCGTGGAACGAAAGAGCGTTCTTCATTTTCGTCGGCGCGGCCGCGCTGTGCGGGCTGCTGCTGTTGCTGCGGCCCAGGAGCAGGACTGCCGTGAACGTCGAGCCGTCCCGGCCTGCGCAATAGTCGAAGGGCAAGCGCGCCGGCCAACCCGCTCAGTTCTCGAGCAGGTGCGCGCTGACGTATTCGACCACCCGTTGCTGCGCATCCGCCCGCGCCACCGGCTCCGTCCCTTCGATCGGCACCACGCCGGCCTTCGTCGTAAAGGCAGGCATCGCATGCACAGGCATGTCCGGCCAGTCGAAGTCGTGGTACGCGCCGGGATACGCATGAAACGTTGCCTCCGTACCGGGTGCGACCGAGTCGAATAACGTCTTGCACGGGGCGTACGGCGTCCACACGTCCTGCTCGCCGATCAGCACCAAAAGCGGCACGGTGCTTTGCCACACGGCACCCTGTGCCTTCACGTTGCAGCTTGCCGGATAAAACGCCACCGCCGCGCGGAAATCGCCATCCGGCAGCAAGGCGGGCCGCGCCGGGCTCGACGCACGGATCGCGTTCAACAACGTCCCGCCGCCCAGCGACCACCCGACGACGCCGATGCGATCGGGCTGCACGGTATCGAGCGACTGCAGATACTTCAGCGCCCCATACGCGTCGAACGGCCGCGCGCGATAAATCTCACCGACGAAATGCGCAGGCGCGCACATCTCGCCGTGATTGCGCGGACTGAAGCTGTCGACTTCGAGCACTGTGATGCCGGCCGCGTTGAAGCGGGACGCCCAGTCGCGCTCGCGCGAATAGATCTTGCCGGATTTCGCGAACATGCCCGAACAGCCATGCAGGAACACGAGTGCGGGATGACGGCCGGCGCCGGGCGCGGGGAACAGGTAGCCGTCGAGCATCGTCGATGGCGGGCCGTCCGTCGACGGAAAGTGAACGACCGTCTGCGCACTCGCGATCGCGGACGCGCAACCCAGCACCACGGACAACAGCAGCTTGCGCATCGGACGCTCCCGATTGGTCGGATGGCACGACAACGCAATCGAGGCGGTGCCGGTTGACACGCTCGGCCGGACGGCGCTCCGCGCCCTGCCCGCGACAGTGAAACGTCAGCTTCGCGGGGCGCGGCGCCCCGTTTGCCACCGCTGTGCGCGACGCGTTCAGCACCTCGCACAGCGTCCTGCTACTTCCACTTCGCGCCGAGTTGCGCGAGCCCGGCGTTCCGGAGATCGTCCGGCAGCATCACCACGCGGAACTCGCAGTCTGCATTCAACATCAGGAACCACGGCTCCGCGAGCGCCGGAATCTGCGACGGGTCATCCAGATTGACGATCACGACCGCTCCGCGCCCGCCGTTCTGCTCCGTGAAATACACGGCCTCCGGCCTGACTGCTTCGAGTATTCGCGAGATCACGTCGCCGACGCTGCCGTCGCGCACCAGCGTGTTGAACGGCTCGTGAGGGATTCGTATGTTGAGAAGCATGCGCATGACCATCCTCCTTGGGCTCCGCCCGGCTTGGGCCCTTCAAGCATAGGTGCTGCGCGACGCCGCGCCAGTGGCGCCGCAAGCAATTGCCGGCACGCATTCACATTCCGACGATTCGATGACACCGCGTCGCGCGAACGGCAATCGCTCGCGCGATGCAGGCCGGGTCGAATCGACCGCTCATGCCCCCATCATGCGGAGACCGCATCGGCCGTCAGCCCCGTCGGCGCGATCGCCAGATGCAACGCCCGCTCCGGCCGCAGCGTCACGTTCAGCACCTCGCGCGGCGGCGTCATGCCGGGCGGCACCGACAAGACATAGCGCTGCAGGATCATTGCGGCCACAACCGTCATCTCCGTCATCGCCAGATGCTGTCCGAGGCACACGCGCGGGCCGGTGCCGAACGGCATGTACGCGCCGCGCGGCAGCGCCGGCGCATCGTCCGCGAAGCGCTCCGGACGAAACGCATCGGGCTCCGGAAACCATCGCGGATCGCGCTGCATCAGTTGCAGCGGCAGCATGAACAGCGTGCGCGCGGGAAACTGCCATGCGCCCAGCGTGATCGGCCGCGCTGCGCGACGGCTGATCAGGATCGGCGCGGACGGATACAGCCGCAGCGTTTCGTCGAGCGTCTGCGTCAGGTAGCGCAACGATGATCGCGTCTCGGCCGACGGCGCGCGACCGCCCAGCACGCGGGACACCTCGTCGCGCGCGGCGGCTTGCACGGCCGGATTCGTGGCCATGCACCAGGCCCACCAGGTCAGCGCGCCGGCCGTCGTCTCGTGGCCGGCCAGGAACGCCGTCACGCATTCGTCGTGCACGGCCTGCAGCGGCCATTTCCGCGCATCCGTCCGATGCAGCCGCAACAGACGCGACAGCAGATCGTCGGGCCACGTATGCTCGGGCCGGTCGAGGCGCGCATGCAGTTGCCGGTCGATCAACTCGTTCAGCACCGCCATCGCCCGCACCTTGGCGCGCTTCCACGGCACCCAGTCCGGCGTGCTCGCCGGTACGTAGAACGCCGCGTTGGCCGCCGCGCTCACCACGCGCACCGCCTCCTCGGCCGCGCGCGCATCGTCGCCGATCGTTTCGGAGAACATCGTGCGCATGATCACGTCCATCGCCAACGACGTCAGCGCGCTTTCGATCGGCCAGTCCGGATCGCGTGCGGGCCACTGCGCGAGGGCATGACCGGCCGTCGCCGCGATCGCCGGAACGAACGCCTGAACCGGCTTCGGCATGAAGTTCGGCTGCAGCGCATGCCGTTTGTCGCGCCACGCATCGCCCTCGGCGACCAGCACGCTGTGGCCGTGGACCTGCGCGAAGACGCGGATCGCGCGCTCCCAGCGCCCGAGCGCATCGTGATGCGTGACCAGCAGCTCGCGCACGAGCGCCGGATCGGTCACGACCACCGCGTGCTCGGGCCATACGCGCAAGTGCACGACGTCGCCGAACTCACGCTGCCAGCCGGCCAGCGTGCCGATCAGGTCGCGCGACATCGCGCGCAGCAGCCCCCACCCCGTCAGGCCGGCGCGCGGCCCCGGCGGCCATACGCCGGGCGGGTGAAGCACGGGCGCCGGCGCAGCGGTGCCCGCATGGAATGGACATTGGGAAGAGGTTTGTGTGTTCATGCGACGGATTGTCCGCAGCGGTGAGCCGGCGGTCTTGAACGCAAACGACATCGACACGCATCCGGACGGTCCCTATACTCCGGCGTCATGTTCTCCGGACCGCCATCGATCCCGCTGTCATGCCCCGATCCGCTTGCGCGCGCACCTCGTGTCGCGAGCGGCGGGCGATCGCCGCATGGGCGGCTGCATCCCGCACCGGCCGCGCTGCAGGGCGCGGTGGTCGCGATCGTCCTGTACGACACGCGCGGCTTCGTGTTGAACGACGCGCAGCGGCTCTCGCACTTTCCGGCCACGCCGCTCGTGTGCGTGTCGTGGTACCGCGATCTCGACGCCGGCTTCGTCGCACGCACGGCCGATGGCCCGCAATGGCGCCCATTCGGCGCGGCGGCGACGCTGTCGGGCAGCCATTCGGCCCCCACCGTCGCGTGGGCGCCGACGGGCGGGCTGATCGGCATGATCTGTTTCACCGCCGATGCGGCGCGGACGCTGTTCGGCGTCGAGTTGCCGGACATCCACGACCGCGTGCTCGACGCGCACGCGTGCCTCGGCCGCGACTGGCACCCGCTGCTCGATGCGCTGATCGGCGCGGATCGCGACGCCGACGTGCTGGCGGCGATCGATCGCCATCTCGCGCCGCGCTGGCAGGCGCTGCGGCCCGCGACGCCGCTATCGTCGCTCCGCAACGCGGGACGCAGCTGGGTCGAGCGCCTCGCGCTGCAGGCGCGCGAATGGCGCGGCACGCACAGCCCGCGTCAGGTCGAACGGCGCATCAAGACCTACAGCGGCCGATCGCTGCGCGAATGGCAGGCGCTCGTCAGGACCGAAAGCGCGTTCTTCGCGGCGCGCGACCGGTTCGAAGCCGGTGCCGCGTTCAACTGGGCCACGCTGGCGCTGGACGAAGGATTCGCCGATCAGGCGCACCTGAGCCGCGAGGTCAAGCGCATCACGGGCTTCTCGCCGAGCGAATTCACGCAACGCTTCATCGACGACGAATCGTTCTGGATGTATCGGCTGTGGGTGTGACACGATGGCGGCCGGGTTCCGAAGCGTCGTCCTGACCTTCATCGATAGTCGAAGCGAACGCGGATCGGTACAGCGCCAGCCGTCTCGCTGAACCTGCCCCGCCGTTACTTGTACTACTCGCCCCGGTTGCCCGTTTCGACCCGCACGGGCATGATGGGCGCGAACCATCCGCCTGCCTGCCGTCCGTTGCCCGTCCGGCTTCCCACGTCACTTCGTCCATGTCACTACGCGCATTCAGAACGCTGGTCGCGATCGCCCGATACCGGACCTTCGCGCGCGCCGGCGAAGCCATCGGGCTCACGCAATCGGCAGTGAGCCTGCAGATCAAGACGCTCGAAAGCGAATACAACGTGCAGTTGTTCGACCGTTCGCGCCGGCAGCCGGTGCTGACCGAGGCCGGCAACATCCTGCTCGCGCAGGCCGAGCAGGTGCTCGCGATGGTCGACCGAATTCCCGATGCGTTGAGCGACGAAAAGAAGCTTGTCGGCCGCCTGCGGATCGGCGCGATCCAGACGGCGCTGTCCGGCCCGCTGCCCGACGCGCTGCTCGCGTTGCGTGATGCGCATCCGTCGCTGCGCGTGCACGTGTCCGCCGGCATGTCGGCCGAACTGGCGAACCGCGTCGCGGCCGGCGAACTCGATGCGGCCATCACGACGCGCCCCGTGCGCCCGCATCCGGCCGAACTGACGTGGACCACGCTGTACGAGGATCGCTTCTGGCTGCTGGCACCGCCTGAATATGCGGAACGCGACGCGGGCACGCTGCTCGACGCGCTGCCGTTCATCCGCTTCGACGCGCAGGCGTGGGCCGGCCGCATGATCGCTGCCGAGCTGCGCCGCATCGGCGTGCGTGTGCGCGAAGAGATGGTGCTGGACAGCGCGGAAACGATCGCACGCATGGTGGCGCGCGGGCTCGGCGCGGCGATCGTCGCGCTCCCCGATGCGACGCTCGCGCGCCTGCCGCCCGTCACGCGCTTGCCGTTCGGCCAGCCGCAGATGGGACGCGCGGTCGTGCTGCTCGAACACCAGTCGCGTCCGGCCGAGCGTTTCGCGCGTGCGCTGGCCGCAGAGGTCACCGCGTCATCAATGAGAATTTCTCATTGAACACCCGATAATTAACAATTATTCCTGTTACTTGCGCGTGTTAACTTGGCGGCATCGTCACTCTTTCGATTGCGTGTCGCCATGTTGCCCGCCGGATGGATTTCCGCCTCGATTCGCCGCACTGCCTGCCGGCCGCTCCGCGCGTCCCACCCGGCCCGCATGAAGGCACGCCGATGATCGGCCCGATCCTGCTCGCGCTGGCGCCGGTCGCGCTGCTGGTCGCGTTCGGCCACGGCCTGCGCCGTACGGGTTTCATCTCCGAAGCGTTCTGGCCGCAGGCCGAGCGGCTTTGCTACTACGTGCTGCTGCCCGCGCTGTTCGCGGACGGCCTCGCGAACGCGCGACTGCAATCGTTGCCCGTTTTACCGCTCGCGGCAGCGCTGGTCGGTTCGACCGCGCTCGCCGCGGCGCTTCTTCTGCTGGTCCGCCGGTTCGTCCGGGTCGACGGCGCCGGCTTCACGTCGGTGTTCCAGGGCGCCGTGCGCTTCAACAACTACGTCGGCACCGCGCTGGCGGCCGGGCTGTTCGGCGCGCAAGGCATCGCGCTCGCCGCCGTGTGCGTCGCGGCGATCGTCCCGACCGTCAACCTGATGTGCGTGCTGGTCTTCGCGCGCTACGGCGACACGCGGCTCGGTGCGGCGGCGCTCGCGCGTCAGATCCTGTCGAATCCGCTCGTCGTCGCATGCACGCTCGGGATCGCGATGCAGGCCGGCGGCGTCGCGTTCCCGGCCGCCGTCGAGCCGGCCGTGCGCGCGCTCGGCGCCGCATCGATGCCGCTCGGCCTGCTGTGCGTGGGTACCGCGCTGAAATTCGATGCGGCCCGCGCATGGCTGCAGCCGGTCTGCGTCGCGTCGGCATTCAAGTTCATGGCGATGCCGCTCATCACGCTCGCGGCCGGCCGCCTGTTCGGGCTCGGCGATGCGGCCCTGACCGTCGCGCTGCTGTTCCAGGCGCTGCCGACCTCGTCGGCGTCGTACATCATGGCGCGCCAGCTCGGCGGCGACGCACCGCTGATGGCCGGCATCACCGCGTTCCAGACGATCGCGGCAGCGCTCGCGATGCCGGTCGTCCTGACGGTGCTCGCGTCCGCGCCCGCGTTTCGCTGACGACGCCGCACCGGCACCCGACCACACCTCCCCTGAATCAGCCTGCAGGCCAGCCAGCGCGCGGTTCGGCATCGTCAGCCGCGCGCGGTCGCGCACGCGTTGCCGCAGGCGCTTTTCGAGAAACCCCGTCACATGAACGCTCCCGCCCCACCCGCCGGCATCGTCGCCACCCGGCCGAACGCGGCCATCTACGTGAAGCTCACGCTCGTCGCGCTGTTCTGGGGCGGCACGTTCATCGCGGGCCGGATCCTGGCTGCCACGATGTCCGCGACCTCGGCGGCCACCGGCCGCTTCGCGATCGCCGCGCTGCTGCTGGTCGTGCTGACGTGGAAGATCGAAGGCGGGCTGCCGAAGCTGAACGGCCGCCAGATCGTGACGACCTTCGGACTCGGCGCGACCGGCATCTTCCTGTACAACGTGTGCTTTTTCGCGGCGCTCGCGCGGATGCCGGCCGGTCGCACCGCGCTGTTCGTCGCGCTGAATCCGGTCGCCACCGCCGTGCTGCTGTCGGTTGTCGTGCGCGAACGCCTGTCGCTGTCGCGCTGGGCCGGCATCGCCGTCGCGCTGTTCGGCGCGCTGATCGTGATCAGCCGCGGCGAATTGCTGCGCGTGCTGACCGATCTCGGCAATACGTTCGGCGCCGGCGAGCGCTACATGCTGTGCGCGGTATTGAGCTGGGCCGCCTATACCGTGATCGGCCGGCGCGCGCTCGATGGGCTGTCGCCGCTGGCGGCCACGACGTATGCGGCGCTGTGGGGTCTTGGATTGCTGCTCGTCGCGCACCTGTTCGGCTCGCACGCGAGCAACGGCACGCCGCTGACGTGGCAGGCCGTCGCGTCGATGATTTACCTCGGCGCCATCGGCACGGTGGTCGCGTTCGTCTGGTATTCGCAAGGGATTCGAGAACTCGGGCCGGCCCGCGCCGCCGTGTTCACCAATCTGGTGCCCGTGTTCGGCGTGCTGCTGTCGGTCGCACTGCTCGGCGAACCGCTGTCGCCGTCGATGCTGGCCGGCGGCGCACTCGTGGTCGTAGGCGTCGCGCTGGCCAATCGCGCGCGGCGCTGACGCGTTGGCCTGCGCGCCGGCCGGGCTCGGGGACGGATGCCGAATCCGGAATCGCGACGGCATTCGCTGCGCCGTCGTGCGACACCTGCACCCGGCCGATACGCACCCCGTTCTACTCGCAGCCCTGCCAAAAACCGCCTATCGTGAATGTAGCGCCCCGTTTGCCGCCATCCGACCCTGCGTCGCTCGCGCCGGCGGCGACGGCACCGCGTTCCGGCACCATTCATCGCGATCCTGGCGCACGCTCGCCCGTGCGCGCGACCGCGGCCGCCCACCGGACTACCAGGAGGCACACATGAAAGCCGTGTTGTTCGTCAGTTCCGTCCTGCTTGCCATTGCATCTGCTTCAGCCTCGGCCCAAGGTTCAATCACGAAAGTCGAAAACGGCGCGCTCGTCGCCGCGAACGGAATGACCGTCTACGTATTCGACAAGGACAAGCCCAACGCCGGCACCAGCGCCTGCTCGGGCCAGTGCGAATCGTTCTGGCCGCCGTACAAGGCCAGCGCGACCGACGTTCCGGCCGGGCCCTACACGATCGTCAAGCGCGACGACGGTAGCCCGCAATGGGCGTACAAGGGCAAGCCGCTGTACTTCTTCTCGAAGGACATGAAACAGGGCGACCGCAACGGCGACAACTTCAAGGACATGTGGCACGTGGCCACGCCGTAAACGTTGTTCCGCCGACTTTCGCACAATCGGCGCGGACGTAACAAAGCCCACCCGGATCGTCGATCGGGGCGGGCCTTTGCACCCTTGCGCCAGCCGTATTGCATCGCCCGCCGACGGGCGGACGATACATGCAGCCGAAATGTGCGTCAGCGGTTCGACGGGAAGCTGAACACCGTCCCTTCGCGCACGCCGGCCGACGGCCAGCGCTGCGTGATCGTCTTGCGCTTCGTGTAGAAGCGCACGGCGTCCGGGCCGTACGCGTGCAGGTCGCCGAACAGCGAACGCTTCCAGCCGCCGAACGAGTGGTACGCGACGGGCACCGGCAGCGGCACGTTGATGCCGACCATGCCGATCTGGATGTTGTCGCTGAAGTAGCGTGCGGCCTCGCCGTCGCGCGTGAACAGGCACGTGCCGTTGCCGTATTCGTGCGCGTCGATCAGCGCCATCGCCTCGTCGAGCGACTTCAGCCGGATCACGCCGAGCACGGGCCCGAAGATCTCGTGCTGGTAGATCGGCATGCCGGGCTTCACGTTGTCGAACAGGCACGGGCCGAGGTAGTAACCGCCGTCGTGGCCGTCGACCTTCACGCCGCGGCCGTCGACGACGAGCGTCGCGCCCGCCGCCACACCCGCTTCGACGAAGCCCGTCACCTTCTCGAAATGCTGCTGCGTGACGAGCGGGCCCATGTCGACGCCCGCGCCGTTGCCGGGGCCGACCTTCATCTTCTCGATCTCGGCCTTCAGGCCCGCGACGACCTTGTCGCCCGTCTCGTCGCCGATCGCAACGACCAGCGGAATCGCCATGCAGCGCTCGCCGCACGAGCCGTATGCGGCGCCCATCAGCGCGTTCACCGCGTTGCCGATGTCGGCGTCCGGCATCACGACCGCGAAGTTTTTCGCGCCGCCGAGCGCCTGCACGCGCTTGCCGTGCGCGCAGCCGGTCGAGTAGATGTATTCGGCGATCGGCGTCGAGCCGACGAAGCTCACGGCCTTCACGCGCGAATCGGTCAGGATCGTGTCGACCGCTTCCTTGTCGCCGTTCACGACGTTCAGCACGCCCGGCGGCAGGCCGGCCTCGACCGCGAGCTCGGCCATGCGCAGCGTCGACGACGGCGTGCGCTCGGACGGCTTCAGCACGAACGTGTTGCCGCACGCGACGGCCATCGGCCACATCCACAGCGGCACCATCACAGGGAAGTTGAACGGCGTGATGCCGGCGACGACGCCGAGCGCCTGGAACTCGCTCCACGAATCGATCGAGGGGCCGACGTTCTTGCTGTGCTCGCCCTTCAGCAGCTCGGGCACGTAGGTCGCGTATTCGACGTTCTCGATCCCGCGCTGCAGTTCGCCCATCGCATCGGCGAGCACCTTGCCGTGCTCGGCCGTGATCAGCGCGCACAGCTCGTCGGCGTGCTCCTCGAGCAGCGTCTTGAAGCGGCTCATCACGCGTGCGCGCTTCAGCGGCGGCGTGTTGCGCCACGCCGGGAACGCGGCCTGCGCGGACGCGATCGCGGCTTCGACGGTCAGCTTGTCGGCGAGCGCGACGCTCTTGTCCGATTCGCCGGTGGCCGGGTCGAACACCGGCTGGACGCGGCTGCCGCCGTCGACGCGCTTGCCGTCGATCAGGTGGCCGAGGGTGGAAGTCACATTGCTGTCGTGTTTCATCGTTCAGGCTCTTTCGTGAATTCGGTTGTCGCTTGGGGCGAGCCGTGGCTCAGTCCACTTCGTTCAGTGCGTCGGACAGCGCGTTGATCAGGTTGTCGATCTCGCGCTTCTCGGCGATGAACGGCGGCGCGAGCTGGATCGTGTCGCCGCCGTAGCGCACGTAGAAGCCCTTCGCCCAGCAACGCATCGCGATCTCGTACGGGCGCCGTGCCGGTTCGCCCGGCAGCGCCGCGATCGTCAGGCCGGCCGCGAGGCCGTAGTTGCGGATGTCCGTGATATGACGCTGGCCTTTCAGGCCATGCACGGCCGCCTCGAAATGCGGCGCGAGCTCGCGCACGCGGCCCACCGCGTCCTCCTTCACCAGCAGGTCGAGCGCCGCGACGCCGGCCGCGCACGCGACCGGATGCGCCGAATACGTGTAGCCGTGCGGGAACTCGAGCATGTACTCGGGGCCGCCGGCCGCCATGAACGTGTCGTAGATCTCCTTGGTCGCGATCACGCCGCCGAGCGGCTGCACGCCGTTCGTCACCTGCTTCGCGAAGTTCATGATGTCCGGCGTCACGCCGAACGCGTCGGCGCCCGTCATCGCGCCGGCACGGCCGAAGCCCGTGATGACTTCATCGAAGATCAGCAGGATGTCGTGCGCGGTACAGATGTCGCGCAGGCGCTTCAGATAGCCCTTCGGCGGCACGACCACGCCGGCCGAGCCGGAGAACGGCTCGACGATCACGGCCGCGATGTTCGATGCGTCGTGCAGCGCGATCAGCTCGAGCAGGCGGTCGGCCAGCTCGGCGCCGTGCTCGGGCATCCCGCGCGAGAACTTGTTTTCGGCGAGCTGCGTGTGCGGCAGGAAATCGGCGTCGAGGCCCTGGCCGAACAGCTTGCGGTTCGGTCCGATCCCGCCGACCGAAATGCCGCCGAAGTTCACGCCGTGGTAGCCCTTCTCGCGGCCGATCAGGCGCGTTTTCGTGCCCTTGCCCTTCGCGCGCCAGTAGGCGCGGGCCAGCTTCAGCGACGTATCGGCCGCTTCCGAGCCCGAACCCGTGAAGAACACGTAGTCGAGGCCAGCCGGCGTCAGGTCCTTGATCTTGTTCGCCAGCTCGAACGACTTCGGATGACCGAACTGGAACGCCGGCGCGTAGTCGAGCTGCGCGACCTGGCGGCTCACGGCTTCGACGATTTCCGTGCGGCCGTGACCGAGGCCCGTGCACCAGAGGCCCGACAGGCCGTCGAAGATCTTGCGGCCTTCGCCATCCGTGTAATACGCGCCCTGGCCCGACACGATCATGCGCGGGTCGGCCTTGAACTGGCGGTTGGCCGTGAACGGCATCCAGTGCGCGTCGAGCCATGCGGCGTCGGTGCGGATGGTCGTGTCGTCCTGCTGCGCGGCGGTGGTGATGTCGGTCATGTCGGTCGGCGCGGCGCGCCCCTCCTTCTTGTGATGATGTTGCGCATTGTCGGGAGGCCAATTAGTCTCTTCAATATCGCAATATCAATGTTCACTTGCGCAACTATGCAATCAAAGCAACCGAAGAGCCGCGCGCTGCTCGGGCAGCTCAGCGACATGGATCTCCGCCTGCTGCGGGTCTTCAAGGGCGTCGTGCAATGCGGCGGGATGGCGGCGGCCGAACTGGAACTGAATATCGGCATCTCGACGATCAGCCGGCACGTGAAGGATCTGGAGACGCGCCTCGGCCTCGTGCTGTGCCGGCGCGGCCGCGCGGGCTTCACGCTGACGCCCGAGGGGCAGACGGTGTACGAGGAGACGTTGCGGCTGCTCGCGTCGATGGAGGCATTTCGCAGCAGGATCGACGGCATTCACGACCGGATGGGCGGAGAACTGCACATCGCGGTATTCGACAAGACGGCCACCAACGCGAACGCGCGCCTCGGCGACGCGATCCGCCAGTTCGCCGACGAGGCGCCGGACGTCGCGCTGAACCTGCACGTCGCGTCGATCAACGAGGTCGAGCGCGGGATCATCGACGGCAGCTATCAGGTCGGGATCATTCCCGCGCACCGCAATTCGGGCAGCCTCGTGTATTCGGAGCTGTTCGACGAACGGATGCTGCTGTACTGCGGCCGCCAGCATCCGCTCTACGACGCGCCGCACGGCAAGCTCACGTGGACTACGATCCGCAACCACGCGTTCGCGGGCCTAGGCTTCCATTCGCCGAACATGGAACTGAGCCATCGCGCGAAGCTCACGCGCAGCGCGACCGCGTCGGACCAGGAGTCGATCGCGACGCTGATCCTGTCCGGCCGTTATCTCGGCTTCCTGCCCGACCATTACGCGGAAAGTTTTGAAACCAAGGGGCTGATGCAGCCGATCGCGCCGCACCGGTTCAATTACCGGTGCCGGTTCGTGAGCCTGCTGCGCCGTTCGCCGCGGCCGTCGCGAGCCGCGTTGCTGTTCCAGTCGTGCCTGGAAGCCGCGCATGCGGCGGCCCGGCCGGCGGCGTAGGCGGCGCACGCGGGGAATCCGGTTCACGTCGGTACGCCGTGCAGATCGCGCAGGCAGGACGCTCGGCATGACGATTGGCGCCATGCGCGCGCACGCCGGCATCGAATATGGGACGGACGGGCGCAGCCGCGCCTTCATCTCCGCCCTGCTACGTCACGCGCGTTCGCCCTGGTCGGCCGCGCCGCCTGTGCGCAGCCTGGCCCGGCTGCGCTTCACGAAATGCGTCGCGACGAGCGCGGCCGCAAAGCCGGACGCCGCGCCGACGCCGAGCGCCCAGCGCGGGCCCAGATGGTTCGCGACCCAGCCCGCCACCGGCGCGCCGATCGGCGTGCCGCCGAGCGCGACCGCGAGGCGCAGTGCCATCACGCGGCCGCGCATCGCCGGCTCGGTGGATAGCTGCATCAGGCTGTTGGTCGAGTTCATGAAGGTGATCGCGGCGATCCCGGTCAGCACGAGCGCGGCGGCGAACAGCCAGTAGCTCGGTGCCAGCGCGGCAAGCGTGCAGCCGAGCCCGAACAGCGCCGCGCCGAACCACAGATGCCGGAACCGCGGCTGTTCGCGGCGGGCCGCGAGCAGCGCGCCCGTCACGGTGCCGACCGCCATCATCGACGACAGGACGCCGAAGCCGCGCGCATCGACGTGGAACACGCTGGCCGCCATCGTCGAAATGAACAACTGGAAATTGAGCCCGAACGTGCCGATCAGGAACAGCATCACGAGGATCGCCTTCAGGTCGTCGCGCCGCCACACATACCGGAACCCGTCGAGCAGCCCGCTGCGCGAGCGGCCCGCCCGCACGTTCGCGCGCAGTTCGTCCTCCCGAAGCAGCGACAACGACGCCAGCACCGCGAAGAAACTGAGCCCGTTGGCGAGGAACGCCCAGCCGGTGCCGATCGACGCGATCAGGAACCCGGCCGCCGCCGGGCCGATCATCCGCGCCGCGTTGAACGACGTCGAATTGAGCGCGACCGCGTTCGCCAGCTCGCGGTCGCCGACCAGTTCCGCGACGAAGGTCTGCCGCACGGGCGCGTCGAACGCCGCTGCGCAGCCGAACAGGAACGCGAAGATGTACACATGCTCGAGCCGCACGACACCGGTGACCGTCAGCGCGCCGAGCACCAGCGCCAGCACGCCCATCAGCCCCTGCGTCACCATCAGCAGCTTGCGCTGGTCGAAGCGGTCGGCCGCATAGCCGGTCCACGGCAACAGCAGCAGCTGCGGCCCGAACTGCAGCGCCATCACCGTGCCGACCGCCGATGCGTCGTGATGCGTGAGCTGCGTGAGCACGAGCCAGTCCTGCGCGGTGCGCTGGATCCACGTGCCGATGTTCGACACCAGCGCGCCGATCGCCCACACGCGGTAGTTGAAACTCCGAAGCGAACGGAACACGCCTGCCGCCGGCACGCTCATGACCGCTCCCGTTCCGGATCGTTGCCGCCGTGCAGCGCGCCGAAGTGCCGTGCCAGGAACAGGCCGAGCGCAAGAATGCCCAGGCCGAGCGCGGCCGCGTCGGCCGTCGCGTTCAGGTCGAACTCGCCGACCCGGCGGACCAGCGCATAGCCGATCGCGAGATTGACCATGCCCCACACGACATTGACGGTGGACGACGACAGCCCGCGGCCCGGCGGATTCGCGAACGGCGTCTGGAACGGCTCGCCGCGCAGCCCGCTGACGAGATGCGGCACGGCGTTCGCGAGGAACGCGCCGCCGAAAAAGTACGACACGAAATGCAGCAAGTTCATGTTCTGGCTTTCCTCCCGCCGGGCGGGTCGATGGGGTTACGGGCGCGCCGCTTCCTGGAATTCCGCGAGCCGCTGCAGCAGCTTCACCGCCGACGCGAGTTCGGCCTGTTCCCGCGCCGACAACTGCGCGTGCAGCGCGCGGAACAGCCAGTCGTCCTTGGCCGCGCGGTTGGCCTGCAGCACCTTGCGGAAACCGGGCGTGAGCGCGATCAGCGTCTGCCGGCCGTCGGTCGGATCGGCCGCGCCGCTGACGGCGCCCATCGTTTCCAGCGCCGCCACCGTCACGCGCATCGACTGCGGGCGCACGCTTTCTGCGCGGGCAAGCGCAGACACGGTCGCGGGACCGTCGCGGTCGAGCCGCAGCAACACCGATCTCTGGGAAGACGTGAGGTCGTTCGGGTGGGTCTGCTCCCGCATCCGCCGCATCAGCTTGCCGACCGAGATGCGGAGTTCGCCGGCGAGACCGGCCAGAGGGAGCGTTTCGGGGGACGAGGATGGCGTGTTCATGACGCGATGATAGTCCATATACAGAAAAACTGTACAGTTTTACTGTATATCTCGACGCGCAGCCAACGCGTGTCCGCAGCGGCCCGAGAATCGGAGACGAACGCGAAACGTCGCGTTCGGCCGCGCGATCCGGCTCTGCGATAATGCGGGCTCCCCATTTCCGCACTACCGCCCGCCATGACGCAGCCTTCCGCCCCGCTCGCCACCGACCTGCCGCCGATCTCGTGCCTGCCCGGCGACGCGCTGCCATGGCTACCGATGAGCGCCGACCTGCCGGGACTGGCGATCAAGTACCTGCATATCAACGCGGCCGAGGACACGCTGACCGCGCTGCTGAAGATGCCGGCCGGCGGCACGCTGCCGCGCCACCGTCATGACGGCGAGGTGTTCGTCCATACGCTGCAGGGCGCGTGGCGCTACCGCGAATACGACTGGGTCGCGCACGCCGGCTCGACGGTGCTCGAACCGGCCGGCTCGGTGCATACGCCGGAAACGCTCGGTGCGCCTGGTGAGGACGTGATCACGCTGAACGTGATGCGCGGCGATCTCGTGCTGCTCGACGACGACGGCCGCGAAACCGCGCGCGAGAATTGCCGTGTCGCGCTGCTGCGCCAGCGCAAGCATGCGCGCACGGCGCCGGACGACGCCGTGGCGTTCGTGACGCGCTGACGTCAGGCGGAGTCGGATCCGGCGATCGGAGCATGCACACCCGGCGTCGAAATACCGGGGCCGCGCCGTATCGCCGAACGGGCTTAGACAGCGGACCGCCGGATCAACTGGCGCAGCGACAGCGCGTGCAGCAGGATCGAGGTCGGCACCACGAACGCCGGGGTCAACACATCCGGATAAACGCCGGCGCCGATGCTCGGCACATTCGGAACGATCAGCTGGAACCGTCCGGGCGACGTGATCATGCCCAACGTGATCGCGATGGCGAAATCCGCGAGGCCGAAGAGGTTCCACATGATCGCCGCTTTCCGACCCTCGGCCGTGCCGGTCGCGACGGCGATGGCCGCCGGCACGGCGAACACGCCGGTCAGCACGTCGCCGATTCCGGCCGGCAACGCAAACACGCCCGGCATCCCGCCATGCAGCCACGCGGCGAGCGCCCAACCGCCGAATACGCGGTAAAGCTGAAGCGCGACGAGCCATGTCGCCGGCATCGCATCGAGCACCTGCCCGACCCGCCGCGACAACAGCAACAGTGGCGCGCCGATCAGCACCGGCAGAACGATCGCCAACGGCAGCAAAGGCGGCGCGTCCGGCGAGCCCGCGCGGAACGTGCCGTCGATGGCCGCGCTCCACGCGACAGCGAACCAAAGCGTGTACGGAATCATGACCGCAAGCCAGGTCGTGCTGCGCTGGCCCGGCGTCAGGCCGGTGCGTTCGAGGCCGAGCCATAACCCGATCGCAACAATCGCATGGACCGTCAGTTGGTGCGCGGTAGCCGGAACGCCGCTCGCCGGGATGGCCGGCTGCCAGTAGATCAGGCCGAGCCACACGACCGTCAGCGGTACGATCCAGAGCAGGCCGCGCCAGGCAGCGCGCGACGGAACGATACCGGCAGGAAAAGGAGCGGTTGTCATCAGCGGGCCTCCATGCGGCTCGGGGTATGCGTTGCGTCGGCCTCGAACACCGCGGTGAGAATGCCGACCCGGCCTTCGACGAGATTGCGTCCCAGGTTCGCGAACAGTTGCGCGAAGTCCGGCCCCAGCACGATCCCGAGATTCGGCGACGGCGGCGGCCCGGACGCGCGTCGTCGGGCGATCCACGCTTTGGCGGCCTCCGTGTCGTCTTGCCATGTCAGCGTGCGGAAACCGGCTGCCTCGATGGCCTCGCGTGTTGCATCGGCCGTCATCAGGAAGCTCGTGGCCGGGGTTCGCGCCCACGGAACGGGATAGTGCAGTTCGTTGCCGTTGGCGACGACGTCGTACGTCGCGAATTTGCCATCGGGCTTCAGCACGCGCCGGATCTCCCGGTAAAGCCGTGCGCGATCGGCGATGTTCATCGCCACATGCTGCAGCAACACGACATCGAAACGGCCGTCGTCGAACGGAAGGTCCAGCGCGCTGGCGGTACGAAACGACACTTGCCCGCTCTGCCCGGTGCGCTGCGCGAGATACCGTGCGGCATCCACGAACGGCTCGCTGAGGTCGATGCCCGTCACCCGGCAGCCACGGGTTGCAGCCAGCACGCGAGCCGGCCCGCCGATGCCCGAACCGACGTCCAGCACCGCCGTGTCGGCAGTGATCCCGACCAGTTCGGCAAGCTCGTCGGTAGCAGCCAGCCCGCGCGTGTGAAACTGGTCGAGCGCGTCCAGTTGCCGCGGTGTGAACAGTTGATTCTCCGGTCCAAGCGCCGTGAGTGCGGCTTTCAGCCGCTCGGTCAGGCCGGTCGCGCGATAGTGCTCGCGCACGCCATCCAGTGCATCGTTCATGGTGAGTTCCTCCATGGTTTCGAGCAGATCGTTTCGGGCTTGCGTACCGAGATCGGCGCGATGCCTCGTCTGCATGTGCAGGTGTACCATGGCCGCTGGCGAGCGACTATTCATCACAATGTTGATGGGCCATGAAGCAGAACTTCACAGTCAGGCAAGGCGCGCTCGACGGCGTGGAAGCGTTCCTCAGCGTTGCCCGGCATCGCAGTTTTCGCCGCGCGGCCGCCGAACTCGGCGTGACGCCGTCGGCCGTCAGTCAGGCCGTGCGTGTGCTTGAAGAACGCATTGGCGCCGCACTCTTCATCCGCACCACGCGCAGCGTCGGCCTGACCGAAGCCGGCGAACGGTTTCTGTCGCGTGCCAAGCCGGCGTTCGAAGAGCTCGTCGCCGCCGGCGAGGTCGCACGCGATCTCGGCCAGCGGCCCACCGGACTGTTGAGACTTTCGGTGCCGCGCGCGGTGGTGCCGATCCTGCTGGAACCGCTGATTGCCTCCTTCTGCCGCGCGTATCCCGAGATCGAAGTCGAGATTGCCGCGAACGAAGCGCTGGTCGATCTCGCGGCGGAAGGGTTCGACGCCGGCATCCGCCTGGGCCAGTTCGTCGACGCCGACATGGTCGCGGTGCCTTTGACGCCCCCGTTCCGTCTCGCCATCGTCGGCAGTCCGACCTACTTCGCAGGCCGCGGCCGTCCCGAACGCGTGGACGATCTGCGCGAACATGCATGCTTACGATGGCGGAGATCCAGCGGTGCGATCGCGCCGTGGTCATTCAACGACAACGATCGCGAGATCGAGGTCGCCGTATCGGGCCCGTTTATCGCACATGATTTTCCTACCCTGCTGGGTGCGGCAGTCGAAGGTCTGGGCCTGGCGCAGCTACCTGAGCCGATGGTCTCGGAAGCGCTGAAAGCGGGAACCCTGGTGCACGTGCTGGAGCCGTTTGCGCCGGTGAGGCCGGGCGTGTTTCTCTACTATCCGGGCCGCCGGCAGATCATGCCGAAGCTGCGCGCGTTCATCGATCACGTAAAGAACCACCCGCCAGGTCCCGGCAAAGTCGTGGCGCATCTTGCACCGGGGCGCGCAGGACCGAGGAAAAACGGATGATGTTTTCTTGAATGATTGCTATGCGCGATCAGATGTCACGCGTGCGCGGGATGACGACCGCCTGGCCGTGCAGTGTGCCGTCGGCGTCGAGTAGTTGCCACAGCGTGGCTTCCTCGATCATGAAGCGCTGGCCTGACTTGGTGACCCGCACGCCCTTGTAGCCCGCCTCGTAGCCGAGCCGCTGTACGCGTGCGAGGAATTGCTCCCGCTCCTCGCGATTCGGGGCCTCGGCTGAAAGTCGGGACGGCAGTCGGGTGATTTCATCCCAGCTATACCCAAACCGGCGCTGCGCGGCCTTGTTGCCGTAAATAAAGAGCGGGTCAGGATCGGTGTTGTGCGCGAGTACCGCGAACGGCGCACGCTCATAGAGCCATTCGGTAGCTTCGACCACGGGCATGGCCTGAGGCACCAGGGGACGGCCAAGCAGCTGGGCATAGCTGTCGGCAAGGAGCTGATAGAAAGCTGGATTGCTGTGGAGTGGGATCATCTAAGACATCTCGACGGAGATCGTAGGGCCCGTCTGCGCGACTGTGGTGGCGCTCACGATACCGCATCTGCAGGCTAAGGTTCCTTGTTTCCCTGCGTCCAGCGGCGGCGGAGAGCGGTGATTGATCAATCGGCCGGAAAATGGTGCGACGCGGGCATTCCACTGTCCGAGGTACGCAAGCGGTCATGGACCGCTCGTGGTCGGTAGCCGTCGGCCACGATCGGCGCTTCCCGACTGCGGATTCAACCGGTCGA
>NZ_LDWR01000101.1 GCF_001039005.1 Burkholderia cepacia
GCGGCGGCGGGTCGAACGACGCCATCTCCCACCGCTGGTACGCGGTGAGGGTGCCCGCGCGATCGCTCGCCGAATCAGACATACGCGTCTTCCGCCTTGCCGCCGATCACGATCTGGCCGCTCTCGGCGAGGTTGCGCACGATCTGCAGGATGCGGCGCTGCTGCGTCTCGACTTCGGACACGCGCACCGGGCCGCGCGCGTCGAGATCCTCGGCGAGCAGTTCGGCGGCGCGCTGCGACATGTTCGCGAGGAACTTCTGGCGCAGCGCGGGCGGCGCGCCCTTGAGCGCGACGATCAGCGTTTCCGACTCGACTTCCTTGAGCACCATCTGGATCGCGCGATCCTCGAGCTCGAGCAGGTTCTCGAACACGAACATCTGGTCGATGATCTTCTGCGCGAGATCGGCGTCGTACTGGCGCACGCTTTCGAGCACGCCTTCCTCATGCACGCTGGTCATGAAGTTCAGGATCTCGGCCGCGGTGCGGATGCCGCCCATCGGGCTGCGCTTCAGGTTGTCGCTGCCGGACAGCAGGCCCGTCAGCACGTCGTCGAGCTCGCGCAGCGCGGCCGGCTGGATGCCGTCGAGCGTCGCGATCCGCAGCAGCACGTCGTTGCGCAGCCGCTCGGTGAAGCACGACGCGATCTCGGATGCCTGGTCGCGGTCGAGGTGCACGAGGATCGTCGCGATGATCTGCGGATGCTCGTTCTTGATCAGTTCGGCCACGGCGCCCGAGTCCATCCACTTCAGGCCCTCGATGCCGCTCGTGTCGCTGCCCTGCAGGATGCGGTCGATCAGCACGCCGGCCTTGTCCTCGCCGAGCGCCTTCGTCAGCACCGAGCGGATGTAATCGCTCGAATCGAGCGACAGCGCGGTGTGCTGCTCGGCTTCCTTCACGAAGTCCTGCAGCACGTCCTCGACCTGCTCGCGCGTGACGTTCTTCAGCGCGGCCATCGCGGCGCCGATCTTCTGGACCTCGCGCGGCGCGAGGAACTTGAATACCTGCGCGGCTTCTTCCTCGCCGATCGACATCAGCAGGAGCGCGCTCTTGGTCAAGCCTTCAGCGTTCATCGGACACCCAGTTCTTCACGACGGTGGCGACGATCTTCGGATCCTGGCGGGCGATCGTGCGCGCGTAGTCGAGGTTGCGTTCGTAGCGGTTCTTCTCGTTCTCGAAGCCGAGCAGCAACGAGTCGGGCTCCTCGGCCTTGACCGGCGCGGGCAGGCCGTCGAGCAAGACCGGATCTTCCGGCGCCGCGAGTGCCGGCGCGACCGGCTCGGCCGGCGGGAAGGCGCGGCGCATCGCCGGGCGCACGAACATGAAGTAGAGCGCCGCCGCGGCCGCCGCGATGCCGAGCCACTTCGCGGCTTCCTTCGCCATCGCGATCATGTCGGGCTGGCGCCACCACGGCAGGTCGGCGTACGGGTCGCTCACGGTCGAGAACGCGCTGTTCACGACGTTCACCGAGTCGCCGCGCTTCTCGTCGTAGCCCATCGCGTCCTTCACGAGCTGCTCGACCTGCGCGAGCTTCGCGGGCGGCAGCGGCTGCATCGACACGTGGCCCTTCGCGTCGGCGACCGGCTGGTAGTTGACGACCACCGCGACCGACAGCCGCTTCACGTTGCCCATCGGCTGTTCGAGATGGCGGATCGTCTTGTCGACCTCGTAATTGGTCGTCTGGTCCTTGCGGTCGCTCACGGGCGTCGTCTGCGGCGCGTTCTGGCCGTTGCCGGCGACGATCGGCGCCGAGGCCGGCTGCGGCGGCGTGTTCGACAGCGCGCCCGGCACGCCCGATGCGCCGCCCTGTGCGAGTTCGGTCGCGCTGCTGGTCTGCTGGCTGCGGATCGCGGCCTGCTGCGGCACGCCGTTCGGGCCGTAGCTTTCCGACGTCTGTTCGATCTTCGAGAAATCGAGGTCCGCGCTGACTTGCGAACGCGCGTTGCCGGCGCCGAAGATCGGCGCGAGGATCGCGTCGATGCGCTTCTGCGTGTTGTGCTCGACCTGCTGCACGTACTTGAGCTGGCTCGCGTCGAGGCCGGACGCCGAAGCCGGCTGGGTCAGCAGGTTGCCGTCCTGGTCGACGATCGTCACGTTCTTCGCGGGCATGTCGGGCACGCCGGACGACACCATCCGCGTGATCGCCTGGACCTGGCCCTCGTCGAGCACGCGGCCCGGGTAGAGGTCGACGAACACCGACGCGCTCGGCGCTTCCTTGTCGCGCACGAATACCGACGGCTTCGGGATCGCGAGATGCACGCGCGCGCCGCGCACGGCATTGATCGATTCGATGGTGCGCTGCAGCTCGCCTTCGAGCGCGCGCTGGTAGTTGATCTGTTCGGCGAACTGGCTGATGCCGAATTTCTGGTTGTCCATCAACTCGAAGCCGACCGAGCCGCCCTTCGGCAGGCCCATCGCGGCGAGCTTCAGGCGCGTTTCATGCACCTGGTTCGACGGCACGAGGATCGCGCCGCCGGCGTCCGCGAACTTGTAGGGAACGTTTGCCTGCTGGAGCGCGGTAATGATCGCACCGCCGTCGCGGTCCGACAGGTTGCTGTACAGCACGCGGTAGTCGGGCGTCCGGCTCCACAGCACCAGCGCGGTGATCGCGGCGATCGCGAACGCGACGGCGATCAGGAACGGCAGCTTCGGGTTGCCCTTCATCCGCGAGATGCCGGGAATGCGTTCGGCGAAGCCGCCAAGGCCGAAGTCCGCGCCGGCGCCACCCACGCCCGGCAACGCGGCGGCCGCGGCGGCGCCGGGCGCCGGGCTGGCGAGGCCCGCGCGGGCGTCGGGATTGATCAGCGAGTTGGCCTGCGAATCCATGCGTCGAGTTTCTCCGGAGCGGGACGACTGAGCTCGCTCGGACGAGCGGGCGGACAATGACACGATGCGATTATCGTGATCCGGGCCGTACTCCGATCGACCGAAAAGAGCGGGGTTTCCCCCGTACTTTCTCGGCTTTGACGCGCGGCGCGCTGCTATTCTTTGCTGCGATCCGGCATGGTGCGCGTGGTGCGGCACCGGCGGAAACGCCCGGTGCGTCCGGGTCTCTTCTCTCAATTCTGGGGACAGCATGACTGCGAACGTCAGCGGGATCGGTTCGGTGTTGCAACAGATGCAGTCGATGGCCGCGCAGGCGTCCGGCGGCGTCGCGAGCCCGACGGCGGCGCTGGCCGGCTCGGGCGCGGCGACGGCCGGCACGTTCGCGAGCGCGATGAAGGCGTCGCTCGACAAGATCAGCGGCGACCAGCAGCACGCGCTCGGCGAGGCGCAGGCGTTCGAGGTCGGCGCGCCGAACGTGTCGCTGAACGACGTGATGGTCGACATGCAGAAAGCCAACATCGGCTTCCAGTTCGGGCTCCAGGTCCGCAACAAGCTCGTGAGCGCTTACAACGACATCATGCAGATGTCGGTGTGACGAGGGCCGGGCGGGCCCGGCGGGCCGGCCTCCCGCGCCCGGCGGCGGCCCCGCGCGCCTAAAGCTTTCCAAATCCCTTCCGATAACTCCGGAGAAGGCCGCGTCGTGCGATGCACGGCGACGGCTCCCGTATAGCTACCGCATGACAAGGAGATGCGCATGTTTTCCCCAGGACACGCTGGAGCCAATGCCTACGCGCGTGTCGGCGTCGAGACGGGGGTGATGGGCGCCTCCCCGCACCGGCTGATCGCGATGCTCTACCAGGGGGCGCGGCAGGCGATTGCGCTGGCGCGCATGCACCTGCAGCAGGGCAACGTGTCCGGGCGCGGCGAAGCGATTGGCAAGGCGATCCGGATCGTCGAGAGCGGCCTGAAGGCGTCGCTGAACCGCGACGCGGGCGGCGAGATCGCGGATCGGCTCGATGGGCTGTATGCGTATATCGGCCGGCGTCTGCTGGAAGCGAACGCGCAGGCGAGCGACGCGATGCTGGTCGAAGTCGACGGGCTGCTCGCGACGCTCGAGGAAGCATGGACGGGGATTGCCCCGGAAGCCGCGCGCATGGCCGCGCAACAGGCAGTGGAAGCATCAAGATGAATCGCAAGGCCGAATACTTCGCTCGTTACGAGGCGCTCGCAGCCGTGTCGGGCCGGATGCTGTGCGCCGCGCGCGGCGCCGACTGGAGCGCGTTGCCGGGGTTGCAGGCCGAATTCATGCAGCTCGTCGACGGGCTGAAGGAGGCCGATCCGGGCGTTGCGCTCGACGAATCGGATCTCGGCCGCAAGCTCGACCTGATCCGCCGCATCCTGGCCGACGACGCCGCGATCCGCGATCTCGCGAGCCCGGACGTCGCGCGGCTGTCCGCGCTGTTCGAGGCGCGGCGCTCGACCAAGGTATTGACCGATCTCTACCGCGCGCGCGGGTAGGGCCCGTTACCGCAGGCGCGCTGTTCCCGAGGGCGGCACGGATGTGCCGTTCCCGGATTTGCAACGATGTGGCTGAGGTGAGCAGGCTCCGATCATGACCGGTATCGACCCCGTTGCAGCCGCGCTGCTGGCGAGCCGTCTCGACAGCCTGCTGACCGGCACCGTGTCGGCGCCCGCCGGCGGCGGCGCGACCGCGCAGGTCGGCACGCCGGGTGCCGGCGCGTCGTCCTCGCCCGCGCCCGCCAGCCCGCCCGCCGCGCCGCCGGCTTCCACGCAGACCGCGCTGTCCGATGTCGGGCGCGTGCTCGACGCGATTTCGCGTGCGGGCGGCGATGCGACGCCGGTCATTGCCGGGCGCACGCCGCTGCTGGCCGATCCCACCGTGCTGCTGACCGATACGACCGTGCCGGCGCGTGCACCGGCCGCGTCCGATCCGGCCGCGCCTTCCACGTCTTCCACGCCGGCTCCCGCAGCGGCGTCGTCCGCCGCCGCTGCGCGCGAAGCGGCCGGGTTGCCGCCGGTCGCGGCGCTGCGCGCGGCGCTCGCGCAGGCCGTGAGCGAGAGCGGCCTCTTCTACGAATCCCATCTGGCGCAGTGGCTGGCCGGCCAGCGTCCGCTCGCGGCGCTGATGCGCGAGCCGCAGGCGCGCCTGACGGCTACGCTCGCGCCGATCGACCCGGATGCCGCGCAGCACGACTCGACCGATGTGCTCGACGAGTTGCTCGCACAGCGCCTGCCGCTGCCCGTGAACACGCGGACGGCCGCGCAACCGGGCGCACCGGCCCAAGGCGGCGCGCCGGTTCGCGACCCCGCGCAGGCTTTGCCGGCGGCCGCTCGGCAGGGCGCGTCGTTGCCGCACGACACGGCCGATCCGCTCGACGCGCGTGCCGACACGCGCTGGACGCCCGCGCGCGCCGAACTGGCCGCCGCGTCGTCCGATCCGCTGGCGCAGACGCTCGCGCCCGTGCATCCGGTCGCCGTGCCGATCGTCCGGCAGCAGCTCGACGCGCTCGCGACCGACCAGTTCCGCTGGGCGGGCGAGGCGTGGCCCGGCGCGCGGCTTGACTGGACGATCGAGCCCGACGATCCGGGCAGCCGCGCACCGCACGGCGGCGACGACGCGGGCGACGGCATCGCCTGGCGCACGCGGCTGACGTTGACGCTGCCGTCGCTCGGCACGGTCGATGCGGAGCTGGTGCTGAACGGCACGCAACTCGTCGCGCGGCTGCGGGCGAACCAGACGGGCGCCGACCGCCTCGCGCGGCACGAGGCCGCGCTGCGGCAGCGGCTCGAGGGCTCGGGGCTGCAGGTTGGCGGGCTGTCGATCCGCGCGGTCGACGACGGGCCGGACGGTTTCGACCTGTTTGCCGCGCAGGCGGCCGCCGCCGCGTACGCGCGCGGCGCGGCCGGCGGACCGGCACCGCGTACACCGGGCGCCGACGACGAGGCGTGGCAATGAGCATGACGTCCCGCAAGCGCGCGGCCGCGCTCGTCTACGACCCGAAAGGCGGCGATGCGGCGCCGCGCGTGGTCGCGAAGGGTTACGGCGTGCTTGCCGAGATGATCGTCGCGCGCGCGCACGATGCGGGGCTGTACGTGCATACGGCGCCGGAGATGGTGTCGCTGCTGATGCAGGTCGACCTCGACGATCGCATTCCGCCGCAGCTCTACCAGGCCGTCGCGGATCTGCTCGCGTGGCTGTACTCGCTCGATCGCACCGAGCCCGCGCCGGACGACGCCGTGCCACGTTTCCCGCTGCCGCCGCTGCGCTGAACGGCCCGGTATCGCGCAGCTTCTTACGAAATGCTGTCTCTGTCTTGCATGGTCATTCGGTCGGCATTTGTCGTTTATCGATTGCCATCGTGGTGCAATTTGCGCGCTTCGTCCGCGTTTCTTCGCTCGCCGAGCGTGCTGCTGCGTCCCTGGGCGGATTGAGTCGGCATTTGATTTGTGTAATGATATCCATTCTCATTTTCATGTTGCTCGGGCGGCGTGCGATTTCTGCGCGCCGCCCGTTGTTTTGAACGAATGGATACTTTCGCGTGAACGCGCCCGAAACGATCAATCCGCGCCGAGCAGGCGTCACCGTATTGCGCCCGGTGGCCCGCCCGCTGAGCGACGACGAACTGGCCGCGCGCCGCCAGCGCTCGCGCCGGGCGACCTTCATCAAGTGGCTGCGCAAGGTGCACGGTTGGGTCGGGTTGTGGGGCGCGGTGCTCGGGCTGCTGTTCGGCGTGACGGGCGTGCTGCTCAACCACCGTGCGCCGCCGCTGAAGATTTCGACCGGCGAGCCGCAGGTCGAGGAGATGCAGATCGCGTTGCCGGCGTCGGTGCCGAAGACGCCTGCCGCGATGACGAAATGGCTGCAGCAGGAACTGCATTTCGACGGCAAGCCGGGCCGCATGCGCAAGGAACCCGCGCAGGCCGTTGCGTGGGGAGACCGGCGCGTGATGCAGCCCGAGCACTGGCAGATGGGCCTGTTCGGGCCGCACCAGAACCTGCAGGCCGAATACTGGGTCGGCAATGGTTACGTGTCGGTGAAGCGTACGGGCAACACGTTCCTGACGACGCTGAACAACCTGCATCGCGGCGTCGGGATGAACCTCGGCTGGGTGCTGCTGATGGACACGATCGCGGGCTCGCTGATCCTGCTGTCGCTGACGGGCGTGCTGTTGTGGACCGAGCTGAACAAGCGCCGCACGGTCGGCGTCGTGCTGGTCGTCGGTTCGGTCGCCGCGGCGCTTGCCGCCGGCCTGACCTGATCGACGCTCGCGCCGGCCTGCCGCCGGCGCGAACCGTGCGTCCGGCACGACCGAAGCGGTCGGCCGGTGCGGATCAGAGGCCGCAGGCCGCGCCGCTGTTCGCCGCGATCTCCCGCGCGGCCTTTGCGCCCTCGACCTGCAGGATCGTCGGCAGCGACACGTTGTTCTTCGCGGCGGTGATCTCGGCCAGGATCGAGATCGCGATTTCCGGCGGCGTCCGGCTGCCGATGTAGATACCGGCCGGCCCGTGCAGCCGGCCCAGTTCCGCTTCGTTCAGGTCGAATTCGCGCAGCCGCTCGCGCCGTGCCGCGTTGTTGCGCCGCGAGCCGAGCGCGCCCACGTAGAACGCGGACGTCTTCAACGCCTCCATCAGCGCGAGATCGTCGAGCTTCGGATCGTGCGTGAGCGCGATCACGGCCGAGCGCGGATCGAGCTTCATGTCGAGCACCGTATCGTCCGGCATCGTGCGCACGACGCGCGTGCCCGGCACGTCCCAGGCATCAGTGTATTCCTCGCGCGGATCGCACACCGTCACCTGGTAGTCGAGCCCGACCGCGATCTGGCACAGATAGCGCGACAACTGGCCGGCGCCGATCACGAGCATCCGATAGCGCGGCCCGTGGATCGTCATGAGCCGCTCGCCGTCGAACGCGAGCCCGTCGGTCGCCTGCGCGGGCGACAGCGACGCACGGCCGGTCGCGAGCGTCATCGTGCGCGTGACGAGGCGGCCGGCCTCGACTTCCGCGCACAGCGCGGCAATCCCGCTGTCGCGCGTGAGCGGCTCGAGCACGAGCTGGATCGTGCCGCCGCACGGCAGCCCGAAGCGGTGTGCTTCCTCGGCCGTCACGCCGTACTTGAGCGCTTCCGGGCGCGCATCGGCCGCGATGCCGCTCGCGTGCACGCGGGCGATCAGGTCGTCCTCGATGCACCCGCCGGACACGGAGCCGACCACGAGCCCGTCCTCGCGCACCGCGAGCGTCGCGCCTTCGGGGCGCGGCGACGAGCCCCACGTTTTCACGACCGTGACGAGCAGTACGCGGCGCCCTTCCTCGAGCCAGCGCGCGCTCGTCTTCAGCACGTCGAGATCCACACTTTCCATCATCGGTTTCCAGTTACAGGACGGGCCTGGCGGTCCGTCATTCGATGGCGGAATTATGAACCGCCCGGCGCAAGCGTGCAGGAAGGGGGGGGGGGCGAGCAGGG
>NZ_LDWR01000102.1 GCF_001039005.1 Burkholderia cepacia
GCGGATTCAACCGGTCGATGCAACACACTAGACGCTGCGTAAGCAGTGGAGGTGTTGCAAATGAAACAGCGGCGCAGGATCTACTACACCGAGACTCAAAAGGCACTGATGTGGGAGCGGTGGCGCAAGGGGGACACGCTTGCGCAGATTGCCCGACTGTTCGATCGCTACCACTCATCGATACAAAGCGTACTCGCGAGGACTGGCGGGATACAGCCAGCTCAACGACACCGCTCCAAGCTTGCCTTGACGCTTGCCGAGCGCGAGGAAATCTCGCGCGCAGTCGTCGCCGGCCAGTCGATTCGATCGATAGCGGCGCGGTTAGGACGTGCACCATCTACTATCAGCCGCGAGGTGCAGCGAAATGGCGGAAGGCAGTACTATCGGGCGAGCCAGGCCGACGCGCTCGCCTGGGACCGCGCACGGCGCCCAAAGACATGTAAGCTGGTCAGGAATCGGACACTCGCCCAGGTTGTGGCAAGCAAGCTCCGATTGCAGTGGTCGCCGGAGCAGATTGCGGGTTGGCTCAAGCACGTGTATGCGGTCAACAAGGACTATCAGGTGTCGCACGAGACTATCTATCGGAGCCTCTATATCCAGGCCCGTGGTGCGCTGAAAAGAGAGCTGCTGGAACACCTGCGCCGTTCTCGGGCCATGCGTCGATCGCGTCAACACACACTGAAGACCGAGGACCGCACGAACATCCGCGATGCCATATCAATCAGTGAACGCCCGGGCACAGCCGAGGATCGAGCAATACCCGGGCACTGGGAAGGCGATCTGCTGTTCGGCAACGCTAACAGTCAGATTGCAACACTCGTCGAACGCCAGACCCGGTTCGTGATGTTGGTAAAGATTGCCAGCAAGGACTCTGAGGCTGTCGTCAATGCTCTGATAAGACACGCCGGCAAGCTTCCACAGGAATTGTATAAATCGCTGACGTGGGATCGGGGCACGGAGATGGCTGGCCACGAGCGCTTCACTGTCGCGACGGACATTAAGGTCTACTTCTGCGATCCCCAGCATCCCTGGCAACGCGGCACGAACGAAAACACGAATGGGCTTCTGAGACAGTACCTCCCAAAAGGAACGGACCTCTCTGCCTACTCGCAAGCCAAGCTTAACGCCATTGCCCGACGGCTCAACGAACGTCCACGCAAGACACTAAACTTCGATACACCGGCTGAACGATTCCATCAAGCTGTTGCATCGACCGGTTGAATCCGC
>NZ_LDWR01000103.1 GCF_001039005.1 Burkholderia cepacia
ACAGACTTGTTATAGGATCAAGCCTTACGGGCAATTAGTATCAGTTAGCTGAACGCATTACTGCGCTTACACACCTGACCTATCAACGTCCTGGTCTCGAACGACCCTTCAAGGGGATCTAGTCCCCAGGGATATCTCATCTTAAGGCGAGTTTCCCGCTTAGATGCTTTCAGCGGTTATCTCTTCCGAACATAGCTACCCGGCGATGCCACTGGCGTGACAACCGGTACACCAGAGGTTCGTCCACTCCGGTCCTCTCGTACTAGGAGCAGCCCCCTTCAAATATCCAACGCCCACGGCAGATAGGGACCAAACTGTCTCACGACGTTTTAAACCCAGCTCACGTACCTCTTTAAATGGCGAACAGCCATACCCTTGGGACCGGCTACAGCCCCAGGATGAGATGAGCCGACATCGAGGTGCCAAACACCGCCGTCGATATGAACTCTTGGGCGGTATCAGCCTGTTATCCCCAGAGTACCTTTTATCCGTTGAGCGATGGCCCTTCCATACAGAACCACCGGATCACTATGACCTGCTTTCGCACCTGCTCGACTTGTCGGTCTCGCAGTTAAGCACGCTTATGCCATTGCACTATCAGCACGATTTCCGACCGTACCTAGCGTACCTTCGTACTCCTCCGTTACGCTTTGGGAGGAGACCGCCCCAGTCAAACTGCCTACCATGCACTGTCCCCGATCCGGATCACGGACCAAGGTTAGAACCTCAAACAAACCAGGGTGGTATTTCAAGGACGGCTCCACCGAAACTAGCGTTCCGGTTTCATAGCCTCCCACCTATCCTACACAGATCGGTTCAAAGTCCAATGCAAAGCTACAGTAAAGGTTCATGGGGTCTTTCCGTCTAGCCGCGGGTAGATTGCATCATCACAAACACTTCAACTTCGCTGAGTCTCGGGAGGAGACAGTGTGGCCATCGTTACGCCATTCGTGCAGGTCGGAACTTACCCGACAAGGAATTTCGCTACCTTAGGACCGTTATAGTTACGGCCGCCGTTTACCGGGACTTCAATCAAGAGCTTGCACCCCATCATTTAATCTTCCGGCACCGGGCAGGCGTCACACCCTATACGTCCACTTTCGTGTTTGCAGAGTGCTGTGTTTTTATTAAACAGTCGCAGCCACCAGTTTATTGCAACCCCTTCACCCTTTGCCCGCAGGGGCATCAAGCTACAAGGGCGTACCTTATCCCGAAGTTACGGTACCAATTTGCCGAGTTCCTTCTCCCGAGTTCTCTCAAGCGCCTTAGAATACTCATCTCGCCCACCTGTGTCGGTTTGCGGTACGGTCATCGTTAGACTGAAGCTTAGAGGCTTTTCTTGGAACCACTTCCAATTGCTTCGCTCCCTAAGGAGCTCGCGCCACACCCTTGAATTCCGCGCCCGGATTTGCCTAAGCGCCTTCTCCAATGCAGCGACCGGGACTTCCAACACCCGGACAACCTTCCGCGATCCGTCCCCCCATCGCATCTAACAATGGTGCAGGAATATTGACCTGCTTCCCAT
>NZ_LDWR01000104.1 GCF_001039005.1 Burkholderia cepacia
AGCTCCAACCTGACAGTACCATCGGGGGTAGAGTAGTCAAACCGCGATCGTTTTTTGGAATCAAGCCACATCAAAATATATCATCATTATGGATGTCAAGTTATTTAAATTACAATTTAATCATGCCATCGATTAGCGCACTTATTTCGAGACGCCCTGGGGAAAACAACGCAACCTCACCAGAAGAACATTTCCAAACAGAAAAACAAGAAAATGAATTTTCCAAAAATTTAAGCGGAGCGGGATCTTGTTGCACTCAAAAAATCATCAGCATCGATAACACCCGGGGCACAAATGCTGGCGAAACACATAGCTTTCTCTCAAAATTGAAGGCCGTCCTTAATTTAAACCATAAAATATCGAAAGATCGAGATTTTAATTTTGGGGGGGCGACCCAGCAAGAATTCACCATTGTTGAGCAAAATAAATCAACTACTCCAAAGACGCGAAGAGGTGCAGGGATGCTAATTCCATCCCCCCCCGTCGACACTCAACGCATTTCAAAAAATGGAGAATCGATATTGGCGCACAGCCGGACGATGTTAAAAACTAACATTAAACACAACAGCTTGCCAGCCGCCACAAAACTCTCCAGAATTGCGATGCTGGGCAGTCATGATGCGGGAACGTATATGTTTAGTCGGCAGTATGGCGTCACGAGTCTTGGGGCAACGATACCGCAGGCCTTTAAGACTCAGTCTTTGAATCTGGTTGAGCAAGCCGGAAATGGCGTGAGATATTTTGACATTCGAATAAGAAAGCTCGACAATGGCAATTATGGATTTTTCCACGGCCCGAGTGCAACCCCCGGGGGCGCCCTAACTGAGGTTAGAAAACTCTTAGAACACGCAAGAAAAGATAAAAATGATTTCTATATACTTAAATTTGATTTCTACAACGATGAATCAGCAGATTTTGTGAGAAAGGCTATTATGGGAAGTGAGGGTGAAATTATTTCCACCAACGAAAGTGGCTCTCTTGGAGATGTGACGGTTGGCGAATCTTTACAAAAAGGTAAAAACATCGTAGTCCTCGGAAAGATGACCAGCAAAAAAATTGACGACTCGAAATACCGGGACATTGTCTGGAGTTACAACTCTCACGTCTTCACGAAATGGGGGAACGACACAGATAGTACGCGGTTTGGTGGCTTTATCAGGGATTTTATTCGAAAGCCTGAGGATGGAAAATTGAAGGTAACTCAGACCAATATCCCGTTTTGGAGCAAGAAAAACCCTTTTTCACTGCAAGGTGTAAAGGTGCGGGCGACATCGAACCATTCTGGAATCGCTAGCGTTATCGAGACTGCGAGGGGCGTGAATCCTGGTGTAATTTTGATTGATTACGTCGGAGACGATGCCGCATCGTCAACCAATAAATATTTGGAGATTGTTAATAAATTGAATAAATCCATATCTTATTTAGCGCGATCAAAGTAGCGAAAGCCATCAAAATTAAAATTGAGATATATATGATATATCGATGAAAAACCCGACGGACGGGGAGATCAAAGATGACAACTCGAGATACCTGTCACACAAGATGCCCAACACTCGAATTGACAATTTTATTTTGGCGAGACTGTCAAAAAAATTGACAATTCTTGTTTTAGACATCGAATCCCGCACATAAGGTTATGATTTTGTAAAATTCCTCATCGATCGCCGCTGGTTGCGGCTGCGCGGCGTGTAGCGATTCGAGGTGTCAGCCTCAAGCTCGCCAGCTGCGTTACGTTTTATTGACGGTCAGCACTCGAGTAGCGGCTTGGAGTGTCCAACACAAGTCATCAGACAATCCGGCGATGCCGTCCCGAGCGCTCCGTGCGCTCAATGTCATTGCGGGCCATCTGCGCCATGATGCCACGTCACTTCAGATCGCGTCGACATCGATGGCAACCGTATCCTTTGTCCGCACGCAGCTTGCCGGGCCGTTTCCGAGATAGGCTATCCAGGCCGGGCGCGACAGGTATCGCGTTCAGCATCGATTCGACCGCCATCGAGTCGTGTCGGCTGCCCCATGTGACTGTGATAGCCAAGAAAACGCCTCGGGCATCTACGGCGAGGTGTCGCTTGCTACAGAGTCTGCCCCAATCTGTCGGGTTGGCGCCGGTTTCCAGCCCCCGGGAGCTGGAAACGCTGGCCGCATCGAGGTTGGCGTGCCCCCAATAAATCTGGTCATGTTCACGCAACCGGTGAAGCATCGCCAGATGCAACTTTTCCCATAGGCCTGCCGCCTGCCAATCGCGTAACCGTCGCCAACATGTCATGCCGCTACCGTAGCCAAGCGCCTGGGGCAAATCCTCCCAAGGAACCCCCGTTTGCAACACATACAAATGCCATTCAATGCTGCTCGGTCGTCAACGGACCGACGCCGACCGCCCTTGGGCGAATGCTCAAACTCCGGAATCAACGGTTCGAGCACGGCCCATAACTCGTTGCGAATCTTTCTTCTTGCCATGGGCCACAAGATACGGCCCGCGATGCACCGTGTCCAGTTGTGTTAGCGGCGCTAAGAGACGGTGTCATA
>NZ_LDWR01000105.1 GCF_001039005.1 Burkholderia cepacia
ATCGACGACAAATCGCCGCCTTGGTCGGTGTGGCCCCGATGGCCTTCGACTCCGGCGCAACGCGTGGTCGCAGACATATCCAAGGCGGACGCTTCGAAATACGCCGCGTTCTGTACATGGCCGCGCTGACAGCCGCACGTCGCAACCCCACTATCACCAAGTGCGATGAAGCGAATTGTCCCAAGGCGTGTTGGATCTGACCATGGCATTGAGCATGGTGAGGAGCTTGCGCATGCAGGCGACCAGCGCGACCTTGGGCAGTTTGCCGCCTGAGATCAAGCGCTGGTAGAAGGCGGTGATAGTGGGGTTGCGACGTGCGGCTGTCAGCGCGGCCATGTACAGAACGCGGCGTATTTCGAAGCGTCCGCCTTGGATATGTCTGCGACCACGCGTTGCGCCGGAGTCGAAGGCCATCGGGGCCACACCGACCAAGGCGGCGATTTGTCGTCGATTGAGGCGGCCGAGTTCAGGTAACTGAGCAATCAGGGTGGCGCTCGCGACAGGTCCAATGCCGCTGGCGGAGCGCAGCAGCGTATCGAGCGCGGCGTAATGCTCCCGTACATGGGCGACCATCTGCGTGTCGACGTCATCGAGCTGTTGGCGAATGGCGTTGATCATGGCCTCGATGCTCGGTTGCACCACGGGGATCGCCAATTGCAGGCGTTGCCGCTCCGACAGCAGCATGCCGAGCAATTGACGGCGACGCGTGACCATCGCGGCCAGCGCTTGCTGCTGGGCATCGGCCAACGGGCGAATGAAGCAGGCGAGATCCTTGCGGCGAACCAGGACCGAAGCAAACTCAGCCAGCATCTGTGCGTCGATGGCGTCGGTCTTGGCCAACCGCCCCATCGATTTGGCGAAGTCGCGTGCTTGACGCGGGTTGACCACGGCCACGGGCAAACCGGCGGCTTGCAGCGCGCAGGCCAGCGCCGCTTCGTAACCGCCGGTCGCTTCCATCACGACCAAGGCAATGCCCAGTGGCTGCAAGGCCGCAGCCAGTGCCGAATGCGCATCGGCGTCGTTCGTGCAGCGTTGAATGGCAAGTTCAGCGCCAAGTACGCAGACATCAACGTGTGCTTTGGCCACATCGATACCCACCACCACTGAGGAGACAGACATGATCTTCGGTTCCCTTGCTTGTGCATGCGCCCTCGACGACGTCGGGGCGCGTAACCGTTCGGGTTTCAAGAAGACCAGCACGGCGGCCGTGCGTTCTTTACTCAGTGACGGGCTCGTACGCCCAAGCGCCTGTCAAACTGCACGGCCAAGTCTGGCAACCTCCAGACTTTACCGTACTGGTCTGGCTTAAACATACAAGC
>NZ_LDWR01000106.1 GCF_001039005.1 Burkholderia cepacia
TCGAATCGCGCCGCGCTGACCGGCATCCTGTTCGTTCTCAAGACCGGACTGCGCTGGCGCGATCTGCCGGCCGAGATGGGATGCGGCTCGGGCGTGACATGTTGGCGACGGCTGCGCGATTGGCAAGCAGCCGGCGTGTGGGATCGCTTGCACGAGCTACTGCTCGCAAAGCTGCGCGCAGCAGACAAGATCGACTTCTCACGAGCCGCCGTCGATTCATCGTCGATTCGCGCCGTTGGGGCAGGCCAAAAACCGGGCCAAACCCTACCGATCGCGCGCGACCCGGTTCCAAGCACCACATCGTCACCGATGCCAACGGCACCCCGCTCGCCGCGATCCTGACCGGGGCGAACGTCAACGACGTCACGCAATTGCTGCCGCTGATCGACGCGATTCCGCCGATTCGCGGATTGCGCGGCCACCCACTTCAGCGGCCACGCATCGTCTACGCCGATCGCGGTTACGACTCCGAGCGGCATCGACGA
>NZ_LDWR01000107.1 GCF_001039005.1 Burkholderia cepacia
TGTCATACCCGGATTCAGATGTCCACCTTCCAGCTATTTAAAAATGTCCGGTTTTAGGGTTGGTTTTGCTGCGTTTTTCCCTCGTTTTGAGCGTTACGCAGTGTCGAAGGTCGACGCCTGAACGGGCAGGGCGCTCACGTTTGTTTCCCCAGCCTTTGCAGACCGACGGCCAGGTTTGTTTGGCAGCTTTGCGGTTTGCTTCCGTTGCGCCAGATCCACGATCACATGCTCGACGTCGGCCTGCGTGATCTTGCGTTGCTTCTTCTTGCCCGGCTCAGCCTCGTTTCGATTGGTCCGGGTCGAGTCGCCACGATGTGTGCGTGACGGCGCTTTACCGATTCGACTGTTATCGCGTTGTGCCTGAAGGGCTTGCGCGACCTGCAGCACATGACTCAAGCGCTTGTGCTCGACGATGGCACCCTGATCGATTTCAGCCAAACGGTCGTACTGCCTGCAGCGCAACACGCGATCGTCAGACCGGATTTCGATCCGCCCATCCGGGTACTCCCACACCTCGATCTGTCGGTCGATCAGCGTCCGGTTCTCCGGCGTGTCCTCCAGCAAGTACATCAC
This sequence comes from Burkholderia cepacia, assembly GCF_001039005.1. Classification (GTDB taxonomy): domain Bacteria; phylum Pseudomonadota; class Gammaproteobacteria; order Burkholderiales; family Burkholderiaceae; genus Burkholderia; species Burkholderia theae. The sequence continues at coordinate 574 of NZ_LDWR01000107.1, forward strand.
CCGGTCGTACTGCACCGTGAGCGACTTCGTCACTTTCCGCGGCTCGCGCCACGTCAACACCAGATCCAAGCTCTCGTCGGGCCGCAGCGGCCGGTGCGCGTTGAAGTCGCTCTTCGGCGGTTTCGCGAAGCGCGCGTTGTAGACGGCCATGAAGGAGGGCGCGTAAGCGTTGGCGTCGGCCACCGTGTTGATTCCGCGCAATCGCATCTCCTTGACCAATCGGTCCTGCAACGTCAGATGTGCGCGCTCGACTCGTCCCTTGGCTGAACTGCTGTTCGCGCAGAACGTGTCGATGTTCAGCTCGTACATCGCGCGGCCGAACGGTGTCACGCGGTTACCGGTCTTGCCTGGCTTCACGTTGCGGAACACGCTGGCCTTGTCGCTGTAGAACGCCCCAGGTTTGCCGTGCCGTTCGATGTACGCGCGCGTCGCTTCGAAGTAGCTGAAGGTCGATTCGGTTTGCGTGAAGTGCAGCATCATCAACCGGCTCGTCGCGTCGTCGACGTACACCAACAGCGTGCAGGCCGGCGCCCGTTCCTCGAACCACCGATGGTCGCTGCCATCGATCTGGATCAATTCACCCAGGCAGGCCCGGCGCGCTCGCGGCTGATAAACCTTCGGCGGACGCTGCCGACGCGGCACCCATAAACCTGCCTCCGTCATCAGCTTCCTGACCGTCTCCTTGGCCAGGCGAATGCCGTGACATTCCCAGAGCTTCTCGCAGGCCAGTGTCGGTCCGAAATCGGCGTAGCGATCGCGGATGATCGACAGCGCCCGGTCGGCGTCGCCTGGGTCCAGACGGCGGTTGCCGGGCTTCGCTCGGTGTCCCGACACCAAACCCGCCGGACCGTGCTCACGCAGCCGGGCGACCAGCCGGCGAATCTGTCGTGTCGTCAATTCCAGCCGTTCCGCTGCACGCGATGGCTTGAGCTTGCCGTCCGCCACGTCTTGAATGACCTTGAACCGGTCCAGCTCGCGCATCGTCATCGTGATCCGTTCCGTTGCAGCCATCGCAGCCTCCGGCGCCGGACACCCGGCGGCCGGACAGCTTACGTGGCACGAAAGCGGACATTTCCATGTAGCCAAAAGCGGACATTTCTATCTAGCCACTACA
>NZ_LDWR01000108.1 GCF_001039005.1 Burkholderia cepacia
GGCGTGAAGATAGTAACGGGGCACACAGGCACCTGGTCCATTGCGTGCCTTCTTTCTGCGGGTGCGTGACCGCTGCGGACAGCAAATCGCCATCGTCGCGACGGCCCGCAAGCTGGCGGTCATCGTATGGTATGTGCTGACACGCGGTGAGCCGTTCGCGTGGGACCGTCCTGCCCTGACCGCACACAAGCGCGCGCGCTGGAATTGCAAGCCGGGATGCCCGCTCAGCACGGCTCGCGCAAAGGTTCCGCCGCCGCTTACAGTCTGAAGAGCGTACGAGACCAAAAGCGTGCCGTCGCCGAGCAGGCTGAACGTGTCTACCAGCGGTTGTTCTGCAGGTGGAAATAGTCCCGCCCCAAGTCGGATATGACACGGGTACAGTGGCCCACAATTCGGATATAGCGAACGAGCGAAATTCGGTGTGGTTCATCCGTAGTGCGATTCAATTCATGAGAAATGAAGTCAATCGTAAGGGGTTGGGATCGGGAGCTTGAGGCGTTACATGCGCGTCTGGCGGACCAGTTCAACTGATCCGAGTCGCGTGAGCGGTCGCTGTCCTATCTGAAGGGACTGCTGGGCACGGCCGAGCGCAAGAACGGCTGGCAGCTTGCGGATTGGATCGGAGACTCGACCCCGGATGGGGTGCAGTACCTGCTCGAGCGTGCGAGGTGGGATGCGGACGCCGCCCGCGATGTGTTGCGTCTACGTGGTTGAACAACACGCCTGCGACGTGGTGTATGCCCCGCGCAGGATGGCTTCGCGACAAACGCTCGTCAACGTCGCAGGCCGCCGGTCGGTATGCAATTTGTCCGGACCCTTGCGTGCTTTCCCACTCAGGCCAAGTGCAGCTGGAACGGCATCCAACGTCGGCTCGAACATTAACGAATCGTGTCGGGTTGCGCCGTTCACGGTGATCGCTAACGAGACACCTCGTGCGTCGACTATGAGGTGCCGCTTCGTGCCTAATTTTCCCCGGTCGGTTGGGTTTGGGCCGGTTTCCTGGCCCCCGGGGGGCTGGCTATGCTCGCGCCATCGATGCTTGCTCGCCCCGCCAATTGATTTGATCGTGCTCGCGCAAGCGGAGAAGCATCGCTACATGCAGTCTGTCCCAGACGCCAGCGGTTTGCCAGTCGCGTAGTCGCGGCCAACAGGTCGTCCCGCTGCCGAAACCGAGTTCCTGCCGAAGGTTTTCCCAAGGATACCGCTCTGGAGCATATACAGGATGCCGTTCAGCGCAGCGCGGTCATCGACCGAACGACGCCGACCTCCCTTGGGCGAATGCTCGAACTCCGGAATCAGCGGCTGCAGCACCGCCCACAGTTCATTACGGATCGTTCTTCTTGCTATGCGCGCAACTGGAGCACCGATACGGGTTGGCGAACACCACGTCCAGTTGTGTGGGCCGGTCTTACTCGATGCATATTTCGCATTACAACCTCCCGTCTATACGTGATAAAAATAAGCGTACTTGCAATGCGTGCTTGGCCAAGATTTTTTGCATTCGTTAATATTTGTTGCAATTGGGGTGGCTGATAGAGTCGCTTTATATTCGGATGAGGCGTGCCATGCGATAAACTAGTCGTGTACAAAATAGAATGGTGGTGGTTACGCTTTTATTGCGGCAATATGAGGTGTGGTAAATCGAGCTCTAGGTTTTTGTTTCGGCGGATGCCGAATAGTAGGGAATATTCAGAACAACTAAGGCGGGTAGGCGGTGGTGTAATTTATATAATATGTCCGCCGTTGTGTGAAGGTTTTTAAGCCGTTTTGCTGCTGAAATTATTGGTAGTGATTTTCCGTTAGAGAGTGGGTGTTGGCTGTCGTGGAAATTGATTTGATGACTTGTTAGTCAAATTGTATTGTTGATGTGTGGGATTGGGTTGGCTGTTTTTGGTATTGCCAGCCGCTGGCTAGCAAGGGTGCGATAGTAATTTCGGTTCGACGGGCTGGCTGATGATGGCGGTTCCAGTGCCGGTGTTTTGAGGGTTCGAGTCGAGATTTCTGGTTGTTGTGGGAGGGATGTTTTGTTAAGTAATGGTTGGTGAGTGCTATTCTGAGCGGTGGGTGTGTTGGAGGGGCGGGTCGCGGGGATTGCAATAAGCCCGAAGCTGTGTGAAATTTTACTCGGATTATTTTTTGGGAGCGGTGATCTTATGAATGAGAAATTCTTCGCAAAAAGAATGGCGCGGGCTATACAGATCGTGGCGGGTGTGTCAGCGATTGTGTGGATGTTGCCTAAGGCCGCTGCCGATTCTGTCACCGCCAATGGGGGGCAAATTCACTTTATTGGTCAGGTGGTCGATGCGCCTTGTACGATTTCGACGCAAAGTGCGATCCAAATTGTTAACCTGGGGCAAGTCAAGATGACAGATCTGAATTCTCCCGGCGCGAAGCAATCTCCCTTGCACAGCGTGGATCTCAAGCTGGAGACGTGCAGTGTCGACACATACAAAAATGCAAGTTTCACGTTTTCCGGCGCCACCAGTGTAGGGGATTCAACTGTTCTAAGTAATGATGGTGGGTCGGCAACTAACGTCGGGGTGTTCATGGTCGACCAGACAGGTGCTTCGGTAAAATTCGATAGTAGTACTGCGACCGCCGTTCGAGCACTTTCTAACGGAAGCAATACTATCACTATGCAGGCTGGCATGCAGGCTGTCGGCGGTGCAGCTACGGCCGGTAGCGTGAGGGCCGTTGCTAACTTTAATGTTACTTATTCGTGATTCGCCATTCGAGCGCTTTCGCGCGAGTGCGTGTCGCTTCGCGCGATTGAGCGGGGCTTATATTTGGTTGCAACCGGGGGGGGCGCATGTCGATGCTACGTGCCATGTGCGTGCTTGCGTGCTTGCTTCTGGGCTCTTCTGCCAGAGCAATGATTTCTGTTCCGCCGGATACTGGGATGCCTGGCGGACAGGTAATTTACGAGGGAGCGGTGGTCTATGCACCGTGCACGCTGAGTACGGAAAGTACCAACCAGATCGTCCGCATGGGGCAGTTTAGAACCGACCAGTTTTCCGGAAAAGGGAGCTGGGTGGGGGTGCAACCGTTCACTATCGCTCTGCAGAATTGTGAGCCTACGGTCCTGAAAACGGTTGGAGTTATGTTTAACGGGGCTGCAGATACGAGCGATCCGTTGGTATTTGCTGTGGATGGTAATGGTGGGGCGGCCACTGGGATTGGCTTGGGAATTTTCGATGACAAGGGTGAGTTGTTACCGCCCAATACACGCCCGCAACACTTGACTGATCTGCGGTACGGCGACATGGCATTGAGTTTCATGGCGAAGTATCGCGCGACTAGCGCGACGCCGACATCGGGGAAAGCCGATGCAAATATCAACTTTATTTTGATATACCAGTAAATAGAGTCCTTGTCGAGATGGATTGGATCTATTTATATAGGATTGCATATAGAATGGCGAATATTTCTGAGAATATTAGCGTTGCATTCAATATTATGATGCGCCGACTTGCTGTCGGTATCATCGTGACAGCGAGTTTTCCGTGGAGCGATTCCGCTTACGCCAGCGGTGGGGTGGCGCCAGGTGCGACTCGTTTGATCTACGTGCAGGGTGCTAGGGAGATTCCCCTGTCGGTGACTAATACCAATGCTGTTGTTCCGTATCTGGTGAAAACATGGATTACCGATGCGGATGGCGGAAACAGCGAGAATTTCTTGGTAACGCCTCCATTGTTTCGCATCGAGACGGCGCCAAGCGAGCAGACTGCGCGCGAGGTGATATTGCGCGTGCGCTATATTGGTAAGCCACCGCCGACGGACCGCGAGGTCGTGTATTACGTACACGTCCAGGCGATTCCACCGGAAGACAGATCAGGTGGCGGCAATAAACTGCAATTCGCTGTTACAAGTATCTTCAAACTCTTCATTCGTCCTGCGCAACTTGCCATGTCGTCGCAAGAGGCTCCATCAGCACTTCGCTGTACGCAAGGCGCTCAGCTGACGATCGCAAACCCGACGCCATATTTCATCACGCTTGTGAACCTAAGCGTAGGCAAACAAGCCGTTGCATTGCAATCGGGTGCCAAGAGTGTGATGGTGGCCCCGAACAGCAAGGTCGATGTGCCGCTGGGTGATGCTCGCGGAGTGGTGGTCTTCCAAACCATCAACGACTACGGCGCGATGACGCCAGCGCAGATCTGCCCGACAACTTAATGCGAACATCAGCGCGCCTGTGGCTCGAGGCATCCCGCGTGATCGGATTCACAAGGAATTCCACCGCGAGGGCCATTGTGATGGCGCCGTGTTGCTTATACAGATGCTGCGGAGAGGCATGGCGTGAGCCGCGCGGGGTGAGGTATGGAGGAGAAATGTTAGCGAAGAAGCAAATGAGATTGGGATCTGTTCTGACATGGGGCGGGTTGTGCAGGAACCGTGGCACGAAATGTCGTCTGACGGAGGGTGTTCGATCGTCCCGATTGGATCTGCAGTTCCTTTCCGTCGTGCTCGCGAGTAGCGCGATGCTTCTGGCTTCCGTGGGCGCACGAGCCGCTGATGCTGTCGATGCCGGGGGCGTGGTGCTCAATGGAACACGTGTCATCTACCCAGCAGATAGTCAGCAAGCCTCCTTGTCCCTGGTTAACACCACAAGCCACGGTACGTTCCTTATCCAATCCTGGGTAGAGGGGGCTGATGGCCAGAAGAGCGAGGATTTCATCGTCACACCGCCCCTGTTCGTCATGTCACCGAAGAAGGAAAGCATTTTGCGTCTTATCTACGCCGGCTCGCCGCTACCGACGGATCGCGAGACAGTGTTTTATCTGAACGTGAAGGCTATCCCGTCTTCGGAGAAAAGGCGCTCGCAATCGAGTGGGGGCGTGCTTGAGATCGCTATTCAGAACCGCATCAAAGTATTTTATCGCCCAAAAAAACTACTTATGTCCTCGGACGAAGCTCGCAAGCATGTGAGCTGCGCTTTGTCTGGTGACAGGCTGATCATGACCAACACGTCGCCATATTATGTCTCGACGCTGAACTTGACCGTTGGCGGAAAGAACTTGCCGAATACGATGGTTCCACCCAAGGATGCGGTGACCGTAGCCATGCCACAAGGAACTGTGGGTGCGGTGACTTTCCAGGCGGTCAACGACTATGGTGTGAATACCGTGAAGCAAGTTTGCGACGTATCAGTGCCGTTAAATAGTGCTGCTGTGCAATGAGATCCATGGCCAGACTAAACGATTTTTCGGAGCAAGGGTATGCCGCCTGCCAAGGATCGCAGCCTAAGAGGGTTTTGACATTGGTGCTGGTGCTTGCATTTCCGCCAATCTCGGCGCGAGCGGATACCTACTTCAATCCGGCTTTCTTATCCGGGGACCCCTCGGCGATAGCCGACTTGTCTCGCTTCAGCAAGACAGGGGGCCAAGCACCTGGCACGTATAGGGTTGACGTCTACCTGAACGATACTTTCGTCTCGACCAAGGATGTGACATTCAAGGCGGCGCAGCCCGCCGCGTTCGAGTTGGGCCGGACAAGCGCGCCGGAAGGTCGGGCGAGTCAAGCCGACGCTATCAGTGCTCCGGTCGCCGCAAGTGAGCTGACTGCGTCTGGTGTCGCGAACGGCGCGTCGGAGAATGCCATCGCGAGCGCTCATGCTGCAGCCACAGACAACTCAGGTTTGCAAGCGTGCATCACTGTGAATGATTTGGATTCGCTGGGTGTGAACCTGAAATCCTTCCCGGAATTGGCCAAGTTGTCGCCGGAAACCTGCGTTGACTTGCCCGCGGCCATCTCTCACGCGAGTACCACACTCGATTTTGAAAAATTGCGCTTGGATATCAGTATTCCGCAGGCCGCACTGAACAACAGCGCGCGCGGCTATATTCCACCCGACAAATGGGACCAGGGTATCAATGCAGGCTTGTTAAATTACAGCTTTAGCGGCAGCAATAGCTTTGGTAGTAACGGGGGGGGTAATAGCTACTTCCTGAATATGGACAGCGGAATCAACCTTGGTGCTTGGCGTCTGCGTGATTCCTCGACTTGGAATTACAGCAGCGGCCAAGGTACCAGCTACAGCCGCTGGCAAAATGTCTCCACCTATGTCGAGCGCACCGTTGTCCCGCTCAAGGCCGAGTTGATTGTTGGTGACGCTAACACAACCGCTGACGTGTTCGATAGTCTGGGCTTTCGCGGAGCGCAGATCGCTTCCGACGACAACATGCTGCCAGATAGCCTGAGAGGTTTCGCGCCCACTGTGCGCGGCATCGCCCGCAGCAATGCCCAGGTCACGATCAAGCAGAACGGTTACGTGATATACCAGACCTACGTGCCACCAGGCCCGTTCACGATCAATGACCTTTTCCCGACCGCTTCGAGCGGCGACATGAATGTCAGCATCAAGGAATCGGACGGCAGTGTCACGTCATATACCGTGCCGTACTCGGCCGTGCCGATCCTGCAGCGTGAAGGTCGAATCAAGTTCGCCACGGTCTTTGGTAAGTATCGTAGTGGCAATAGCAATCAGGAAAACCCTAATTTTCTGCAGAATACGGTTATTTGGGGCCTTCCGCATGGATTAACGGCTTACGGTGGTGTGCAACTCGCAGAGCACTACCGCGCCTTTGCCGTCGGCCTAGGTAGGAATCTCGGCGATTGGGGGGCGCTATCGGCCGATGTCACGCAAGCCAACGCTACACTCTCCGACGGCAGCAATCATAGTGGCCAGTCGCTGCGCTTTCTTTACGCCAAGTCGCTTGGCAAGTACGGCACCAACTTTCAGCTATTAGGCTACAGGTATTCAACAGAGGGCTTCTATACCCTCGATCAGAGCACATACCGTACCATGAGTGGCTATAACGTCAGCACATACAACGGCGTGCAGCACATCACGCCTAGCTACAACGACTACTATAATCTCAACTACACGAAGAAAGGCAAGCTGCAAATCAACATCTCGCAGTCAGTTGGGCATAGCGGCTCAATTTTTGTGTCGGCAACTCAGCAGTCCTATTGGCATACGAGCGAGACCAACACGCTCATGCAGGCTGGCTATACTGGTAGTTGGCGTGGTTATACCTATAGTTTGACCTATAACTACAATAAATCACCGGGTCAACCACAGGCAAATCAGGTTTTCGCTCTCACCGTGTCGGTGCCGTTGAGTAAGTTCATGCGCGTCGAAACCGACACTGCGGCAGCTCTGAGCACTGGTCAGTTTTCCAACACCGCATATGCTACCTATAGCAACAATACAGACACTCACGGCAACATGACACAGCAATTGGGTGTTTCAGGCACCCTGCTGGCGAGCAACAACTTGACTTACAGTATTCAACAGGGCTATGCCAATCACGATGTTGGGGGGGGCAACGGCGCTGCCAGTTTGAACTACCAAGGTACTTACGGAAACGCCAACCTAGGTTACAACTACAGCCGAGGATATCAGCAGGTTACCTATGGTGTCTCGGGTGGCGCGCTGCTGCACCGGAACGGTGTGACATTCAGTCAGCCATTGGGCGACACGAACGTGTTGATTGCCGCGCCTGGTGCTGGCGGCGTGAGCGTGCAGAATGCAACAGGCGTGAAGACCGATTGGCGCGGCTACGCGGTGGTGCCATACGCGACCACCTACCGCCAGAACCGGATATCGCTCGACGTCAACACGTTGAACGACCATACCGATATTGACGAGGCAGTGAATAGCGTAGTGCCCACGCAAGGTGCAGTGGTATTGGCGCCCTTTAAGGTTCGAGTAGGCGCAAGAGCGCTCCTCACGCTGACGCGCAACGGCCAGCCAATTCCGTTCGGCGCAGCGGTGAACGTACAGGACAACAACAACACGAGCATCGTGGGCGACCAAGGCCAAGTGTATCTGACAGGTCTGCCATTAAATGGGCAGCTTAAGGTGCAGTGGGGCGACGGACCGGACAGGCAATGCACAGTCAAGTACAGCTTGTCCACGGATAGCCTGAACGAACCCATTACTCGAGCTAAGGCGGAGTGCAAATGAAATTCGATCGGATAAAGATCGAATTTCCTGCGGTGATTGCTATGAAGCCGCAGATCGATGTCTATCCCATTATGCAGTCAGATGTTACTTTGTAGCATGCAAATCGGCCCGTGCGCGTCATCACTGGCTGCGTTATTTCCGGTCGAGCCTTCACCAATACCAAATGCTGTCGATGCGGAAAGGTGTTCGCTTCGGGTTCTTTCATATGGACTTCAATTGAGAGAGGCGGGGTGTATGAGCCACTACAAAAACTGGCGTGAGGTGCGGCGGGCATTGCGCGTGCTCCGCTGGCTGATGGAGGGAGGGCTTGCCTGCGCTCTCTTGCCGTGTTGGGCTGACACTGCGCCCTACAACCTACACATTACAGGGACGGTGATACCAACCTCGTGCGACGTGATTAACCAGTCCATCAATGTGCCGATGGGCGAAGTGGGTACATGGATATTCCAGAGTGTGGGTGCCACCAGTCCCCAGCAGAAATTCCAAATTAATCTTGATAACTGTACGGGGAACGTTACTGGCGCAAGCGTAACCTTTACTGGAAACAAAGACGGTAGCGACCCAAGTCTACTCGCGCTTTCCGACACAACTGCAGTCGGATCTGGAAATATGGCGACCAACGTGGCCGTACAAATTTTGGATTCCACGGGGAAACCATTGGCACTTTACGCCCCCGCGGCTCAATCGATTCGCCCGGGCTCTAACGCACTGAAATTCTCGCTACGTTATAAGGCCACCAACTTGCCCGTCACGGGAGGTAATGCCAATGCAGTCATGTATTTTGACGTCAACTACCAGTAAAGTGAGTGCGGCGATGGCGAATACACCACTGCGATTGCGATGGGATAAGAACTCACTTCGATATGCGCTGATCGCTGGGATACTGGTAAGCTGGCTCGGCACGTGGACCAATGAAGCGCAAGCTTCCAGCAGTACAGTCAACGTATATGGCGATATCACTGCCAGTGCTTGTAACGTCGTCAAGAGTGATCAAAGTAAGCGTGTTACGCTCGGCAGCATTCCGAGCAAGCAGTTTGCTGGCGTCGGCAGTACCGGGCTGTTGGTGCCTTTCACCTTGTCGCTGGAGAACTGCATGGCCTCGGCGTCGGGCGTGAGCGTGACGTTCAACGGTTCGGCTGATCTGACGAATAGCAATCTGCTGGCAGTCAACACGGGCGGTGGCGCCGCCAGTGGCATCGGTATCGAATTGCTGGACGATACACGCACGCAAATACCGATCAACTCGGCCAGTAAGGTGTACTCATTCACGGGCGATGCCGGACGCGTTCACCTAAAGTTTTTTGCACGGTATATGGCCACTCAGCCCACGGTAACGTCCGGCGACGCTAATGCAAGCATGACTTTCACGTTGAGTTACCAATAGGATGACGACTGGACATCGCACTGGATCGACTCGAAGCCTCAAACCTATTGGCTTGGCAGGTATGCTGTTGCTAGGGATACTCTCAATCCGAGCGCATGCCGGCGTGGTGGTGGTGGGCACGCGCTTCGTCATGGCGGCGCCACAAACTCAGCTAAGCATCTCGGTGCGCAATACGGCGAACTCACCGTTTTTAGTGAGCAGTAAAGTGGTGGGTAGGGATGAGAGGGGTGAGATCGGCTTTCAGGTAGCGGCAAGCGCACCTGATGAGGGGGTGCTCATGGTGCCTTTTGTGATTACCCCGCCGCTGTTCCGTTTGGATGGGGGGCGCGCTAACACCATCCGCTTGTTATGTACCGGGTGCCAATATCTGCCGGCGGATCGAGAATCAGTCTTTGGAGTGAGCGTAGCAGGTATTCCAGCCGGACATGTAGTGCCCAACACTGTGCAGCTGGCGGTGCGCTCGCATTTCAAACTGCTCTATCGTCCGGCCAATCTGCCGGGTAGTCCTAAAACGGCTTATCAGAAACTGCGCTGGCTTCGCCGGGGCGCGAATGTTGAAGTGATCAACCCTACCCCGTATTACATCACGATGTTTCGCGTGGAGGTGAACGATCATGAGTTGCCTGCGGCCGGCATGGTGCCGCCGTATGGACGCCGTCGGGAATCGTGGTGTTCGGCTGAGAGTGTCTGTAATCTGAAGTGGCGCAGTCTAGACGATTTCGGTAGCGTACAGCGGCCATGGCAAGTCACACTCACGCCTATTGCAAAAGTTGGGCAACCCGTCACGCTCGAGGCAGCCAGCGCGCCGTCGGCAGAGAGTGCAGCGCAGGGGGGGGGCACATTCGCATGCGAACTGGATGGAAAATCTTCCTAACTAATTAGATAGGCATCACTAATGCTAACTCGTACAGCCCCCCTTCCCCTCCTGCTTGGTCGCTTTTCTGTAGCGGCGGCCCTGTTTATGGGAGTCGCAGCGAATTTTACGCCTACTCATGCCGCACCAGGTGTAGCCGCTGCCCCGATGTCAGTGAGCGATCACGGTAAGAAATTGATGGCTGATGATCTTGACATGGAAAGCGTCGGTGAAGCGGTAGCCCTTTACCTTGCGGAGCATCCGTCGTTTCTGGTGGCGGCCAATCAGAATCTGCAGCAAGAGCAGGCCTCGGCACAGCGCCAGCTTGTGCAGCATCAGGTACTGTCCCGGTTGTCTGACCTGCTGCGCGATGAAAATACACCGACGATGGGTGCGGACAACGCTGCCGTGGCGATTGTCGCGTTCATAGATTATCACAGTCAGTCGAGCGTTCGGTTTGCTGCGGTATTAAGCGACTTTGTCAAAGTACATCAGGATGTACGCGTTGTGGTCAAGGCAGTGCAGTCTGCGTCGGATACATCGACGCCTGCCAGCTATGCCGCGCGGGTCGGCATCGCTGTGTGGCTTGAAAGCGGTGCTTCAGGTTATCTTGCTTACCTGCGCGCTCTGGTAGCGCGAGACGCTCCGCCGACACGAGCAGCCATCACGGCGGCGGCTCAGCCGCACGCATCGACCAGCGCACTGGCCGCGGCGAACGAGGACGACGTCAGCGCGCCGTTGCAGATAGATGTTGCCGCGAGTACGGCGCTGAGCCGCGTTCTGGGCTTGCGTGAAGTGCCAGCCATCATCGTGCTGCCGCAAAGTGAAGCAAATAATTCGAACATCACCGTCTTACTGGAAGGTGTTGACGCCGACGCATTAGCGCAAGCCGTAAATCGAGCTGCAAATATTCAATAGGAGCACATAGGTATTATGAATTACATCGATCGGAAGTATATTGCTCGGATTTTTCTTTGCGCGATTGCGGGCATGACTCCTGGCGTAATATTCGCGGCACCCTGTACATTGTCTAATCCCGTAGCCCTTAACTACAACATAGGGACTTTCCAGGTTACAAACCCCGATAATAATGCCGGAAGCACCGATTTGGGCGAGACGAAACAAGTAAATGCACCTTCGAAGAGTTACACATTATCCTGTTCATGCTCTGGTAGATATAATCAGCTCCATGGTACTGCCTGGGGGGATGGCGCGACTATCAATTCAAACGGCCGCACATACTTTTCCATCAACGAATATCTTGCGGCTGCAACTGCGATATATAGCCAAGGAACGTACACGTGGGTGAATACTCCGGCTAACGATATCACAAATATGGCAAGCGGATATGGTTGCGGGGACGGAAGTTTAATGCTGGGTGATACGCATAGTTTCTCTCGGGTGAAATTTTATCTCTATATAAAGAAGCCGTTCGTTGGAACTGTTTCAATCCCCCAAACGACTGTCACTAATTTGTCTCTTGATACAACAGAAAATGCGGGGCGAGGAGAGGTGGCAATAAAGTACACGCTACAAGGCACAATAGTTGTACCCCAAAGCTGCACGGTAAACTCAGGCCAAGTAATCGATATCGATTTCGGTAGTATAGCGGCTAGTGATTTTGCCTCTGGTGGCGCGGGGGGCATGCCAACAGGATTTTTGCCGCATTCCAAGTCAATTTCGGTTAATTGCACCGGTGGAGTCCAATCGACCGCGAGCCTTACACTACGTCTGGAAGGCGCGCCGGCCAGCAACACTTATCCGGATGCGCTGCGCACAAGCAACCCAGACATCGGAGTGCAAATTACTGATGCATCAAATAACCATCTAAAGCCAAATGATCCGAACAGTAAGATGCCGTTTAACTTGAATGATAATCAGGCCGTCGTCACGATCAAGGCCTATCCGGTCAGCCTAACAGGTAATCCACCGGCGGCGGGTACATTTACGACGGTAGCACTGCTACGGGTGGATTTCAATTGAACGTGGAGTTCGATGTCAGTAAGAATGAAATGAACGAGTCCCTTTGTGAAAGCGATAACGATCGAACAGTGTGTGGACCCTCGCGGAGCAACGGTATCGAATCGGTCCTTCAGAAAGACACCGAGGCGCAGCCGTTAAGGTATGCAGGGTGCATGGTAGTTGTTGAACTCCCAGAAACCCTATCGATCTGAATCGGAGCCTGGGAGTTGAGAGACACGCCGACGGGTACCGATGACTTTTTTCATGGCCTGCTGGACTCGATGATCGATCTCCGGCATCCGCTCGCGGTGATTGCGACACGGAACCGTGGTCGCAAATCGAACGTCGCTGATACCGCTGTTTGCGCGTCGCGATCGCGCAGGACAGGTGGAGGAAGACGTCGACTTGAACGGTCCGACCGCGCAATCGGCCTGCGCCGGCGTGAGCGCGGCAGGTCGGCCGCGCCTGCCGTGCTCGCCGACGAATCTGGTGCGGTTCCGGCAAGCGCTCGGCGAAGCCGGCGTCGAAGAATTGTTGGCGACCACGATCGTGGTGGCTGCCAACATGAAGGCGGTCACCGCCGCTGAATTCGAGCGCGCGATCGTGGATTCGATCGTGCAGGAGAAGGCGATCGCGATCGCGTTCGCGACCGACAGCATGCTGAATGCAAGGGAATCACGCCGGAGCACACTCGAGCTCTGGCTTACGCGTGCCTAGCGGATTTGCCGACAAGGTCCCAAGGACAAAGGTAAACTGCACGCGCTCGCCTGGACATCGTCGACTGGATCGATGGCTATTTCAATCGGCAACGCCTGCGGGGCAGGAAATCGAGGTCAATCATGTCAGGTGTCGTTGTGGTTGCGTCCGCAAGTGTGGGTTGCGGATGCAAGCGTGGCGCTTTTCAACATAAAGCGCTATATGCGAATAAATTCGCGCTTACACATAAGTGGTGCCCGGAGCCGGAATCGAACCGGCTCGCACCTTTTAGGTCGCAGCAGATTTTAAGTCCGCAGTGTCTACCAATTTCACCATCCGGGCGGAATGGTGGGCCCGGCCGGATTTGAACCGGCGACCAATCGATTATGAGTCGACCGCTCTAACCAACTGAGCTACGGGCCCGAAAATTAACAGATATTCCGTGAGCTGACATCGACAGAAACCCCGGGAATTGCCGATCCCCATCGATTATCTGTAGCTGAATTTAGAGGTCGATGGTAAGCGGCTCGGTCAGGCCGTTGGGCCACGGGGCCTGATCGAATGTATCGTAGTTCCCACTAAATTTTTTAGTGGGAGCCAAAGTGGACGAGATGTCGGCCAGCAAGAGCGTGAAGTCGAGCAAACGCCCGAACTTCGCGGACGAATTCAAGCGGGGCTTGGTTGAGCAAACGTTCGAGCCAGGCGCATCGGTTTCGCTGGTTGCCAGGCATAACGATGTCAACACCAACTTGCTCTTCCGTTGGCGTCGCCAATATCTTGAAGGTGCATTCGGTCCGCCGCGCCCTGAACATGTAGACCAGAAATCGGCCGATGATATTCCGACGTTGCTGCCGGTAAGTATTGTTGACGAGACCTCGGTCGCAGCAACTGCGGTGACGACCTCGGAAGCCGTGTCATTGGCAGAATGTGTTTGCGAGATCGAATTTGAACGGGCACGAATTCGTCTGCGTGGTGATGTATCGCCGGCAACGCTGAAGCTGCTTATTCGCGAGCTATCACGATGATCGGCTTCCCAGCGGGTACGCGTATCTGGCTTGCAGCGGGCGTTACCGACATGCGCTGCGGATTCCAGGGGCTGGCCGCGAAGGTGCAAACCGCGCTCGAAGACAATCCGCTGGGCGGCAACGTATTCATCTTCCGCGGTCGCCGCGGCGATCTTGTGAAGCTGCTTTGGGCGACTGACGACGGGCTCTGGTTGCTCGCAAAACGATTGGAGCGCGGCCGTTTTATCTGGCCGCAGGCTGACGGCGGAAAGATCCATCTGACGAGCGCTCAACTGTCGATGCTGCTCGAGGGCATCGACTGGCGACAGCCGCGACGTACTGCCGCTCTGTCGATGTTGTAAACCGCATCGAAGGCTCGTAAACTGCGACGCATGTCCAAAGATGCGCCGCTTCCCGCTACCGTCGCTGAGCTCCAGGCCCTGGTGCTCGCGCAGCAGGCGTCGCTGCTCGAACAGCAGGCATCGATCGCGAACATGGTGCGGGAGATCGCTGCTCGCGACGACGAAATCGAGCGTCTGAAGGCGCAGATCGACAAGCTCAGGCGAATGTACTTCGGGAGCAAGTCCGAGAAACTGGCCCGGCAGATCGATCAACTCGAGGCGCAGCTGGAAGACCTGACGGCCGGTCAGGGTGCTGCAGAGACGCGAGGGCATCGAGACAAGGCGTCGACGGCGCCACCCGGTCGAGCGCCCACACGAGAGCCGCTGCCGCCGCACTTGCCGCGCGACGAGATCGAACTCACACCAGATTCGGCTTGCCCCATATGCGCGACTGCGATGCAGCGGCTCGGCGAGGATGTATCCGAGCAGCTCGCCCGCGTGGCGGCCGCATTCAGAGTGATCCGCACGATACGCCACAAGCTGTGCTGTCCTGGTTGTGGTCACATCGAGCAGCCCGCGATGCCCAGCCTGCCGATCGAGCACAGCATCGCCCATCCGAGCCTGCTGGCCGATATTGCGGTATCGAAGTACGCCGATCACCAACCGCTGTATCGCCAATCGGAGATCGCGGCACGCGACGGCGTGACGCTGGATCGCGCCAGCATGGGCCGCTGGATCGGGCAGATCGCCGAGCTCTGCGGGCCGCTTGTTGAAGCGATCCAGCGCTACGCGTTGGTCCCCGGAAAGGTTCACGTTGACGATACGCCAGTCGCGGTGCTCGCGCCTGGCAACGGCAAGACGGTGACCGGCCGCTTCTGGGTGTACGTGCGAGACGATCGCCGCTCCGGCTCGACCGACCCGGCCGCGATATGGTTCAACTTCTCCTCGGATCGCAAAGGCGTCCACCCTCAAACCCGGCTCGCCGCATTCCACGGCATCCTGCAGGCCGATGCCTACGCCGGCTTCGATCAACTGTACGAAAGCGGCGAGATCCGCGAAGCGGCATGCTGGGATCACGCGAGGCGGTACATCTACGATGTTCACGTGGGCACGCCGACATCGGATACCCAGCAGTTGCTCGAGATGATCGGCGAGCTCTATAGCATTGAAGCCGACATCCGCGGCAAAGCGCCTGACGAGCGTCTGCGCGTGAGGCAAGAAAAGACCAAGCCGCTGCTCGCGAAGTTCGAAGCGACGATCAAGGCAAAACTCGCGACGCTGTCGACGAAGTCCGTGCTCGCCAAAGCAATCAACTACTCGCTGAACCACTGGGCGGCGCTCACGTTCTCCTGCGAGGACGGTCGTGCCGAGATCAGCAACGTGCTTGCCGAAAACGCCCTGCGCTGTGTCGCGCTCGGACGCAAAAACTATCTGTTCGTCGGCTCCGACAGCGGGGGCGAGCGGGCCGCAGCGATGTATAGCTTGATCGGGACGTGCAAGCTCAACGGGATCAACCCGCGCGCCTATCTGGAATACGTCCTGACCCACATCGCTGATCACAAGATCTCTCGCATCGACGAATTGTTGCCCTGGAACGTCGCCGACAAACTGAAGCCGGTCACCCAGCCTACACCACTAACCGGGTAGATCTACACGGACTCCACCACGTCATCACCATCATGCCTCACGCGCGCGCGAATGGGGAAACGGTCGGGCCGAGCCGCTTACGGTCGATGTGACAAACTCGGCGACTGCTCCTACTGCTGGAGCGGGGGGCGTCGCGAATTGGAATGTGTCCGTCTTCCCCTGAGTTGCGCGCGCGGGAGTTTATTTAAAAATATCATACTTCGGCTCTTTGCAAAATCTGCGGCATTTTGCTAAAACGAAACAAGGTGCCGAATGCTCGCGCCCGTAACCACGGCACATATGGGGCGCGCTTGAAGTGGCTAGGGACGGGGGGGGCTGATATCGAACAACGTCCGTAATGGACTTGCAGGTGAATTACCGGCTCGCGCAAGAAATTTGCCCTCAGTAAACTTGTTGATGATCACTTCTTTAACATCGGATGGTAACCACGATGCGGCACTTCCAGTTTTGATATGGAAGCCAGGTTCGCTGAAGGGTAGATAAAATGCTTTTGCTGCTAGCATCGTATTGAAGTAATTGTCGCTGATAACGCGTGGCTCGGACGGCGACACGGTGAGTTTATGAAATGCATATAGCAGATCGCGTTCAATTTGATAGTAATCTGGTCTTAGGGCGCGCAAAACATCGTTTAGTAATGCCGGCCCGGTGAGCCGGAATATGGTATTAATATAAACGAGTGCCCTGGCGGCATCGGGTTTGTCGCCGTCGATCCCCCCGCTACACCACTGATATGGTGTGTTGGGTAGAGACTTTTCCGCGCCCAGTCGTTGCTCCATCTCTTTTAGAATTTCTGCCAAAACAAAATTGCCCGGATTGCACGCAAAGTTAGAGTTGTTATAGCCTTGGAGAGCGGATTTTGTTGTGCTAATTCGGCTGACCATTCCATTGAGCAAAATATCATTGGGGCCAGCCAGTAAAGTCATGTCGGCATCGATGCTATGGGCTGGATGGTCGTCGACATCCAAATAAATTCCGCCTTCGCGATGCAGGATATGTACGCGTAAGATGTCCGATGCGGCGCCATAATTTCTACCTTCTTCTCCAATGAAGTAACGATAAAATTTTCCCAGTGTCGATTGCAGAAATGCCTTGAAATGCGGCTCTCTGAGAAGATCAGCCACTTCGATCCCAGATTGCGGCGAGAACTGTTCCTGTAGCCGGCGTGAACCGACCATCGTGGCTGCATGGGCATGCAGCACGACGCGGTAACCGTGGCAGTACCGTGTGGTTTTCAACATTCGGCGCACCAGTCTGTCGGGAATTCCATTCTCACCAATCCAAATGTAATGGATCGTGCGAGGTATCGGTTGGGCGTTAGGTGTGATGTGTACTACTGGTGGTAGCACGATATCGTATCGTTGGCTCGCGATGATTTTGGGTCGCTGAGGGAATATATCGCGCGTGCCGATGTGCCAGCGGCCAGGTTCAGTGCGCCACACGGGTGAGGTCAATAGAAATCCATGTGATGAATGCTCCAAAAGGAACCAGCATTCAAGTTCAGCATGGTAGGCGACAATGTGTGATTTTCCGTCAATTCGGATCCTGAATCGCCGATCATCAGAGAGCTCGATATCGTCGATAGGAATCGACAGAACATAGGGATATTGCGTTGAAAGAAAGGCGGGGGTCATATATAAAACCTAGAATTCGAAAATTCATTTTTTTGAAAAACGGAGGCTCTCTCTGTGTCTCCCTGTTTGATTGGTCAGTCTGGTAGTCAGGGATGCTGTCGGATTATCCGTCTCATGTGGATCAGTGCGCCATCACGTTACACTGGTGCTGATTTTCATAATATATCTTAATTTTGTTGGTATGGATATCGGCAAGAGTGTGCGTTGCAGAATGGTATGCACACGACGGTGCGCAACGTGTTTCCGTACTTTTCATCTTGATGCTGGACGGATACGCCAATGTAGCCATTGGTGCATCCGTCCGGCGCTTTCTCGATGCCATGGCGGGATAGTGCAGTAATATCAATTTCTATGATTTGCCTTATTCCAAGGTCTTGGGTGCCGCCTTAGTTGTAACGAGTAGCATAAGATTGTCGCCGTATTTCTGCTCAACAATGACTCGCAGTAGCATGGAGTTGACGCCATGCCGATCATCGGCGTCGTTAAAGCAATCTGCTCTTGCCGGCAAAGTATCGGCAAGCGTGACGACTAGCATGCCACGCATGCCATGGAACATGGCGACACCCCGCATGCGTCGGTCACTGCATGGTGATTATCAATTTTCGTCGCTGAAGATATCAGTCTGGTACTTGTTCGGAGACGGCATGAAGATGCTGTCCATGTATTGCGAGTACAGAAAATTTTCTTCCATGGCACTCGTCGTCGCCATGTTGTCGTCGGCTTGTTCGGCGTTCGTAATATTGGAGTCGCTAGTTCTACCGGACAACGCTCCAGTAGCTATGCGACTCTCCAAGGAAACGACTTCGTCAGAGGGCGCCTTGGTGGATTGATTTTCATGGGTGGTCGGGGTGATCTTCATTTTCCGTGTTCTCCTGTTGGGAAAGATGGATTTCAGCCGAGCTCGGGACCGAGCCGAGCCGGCTTCGCCATTGTTTGTGGAGTGTCTGCGCGAGACTAGCTGTTTTGTCGGCAAGCTCGTCGCGAGAGGACGCCGATAGCAAGGGCAATTCAAGTGTTAGCGCGAAATGAGCAGGTTCGAATTCGGCGATCTGGTCGCCGAATTCGATCAGCAGCCGAGGGGTGTCATGGAATTCTACTGTCACCGAGGTCATACCTACCTCTTCTAGCCGAGCGCGTAATGACGGCACACGGGAGCGGGCACTCTCGGGCAGCGTCAGGGTCACTGGCGATGACGTCGACGGTGAGTCTGTGGCCAGCCACTGATTCAATGCGCACTCAAGAAGCACCGGATGCGTCGAGATGCCAGTCAGTGTGGCCCGTATCCGATCGCTCATTTGTTTCCACAGGGCGCTGGCGAGTTGATCGGCCTGCATCAGCATGTTTCCGACATCTGTCAAACTGGCGGCGTAGCCGTCAAGGTACCCTTGCGAGAACGCTTGTTTGTGACGCGCATCCGCCTCGGCGTTGGCTTGCCTCACTATCTGGCCTGCGTGGTGCTGGGCGTTCGCGAGCAGATGATCGCGGCGCCGTTCCGCTCGAATCCGGGTTCGGCTCAGTAGAACGCCGTCAAGCGCTGAAACCGATGGCCTGGTTTGTGTGTCGCGCCGCATATTGTATCGTTTTCCTAAAAAAAGTTGGATCAATCGACTTTGGCGCCATCGGCGTCATATATAAATCGATGTCCGGACTTAGTGCGAGGCGGAAGCGCATACCAAGCGCATTGGCGAGCGGTCCCGCGCTGTCGATCAATTGATGCAGGCCCCTTGCCAACAGCACCTCGGTCTCAAGTGGTATATTGGGTTCTGGTACGTACTCGTTTTGTTGGCCTGAGGCCATGGCGAACTGGCGAACCCAGAGCGGCAGGCGGAGTATTCGCCCACCCCGCAGCAACGCGCCGCGGGACGCGTGGCAGCCGAGCAGCCAGGAGATGGTCGGCCAGCATCGCCAATGCCTCACGAGCAGAGAGCCGTTGGTCCCCGGCTTGGGTGGCGTGGCGTCCAATGGCAGATCGAACTGAGTGATCAGCAAGTCGTTGACCGCAGCGCGGACTGATGGGACCGTGCTCGTGAGATCCACACGGAACCGCTTCGGGTTGATATAGGCGACAGGATCGTACATCACGCGTTGCCAACTATTCACCTGATTCATCATGAATCTCCGGTGCAGTTAGTGTGCTATCGGGCTTTGATGCGGACGGTGCATTACCAGCGCTCGGCGTTGGCGTGGCAGATTGGGATGTCACGGACGCGGCCGAATCGTTACGCCGGCGAAACCACTGCCAAGCGCCCGCGCCGATACCAAGTACGAGTGCAAATAAGCCTCCGAGGAGGGCCGGGGACGCGAAAGCCTGCTTGCTGTGCGACGGCGCCGGTCCAACGTGCAAATGGTCCGCTTGCGGCGTAAGTACGACAGAAATGTTGTCGTAATCCACATTCGCTACGCTATTCTTTAGAAAGCGCTTGACGTCAGCAATTAACACAGCTTGGTCAGCGCTTGGGGCGTATACCACGATCGCCGATAGGTGGACTGGCTGCGGGTTGCTGTCGTCAGTGTCCTCGACTTCGTAACTAATGTGGACGCGTGCACTTGTCACTTGGCTGAGGCTACGCAGGGAATTTTCGAGTCGCTGCTCGATACCCGAATACAGGCGAGCCTTTTCGGCGCGCGGGGACGAGACCAGTGAATCAGATGGGAACATTTCGGCGATTTCGACATCTGGCTTCGAGGGCAGATGGTTACTCTTGAGCAGGTCGACCGCCGCTGCAAAGTCGACCGGATCGACGCCAATGGTATAGCCCGCCTTGCCCAGATCCTGTTTGTGTGCGGTTATGTCGTTGCGCTGCAGTGCGGCGATGACCTCGTTGGCTTGCCGCTCGTCGAGGCCGCGCAACAACTCTTGATCTCCACACGCGGTGAGCATGGCGCATAGTCCAAGGATAAGGGCCAGTCGGCTTTTGCAAGACGTCATGAGCGCATCAACGTATCGATCGCGCTGGTCGCCTTGTGCGCCAGTGTGCTTTCCATCGAGACGTCGACCACATAGGACGACATTGCCTTTTGCAATTCGAGTAACTTTTCGGGATTGGAAACGGTGGTCGGATCATTGGCCGCGGCATCGATTGCGGCTTTGCGCTGGCCGGTCTGTTCCGCGGCGTTGGCGAATGCTGTTAGCACTCGATCGTCCAGTGACATGTCTGCGGACTCGCTGATCGCGGCCGTTGGCTGAATGGTCGATGTTGTTTGGGCGACAGTCGTCGCACTAATTGCGGTGGTCATGGCGGAAATCCATTTAAGAGAGGGATTCGGCCGAAGAGGCGTGAACCCCTCATTTGGTTAGCGCATATTCGAGATGATCGACGAGTCCGTGTCCTTGATAACTTTGACAGAGTTGGACTGTGCGTTACGGAACAGGGTATATTCAGAGAGGTCGGACTGATATGCTGCCAGATACATAGGATTGGACGGATCGGCCTCAAGGTTACTTAGCGCAGTGGACAAACTCGTCTCCATACTGCTTACGCCGTTGTCGAAATCTTCCGAGAGGCCGTCCAGTGTGCCACTACCGTCGGCTCCGACGGTGCCAAAGGGATCAGTGTCCGCGATAGCCATTTCGATATGCTCCTTTTTGTATCTTCGATTGGTTGAAATTATTTCTTGGTTAGCAGCGGGTGAGTGTGAATAAATAGATTATTGATCTCCTCCTGGCTTTAGTGGGGAAGGGAAATACCACTTATCTACTCCCAATTTCACATATCCGTCGCTGCCGTACATAAACGATTTGCCTTTTAGCCAATCGTCCTTTAGATCTACCACAAAATGAACGTATCCAGAACCCCAAAGTGAATGGAAGTGGTTGGCGACGCGTGTGATTCGATCTAGCTCGGCGTCGGTCAAGCTGCCCGTGAAGCGAAAAGTTACCCCATCAGTAGAACGGGTTTCTATATAAGGAATGCCGTTGTCGGTGAGCGCGTCGCGAGCTATGCCGTCGATTTCCGCGTCGCTGCGGACATCGACAATGACGTCGCGCGCATAGGGCATGAGGGATAGCAGCCAACCGCGCAGTTTGCGTGTGCCTTCGGGTTCGAACAGCGTGCTGCTGTTCCGATCCCTGCTGAGAATCACAACTGGCTTCGCCGCATTGGTGAGGCGGATGCCGTAGTAGCCGATCATGGCCTTATCCAGTTCCGAGGCGATGCGCTGGACTTCACGGTCGACAGTCGTGATGCGCGTCGGGTACGGCACCGGATTGCGGACCAATGCCTGCCTCGCCCAGTTGGCCTCGCGATTGTCAGGCGCGAAAATGACGTAGCCAGATTTGGGTCCGGCATATAGAATCTGGAGCGGTTTATCATTGCGACCGAGTGCGGTTTGCAGATCGGTAACATGTGCTGCGTCGCTCGACGAATTGTGAACCAAGTACCAGCCGCCGCCTGTTGCAATCAGGGTTGCGATCGCGACGCCGGGAATCCAGCGGACAAGTGCGGTGCGCCGTCGTTCGCTTTGAAGATGACGGGGTGCGATTTCTTTCGTTGACAGAAACGCGACGACCCCTTCCGACCATTCGGCGACGACGGCGCGCACGGCTAGATTTTGTCCACAGACGGTGACGACCGTGTTCAAGTCGTGATACGTATCTTCTGTTTGTGTGCCCGGGATAGTAATTGAGAATGTTCCGTCTTCTATTTGGGCAAGCGAGATATCGAAGAATCTGCCCGCGCCGTCCACAGTCGGTAAAAAGATTGCGTCATCGTGCAAAGCCACCATATCTGCTTCGGGCATTGCGCCGGTTTCGTCGTAGGTCACGAATTGTGTACGACCCACCGGTAGAGGGTACTCCGTACCCCGCATCGGACCGGACAAGATTTTCAGCAAATAGGGTTGTTCGTTAGCGCCGTTCACGCGACTAATCCTTTACATGCCTGCAATTTTGGAGATGGGTGCTGCCCCCGACATCCTTCCGTGTTCTTGATAAGTGTAGGATTGCCGATCTTACTCATCATGATGACAATCTGATCGGATGAGCATGAAGAATCGGGGCGAGAGAGAATTTGTAGTATGGACGCAGCGTCAAATGATGGATTGCATCGCGCGCCGGCGATTTTCAGGTGCACGGTAGGCATCTCGCGTTTGGGAATAGGGGGAGAGTTATTGTGTATCGGCCCCCTCGGGCAGGGTCGTCAATTCGCTCGGCTTCACGCCTAGCATCGAACGCACCTCGCTTGAGAAGTGAGACGAAGATGCGTATCCGTTGTTGAGGGCAACCGTGGTAAGCGGTGCCGACCGGTCGACCATGTCCAACAGCGAACGTGCGAGACGCCAATTTCGCAACTGATGCTTGGCTCCTTGCCCCAGGGTTGTACGACAGAGACGCCGGAAATGAG
The DNA here is from genome assembly GCF_001039005.1 of Burkholderia cepacia. Classification (GTDB taxonomy): domain Bacteria; phylum Pseudomonadota; class Gammaproteobacteria; order Burkholderiales; family Burkholderiaceae; genus Burkholderia; species Burkholderia theae. Next base: position 22,830 of record NZ_LDWR01000108.1, read on the forward strand.
ATGGAGACAGTCCATAGCGTTTGGCCAGTTTTTCCAGTCGTACATCCCGGTCGACGGATTCACAGAGGAGAAAGCGTGCGATGCCGTACGTTTCTAACGCGCGGATATGATCGCAGAATGCTATCCATTCTGCGGTGGCAGTGATGTGTTGGGCGATTATGTATTGTTCGAAGTTCTTTCTTGTTCGGCCAAGGGTATTGTCAGGAATCACATACAGAGGTGGTGCAACGCGGGTGCCAATGGTCCGCGCATTCGTCGGCTGATGGTTACTTTCGTCGAGACACGCGAGGAGCATTGGTAGTATGGTCCGACACGTGTCGGAAAAGAGTAGACCGCTGGAAACACTGGGTGCCGAGAGAGGTTTTATCCGCATGCGGCCGGAGCCGGCAACCAGTACGTACCGGCCTGGTTGGAGAATCAGATTATGAGAACGATCATCCGGGCCGATTAGGTTGAAGCGCGATGTATTGGCGCAGGTTCCGATCAGTATGGGACCGCTGAGAAACGTGTAACCAGATTTCGGCACCCGTGACCAATGTAGATCGGCATCCGGGTTGTATTCGAGGAGTTGCATGAACTATCCTCCGGCACGATGAAGTACGGTTTAGGGAAATCGGACTCAGATTTGAAAAATCATGAGTAGTCGCTTCTGTAATAAACAAACTGACGATCGCGATATGGAGAAGATCCTGGCAACATGGATGCATTTCTCGTAATTCGACCAGGCAGCGGAAGCGGGCCATCTAGCCGAAAGTACGGTTGACCGGCCAGTGTTTATTTAAAACCCCTTGCCCAACAAAGTGCGTTGATGTTGTCGATACTTTCTATCGGCGCCAGGTTTGCCATCAGCGGCGGCTCGTCGGTATATTAATAGCGCATTGTTCAGTATGTGTTGGAAAAAAATGTACGCATCGGATTGTGCTACGCGTCGATCGGTTCGCGAATTTCGTATTCTCGGCGATGTTGCTGTGAAACCACTCAGCGTATCGTCTCCTCGATCGCAACCAGCTCAACTTCGGTCATACCACTAGGGTTGCGCTCCGCCTTGCGAGCCGACCTCGCTTGTCGTTCCTGACATGCGCTTTGTAGCCACATTCAGAGGCAACTTTCAAAAACGCTTCGAGTATGGGGCGCCGTACTGGATAAACATGATGAGATTCTCGCTCGGTGTCTCGCGCATGACACACGAAGGGTATGTGACAAGAGGCGGAGTGTTGTGACCAATCAGGCCGAGAGTCTCGCGTCGCCGTTTAACCCGGAATTTGTATCGTCGGCCAAAGGTAGGCGGCGGCGTTCGGTCGATGCCAGTCGAAATTGAGCGGCCTCCTGTATGTGCGACATGCCGGGCACTCCATGGGAGAATTTGCCGCAAGAACTCTGCTTTGGCCGCGGGATGACTTGCTGGCGACGCGTGCGCGACTGGCAAACGATTGGCGTATGGGAGCGGCTCCACGTTACGATGCTGGGCTTCGCCCACGCGAGCATGACCAGATCTCGACTGGACTCGGACCAGCATTGATGGAGCGAGCGTGGTCAACTCGCGGGAGGGCGAAGCGATAGGCCCTAACCCGACGGATCGCGGCAAACTCGACAGCAAGTGGCACCTCGTCGTACATGCTCAAGGCATTCCATTTGCGATCGCGGTCATGGGCGCTAATCGACACGATTCGGTGGCCTTCGAGCCGACGCTAGACGCGATTCCCGCAGTCAGTGGGTTGAATGGTCGGCCGCGCAGGCACCCCGACAAGCTTCATGCCGACAAGGGCTACGACTGCCGTTGATGTCGACGCTATCTGAAACGGTGGCGAATCGCCGTAAGCGCCCGGCAATGTCATCTTGAATAGGCTGGTGACGAAAGCGACGATCGTGTCCACCTATTTTTTAAATGGACACGTGTACGCTATGGACGAGAATGAAGCGATTTCGGAGACGGTGGAGCCGAGGCGGCGACGCCGCCACAGCAAGGAATTCAAGGAGAAGGTGATCCGTGCGGCGATGCAGCCGAACGTATCGATTGCGGCGGTTGCGCTGCATTACCGGTTGAACGCGAATTTGTTGCGTCGATGGGTGGCCGCACGGGAGGAGCAGGACGCAGCGGACGAGGCACGCCAGTCGCTGAGCTTGCCGGCGGCGGAATTCGTCCCACTTCAACTGGAAGTGCCGGGGGCGGCGGCCACCGCGACGGAGATTCAGATCGAGGTGCGCCGAGGAGCGGCGACCGTGAGGTACGCTGGCCGCTATGTGCCGCAGCCGATTGCGCGGCATGGTTGCAGGGGGGTGCCCCTATGTTGTTCGTCAAGCGTTAGATCCTATGAAGCGAAGGCCTCGACAAGCTGACGCCTAAAATTGGCGTGCTGGGGTTTGCTCAGAGGAGAACATCATGCGTACCGATCAGGTGTACACGGGTAGTGGTGACGAACTGGTGCTGGCAGTGTCGCTGGAACTGGCCGCGGCCAAATGGAAAGTCGCGCTTCACGACGGTCGGCGCGAGAAGCCGTCCGTGCACACGGCGCACAGCCGCAGGCCGCGGCGTGTCTGCAGGCAGTGCTGGACCTGATCGGCGCGCACAAAGAGAAGTGGTCGTTGCCGACAGACGTACGGATCGCCGTGAGCTATGAGGCCGGGCAAGACGCGTTCTGGATCTGTCGCGCGCTGCATTCCCGACACATCGACTGCTACGTTGTCGATCCGGCTAGTATTCCGGTCGAACGTCATCAGCGACGCGCCAAGACCGACCGGCTCGATGTCATCAAGCTCGTCTTCAACCTGCGTGCGTGGCTGCGCGGCGAGCGCGACCGCATGCACGTGGTGCACGTGCCGTCGCCGCAGGATGAGGCATCGCGCCAATTGATGCGCGAGCGTGGGCAATTGCAGAAGGAAGTCTTGCAGCACCGCGACCGGATGCGCAAGCTGCTGGCCACGCTCGGCTGCTGGGATGCGGTCGATCATCGAGCCTTCGCCGGCCGGCTCGAGCGCGACGAGGTGCGCTGCCACGACGGCGCGCCGCTGCCGCCGGAATTGCGGAAGCGGCTGCTGCGCGAGTGCGAACGGCTGGCACTTGTCGAACAGCAACTTGCGGCGCTGGAGAAGACACGACAGACGAACGTACCAGCACTCGCGCGCCAGCGTTGCGATGCGCTGGCGCGTCTGCAGGGGATTGGCGAAATAGGCGCGTCACGCCTCGCCCTCGAGCTGTTCTGGCGGGACTTCAACAACCGCCGTGAAGTCGGCGCGTGCGTCGGGCTGGTGCCGCAGCCCTACGACAGTGGCGAAAGCCAGGTCGATCAAGGCATCAGCAAACAGGGCAACCGGCGGGTGCGCGCGTTATTGGTCGAGATGGCGTGGACCTGGCTGCGTTACCAGCCCGGCAGCGCGCTGACGCAGTGGTTCAACCAGCGCACCCAGGGCACGGGACCGAACCGGCGCGCTCGGCGCATTGCGATCGTCGCGGTGGCGCGACGTCTTGCGATTGCGCTGTGGCGCTACCTGAAGGACGGTGTCATCCCTGAAGGTGCGCAACTGAAGCCAGTGTGACCAACGAGATATCGCAAGAAGGCAATCACGCCCCCGCGAAACGGACGTATGACGGTTTGAAGGGAACATGCCCGTTCAGCCCCTGGGTTACCGACGTAACCGATGTTTTAGATGGGGCATGCTCCCGGAAAAGATTCCGGCGTAACGCGCATACAGGATAAGGCTGGCGACACACCAGCGGATAGAAGGTGGTGAGATGCTGGTTCGTCTCACGAGCGCAACGGCGACTTCAGACCAGACGCACGAAGACACGTGAATATGTTGACAAATGCGATCTTGACAGCGGCTCGCTCATAGAAGGGGCTGACTTGAGGGTCGGCCGGGATTCGTGAAATTTTCGCCAAAATCACCTTAATGCCATGATTCAAAATGGGAATTTCAATTTTCGATCAGGCTGCATAGGCCGCGAGGTTTTTCAGATCCGTGGGCATGGTCGCAGCCCAAGTGCGGTCTCAGAAAGCGCTCTGACCAGCGTCGGCGATGGTGCCCATTGGCCACCCTGCACCTTGAAGCGTGCCGTCGCATCGACGACTTTCGTGCCTCGCGCGTCGTTCCGTGCGTTACCGGACAGAATGGCTTCACCGCGCGAGGAGGCGCGTTCCATGATCTGACCGACATCGAGAGCTCCGTTGGCATCGAGGGTGACGATCATGAAGTCCTGGTGGACGACTCGCGTCGGAATGCGATTCGCAAGCTCGATGGTCAGGTTTGCGATCCGCACGCGTTGGCCTGCGAAGGCCGGCAGGCGGTGGCTGTCCGGGTGCCCAAGCATCTGCCAGTAACTATAGCGACTTGCATTTGAAACCGGCCATGCTTGCAATCGACGCGGTTTCCTGCTCGAAATAATTGCAACTGGCCGAAACCGCGTGCTCGGATTATCTGCAACTGTGCTTGCATTCAGCGG
>NZ_LDWR01000109.1 GCF_001039005.1 Burkholderia cepacia
GCTCAGTGCCTGAACGATCTCGGCCGCTAAGCCTTTGCCCATGCGAGGAGCGAGCTTGGTCAGGCGATTGGCGAGCGTCTTCTCGCTGGTGCCGGCAAGCGCGGCGGGCGACGGATAGCGCTCAAGCAGATCGAGTACCGCTGGATGGTCAAGGCGCGGTCCGAGAACACGCTCGAGCGCCGGATGGATCTGAGTAAGCAGGCCGCGAATGCGGTTGCTGGTCTGCGTGACCTGAGCGGCGAGGTCGTCATCGAAGCCGCAGAGCATGGTGAGTTCGGCGAGCTGCTCGTCGGCCAGTCGAAGCGAGCGCAGCGTATGCGGCATCGAGCGAGCGGCTTCGGCGATGATGGCGGCGTCGCGAGCATCGGTCTTGGCTTCGCCGGCGTGCAAATCAGCGATGCGGCGCATGGCCAGTCCAGGCAGATAGGCGACGAGTACGCCTTCAGCGCGGGCGACGGCTACAGGAAGCGCACCGATGGTGGAAGGCTGATCGACGACGAACAGCAGTCGACCGTGAGTCTTGAGTTCGGTGATGAGGGCGCGCAGCTTGGCCTCGTCGTTGGGTAGAGCCCTGTTGTACAGGCGCTTACCGTTCCGATCGAGTGCCACGGCGTGATGATGGCCTTTACCGACATCGACGCCGACAAAGACATCGACGGCGTCACGTTGTTGAGTGTCTTGCATCGAAGTTTATGCAGAGTGAACGGATTGGCCTGCAACAACGGTGGCAAGTCTCGGCATCCACGTTACGGACGGCGTCGGGATATCCCGGCCAAACCCCTATCAGCGATCACCAGCCACCCACCAGGCCCGGTGACAACACCCCCCGGATCATGACTGCGACTGGGGGCGAGAATCATGCCGGGCCTGGCTGGCCATAGCCCCGATTATCGGGGCGTGAAGATAGTAACGGGGCGAACGTAGCTTCGGCTGGGCCAACCGCTTTCGCCGGCTCGCACGCGATTACGAGCGATTGCCCGAAACCCTCGCCGGATTGCATTTCGTCGTCTTCGTCACCTTGATGCTTGCTCATGCCGTTCCGTATTTTTGAAAGTGCATAACACGCATCAAAGGATGCTCTGCACAAAACCGATTCGAGTGTGCTTGACCCTTTGAGAAAGAACTGAATGCACCAGGACGCCAATCTGTCAGCGCCGAGCGAAGCTGACCGGCATGCGCTGAGCAGCCTTCGCGGGCTGCGCGCAAGGCATCGGCGCGGGCCCGGAACACGCTCATGCCCCAGCGGCCAGCCGCTTGCCGAGCGCCATCCACAGATTGGACAGCGCGAACAAGGTCACGAGTTGCGCGGTGTTCTTCCTCAGCCCTCGATAACGGACCTTGGTGTAGCCGAACTGCCGCTTGATAACCCGGAATGGATGCTCGACCTTGGCGCGGATACCGGCCTTGATTCGCTCGACTTGATCGATGCGCGCGTCAAGCGGCTTGCTTTTGTCCAGGGCGCGGCGGCGCCCCGATTTCATCGCCACGTGCCAGTTCCCGCCGGCCCGGGCGTCCGGGCGCTTGTGCACGCCCTGGTAGCCCGCATCGCCAAACGCATCGGTTTCCTCGCCGTGCAGCAGGTTATTGGCTTCGAGCACGTCGTTGACGTTGCCCGACGTGCCCCGCACCGTGTGCACCAGCCCGCTTTCGGCGCCCACACCGATATGCGCCTTCATGCCGAAGTACCACTGGTGCCTTTCTTGCTCTGGTGCATCTCCGGGTCGCGCTCGCCCGACG
>NZ_LDWR01000011.1 GCF_001039005.1 Burkholderia cepacia
TTCACTTCCCCTGGATGGCGGCTCGCCGCCATCGTGCTCGTCGGGCTGAACCTGCGGCCGGCGCTGGCCGCGGTCGGCCCGCTGCTCGACATGATCCAGCGCGCGACCGGCATGAGCGACGGCGCGGCGAGCCTGCTGACGACGATCCCGGTCCTGCTGATGGGGCTCGGCGCGCTGAGCGCGCGGCGCCTGCAGCGCGTGACCGGCATCGCGGGCGGCGTATGGATCGGCGTCGCGCTGATCGGGCTGGCCTGCGTGGCGCGCATCGGCGCGCAGCATGCGTGGCTGCTGCTCGCGAGCGCCTGCTGCGCGGGCATCGGGATCGCGATGGTGCAGGCGCTGTTGCCCGGCTTCGTGAAGGCGCATTTCGCGACGCGGATCGGCGGCGCGATGGGCGTGTATTCGACGTCGATCATGGGCGGTGCGGTGCTCGCGAGCGTCGTCGCGCCGTTCGCCGCGGCCCGCTGGGGCTGGCTTGTCGCGCTCGCGGGCTGGGCGTTGCCGGCCGTGGTGGCCGCGCTCGCCTGGCCGCTCGCCAGCCGCGGCGGCGATGCGCTCGCGGCCGGGCCGGCTTCGGCGTCGCATGCGCAGCCGTCGCGCTCGCCGCGCGCATGGCGGCTCGCACTGTTCTTCGGGATCGCGACGGGCGCCTACACGCTCGTGCTCGCGTGGCTGCCGCCGTACTACATGCGGCTCGGCTGGTCGCCGACCGCGGCCGGCAGCCTGCTCGGCGGCGTGACGCTCGCGGAAGTCGTCGCGGGGCTGACGATCTCGGCGGTGATCGACCGCCTGCCCGATCGCCGGCCCGCGCTGCATGCGGCGATCGCGTCGCTGTTGATCGGGCTGCTGGTGATGCTGGCCGCGCCCGAAGCGCTCGCGCTGCCGGCCGCGCTGCTGCTCGGCGCGGGAATCGGCGCGCTGTTTCCGCTGTCGTTGATCGTCACGGTCGACCATGCGGCGACGCCGGCCGATGCCGCATCGTTGACGGGCTTCGTACAGGGGATCGGCTACCTGATCGCCGGATTGTTTCCGTTCGCGGCCGGCGTCGTGCGCCAGCATCTCGCGGATCTGATGCCCGCGTGGGTGGCGATGGCGTGCCTGTGCGTTGTGCTGTTCGTGCTGGCGGTGGGTTTTGCGCCGAGGCTCGCGCGGCGGGTCGCGAGCGCCTAGGCGCTCGGCCCCGCGTCGGGCCCGTCAACCCCATCAGCCCGTCGCATCGCGCTCCGCGACAAACCGCCGATACGCGCGTTCGGACGGGCACCGCCGCAAGTCGCACGCATCTTCGTCGCACAGCCGGCAGACCCGGATCGCGTTCTGCATGTCGTCGGCCAGTGCGCCGATCAGTTGCTCGCAGATCGGCATGAGCTGCGCACACTGTTCGGCCGTCAACGTACGCGTGACGTCCGCGATCGCCGCGCCGCGCGCGCCCAGCACCTGCTGCACCGCGTCGTGCCCGGCCTCGGTCAGCGCCAGCACGACCGTCCGCCTGTCCTCGCCGGGCTCGCGCGCGACGAGCCCCTCCTGCGCCATCCGCTCGGCGAGCCGCACGGCCGACGAATGCACGAGCATCAGTTGCCGCGCGAGCGCGTCGATCGTCAGCGTAGGCGCCTGCGACAGCAGAACCAGCGCATCCGCGATCGACCCATGCAGCCCCGTCTCGCGCGCGATCGCGTCCTCTACCCGGTCGTTCAGCGCAAGCGAGAGCGCACCCAGCAGATTGTTCAGGCGTTGCTTTTTCACGTAGGCGCTCCTAGTATATGTGTGCGTCACGCATATAATTTAAACCATCGTGTCGCCGCTGTCAGCCGCGGCGCGATCCCGTCGATCCGGGCGGCCGCACGCCCGCATTCTACGTGTCGATATTTCGAGCGGAGTCACCGCATGAACGGCAGCGCGCGCAAGACCGGATGCCTGATCATGGCGACGCTGTGCTGGGGCGTCGCCATTCCGTTCAGCAAGATGGCGTTGCCTGCCCTCTCGCCCGCGTGGCTCATCGTGCTGCAGATCGCCGCGAGCGTCGCAGCGCTCGCCTGCGTTGCTGCCGTGCAGCGCGTCAGCCTCGCCGGCATCGCACCGGTGCAGGTCGCCGTCGTTGCGCTGATCGGTATGCTCGAACCATGCGGCGCGTACTACCTCGGATTCGTCGGCATGCAATCCACGTCCGCGCTGCACACGGCGGTGATCTTCGCGCTCGAACCGCTCGGCATTCTCGCGTTCAACATCGCGCTGTTCCGGTTCAGGGTCGACACGCGGCTGCTGGTCGCGGGCGTCGTCGCGTTGACGGGCGTGGTCGTCATCGCGCTCGGCGATGCATCGGCGGACGGGCACGCATCGCTGCGCGGCGACGCGTTCGTGTTCGCCGGCGTGATGGTGGCCGCGCTGTATGTGTCGTTGTCGACGCAGGCCGTGACGCTCCCGTCCGCGACGACGATGCTGCTGATTCAGCAGGCCGGCTCGCTGATCCTGGCGCTCGTGCTGCTTGGTATCGAGGCTGACGGCGGCGACGGGCTGCCGGCCTGGTCGGCAGTGTGGCCCGCGCTGGCGATCGGCGTGCTGCAGTTCACGCTCGCGTTTCTGTTTTATTTTCGCGGTGCGCGCGACAACGCGTCGTACTGGAGCGTGGTCGTGCTCAACCTGATCCCCGTCGTCGGCATCGCCGCGTCGATCCTGATCCTCGGGGAATCGGCGTCGCCGATCTACTTTGTCGGCGGAGCGATCACGATCGGCGCCGCGATCTACACGCACCTGCGCGAACGCCGCGCCGAACTCCGGCCGGCGCGAGCGTGATCAGCCTGCGCTCGCGTACAGCGTCGAATCCGCGAATCCTTCGGCATCGAGCACGCGCCCGATCAGGATCAGCGCGGTGCGCTCGATCTGAGTGCCCTGCACCTTGGCGACGATGTCGGCGAGCGTGCCGGTCACGCGTTCCTCGTCGGGCCAGCTCGCGCGATAGATCACTGCGACCGGGCAATCGGCGCCGTAATGCGGCAGCACTTCGTCGACGATCCGCGCGAGATGGCGCACGCCGAGATGGATCGCGAGTGTCGCGCGGTGCGCCGCGAGCGAGCCGAGCGCCTCGCCTTCCGGCATCGTCGTCTTGCCCGCGAAGCGCGTGAGGATCACCGTCTGCGCGACGCCGGGCAGCGTCAGTTCGACGCCGAGCGTCGCCGCGCACGCGGCCGTGGCCGTCACGCCCGGCACGATTTCGTACGGAATCCCGAGGGCCTTCAGGCGGCGGATCTGCTCGCCGATCGCGCCGTACAGCGACGGGTCGCCCGAATGCACGCGCGCAACGTCCTGCCCTTTCGCATGCGCGCCGGCGAGCAGCGCGACGATCGCGTCGAGGTCGAGCTCGGCCGTATTGACGACCTGCTCCGCGCGATGGCCGTCGAGCACGGCCGGCGGGACCAGCGAGCCCGCATACAGGATCACCGGGCACGTGCGCACGAGGCGCTGGCCCTTCACCGTGATCAGCTCCGGGTCGCCGGGGCCCGCGCCGATGAAATACACCGTCATCGAAAAATCTCCGTCAATTCGTTGGATGATCGGCCGCGCGGCGTCACGCGCGTGCGGCCGGATCGAGTGCGTCGAGCAGCGCGGCGGCCGAGTCGAATGCGCGGTCGGCGCGGGGCAGCGGCGGCCGGCGCAGCATCACGACCGGCAGCCGGCGTTCGCGCGCGACGTCGAGCTTGGCCTCGGTGGCCGCGCCGCCGCTGTTCTTGCTGACGACGACGTCGACGCCCATCAGCGCGAACAGCGCACGCTCGCCGTCGAGCGTAAACGGCCCGCGCGCGGCAATGATCTGCGCCTGCGCGTTGCCGGGATGGGCGTCGAGGCAGCGCACGAGCCAGAACTGCTGCGGCGGAATCGTGTCGAGATGCGCGAGCGGCTCGCGGCCGAGCGTGAACAGCGGCCGCCTGAACGGCGCGAGCGCGGCCTCGATGCCGGCCCAGTCGTCGACCATCCGCCAGTCGTCGCCGGGTTGCGGCACCCACGGCGCGCGGCGCAACGCCCATAGCGGCACGCCCGCGTCGCGTGTCGCGGCGGCCGCGTTCGCGCTGATTCGTGCGGCATACGGATGCGTCGCGTCAATCACGAGGCCGATGCCGGCGTCGCGCAAATAGGCGGCCAATCCGGCGGCGCCGCCGAAGCCGCCGACACGCACGTCGCAGCGCAGGTCGCCGGGCACCTTGCCGAGGCCGGCCAGGCTATAGACGTGCCGCGGGCCGAGCGCGCGCGCGATGGTCAGCGCGTCGCCGGTGCCGCCGAGCAGCAGGATGCGCGCGCTCATCGCGCTTGCCCGACGAAGCGGCCCTGCCGGTCGATCGCGAACATCTCGACGGCGACCGTTGGGGGCACGATGTCGCGCGCAACCCGCAGCGCCTGCGCGCACACGAGATCGCCGAGCGGCACGCCGTCGGCCAGCGCGAGCTTCAACGCTTCCTGGCTCGTGTTCGCGCCGCGCATCGCGGCCTGCAGCGCATCGCTCGCGCCGGCCTCGGCCGCCCACTGCGCGAGCAGCGGCAGGTCGATGCTCGAATGGCGGCTGTGCAGGTCGAGGTGGCCGGCCGCGAGCTTGCTGAGTTTGCCGAAGCCGCCGCACATCGACAGGCGCGCGATCGGCGCGCGCCGCAGGTGCTTGAGCACCGCGCCCGCGAAATCGCCCATCTCGATCAGCGCCATGTCGGGCAGGTGGTAGTGCGCGCGCATCGCGTCCTCGCTCGCATTGCCCGTGCACGCGGCGATATGCGCGATGCCGTTCGCGCGCGCGACGTCGATGCCCTGGTGGATCGACGCGATATAGGCCGAGCACGAGAACGGCCGCACGATGCCGGTGGTGCCGAGGATCGACAGCCCGCCGACGATGCCCAGGCGCGGATTCATCGTCTTCAGCGCGAGCGCCTCGCCGCCTTCGACGCCGATCGTCACGTCGAAACCGCCCGCGTAGCCATGCTCGGCCGCCAGCGCGTCGAGGTGCGTCGTCATCATCTGGCGTGGCACCGGGTTGATCGCCGGTTCGCCGACCGGCAGCGTCAGCCCCGCGCGGGTGACCGTGCCGACGCCCGGCCCCGCGTGAAAGCGCACGCCAGGCGCCGCCGCGAGCGCGACGCGCGCGAAGACCAGCGCGCCATGCGTGACGTCCGGATCGTCGCCGGCATCCTTGATCGTGCCGGCCTCGGCGCCGTCGGCCGTGGTCCGGCAGAACTCGAGCCGCATCAACACGTGCTGTCCCTTCGGGAGCACAATCTCGACCGCGTCGTCCGCACGGCCCGCGAGCAGCAGGCGCGCGGCCGCGAGCGACGTCGCGGTCGCGCAGCTTCCGGTCGTATAGCCGAAACGCAGCGGTGCGGGCTGTTCGGAGGTTTCGTCGCGCATCACACGTTCGTCGGGTTCGTCGCGTTCGACGGTCCGGCCATGTCGATCGTGTCGGCCGCATCGGGCTTGCGCACGTCATACAGCGTGACCGGCAACGGCTGCCGCCACGTATCGAAGCGGCCGAGCGGCTCCGCATGCGCGAGCGACACGCGCGTGAGCGTGCCGCCGTGCGCATCGCGCCATGCGGCGAGTGCCATCTCGCCCTGCAGCGTGACCGCGTTCGCAACCAGCCGGCCGCCCGGCTTCAGCGACGACCAGCACGCGTCGAGCACGCCGGGCGCCGTCGCCCCGCCGCCGATGAAGATCGCGTCGGGTGCGGCGAGCCCCGCGAGCGCATCGGGCGCGCGGCCGGCGACGAGCTGCAGGCCCGGCACGCCGAGCGCATCGCGGTTGTGCTCGATGAAGCGCTGCCGCTCCGCATGCGCTTCGATCGCGATCGCCTGGCACGACGGATGCGCGCGCATCCATTCGATGCCGATCGAGCCGCTGCCGGCGCCGACATCCCACAGCAGCTCGCCGGGCGCGGGCGCGAGGCGGCCGAGCGTCATCGCGCGCAGGTCGCGCTTGGTGAGCTGGCCGTCGTGGCGGTACGCATCGTCGGGCAGGCCGGGCGTGAGCGCGCGGCGCGGCGCGTCGGGGCCGGCCTGGCAGTCGAGCGCGACCAGATTGAGCGCGGCGGTTTCGTCGATGTTCCAGTCGAGCGCGAGGCCGTCGAGACGACGCTCGAGCGGGCCGCCCAGATGTTCGAAGACACTGAGGCGCGTCGGCCCGAAGCCGCGCGCGACGAGCTCGGCCGCGACGGCGGCCGGCGTGCGGCCGTCGGCGCTCAGCACGAACAGGCGCCGGCCCGGCAGCAGGTGGCGCGCGAGCGTCGCGAGCGGACGGCCGACGAGCGATACCGCGCCGATGTCCTGCAGCGCCCAGCCGAGACGCGCGGCCGCCAGCGACAGCGACGACGGCGCGGGCAGCACGCGCCATTCGTCGGGGGAAAGCGCGCGGGCGAGCGTCGCGCCGACGCCGAACAGCATCGGGTCGCCGCTCGCGAGCACGCAGACGGGCGACGGGCGGCGGCCGAGCACGCCCGCGATGTCGAATGGCGACGGCCACGCTTCGCGTGCAGCCGGCAGCCGCGCGGGCAGCATGTCGAGATGCCGCTGCGCGCCGACGACGAGCGTCGCATCGAGCAGCGCGCGCCGCGCGCTGCGTCCGAGCCCCGCGTACCCGTCGTCGCCGATACCCACTACCGTCAGCCACGCCGTCATGCACCCTTCCCCATCGTTCGATTCCATCGTGTCGCCGCGCGGCCGTAAAAGGGCCGGCGCAGCCGTCCGCATTGCGAAAGACGGCATGGTACCGTGTTCCACCCCGCGTTTCATCTACCGGCCCGCCGGCGCCGGGTCGTCCTCCGTTTCGTCCGCCGCGAACGGCTTTCCGGTCGCGAACCGCGGTCGAAATCGGGTATCCTACGGCCGTTCGTTCGCCGGTGCCCTTCGGGGCCGAAGAGGGAACACAGGGCGCGCCGCGCGCCGCTGTGGCTGCCCCCGCAACTGTAGACAGCGAGCCGATCTCCCCCTCACGCCACTGGTTCGACCGGGAAGGCCGGGAGCCGGCGCCGACCTGTCAGCCAGGAGACCTGCCGGCCAGAAAGTGCGTGCGTGCCAGTCGGCGTCGGGCGGGGTGTACCGATGCGTTGGCCGCGGCGCGACACTGCCCCGGTACCCCGTTGAGTTCCGCCCCCGATTCGATTCCTGCGTCGCCTGTCGTGCGCCCTTCGGCCTGTCCGGGGCTCATGCGCGTCGTTGCGGCCGCCGACGGCGGGCTGTGCCGGATCAAGCTGCCGGGCGGCCGGCTCGACGCGGGCCAGGCACGCGCGATCGCCGCCGCCGCGCGCGCATACGGCTCCGGCGCGATCGACGCGACCAATCGTGCGAATCTCCAGCTACGCGGCATTCGCGACGGCGCGGCCGACGCGTTGACGCGCGCGTTGCTCGACGCGGGGCTCGGCCCGCGCGCCGCTGCCGCCGCAAACTCGCCCGCGGATTCAACCGCCGATGCGGCCGCACTCGCCGCGAGCGACGACGTCCGCAACGTGATGCTCAGCCCGCTCGCCGGGCACGACCCCGTCGCGCTCATCGACAGCCGCGCGCTCGCCGTTCCGCTGCTCGACATGCTGGCAAGCGAGCCGCGCCGCGGCGAGCTGTCGCCGAAATTCTCGATCCAGCTCGACGGCGGCGAAGCGGTCGCGGCGCTCGATCATCCGCACGACATCTGGCTCGCCGCATGGCGCCGCGCCGACGGCGCGGTGCGCATCGCGGCCGGGCTGGCCGGTTGTCCGCCGATTGCATTCGACGATACGCCTGCTTCGGTCGATGTGTCGCCCGACCAGAGCGTCGTGCTCGTCCGCGCACTGCTGCTCGCGTTCCTCGATCTCGCGCCGGCCGACGTCACGCGAATGCGTGCGCTGCTCGCGACCGCGACGTGCGGCGAACGCGCGTTGCTCGAACACGCGCAGCACTACTTGCCTTTCCCGCTCGTGGCCGATCCCGCGCTCGCCGGCTGGCGGCGCATGCGCTCCGATTCCGCACTGCGTTTCGGCGCGCGTCCGTCGCTCGATGCAGCGCGCTGCAGCGTCGGTGCGCAATTCGCGCTCGGGCGGCTCGACGCGACGCAACTGGAACGGCTCGCCGCATTGGCTGAAACAGACGGCGACGGCACGCTGTCGATGACGCCGTGGCAAGGCGTGTTCATCCACGGCGTGTCGCACGCACGCGCAGCGGCCACGCTCGACGCGCTCGCATCGCTCGGCCTCGTGTGTACATCGTCGGACCCGCTTGCGACGCTCGTCGCGTGTACCGGCAGCGCGGGCTGCGCGAAAGCGCACGCCGACACGAAACACGACGCACTCGCGCTTGCCGCGCGCATCGGCCATCCGCTCGACGTGCACCTGAGCGGCTGCGAGCGCCACTGCGCGCTGCCGCATCCCGCGACGCACACGCTCGTCGCAGTGGCACCCGCGCACTATGACCTTTACCGGCGCGACGCCGCCGCGGGCCTCGGCGCCCGGCTCGCGCGCCATCTGACGATTGACCAGGCCGCGGCCCGACTGACGGACGCGCGGCACAGCCAGGACACCACCGATGCTTGACTACATTCGCGACGGGCAGGAAATCTACCGCCAGTCGTTCGCGACGATCCGTGCCGAGGCCGACCTGTCGCAGGTCCCGCCCGATCTCGAGAAACTGGCGGTGCGCGTGATTCACGCGAGCGGGATGGTCGATGTCGTCTACGACCTGCGCTTCTCGGCCGGTGCCGGCACGGCGGGCCGCGCGGCACTCGCGGCGGGTGCGCCGATCCTGTGCGACGCGAAGATGGTCGCCGAAGGCATCACGCGCGCGCGGCTGCCTGCCGCCAACCGCGTGATCTGCACGCTCGGCGAGCCGGAGGTGCCCGATCTCGCACGGCATCTCGGCAACACGCGCTCGGCCGCGGCGCTCGAACTGTGGCGCCCGCATCTGGCAGGCAGCGTCGTCGTGATCGGCAATGCGCCGACCGCGCTGTTCCATCTGCTCGACATGATCGACGCCGGCGCGCCGCGCCCCGCGCTGATCCTCGGGTTCCCGGTCGGCTTCATCGGCGCGGCCGAATCGAAGGCGATGCTCGACGCCGACAGCCGCGGCGTGCCGTACGTCGCGCTGCTCGGCCGGCGCGGCGGCAGCGCGATGGCGGCCGCCGCGGTCAACGCGCTCGCGACGGAGGTCGAATGACGACCGCGCGCGGACGCCTGTTCGGGGTCGGCGTCGGCCCCGGCGACCCTGAACTGATGACGATCAAGGCGCTGCGCGTGCTGCAGGCCGCGCCCGTGGTCGCGTATTTCGTCGCGAAGGGCAAGAAAGGCAATGCCTATGGCATCGTCGAAGCGCACCTGCTCGACGCGCAGACGCAACTGCCGCTCGTCTATCCGGTGACGACCGAGGCACTGCCGCCGCCGCTTTGCTACGAGACGGTGATTGCCGACTTCTACGATACGGCCGCCGAGATCGTCGCCGCGCACCTCGACGCGGGCCGCGACGTCGCGGTGATCTGCGAGGGCGACCCGTTCTTCTACGGCTCGTACATGTACCTGCACGACCGCCTCGCGCCGCGCTACGACACGGAGGTCATCCCGGGTGTGTGCGCGATGCTCGGCGGCACGGCCGTGCTCGGCCAGCCGCTCGTCTATCGCAACCAGAGCCTGTCGGTGCTGTCGGGCGTGCTGCCCGAGCACGAACTGCGCGCGCGGCTCGCACAGGCCGACGCGGCCGTCGTGATGAAGCTCGGCCGCAATTTCGACAAGGTGCGGCGCGTGCTCGACGAACTCGGGCTCGCGAAGCGCGCGCTGTATGTCGAGCGCGCGACGATGGCGAGCCAGCGCATCGTGCCGCTCGACGAAGTCGACCCGATGGCGTCGCCGTATTTCTCGCTGCTCGTCGTGCCGGGGGAAAAATGGCAAGGATGACGACTCCGCCCGCGATCGTGATTCTCGGCGCGGGCGCGCTCGACACCGCGCAGCGTATCCAGGCGCGCTATCCGGGTGCGCGCATCCACGGGCTCGCGTCGCGCGTCGATGCCGACGTGCCATTCGACGAACTCGGCGCGCACCTGCGCGAACTCTATGCGCGCGGCCTGCCGATCGTCGCGCTGTGCGCGGCCGGCATCGTGATCCGTTGCATCGCGCCCGCGCTCGCCGACAAGGGCGTCGAGCCGCCCGTGCTCGCGGTTGCGGAGGACGGTTCGGCCGTCGTGCCGCTGCTCGGCGGGTTGACGGGCGTGAACGCGATCGCGCGCGAACTGGCCGAATGGCTCGGCGTCGCGCCGGCGATCACGACGAGCGGCGAACTGCGCTTCGGCGCATGCGTGCTCAATCCGCCCGAAGGGTATGCACTCGCCGATCTCTCGCAGGGCAAGCGCTTCGTGTCCGACCTGCTTGCGGGCGCATCGACGCGCATCGACGGCGCGGCGCCGTGGCTCGACGATGTCGCGCTGCCGCGCGACGACGCGGCCGCGCATGCGATCCGCGTGACGCCCGATGCGTGGCGCGGCACGCGCGACGAGCTCGTGATCCATCCGCGCAGCGTGGTGGTCGGCGTCGCTGCGGATACCGTGCACGCGCACGAAACGCTCGCCGCGCGCATCGAAGCGGCGCTCGACGCACAAGGCCTCGCGCGGCTGGCGCTCGCGGCCATCGTCGCGCCGGCATCGGCGATCGGCGATGCCGCGCTGGAGGACGCCGCGCAAACGCTCGATGTCCCGCTGCGTTTCGTCGATGTCGATGTCGATCATCACGCGCAAGCCGATGCGGCGACGCTGCTCGGCCATGCGTTGCGCGTCACGCACACGCTGCGTGCTGCATCGGAAGGCCTCGCATGCGCGGTCGCGTCGCAGCCAGTCGATCCCGCCACGCTCGGCCGCGCGCGCGGCCGCCTGACGGTGCTCGGCCTCGGCCCGGGCGCCGCCGCATGGCTCACGCCGGCCGCGCGCGCCGCGCTCGACCAGGCGACCGACATCCTCGGCTACACGACCTACGTGACCATGGCCGGCCCGTTTCGCGACGACCAGCGCGTGCACGGCACCGACAATCGCGAGGAGATGCAGCGCGCGCGCCATGCGTTCGAGCTCGCGGCCGAAGGCCGGCGTGTTGTGGTCGTATCGTCGGGCGACCCCGGCGTGTTCGCGATGGCCGCGGCCGTGCTCGAAGCGCTCGACGAAGCGCGCGACCCGCAATGGGCCGCGGTCGACCTGCGCGTGGAGCCCGGCGTATCGGCGTCGCTCGCGACGGCCGCGCAGGCCGGCGCGCCGCTCGGTCATGATTTCTGCGCGATCTCGCTGTCGGACAACCTGAAGCCGTGGGACGTGATCGAGACACGTCTGCGGCATGCGGCGCAAGCCGACCTCGTGATGGCGTTCTACAACCCGATCTCGCGTGCGCGGCCGTGGCAGCTCGATCGTGCGCTCGACGTCGTGCGCGCACACCGCGCGGCCGATACGGTGATCGTGCTCGGGCGCGACATCGGCCGGCCGGGCGCGACGCTCGCGACGACGACGCTCGGCGCGCTGCGCAGCGATCAGGTCGACATGCGCACGATGGTGATCGTCGGTTCGTCGACCACCCGGCGTTTCGCGATCGGCGACGGGCGCGAATGGGTCTATACGCCGCGCTGGTATCGCTGAAGCGGGCTAGCGCGTGAACCCGGCACCACGCGCGTCGGCATGCTCGGTGCCGGCCGCGCTGCTGGTTCGCCAGAAGCGGTACACGAGCACGCCGACGATGGCCTGCGCCACGACCACGAACGCGACGCAGCCGGCCCATCCCCACCGATGCCAGCCGGGCACCGGCAGGATCGAGCCGAGACTGCCGCCGAAGTAATAACAGGACAGGTAGATCCCGATCGCCGTCGAGCGCGCCGACGCTGCCGCCTGGGAGATGAACGTGTTGGCCGACGCCTGTTCGACGAACACGGCGGTCGAGCTGAGCGCGAGGCCGGCCAGGATCACCGGCACGCTGTCGGACAGCGTCAGCAGCGCCCCGCCGATCGCAAGCGCGGCCGCGGCGAGCCCCGGCGCGCGCGGGCCGCGATG
Source organism: Burkholderia cepacia (assembly GCF_001039005.1). GTDB lineage: Bacteria > Pseudomonadota > Gammaproteobacteria > Burkholderiales > Burkholderiaceae > Burkholderia > Burkholderia theae. Next base: position 11,992 of record NZ_LDWR01000011.1, read on the forward strand.
CCGCGCGAGGCGCCCCGCGAGCGGCGTCACCACCACCGCCACCAGAAACACCGCATAGATCGCGCCGATCTCGACCGTGCCGAAGCCGAACGGTGCGCGCGCGAGCCGCAGGCCGACGAACGTGAACGTCGCGACCTGCGACGCGAGCACGCACGCGCCAATCGCGAACGACGCGAGCAGCGGGCCGCGCGTGACGACTCGCCATGACGGCCCCGCATCCGCATCGTGGCCGGAACGCGGCGCGATCGGGCGGGACGCCGGCAGGCTCGCGTAAATTGCCACGCCCGTGACGAGACACAGCGCGGCGACGACGTCGAGCGCGTGCCGCCAGCCCCACATCGACGTCAGCAGGTTGGTCGCGAAGCGGCCCGCGAAACCGCCGAGCGTCGTGCCGGCGACGAACAGCGCGCTAATTTCAGCCGACGTGCCGCGATCGAAACGTTCGCCGATAGTTGCGATCGACAGCGCAAAGACGAACGGCATGATCAGTCCGGTGGCAAAGCGCGCGCCGAGAAACGACGTGAAACTCGCCGCATGCGCGGACCACAAGACCGGCAGCGCGACGGCCACCGCCGCGCACGCGATCGCGACGCGCCGTTCGATGCGTGCGGCCAGCACGCCGACGAACGGCGCGATAATGGCGACGGCCGTCGTGGTCGCGCTCACGCCCTGCCCCGCGCGCTCCGCGCTGATGCCGAAGGTCGCCGCGAGTTCGTGCAGGATGCCCTGCGTCGAATAGAGATTGAGAAACGCGGCGAAGCCGCAAAGAAAGAACGCGATGCGCGTGGTCCGGTCGTTCATCGGGGATGCCTGGTCGTCGATGCCGACAGTCTGACGAGCGCGCCGCATGCACGCCAATACCGTTTTCACCGCCATTGATACCGGAACGACAACAATGCTCGACCTGCGCCGCCTCCGCTACTTCGTGGTCGTCGCCGACGAACTGCACTTCGGCCGCGCGGCATTGCGCCTGCGCGTCGCGCAGCCGCCGCTGACGCGCCATATCGCCGCGCTGGAAAGCGAGCTCGGCGTTCGGCTGTTCGAGCGTTCGACGCGCGCGGTGCGGCTGACGCCCGAAGGCGCGCTGTTCCTCGAGCATGCGCGTAACGTCGTCAGCGCGGCCGCCGAGGCCGAGGCGAGCGCGCGCAAGATGGCGCAAGGCATCGCCGGGCGCCTCGTGATCGGTTATGCGAGCTCGATTCCGATGTCCGACACGTTCCCGGACGTCATCCGCGTCGCGAGCCGGACGATGCCCGACGTCGAGCTCGCGTTCCGCGAAGCGGCGACCGCCAGCCAGCGCCAGCAGATCGCGGACGGCACGATGGACATCGGTTTCGGCTGGGCGTGGGACGGCGCGCCCGGTGTGCCGGTTGCGTCGCTCGTCGTGTCGCGCGAACCGCTCGTCGCGGCCGTGCCGGCCGGGAATCCGCTCGCGGGCCGCGCGAGCGTCGACGTCGCGGCGCTTGCAAACGAAACCTTCGTGACCTTTCCGCCCGGTTACGGTTCGGCGTTGACCGCGGCGCTGGACGACCTGTGCGCGCAGGCCGGATTCGCACCGCGCATCGGCGCGACCGCTGCGCAGATCACGACGCTCGTGTCGCTCGTGGCCGCCGAACGCGGTATCGCGATCGTGCCGGGCTTCACGGCGACGCTGCAGCGTCCGGGCGTCGTGTACGTGCCGCTCGCCGGCACGCGTGCGGTCGAGCAGATCGTGTCGTGGAGCGAGCCGTTTTCGTCGGCGTGCGTCGAACGCTTCGTCGCGCTCGCGCGCTCGCTTGTGCAACCCGCATCGGCATGATGCGGGTCAAACGACCCGGATCGCTCTTTCCCCGTGGTTCCGGTGTCCTGGCCGCGCAACCCCCTCTTCCACACCGATCACGTTAGCCAAAACGGGGGATCGCCCTCACCGAATGCCGCAGGTATCGCCGGATTGACGCGCGTCCCGAATGCCGGCGCAGTCGCCCGCGAATTCGATGAGGGCTGCTCGATACTTCAGTTCACCACGATGGTGTAAACCGCACGCGCGTCAGCCAGTCCCCCGTCGTTCGTGGCCGTGACGCCAAACGTGTAACTCCCGGTCCTCCCGGGCGTACCAACGATCCCGCCAGTATCCTGATTGAACTGGAGGCCTGGGGGCAATCCCCCGCTGGTCACCGTGAAACGGACGGTCGCAGGCGTATTCGACGTGATTTTCGCTGCGTAGAGCGTGCCTCGAGCGGCGGCTGGCAAGACTGCGGGGCCCAGTTGCGGTGTCGGCACCGATACGGTCTGCGGATTGCCGATCGGGATGCCTCCGGAACTTACCGGCCGCAACGACCAACTTTGGCCGGGGGTAATGGTCTCCAGGGTCCAGCAGGTAGTCTGGTCGCGAAGCGCGGCCCTTTGCTTTTCGGTGAACGCGCCGAGATTCCTGGCTGTTTCCCACTGCTTGATCTTGTCGAGAATCTTCGGCGCCGAGGGCAAGGTTGCCACCCAGCCCCTGAAGCCTATGCCGGCGTTGAGCGCCGCGCCGCGTGCGAGCCTGGTTTCGATCTGGGTCAACGAGAGGTCTGTGATATCGAACCATCCAAGCATGCCCGGCAGGTAGTTGGCCTGGTAGAAGACGTTGTTGCGGTACAGCTGATCCATATCCAAGTTGGTCCAGTTCGCCCGGGTCAGCATATCCCACGCATTCGAGGTCATCCGGCTTGTCTCGCTGATGTATCCATCGTGCCCGGTCTGGGCAGCGTAGGTGCCGTTTATCAACCGGGCAATGCCGAAGCTGCCCCAGCCGGTATCACTGGCGGATTCCACCCCGTCGAAGGAGTGGTACCGGATGCCGACGTTGTTCCTGATGGTCCCCAGCCGGGTGGCGATCTCGTCGATGATGCCGAGGCCGCCGATGGCCCCGTTATACGAATTCACGATCACACTCGCAACGGGCGTGCCGCGCGCGGCCGGGGCGGGGATGGAGTCCCACTGGCCTCGGGTCAGCCCACTGACTTTCCATTCACTGCCGCTCCTTTGGGCATCTTTGTACGAGATGAACTCGTCGCCGATACGTAGCATCTTCTCTTTGATCCCGTCCGGCATCGGCACGAATCCACTCAAGTAGAGCATCGCGGTCGTCATGTTCAACGACCGGGACAAGGTGGCTTGGCAACCCAAGGCCAAACGAGGGTCCGCGGGCGGTGAAACGTAGGGATCGATGGAGGTGGGCGGGCCGACGCTGATGAAGTCCGACATGGTATGAACGCCGACGCGGACACCGTGCTCCTTGGCAGTTTTCACCAGCTTTTCAGCCCCGTTGTCGCTGCCGCCGAAGGTGGAGTCGAACTGATAATGCCCGGTGGATTTCCAGGGGCCGCGATAGTTCTCTGGCGAGTAGATGTAGTTGATTCCCGCGCTGTGGGCGAGGCGGGCAGCCTTGTCGACATTGCCGGTGTCGAGATCGTTCACCACGAAAGACGACTGGCCGCTGGCCTGCGCCACTTTCTGCCACTGGCCATTCTGGGTCGGATACGGGAGGTTTTCACCCGAAGCAATGAACGACAACAGGGTCGTCACGAGCTCCGGTGCGCTGCCGTATAGCGCAATCTTCGATCCGATTACCGAGCCTGCGCGGTCGAGTGGGCCGAGCGGGATCGGATAGCCATCGGGGTTGAGCCGATCGCGCCGGCGCGTGTAGTCGTACGTAAAGGCTCGCAGCACGGCCCCCCATGACGTCTTTGCCGCCACGCTCCACGGTTCCATCGACGCCACGTACAGATTGTACGGATTGGAGATAATGTCGTTTCCCCAGCCGTATTGCGGATATTCCTTGGGCCACGCGCCTTCGGTGCGGTCGTTGAGCGGCTTGAGGCCGATGGCGAATTCGTTGTCTCGTACCACGCCCGCGGCTTCGCCGACGGTCTGGTTGATCGCGACAGGCAATGGCCCCCACAGCAGCGCCTGAACGTCGTAATCGCGGTCGGTCTTCACGCGGGTGACTTCAAAGGTGGCATAGCCGTTCTTCTGCAGGACGCGGACATCGACCTCGAATGCGATGCCGGTGTCATTCACGAAGGACAGCGTGTTGTCGGCGGCGGACCACCGGACGCTGGCGGGCAACACCAGTATTCCGTTGATCACGAGTCTGACGAGCAGGACGAACTTCCCGGGCGAGATGTAGTTGCGGCCGCTGCGGGAATCGATGAGTTCGACGATGGCGCCGGTGGAGTCCAGGCCGAGCGTCAAGTAGCCAGCCGGAATGTGTAGAGTGCTTGTCATTTTTCGACCTTCCTGACGAGAATGGGGGGCGCGAGCGGCGCAGATGCACCAGTGCACCCTTCCCTCGCGTGCCGTGAGCCAATATTCAGAACACCGAATCGATGCTCATGACGTACATGCAGCGGTGGTCGGCGGATACCCCGGACATTGGACATGGCTGATCTGGCCGACGGATTCGAGCGCTCCCGCCTGCCGTCGACGGCGGCCATCTTTCATCGAAAGGCGACCGTGCCGGCTTTCGAAGCGCGATCCTTTACGGCATCGGGATCGCGGGCTCTGCGTCGTGAGCCTTGCGTCCGACAACGCACCATGACCGCCTCAACAGCCCTCGCCGACGCAAGCAACCTGCGCGGAGCATGCGGCGCAACACGTGACACCGATGGCGCCAGCCGCAGTGAATGGCTGCGGCTGGCCAGCCGCCGAACTGCCTGGTCAAACTTCCGGCGGTGAAGCCGGCGCAGTTAGAAAAGAGGCAGCGACCGCATTATTCCGGTTCGATTTTTATTGGCTCGGAACTTCGGCGATATACGAAACGTAGAGGTTTTGCCCCCAATCGCTGCCCGAATAATTGGGGAATACCTTATCTTCGCGGGTGATGTTGACGTTGAATCCGGTCGTCGTGACTTGGGTCACCGTCACCGAGAACGTGTCCGGATAATTGGTTGCGTCGTTGGGGTCCTGGAGGGCCGTCACGACAACAATGGGAGCGGTCGAAAACGTGCCCGGGAACGTGATTTGCGCATTGAAAGGCGGGTTGATCCAGGAATTCTGGTCGCCGCCTGGAACGCTTCCGACTGCCTGCTTTGCTACGATTCTTTCCAGCATTTTGAGCTCCTTATGGATAAGACGACGTTGCATCGTGAATGAGCCGCGCGCGAAAGCACTCCGCTCGAAGACAAAGTTATGCCGTGCGTAAGGCGAAAGCGATTACACGTGATTACACGATTGAAGCAGCTGTCAGGGCGTGCCGAGCGTGACGTTTTTATTTCGAAACCGGTGGTAAGTTTTTCTTGATCGATGCCCGGCGCATTACGGAACAGTGTCGAATCGGCAAGATCGTTACGTATCGAGAATCAAATAACAAAAAGAACACCTAACCATTCACTATTCGGCGCGAATCCTCCAAGATGGGCACGCCGCCGGCCGGACATGCCCGGTCGCCCGTCCGGCGGCGATACGCGGGCCAGCGTATCCCTCTTCCACTTGGAGAACCCAATGAACAACAATGTGTTGCCGCGTTTCATCCCGCGCGCGCTTGCCGCGGGTTGTCTGCTCGCAGCCGCGAGCGTGTCCCAGGGCGCCGGCGTCTATGCGCCTTTCGTCGACGTCACGCTCTATCCGACGCCGCTCGTCGACCAGATCGGCGTCCGGCAAGGCATCCAGCAGTTCACGCTCGCGTTCGTGGTCGCGGGCAACGGCTGCGCGCCGTCGTGGGGCGGCGTGCAGCCGATCGGCAACGGCGCGAGCGGTGGCCTGCTCACCGCGCTGTCGACGTCGATCGCGAGCTATCGCGCGAAAGGCGGCGAAGTCGCCGTATCGTTCGGCGGCGCGAACGGCACGCCGCTGATGCAGGCGTGCACGACGGTCCCCGCGCTGAAGACGGCGTACCAGACCGTGATCGACACGTACGGCCTCACGCATATCGACTTCGACATCGAGGGCGCGTCGCAGCAGGACACTGCGTCGGTCGCACGCAACTTCCAGGCCGTCGCGCAACTGCAGTCCGACTATGCGGCCAAGGGCAAGCCGCTGCACGTCACGCTGACGCTGCCGACGATGCCGACCGGGCTCACGCAGGACGGCGTGAACGTCGTCAACGCGGCGATCGCGAACAACACGTCGTTCGACGCGGTGAACCTGATGACGATGGACTACGGCCCCGCGAACATCGACATGGGCGCGGCCGCGATCAGCGCCGCGCAGGCGCTGTACGCGCAACTCGACACCGCGTTCAAGTCGGTCGGCCAGACGAAGACCAGCGCGCAGCTCTGGCAGATGGTCGGCGTCACGCCGATGATCGGCGTGAACGACGTGCAGGGCGAGACCTTCACGCTCGCGAACGCGCAAAGCGTGCTGAACGCGGCGGTCAACAACGGCTACGGATTCTTCGGCAACTGGTCGGTCGGCCGCGACCAGCCGTGCCCGAGCAACGGCGCGTATGCGTCGCCGACCTGCTCGGGCGTCGCGCAGCAGCCGTACGCGTTCGCGACGATCTTCAAGGCACTCGACGGCAAGTGGGGCGCGGGCGTCACGCAGGACCCGAACTACGGCGGCGGCTCGAACGGCGGCACGCCGCAGCCGGGTGCGCCCTGGGCGGCCGGCCAGGTCTATACGGCCGGCGCGACGGTTACCTACCAGGGCACGACGTATCAGGCGCAATGGTGGACGCAGGGCGACGTGCCCGGCCAGGCCGCCGTGTGGAAGCCGGTCGGCGGCGGCTCGCCCGTGTGGTCGGCCACGACCGCCTACCAGGGCGGCACGTGCGTGATGTACCAGGGCGCGAAGTACTGCGCGAAATGGTGGACGCAGGGCGACAACCCGAGTGCGGGCGGCGTGTGGGTGAAGTCGTGATGGTGTGACGCGCGGCGGGCCGTTTCCGGCGCGGCGGGATCGCGCGCCGGCGAACGGCCCGCCGCCGGTGATGGCGTACTGCCCTACCCGCGTGCGTGCTCGGCCAGCAGCCGCGCCTTCGCGTCGACGAGCAGCGCCGCATGCGTGTCGCGATGCTGGCGGATCCGCTCGGTCGGCCCGACGACCGATAGCCCGTACCAGTCGCCGTCGAGCGTCAGCGCGACCGCGATCGCCGACAGCTCGGGCGCGCTCTCGCCGAAGTTCTCGGCCCAGCCGAGTTCGCGAAACCGCGCGGTTTGCGCGACGAGCGCCGGCAGGTCGGCCACCGTCGCGTCGGTGAAGCGTTCGAACGGCAGCTGCGCGCCGAGCGCCTGCTGCGCATCGCCGGCGAGTTCCGCGAAGATCGCCTTGCCGATCGAGTTCGCGTGCAGCGGGCGCAGTTCGCCCGGCTGGCGCGTATAGCGGATCGCCTGCTCCGATTCGACGACGTCGAGGTACGTGACCGACAGGCCCTGGATCTTGCCGAGCACGGCCGTCTCGCGGCTCGCGTCGCGCAGCGCGACGAGATGCGGATGGACGATGTCGACGACGGGATCGGTCGCGTCGATCGCGGCGGCGATCGTCTGCAGTCGGCGCGTCGGGTAGTAGCCGCCGCGCTTGCGCACTTCGTACAGGTAGCCGCGGCTCACGAGCGTGCGCGCCATCGCGAGGCAGCTCGACGCCGGCACATTGAGCAGGCGCGCGAGTTCGGTGAGCGGCAGCGGCCGCCGTTCGGCGGCGAACAGCTCGAACAGGTCGAGCGTGCGGGCAACGAGTTTGACGTCCATGACGAGCGCTTGATTCGAAACGGGAAACCGCGCGCCGGCGGGCTGCCGCGCGTCAGTACGACTTCGGCAGCCCGAGCACCTTCTCCGCGATGTAGCACAGGATCAGTTGCGGGCTCACGGGCGCGAGCCTCGGAATCATACACTCGCGCAGGTAGCGCTCGACATGGTATTCCTTCGCGTAGCCCATCCCGCCGTGCGTCGCGATCGCCGTCTGGCACGCGTGGAACGCGGCTTCCGCGCCGAGGTATTTCGCCGCGTTCGCCTCCGCGCCGCACGGCTGCCCCGTGTCGTAGCGCGTCGCGGCCTTCATCACCATCAGCCACGCGGCCTCGAGCTGCATCCACGCCAGCGCGAGCGGATGCTGGATCGACTGGTTCTGCCCGATTGGCCGGCCGAACACGACACGCTCGCACGCATACTGCGTCGCGCGGCGCAGCGCGGCCTGCCCGAGGCCGATCGCCTCGGCGGCGATCAGGATCCGTTCGGGATTCAGCCCGTGCAGCAGGTACCGGAAGCCGTCGCCTTCGTTGCCGATCAGGTCGTCGCGCGATACGCGCAGGTTGTCGATGAACAGCATGTTCGAATCGACGGCCTTGCGGCCCATCTTCTCGATCTCGCGCACCTCGACGCGCGAGCGGTCGAGGTCGGTATAGAACAGGCTCAGCCCGTCGGTCGGCTTCGCGACCTGGTCGAGCGGCGTCGTGCGCGCGATGATCAGCATCTTGTTCGCGACCTGCGCGGTCGAGATCCAGATCTTGCGCCCGCTCAGCACATAGTGATCGCCGTCGCGGCGCGCCTGCGTGGTCAGGTGCGTGGTGTCGAGGCCCGCGTCGGGTTCCGTCACCGCGAAGCACGCCTTGTCGCGCCCGGCGATCAGCGGCGGCAGGAAGCGCGCCTTCTGCGCGTCGTTGCCGAACACCTGCACCGGGTTCAGCCCGAAGATGTTCATGTGGACGGCCGACGCGCCGGACAGGCCGGCGCCCGATGCGCTGATCGTGCGCATCATCAGCGCGGCCTCGGTCATCCCGAGCCCGGCGCCGCCGTGGGCCGGGTCCATCGCGATGCCGAGCCAGCCGGCCTCGGCGAGCGCCGCGTGGAAATCGGCCGGAAACCCGCCCGCGCGATCGCGTTCGAGCCAGTAGTCGTCGCCGAAGCGCGCGCAGATTTTCTCGATCGCGCTTTCGATCGCGCGCTGGTCGTCGGTCAGGTCGAACTGCATGGACTGCTCTCCCGGAAAAGGTGAACGGATGCGCCGCTCATAGCGGAAACACGCTCGTCGCGACCGCTGCGAAGACCATCAGCACGGTGGCGGCGAACAGGAACGGAATCGTGAATTTCTGGTGCTCGGCCAGCTCGACGCCGGTCAGGCCGACGATCAGGAACGTCGCGGGCGTGAGCGGGCTCACCGGGAAACCCGTCGTCATCTGGCCGAGCAGCGCGGCCTGCGCCATCTGGATCGGCGGCACGCCGAGCAGCTTGCCGCTCTCCGCGAGTACCGGCAGCACGCCGAAGTAGAACGAATCGGGATCGAACAGCAGGCTGAGCGGCATCGACAACAGCCCGAGCACGAACGGCATGTGGCGCGCATGCTCGACCGGCACGTGCGCGACGACGACTTCCGCCATCGCCTTCAGCATTCCGGTGCCGGACATGATGCCGGTGAACGCGCCGGCCGCGAGCAGCACGCTGGCCATCATCAGCGCGGCCTTCGCATGCGCGTCGATCCGTTCGCGCTGGGCCTGCACGTCCGGGTAGTTGATCACCAGCGCGGCGACCGTGCCGAGCATGAACATCACCATCGGGTCGACGATGCCCGACACCAGCGTGACGAGCACGACGAGCGTCAGCGCGAGGTTGATCCGGAAGCGGTCCGGCCGGCGCAACGCGCGTTCGGCGTCGGTCAGCTCGCGCGGCGCGACCGCGAGCGATGCCGCGCCGGCGCGATCGAGCCCGAGCCGTTTCGCCTCGCGCGCGCCGAGTACGTATGCGGTACCGAACACGAACACGAGCCCGACGATCTGCACCGGAATCATCGGCATGAAGATCGCCGAACCGGGAATGTGCAAAGCCGCCGACGCGCGCAGCATCGGCCCGACCCACGGCAGGAAGTTGACGCCGGCCGCCATCGACGCGACACATGCGAGGATGCGGCGATCCATCCCGAGCCGCGTATAGAGCGGCATCATCGCGGGCAGCGTGACGAGAAACGTGACGGCGCCCGAGCCGTCGAGATGGATCAGCAGCGCAAGCAGCGCCGAACCCATCACGATGCGCGGCGGATGGCAGCCGATCACGCGCAGCACGCCCGCGATGATCGGGTCAAGCATCCCCGCATCGGTGAGGATTCCGAAAAATAGAATCGCAAAAACAAACATCCCGGCAATCGGGCCGATGTTCTGTACGCCGTGCACGATGAACTTGCCGGTCGCGAGCCCGAACCCGGCCGCGAGCGACGCGGCCACCGGCACGACGATCAGCGCGACCAGCGGCGACAGCCGCTTCGTGATGATCAGGCCGAACAGCGCGACGATGGCGATCGCGCCGATCCATGCGAGCATGATGCGTCTCCTCTTCTGCCGGCGAGCGCCTCGGTGCGCGAGCCGGCGTGATATCCGAATGGGGTCGTCCGGCTCGCGCGTCGGGTGGCCGCGATGCCGGGATGCCGCGTTGCCGGTCAGTCCCGGCGGGGGGCGCCGTGGTCGTCGTCGGCAAACACCTGCGCCGCGTGTTCGTTCAGCGCGGGCGGCGGCCGCCGGTACGTGGCCGGCGTGCGGCCGAGCTTGATCGGCGACGCGATGCCGCGATGCCGTCCCAGCTCGACCTTCATCTCCCGGTGCGCGACGTGCGGATGGTCGAGCGCCGCATCGAGCCCGAGCACGGGCGCGCACGGCACGCCGCGACGCATCAGCTGCTCCGCGAGCGCCGCGCCGTCGTGCCCGGCCAGCGCCGTTTCGAGCAGCGCGCGCAGCGCGGCGCGGTTCGCGCTGCGCGCGCGGTTGTCCGCGAACCGCGGATCGCCGGGCCAGTCGCGCGTGCCGAGCACGTCGCACAGCGCCGCGAACTGCCCGTTGTTGCCGACCGCCAGGAAGATGTCGACGGTGGCCGTCGGAAAGCTGTCGTACGGCGTGATGTTCGGGTGCGCGTTGCCGGTGCGCACGGGCGCGTTGCCCGAATGGAAGAAGTTCGGCGTATGCGGATGCAGGATCGACAGCGCGCAGTCGAACAGCGTCGATTCGACGAACTGGCCGCGGCCGCTCGCGTCGCGCTCGCGCAGCGCCATCAGCACGCCGAGCGCCGCGTTCAGCCCCGTGACGAGGTCGACGATCGGCACGCCGACGCGCAGCGGCGCGCCGCCTGCTTCGCCGTTCACGCTCATCAGCCCCGCGAGCGCCTGCACGGCCGCGTCGTAGCCGGGCAGCCCGCCGAGCGGGCCGTCCGCGCCGAAGCCCGACACGCGGCAATAAACGAGGCGCGGAAACCGCGCATGCAGCGCGTCGAAACCGAGCCCCCAGCGCTCCATCGTGCCGATCTTGAAGTTCTCGACGACGGCGTCCGCATGTTCGAGCAGGCCGAGCAGCCGCTCGCGGTCGTCCGGTTTCGTCAGGTCGAGCGCGATGCCGAGCTTGTTGCGGTTCACGCCGAGGAAATACGACGCGGTGTCGCCGTCGAACGGCGGGCCCCACGTGCGCGTCTCGTCGCCGGACGGCGGTTCGACCTTGATCACCTCCGCGCCGTGGTCGGCGAGGATCTGCGTCGCGTACGGGCCGCCCAGCACCCGCGACAGATCGATGATGCGCAATCCCGCCAGCGCGCCCTGCTGCTCGTGTTCCGCCATGCGTCTCGCTCCTGCTTCCGGTTGATCGGACTGCCGGTTCCGGTGGTTCGGCGCCCGCGGCGCACCCTTCCGGATTCATCGAATAATTCTCGTATGTGAATTAATATTCACACTCGGGAATTATGTTGTCAAGCCCGGATGCACCCGGCTGCCGCGCGGAGAACGTCGCCGCGCGCAAGTGGGGACGACACCGAACCCGGGCCGGTTGCGGTGCCGCCCCGCCCTTCGTTAAGCTGACGAAATACGTTCATCTCGAAAAAATAAGGCGGAATATTCATGAAACGGTTGCTGCTGACGGCCTTCGTGCTGGCGTCGACGCTGGGCGTCGCACACGCGCAGACCCAGACTTTCCAATTCGGCGAAGGACAGACGCAGATGCCCGGCGCGGCGCCCCGGGCCGCCGCGTCGACCACACGGCACGCGCCGGCGCCCCATCACCGGCGCGCCGTTCACAAGAGCCGCCATCCGCGCCACGCGAAGCCGACGCGCAACGGGATCTACACGCACGCGTGACGCGGCGTATATCGCGCGACGCCGTGCACGGAACTGTCACGAACGGCCGGTAAGATCGGCGCGGCTGCTTGCATGCCGTCGCGGCCCGCTGCCGGATCACGAACCGCCGACGCGCATTTTCTCCACGATTCAGCACCTGTTTTGCCGAACATGAGTACCGGGCCGGATACCCTCGCCGTCATCAAGGAGCGCGCCACGATCGTGTGCCGCCAGCGCAGCAGCGTGCTGCTGGTCGCCCGCACCGCGTCGCGCTGGTCGCTGCCGGGCGGTACGATCCGGCGCGGCGAGACGCCGCTCGAGGCCGCGCAGCGGGAGCTTGCCGAGGAAACGCGGCTGGAGGGGCTCGTGCTCGACTACGCGGTTCAATTCGGCGGGCTGACGAAGCTGCATCACGTGTTCGTGGCCGACGTGCCGGCGCACCTGACCCCGCACGCGAGCAACGAGATCGCCCGCTGCAAGTGGTTCACCGTCGACCGGCTTGAAACGCTGCGCGCGAGCGTGCCGACGCGCAAGATCATCGAACTGCTGCGCCTCGACTGTTTTTCGGCGATCCTGAACGGCCCGCGGCGCTGACGCCGATGTCGCCCGCGCCGCTCACGTGCGCAGGAAAGGGCCGGCCTTGCGTTCGAGCAGCGTGACGAGTTCGGGCTGCATGAACGCGTACCGGTCGGGGATGTCGAGGCAGACGATCTGCTTGTGCTTCAGGTGAGCACCGAATAGCGCCGACAGCCTGGTGCGGTGCGCACGCTCCATCACGAAGACGATGTCGGCCCAGTCGAGCTGGTCGGCCGACAGGCGCATGTCTGCATCGGGCGCGAGGCCCGCGGAGTCGGTTTCGACGCCCGGCCACGCGGCGAACACCGCTTCGGCCGTCGGGCTGCGCAGCCGGTTGCGGCTGCAGATGAACAGCGCCCGCGTCATGTCGCTTCTCCGCCCGCTGGTCCGCTTACCCCTGAGGAATCGTGCCCGGCCGCACGTACGCGAGCATGTGCGGCACGTAGTCGGCCTTGCCGAGCTCGACGCCGTGATGGCGCAGGATCGCGTACGCGGCGATCGCGTGGAAGTAGAACTGCGGCAGCGCCCAGTCGCGCGCGTACTGCTCGCCCGTCATGTCGAACGCGATCCCGTTCGGCAGTTCGAGCGCGATCGGCAGTGCGGCGCCGCCGTCGAGCGCATCCGGCGCGAGTTCGCCGAGAAACGCGAGCGTGCCGGCGAGGATGCCCTGCGCGTCGCTCGGCGAGCCGGGCTGCGCATCCGCGTTCCATCCGGCTTCGCGCAAAGCCAGCAGCGCCGCCGGCAACGGTTCGCCGCGCAGCCGGTAGACCGGCTCCATCGACTGGAAGCACGAGAAGCGCACCTGTGCGGCGAGCGGATACATGTCGGCCGCCAGCTTCAGCGTCATCACCGCGTCGAGCTCGCCGCCCGCGGCCTGCCGGTGTGCGACAGCCTTGTCGAGCCACGCGGACTGCGCGCGCAGCATCTGGGTAAATGTGGGAACGAGAAGTTGGGTCGGTGACACGTGTGCGCTCCTGTGTAGTGGTTCGCGCCACGATATCAGCGTCGGCGCAAAACTGCATCCCGACCGCGGTGACGCACACGATCCGATATGGATTCGGCGCGTTGTCGCGTGGCGCGTGCGAATGTTTCCGCTTGCCGGACGATCGACGACGCCTGGCCGCCGACACGCAGCGTCACGGCTTGCCGTGGCGGGCCAGGAACCGGTCGAGTTGCGAGGCAAACGTCTTGCCGTCGCGCGCGCTGAACGGCGCCGGCCCGCCCGTGTCGATGCCCGCGCTGCGCAACTGGTCCATCATCGCGCGCGTCGACAGGCGCTCCTCGATGTTCTCGCGGCTGAACCAGTTGCCGCGCGGGTCGAGCGCATGCGCGCCCTTGTCGAGCACGGCGGCGGCCAGCGGGATGTCGGCGGTGATCACGAGGTCGCCGGCCTCGGCCATCTCGACGATGCGCGCGTCAGCCACATCGAAGCCGGCCGGCACCTGCACCGCCTTGATGAACGGCGACGGCGGCGTGCGCAGAAACTGGTTCGCGACCAGCGTCACGCAGATTTCGGCACGACGCGCGGCGCGAAACAGCATGTCCTTGATGACGGCGGGACACGCGTCGGCATCGACCCATACTTGCATGGCGGTTTTTTCCAGTGAGCAGCAGAAGCGGCGATCATAGCGCACCGCCGGCCGGCAATCAGCCGATCGGGTCCATGCAAAGCGCATCGGCCGTCACCCACTGCGCGCCCCATGCAGCGGCGAGCCGCGCGCCCTGCCCGATCCGCACGGCCGCATCGTCGAAGTCGACGAACACGACGTGATCGGCCGCCGAGGGTTTCGCCGGCGTCTCGCGCGTGCGCCCGTCGGACAACACCCACAGCCAGCGCTGCTTGTCGGGCTCGCGCCGCGCATCGTGCGCGAGCAGGTGCGCGGCGGCCGCGATGCCGTCCGCGAGCGGCGTGCCGCCGCCGCCGTCGACCGGTTCGAGCCAGCGCGCGTTCCACCAGCGCGGCACGGCCGGACCGAAGCGTCGCGCGGCGCCATTGCCACCGAAGCAGATCAGCGCGGTTTCGACGCGGTCGCGCGCGGCGCGATCGAAATACGCGACGATCAGCCCCTTCGCCAGCGCGAGCCGGTCGTGCGACAGCATCGACGCCGAACAGTCGAGCACGAAGCAATGCAGCGCATCCGGTGCGCCGGCACGCTTCCGGTAGCGCAGATGGCCGTGATGCAACGGATCGCCGCGCTTCGCGGCGAACGTCGCCGGCCACGCGACGGCCGTGCCGGTGCGCGCCGTACCCGGCACGCGTGCGGCTGCGCCTTGCTGCCATCGAGGACCGCGAACGGCGTTCGCGGCGGCGCCGGCTCGATGGCTCAGTGTTTTTTTAACGGCAGCGGCACCACGCTTTTCACGTCGCGCAGCCCGGCCGGCTCGGGCCGCAGATAGCCCCAGTCGCCCTGCGCGACGGCGGTGTCGTTCCCGGTTGTGCCCGGTTGATCTTCCGGCTGCTGGCGTGCCTCCGGCGGTGAACGATCGTCGCGTGCGCGGTCCGGCTGCGACGCGCCGGACGACGGCGGCGTACCGGCATGGCGCCGGTGCCGCAGCACGGCTTCGGCCACGCGCGCCACGTGCGACATCGTCACCGCATCGGCCTGCTCCAGCGCGGCGAGTGCGCGCGCGGCGCGCAGCATCACGAGATCGGCGCGCAACCCGTCGACGGCCGCGTCGATGCACAGCGCGCTGACATGCGCATGCACCGCATCGCCGAAATCGAGCATCCCCAGCCGCGCACGCGCCGCGTGAATCCGGTCGCCGAGTTCGCGCTGCGCGGCTGCATGGCGTGCGCGGAACGCATCCGGATCGAGATCGAATGCCAGCCGCGCTTTCACTATCCGCTCGCGCTGCGCGGCATCGAAACAGTTCTCCAGCTCGACCATCAGCCCGAAACGGTCGAGCAACTGCGGACGCAGTTCGCCTTCTTCGGGATTCATCGTGCCGATCAGCACGAAGCGCGCGTCGTGCGCGTGCGACACGCCATCGCGCTCGACGAGGTTGACGCCGCTCGCGGCGACGTCGAGCAGCGTATCGACGAGCCCGTCGGCGAGCAGGTTGACTTCGTCGACATACAGCACGCCGAGATGCGCGCGCGCAAGCAAGCCCGGCCGGAAGCGCACGCCGTTTTCGGCCAGCGCATGCGCGAGATCGAGCGTGCCGGTGACCTGTTCGTCGCTCGCCGACAGCGGCAGCGTGACGAACTGCCCTTCAGGCAGCAGCTCCGCGAGGCCGCGCGCGGCGGTCGATTTCGCGGTGCCGCGCGGCCCGCTCACCAGCACGCCGCCGAGCGACGGGTCGATCGCGGCGAGCAGCAGCGCCTGCTGCAATGCAT
Source organism: Burkholderia cepacia (assembly GCF_001039005.1). GTDB lineage: Bacteria > Pseudomonadota > Gammaproteobacteria > Burkholderiales > Burkholderiaceae > Burkholderia > Burkholderia theae. The sequence goes on from NZ_LDWR01000011.1 coordinate 27,878, forward strand.
CCTGCGCGACGAGCGCCGCAAACGGAAAGACCGCGCGGGCGCGGTGCAGTGTCGGATCGGTCATCGCCGTCCCCCTTCCTGGAGTTGTTCGCTTTCGAGCCAGACCGCTTCGATCCGCTCGCGATAGTCGCCCGGCTGCTGCCACAAGCCGCGCTGCATCGCCTCGACGAAGCGTTCGCAGATGCCGTGCAGCGCCTTCGGATTGTGCCGTTCGAGGAACCCGCGCGTGTCGTCGTCGAACAGGTACGCGTCGGCGACGAGCGCGTACTGGTGGTCGGACAGCACGCGCGCGGTCGCGTCATAGCCGTACAGGTAGTCGACGGTCGCGGCCAGCTCGGCCGCGCCCTTGTAGCCGTGGCGCTTCACGCCGTCGAGCCATTTCGGGTTGACGACGCGCGAGCGGATCACGCGTGCGATTTCCTCGCGCAGCGTGCGCATCTTCGGCGCGACCGGGTTCGCATGGTCGCCGTGGTAGATGCTCGGCTGCTGCCCGGACAGGTGCCGCACGGCCGCCGTCATCCCGCCCTGGAACTGGTAGTAGTCGTTCGAATCGAGGATGTCGTGCTCGCGGCTGTCCTGGTTCTGCACGACGACGTCGATCGTCGCCAGCCGCTCGCCGAACACGTCGGGCGCGGCATCGCCCGCGCTGTTCTGCGCATACGCATGGCCGCCCCACTGACGGTAGGCGTCGGCGAGATCGGCGTCGGTCTGCCAGCGGCGCTGGTCGATCAGGTCCTGCAGGCCCGCGCCGTAGCTGCCCGGCCGCGCGCCGAACACGCGCCAGCCGGCGCGGCGCCGCGCTTCGTCGGGCGGCACGCCTTGCGCGACCCACTTCGCGCGTTCGCGCTCGATGCGCGCGCGGATCGGGTTCAGTTCCTCCGGCTCGTCGAGCGCGGCGACGGCCTGCACCGCTGCGTCGAACAGGTGCATCAGGTTCGGGAACGCATCGCGGAAGAATCCGGATACGCGCAGCGTCACGTCGATGCGTGGCCGGTCGAAGATCTCGATCGGCAGGATCTCGAAGTCGGTCACGCGATGGCTGCCGTGCGCCCATTTCGGCCGCACGCCGAGCAGCGCAAACGCCTGCGCGATGTCGTCGCCGCCCGTGCGCATCGTCGCCGTGCCCCACACGGACAGGCCGATCGCGCGCGGATAGTCGCCGTGATCCTGCAGATGACGCTCGATCAGTTGCTGCGCGGATTTCAGACCGAGCGACCAGGCGGCTTGCGTCGGCACCGCGCGCGTGTCGACCGAGTAGAAGTTGCGGCCGGTCGGCAGCACGTCGGGGCGGCCGCGCGACGGCGAGCCGCTCGGCCCCGGCGGCACGAAGCGGCCGTCGAGCCCGCGCAGCAGCTGGCGCATTTCCTCGCCGCCGCATGCGTCGAGCGCGGGGATCAGCGTCGAGCGCACGCGCTCGATCACGGCGAGTGTATGCGGCCATGCGCCGGGCGGTGTCGCGTCGGTGCCGGCGTTGCCGCCTGCGGCTGCGCACAGCCCGTCCAGCCACTGCTGCGCGAGCCGTTCGAGCCGCTCGCGCGTATCGCCCGCATGGCGCCACGGCGACGCGTCGAGCGCCTGCAGGACTGCCGGGCGCGGGCCGGCCCACGGCGCGGCCCAGTCGGCCGACAGCGGATCGAAGTCGTCGCCGAGCGCGAGATCGCGCGCGAGCGCGCCGATCAGCCCCGCACGCACGCCCTTGCCGTCGCCGATCGGAAAACGCGCGAGCGCGAGCAGCGTGTCGCGCCGCTGACGGTCGGCCGGCGATACGCCGAACACGTGCAGCCCGTCGCGAATCTGCGCTTCCTTCAACTCGCACAGCCATGCGTCGACGCGCGTCAGCAGCGCATCCTCGTCGCCAGTGTCGCGCGGCGGCGATACGCTCAGCTCGTCGTGCAGCCGGTGCTCGGCGATCGTCGCGAGGATCGTCTTGCGCAGCAGCTTCGCGCGCCGCGCATCGACCATCAGCGCCTCGTAGTATTCGTCGACCTGCCGTTCGAGATCCTGCAGCGGCCCGTAGTTTTCCGCGCGCGTGAGCGGCGGCATCAGGTGATCGATGATCACGGCCTGTGCGCGGCGCTTCGCCTGGCTGCCCTCGCCCGGATCGTTGACGATGAACGGATACAGGTGCGGCAGCGGCCCGAGCGTCAGGTCGGGCCAGCACGCGTCGGACAGCGCGACGCTCTTGCCCGGCAGCCATTCGAGGTTGCCGTGCTTGCCGAGATGGATGACCGCGTCGATGCGATACGCATCGCGCAGCCAGAAATAGAACGCGAGATACGCGTGCGGCGGCACCAGATCCGCGTCGTGGTAGCTCGCGTAGTCGTTCTCGCCGCGCGAGCGCGACGGCTGGATGCCGACGAACACGTTGCCCGCGCGCCAGCCGGCGATCGTGAAACGCCCTTGCCGCAGCGTCGGGTCGGCTTCGGGTGGGCCCCAGCGTTCGTTCAGCGCGTCGCGCACGGCCGCCGGCAGCCGCGCGAAATGCGCGACGTAATCGGCCAGCGGAAAACTCTGGAACGCCGGGCGGAACGCATGCACGGCCGCGTCATTGGTCACGCCTTCGGTGAGCCGCGCGATCAGCGCGTCGCCGTCGGGCGGCAGGTCGGCCACCGCATAGCCCGCGTCGCGCAGCGCCGCGAGCACGCGCAGCGCGGACGCCGGTGTGTCGAGCCCGACGCCGTTGCCGATCCGCCCTTCGCTTTGCGGATAGTTCGCGAGAATCAGCGCGACGCGCTTGCTCGCGTTGTCGAGCGTGCGCAGCCGGCACCAGCCGCGCGCCAGCGCCGCGACGAACTCGATCCGTTCGGCGTCCGGCTGGTAGCGCACGACGTCGACCTCGGTGTGCGGGCAGCGATACGCGAGCCCCTTGAAGCTCACCGCGCGCGTGACGATGCGCCCGTCGACCTCGGGCAGCGCGATGTGCATCGCGATGTCGCGCGCGTGCAGGCCCTGGTTGTCGGCGACCCATGCGTCGCGATTACCGCCGGACAGGATCACCTGCAGCACCGGCGCGTCGCCGGCGAGCACCTCCGGCTCGGCGGCATCGATCGCGCCGGCCGCGAACGCGGTCGTGTTCAGCACGAGCGCGACGTCGTGCGTGTCGCACAGCTGCGTGATGACCTCGCGGCTCACCGCATCCTTGAGCGACGTCACCGCGATCGGCAGCGGATTCAGCCCTTCCCGCACGAGCGCGTCGGCCAGCGCGTCGAACACGGCCGTGTTCGCGGCCTGCCAGTGCGCGCGATAGAACAGGATCGCGACGACCGGCGCGCCGGGCGTCCAGCGCGGCCGCCAGTCGTCGACGCTCGCGCGGTCGCGCGCCGGGTGATACAGCGCGGCGGCCGGCAGCGGGCGCGGCAGCTCGGGTTCGTCGCCGAAGCCGAGCGTGTGGAACGCGATGCTGCGCAGCAGCGCGTCGGCGTTGTGCACGCCGCCTTCGCGCAGGTAGCGCCACCACAGCCGGCACAGGTCAGGCGCGACCGTGCTCTTCGCGACGAGGTTCGGGTCTTCCTGCAGGTCGCCCGAGAACATCGCGAGCTGCTGCCCGCGCTTCGATGCGAGCGACACGGCCTGCTCGATCCCGTACGGCCAGTACGCTTCGCCGCCGAGATGATCGATCACGACCGTCTTCGCGTGGCGCAGCACGTCGTCGACATAGAAATCGACGGACGCCGGCTGCCGCAGGAACGTGACGTTCGCGAGCCGCACGCTCGGAAAGCCGGCCGGCAGCTGTGGCACGACGCTCGCGAGCAGCGACAGCGTCGTGTCGGCCGAGCTCAGGATCACGATGTCGGCCGGTTGCTGGTCGATCCGGACGACGCCTTGCGTATCGTCGACGAAGCCGCCCGGCGTGGTGCGCAGCAGATGCATCGTGCGTTACGCCTGTTGCGGTTCGGCCGCGCACGCGGCGTCGAACGCGCGCTGCAGTGCGGCCGCGTCGAGATCCTCGCCGATCAGCACGAAGCGGCTCGCGCGCGTTTCGCCGTCCTGCCAGCGACGGTCGAAATAGCTGTCGAAGCGGCGGCCGACGCCCTGGATCACGAGCCGCATCGGCGCGCCGGGCAGCGCGGCGAAGCCCTTCGCGCGGTAGATCGTGTGCGCCTCGACCACGCGCTGCAGCGCGGCGATCGTCGCTTCGCGCGTGCCCGCGTCGCCCGATACGACCACCGAGTCGAAATCGTCGTGGTGGTGATCGTGATCGCCGTCGTCGGCCGAGCCGTGATGGTCGTGACGCAGGTGGATCGTGTCTTCCGATGCCGATTCGAGCCCGAGCAGCATCGCGAGGTCGAGCTCGCCGCGCGTCGCGCGCACGATCTTCACCTGCGGCGGGATCTCGTCGCGGATCGCGGTTTCGATCTGCGCGAACTGTGCGTCGCCGACGAGATCGGCCTTGTTCACGATCACGAGATCGGCGGACGACAGCTGATCGGCGAACAGCTCGTGCAGCGGCGATTCGTGGTCGAGGTTCGGATCGGCGCGGCGTTGCGCGTCGACGGCCTGCGGGTTTTCCGCGAACTGGCCGCTCGCGGCGGCCGGCCCGTCGACGACGGTCACGACCGCGTCGACCGTGAAGCTGTTGCGGATCGTCGGCCAGTTGAACGCCTGCACGAGCGGCTTCGGCAGCGCGAGGCCCGACGTCTCGATCAGCACGTGGTCGATGTCCGCACGCCGCTCGACGAGCGCTTCCATCACCGGATAGAACTCTTCCTGCACGGTGCAGCACAGGCAGCCGTTCGCGAGCTCGTAAAGCTGGCCGGACGCTTCGTCCTGCGTGTCGTCGCAGCCGATGCCGCAACCCTTGAGGATTTCGCCGTCGATGCCGAGTTCGCCGAATTCGTTGACGATCACCGCGATGCGGCGGCCTTCGGCATGCTGCAGGATGTGGCGCATCAGCGTCGTCTTGCCGCTGCCGAGAAAGCCCGTGACGATCGTGACGGGAAGCTTGCGTAGGGTCATGGTGGGTCCAGTATCGGGAAAGAGGTCAGGCGGAGATCGTCACGTCGATCTCGTCGTAGCGCTTCACGCGGTAAATCACGGCCGACACGAGCCAGCTCGCGACGAACAGCCCGATCACGAGGTAGCCGAGCATGCCGAAATGCGCGGCCGCCATCGATGCGAAGTCCCACACGGGGCCTTGCAGCGACAGCTTGTCGGCGATGAGCGCGAGCACCTCGATGCCGCCGATCAGCGCGGCGACCAGCACGGAGACGAAAGTGATCGTCATGTTGTAGTAGAGCTTGCGGATCGGCCGCACGTACGCCCAGCGGTATGCGCCCATCATCAGGATGCCGTCGGTCGTGTCGACGAGCGTCATGCCGGCCGTAAACAGCGCGGGCAGCACCATCACCGACCAGAACGACAGGCCGCCCTGCACCTGCGTGGCCGAGATACCGAACAGCGCGATCTCGGTCGCGGTGTCGAAGCCGATCCCGAACAGGAACCCGATCGGATACAGGTGCCAGCTGCGCGACACGAGCCGGAACAGCGGCCGGAAGATGCGCGCGAGCACGCCGCGCTTGTTCATCAGCAGGTCGAGATCCTCCTCGACGAGCGGCTCGCCGCGCTTTACCGCGCGAAACGTCCGGTACACGGAGATCAGGATCATCAGGTTCGCGGCCGCGAGCAGTAGCAGGAAAAACGCCGACACGCAGGTGCTGATCGTCCCGCCGATCGCGCGCATGCCGTCGAAGCGTGCGATCGACGCGGCCGTCAGCGCGACCACGACCGACATCACGATCACGACCGTCGAGTGGCCGAGCGAAAAGAACAGGCCCGCGCCGAGCGGGCTGCGGCCCTCCTGCATCAGCTTGCGCGTGACGTTGTCGATCGCCGCGATGTGGTCGGCGTCGACTGCATGGCGCAGCCCGAACACGTACGCGAGTAGCGCGGTGCCGAGCAGCACGGGCTGGCCGTGGAAGGCGGCGAACGCCCAGACCCACGCGCCTGCGTTGAAGGCGATCAGCAGCGCATAGATCGCGACGATCTTGCCGCGCAGCCCGGATGAACTGTCGTTGAACAGGCGAAACAGCGAATCGAGCATGACGCTCCTTTGCGAACGGTCGACATGAAGCATGCCAACACGGCCGTCGCTGCGCGGCCCCGTGCGGCCCCGCCCTCCATCGGGCCGGATCATGCGCGCTTGCGCGGGCGGCCGGACGACGGGAATCGGGAAACGCTCGGGTGTCGGGCACGCTGCGGCCGTGGACGATGCGCCGCCTCCCCGCGGCGCTGAACCCCAACGTTTAGGCCGGTATCCGGGCTGACGAACACGCTGCTTCGCCTTCCCGGATGCGCGGGGCATCCAGTGGCGGTCGTCCGCATGCGCGCGGCATGCGGCGAAGCGGCGTTGCATCGCGGCGGGCACGATGCGTTCGCTTACCGTTGCGGGGGCAGCACAGGTTGGCTCGACTGCGACGCAGGCAGGCTCCCTGTTTCCCGTTTAACTGCGCGCGCCGGAGCGGCGCGCGCGAGCACCAAAACGCGTGCGAGTGTAGGCGCCGGGGGCGGGAGCGTCAAGGCGACGCGGGCCGCCGGGCCGGGTTTCGCACGGCCGGCGCGCCACGCCGGAGGCCGTGCGCGGCGGGTTCGCGCGGGCGGACCGCTGTGCTATCGTAGCGCCGCGTTCGGTGCTCGCACGCGCATTCCGCGCATGCAGTTAAACGGGAAACAGGAGGCGGACGACCGCCCGGCCTGTGCTGTCCCCGCAACGGTACGCCGCCCGCGCGACGCGCTTCCCCGCGCACGCGCCCATGCCGCCCACGATGCCACTGCCCTTCACCGGGCGGGAAGGCCGCGGCCTGGCAAGCGGCCAGCCCGGATACCGGCCGACGCAAGGGGCGAGCCCGACGCTCGCCGAACGCCCGATCCGCGGGGGACGGATGGGGTGCGCATTCCACCCGCGTTCGCGCGGGCTTCGCCCGATCCGTTATGCGTTGCCTGTTTGCCGGCCGCCGATGTGCCGCCCGCCTTCCCCTTTCCACTGTTTCGACACGGTGCGCGCCGTGCCGCGCGCGATGAGCCGCGCGTGGCTCATCGGCGCCGGCCCCGGCGACGCCGACCTGCTGACGCTCAAGGCCGTGCGTGCGATCGGCGCGGCGGACGTGCTGCTCGTCGACGATCTCGTGAACCCCGACGTGTTGCGTCATGCTCGCGTCGATGCACACATCGAGCACGTCGGCAAGCGCGGTGGCCATGCGTCCACGCCGCAGGAGACGATCGTCGCCGCGATGCTCGCGCACCTGCGCGCGGGCCGCAGCGTCGCGCGGCTCAAGGGCGGCGATCCGTTCGTGTTCGGCCGCGGCGGCGAGGAACTGGCCGCGCTCGGCGCGGCGGGTTTTCCGGTCGAGGTCGTGAACGGCATCACCGCGGGCATTGCCGCACCGGCCGCACTGGGCATTCCGGTCACGCAGCGCGGCGACGCGCAGGGCGTGATCTTCGTCACGGGCCATGGCGCGGGCGCCGACGAACCCGACTGGCGCGCGCTCGCGGCGACCCGCATGACGATCGTGATCTACATGGGCATCCGCCGGCTCGATACGATTGCGGCGGCGCTGCGCGACGGCGGCCTGCCCGGCGATACGCCGTGCGCGGCGATCGAGAACGCGACGCGTCCCGGGCAGCGGCACGTGCTCGCGACGCTCGACACCCTCGTCGAACAGGTCGGCGCGACCGGCATCGGTTCGCCGGCGATCGTCGTGATCGGCCGCGTCGCGGCGCTCGCCGACGATCCTGCGGTGCGCGCGGCGCTCGGCGGCGGCGCATGATGCGCGTTGCGCTCGGCGTCGGTTTCCGCGCGGGCACGACGGCCGCGCAACTCGACGCCGCGATCCGCGCGACGCTGGCGCTTTACCCGGACGCCGAACCGGCGGTCGTCGCGACGCTCGCCGACAAGGCGCGCGCCCGTGCGCTGCGCACGCTGTGTGCCCGCCGCGGCTGGCCGCTCGTCGCGTTCGACGCAGCGCGGCTCGCGAGCCATCCCGAACTGGCCGCGAGCGGCCCGTCGGATGCCGCGCTCGCGCGCTTCGGCGTCGCGGGCGTGGCCGAGCCGTGCGCGCAACTCGCGGCGCCGCACGGCCGGCTGCTGGGCCCCAAATCCATCCGGGACGGCGTGACGGTCGCGCTCGCCGGCCCGCTCTGAACCCGTTGTTTCGCTTTCGACAGGACGATTCCCGATGAAGACCGATACAGAATCCCATCAGCGGATGGCCGAACGCCGCCGCGCCGGCCACGAGAAGAAGCAGGCCGCCGCCACCCACGAAAAGGGCCTGCTGATGGTCCACACCGGCAACGGCAAGGGCAAGAGCACGGCCGCGTTCGGCATGGCCGTGCGCGTGCTCGGCCACGGCATGCGGCTCGGTGTCGTGCAGTTCATCAAGGGGGCGCTGCATACGTCCGAGCGCGACTTCCTCGGCGCCGTCGCGGAATGCGACTTCGTGACGATGGGCGACGGCTACACGTGGAACACGCAGAACCGCGACGCCGACATCGCGACCGCGCGCAAGGGCTGGGACGAGGCGCGCCGGATGATCGAAAGCGGCGACTACCGGATGGTGATTCTCGACGAGCTGAACACCGTGCTGAAGTACGAATACCTGCCGCTCGACGAAGTGCTCGCGACGTTCGTCGCGCGCCCGGACTCGGTGCACGTCGTCGTCACCGGGCGCCACGCGCCCGATGCGCTGATCGACGCGGCCGATCTCGTCACAGAAATGCGGCTCGTCAAGCATCCGTACAAGGAGCAAGGCGTGAAGGCGCAGCGCGGCGTGGAGTTTTGAGCGTGCCGGCCTGCCCCGCGCTGTTCGTCAGCGCGCCCGCGTCCGGCCAGGGCAAGACGTCGGTGACGGCCGGCCTCGCGCGGCTGCACCGCCGGCTCGGCCGCCGCGTGCGCGTGTTCAAGACCGGCCCCGATTTTCTCGATCCGATGCTGCTCGAACGCGCGAGCGGCGCGCCCGTGCATGCGCTCGACCTCGGGATGGTCGGCGAGGCCGGCTGCCGCGCGCTGCTGGCCGATGCCGCGCGCGAGGCGGACCTGATCCTGATCGAGGGCGTGATGGGGTTGTTCGACGGCACGCCGAGCAGCGCCGACCTCGCGGCCGCGTTCGGTGTGCCGGTCGTCGCGGTGATTTCCGCGAAATCGATGGCACAGACGTTCGCGGCGATCGCGTTCGGGCTCGCGCGGTTCCGGCCGGGGCTGCCGTTTCACGGCGTGCTGGCGAACCGAGTCGGCTCGGCACGGCATGCGGAACTGCTGCAACAGGCGCTGCCCGCCGACCTGCGCTGGCTCGGGCACGTGCCGGCCGATGCGGGCATCGCGCTGCCTGAACGGCATCTCGGCCTGCACCAGCCGGCCGACATCGGCGATCTCGATGCGCGGCTCGAGCGCGCGGCCGACGTGCTTGCGCAAACGGCGCTCGCCGAATTGCCGCCGGCCGTCGCGTTCGCGGAACCGGGTGTCGCGGCGCCGCTGCCGCGTGCGCTCGCCGGCAAGCGGATCGCGGTCGCGCGCGATGCGGCGTTCTCGTTCATTTATCCGGCGAATCTTGCGTTGCTCGACGCGCTCGGCGCGCAGTTGCGATTCTTCTCGCCGCTCGCGGACGAGAGCGTGCCGGACGATTGCGACGCGCTGTTCCTGCCGGGCGGTTATCCGGAACTGCATGCGGCGACGCTCGCGGCGAATGCCGCGACCGCCAGCACGATCCGCGCGCACGCGGCGGCCGGCCGGCCGATCGTCGCGGAATGCGGGGGAATGGTGTATCTGTGTGAATCGCTGACCGATGTGGACGGCGCTACGACGCCGATGCTCGGCCTGCTGCCGGGCCACGCGACGATGCAGCGCCGGTTCGCGGCGCTCGGCATGCAGCGGCTCGATACGCGCACGGGGCCGATGCGCGGCCATACGTTCCACTATTCGCGGCTCGCGACGCCGCTGGAGCCGGTCGCGAACGCCGTGCGCCCCGACGGCGCGCCGGGCAGCGGCGAAGCCGTCTATCGCAGCGGCGCGGTGGTCGCGACGTACATGCACATGTACTGGCCGTCGAATCCGGATGTGGTCGTGGCTTTGTTCAGCGGGGAAGCGTTCTAGATCGATCGATGCCGCGCGCGGATCGAGGCGGCACAGGTCAAGCCGGGATTCCGAACCGCTTTGCAACGATTGTGCCACTCGACGTGCGCGGCTATAGATGTCGTTCGATATCCATCCGTTGATGCAAGACCCGAATCACATCGATCGCGTCGTCCGTTTCGCGATAGAACACGACGTGAGAGCCAACCGCGTACCTGAAATATCCATCCCGAACAATGCAAGTTCGACCGGCCTTCTTGCCGTGCGCCAGCGCTTCCATCGTCCCGATCAGATCGCGGTGGTAGTGGTCTGCCTGCGCGAGCGACCAATGCTCGGCGGTATAACGCCAAATGTCTTCGAGATCGAGTTCGGCCAGTGGTGTCAGCCGGAGCTGCTTGCCTTTAACCGCCATGCGTGGCCCGCATGCGGACCAGGAAGGCCTCGCTGTCGAATGGCTTGGGCGCCCCTGATGCCTCACCGGCCTTCAACGCTTCTTGCAACGCACGCATTTGCGTTTCGTGCGACTCGAGGAGCCGCAAACCGGCTCGCACGACGTCGCTTGCGGAACCGTATCGCCCCGATTGCACTTGAGCGTCGACAAATTCGGCAAAGTGGTCGCCCAGGGAAACGGATGTGTTTCGCGACATGAGTCACCTCCTTTTCAATGCAATCATCATATACCAAAATTTGGTACATTTTGCATTCGGACGCCGTGGCGCCCTTGCCGATGTCCGGCCCGCACCGCATGCGTTACCACCTTCGTCAGGTCAGGGTTTTTCGCGGCCCGGCGCTTCCGAACGCGAAGTCCGAATCACGGTGCCGTCAGGCGAGAAATGCGCGTTGAACATTGCGTCGCCCGATACGCCGCCCTCGGCCCAGTGCCAGCTCCACACCTCTTCATGGCTCAACGCGTATTGCGCGATCTCGGTCGGCTTGCCGAGCAGTTGCCGCACGTCGTCCTTCGACATCCCCGGCACGACCTTCGCGATGTTCGCCGCCGTCAGCGCCTGCGTGATCGACACGAGCCGGCCGTCGGGCCCGAAATCGAGCATGTAGGTACTCGTGCCGTACGGTCCACGCGGATACTCGAACCGCTGCGAGCCGTCGTCGCCCTGCCTGACCATCTCGGGCTTGCCTGCCTGGCGAAGCACGTCCTCGGTCGTCGAGACGCCCGGCTGCAGGTTGCCGAACGCCATCGGATCGGGCTTGATCGCATTCACCGCGTCAGCCACTTTCTGGTCGTCACACCCGGCTGCCAGAACGCCGACCGCACAGGCCGTCAGCACGGTCAGAAGCTGTTTTCGCATTTCGTCCACACCTGTATTCATCGAGCCGATCCGGCGTCGCGCGCAGCGTAGCACGCGACCTGTTCAGCCGATGTCAAGGAGCGTCAAATCAGCGTGTGCGGTCCGCGCGCGTCCGATTTCGTGGGCGCGCACGCACACACCGGGCGGCGGTCGCCATGCCGCCGCGCCTCTGCGTCAAACCAGAAACGCCTCGGCCAGCTTGACCCAGTAAGAAGCGCCGGTCGGCAGCGCGGCATCGTTGAAGTCGTAGCCCGGGTTGTGAACCATGCAGCCGCCCTCCCCGTCGCCATTGCCGATGATCAGATAGCTGCCCGGCCGTTTCTCGAGCAGGAACGCGAAATCCTCGCTGCCGGTCAGCGGCACCATCCCGTCGATCAGGTTCGCGTCGCCCACCCACTCGCGTGCGACGCCGCGCGCAAACGCGGTCATCTCCTCATCGTTGACGAGCACCGGGTAGCGGCGCTGATAGTCGATCGTCGCGGTGGCGCCGAACACGGCCGCCTGCGCATGCACGACTTCCTTGATGCGTGTCTCGAGCAGGTCCCGCACCTCGGGCTTCAGCGCGCGCACGGACAGGCGCATCTGCGCGCGATCGGGAATCACGTTCGGCGCCTCGCCCGCGTGGATCGCGCCGACCGTGACGATCGCCATGTCGAGCGGCGACACGTTGCGCGACACGATCGTCTGCAACGCCAGCACGATCTGCGCGCACACGACGACGGGATCGATCGCCTTGTGCGGCACCGCGCCGTGGCCGCCGCGGCCCTGCACATCGATGGTCACGGTATCCGACGACGCCATGAACGGCCCCGACAGGAAGCCGAATTTTCCGGTCGGGAAGCCCGGCATGTTGTGCATCGCGAAGATCGCATCGCACGGGAACAGCTCGAACAGCCCGTCGTCGAGCATCTTCTTCGCACCGCCGAGCCCTTCCTCGGCCGGCTGGAAAATCAGGTTCAGCGTGCCCGAGAAGCGGCGCTCGCGGGCGAGATGCTTCGCGGCCGCGAGCAGCATCGCCGTGTGGCCGTCGTGACCGCACGCATGCATCTTGCCGGCGATCGTGCTCTGGTACGGCAGGCCCGTCGACTCGTGGATCGGCAGCGCGTCCATGTCGGCGCGCAGGCCGAGGCGCTGCGTGCCGTCGCCTGCCTTCAGCTGCGCGACGACGCCCGTGCCGCCTAACCCGCGATGCACCGTGTAGCCCCACGACTGCAGTTGCTCCGCGACGAGGTCGCTCGTCGCGAATTCCTCGAAGCCCAGTTCGGGATGGGCATGGATGCGGTGCCGGATCTCGATCATTTCGTCGGCAAGGCCTGCGGGAATCACGCTGTGCGTCATGGGGTCGTCTCCTGTGTCCGGTGGGGAATACGCAGCCAAGGATAGTCGGTTAGACGGCAACCGGGCAGACGGAAAGTCGTCACGGTAGCAACTGACAGTTGCCGTTTCGAGGCGTGACACGCGGTAAGCACAGTCCGGCCATCCGGACGACTGCCGCTCGCTACGCGGGCATGTGAAACTTCGATTTTCCGCGTATAAGGATCCGGCGATGGCCACTGAGATATCGAGAATATCGCCTGTTCATCAAAGACTTGCGAAGGGTTGTTCATTTTTTGACGTTTGTACATTTTTTGTGTACGCTGACAAAAAAGTGAACAGACGACCCGCTCCGATGCCCAAGAACGCCACCCTCCCGATGTCGGAACAGCACGTGCTCGACGAAGCGTGCGCCGCATTCGAACGCGCGACGCGGCGCTTCAAGGCGCGGCCCGTGCGCGTGCCGGCCGCGTACAACGCGCGTGCCGACGCGATGATCCGCTTCGACGTCGCCGGGCAGGCATTCGAGATGCCGGTCGCCGTGAGCCTGCGTGTCGAATCGCTGCCGGGCGCGCTCGCGGAATTGCGCCGCCGCGGCGGCGCTGCCCCGATGCCTGGCGAGCGGCCGCTGATGCTGGTCGCGCCGTATCTTTCGGCCGAGCAGGCTGCCGGCCTGACCGACCAGGGCATTCCGTTTCTCGACACCGCCGGCAACGCATGCCTGATTCAGCCGGAGGCAACCGTGATGATCGCGGGCCGGCCGAAACCCGCACGCGCGCCACGGCGGCAGGCATCGCGCGCGACGACGCCGAAGGGACTGGCCGTGATGTTCGCGCTCGCGACGCAGCCGGGACTCATCGCGCAGCCGTATCGGGGGATCGCCGCCGCGTCGGGCGTCGCGCTCGGCACGGTCAATCTCGCGATGGACGATCTGATCGCGCGCGGCCTCGTCGGGCAGCGTCGCAACGGCGAGCGCCTGATTCCCGACTGGCCGCGCTTCGTGCAGGAGTGGGTCGCGCTGTACCCGAGCCGCTTGCGCGCGAAACTGCCGAGCCGCCGGTTTACCGGCCTCGCGCCCGACTGGTGGCGCGGTTTCGATTTCGCGGCATTCGATGCGCGGCTTGGCGGCGAGCCGGCGGCCGACCTGCTGACGCACGATCTGAAGCCGGCCGCGATTACCGTCTATACGCACGGCGCGGTGCCCAACCGCCTGCTGCTCAAGGCTCGCCTGCGCCCGGACGAACACGGCGACGTCGAATTCCTCGAAGCGTTCTGGCCGCACTCGCCTGCGCTCGACTGGCACGAGCAGGATGTGCCGCTCGTGCCGCCGCTCCTGATCTACGCGGATCTCGTCTCGTCCGGGGACAGCCGCAACCTTGCCGCCGCCGAACGGATCCATGACCGATACCTCGCCCACCCGCCCGCTTGAAGTCGATCCACGCCGGCCGCTCGAGCCGGTGGCGGTCGCGCTGCTGCAAGCGGTCGGCACGGCCTGCGCGCGCCTCGACGCGGCTTTCGTCGTCGCTGGCGCAACCGCGCGCGACATCCTGATGTGGCACGTGCACGGCATCCGGCCGGTGCGCGCGACACGGGACGTCGACATCGCGGTGTGCGCGGTGAGCTGGCCATTCCACGCGCATCTCGTCGATGAACTCGTCGCGACCGGGCAATTCACGCGCGCACCGAAACAGCAGCAGAAACTGCTGTTCGAGAGCGGAACGCACGGTTTTCGCACCGAGCTCGATCTCGTGCCGTTCGGGCCGCTCGAAACGCCGCCGGGCGAGATCGTGTGGCCGCCGGGCGGCGAATTCGTGCTGAACGTGCTCGGGTTCCAGGAAGCGGTCGACACCGCACAGCCGGTGTCGATCGACGCGCGCACCGTGGTGCCGGTGGCCAGCCTGCCGGCGCTCGCGCTGCTGAAGCTGCTCGCATGGAAGGACCGGCGCGCGCGCCAGAACAGCGACGCGTACGACCTGCTGTTCCTGCTGCGGAATTTTCACGACGCCGGCAATCGCGAACGTATCTGGGATGCCGCGCCGGACCTGCTCGAGATGCACGCGTTCCAGCCGGGTCTTGCCGCCGCCGCGCTGCTCGCACGCGATGCGACACGGATCGCGTTGCCGCAAACGCGCGACGCCATCCGCGCGTTGCTGTCCGACGAAGCGACTTACACGGCACTCGGCCAGGATCTGCTGGCACGCGCATTCGCACAGTTGCCGGGCGAATTCAGCGATGACGCCGACCGGTACCTCGACGCGTTCCGCCACGCCTTTCTCGTTGATCCGCCGGCCCCGCCCGCGTGACGCGCCGCTGCAAAACAGCCACGCCACCAAGCTTTCGCCCCGCTGCGCTCAGGCCGCCCAGTCTTCGAGCGACAACCCGGCGACCCGGCCGAATTCGCGACCGTTGTTCGTGACGAGCACCGCGCCGGCCGCGATCGCATGTCCGGCGATCGACGCATCGTTCGCGCCGATCGGCGTGCCGCGCGCGGCGAGATCGGCACGAATCGCGGCCGTTGCATCGACGGCCGCCGTATCCCACGACAGCACGCCATCCAGCCGCGACACAAAGGCCGTCACGAGTTCCGCATGCTTCGGCGACGCTTTCCTGCCGACCGCGCCGAACCGCATTTCGGCATAGGTAATCGCCGATACGACGATCCGGTGCTGCGCATTGACGCACGACTGCAACCGCGACAGCACCACGGGTGGCCGCTCGCGCATGATGAACGAACAGATGTTCGTATCGAGCATATAGAGTGTCGTCACCGGCCGGACTCCGTCGACTCGGCGGCATCGCCGGACAGGTCGAAGCGACCGGACTCGATGACGGCCGGGCGTTCGGCGAGAAAGTCGGTGTCGGCCAGCGGTTCGTTCGCGAACGAGATCCACGTGGGGCGCACCGGCCGCAGCAGCAGCGTGTCGCCCTCGCGGCGGATCTCGAGTTCCGTCACGCCCTCGAACTCCATGTCCTTCGGGATGCGGATTGCCTGGTTACGGGCGTTCTTGAAAATGGAAACGGTGCGCATGAGCCACTCCACGGGAGTACGATGCGCCCATTCTAGGCATATGCCGGCATATGTCAATATTGAGGGGCGCGAATCGGGCGTCGCGTCCCATGCTGTAGCGGGTGTTTTTGCCATGTCGTCGTGCCTGTCGTCGATGAGGAGAGCGATCCATTCTTCACGACGCAGGCCGCGCGGTCCATATCCCGGACGGCCGATGCAGGCGCGACGCAGGGCCGCGCGCATCGTCGCCCGCCCGCCTCGTCACGGCAACCGGAAAGTGTCGAAGAATGTGTCGCGCTCGATCATGGTGAGCGCCGCACGCTTGTGCGGGAAATCGAATTCCTTCAGCGTGTGGAACCCGAGCCGGTGCATGTACGCAATGTGCCGCACGTGATCGACGCGCGGCTCGCCGACGAGCCGCTGCGTGCGCGGCTCGTCGACGAACATGTAGTGCAGCACCCCGCTCCACCACGCATGCAGCTTGCCGGCGCTCTGGAAACGCGAGTCGCCGATCAGCAGGTGCAGCCCGCGATCGTAGTCGTGCGCGTCGTAGAACGGCGCGAGGCGATCCTCCTTCGCCCAGTAGAACTCGAAATAGCCGAACGGCGTGTCGTCGAAATAGCCGATCATCGGATGCATGTGCGGATCGGCGAGCCGCTCGACGAGATACGCCGCATGCTCGTCGCGCGTGCCGCGCTGGTCCCAGAACTGCGCGACGCGATCGAGGTTCATCCAGCCGCTGAACAGGTCCGCGTGCGCGTCGATGTCGACGGTGCGCAGGCTGAACGTCATCCCGACCTGCGGCATATAGCGCGCATAGATCTCGCCCGCCGGCGACGGCGGCCGCACCGGATGCCGGTGGCCGTTCGTGATCGCGTAGCGCAGCGGCATCCCGCCCGACGCGGGTGCCGTCAGCCACGGCCGCGGGTTCTGCCAGAACGTCGTGCGCGACACGCTCAGGCGCAGCATGTCGCCGGCGACCTGCGCGCTGTCGATCACGCCCTCGCGCACCGCGCGTGCGACGTACGACGCGACGGCCGCCGCACCGGCGCCGCCGAGCGGCACCGAGATCGTTGCCGCATCGTGCCGCGTGTCGGTGTTGAACAACGCGACGAACGCCGCGAGCAGCCAGTCCGGCGAGTCGTCGGGATGCCATGCGTCGAGCGTGTGCTCGGCGACCTGCGTCGCCTGGCCGTGCGTGGCGCCGTCGAGCGCCGCAGCCACCTCACCTTCGACGGCGTCCGCGGCACCGGCCGGTTTCGTCAGCGTGTCTTCCATCACAGTGCTCCCGCATCGTGGCGGTCGGCGAGGACGTGAAGCCCCCGCTCGAGCGCCGGAAACAGACTGCGCTGGAAGTTGTTCCAGCGCAGTTCGAGAATCGTGTCGTCCGGCGCGATCGGCGTGTCGAGCACGTCGCTGATCACCTCGCCGGAATCGATGCCGTTGTCGACGTAGTGGAACGACGCACCCGTCATCGTCACCGGCTCGACGGACGACGTCGCGCCGCTCGCCCAGTCGACCCGTTCGCCGCGCGCGCCGTGCAGCGCGTCGAGCGTCGCCCACGCGCCGCGCCGCTGATACGGCGAATCGTCGGCCGTGATGCCCGGGTGGATGTTCGCGATGCGCCGGTGAAAGCGCGCGCCGGGCCGCACGAGTTCGTCGAGGATCACGAGCAGCCCGTCGAGCACGACGACGTCCGCGTCGAGTTCGAGCAGGCGCTCGAGCAGGCGGCGCTCGAACGCCTGTTTACCGGCCACGCGCTCGCGCGCGTCGCGCGGCAGGCGCCGGTACGTCGACGGAATCGAACAGAACAGTTCGTCGACCGGCCGGCCCTGCACCGTCAACCCTTCCGGCAGGATCCACGGGCGGCCCGGCGTGCGCGCGAACCCGTAATCGGCCACTTTCGCGCGATCGGCCGGCGAACCGTCGTCGTCGTCGACGATCACGCCCTTGAGCGTGTAGCGCTCGCCGAGCGGCGAGTCGTTCAGGCGCTCGACGAGGAATTCGAGCGGCGCCTTCATGTAGCGCGTGCCGCCCTGATAAGCGACCGGCTGGCCGGCGCGATCGGCCGCGCCGTTGCGCAGCGACTGGATGTAGACGAGATTTTTCTTCGGCATGGAGGCGTCGTGGAAAAAAGCGGACGAAGGCACCGCGGCCAGCCCGCGCCGGCCACAAGGGCCGGCCGGCAGGCTGCGGCGCGCAACGTCACCAGTTGTATTTCGCGGTTGCGATCACCGTGCGGTCGGTGCCGAACACGCAGACGTTCATCGACTGGCAACCGCTGATGTAATGGCGGTTGAACAGGTTCGTCCCGTTCACGGCGAAGCGCCAGTTACGCGTGTCGTAATGCACACCCGCGTCGAACAGCGTGACGCTCGATACCGTCAGCGAGTTGTCGGCCGCACCGGCCGACGCGCTCTGGTAGCGAATGCCGCCGCCGAGGCCGAAGCCGGCGAGCGGCCCCGTGTGCCACGTCCAGTCGGTCCACAGCGACGCCATCTGGCGCGGACGCGGGATGTCGACCGGCCAGTTGTTCAGCGACACGTCGTTGGCCTTCACGTTCTTCACGTCCTGGTACACGTACGACGCGATCAGCGACAGGTTCCGCGTGAGCTTGCCGGTCGCGCTCAGCTCGATCCCGCGCGAACGCACCTCGCCCGTCTGCACCGACTTCGTGCCGCCAGGGTCCTCACTCGGCAGCGCCGACGTGAGCACATTGGTCTGGTTGATCTGGTAGATCGCCGCGTTCAGCATCAGGTTCTTGCCGGGCGGCTGCCAGCGCAGGCCGGCCTCGATCTGCTTGCCGCGCGTCGGCTGCGGCAGCCCGCCGCCGAGCAGGTTCACGCCGATCAGCGGATTGAACGACGTCGCATAGCTGATGTACGGCGACAGCCCGTAGTCGCCCTGGTACGTCAGGCCGACGCGGCCGGTGAACGCCGTCACGTCCGCCTTCGTCGACGTGCCGCCCGCGCGGTCGTCCATCCGCATGTTGACCCAGTCCTCGCGGCCGCCGAGCGTCAGCGTCCAGCGGTTCCACTTGATCTGGTCCTGCGCGTACAGGCCGAACGTGTTCATCGCCGTGTACGTGTTGGTGCGGGACGTCGACGCCGGATCGAACACCGCCGTCGTGACCGGCAGGTAAACCGGGTTGTAGATGTTCAGCGGCGGCGCGGCGGCGAGCCATTCGCTGTCGGTCGCGGTCTGCCGGTTGTACTGGAAGCCGAGCAGCAGCGTGTGCTGGAGCGGGCCCGTCGCGAAACGGCCTTCCACGTTGTTGTCGATGTCGAAGCGGCTGTAGTTCATCTGGAACACGCCGGCCCAGCGCGACACGTCGGTCGTGCTGCCGTCGACGAAGCCGTTGCCGAACACCGAGCCGTTGTCGAGCGACAGGTGCATCAGGCGCACGTTCTGCCGGAACTTCCACGCCGGGGTCAGGTTCTGCTCGAACTGGTAACCGACCGACCACTGCTTCTTGCGGTAGTAGTTGAAGTTCCCGTCGCCTTCGTACACATCCTTGTTGATCTGCCCGTTCGGGTTCGGCAGCACCGTGCCCACCGCCGGCAGGAAGTTCGACGAGATATCGCCCCAGTCCTGCAGGTACGTCGCGGACAGCGTCAGCGACGTATCCGCGTTCGGGCGCCAGCGGAACGACGGCGCGAGCGCGACGCGCTGGTCGTTGTTCGGGCCGGTCAGCGCATTGCCGTCGCGCGCGACGCCGACGAACCGGTACGCGTACTTGCCGTCCGCGTCGAGCTTGTCGCCGACGTCGATCATGAACTGCTTGCGCGCATAGTTGCCGATCTGCACGCCGGCCTCACGCACGCGCTCGCCGTCGGCGAGCTTGGTCTGCACGTCGATGATCGCGCCGGGGTCGCCCGCGCCGTACAGCACCGAGGTCGGCCCGCGCAGCACGGTGATGCTGTCGATCATGTATGGATCGACGCGCCAGCTCGCGAGGTTGATCGTGTTCGGCACCTGCAGCCCGTTCACGTAGGCGGTCGGCGTGAAGCCGCGCAGTGCCGCATACCAGTCCGAACGGTTGTCCGAACCGTACGACGAGAAGCCCGGCACGTAGCGCAGCGCAGCGTTCACGTCGGTTGCGCCGGTCATCTCGATCTGCTGCGCGGTGACGACGTTGATCGTCTGCGGAATCTCGTTGATCGGCGTGTCGGTCTTCGTGCCGGCGCGGCTGCGCTTCGCGACGAGCCCGACCGTGCCGTCTCCTTCCGAGGCCGCGTTGACGTTGATCGCCGGCAGCGTGCCATTCGGCGAGCCGTTCTGCGCGCTGGTCGACGTACTGCCCGCCGCACCGTTCTGCGCACTGCTGGCCGACGCCGTGGCGCCTGCGTTCCCGGCCGGCGCCGTCTGGGCGTATGCCTGCCCCGCCGCCACACCGAACGCCACGCTTGCCGCGGCTGCGATCGCACGCAAACGCGTGCCTGTTGCCCACTCCATCTTTCTCTGCTCCACTTTTTTCATGCGGTCTCCGACCGCGCCTTTGTCAAAGAGCGAAAGCCATGCGGCCCGCGCTCGCCCCGTTTTCTTGTCTTGCCCGGGCCGCGCCTTCGTTTTGGGCGGGCGCGATCCCGTCTTCGAGCGACGCGCAGATTTCGTCCGCGCGGCGCGCCAGTACCGACAGCAGCGTGTCGGACAATCCGTGGCTGTCTTCGCAGCAGCCTTGCAGGTAGATGCGCGGCGCGAAATGCTCGGGCGTCGCGAGCAGGTAGTCGCGCGTGACGTCGCCGCGCGTGAGCGCATCGCCCAGGTGCGGCGCGAGCCCTTCGAGCAGTGCCGAATGCGTGTCGCGGCGGTAGCCCGTCGCGAGCACGAGCGCGTCGAAGCGTTCGACGCGCGTGGCGCCGCTCATCCGGTCGCGCAGCGTCAGTTCGATGCGGCCGTCGGCACTGCGCACCGCGGCCTCGATCGCGCTGTTCGCGAGCAGTGCATGACGCGGCGTGCCGTCGATGCGCTGCAGGTACAGCATTTCGTAGATCTGTTCGATCAGCGGCCGGTCGACCACCGCGTAGTTGGTGTCGCGATAGCGATCGAGCAGCGCGCGGCGCGCGTCATGCGGCTGTGAATAAACGACGTCGGTGAACTCGGGACTGAAGATCTCGTTGACGAACGGACTGTCGTCGGCCGGCTTCAACGCGCCGGCGCGCATCACGAGGCTCGCGTCGACGTGCGGGAAGCGGCGCGCGAGATCGATGAACACCTCGGCCGCGCTCTGCCCCGCGCCGATCACCGCGACGCGGCGGCGTTCGCCGTCCGGCGACGCGACGAGCCGGTCGATGTCGGTGAGATAGGACGACGAATGGATCACGCGGTCGCGGCCGAGCGCGGCAAACGCGTCCGGAACCGCGGGCGTGCCGCCGACGCCGACCGACAACGCGCGCGTGACGCGCTGGCGTTCGTGGCCGGCGGCGTCACGCGACAGCACCCGCAGCGCGTCGATCCGCGCGCCGTCGCCGTGCACGGGTTCGATCGCGAGGACGGTCTCGCTGTAATGGACGCGATCGTCGAACGCGTCGGCGACCCAGCTCAGGTAGTCGTGGAATTCGACGCGAGTCGGATAGAAGTTCTTCAGGTTGACGAATTCGTTCAGCCGGCCGCGTTCGAACAGGTAGTTGATGAACGTGTAGCGGCTTTTCGGATCGCGCATCGTGACGAGATCCTTCAGAAACGAGATCTGCATCCGGCAGTCGTCGAGCAGCATCCCGCGATGCCAGCCGAATTCCGGCTGGCGCTCGACGAAGCAATGGGCGAACGTGCGCGCGCCGCTGCGCTCCGCGAGGCGCACGGCCAGCGCCAGATTCGACGGCCCGAAGCCAACGCCGATCAGGTCGAATACGGTTTCTCTCTGCATGTTTCAGCTCCCTTGTCGGTGAATCCGGCCCGTCAGACGTGACGGCCGGAGAAGAACGTCTCGCGCAGCGTGCGCATCCACAGCGGCTGCGCGTCGGCCAGCGCGAGACGGCGCTGCCGCGCGAAGCCATGCCGCGCGAGATGGTCGGCAACCCGCGCGTGGCCGGCCGGAACGGCACAGCCGACCGCTTCGGTACGCAGGTCGTCGAGAAACAGGTAATGAACGACGGACGGCAGCCAGCCCGCCACGCAATGCGGGCCGCGCCAGCGCGACTCGCCGACCAGCATCCGCAGCCCGCGGTCGTAGTCGCGCGCCGCGACGTGCGGTGCGAGCGCGTCCTCCTTCAGCCAGAACGCCTCGAAATACGCGAACGGTTCGCCGTTGAAACAACCGACGAGCGGCGTGACATGCGGATCGGTGTCGGCCGTGTCGGGCTGCGCGCCCGGCCAGCCGTCGCGCACGCGCGGCTCGGCGAACCAGCGCGCGACCCGCTCGGCATCCTCGGCCGGCTGCCAGCCGCGCAGCGTGAAGCGCACGCCGAGTGCCGGCAGGTCACGCGCGTAGACCTCGCCGCGCGACGCGGGCGGCCGGCGCGGGTGACGCCGGCCGCCGGTCAGCATCGGCAGCGTCGCGCACGGCAGATGTGGGCCGACGAGCCACAGATCGGCCTGCTGTGCCCAGCCGTCGCGCACGCAGCGGCCGCCGTCGGCGAGCACGCCGCTCGCGCGCAGCGCATCGAGCGCCACCGCCGGCCATGCGGCCGGATCGAGCCGGATCGTCGCGTGGTGCGCACCGTCCGAAAACGCCGCGGACAGCGCGGCCAGCAGCCCACGCCGCTGGTCGGCCGGCGCCGCGCGATGGTTGTACGCGACGAGGCGCAACGTGCCGTCGTCCGCGAGTTGCGCGCGCAGCAACTGCGCGCCGATGCCGTCGCCCTGCGCGACCCGGATCTCCGAGCCGTCGCGCGCGGCGAACAGGCCGTCCGCGAACGCGAGGCGGCACGTATCGGGCATCGTGAATCCGTCCGGACGCACTTCAGCCAGCATGGCGTTCCTCCTGTCCTGTTTCCGCTTGCGCATCGAGCCGCGCGCCGAGTGCCGCGAGCGTCGGCGACGCGAACACGTCGGCGACCGTCAGCGCATGACCGGCGCGGCCGGCCGCGTCGACGAAACGCACGACGTCGAACGACGTCGCGCCGGCTTCGAACAGGTCCGCGCCGGGCTCGGGCGCGGCCGTCGCGAACGTGTCCGACCACAGCGCCGCGAGCACGGCAGCCGCGTGCGGCGTGTGGGACGGCGTGTCGGCGAGTGCGCCGCCGCTTGCATGGGCGACGCCGGCCGCCTGCGCGACGGCACGCGTATCGGGCGCGCCGAGCGCCGCTTCCGACGCACCGGCGAAGCGCGCGACTTCGTCGTGATAGACATCGACGAGCGCATCGACGAAACCGCGGTCGAGCAGTTCGTCCGCATACGAGAACGCGGCGCTCACGCGGCCGTCCGGATGCTCGACGACGTCCAGCTCGAGCGTGAACACGACGCGATGGCGCACGTCGTCGAACACAGCGAGCGACAGGCCGGCCCAGTCGCGAGCGGCCGCGCCCGTCGGGCGCAGGTAGTTGAACATCACCTGGAACAGCGGATTGGCCTGTGCGGCACGCGGCGCGCGCAGCGCCGCGACGACGTCGGCGAACGGCACGTCCGCATGCGCATACGCGGCGAGCGCCGTATCGCGCACCTGTGCGAGCACGTCCGCGCGGCGCACGGCCGGGTCGATTCGCGTGCGCACGACGACCGAATTGATGAACAGGCCGAGCGCATCGCGTGCCGCATCGCCGGTCAGCTCGCGCGTCGACGCGAGTACGCCGACCGGCTGGTCGGCCGCGCCCGTCGCGCGGAACAGCGCGGTATTGAGCGCCGCGTGCAGCAACATCGGCAGCGTCGCGTGCGCCGCCGACGCGGCGTCGCGCGCGGCGCGGATCAGCGGCGCGTCGAATTCGAATGCGATGCGGGCCGCGCGCCATTGCGGTACGGCCGGCGCATCCGCACGCAGTGGCAGCACGCGCGACGGCAGATTGGCCAGCGCGTCGCGCCAGTACGCGACGCGGGCCGGATGGCACGGCGCGGGCAGCACGAGTTGCGCAACCGCTTCGGCCGGCACGGCGTCGCCCTGCACACGAGCGACATAGCAAGCGCGAACCGCATCGAGCCACAGCTCGATCGATTCGCCATCCGACACGATGTGATGGATCGTCACCGACAACACGTGGTCGTCCGTGCCGAGCCGCAGCACGCGGGCGCGCCACAGCAACGCATCGGCCGCGAGGTCGAATGGCGCGAGCGCATCCTCGTCGGTCAGCGCCGCCGCGCGGGCGAGCGCATCGGGCTGCGCCGACAGGTCGACCAGCGGCAGCGCAACCGTCGCCACCGCGTCGATCCGTTGGCCCGGCAACGCGCCGTCGCGAACGACGAGCCGCGCGCGCAGCGCCGGATGCACGGCCGCCGTCGCCGCGAACGCGGCGCGCAGCGCATCGACGTCGAGTGGGCCACGCACGCGCAGCGCGACCGGAATGTTGTACGCGGCGCTGTCCGGCTGCGCGCGCCACAGGAACCACAGGCCGAGCTGCGCGGGCGACAGCGGCCACACGCCGTGTGCGTCGGGTTTCGCGATCGCGACACCTGGCGCTGCCGCACCGGCATGCGCGGCGCGCGGCGCGTCGGCCACCTGCAGCGCGTACTGCGCGAGCACCGGCGCCTCGAACAGCGCGCGCACCGGCACGTCGCGACCGAGCCGTTCGGCCACGCGCGTCGCGACGCGCACGGCGGCGAGCGAATGGCCGCCGAGATCGAAGAAATGATCGCCGCGGCCGACCCGCTCGAGATTCAGCACGTCGCACCAGATCGCCGCGAGCGCGGCTTCGTCGCCGTCGTGCGGCGCTTCATACGTGCGTTCGACCCGTACGGGCGCCGGCAGCCGTGCGCGGTCGACCTTGCTGTTCGCGTTGCGCGGCAGCGCGTCGAGCACGATCAGTTGCGCGGGCACCATGTAGTCGGGCAGCGTGCGGCGCAGGTGCGCGTCGAGCGTCGCGGCTTCGACGGGTTGTGCGGCCGCCTGCGCGTCGGCGGTCAGCTCGACGTACGCAACGAGTTGCGCGAGCGCGCCCTGCCCGTGCACGACCGCGCACGCTTCGCGCACCGCATCGTGCGCGGCAAGCTGCGCCTCGATCTCGCCGAGCTCGATACGCAAGCCGCGCAGCTTCACCTGGTGATCGACGCGGCCGATGAAGTCGAACACACCGTCCGCGCGGCGTCGCACGAGGTCGCCCGTGCGATACAGCCGCGCGCCCGGCGCGCCGTACGGATCGGGCACGAAACGTTCGGCCGTCAGCGCCGGGCGATCGAGATAACCGCGCGCGACGCCGATCCCCTCGCCGCCCAGATACAGTTCGCCGATCACGCCCACCGGCAGCGGATGCAGCCGCTCGTCGAGCACGTGCGCGGTGCGTGCGCCGACCAGCGTGCCGATCGGCAGATACGCGGCGTCGCCGAGCTTCGCGAGATCGTCGCCGGGCCGGAACATCCACAGCGTCGGCGTGATGACCGTCTCGGTCGGCCCGTAACCGTTGACCACGCGCACGTTCGGCAGCGCGCGGCGCAGCATCGCGAACGCCTCGCGCGACGTCGCCTCGCCACCGACGGTCAGCGAACGCAGCGTCGGCGGCGCGCCGTGCGCGAGCGCCCATTCGGCGAGCTGCGCGGCGCAGCCCGGCGGCACGTAGGTCATCGTCACGCCGTCGCGGACCATCATCGCGCAGGTCTGCGCGGGCGGCCACAGCACGTCGGCCGTCACCGACACGGCGGCGCCCGACATGTATTGCGAAAACCAGCCTTCGTGCGCGCCGTCGAAGTTGACCGACTGGAACAGCAGGAACACGTCCTGCTCACCCGCGCCGTAGCGCTCGGCGATCGCCGCGCAATGCAGCGCGAACGACGCATGGTCGACGATCACGCCCTTCGGCTTGCCGGTCGAGCCCGACGTGTAAATCGCGTAGGCCGCATGGCCCGGCAGTACATCCGGCAGCGCGACGTGCGCGGCTTCGTCGAGGCAGTCGATTTCATCGGCGCGCCATACGCGCAGGTCCGGCAGCTCGGGCAACGACGCGGCGCTCGCGCCATCGGTCAGCACGTGTGCAATGTTGGCATCGCCGAC
Source organism: Burkholderia cepacia (assembly GCF_001039005.1). GTDB lineage: Bacteria > Pseudomonadota > Gammaproteobacteria > Burkholderiales > Burkholderiaceae > Burkholderia > Burkholderia theae. Next base: position 53,638 of record NZ_LDWR01000011.1, read on the forward strand.
GATCTGCGCAAGCCGTTCGCGCGGATGAGCCGGATCGAGCGGCACGAACGCGGCGCCCGACTTCAGCACGGCGATCAGCGCGACCAGCAGGTCGACCGAGCGCTGCAGCGCCACGCCGACGCGCATCTCCGGCCGCACGCCGGCCGCCACCAGATGGCGTGCCAGGCACGCCGCGCGTGCATCGACCTCGCCGCGCGTCAGCGCGCGATCGACATCGGCGACGCCGCGGGCATCGGGCCGCGCGTGTGCATGCGCGGCGATGCGCGCATGCACGGGCACGAACGGTTCGGTATCCGTCGCGCCCGCCGGCGCATTCCACGCAAACAGCTGTGCCCGCTCGTCGGCCGGCAGCCAGTCGAGATCGCCGACCGGCATGTCGGGGCGCGCGAGCGCATCGCCGAGCAGCGTGACGAAGCGCGCGGCCAGCCGCGCGATCGCGTCGGCGTCGAACAGGTCGAGCGCGTAGATGAACGCGGCGTCGAACGTCCCGTCGGGCGTCGCCTCGACCGACAGCGTCAGGTCGAACTTCGCGGACGGCGTGCCGGACGGCAGCAACGCGGCCGCGGCCGCGCCGAGCGCAGGCAGCGCGCGGCGTTCGCCATACGCGGCCATCACCTGGAACAGCGGATGGTGGCTCGCGCTGCGCGGCACGCCGAGCGCGTCGACCACCTGCTCGAACGGCACGTCCTGGTGCATCTGCGCGTCGACAAGCGCGCGCTGCGTGCGCGCGACCAGCGACGAGAAGTCGCCGTGCGCGGGCACGTCGACGTCGATCGCGAGCGTATTGACGAAGAAGCCGATCAGGCCGGCGACCTCCGCGCGTTCGCGGTTCGCGGCCGGCACGCCGACGCAGATCCGCGCATCGCCGGTCGCGCGCGCCAGCAGCGCATCGAGCGCGGCGAGCAGCACCGCGAACGGCGTCGCGCCCGATGCGGCCGCGAACGCGCGCAGTTGCGCGCCGACGCGTGCGTCGAGCGAAAACACCTGGCGTGCGCCGCGCGCACTGCGGCGCGCCGGCCGCGCGGTCGCGCCCGGCAGCGTCAGCACGCCGCGCTGCGGATCGAGCCGTTCGCGCCAGAACGCAAGCTGGCGATCGCGTTCGCCGGCATCGAGCCAGCGACGCTGCCACAGCGCGTAGTCGGCATACTGGATCGGCAGCGGCGCGAGCGGCACCGGCCGGTCGGACGCATACGCGCGATAGAACGCCGCGAGTTCTTCCAGCATCACGCCCGACGACCAGCCGTCCGACACGATGTGATGCACCGTCAGCGCGAGCCAGTGATGCGTCGCGTCGAAGCGCACCAGGTGCGCGCGCACGAGCGGCGCCGCGCCGAGATCGAACGGTTCGGCTTCGTCGGCCGTTGCGACGGCCTCCGCGCGCGCGTCACGCTGCGCGTCCGGCAGCGCTTCGAGATCGGTTTCGCGCCACGGGCAGCGCAGCGGCGCGTGGATCGTCTGCGCGACGCCGTCCGGCGCCTCGTCGAACGTGGTACGCAGCGCCTCGTGGCGTGCGATCAGCGCGTCGCACGCCAGACGCAGCGCATGCACGTCGAGCGGGCCCGTCAGCGCCAGGCGCTCGGTGATGTGATACGCGTCGGGCGCGTCGATCAACCGTGCATGCAGCCACAGCCGCGTCTGCGCGAACGATGCCGGCACGCGGTCGCTGCGCGGCGTGCGCGGCGGGATCGGCAGCACGCGAAAGTCGATGCCGGCCGCGCCGAGCTTGTCGATGAAGACCGCGCGCTGCGCGTCGGGCAGTTGCGCGAAACGCGTCGCGAGCGCCAGCCAGTCGGGTTGCACCTTCGTCATCCGTCGTCCTTATTGGGTTTCCAGTTCGCCGAGCAGCGCGTCGATCGCGCTCGCCGCATCGGTCGCGCCGCGCGCCGCGCAGGCCGCGTCGATCGCTTCCGCGCAGCGCGCGAGCGTGCGCGTGTCGAACAGCGTGCGCAGCGGCAGCGCGAGCCCCCAGTGCAGGTTCGCCTGCGCGTGAGCCTGCGTCGCGAGCAGCGAATGGCCGCCGAGCAGGAAGAAATCGCCGTCGCGACCGATCGCGTCCACGTGCAGCACGCGTTGCCAGATGTCCGCGAGCGCGCGTTCGGTGTCGGTCGCGAGCTCGACGGTTTCGGCCGCTTCGCGCACCGGCGCTGGCAGCGCATGGCGGTCGCACTTGCCGTTCGGCGTGACAGGCAGCGCATCGAGTTCGATCAGTTGCGACGGCACCATGTAGGCCGGCAGTTGCGCGCGCAACGCGTCGAGCAGCGCCGCGCGGTCGAGCGGACCCGCGTCGCCGCGTGCGACATAACCGACCAGCTGCTCGTCGCGCACGATCACGACCGCATCGTTCACGCCGGGCGCCGCGCGCAGCAACGCCTCGATCTCGCCCGGCTCGATCCGCTGGCCGCGCAGCTTCACCTGCGTGTCGACGCGGCCGAGGTAGTCGAGCGCGCCGTCGGCGCGGCGCCGCGCGAGGTCGCCGGTCCGGTACATGCGCGCGCCCGGCACGAACGGATCGGGCACGAAGCGATCGGCGGTCAGCGCCGGACGGCCGAGATAACCGCGCGCCAGGCCCGCGCCCGCGAGGTACAACTCGCCGGTCGCGCCGGCCGGCACCGGCTGCCATGCGGCATCGAGCACGTGCAGCTGCAGGTTCGCGATCGGATGGCCGATCGGCACCGCGACCGCGTTCGCGTCGTCGGGGCCGCAAGTCCAGTGCGACACGTCGATCGCGGCCTCGGTCGGCCCGTACAGGTTCACGAGCGTCGCGTTCGGCAGCAGCCGTGCCATCTTCGCGACGAGTTCGGGCGCGAGCGCCTCGCCACTCGCGACGATCAGGCGCACGCTGTCGCATTGCGCGGCGGCCGAGAAATCGTCGAGATAGGCGGCGAACGCGGCGAGCATCGACGGCACGAAATGCAGCACCGTCACGCCGTGCGCATGGATCGCGGCCGCCAGGCGTGCCGGATCGCGATGATCGCCGGGCGCGGCGATCGCGAGCTTCGCGCCGATCGCCAGCGGCCATACGAATTCCCATACCGATACGTCGAAGCCGAACGGCGTCTTGTGCAGCACGACGTCGTCGCGCGTCAGCCGATATGCGTGCTGCATCCACGCGATCCGGTTCGCGAGCGCGCCGTGCGTGTTGCCGGCGCCCTTCGGCTTGCCGGTCGAACCCGACGTGTAGATCAGGTAGGCGAGCTGCGCGTCGTCGACCTCGGCGGTCGTGTCGGCGGTCGTGTCGGCGGATGCGTCCGCCGCTTCATCGGCAAGCAGGTCCGCCACCGTCAGCAACTGCGTCGCGGCGCCGTCGCCCAGCGCGGCCTCGACCTGCTCGCGCAGGTGGGCCTGCGTGATCGCGACGGCCGGTCGCGCGTCGCGCAGCAGGTACGCAATGCGCTCGGCCGGATAGTCGGGATCGACCGGCAGGTACGCCGCGCCGGCCTTCAGCACGCCGACGAGCGCCATGACCATGTCGAACGAACGCTCGACGCACAGTGCGACCGGCGTGTCGGGCCGCACGCCGCGCCGGCGCAGCGCGGCCGCGATGCGCGACGTGCCGGCGTCGAGTTCGCGATAGGTCGCGCGATGCACGCCGCCGTGAACATCCGCGTATTCGAGCGCGATCGCGTCCGGCATCGCCTGTGCCGCAGCGGCGAATTGCAGGTGCAGCGGCTGCCGTTGCGAATCCGGCCATGCACGCGCGGTGTCCTGTGCCAGCGCCAGTGCGGCGCGTGTCGCGTCGTCGGCGATCGACAGCGTGCCGAGCAGCGCGTCCGGCGTGCGGGCCAGTGCGTCGAGCGCGCAGGCGAACGCGCGGTGCCAGGTCTCGACCTGCCGCGCATCGACGCGTGCGGTGTCGTAGCCGTAGTCGATCGTCAGCTCGGCGCCGCTTTCGATCACGAGCGTCAGCGCGAAATCGGTGGCTTCGATGCTGCGCACGCCGCTCAACGCGAGTGCGCGCGGATCGGCGTCGCGCACCGTGTCGTCGACCGGGTAGTTCTCGAACACGACCAGCGTGTCGAACAGCGCACCGCCGGCGCCGCGCGCCCAGCGCTGGATGTCGGCGAGCGGCGTATGCGCATGCTCGGCGGCGGCCGCGTTGTCGCGCTGCAGCGCCTGCAGCCAGTTGGCCGCGCGCTGCTGCGGCGCCGGTGCCGTGATCACCGGCAGCGTGTTGATAAAGAGACCGAGCACCGTGTCGACATCCGCGAGCGCATCGGGGCGGCCCGCGACCGTCGCGCCGAACGCGACGGCCGGCTGGTGCGTCATCCGCTGCAGCGCGAGCGCCCAGGCGCCCTGCACCAGCGTGTTGACGGTCAGCTTCAGTGCGCGCGCCGTTTGCGCGACGCGCGTCATCGTTTCCGCGTCGAGCGTCGCGCGCCACGTGACCATCTCGGCGTCCGCGCGGTCTGCCGCGCGCTCCGCGATCAGCGTCGGCGCGTCGAGCCGTGCGAGGCGTTCGGTCCAGAAGCGCTCGTCGGCATCGCGGTCGCGCGTGCCGAGCCACGCGATGAAGTCGCGATAGCGCAGCGCCGGGCGGCTGGCAAACGGCGACACGGCATCCGGGTCGCGATAGTCGCGCAGCACGTCTGCCAGCAGGCGTGCGGTGCTCCAGCCATCGAGCAGCACGTGGTGACGCGTCCACACGACGCGCCATGCGTCGTCCGTCACGCGGATCAGCGTGAGCCGCATCAGCGGCGGCTCGCGCCAGTCGAAACCGCGCGCGCGGTCAGCCGCGAGCCATGCGTCGAAATCGGCGTCGAGCGTATCGCCGCGCGTGCGCCAGTCGAGCTGTTCGACCGGCATCCGCGCGTGGCGATGCACGCGCTGCAAAGGTGCGGCTTCGTCCGGCATCACGCTCGTGCGCAGGATGTCGTGGCGCGCGACGGATGCGTCGAACGCGGCCGCGAGCCGGTCTGCGTCGAGTGCGGTCGCGGTCGCGACGAGCTGGTTCACATAGCTCGCGTGACCAGGTGCGAACAGCGCATGGAACAGAATGCCCTGCTGCATCGGCGACAGCGGATACACGTCGTCGATCGCGCGCCAGTCGAGCGGCGTGCGTTCGATCGCGGCCTGCGTGAGGCCGGCCGCCTGCGCGAGCGGAAAATCGCCCGGCGTCGCACCACCGCCGCGATGCGCGACACGCGACGCGCAGGCTTCGACGAGCTCCCGCAGCGCGGCCGCGAAGCGTTCGGCGAACACGTCGATCGTCGCGCGTTCGAACTGCGGCGCGCCATAGACCCAGTGCACTTTCAGCGTGCGTGCGCCGTCGCGGTCCGTATCGAGGTATGCGTGGATCGCGAGCGTATTGCCGAGCGGTCCCTGTGGATCGCGCTCGACGCCGGAGCCACCGAAGCGCGGCACGAGCGTCGCGTCGCGCGGCGCATCGAACTGGCCCAGGTAGTTGAACGTGACACGCGGGCGCGGCACGGCGGCCAGCGCCGCGCGCGTTGCCGCGTCGCCGTAGTGCGCGAGCACGCCGAAGCCGAGCCCTTTGTGCGGCACCGCGCGCAGCGTGTCCTTGACCGCGCACAGCGTGTCGCGCGCCGTTGCCGCGACCGGCAGCGTCACCGGGTAATGGCTCGTCAGCCAGCCGATCGTGCGGCTGGCATCCGCGTCGTCGAACAGCGCCTCGCGGCCGTGCCCTTCTAGTTCGACACGGCACGATGTGGCGCTGCGTGATCCGGCCAGCGTCAGCGCGAGCGCCGCGCCCAGCAGTTCGATCGTCTGCGCGCGGTAGGCCGCGTGCGCATCGGTCAGCGCCGCGCGGGTCAATGCCGCGTCGATCGTCTGCACGACGACGGCCGCATCGGCGTTCGTTGCCGCGGCGCCGGGATGATCGGGCACGAGGTCGTCGCCCTGCGCCATGCCGGCCCAGTACGCGGCCTCGGCTGCGAACGGCGATGCCGGCTCCGTCGCGGCGCGTGCGAGCCGTGCGGCCCATGCATCCGCGCGCAGGCCCGGCTGCGACAGCCGGACCGGCGTGCGTTCGCACGCGGCGCGGTAGGCCGTGTCCAGGTCGTCGAGCAGGATGCGCCACGATACGCCGTCGACGATCGCATGGTGAATCGCGAGATAGAGCTGCGTCGAACCGTCCGGCAGCCGTGCCGCGCAGGCGCAGGCGAGCGGCCCGCGGCCGAGGTCCAGACGGCGCTGCAACGCGTCGAAGCGCGCGAGCGCGTCGGCTTCGTCGCGTGCGGCAACGTCGACGAACGGCAGTGCGTCGTAAGGCTTCGCGGCATCGCTGGCGTGCCACGTGCCGTCCGCGCCGCGCGCGAAGCGCTGGCGGAATGCATCGTGATGCGTCAGCACCGCATCGAATGCCCGCGCGAACGCATCCGCGTCGAACGGCCCGCGTACATCGAACGCGACCGACTGGTTCCAGTGGCCGCGATGCGGGACGTCGAGCGCGAAGAAGCGCTGTTGCGCGGGCGTCAGGATCGGCGCGGCCGCCGGCGTCGCCGCAGTGGTCGCGGTTGCGATTGCAGGCTGAGCAGCAGCGCTCACGTCCTCCGTTTTCGCGATGCGCGCGAGTTCGGCGACCGTCGGGCCGTCGAACAGCTGCTTCGGCGTGAAGCGCACGCCGCGCTTGCGCGCACGGGCAATCACCTGCAGCACGAGGATCGAATCGCCGCCGAGTTCGAAGAAGTTGTCGTCGCGGCCGACCTGCGGGGCTTTCAGCACGGCCTGCCAGACTTCGGCGAGCACCGTTTCGACCGCGCCCCGCGGCGCGTCGCCGGACGCGCTCGCGACCGGCGCGGCCGCCAGTTCGCGCAGCGCCGCGCGATCGATCTTGCCGTTCGCGGTCACCGGCAGGCGCGCGAGCGCGACGAACTGCGCGGGCACCATATAGTCGGGCAGCTTCGCGGCGAGCGCCGCGCGCATGGCGGCTTCGTCGAATGCCGCGCCATCGCGCATCACGACGAACGTCGCGAGCCGCAGGCGGCCATCGTGCTCGATCGCAAGTGTTTCGGCCTGTGCGACCGGGCCGGCCGCGCGCACGGCCGCACTCACCTCGCCCGGTTCGACGCGGTAGCCGCGAATCTTCACCTGGTCGTCGATGCGGCCGAGGAAAGCGATGCGGCCGTCCGCGCGCAAGCGCACGCGGTCGCCCGTGCGATACAGCCGCGCGCCGGGTGTGAACGGATCGGGCACGAAGCGTTCGGCGGTCTGCGCCGGGCGACCGAGGTAGCCGCGCGCGACGCCCGGCCCGCCCAGGTACAGTTCACCCGTCGCGCCGGCCGGCACGCACGCGCCGAACGCGTCGAGCACGAGCGCGCGTGCATTCGGCAGCGGCAGGCCGAGCGGCACGCCGCTTGCGGAATCGCGCGCGTCGGCGGCAATCGACGCCGTGTCGCACGCGATCGCGCCGACCGTCGCTTCGGTCGGCCCGTAATGGTTGATCACGCGGCAGGCCGGCGCGAGCGCGGCCAGGCGCGCGACGAGCGCCCACGTGAGCGTTTCGCCACCCGTCACGAGCGCGTGGCGCGGCAGCACGTCGGCCGGCACGCGCGCGTCGAGCAGCGCCTGCAGGTGGCTCGGCACGATCTTCAGCACGCCGACGTCGCGGCGCCGCATCTCGTCCGCGAACAAGTCGGGATCGAATGCGCACGCGGCCGGCAGCAGGTGCAGCGTGCGGCCCGCGCACAGCGCGCCGAACAGCGTCGTGTGGCCGAGGTCGGCCGCCACGGTCGACACCATCGCGAACGACGCGTCCGGTGCGAACGCGAGTTCGTCGAGCATCCCCTGCACGTAGTCGGCCAGCGCGCCGTGCGACACGACGACGCCCTTCGGCGCGCCGGTCGAGCCCGACGTATAGATCAGGTACGCGCCCTGTTCCGGATGCGGCGCGACGCGCACGCCGATCGCATGGGCGAGCATCGCGTCCTGTGCGAGCGCATCGACGTCGAGCGGCTGCGTGTCGATGCCGGCCGGCCACGCGGCCGTATCCGCGACGAGCGCCCAGCGCGCGCCGCAGTCGGCTGCGGCCGCGGCGAGCCGGGCGGCCGGTTGCGCGGGATCGAGCAACACGGCGAGCGCACCGGCCTTCAGCGCGCCGAGCAGGCCGACGACGAAGCGGGCCGATCGTTCGATGCAGACGACGACCGGCGCTTCGGCGGCGGCACCACGCTGGATCAGCGCGCGTGCGATGCGGTTCGACGCGTCGTCGAGTTCGGCGAACGTCAGCGACGCCGACGCATCGGCAAGCGCGACACGATGCGGGTACGCGGCCGCCTGCCGCGCGAATGCGGCGACGATGTCGGCATGCTCGACCTTCAGCGCACGGCCGTCGCGCGGCTGGCGCGAGGCAGCCGACGCGTCGCACGGCAGTGCGGCCGTCGTGCGTTGCGGATCGTGCGCGGCCGCGCCGACGAGCGCCGCATAGCTGTCGAGCCAGGCGCGCGCGGTATCCGCGTCGATACAGTCGGTCGCATAGGCCGCGACCAGCTCGATCCCGTTCGCGTCGTCCGTGAAATCGAGCGCGAAGTCGAAGCGCGCGGCGAGATCGGGCCCCGGCGTTGCAACCGCCGTTGCGCCCGGCAGCACGCTGTCGTGCCGCGCGTCGAACTGCTGTGCGAATTTCACGCGCAGCCATTCGTCGCCGCGCTTGACCGGCGGCTTCACCGCATCGACGACACGCTCGAACGGTACATCCTGGTGCGCAACCGCGTCGAGTGCCGCCGTGCGTGCCGCGTCGACCAGCGTGCGGAACGGCAGCGTCGGTGCCACACGCACGCGCAGCGCGACCGTGTTCAGGAAGAGACCGAGCAGCGCACGCGTTTCCGGGCGCTGGCGATGCGCGACCGGCACTGCGACGACGATATCCGTTGCGCCGGTCAGACGCGACAGCCATGCGTCGAGCGCGGCCAGCAGCACCGTGAACACGGTGGCCTGCGCGTCGCGCGCGAGTTGCCGCACGTCGGCCGCGACCGCGTCGGGCAGGCGCACCGATACGCGTGCGCCCTGCAGCGTGCGTGCGGCGCCCGGCTGCCGATCGACCGGCAGCGCGAGCGGGCCCGGCACGTCGCGCAATGCGCCGCGCCAGTAATCGAGCTGGCGCTCGCCCTCGCCGCCCGCCAGCATGTCGCGCTGCCAGTCCGCGTAATCGGCGTACTGGATCGGCAGATCGGGCAACGACGGTTCGCGGCCTTCGGCATACGCGCGGTAGGCGGCCGACAGTTCGTCGAACGCGCAACGCGAGCTCCAGCCGTCGGTGATCGCGTGATGCGCGGTCAGCAGCAGGCGATGACGGTCGTCGGCCAGCGCCACGAGCGTCGCGCGCAGCAGCGGGCCGTGCGCGAGGTCGAACGGTTCTGCCGCATCGCGCTCGGCGAGACGCGCGGCTTGCGCATCGCGCGCGGCCGGCGGCTGGTCGCGCAGGTCGATCGCGGCGATCGATACCGGCAGATGCGCATGGATCCGCTGCATCACGACGCCGTCGTCGTTGTCGACGAGCGTCGTACGCCACGCTTCGTGCCGTCCGATCACGTGATCGAGCGCGCGCTGCAGTGCGTCGCGATCGAGCGTGCCGTCGATGGTCCAGTGCGCGGCGATGTGATACGCGGCGCTCGCGTCACGTGTTTGCGCGAGCACCCAGAAACGTTGCTGTGCGAGCGACGCCGCACGGTCGACATGCGGCGCGCCGGATGCAGCCGCATCGATCGTCGTGCGGCGCGCGGAAATGGCGGCCAGCGGCTCGCCGGTCTCGCGTTCCGCGCAATCGACCGTCCCGGCCAGCTCGGCGAGCGCCGGATCGGCGAACAGCGTGTCGAGCCGCAGGTTCACGCGCCAGGCGGCACGGATCGCGGCCTGCAACTGCATCGCGGCGAGCGAATCCGCGCCCAGCGCAAAGAAATGGTCGTCGCGCGACGGCGCTGCGTCGAGGCCGAGCAGCGTCTGCCAGAGGTCGGCGATTTGTTGTTCGGTCGGCGTGCGCGGCGCGTCGCCGGCACCGAGCGTCGTGTCGCGCGCGGCGGCAATCCGCTCGCGCAGCGCGGCACGATCGATCTTGCCGTTCAGCGTATACGGCAGCGCATCGCAGCGCACGAACCGGTGCGGTTGCCATGCCGCCGGCAATTGCGCGGCCACGTGCGCCTTCAGCGCCGCATCGTCGGCCGCCGCACGCAGTGCAACGCAGGCGATCAGCCGCGTCGGCCCGTTGCCGGTTTCGGCGACCACGGCCGCGTCGGCCACGGCCGGATGCGAGCGCAGGCATGCTGCAATTTCAGCGGGCTCCACGCGCACGCCGCGCACCTGGACCTGGTCGTCGAGGCGGCCCAGGTAGTCGAATGCGCCATCGTCGCGCATGCGTGCAAGGTCACCCGTGCGATAGACGCGCGCACCCGGCTCGCCGTCCGGATCGGGAATGAAACGTTCGGCCGTCAGTGCCGGGCGGCCGTGATAGCCGCGGGCAAGGCAGACGCCGCCAAGCAGCAGTTCGCCCCCTTCGGCCGTATCACCGGCGTCGCCGCCGTCGATGCGCGCGACGCGCGGGCCGATCACGCGACCGATCGGCAGCGACGCATACGCGTCGTTGGCGGCGAGCACGGGCGTTTCGCCCGGTTCGACCGGCCACAGCATCGGCGAGATCACGGCTTCGGTCGGCCCGTAACCGTTGATCAGGCGTACCGACGGGAACGTGCGGCGCACGAATTCGAATGCCTGCTGCGGCAGCGCTTCGCCGCCGAAGGCGAGCACGCGCAACGCCGGCGGCACGCCTTCGCGCGCGGCGACGGCCGCGAATTCGCGCAGGTATGCGGGCGGAAATGCGGCGACGTTGACCGACTCGCGCACCATCAGCGCATGCGCGGCGTCCGGCGCGAACGGCTGCGGCGGCGCAATCGTGATGCTGGCGCCGACCGCGAGCGGCGCGAGCCAGCATTCATGGGCCGCGTCGAAATTGACCGACGCGAAATGCAGCAGACGGTCGCCTGCTTCGATCGGCAGCGCGGCCGCGAGCGCGTCGCAGTGCGCGGCGAGCGGCCCGTGCTCGACGACGACCGCCTTCGGCGTGCCGGTCGAGCCCGACGTATAGATCATGTATGCGGCCGCACGCGGGTGCACGGGCACGTCCTCGTCGTCGGCAGCGAGGTCCCGCCCGTCCGCCGTTTCGGCTGCCGCGTCGAACGCGTGCTCGAACGGCGCGCCGAGCGCCGCCCGGCCCGCTTCGTCGACGATACCGTGCCGCAGCTCGGCATCCTGGACGATCCAGTCGAGGCGCGCGGCAGGATGGCGCGGATCGAGCGGCACGAACACGCCGCCCGCCTTCAACACGGCCAGCAGCGCGACGAACAGCTCGCACGAGCGTTCGACGCAGACGCCGACCCGCACTTCGGCGCCAACGCCGGCCGCGCGCAGTTGCCGGGCCAGCCGCGACGCACGCGCATCGAGCGCGCCGCGCGACAAGCGCAAATCATTCTGGAAAGGTGCCGCGATTGCGGGTGCGTCGGGCGCGACGCGCGCCAGTTCGCGGATTCGGTGATGCAGCGCAGTCGGGAAACTCGTCATGTGCGTGAAGTCCTTCGGTCCGGCCGCTACGGCCAAGTCTCGGGGCCGCTTGGGGCGGCTTCACTGGTGTGACGAACGGCGCGGCCGATTTTTTACCGTTTTGCGTTCAAAGTGCGTGCGGCCGCTTTTTTTGCAGGCGCTGCTAAATATTTGCGCGGCCCGTTCGTCTATCAGGGAGGAAAGCCGGATCCAGGCTCGCCCTCCGACGCTTTCGCCTCCGTTTTGCCGTTTCCGCGTATTCACTTGTCTTCCCTTTACCGACGTTGCCGATGACTGCTGCCCACGAGCCTGCTTCCCCGCCGTCCCTCGACGCCTCTCCCGCCCGCCCCGCGGCCCGCCTGATCCTCGCGCTATTGCGCGAAAGCCGCGCGTCGCTCGCGCTTGCGCTCGCCGCGTGCGTGCTGAACGGCGTCGCGAGCGTGCTGCTCGTCGCGACGCTGAACCGCGCGCTCGCGACACCCGGCGCGGCCGATGCATCACTCGCATGGCGCTTCGCGCTGTGCGCGGTGATCGCGCTCGTCACGCGGATCGTGTCGGGCACGCTGTTCGCCCGCCTGTCGCAGGACACGATGGCGCGGCTGCGCGTGCATCTCGCGCGGCGCGTCGGCGCGGCCGAGCTGCGCGACATCGAGCGGATCGGCGCGGCGCCCGTACAGTCGGTGCTGACCGACGACGCGACCAACGTGTCGATGCTGTTCTTCGCACTGCCGAACCTGGTCATGCACGGCTCGATCGTGTTCGGCTGCCTCGGCTACCTCGCGTGGCTGTCATGGCCCGTGTGCGTGCTCGCGCTGGCCGCGATCATCGCCGGCTCGCTCGGTTATCACACCGGCGACCGTCGCGCGATCGCGTCGCTCGAGGCCGCAGGCAAGGCGCAGGACCGCCTGTTCGGTTATCTCGGCTCGCTGTTTTCCGGCGCGAAGGAACTGAAGCTGCACGATGCGCGCGCACGCCAGTTCGTCGACGGCCAGCTCGGCGCCGCGATCGGCGAAGTGCGCGACCACCGCCGCCGCGCGTTCAGCGCGTACGCGGTCGGGGTCGGCTGGATCATCTTCCTGTTCTACGTGTTCCTCGGCGTCGCGTCGTTCTGGCCGCAGCTCGGCGTGCATGCCGATGCGGGCGCGGCGGCCGGCTATGTCGTCGTGTTCCTGTTCATGCTCGTGCCGCTCGACGGCCTCCTGAACAACCTGCCGACCGTCAATGCGGCGCGCGTGTCGCTCACGCGGATCGAAGGCGTGATGGCCGAATTCGGCGCGCTGCGCACGGTGCCGCCCGCGGCCGACGCGCCCGATGTGCCGACGGCCGGCGCCGTCACGCTGCGCGGCGTCACGCACGCGTATTTCCACGAACGCGACGAACGCATGTTCAGCATCGGACCGGTCGACCTGACGATCAAGCCGGGCGAGCTCGTGTTCATCGTCGGCGGCAACGGCAGCGGCAAGACGACGCTCGCGAAGGTGCTGACGGGACTCTACGAGCCCGAGGAAGGCACGATCGAGGTCGACGGCCGGCCGATCGGCTGGCGCGAGCGCGCGGCGTACCGGCAGCGCTTCAGCGCGGTGTTCAACGATTTCCACCTGTTCGATGCGCTGCTCGGCATCGTCGATCCCGACGATCCGGCCCGCGCGCAGGCCGATGCACGCGCGAACGCGCTCGTCGCGAAGCTCGCGCTCGACCACAAGGTGAAAGTGGTCGACGGCGCGTTCTCGACCCGCGCGCTGTCGACCGGGCAGCGCAAGCGGCTCGCGCTCGTCGTCGCGTATCTGGAGGACCGGCCGTTCTACCTGTTCGACGAATGGGCGGCCGACCAGGATCCGTCGTTCAAGGCCGTGTTCTACGAGCAATTGCTGCCCGAGCTGCGCGCGCGTGGCAAGGCCGTGATCGTGATCACGCACGACGATCGTTATTTCGATCTCGCGGACCGGCTACTGAAGCTCGACAACGGGCGCATCGTCAGCGACACGATGCCCGCGCGTTCGCATGCGCGGGACGGCGTCGATGCGCTGAGCGCGTAAGCCGTCCATCAATGAATCGCCGACGCGCGGCAACCGCAGCGTGTCGGCGATGTGCGTTTCGGAATGGAATGTTGTGGATAAGCGGCCGAGCGGAAACGCCGAGGACGCCCGCCATCAAACCAACGACAACACCCTTCCCGTCAAAGCGGCATGCTCCGCCGCCACACGTTCACGTGCTCGACGTTCTCAACGTGCTCAACGCGCGACCGGCAGCTTCAGCATCGTATCGGTCATCACGTCGGCCAGCTTCAGCGCCGACATCGGCCCGCCGAACCCCCAGATATTGCGTTCGATCAGTGCGATCCGGCGGTCGCGCAGCGCGGGCACGAAGCGCCACACCGGCGAATCGAGCTTCGCCGACAGCGGCACCTCCATCCCCGACGCGGTTACGAACAGTACGGCCAGGTCGCGCTGCCTGAGCAGGTCGGCCGACGTCACATACAGCGTGCCTTCCCGCGTCGGCTTCTTCGGCCATGGATCGAGCCCGAGCGCACGCGCGAGACCCGCCGACGTGCTGTTGCCCGTATAGGCCCAGTAACGGTCGGGCAAGCCGAGATCCTGCAGCAGCGCGATGCGCTCGCCCTTTCGGCCCGCGGCCGCGAGGCGCGCCGCATTGCGCGCGATCCCCGCGTCGAGTTGCGCATCAACTGCCTGCGCACGCGCGTCGCGCCCCGTGACCGTACCGATCGTCCGGAAGATCTGCCGCATCCAGTCGAGCTGCGTGACGGGTACGCCGTCCTCGGAAACATTCGGGCTGAACTGGAACAGGATGGTCGGCGCGATCCGGTCGAGCGCGTCGAAAATCGGCGCATGCCGGAAGCCGACACCGATGATCAGATCGGGCTTGACCGCCGCGATCGCCTCGAGCCCCGGCTCCTGCCGCGAGCCGATGTCGGTCACGTGCGCGAGCCGGTCGCTTTCGTAACCGAGCCAGCCCGGATAGAACGCGGCATCGGCCATCCCGACCGGCACGATGTCGAGCGCGATCACGCTTTCCGCGAACATGAAGTCGAGCGCGACCACGCGCTGCGGCCGCACCGGCATCGTTTTGCTCGCCTGCGACACGACGGGATTGCCGGCGAGCGACACGGCACGCGAGGCCTGCGCGCCGAGTGCGTCGCCGGCAGCAGTCACCGCGGCAGCCGTTGCGGAAAACGTGCCGCAGCACGCGGCGCCGAGCGCGGCGAGTGCGCCAAGCGCATGCCGGCGGCCGGCGTGTGTCACCGGATCGCGTCCTGCTCGGCCAGCGCCGCGTCGTCCATTGTCAGTAGCAGGGGGCAGCTTCCACACAGTTGCGTTTCTCCAGGAATTTCGTAGCGCAGGCAGCACACGCGGCGCGCGCGAAACGGCGTCGGCAGCAGCGGCGAGCGCGGCACGGCATCGCGCACCGGCACACGCAGCGGATTCGGTTCGCAGCCGTTGCACGTCGAGCCGAACAGCCAGTCCGCGTCGCGCACCGGATCGGCCGCGCATGGCAACGAACGACAGGTGTCGAGCAGATAGTCGAGCAGGTTGCCCGCGTTGCTCCAGAGCACGCGCGGCGTGACGCGCCCCATCGCCGCGAGCAGGTCGATCACCGCGCCGAGATGCGCGATGAGCCCCGTATAGCGCGGCGCGGGTTCGTCGCACGGCGCGCCGAGTGCGTCCGCCGCGAAATACAGCGCGGCAGGCATCCCGTCGTCGAGCGCGACGAACGTGCGTTCGGGCGTCATGTCGAGCGGCCGGCCGAGCGTCAGCGCGGCGACGACGCCCGCGGGCGCCGCACGGCCGAAATAGTATTTGCTCCATTGCGACATCAGCGCGCGTGCATGCTGCGCCGGATCGCCGCCATAATGGCGGACCATCGCGTCGAGCACCGCGTCACGCTGCTCGGGCAACGCGCTGACGGGCACGACGATCCGGCCCGGCGCATGCGCGTCGTCGGGCATGCCGAGCCAGACGACGTCGAGATGATCGGCAAACGGTTCGGGCGCGAACGCCGAGAAACGCGTGGCGCGCGCGCCGTCGGGCAATGGCGTCATCGCCCCGCGCGCCGGGCGCGGCGCCCCTCGAGAATCAGCAGCCCGAGCAGGTACGGCGCGCCGATCAACGCGGTCAGCACGCCGGCCGGCACTTCGCGCGGCGCGACGACCGTGCGGGCCGCGAGATCCGCGACACCGAGAATCAGCGCGCCGCACGCGGCCGCGAGCCACAGCCGCGTGCGATGCCGGCGTGCGCCGAGCATCGTCGCGACGTGCGGCGCCATCAACCCGATGAAGCCCACCGGCCCGACCGCCGCGACGGCCGCGCACGCGGCGAGCGTCGCGATCGTCAGCGCGAGCGGCCGCAGCGCGGCCACCGGCAGGCCGAGCGCGGCCGCCTGGTCGTCGCCGAGCGCGAGCATGTCGAGCGGTCGCGCGAGCCACGCGAACACGGGCACCGCGAGCACGCACCACGGCAGCAGCATCGACACCTCGCCCCAGCTGCGGCCATAGGTGCCGCCGACGAGCCACACGACGAAGCGCGCGGGCTGCACGCTTTGCTGCGTGATCAGCCATTGCGCGAGCGTCGTCCAGAGCGCGCCGATCGCGATACCCGTGAGCGCGACCGCAAGCGGCGCATAACGATGCCGGTGATTCAGCACGAGCGTGATTGCGAGCGACAGTCCGCCGCCGATCAGCGTGGCCGCCGCGAGCGTCACATGGCCCATCAGCGGCCAGGTCGACAGCGCGAACAGCGTGACGAGCCCCGCGCCCTGCGTGACGCCGAGCACTTCGGGGCCCGCGAGCGGATTGCGCACGACGCTCTGCATCGCGACGCCGCTGACCGCCAGCAGCGCGCCCGCGAGGAGCGCGCACAACAGGCGCGGCATGCGCAGGTCGATCAGCATCCGCGCGAGCGCATCGTGACCGGACAGCGCGGCGAGCCAGCGTGCGGGCGACAGCCATTCGGGGCCAGCCGACACGCCCACCCATACCGCGAGCACACCGACCACGACGAACAGCGCCGTACGCAACGGCCAGCCAAGCTGTTCGAGCCAGCCCACGAACCGCGTCGATCCACCGCCCGCCGTGCGCTCGGCGTCCGCGTGCAGCACGCCCGACCACGCGGCGCCGCGCCGAATCATCGCGAGCATCAGCGGCGTGCCGACCAGCGCGATCGCGACGCCGGTCGACAGCGTCGCGTCGAGGCCCGACACGAGCACGGCGCTGTCGGTGACGAGCACGAGTGCGCCACCGGCGAGCGCCGACAGCGGCACCATCACGCCGAGACGCGCCACACGCGCGCCGCGCACCTGGCGCAGCAGGTTCGGTGCGACGAGCCCGACATACGACAGCGGGCCCGCGATACTGACGGCCACGCTCGTGAACGCAACTGCGACGATCGTCGCGGCAAGCCGCGTCGCATCGACGCGTACGCCGGCTGCAGCCGCCGCATCGTCGCCGAGTGTGAGCGGATTCAGCGGCCGGATCACGAACGGCAATGCGAGCAGCGGCACGACGAGCCAGCGCATGGCGAGCGCGAGGCCCGTCGCGCCCGGCTGGTAAAGGCTGCCGTTGGTCCACAGCGCGGCGCCCGCGATGTTCTGCTCGAAGAACGCGAGCACGAGCGTCGACAGCGCGGCGAACAGCAGCATGCAGACGCTGCCCGCGAGCACGAGGCGCAACGGCGTCGCGCGCCAGCCGCCGGCCGCGACGATCGAGCATGCGGCGGCGGCCAGCCCGCAGACGAACAGCAGCGGCACCGACGCGACGCCCGCCAGCGCCGGCACGAGCATCGCCGCGAGCAGGCCGAGCTGCGCGCCACCCGTCACGCCGAGCAGGTCGGGCGACGCGAGCGGATTGCGCGTGAGCGACTGAAACAGCGCGCCGGCGATGCCGAGGCAGCCGCCCGCGACGAGCGCGGCCGCGACACGCGGCAGGTTGAGGTCGAACAGGAAGACGTGCGCGAGCGCGGCGCCATCGCTGCCGGGCGCCGCGTCCCACCACACGCGTAAATCGGGTGCGACGCGCAGCGCCGCGAGACCCGCGATCAGCACGACGAGGCCGATCGCGATCGCACCGGCCCGGCCGGTGGCCGCGCCCTTCCCCGTCGCCGCGAGGCGCTTGCGCATCGCGAACGTCGTCATACGGCGAGATCCCGGTCGAAGACGTCGGCCGCATGCGGCGTGGCGGTGCTCGACGGCCCGTAGGCCGGCACGCACATCGGCGCGCCCGTCTGCGGATGCGCGAGTTTCAGCATCTCGACACCGAACGCCGCGCGCAGCCGCACCGGTTCGAGCATCGCGTCGGGCGAGCCCTGCGCGACGAGCCGGCCCGCGCGCATCAGCACGATCTCGTCGCTGTACGCGGCCGCCTGGTTCAGGTCGTGCAGCACCCAGACGATCGTCAGCCCGCGCGCGCGGTTCAGCGCACGCAGTGCATCGAGGATGTCGAGCTGGTGATGGATGTCGAGATAGGTCGTCGGTTCGTCGAGCAGCACGATCGGCGCCTGCTGCGCGAGCGCCATCGCGATCCACGCGCGCTGGCGCTCGCCGCCCGACAGCGCGCCGACGTCGCGGCCCGCGTCGTCGGCGAGGCCGCTCGTCTCGAGCGCCTCGTCGATCGCCGCATGGTCGGCGCGCGACAGGCCGCGCAGGAAGCCGCCATACGCATAGCGCCCGTACGCGACGAGTTCGCGCACGGTCAGGCCCGACGGAATCTGGTTGAACTGCGCGAGCATCGTCAGCTCGCGCGCGAGCGCGCGACGACGAAACGACGCAAGGGGCTTTCCGTCGACTTCCACATGGCCGGCACGCGCGGGCTGCAGGCCCGCGAGCGTGCGCAGCAGCGTGCTCTTGCCGCAGCCGTTCGGGCCGCACAGCGCGGTTACGCGGCCGGCCGCGATCGACAGATCCAATCCGTCGATCACGACATGGTCGCGATAACCTACCGTCAGCCCCCGCGCGGCAAGCGCGGCGGTACTACGCGTCATCGGTCCTCCGGTCGGTCGCGCGCGGGACCGAGTAACTCTGCGCCATCGCGACGACCACCTTGCGCGGCCCTTCGAACGGGTCGCGCGCATGCGCGGTCAGCATGTTGTCGAGCATCAGCACGTCGCCCGTGCGCCACGGAAACACGATGCGCTGCTGGTCGAGCACGCCGCGGATCTGCGCGAGCGCATCGGCCTCGAGCGGCTCGCCGTCGCCGTAGTACACGTTGCGCGGCACGTTCTCGAGCCCGACCGCGTCGACCAGCGCTTCCTGCATGTCGTCGTCGAGCGCGGACAGATGGAACAGGTTGGCCTGGTTGAACCACACGCGATCGCCGGTGCGCGGATGGCGCGCGACGGCCTGGCAGCGTTCGCGGGTGCGCAGCAGCAGTTCGCCGTCGTCGTCGGTGCGCCATGCGCATTCGATGCCGCGCGCCGCGCACATCCGTTCGACCTCGGCCGGCTCGTCGGTGCCGAACGACTGCCGCCACGGCAGGTCGAGCCCCTGCCCGAAATTGCGCACGTACAGCAGCTCGCGCCGCTCGAAGCGAGCGATGAGCGCCGGATCGAGCGCACGGTAGACCGCACGGCTGTCCGCGATCGGTGTCGCGCCGCCCTTCGGCGCCGCGAGCGCGCAGTGGAACCAGATCCGCAACGGCCATTCGCGCGTATACGACTGCTCGTTGTGCAGCGGAATCGCACGGTGCGGCGGGTATTCGGTCGACGTGTAGACGGCGCCTTCGACCTGGCTGCGCGGCGTCGACGCGTATTCATAGCCGATCAGCGGATCGCCGAAGGACGCCGCGAACTGCTGGAACGCGTCGATCGACGGCACGTGAAAGCCCGTAAACAGTACGCCGCCCGCGCGTTCGAGCGTGTCGGCCGCGATCTCGCGCGCCAGCGGCGCGACTTCGTCGATCGACATGCCGTCGCCGCCGCGCGGCGACACGACGGTGGGCAGCCCCGGCTCGATACGCAGGTCGTCGAGCGTCGGCAACGAAAGCAGGGTCATGCAACGTCCTCTTCAGGTGGCGCGCCGGATCGCGGCGCGGCGGTTCACGACGCGCGCGACGCGCGCTCGCCGTCCATCGCGCGGCGCAGGCTTGCGGGGCGCATGTCGGTCCAGACGGTCTCGATGTGCGCGAGACAGTCGGCCTTCGGGCCGCTCACGCCGACCTCGCGCCAGCCGGCCGGCACGGGCCGGAACGTCGGCCAGATCGAATACTGTTCTTCGTCGTTGATGACGACCGTATAGACGAGATCGTCGGTGTCGGCGGAAGGCGTCGTGGCTTGCGTCATGATCGGAAAAAAGCGGGAGACGGTTGAAGGAGGCGAAGCGGCGAATTCGGCCGCCTCTGTCTGATAGACGATTGGCCGGCGCGTTTTTTTACCGCCGCCGCGCGCGGCCGCCGAGGAACACCGGGCACGCGACGCCGCGATGGCACGCGTCGAGGCATTCCGCGCAATGGCGCTCCGCGTCGCGCACCATGAAATGCACGAGCGTCTGCGACACGTTCAGCGCGCGCGCCGCGGTCTGCAGCGTTTCCTCGCGCAGCCGCACCATCTCGAAGGCCGCACGGCTGCGTGCCGGCAGGTCGTCGAGCGCGGCCCATACGCGCCGCAGCGTATCGCGCGTCATCAGCGCGGCTTCCGGCGTCGGCTCGGACGACGGCACGTCGTAGCCGTCGTCCTCTTCCGTGTGATAGACGTTTTCGAGACTTTGCCGGCGGCACGCGTCGATCGACGCATTGCGCACCATCCGCGTCACATACGCGACCGGCTGGCGCACCGCGTCCTGGTTCGGGAATTCGACGAGCTTCACGAAAACATCGTGCACGACGTCCTCGGCACGGCTCGCGCAACCGACGAAGCCGCGCGCGACATTCACCAGCATCGCGCGATGCGAGATCAGCACGTCGAGCAACGCGCCCTGCACGCGGGGCTCCGCGGCACGGCGCACACGCTGCGCGGCGCGCGGCGGCAGGTCCGGATAACTGCCGAGGAACGGGTTCGCCGTTGCCGCCGCCGGTCGGTCGAGCACTTCCGCCATGGCCATCGATCTGCTCCGTCAAATTCCGAGATAGCGCAATTTAACGTAAACGCAAATCATTCTCAATCTGATTACCGAATGGCCCTTTCAGTTGTCAGGATTTGTCTGAACAATTGACGAAATCGCTGCGTGGGCGGATGGGACACCGTCCATTGGCCGCGGTGCGCGGTCATCGGCAATCCCGAACGGCGTGACCGGCTGGCGCGTCGCCGGCACGATCTTTCACGTGCCTGACGAAGCGCCTGCACCTGTCATGGGCGGTAGCAACTTCTTACCACGTGAAATTTTGGGGGCTCGTACGATCTAGCTGCTGATTCCAAGGGAGAAAACCATGAAATCCATCGTGTTATCCGCTGTCATGGTCGGCGCGCTATCGAGCGTGATGCTGACCGGATGCGTTGCCTACCCGGCCGGCCCGGCTCAAGTCACGATCGGCTGGCATGGCGATCGTTACTGGGACGGCAATCGCTACTGGGAGCGCCACGACTGGGAAGCGCAGCATCAGCGCGGGAATGACGATCGCCGGGACGACCATCGGGACGACCGGCGCGACGATCAACGCCCGCAGTGGTAATCCCCTTCCTGCTCCGGTGATCCGCACGTCAACGACAAGGACTTCAACATGAAAACGCTACTGAAAACGCTGACCATCGCGGCCTTGGCCGCGGCCGTGCTCGTGCCGGCCATCGCCGAAGCGCATCAGCACCGCGAGTGCCACTTCGATCATCACCATCACAAGGTGTGCCGCTGGGTGCGTTGAGCATCACGCAGCAGATGTGGAAAAGCGCCGGGATGCCGGCGCTTTTTTTCATTGTCGCGACTGACCGTACGGTGCCCGGCCCTGGTTCGCTCAATAGATGAACAGCCGGATCGTTGCGGTCGCATCGAATCGTCCGATCTTCGGCGGCCCGAACGACTTCAGCACGGCGTCCATCAATACGCTCTGGTTCATCACGTTGGACGGGAACTGAGCCAGATTGAACTGTTCGTTGAATGGAATCGCCTTGCCCTGGCTGTCCTCGATGCCGATACCGAAATTGCTGTCTTTCGCAGGCACCAGCAAGCCGTTCCGAACCGGATAGCTCGTTTCGAAGTACCCGTCGACGCGTACCGCGACATTGCATTTCTTGGTCAACGACAACGAGAACCGTTTGCGCGGCACTGCCGGCATGAAGCCGTTGCCGACCGCCTGCACCTGTCCGAAATTGACGATGCCCGGTTCGGGCGTGACCAGCACGTCGACGAAGCACGGCGTCGGCTTGAGGTTGCGCAGGCCGCTCAGGCGATACTGGAAGCTCGGGTTGTATGCGTTCAGACCGAACTCGCCATCGAACTGGAACACCGTGTAGATATCGCTCGGCGGCTGAACCCAGTTGCCCTTCTTGCGCACGACGACCTGATAGTCGATGCTGATTCGCGTCTGCTGGCAACGTCCGCGGTCGAAGTCATACTTGCTGCATGGCGGCACCGAATAGCCGGTGAACACCCCGCCGCCGCGGTTGCTGGTCTTGTCGAAATAGTCGATGCCCTTGTAGCGGATACCGATCTCGAGCCCCCATGACGCAGGGTTCGTGCGATTCGGATTCGCGTAGAAATAGATGTTGTCGACAACTTTCAGGCTGCCGTCGTCACCCAGATCCTTGTAGCAATACCCCGATGTCGTGCGCACCGGCGACACCCAGATCACGTATCCGTCCGGCGCGTCGGTCGGATACGACGCAACGCCGCCGATCGGCTCGGTCAATGACGTTGCACCGCTGTTGGTCAGGCACCGCAGCGCCCATGCGGGCTGCACGGCCGCGACCAGCAATACGAGCACGATCCAGCGCAACCAGGCCGCCGGCGATTCCCGATGCCGCATTCCCCCGCTCATTTCTTCACGCTCTTGCAAGCCCCCGCATCGCACGCATACTCGACCGCCACCTGGCCGCCGTAGTCGTCGATATGCGTGACGAACAGCGTCGACGGCGTCGCGGCCTTGAACGGCACGTCGGCCGTGCTCATCGGGCTCACCATCACCGGCTCGATCGGCACCGGCGTCTTCTGCGCGCCCGCGCTCACGTCGACCACCGTCACGTGGTACGGCGTCGGATTGTCGAACACCAGCTTGTGCGCGGCCGCGTCCACCCGCAGCGTCATCGGCAGCGTCCAGTCCTCGTCGCGCGCGGGCTGCACGGCCTTCGGCCGGTAGAACAGCTTCATCTGCGTATGCAGCGCGATCTGCAGCGTGTTCGGCGTATCGGTCTTCGGCGGCACTTCGCGGATGTTCAGGTAGAACACCGATTCGCGATCGGCCGGCAGCTCGGTGCCAGGCAGTTTCGCGATCCGCAGCACGTTGCGTTCGTTCGCCTCGACGCGCTGCAGCGGCGGCACGACCATCAGCGGCGACGTGATCTTGTTGCCCTTCGCGTCCTCGAGCCACGACTGCACGAGATACGGATACGTCGTGCTCTTGTTGGTGATCGTGACGATCGCGGCCTGTTCGCCTTCGTTGAAGATCACGCGCGTGCGATCGGGCACGATCGCCGCATGCGCGGCACCCGCGAGCAGCGCGCCGGCGGTCGCGAGCACGCATGACGCGCGCTGCAGGAAAGAAAGGGACAAAGAGTTTTTCATCGCAGGATCCGTGAAATCATCGTTCGACCCGCGCGGCCGCTGCGTGCGACTCGCCGGGCGTCTGGCACGTCACCGGAATCGGCGTGCCTTCGAGTTGAAGCTGGTTCGGCAGTGCGTCGACCGTGCAGAGCGTGCGTTCGCCTGCGCGCACCGCAAGCGTGGATTTCGGCTGAACCTGGGTCAGGAACGCGGCGCCGCCCTCGCCGACGATGCCGAGCTCCTTGCCGTTCGCCGCGTCCTGCACCGACGCACCGAACGGTAGCGGCTTGCCGGCCGGGTCGGTCAGCGTCAGGTACAGGTTGCTGCCGCGCGCGGCCGAGAACTTCACGAAGCCGATCGCGCCGTCGGTCAGCACCATGCGCTGGATCGGGTTCGTCACCTGCACTTCGAGCGGCAGCTTCTCGACGTTGACGGTCGCGTCGTACACGTTGTACGGCGAGATGCCGTCGAGCACCGCGTAGCCGCGCGAATTGGTATGCGTGAGCGAGCCGGACAGCGGCACGTCGGGCACGCCGTCGGTCGACACCAGCAGCCGCGTATCGCCCGCGTTGCCGTTCGCGTGCGCGGAAACACCGTACTGCGTCGCGACGAACGAGCCGTCGACTTCCAGCGACGCGGCCGCATACGCATTGGCGAGCGTCGATGCCTGTGCCGTGAGCTGGTACGCCGACGTACGCTGGCGGTAGCTCGCGTTCGCCGACGCGCGGCCGTCGGTCGCGCCCGCGTTGACCTGGTAGGTGCGGCCGTCCGGATCGTCGTAGATATAACCCGCGTTCACGCTCGTGCTGCCGCCGCCCGTCGTCAGGTTCGACGTGACGGTGTGGCGGCCGCCGATCGGCAGCGTCGCGGTGACCGAGAACTGGTTGCCGCTTCCGCCCGCGCTCTGCGTGCGAAATGCCGACATGCTGACGTTCACGTTGCGCAGCGCGCCGATCGAGAACGCGCGCGTCAGCGTGAGGCCGACACGTTGCTCGGACGAGCGCGCCCAGTAGGTCGTCTGGTCGTACGAGAAATAGGTCGACGTGTCGCCGAAGCGCTTCGACATCGTCGCCGAGTAGCGCTGCTTGCTGTTGGCCAGGCCGTACGCGGTCGGATCGCCCGAGAACTGCGCGAAGTTCGTGTAGTCGCGCTCGGAGAAGCGATAGCCGAAGAAGCGCACGTCGGCGTCGAGCCCGTCGAAGTGCTTCGAATAGTTGATGCGATACGAGTTGCCGTTGCGCGTCGCGCCGTTCCACCACAGGCGCGCCCGCGCATGCGTGACGTCGGTCGACACCGCGCCGAACGTGCCGAAATCGCGGCCGACGCCTAGCGCGAGCGACGTGTAGCCCGACGCGGCGATGAAGCCGCCATACACGGTGACGTCGAACGGCAGGCCGTACGCCATTTCGCCGAAGCCGAAGAACGGCGTGATGCCGGCGCCGCCGAACAGGCGCGGCTTGCCGACGGCGGCCTTGTAGCGAAATTGCCCGGTGCGCGCGAGGAACGGCACGGCGGCCGTCGTCACCTGGAAGCGCTGCACGCTGCCGTCCTCTTCCTCGACCGCGACGTCGAGCGTGCCCTGCACGCTCGTGTTGATGTTCTGCAGCGCGAAGGCGCCCGGCGACACGCGTGTCACGTACAGCACGCGGCCCGCCTGCGACACGGTCACGGTCGCGTTGGTGCGCGCGACACCCGCGATCAGCGGCGCATAACCGCGCAGCGAAGGCGGCAGCATACGGTCGTCGCTGCGGATCGACGCGCCCGTCAGCGCGAACGTGTCGAAAATGTCGGAGGTCAGGTAGTCGTCGCCGAACGTCACCGTCGACTGAATCGACGGCAGCGCGCGGAACGCGTAAAGCCGGCTGAAGCGGAACGTGCGATCCGCGTATGCCGTGTTGCCCACGTTCGATTGCGCCTGGTAGTCGCCGCGAAAGCGCCATGCATCCCAGTTCGCGCCAACCGTCCCGTAGGCCTGGATCGAATTCGTCTGTCCGCCGCCCGCACCGAAGTTGCGGTTCGTGTTCGCGATCACGCGATAGTCGAGCATCGCGCCCGGAATCCCTTCGGACCAGCGCTCCGGCGGCAGGTAGGTCGAATCGGTGAACTCGAGCGCGGCCTGCGGAATCGTGATCTTGAGCCGCCCGTCGCTCTTCAGGTAACGCACGGTCGCGCCCTCGATCGCGCCGAGATCGACGCAGCGTCCGCCCTGGAAGCGCGGCAGGTCCTTCGCGAGCGACGGCTTCAGCCCGAACTGCGCGACCAGCTCCGGTCGCAGGCACGGCTTGCCCGCCCCGGACGCGTCCACCGCGATGAACTCGATCGACTGCAGCCCGTAGAACAGGTCGTTGACCTGCACGTCGAGCATGTATTCGCCCGGCAGCGTGAAGTCGGCCTGCGAGAACTGCGACAGATCGACATTGTTCGTGCCGTCGATGTTCAGAAACGACGAATTGAATTCCGTCGCATGGCTCTGGCTGCCGACGACCAGCACGGAGACGCAAAGGAAGGAATGTCTGATTCGCACGCGGCGCTACCGGAAGTCCGAGAAGGAGAAAAACGGGAGGAATGTGAACGAGGAAGGGTGCGCGCACCCTTCCCCGGTACGGCGGCTTACTGGTAGCGGACCGTGAAGTTCGCGACGCCGTCGGCGGTACCCGGCGTGACGCCGGCTGCCGTCGCTTCGTACATGGCGGCGAAGCGGGCGATGTTCGTGCCGTTTTGCAGCACGGTCGGCGCCTTCTGCTCGGCGCCGTTGTCGAGGTATTCACCCGACGCGGCCTGCAGGCGGATGCCGACGTTGGTTGCCGAACCGATCGTGGCGAGCAGCTTCGGCTGACCCGCGCTCGACGTGCCCGTGAACGTGAAGTACGCGTTCTGCGCGATGCTCGTGTCGCAGTCGGTCAGCTTGATGTCGAAGTTGGTCGGCGTGGACTTGTCGCCAGCCTGCTTGAACACGTTGGTCGGCACCTTGCCGAGGTTCACGGTCTGGTTGACCGAGCCCGAATCGATGCCGCATGCGCCCGCGACGATCTCGCCCGTGAAGTTGATCGTGCCGGTGCCCGCTGCGAAGGCCGAGGTCGACAGGGCCGCGAGTGCGACAGCGGTCAGGATGGATTTTTTCATGACGTTTCCGGTAAGGAGTGCAAATGGATTGGACGACGTGGCGGACACAAACGGCAGCGTGTGGTTGGCTTCCGTCCGTCACGAGGCGGCATTATCGAGATAATCATGAAAGATTTCTGTAAATCATTGTCAAATGCCTCTGACAATGTCCAATTCACCCCCTGAAAATCACATTCCTTCCTGACAATTTTCAATCCCGTCTTTTTTATCCGCAGTCCTTTTTTATTTGACGGAACCAATTGAAGATTAAAGATATTTTCGGCCAGCAACGATCGACACCCCGCCCAGCCTTGCTGGTATTGGCTCGCCCAAGATCCATCCCGCAAAAGACAAAACATTGTCCAATGCCGCCATCGTTGCCAAACGACAACGCCAATCTCAATTCATTTTCAACAACCAGGAAATTAAAACGGAGCCTCAATCAACCCGAATTCAGCGCGCAAACGATTGCGACATAAATACAAACGTTTTACCGCGACACTTTGCCGCCCGCATTAATTCCAATTCATGGATTAATCGGAGCGTCAATTCCCGATCGGGAATCGAACGCATGCGCGGCCGCCGGAACGCAATTTGTCCGCAGATTGGATGAGGCAGGAAAGAAAGAGACGCGGCACACGTGTGCGCCGGGTCGGGTCGCGACATGATCGGTCGCGCGATGCGGAGCGGTCCGGACGACACACTTGCGTGCTGTCGCGGGACGTAAAACGTTTGGCAGGCTGGGGCCGACGGGGAAAGGTATCGCCGCTGGCGATCGGCGATTCAGCGGATAACGATCTCGATCGACACGGCGGCGGCACGTCGAGTCGTGCCGCCCGACGCGCTGCGGCGTCAGGCGAACGGGCTCACGCGGAAGCCGCGGCCTCCGCCGACGCCGGCGCCCAGCCGCCGCCGAGCGCGCGATACAGCGCGATCGCATTCGCGAGCCTGAGTTGCTTGAGCCGGATCAGCTCCTGCCCCGACTCGTACGTGCTGCGCTGCGCGTCGAGCAGTTCGAGATACGTCGCGACACCGCCCGCGTAGCGGCGCTCCGCCAGCTTCAGCCGCGCGCCGTCCGCCGTGTACACGTCCTGCTGCGCGGCCAGCTGGCGATCGATCCAGTCGCGCGCGGCAAACGCGTCGGCCACTTCGCGGAACGCGGTCTGCACGGTCTTCTCGTATTCGGCGACCGCGATGTGCTTGCGCGCGTTCGCGACGTCGAGGTTCGCGCGATTGCGTCCGCCCGCGAAGATCGGCAGCGTGATGCGCGGCGCGAACGTCCACACGCTCGTGCCGGCCGCGAACAGGCTCGAGAACGCGTCGCTGACCGAGCCGTAGTCGGTCGTCAGCGCGATGCGCGGGAAGAACGCCGCGCGTGCGGCGCCGATCTGCGCGTTCGCGGCCTTGAGCCTCGCCTCGGCCTGCCGGATGTCCGGCCGTCGTTCGAGCAGCGCGCTCGGTGCGCCCGGCGCCACGGGCGCGATCGACAACGTGTCGAGCGCGGTCGCGTCGCTGGGCACGTTGCGCGCGAAATCGCCCGCGAGCAACTGCAGCGCCCGCACGGCCTGCACATGCTCGCGCTGCAGCGCGGCCTGCGACGCGCGCGCGGATGCCACCAGCATCTCGGCCGAGCGCAGCTCGATCGCGTCGCTCGTGCCGGCTGCGTAGCGGCGCTGCGTGAGCGCGGCCATGCGTTCGCGCGCGTCGAGCGTGCGCTGCGCCAGCGCGAGCTGCTCGTGCAGCGAACGCTCCGATACGTACGCGCTCGCCACTTCGGCGATCACGCCGATGCGGACCGTGCGCTGCGCATCGGCCGTCGCGAAATAGTCGGCCAGCGCCGCGTCGGACAGGTTGCGCACGCGGCCGAACAGGTCGAGCTCGTACGCGCTGACGCCGACGCCCGCGCGATACAGCCCGCTGATCGCGCTTTCGCGCACGACCGGGTCGTACTGGCGCGCGCGGTCATAACCGAGATTCGCATCGACCGACGGCATCAGGTCCGCACGCTGCACGCCGTATTGCGCACGCGCCTCCTCGAGCCGACCGGCCGCGATCCGCAGGTCGCGGTTGTTCGCGAGCGCCGCGTCGATCCACGCCTGCAATGCCGGATCGGCAAAATACGCATGCCAGTCGTCGAGCAGCGCGGCATCGGCCGCGGTGCCCGGCGCCGCGGCCGATGCCAGGCTGCCGTCGGCCGGTGCATAAGTGGACGGCACGGGCGCCGCCGGACGCTCGTAACGCGGCGCGAGCGAGCAGCCGGCGAGCGCGAGCGCGGCGGCCAGTGCGAGCTGAGCGCGCAGCGCGGCGCGTGCATTCAGCGCAAACATCATTGCGATCCCTCCATCGTCGCCGGCTGCGCCCCGCCGCGCCGGCGCGGGCCGACGTCGAACAGGCGGCCGACGATCACGAAAAACAGCGGGACGAGGAACACCGCGAGCACGGTCGCCGTGATCACGCCGCCGAGCACGCCGGTGCCGATCGCCATCTGCGCGCCGGACGCGGCGCCCGACGCGAACGCGAGCGGCAGCACACCGACGCCGAACGCGAGCGACGTCATCACGATCGGCCGCAGCCGCAGGCGCGCGGCCTCGAGCGCCGCGTCGACGAGCGACATGCGCTGCGCGACCAGATCCTTCGCGACTTCGACGATCAGGATCGCGTTTTTCGCGGACAGCCCGATCGTCGCGATCAGCCCCACCTTGAAATAGATGTCGTTCGGCATCATCCGCAGCGTGACGCCGAGCACCGCGCCGATCACGCCGAGCGGGACGACCAGCATCACCGCGAACGGGATCGACCAGCTCTCGTACAGCGCCGCGAGCGCGAGAAACACCACGAGCACCGACAGCGCGAACAGCATCGGCGCCTGCGCGCCCGACAGCCGCTCCTCGAACGACTGCCCCGACCACGAGAAGCCGATGCCGGCCGGCAGCTTCGCGGCGATCCGCTCGATCGCGGTCATCGCCTCGCCGCTGCTGTGGCCTTCCGCGGCCGAGCCGTTGATCGTGAACGACGGATAGCCGTTGTAGCGCGTGAGCTGCGGCGGCCCGAGCGTCCAGTGCAGCGTCGTGAATGCCGCGAGTGGCACCATCTCGCCGCGCGCGTTGCGCACGCGCAGCTTCTTCACGTCGTCGGGATCGAGCCGGTGCAGCCCGTCGGCCTGCACGACCACGCGCCGCACTTGCGTGCCGTGCATGAAATCGCCGATATAGTCCGAGCCGAACATCACCGCGAGCGTCGTGTTGATCTCTTCCATCGACACGCCGAGCGCGGAGGCCTTCGCGCGATCGATGTCGAGCTTCAGCTGCGGCGCGTCCTGCGTGCCGGCGAACATCAGGTCGGTCAGCGCGCGGTCCTTGCCGCCCGCCGCGAGCAGTTGCTCGCGCGCGGCGCTGAAGGTCGCGTAGTCGAGCCCGCCGCGATTCTGCAGCCGGAAGTCGAAGCCGCTCGACGAGCCGAGATCGGGCAGCGCCGGCGAGTTCATCGCGAACACCGTCGTGTTCGGCGTGCCGCCGAAACGTTCGTTGATGCGTGCGACGATCGCCTGCACGTGATCGCGCTCGGCCTTGCGCTCCTTCCAGTTCTTCAGCGTGACGAAGATCATCCCGCCGTTCGGCCCTTCGCCGTACAGGTTGAAGCCGCCGAGCGCGAACGTATACGCGGCCGGCTCGTCGTTGCGGATATACGATTCGACCTCGCGCACGCTCTGCATCGTTTCCGCGAGCGGCGTGCCTTGCGGCCGGATCACCATCACCATGAAGTTGCCCTGGTCCTCGTCCGGCAGGAACGCGGTCGGCAGTTGCGTGAGCATCAATCCCGCGGCCGCGGTCAGCGCGCCGTATACGACGAGCCAGCGCACCGGCTTCTTCAGCATCGAACCGACGCGCGTCGCGTAGCGCTGCGTCGCACGCGCGACGAAACGGTTGAACCAGCCGAAGAAACCGCGCTTCTCGTGATGGTCGCCATTCACGGGCTTGAGCAGCGTCGCGCACAGCGCGGGCGTCAGCGACAGCGCGAGGAATGCCGAGAACCCGATCGACACCGCGAGCGACAGCGCGAACTGCCGGTAGATGTTGCCCACCGCGCCGCCGAAGAACGCCATCGGCACGAACACCGACGTCAGCACCACGGTGATCCCGATGATCGCGCCGCTGATCTGCGTCATCGCCTTGACGGTCGCGTCGTACGGGCCGAGCCCTTCCTCGACCATCAGCCGCTCGACGTTCTCGACCACGACGATCGCGTCGTCGACGAGGATGCCGATCGCGAGCACCATCCCGAACATCGTCAGCACGTTGATCGAGAAGCCGGCCGCGTACATCACGCCGAACGTGCCCGCGAGCGCGACCGGCACGACGAGCGTCGGGATCAGCGTCGCGCGCAGGTTCTGCATGAACAGGAACATCACGAGGAACACGAGCACGCCGGCCTCGATCAGCGTCGTGACGACCTTGTTCATCGACACGCGCACGAACGACGACGTCTCGTACGGGATCTGGTACTTCACGCCCGGCGGGAAGTACGCGGACAGCCCGTCCATCGCCGCGCGCACGCGCTTCTCGGTGGAGACCGCGTTCGAGCCCGGCGCGAGCTTGATGCCCATGCCGGTCGCGACCTTGCCGTTCACGTACGACGGATAGTTGTAGTCGTTGCCGCCGAACTCGATGCGCGCGACGTCGCGCAGATACAGCGCGGAGCCATCGGCCTGCGTGCGCAGCGCGATCGCGCCGTAATCGGCCGGCGTCTTCAGCGGCGCGTCGGCGAACACGGTCGCCGCGATCGGCGCGCTGTCCGGCACCGCGCTGCGGCCGATGTCGCCGATCGTCACGCGCGCGTTGTGCGCGCGCACGGCCGACGCGATGTCCGACGCGGTGAGGCCGTGCCCGGCCATCTTCACCGGGTCGGGCCAGATCCGCATCGCATATTCGGCGCCCCAGAACTGCACCCTGCCGACACCCTCGACGCGGCGCAGCGCCTGCACGACGTTCGCCGACGCATATTCGCCGAGCTGCACGTCGGTCATCCGCCCGTCGTCGGACGTCAGCGACACGACGAGCTGGATGTTGTCGGCGGCCTTCTCGACCTGGATGCCGTCGCGG
This sequence comes from Burkholderia cepacia, assembly GCF_001039005.1. Classification (GTDB taxonomy): domain Bacteria; phylum Pseudomonadota; class Gammaproteobacteria; order Burkholderiales; family Burkholderiaceae; genus Burkholderia; species Burkholderia theae. The sequence goes on from NZ_LDWR01000011.1 coordinate 84,954, forward strand.
CGCACCGGCTCGGGCAGCCGCGCCTCGACCGTCTTCAGCCGGTTCTGCACTTCGACGGCCGCGAGATCGGCGTTCACGCCCTGCTTGAACGTCAGGTACAGCGACGCCATCCCGGCGCTGCTCGTCGCCGACGTATACATCAGCCCCGGCGCGCCGTTCATTTCGCGCTCGATCAGCGCGGTCACCGATTCCTCGACGACCTGCGCGGACGCGCCCGGGTACGTCGCGTAGATGCTGACGACGGGCGGTGCGATGTCCGGGTACTGCGCAACGGGCAGCGCGCGGATCGCGAACGCGCCGCCCAGCATCATGAAGATTGCGATCACCCACGCGAAGACGGGGCGATCGATGAAGAAACGTGCCATGGTGGTTGGTTTGAACCGGTCAGGTTTGACGGGCGGCCGCCTGCGAAGCGGCCGCTGCCGGCGCCGCCTTCGACGGCGACGCCTTCTCGACGGGCTTGACGGCCGTATCGGGCGCGAACTGCGCGGCGTTGTCGACGATCACGCGCTCGCCGCCCGTCAGGCCGCGCGTGATGCGCCAGTCACGGCCGCTCATCTGGTCGGCTGCGACCTCGACGTCCTTGACCTTGCCGTTCGCGCCGACCACGCGCACCGACGTGCGGTTGGCCGTGCGCAGCAGCGCGTCGCGCGGCACGAGGATCGCCCGCTGGTCGACCGCCGTATCGAGCGCGATCCGCACATACGCGCCCGGCAACAGCTCGCGCTCCGGGTTCGGGAACAGCGCGCGCATCGCGACGGTGTCGGTGGTCGGATCGACCGCGAGATCGCTGAACAGCAGCTTGCCCTTCAGCGGATACGCGGTGCCGTCCGCGCGCAGCAGCGTCACCGCGATGTCGTGCTGCGCGATGCCCGTCGCGCGCCCGCTCTTCACCGCGCGGCGCAGCGCGTCGACGTCGGCGGCCGGCTGCGAGAAGTTCACGTAGATCGGATCGAGCTGCTCGACGGTCGTGAGCGGCGTCGCCTGGTCCTGGCCGACGAGCGCGCCTTCGGTCACGAGCGCGCGCCGTGCGCGGCCCGCGATCGGTGCGGTGACGGTCGCATAGTCGAGCTGCAGCTGCGCACGTGCGAGTTCGGCCTTCGCGGACGCGACCTCGGCCTTTGCCTGCGTGTCGCCCGCGATGGCCTCGGTATGGTCGCGCTCGCTCACCGCGCGATCGCGCACGAGATCGTCGTAACGGCGGCGCTTGTCGCTCGCCGCGAGCAAAGCGGCCTGCGCCTTCGCGAGCGCGCCCTGCGCGGCGTCGCGCGCGGCCTTCAGCGGCGCGGGATCGATGCGAAACAGCACCGCGCCCTGCTTCACTTCCTGGCCTTCCTCGTAGGTACGCGCGGTGACGATGCCCGCGACCCGCGCGCGCACTTCCGCCTGCCGGTATGCGTCGAGCCGGCCCGGCAATTCGACGGTCATCGGCACGGCCGTCGGGCGCACCGTCACGACGGTCGCCTGCTTCGCGGTCTCCGGCGCTGCGTCCTTGTCGCCCTTTCCGCATCCGGCCACGGCCAGCACGGCCGCCAGTGCGAACGGCGCCAGCCCGTGGCGCAACAGGGAGCGATTGTTATTCATAGTGACCTCGGATCGTTCGCCGCCGATACAATGCGGCGGCTCAGGGTGGCCGATTATAATCAGTCACGACTGATTAAATAAACGCTGTTTCAATCCGACCGCCACACTGTCTCAATAAAACGACAGCAAATTGAAAGGAAACTCACGACATGGCCCGCAAGACCCGGGAAGAATCGCTCGCCATCAAGCACCGGATCCTCGACGCCGCCGAGCTCGTGCTGCTCGAGAAAGGCGTCGCGCAGACCGCGATGGCGGACCTCGCCGAGGCCGCCGGGATGTCGCGGGGCGCCGTCTACGGCCACTACCGCAACAAGATGGAAGTGTGTCTCGCGATGTGCGACCGCGCGTTCGCGCGCACGTCGGAAGGTTTTGACGCGGGCGACGGCCTGCCGCCGCTCGCCACGCTGCGGCGCGCGGCGTCGCACTACCTGCAGGAGTGCGGCGAGCCGGGGCCGATGCAGCGCGTGCTCGTGATCCTCTATACGAAATGCGAGCAAAGCGAGGAAAACGGCGCGCTGCAGCGGCGCCGCATGCTGCTCGAACTGCAGATGCTGCGGATCACGAAGGCGCTGCTGCGCCGCGCGATCACGGCCGGCGAGCTCGCCGCCGATCTCGACGTGCACCTGGCCGCCGTCTATCTCGTGTCGCTGCTCGAAGGCGTGTTCGCGTCGATGATCTGGACCAACCGGCTGCGCGGCAACCTGTGGAACGACGCCGAGGCGATGCTCGACGCCGGTTTCGACACCGTCCGAACGTCCGCCGCGTTGCGCGGCCGCGCGCAAAAATTGCCGGACTGACGAAAATCGTCGTAACAAATGCTGATTTAATCCGACTTACCGCACTGCGAAACGAATGAGCTGACCCTCTTTAAAATTTTTAACGTTCCGCGGAACATCGGTAGACTGACGCTGTCATCTTTCTTTAGCGTCTTCGTGATAACCGGGTTCGACCCGGTATGCACGCCGCCGTTCGAAGCGGGCCCGCCCCGCGCGTTGGGTCGAACGGAAACGACACAGGCCCCTGGCGGGGCCTGTTTTGTTGCACGCCCGCCGCCCGCCCCGTCGCCCTTCGACGGTTGTGCCGCCGTCGGCCCCTGCCCACACCCCCTTGAACCGCTCTCCTGGATGTGGACACCTTGGTCAAGTCTGCCGCAACTCCTGATGCTTTCGCGCCCGGCCGCGCGCAGCGCGTCGTGCGCGCGCTCGTGCCGGCCGCCGTGCTCGGCGCCCTCGCCGCCCTCGGTCTCGCCGCCGCGCTGCCGGCCGTGTCGCAACTGCCGGGCGCCGTCGATACCGGCACGGCCGCGCTGCCGCAGCGCGTGCTGTCCGACACGCCGTTTCCCACCGCGCAGCATTTCGTGACGAGCGAGCTCGCCCGCACGATCGGCGAGCGCAATGAACACGTCGAACGCAACGACCGCAGCCTGCAGCCCGGCCTGTTCGCGCCGCTCAGCGCACACCGCAACGACATGCTCGGTTATGCGAGCCTGTTCCAGCTCGCACCGTCCGAGAGCCAGCACGGGATGCGCGCGGGCAATATCGAGCTCACGCTGTCCGATACGCTGAACCGTCTCGACGTGCCGCCCGAGGTGCGCATCCAGCTCGGCGATCTCGTTACCGGCAAGGTCGCGATGCGCGCGAGTGCGCAGCGCGGCGACTATTATCGCGTCGCGTTCGACACGAACGACGGCACGCCGCGCCTCACTGCGTTCGAACTGCGCGTCGCCGGCCGCACGTTCGGTGCGATCTGGTTCCGTGCGCCCGGTGCCGAACACGGCGCGTACTACGCGCTCGACGGCTCGCCGCTCGAAGCCGCCGCGTTCACGATGCCGGTCAAGTGGACGCGCATCAGCTCGTTCTTCGGCGAACGCATCCATCCGCTGTCGCAGGCGATGGCGTTCCATACGGGCGTCGATCTCGCCGCGCCGAGCGGCACGCCCGTCGACGCGGCGGCCGACGGCGTCGTGTCGTTCGCCGGTTTCGATCCGGGCGGCTACGGCCGCTACGTGATCGTCGATCACGCGGACGGCTACTCGACCTACTACGCACACCTGTCCGCGTTCGCGCGCGGCCTCAAGACGGGCGAAAGCGTGAAGCAGGGCCAGCGGCTCGGCTCGGTCGGGATGACGGGTGCCGCAACGGGCCCGCACCTGCATTTCGAGGTGCGCGTCGCGGACAATCCGGTCGACCCGCTCGTCACGCTCGCCAGTGCGCAGACGGCGCTGTCCGACATGCAGCTCACCGCGTTCCGCCAGGAAGCGGCGCAATGGCGCTTCCGCCTCGCGTCGATCGATACGACGCCGTTCGCGTTCGCGCAGAACGATGGCCCGCTGTGGGGCGATTTCGCGACCGACAAGTCGACGCTGCGCGCGGTCTTCAACACGCACTATTCGGCGTCGTGACACGCGTGCCGCCCGCCGTCGCGCCGGAAGCGGCGGCGCAGGCGGCCGGTCGTCTGCCCTTCTTGTCCGATCTGCACGCCGCACCCGACCTGCGCGGCGTGCGGTCCATCCCGGATCACGGACGTTTCGTCGCCGGCCGTTCTCCGCGGCCACGGCCGTGATGCATCGTCACCGCGCGGGCTCCGTGCGCTCGGCCGTCGCCTGCTCGACGCGTTCCGCGCGCGGGCCGCGCGACAACAGCCAGCGCGCCGCGCCGTCGAGCGACGTGCACAGCACCAGATAGATCACCGCGACGAACAGGAAGATCGGCGCCGGATACACCATCAGCCGGTTGTTCACCTGCGTCGCGACGAACGACAGTTCCGGCACGCCGACGATATACGCGAGCGACGTGTCCTTCACGAGCGCGACCCACTGGTTCACGAACGACGGCGTCATGATCCGGATCGCCTGCGGCAGCAGCACATGGCGCACCGTCTGCCAGCGCGTGAGCCCGAGCGACAGCCCGGCCTGCCATTGCCCGTCCCCCGCCGCGACGATGCCCGCATGCACCGCATGCGCGAGATACGCGCCGCCGATCAGCGCGAGCGCGCAGACGACCGTCGCGAGCCCCGGCACGTCCATATGCAGCAGCATGGGCATCAGGAAATACGTCCAGAAGATCAGCATCAGCATCGGAATCGCGCGGAAGAAGCCGATGAACGCGAGCAGCAGCACGCGTACGGGGCCGCGCGCGAGCGCCATCGCGACGCCGAGCGCGACACCGAGCACGGCCGACGTTATGGCGGACGCGATCGCGAGCACCAACGACAGCGCGGCGCCGCCGAGCGGGCCTTCCGGGAATGCGCCAACGAGCAGGTACGGCAGGTTGGCGAGCAGCAGCGAGAAGTCCATCGTCAGCGCCCCGCTCCCAGCCTGTCGCGCCATTGCGTGGCCGCGTATGCGCCGGCCTCGATCGCGGCCACCGCCGCGACGTACAGCAAGGTTGCGACGCCGAACGCGGCGAAGGTCTTGAACGTTTCCGTTTCGACCTGCCGCGATGCATACGACAGCTCGGCCACGCCGATCGCCATCGCGAGCGACGAGTTCTTCACGAGATTCATGGTTTGACCGCATAGCGGCGGCAACGCGATGCGCACGGCCTGCGGCAGCACCACATAACGCAGCGACTGCATCGGCGTGAGGCCGAGCGCGGCCGCCGCGTCGTGCTGTGTGCGACGCACGCCGCGCAGGCCGGCTTCGCATTCCTCGGCGACGAACGCGGCCGTGTACGCACTCAGCCCGACCCAGCCCGCGACGAATTCGAACGACGGCCATGCGAGCGTGAACGGGCCCGCACTCACCGCATGGCGCGCGTTCAGCCACGCGATCCACGTGTCGGGCAGCAGCGACGCCACGCCGAAATACCAGAACAGCAACTGCACGAGCAGCGGCGTGTTGCGGAACGCGACGACGTACGCGGACGCCGTCATGCGCAGGGCCGTGCCGCGCGCGTGACGCATGACCGCGAGCAACAGCCCGCCGGCGGTCGCGGCAACGGCCGACGCGGCCGCGAGGCCGAGTGTCAGCAGGAAGCCCTGCCAGAGCCAGGACAGATATTTGGGAGCCAACCCGAGCATGCTTGGGTGCGCGCGCTAAGCGCGATCGGAAGAAAACGGAAAGCGCCGCGACGCCGATGCTCCGGCAGGTCGCGGCGCGCGTGCGGCGTGAATCAGGTCTTGTCGCCGATGCGGAAGATGCGCGTGAGCGGCGTCTTCGTCGTCGGCCCGAACCATGCATCGTAGATCTGCACGGCACGGCCGTTCGCCTCGAGCCCCTTCAGCGTGTCGTTGACGAAACCGAGCAGGCGCGTCTCGCCCTTCGGCACGCCAACGCCCATGTAGTCGTTCGAGATCGTGAACGCCGGGATCTCGTAGTTCTGCTTGTCGGGCACGTTCGCGAGCAGGCCGATCAGCTTCGGGCCGTCCTGCGTGATCGCCTGCACGTTGCCCGCGCGCAGCGCGGCGAACGCGAACGGCGTGTCGTCATAAGCGACGATCGTCGCCTTCGGGAATTTCTCGCGCAGGGTGATCTCGTTCGTCGTGCCCTTGTCCGCGCCGACGCGCAGGCTACTCAACTGGTCGGCCGATTTCAGCACGCCCTTCTTCGCGAGAAACTGCTGGCCCGACGAGAAATACGGAATGCTGAAGTCGACCTGCTTCGCGCGCTCGTCGGTGATCGTGAAGTTCGCGAGCACGAGGTCGACCTTGCCGGACGTCAGGAACGGAATGCGGTTCGCGGGGTTGGTCGGCTGGAGTTGCAGCTTCACGCCGAGCTTGTCGGCAAGCGCCTTCGCATAGTCGACGTCGAGACCGACGATGTGGTTGTTCTTCGCATCGACATAACCGAACGGCGGGTTGCTGTCGAACGTCGCGACGCGCAGCACGCCGGCCTTCTTGATGTCGTCGAGGCGATCCGCATGCGCGACGGTGCCGGCGGTAATGAGCGCGGCCCCGACGAGCCACGTAGCGAGAGTGTGGAATTTCATGAGCACGACCTGTCTTGTTATGAAGGCCGCCGCGGATCGCGCGGCGGCCCGGTTCGAGAAACATCGCGACGAAGTGTGATGTCGCGAAGCCGCTAACGTATCAGCGCGTGCGGCGAATCCGAACCAACAAATGGTGCTTTGCTCAGCGGGTTTCGTGATGAGCCGTGCCGGCCGTGGGCGCGGCATTGCGCTGCGCCCTTCCCACCGATCCTTGCCTTATCCGGCAAGCGACGCGGCCGCCTCGTCGATCAGCGCGGCAACCGCCACCGGTTTCGACGCGAGCGACGCATGGCTCGCATCGAGCGTGATGACCTTGCGCGCATTCATCCGCGCCGACATTCGCTCCTGGTTCTCCGGCGCGATCATCCGGTCCTCGCTCGAGATCTGGTACCACGACGGCTTCGTGCGCCACGAGGGTGTATTGACGGTGTCGGCGAACGTGCTCGCCAGCGGCGCCTTCTGCGTGACGGCCATCACGAGCGCTTCGTCCGACGAAAGGTCCTGGCAGAAGCTTTCGTGGAATTTGTCGGGCTTGAGCCACAGATAACCATCGCTGTCGGGCGCGAGATTCGGCGCGGCCACCGGCAGGTGTTCCTGCGTGATCCCGCCGGGGCTTTCGCCGGCGTCCGGCGCGAACGCGGCGATGAACACGAGGCCCGCGACATTCGGCAGGTTGCCGGCCTCGCTGATCACCGCGCCGCCGTACGAATGGCCGACCAGCAGCACGGGGCCGTCCACCTGACTGACCATCTTGCGCGTGCGTTCTGCATCGTCGGCGAGCGATGTCAGCGGCATCTCGACCGCATGCAGCGACACATGACCCTTGCGCGCAAGTTCGACGATCACTTTTGCCCAATGCGCGGCGCCGCCCCAGAAGCCGTGCACGAGCACGATCGCGGGTTTGCTCATGGTGTTTCTCCTTGACATGGCATGTCATCGAAACGTCACCGGCCCGGCCGATCCGGACCGCCGCGCGGACACGCAGCAACCAGCATAGGCGAGTCGCCGTGCACCACCAACCCCGCCGTGGCCGGCGTGAGATGCAGCGCACCAAAAAAGACGCCCGCTGCAAGCAGCGGGCGCGAATCCCAGTCAAGGAGGTGTCACACGAACTACGGGTTCAGATTAAGGAAATCGCGCGTCACGGACAACGAATCGATTTCCATATCGATATGACACGACACGCTCATGCCGGCACTTCCCGGGTCGAGCAGTGGATGCCGCCGCCCCCCGACGCGATGCCGAGGATGTCGACCTGCACGATCGCGCGGTTCCCTGCATACGGGCGGAGGGCGGCGACCGCGGCGGCGTCGGCCGCCGCGTCGTTGAACTTCGGCATCACGATCGCGCCGTTGCACGTGTAGAAATTGATGTAGCCGGCCGCGAAATGCGACATCTGCCTTTCGCTCAGGTTCGTGCCGGCCGACGTGCCGAAATTGACCGGCGGCACGAGTTCGACGATCTGCAGCGGCCGGCCGTTCGCATCGGTCTGGCCGGCGAGACGTTGCCGGTTCGCATCCGTCAATGCGCGCTCGCCGGTCGAATTCGACGCGTCGTAGCAGCACGCGACCACACCCGGCGCGAGAAACCGTGCATAGAAATCGACGTGGCCGTTCGTGATGTCGCTCTCGCCGGCCGGCGTCGCCGCGCCACCCGCACCGCCCACGCCGGCACCGCGCGGATAGGTCGCCGTTCCCGGCAGCCAGATGATCTTGCGCACGCCGAGCGTGCGCTGCAGCTCGGCGTGCACGGTATCTTTCGCCGACGGCAGCAGTGTCGCGTTGGCGATGACGCCGTTCGGGATGTCGAACAGTTGCGGATTCCGGTTCACGTGCAGCACGGCCGATTCGGTAAGGATCGCCGTCGCATCACCGTCGAATTCGATCGCGCCGCCTTCGAGCGTCAACGTGCTGCGGACGAGGTTCGCGCCCTTCGTTTGCGCCATCCAGCCCGCCACCGTGCTGTCGCGGCCGAACGGCTGGAAGAACTTCCCCGCCTTCGACCGGTTGCTCGCGGCTGCTATCGCCGGCGGGATCGTCGTGCCGGGACTCAGGCCGACGCCGTCGGTGTTCGCGTTGCCCCACCCGTTGAAATTGAAGCCGACCGCATTCAGCGCATTGCCGTTCGCGGTGTCCCTGACGAACACGCAGCCCGTATCGCGCACCCAGAAGTCGTTGAAGCCGTCGGCGAGCGGCACGAGGGTGATCCCGCCCGCGCCCGCCGGACGCGCCGCATAACGCGCATGCAGGTCGGGATTCGCGACGCTTGCAGTCGCGAGCAGCGCGCGGGCCGCGTCGAGATCGGCCGGCAGCACCAGCATGTTGACCGGTTCGGTTGCGCCGATCGCTTTCGCGACGTCCATCAGGTCGGCCCGAACCCGGTCGATGCCGGCATCCGTGCTTTGCGACGTGACAGGCATCCAGATGCCTTCCGTGCCGGACGCGAAAGCCATGTAGGTCGACGCGTGCGGCGCATCTTCGGCCGGCAGCCGGTACACGGCCTGCCGCGTCGACGGCGTCGGCGGCGTCACGCGCGGCGCGGAAGCCGCATCGGACGCGCCGTCGCCGCCGCCGCACGCGGCCAGGCTGCCCAGCAGCGGCATGCCGAGCCACGCGGCCGAACAGCGGATGAATCCGCGCCGGCCGGTATCTGGCATATTCCGCACGTGTTTGTCCACGCTTGCGCGGGTTCCTTTTTTCGTCATGTGTTCACTCCATTGCGCAGCCGGCGCGCATGCGTACGCCGGCTTCCGTCCATCGGGACGGATTCCATATTGTTGATCAGTAGTCCGGAACGACCGGTGAATGTCGGCAGCCGTGCGAACCGGTCACGCAGACCGGCCCGCGGCCGCGCTCAGGCCGGCTGCTGTTGCGTGGTGCAGTGGATGCCGCCGCCGCCCGCCGCGATGCCGTCAATATTCAGCTGAATGACTTCGCGGCCGGGAAACAGGTCGACGAGCGTGTCGCGCGTATTGCGGTCGGCCCGGCTGTCGCCGAACTGCGGCGCGATCACCGCGCGGTTGCACACGTAGAAGTTGATGTAGCCGGCCGCGAACTCCGCGTTCTCGTAAGTGTGCCGGACGGTCTTCGGTCCCGGCAGCACGACGACCTTCAACGGGCGGCCCTTCGCATCGGTGGATTTCCGCAGGATTTCCAGATGCTGCCGCGTCACCGCGTGGTCGTACGAGGACGGGTCCGTGTCGAGCCCGGCCACCACGACACCCGGGCTCGTGAAGCGCGCGTAGAAATCGGTATGCCCGTCGGTGATGTCCTTGCCCGCGATGCCGGGCAACCAGATGATCTTCTTCAGCCCCAGCAGCCGGCTCAGCTCCGCCTCGCACTGTGCCTGGCTGACGCCCGGATTGCGGTTCGGATTGAGCACGCAGCTGCGCGTGATGATCGCCGTCCCCTCGCCGTCCACCTCGATGCCGCCACCTTCCAGCACCAGCCGCGTATCGACCAGCCGTGCACCCGCGCGTTCGGCGACGAACGGCGCGACTTCCGCGTCCTGGTCGTGTTCCTGCTTGTTGCCCCAGCCGTTGAAATTGAAGCTCACGCCGCCGAGCTGGCCCGACGCATTCTTCACGAACACGGGCCCCGTGTCGCGCATCCACAGATCGTCGACCGGATGCTGGACGAGCTCGACCGATGCGCCGCACAGGCGCGATGCGATCGCGTAGTCCTGTTCCCGCACCAGCATCTTGAGTGGCTCGTGCGCGGCGATCGCCTTCGCGACCGCGGCGAGGTTCTCGCGCACCACGGGCAGGAGCCGCGCGCCCCAGATGTCCTCGCTCGGGCCGAACGCCATCCAGGTCGCCGTGTGCGGCGCGCCCTCGTCCGGCATGTGCCAGGCCGCGCCCTGCTGCGCATGCGCGGCGCGGCCGAGCAAGCCGCCCAGCGTGCTGGCGGCCAGCGCCGCGCCCGATACGGACAGGCCGCGTTTCAACAGTTGACGTCTCGTTGTCATGGCATTCCTCTTTCGCTTGCCGGTTGCTTCAATTGTTTCATGGTGTACCGTCACGGTCGCGCCGTCTTGAAACCAAGCCAGGTTCGGCCTTCAAGACGCATCGTGGCCGGCGATTCGGCGGTCGGCGTAAACAGCGTGCGCCGCGTCGACTCGTCCGGATAGATGCCCGGATCGCGCACCAGCGCCGGGTCCATCAGCTTCAGCGCACCCTGGTTCGCATTCGCGTAGCGCGTCGAATTCGAGATCTTCGCAATCACGTCCGGCCGCAGGATGTAGTTGATGAACGCATGCGCGTTGTCCGGATGTTTCGCGGACGCCGGAATGACCATCGCATCGAACCACATCAGGCTGCCGATGCGCGGGATGTCGTACACGATATCGCGCTTCGGATCGCGCGCCTTCGCCTTCTGCGCGGCCAGGTTGATCGCACCGGAGAAGCCGATCGTCACGCACAGCTCGCCGTCGACCAGCTCGTTGGCATCGGACGAACCGACAAACTCGCGGATGAACGGCCGGACCTTCATCAGCATCGCCTGCGCGGCAGCATAGTCCTGCGCGGACGGGTGCATCGGATCGCGGCCGATGTAGCGCAGCGCCAGCGGCAGCACCGTGCTCGCGGAATCCTGCAGGCCCAACCCGCACTGCGCGGAGACACGCGACGCGAGCGCCGGGTTGAACAGCAGGTCGAGACTGTCGGCCGGCATGTCCTTGCCGAGGATCGCGCGCACTTTGGCGCGGTCGTAGCCGACGCCCACGGTGCCCCACATGTACGGCACGCCGTACTGGTTGCCGGGATCGGATTGCGCCATCTGCGTCAGCAGCGACGGATCGAGATACTTCAGGTTCGGCAACCGGCTCTTGTCGAGCTTGCGAAACACGCCGGCCTGAATCTGCTTGGCCATGAAGTCGTTGGTCGGCCATACGAGGTCGTAGCCACTGTTGCCGGTCAGCAGTTTCGATTGCAGCGTCTCGTCGCTGTCGTATGCGTCGTAGCGAACCTTGATGCCGGTTTCCTTCTCGAACGCGGACACGGTATCCGGCGCGAAGTAATTGCTCCAGTTGTACAGGTTCAGCACCTTCTCTTCGTCGGCCCGGGCCGTTCCGGCCAGCACGCACAGCGCGAGGCCCGGCACCGCGAAGCGCAGCCATCCTTTCCGTTTCATCGGCCACTCCTCATCGATAACAGGACGACACGCCGTCGCTGGTGAGCAAGGTGCGATACATCTCCGGGCGGCGATCGCGGAAGAAGCCCCACGATTGCCGGTCGGCGCGAATCGCGTCGAGGTCGAACGTGTGCACGAGCACGGCTTCGTCGGTACGGTTCGCCTCGGCCCGCTTCTCGCCCGTGTGATCCGCGATGAAGCTCGACCCGTAGAACACGCCCGTCAGCCCCTGCTGCTGCGGATTGCCGTTGCCGAAACCCGCTTCGCGGCCGATCCGGTTGGCCGCCACCACCGGTACCATGTTGGCCGCCGCGTGGCCCTGCATCGTGCGCTGCCAGTGGCTGGCCGAATCGAACTCGCTGCTGAACGGCTCCGAGCCGATGATGGTCGGAAAGCACAGGATCTCGGCGCCCATCAGCGCAAGGCAACGCGCCGTCTCCGGGTACCACTGGTCCCAGCAGATGCCGATGCCGATCCGGCCGAAGCGCGTGTCCCACACCTTGAATCCGGTGTCGCCGGGCGTGAAATAGAACTTCTCCGTATAGCCCGGCCCATCCGGGATATGCGTCTTGCGGTAGACGCCAAGCACGCGTCCGTCGGCATCCGCCACGGCGATCGAGTTGTACGCCGCATTGCCCGCACGCTCGAAGAAGCCGATCGGCAGCACGATGCCGAGCTCGCCGGCCAGCGCCGCGAAACGGGCGATCTGCGCGTTGCCTTCGAACGGCTGCGCGAGTTCGAGATGACGCACGTTCTGATCGACGCAGAAGTACGGCATCGCGAACAACTCCGGGCACAGCACGAGATTCGCGCCCTGCGCGGCGGCCTCGCGAATCAGGCGCTCCGCGGTGGCCATGTTGTCTTCGAGATTCCAGCTGCCCGACGCCATCTGGACGGCGGCGACGGTGATGTGTTTGGACGGCATTGCGATTGCTCCTCGGTGGGACCGGAAACCGCGGGTGGGACGTCGCTCAGCGCGCGACGGACGGCTGCTGCTGCGTCGAACAGTGGATGCTGCCGCCGCCGATCGACAGCGTCGGAATCGGCAACATCACCACGTTACGCTCCGGGAACGCGCGACTGAAGACCTCGCGCGCGGCCTGATCCTGCTCGACGCCGAACGCGGTCACGATCACCGCGCCGTTCACCAGAATGTAGTTCGCATAGCAGTCGCAGTAGCGCTCGGAGCCGAAGCGTTCGCTGACGATCGGCGACGGCAGGTCGATCAGCTCGAAACGGCGCCCGGCCGCGTCGGTCGCGAGTTCCAGCGCGCGGCGGTTTTCACGCATCACGCGGAAATAGTCGCCCTGCTCCGGTAGCGCGGCCTGGCACAGCATCCGGCCGGGCGCGATGAACGACGCGATGCCGTCCACGTGCCCGTTCGTCTCCACTTCGTCGGGATTGCCCGGCAGCCAGACGATCTTCTCGACACCGAGCATGCGCCGGAGCTCCGCCTCGATCTCCGCGCGGCTCAGGTGCGGATTGCGGTTGGGATGCAGCAGACAGCTCTCGGTGGTGACCAGCGTGCCCTGCCCGTCGACGTAAAACGAGCCGCCCTCCAGCACCATGTGCGAATTGAAGATCTCCGCACCGGCCGCGCGCGCGATGTCCTGCCCGGCCTGCTGGCAGCCGTCGTACGGCTGGTACTTCTCGCCCCAGCAGTTGAAGCGGAACACGGCCGCGCCGAGCTCGCGCCGTTCGCTGACAAGGAAGATCGGCCCGCAATCGCGCAGCCAGTTGTCCTCGGCCGCGACCGGCAACACATCGACACTCGCGCCCACCAGCTCGCGCGCGGCGTCGGCCTGGCTTTGGTGGACGGCCACCACGCAGCGCTGATAGCGGGCGATCGTCCGCGCGACCAGCGCGAACTCGCGGCAAACCTGCGCGTAATGCACGCCCCACAGGTCCTCGCGACCTTCGAGAACCGGCCATCCGAGCCACGTGGCATCCATGGATTCCCATTCGGCGGGCATCCGGTAACCGCGCTGGCGAGCATCAAAGCGACCCATCGATCAGCCTCCGTTGTGATTGATGGCCGATTGTGCGACAGGTTAAACTTGATGAATATTGATATTTTTTGGCAGAATTAATCAATCTACCTCATACCTCAATGCAACGCGTTCCGTCCCTGAAACTGCTGACCGGCTTCGAAGCCGCGGCCCGGCTGGGCAATTTCTCGCGCGCGGCCGACGAGCTGCACCTGTCGCAATCGGCGATCAGCCATCAGATCCAGCAGCTCGAAGCGCAACTCGGGCAGCCGCTGTTCCGCCGGCGCGGCCGCGGTGTCGAACTGACCATCGCCGGCGAGGTCCTGCAGCGCAGCGTGCAGCGCGCGATGGACACGTTGCGCGGCGGGCTCGACCGCATCGCGACCTATCTGAACCCGGGCCTGGTCGTGCTGGTGTGTCCGGCGCCGTTGCTGCACGGCTGGCTGCAGCCGCGCCTCGAGCAGCTACAGGAGATCCTGCCGGACCTGTGCCCGCTGCTGTCGACCGACGAGACGGCACGCTATGTCGACGAGATCGACGTCGACATGACGATCGGCACGCGGCCGATGCTGCAGCCGGGCCTGCTGGATATCCCGTTCATGCGCGACGAATGGGTGACGGTGTGCGCGACGCCGCTCGCCGAGCAACTCGAACGCGTGCCGCGCGGCGAGCACCCTCGGCATGCGGGGCTCATCTGCCTCGAAGCGAGCCTGACCGACGAGCGTCTGGCGACGGTGTTTCGCGAGCAGTTGTCGGATTTCCGGATGCACGCGATCTACGACGATCAGCGGCTCGTGCTGGATGCCGTGCTGCGCGGCCGCGGCCTCGCGTGCCTGCCGCGCCTCGTCGCGCAGGCCGGCATCGACCAGCGCGCGCTGACCGTGCTCGCCGACTACCCGCGCCTGCCCGGCACCACGTGGTGGCTGTCGCGCATCGACGGCCCGTCGCGTTCGCCGATCGTCGAGCGGATGTTCGAATGGCTGGTCGAGCAAGGCCGGCAATCGGGCGCACCCGATCCGGCATCCACCGCCATGCCGCTGCCGCCCGCGTAATCGCACGCCGCAAAAAAAAAACGTCCCACCGGATGGCGGGACGTTCGTCACGATGCGAATGCGCGCGCGGCGCAATCGATCACGGTTCGTGGCGCAGATACCCTTCCTTGCTCGGATCGCGCATCCGCCACGACACGATCAGCGAGATCGCGCACAGCACCGTCACGTACCAGTAGAAGGTTTCCTCGCTTCCGACCGACTTGAACCACAGCGCGACGTACTCGGCCGAGCCGCCGAAGATCGCGTTCGCGACCGCGTACGACAGGCCGACACCCATCGCGCGCACTTCCGGCGGGAACATCTCGGCCTTGATGAGGCCGCTGATCGACGTGTAGAAGCTGACGATCGCCAGCGCGACCGTGATCAGCACGAACGCGGCCACGGGGCTCGTCACGTCCTTCAGCGCATGCATCAGCGGCACCGTGCCGATCACCGCGAACGAGCCGAACAGGATCATCGACGTGCGGCGGCCGATCCTGTCGGACAGCGCGCCGAACACCGGCTGCATCAGCATGTAGACGAGCAGCGCGACGGTCATCACGTTGCTGGCCGTTTTCGCATGCATGCCGGCCGTGTTCACGAGGTACTTCTGCATGTACGTGGTGAACGTGTAGAAGATCAGCGAGCCGCCGGCCGTGAAGCCGACCACCGTGAAGAACGCGCCCTTGTGCTGCCACACGCCGCGGATCGTGCCAGCGTCCTTCTTGTCGCGCGACGCGCTCGTCGACGTCTCGTCGAGCGATTTCCGCAGGTACAGCGAAATCAGCGCGGCGGCCGCACCGACGACGAACGGAACGCGCCAGCCCCACGCCTTCAGTTCGTCGGCCGACAACGTCTGCTGCAGGATCACGAGCACGAGCAGCGCGCACAGCTGGCCGCCGATCAGCGTCACGTACTGGAACGACGCGAAGAAGCCGCGCCGGCCCTTCAGCGCGACCTCGCTCATGTAGGTCGCGCTCGTGCCGTATTCGCCGCCCACCGACAGGCCCTGGAACAGGCGTGCGACCAGCAGCAGCGCCGGTGCGAGCGCGCCGATCTGCGCATAGGTCGGCAGCACCGCGATCACGAGCGAACCGCCGCACATCATCAGCACCGAGATCATCATCGCCGCGCGACGGCCGTGGCGGTCGGCGATGCGGCCGAACAGCCAGCCGCCGATCGGACGCATCAGGAAGCCGGCCGCGAACACGCCGGCCGTGTTCAGCAGCTGCGTCGTGGTGTTGCCGCTCGGGAAGAACGCCGGCGCGAAGTACAGCGCGCAGAACGAGTAGATGTAGAAGTCGAACCACTCGACGAGGTTGCCCGATGAGGCGCCGACGATGGCGAACACGCGCCGCCGGGTGTCATGCGCAGACAGCGCAGCTTGGTCGGTCTGGACGTCCATGGGTTGGTCTGTTCCTTTTAGTACTTTCTGGGCGAGACGGCTCGGGGCCGCCGCGTACGGTCACACGTGGCACCGGTTCCGGCGCACGGCGCTACGGGATTTTAGCGAAATGTAAAGTAACAGGCTTTCCGGGTTCGTCCGGATGTAGAAGAATATTCTCCCGCCGCGCGTTCGTCATATGAAAACGCCAGCCCGCAGGCTGGCGTCCGATGCAAACATGCGCGAAGCCCGGCGCTCAAACGCGGATCTCCGGCGGCACGTAGCGGCACTCGTAGCGCTTGCGCACGGTGCCGGCCTCGTCGACGCTTTCCAGGTACACGTCGAACTGCCAGAGCCGCGCCATGTGCTTGAGCACCTCGTCGCTGTCGTTCGACAGATGGCGGTTGTCGGTCATGAAATGGCGCAGCGTGAGGCTGCGGTCGCCGCGCGTATTCACTGCCCACACCTGGATGTTCGGCTCGCGGTGATGGATGTCGTACTGCCGCGACAACGCCTGGCGCACGTACTGGTAACCGGAATCGTCGTGGATCGCCGACACCTCGAGCGAATCGCGCATGTCGTCGTCGAGCACCGAGAAGAGCCGCATCTCGCGGATCAGGTTCGGCGACAGGTACTGCGCGATGAAGCTCTCGTCCTTGAAGTTGCGCATCGCGTAGTGCATCGCCGGCAGCCACGGGGTGCCCGCGATCTCCGGAAACCACTTGTAGTCCTCTTCCGTCGGCGCCTCGCAGATCCGCCGGATGTCGCTCATCATCGAAAAGCCGAGCGCATACGGGTTGATCCCGCTGTAGTACGGCTTCGTGACGGGCGGCTGGTAGACCACATTGCTGTGCGAATGCAGGAACTCCATCATGAAGCCGTCTTCCAGCTTGCCCTGGTTATACAGCGTGTTCAGCAGCGTGTAGTGCCAGAACGTCGCCCAGCCTTCGTTCATCACCTGCGTCTGCCGCTGCGGGTAGAAATACTGGCCGATCTTGCGCACGATGCGGATCACTTCCCGCTCCCACGGTTCGAGCAGCGGCGCGTTCTTCTCCGCGAAATACAGCAGGTTCTCCTGCGGCTCGGGCGGATAGCGGCCTTCCTGCTCCTCCATCAGCTCGGGCTTCTTGCCGGGCAGCGTGCGCCACAGTTCATTCACCTGCGACTGCAGGTATGCCTCGCGCTCGCGCCGCAGCGCCGCTTCCTTCGACAGCGACGGCTTCTGCGGCCGCTTGTAGCGGTCGACGCCGTAGTTCATCAGCGCATGGCACGAATCGAGCAGTTCCTCGACGCGATCGAGGCCGTAGCGCTCCTCGCATTCCGCGACGTAGTTCTTCGCGTACACGAGATAGTCGATGATCGCGTGCGCGTCGGTCCACAGCCGGAACAGGTAGTTGCCCTTGAAGAACGAATTGTGCCCGTACGCCGCGTGCGCGATGACGAGCGCCTGCATCGTCATCGTGTTCTCTTCCATCAGATACGCGATGCAAGGGTTCGAATTGATGACGATTTCGTACGCGAGGCCCATCTGGCCGCGGCGGTAGCTCTTCTCGGTCGCGAGGAAGTGCTTGCCGAACGACCAGTGACGGTAGTTGACGGGCATCCCGACCGACGCATACGCGTCCATCATCTGTTCGGCGCTGATCAGTTCGAGCTGGATCGGATAGATGTCGAGCTCGTACTGTTCCGCGACCTGCGAGATGTGCGTGTCGTATTCCTCGAGCAGTTCGAACGTCCAGTCGGACGGGCACGGCAACGGCTTGCGTTCGGCAACGTTCATACGCGCTTCCTTTTGCCCGACACCGGGCAAGTCGGCGGCCGGCGGCGGCGGTTCGGCCTGCGCGCGTTGCTGCGCCGCGGCAGGGCCGGCCGTGTCGTCGCCGGAGGGGCGCGGCTCGTAGCCGCGCGACTCGTTGTGCAGATGGCGGGTCGTCATGACATTTCCACCTGCTTTTCGAACAATTCGCGAAACACCGGGTAAATGTCGGCAGCCGATTCCGCTTTTTTCATCGCGAGATGCGGCTGCGACAATGCCAGCTGCGCGTATTCCAGCCACAGGTTCTGCTCTTCCGGCGCGACCTGGATATACGCGAAGTAACGCGTCTTCGTGAGGATATCCTCTTCCAGGATTTTGCGACACTTGGGCGAATCGTCGGTCCAGTTGTCGCCGTCGGACGCCTGCGCGCCGTAGATGTTCCACTCGGTCGGCGAGTAGCGTTCGTTCATCACCTTGCGCATCAGCTCGAGCGCGCTCGACACGACCGTGCCGCCGCTCTCGGTCGAATGGAAGAAGGTATCTTCGTCGACTTCCTCGGCGCGCGTATGGTGGCGGATGAACACGACCTCGATGCGCTCGTAGTTGCGCTTGAGGAACAGGTACAGCAGGATGAAGAAGCGCTTCGAGAGATCCTTGCGTTGCTCGTCCATCGAGCCCGACACGTCCATCAGGCAGAACATCACGGCCTGACTCGACGGCTGCGGCTGCTTCACACGGTTGATGTAGCGCAGGTCGAACGGATCGATGAACGGAATCCGCCAGATGCGTCCCTTCAGGTGATGGATCTCGGCCTCGAGCGTCGCGATTTCCGCGCGGCGGTCTTCCGGATCGCTCTTCATCAATTCGAGTTGCGCTTCGAGTTCGCGCAGCTCGTTGACGAGCGGCGAGCCGAGCGCGATGCGCCGGCCGAGCGCGCTGCGCAGCGATCGCACGACGTCGATGTTGTTCGGCGTGCCTTCCGCCGACCAGCCCGCTCGCACGTTCTTCCAGCTCGGCACCGTCAGCAGGTGCGTCTTCACGAGGCGCGGCAGTTCGAGATCGTCGAAGAAGTACTGCATGAACTCGTCGCGCGACAGCTCGAACACGAAGTCGTCCTGCCCTTCGCCTTCATTGCTCGCCTGACTGCCGCCGCCGCCCGAGCCGCCCTGCGGGCGCGGAATCTTGTCGCCTCGCACGTAATCCTCGTTGCCGGGGTGCACGTACTCACGACGCCCGCCCGGCCCGTGCCGGAAATTCGGCTCCGCGATGTCCTTGCGAGGGATCGTGATGCTCTGCGTGTTCTGGATATCCTTGATGCTACGGTCGCGCACCGCGTCGGACACGGCACGACGAATGTAGTTCTTGACGCGACGCAGAAAGCGTTCGCGATTGGCGATACTCTTGTTCTTGCCGGCCAGCCTGCGGTCGATGATTTGATGAAGCACTGCCGGTCTCCCGCTCGAAAGTCGAAATGCCGGGACGCTCGCCGCACATGCCGTCTCCCGTCATGCGGGCGGCGCCTCTGAAAGCGCCCGTACGGACTCGCCGCACGGGCGCGGTACCGCGCGCGTCATGACGACTTGCGCACGCGCAGGTACCAGTCGCAAAGCAGCCTCACCTGCTTCGGCGTATAGCCCTTCGCGACCATCCGGTTCACAAAGTCCTCATGCTTGCGCTGCTCCTCCGCCGACCCCTTCGCGTTGAACGAAATCACCGGCAACAGTTCCTCGGTGTTCGAGAACATCTTCTTCTCGATCACGACGCGCAACTTCTCGTAGCTCGTCCATACGGGGTTCTTGCCGGCATTCGCCGCCCGCGCACGCAACACGAAGTTCACGATCTCGTTGCGGTAATCCTTCGGATTACTGATGCCGGCCGGCTTCTCGATCTTCTCCAGCTCCGCGTTCAGCGCGGCGCGGTCGAAGCTCTCGCCCGTGTCGTGATCGCGGAATTCCTGGTCCTGGATCCAGAAGTCCGCATACGTGACGTAGCGGTCGAAGATGTTCTGGCCATACTCCGAATACGACTCGAGGTAGGCCGTCTGGATCTCCTTGCCGATGAAATCCGCGTAGCGCGACGCGAGCACGTCCTTCACGACGGACAGGTACTTCTGCTCGGTTTCCGGCGGGAACTGCTCGCGTTCGATCTGCTGTTCGAGCACGTACATCAAGTGCACGGGGTTGGCCGCGACCTCGCTCGAATCGAAGTTGAACACGCGCGACATGATCTTGAACGCGAAACGTGTCGACACGCCCGTCATCCCTTCGTCCACGCCCGCGTAGTCGCGATACTCCTGGTACGACTTCGCCTTCGGATCGGTGTCCTTCAGGTTTTCGCCGTCGTACACCTGCATCTTCGAGAACAGGCTCGAATTCTCCGGCTCGTGCAGGCGCGACAGCACCGAGAACTGCGACATCATCTTCAGCGTGCCCGGCGCGCAGACGGCTTCGGCCAGCGACGAGTTGCGGATCAGCTTCTCGTAGATCTTGGTCTCTTCCGACACGCGCAGGCAGTACGGCACCTTCACGACGAAGATCCGGTCGAGCAGTGCCTCGTTGTTGCGGTTGTTGCGGAACGCCTTCCACTCCGACTCGTTCGAGTGCGCGAGGATCACCCCGTCGAACGGAATCGCGCCGAAGCCCTCGGTGCCCTTGAAGTTGCCTTCCTGCGTCGCGGTGAGCAGCGGGTGCAGCACCTTGATCGGCGCCTTGAACATTTCGACGAACTCGAGCAGGCCCTGGTTCGCGAGGCACAGGCCGCCCGAGTAGCTGTACGCGTCGGCATCGTCCTGCGCGTACTGCTCGAGCTTGCGGATGTCGACCTTGCCGACGAGTGACGAGATGTCCTGATTGTTCTCGTCGCCCGGCTCCGTCTTCGCGATGCCGACCTGCCGCAGGATCGACGGATAACGACGCACGACGCGGAACTGGCGGATGTCGCCGTTGTATTCGTGCAGCCGCTTGACGGCCCACGGACTCAGGATGCTTTTCAGGTAGCGGCGCGGGATGCCGTATTGTTCCTCGAGGATCGGGCCGTCTTCGTCGTAGTCGAACAGCCCGAGCGGCGATTCGTTGACGGGCGAACCCTTCAGCGAATAGAACGGCACGCGCTCCATCAGTTGCTTCAGACGCTCGGCGATCGACGACTTGCCGCCGCCCACCGGACCGAGCAGATAGAGGATCTGCTTCTTCTCTTCGAGCCCTTGCGCAGAGTGGCGGAAGTACGCAACCACCTGCTCGATCACTTCCTCCATTCCGTAGAACTCACGGAATGCGGGATAGACCTTGATGACCTTGTTCGCGAAGATCCGCGACAAGCGCGGCTCGTTGCGGGTATCGATGTGTTCAGGTTCCCCGATTGCTGCCAGCATGCGTTCACCAGCCGTCGCGTACGCGGATGGATCGTTCTTGCAGAGCGCGAGATACTCCTCCAGCGAGAGCTCTTCCTCTCGCGTTTTTTCGAAGCGGTTCGCGAAGCTGCTGTAAATATCCATGCTACCTCCCTCGCCTGAGTCTGAAGACGTGCCTGCCTTCGTACGACTGCGCAGAAGCAAGCGCGTTCGAATTCATCCTAAACCCTTTCTGTTTTTTTTTCACGAACTCTTCGTATGAAGTTCGTTATTCTCGACAACACCGCTTGGACAACACATTTCGCCGTTTTACAATCGATCTCCCGAGCCGCAGAAACTGCATCCGCCGCGTCTCGTCGAACGACAGAACGTCTTGTGCGTTGGACACATCCGACGTCGCCACTTCTCCCCTTCATCCCTATACGTTCGAGCGGCCGTTTACGACGACACGCTTCGCGCGCCGTTACAATTTTTTTGCGCGGCGCCCTTACGGAGATACCCGTACCATCGATGCGGACATACGACACGCATCGTTGCGTGTATCCGTCAGAACGGGTCACGCGATGCACACGACGATGCACGATCGTGCATGCGCGCTGTCACATTTTGTTCGCCGCGGAAACGACAACGCCCGCATGTCGCGGGCGTCGTTCGTCACCAAATGGGGATAGATGCGCGGCACGCGCGAATCAGAAGGTCTCCCAGTCGTCGGCGCCGGCGGTCGCGGCCGCCGGCGCCGGTGCGGGCGCAGCAGCGGCAGTAGCTGGCTTGCGCGCCGGCATCGCCGCGGCCGGGCGTTTCGGCGGTGCATCGCGATCGTCGCGCGCCGCAGCCTGACCTGCCGCGGAAGGTGCACGCGGCGCGTGACGCGCCGCAACCGGAGCGACGCCACCCGAGCGCGCCGCATCGTCGTCGAGCTGGAATACCGACGCCGTTTCACGCAGGCGCGCCGCCTGTTCGTCGAGCGACTGAGCGGCAGCCGCGGCTTCCTCGACGAGCGCAGCGTTCTGCTGCGTGACCTCGTCCATCTGCGCGACCGCGCGCGCCACCTGGTCGATCCCGCCGCTCTGCTCCTCGGACGCCGCCGCGATCTCGCCCATGATGTCCGTCACGCGCTGCACCGCACCGATCACGTCGCTCATCGTGCGCCCTGCTTCGTCGACCAGCGTGGAACCCGACCGGATACGCTCCACCGACGCGTCGATCAGCGCCTTGATCTCCTTGGCCGCGGCCGACGAACGCTGTGCAAGGCTGCGCACCTCGCCCGCGACGACCGCGAAACCGCGGCCTTCCTCGCCCGCGCGCGCCGCTTCGACGGCCGCATTCAGCGCAAGAATGTTGGTCTGGAATGCGATTCCTTCGATGATCGCAATGATGTCCGCGATCTTTGCCGAACTGTCGTTGATCTCGCCCATCGTGCCGACCACCTGGCCGACCACCGTATTGCCCTTGTTTGCAATCTCCGATGCGTTCGCGGCCAGCGAGCTTGCCTGGCGCGCATTGTCCGCGTTCTGTTTCACGGTGCCGGTCAGTTGCTCCATGCTCGACGCGGTTTCCTGCAGCGCGGCGGCCTGTTCCTCGGTACGCGACGACAAGTCGATGTTGCCGGCCGCGATCTGGCGGGCCGCCGTCGCGATCGATTCGCTGCCGCCGCGCACGGTGCGTACCGTGTCGACGAGCCCGCGCTGCATCTTCGCCAGGCCCTCGAGCAGCTGGCCCATTTCGTCGCGCCGGTGCACGACGATCGGCCGGCGCAGGTCGCCCGCGGAGATCGCGTCGAAATGCGTGAGCGCGTCGGCAATCGGGCGGCCGATCGCGCGGCTCAGCGTCAGCCACGACAACAGCGCGGCGCCGATGCCGGCCACGAGCGCGACGATCGACAAGACCCGCAACGTGTCGAACACCGATTCCGCACTGTCGAAGCCCGCCTTCGCGTCGGTGAACTGGAAGTTGCGCAGCGCTTCGCTGGCCACCGCGAGGTCGTTGTAGAGCGCCTGGAGCTGCTTGGCGCCGTCGCCGATGCGATCGCGCTGGTCTGCCCCGAGGATGCTCGCGAACGCATCACAGCCGCGTTGCAGCGCCTGCCGCTTCGCGGCCACATCCTGCGCGAGCCGATCCTCCTCCGGCCCACGCGGCAGCGCGAGATACTTCTGCCACCACGCATCGGCCTGCGTGCGCATCGCGCGGCTGCGCTCGACGGCGGCCGCCGAGTCCGGTGTGCCGGCCAGCAACGCCGCGCGGTCGAGCGCGAGACGCTCGCGCGCCGCGAACATTTCCGCGACCGCCACGTCGACCGCGCTCGGCATCTGGTTCGTGAAAATTTCGCGCGTCGAGTCGTTCGAACGCGTCATCCCGTACAGCCCGAGCACGCCGGTTACGCCCAGCAGCACCGCCAGAAACGCCATCGTCAAACCGATGCGCGCGCGAATCGTCAGGTTCCTGAACACCATCATCTTTCCTGTGTAGCGACGTCATGAACGGGCCTGGCCCGTTGGCTCGAAGCACTGCTTCTCCTAGTGCATTTACGACTGTGCGACGCACAACTTGATGGTTTTCACGGATTTTTTCGAATTATTCATCTGTTTATTACAAACAGCTGAATAAATGATGCAATGTCCTGCAATCTCGGCAAGCAGAATGGAGGCAGGTTCGCAGAGGCTCCGGCGCGTGGCCGCGAGCGCGGCCGGCCGTCTCGTGTGACGAGCCGGCCGTGCTGCGGAGTCCTGGATTGGGGGGGGTGGAGATCGGGCCCTAATCGGCCAGTTCGGCGAGCGTCGGAATCGACGGCTGCGCGCCCGCTCGCGTGACCGACAGCGCCGCCGCGCGTTGCGCGAAGCGGATGGCGGTGTCGACGTCCGCGCCGGCCGCGAGCCGTGCGGAAAAGCCGCCGATGAAGGTGTCGCCGGCCGCCGTCGTGTCGACGGCCTGGACGGCCGGGGCCGGATAGTGCCGCGCGGTTCCGTCGGCCGTCAGCGCAAGCACGCCGCGCGCACCGAGCGTGACCAGCACGTTGCGCGCGCCGGCGGCCTGCAGCGCACGCGCGGCAGCTTCCGCCTCGGCCGGATCGCGCACGGGCAGCGCGGTCAGCGCGGCCGCCTCGACCTCGTTCGGGATCAGGTAATCGACAAGCGGCAGCCAGTCCGCCGGCAACGGCGCGACGGCCGGGGCCGGATTGAGCACCACCGTGCGGCCGAGCCGCCGTCCGGCCGACAGCGCCGCGAACACCGTGTCCGGCGGCGTCTCGAGCTGGCAGATCAGCACGTCGGCCGA
The DNA here is from genome assembly GCF_001039005.1 of Burkholderia cepacia. Lineage (GTDB taxonomy): Bacteria > Pseudomonadota > Gammaproteobacteria > Burkholderiales > Burkholderiaceae > Burkholderia > Burkholderia theae. The sequence continues at coordinate 109,373 of NZ_LDWR01000011.1, forward strand.
CGCCAGCGTGGCCTCGTGGCGCGCAACCGCTTCGGCCGTGACCTCGCCGTTGCCGCCCGCGACGATCACGATCGCGTTCTGGCTCGCATCGTCGACGACGATCAGTGCGACACCGGTCGACGCCGACGCGCTCGTCGCGAGCCCCGTGCAGTCGATACCCTCGGCTTCGAGGCCCGCGCGCAGCGCCGCGCCGTGCGCATCCGCGCCGACGCAACCGATCATCGCGACCTGCGCGCCGAGCCGCGCGGCGGCGACGGCCTGGTTGCCGCCCTTGCCGCCCGCCGCCTGCGCGAACGCATGACCGGCGAGCGTTTCGCCCGGCAGCGGAAGCCGCGGCGCACGTACGACGAGATCCATGTTGAGGCTGCCGACCACCGTCACGCGGCCGGCGCCCGCCACGGGCGCCGTCACGCGCGACCGCCCGGTGCAGGCGGCTCGCGGTAGATCGCGGTCGATTCGCGCAGCACGAGGCGCGGCGACACGACCCGGCGGCGGCTCGGCGCGGCCGTCGAGCCGCCGCCGATACGCTCGATCAGCGTTTGCGCGGCCATTTCGCCGAGCGCGCGTACCGACTGGCCGACCGTCGACAGCGCCGGATACGTGTAGCGGGAAAATTCGATGTCGTCGAAACCGATGATCGAGCAGTCGTCGGGCACGCGCATCCCGCGCTCGGCCGCCGCGCGCAGCGCGCCGACGCCCATCAGGTCGTTGCCCGCGAAGATCGCGCTCGGCCGCACCGATTCGAACAGCCGCGACGCCGCGTGATAGCCGCCGAGGCACGAGAAGTCGCTTTCCGCGATCGCGCCCGGCATGATGTCGATCCCGCGCTCGGCCATCGCGCGGATGAAGCCGTGCACGCGCATCGCACTGACCGCCGTGTCGGTCGGCCCCGTGATGCAGCCGATCTTCGCGTGCCCGAGTTCGAGCAGGTGGCGCGTCGCCAGGTAGGCGCCGCGCTCGTGGTCGATCTGCACGAGATCGGCCGCGAGCCCCTCGATGTTGCGGTCGACCACGACGAGCGGCGCATGCGCGTCCGCGAGCGTCTCCGCAAGCACCGCATCCTCGCCCGCCGACGCAACGATCAGCCCGTCGATGCGTTTTTCCTGCAGCACGCGCAGGTAGTTGCGCTGCTTCTTGGGATCGTCGTCCGAATTGCAGAAGAACACGCAATAGCCGTTGGCCGCGCACTGGTCTTCAATGCCGCGCGCAAGCTCCGCGAAATACGGATTCGTGCTGTTCGGCACGACGAGGCCGATGGTCGCCGTCGAGCGTGCCTTCAGCGAGCGCGCCACGGCCGAAGGCACGTAGTTCAGCTCGCGGATCGCGCCCTCGACCTTCGCACGCACATCCGCGGACACCGGCCGCGAATTGTTCACCACGTGCGAGACGGTCGTAAACGACACGCCCGCCATGGCCGCCACATCCTTGATCGTCGCCATTTCCCGTTTCTCTCTGGTCTGTTCTGTCTGTCGTACTACCGGGCGCGCGCGCGCCGGCTGCGATACGTGTCGAGCACGACCGCCACCACGATCACCGCGCCGGTGATGATCCGCTTGGTCGGCTCGTTCGCACCGATCTGCGCCAGCCCCGCGGCCAGCACGGAGATGATCAACACGCCGAAGAACGTGCTGATCACCGAGCCGCGCCCGCCCATCAGGCTCGTGCCGCCGATCACGACGGCCGCGATCACCTGCAGTTCGAGGCCCACGCCCGCATTCGGGTCGGCGGCCTCGAGCCGCGAAATCTGGAACAGCGACGCGAGCCCCGCGAGCGCGCCCATCAATGCGAATACGAGGATTTTATACGGCCGCGGGTTAACCCCTGCAAGTCGGACGGCTTCTTCGTTGGTGCCGATCCCGACGAGATAGCGTCCGAACACGGTGCGCGTGAGCACGAACTGGGCCGCGATCATCACCGCGACCGCGATCAGGAACGCCGGCGAGATGCCCAGCGCGATCGGATTCGACAGGACATCGAACGCGTCGCCGATATAGGCCGTACGCGAATTCGTCAGCTGGTACGCGAGGCCGCGCGCGGCCTCCAGCACACCGAGCGACACGATGAACGACGGGATCCGCCAGCCGACCGTGACGGCGCCCGTCAGCGCGCCCGTGACGGTCGCGGCCGCGATCCCGATCAACGCGGCCGGCAGCGGCCCCCACTGCCATTTCAGCGCGGCGACGCTGACCATCGACGCGGCGAGCGCGAGCACCGAGCCGACCGACAGGTCGATCCCGGCGATGATCAGCACGAAGGTCATCCCGACCGACATCACGACGAGATCGGGAATCTGGTTCGCGATCGTGCTGAACGTATCGTAGGTCAGGAAATGCGAACTCAGCATCGAAAACAGCGCGATCATCGCGGCGAGCGCGCCGGCGAGCCCGAGATAGTTCGACAGGCCGAGCCGCGTGCCGGACAGCGTGCGCGCGCGGCGCCCCGTCGCGGTCTGCTGTGCGCCTGCGTCGGTCGGGGATACGGGAGGCTGGGTCATTACTGTCGTCCTGTCGTCGAAGTGCCCGGAGCGGCGCCTTGCGCCGGCCCGGCGTCCGGATGCTGCGCGCCGCCCGGCGGCGTCTCGCGGCCGAAGCCGGCGAACGCCGCGGCCAGCAGCGCATCCTGGGTCCAGTTGCCGCGCTCGAACACGGCGGTCATGCGGCCGGCCGACATCACGCCGATCCGGTCGCAGATCAGCATCAGCTCGCGCAGGTCGCTCGACACGACGACGAGTGCACGGCCTTCGCGCGCGAGCGCGCCCATCAAAGTGTAGATCTCGAACTTCGCGCCGACGTCGATCCCGCGCGTCGGCTCGTCGAACAGCAGCACGCCCATGTCGCGCGCCAGCCAGCGGCCGATCACGACCTTCTGCTGGTTGCCGCCCGACAGCTCGCCGACCGCCTGCGTCGCGCCGTGCGTGCGGATCCGCAGCGCGTCGATCTGCTGCTCGGCAAGCGCCGTTTCGCGCACGGTATCGACGATGCCGCCGCGCGCGAACCGGTCGAGCTGGCCGAGCGACACGTTCGCCGTGACCGACTGCGACAGCAGCAGCCCTTCACCCTTGCGATCCTCGGTGATCAGCGCGATGCCGTGCTTCACCGCATCGACGGGCGAACCGATCCGCGCCGGCTTCAGCGGCTGGCCGACCGCGATCGTCCCCGCATCCGGCGTGTCGGCGCCGTAGATCAGCCGCAGCAGCTCGGTGCGCCCTGCGCCGATCAGCCCCGAGATGCCGAAGATTTCGCCTGCGCGGATCTCGAGCGACACGTCCCGCACGGCCGTCCCGCGCGAGAGACCCGACACGACGAGCCGCGGCGCGCCGATATGGCGCTCGCCGAGATCGATGTGCTCGCCGATCTCACGCCCGACCATCAGCGTGACGAGCCCGTCGGACGTCGTCGCCGCCATGTCGCCCGCATGCACGAGCCGGCCGTCGCGCAGCACCGCGACTCGCTCGGCGACGCGCGCGAGTTCCTCAAGCCGGTGCGAGATGTAGACGATGGCGACGCCGCGCGCCTTCAGCCGGTCGATCTGCTCGAACAGCAGCTCGACTTCGCGCGCCGTCAGCATCGCGGTCGGCTCGTCGAGAATCAGCACGCGGCAGTCGCCGATCAGGTTGCGCGCGATCTCGACCATCTGCTGGTGGCCGATGCCGAGCGCGCCGACCGGCGTATCGGGATCGACCGCATCGAGCCCGACCTGCGCCATCGCGGCACGCGCGTCGTCGCGCAGCCGTGCGCGGTCGATGATCCCGAAGCGCCGCGGCAGACGGTTCAGGAACAGGTTTTCGGCGACCGTCAGCGTCGGCAGCAGGTTCAGCTCCTGCATTACCATACGCACGCCGAGCGCCTCGGCCTGCGTGCGGCTCGCCGGCGCATACGGGTGGCCGCCGAGCTGCATCGTGCCGGTGGTCGGTTCGACGAGCCCGCCGATGATCTTCGACAGCGTGCTCTTGCCGGCGCCGTTCTCGCCCGTCAGCGCAAGCGCGTGGCCCGCCTCGAGCGTCAGCGTGACGTCGGCGAGCACGGGTTCGGCATAGGTCTTGCCGATGCCGGAGACGGACAGCACGGGAATGGCTGAACGGGAGGGTTGGAAGGTCGGTTCCATCGCGATCCTGGTTGCGGCCGCTTGTACGCGGCGCGCGGGTGTGACGCTCACAAGTGCATGTGCATGCAGTGGCCGTGATCGCGCTCACCCCTGATAACGGCCGCCGCGCCGGATTCTTGAGGGCGGCGGCCGCATCGGGGCCGCGTCACTTCGTCACGAGATCCACCGGCGTCTCGACCACGCCCGACATGTCGGCCTGCTTGCGATGCTCGGCAATCGCCTTGAGCGCCGTGTCGATGCCGAACACGGCCTGCTTCGCCGCGTATTGATCGGCGGTCGCGACCACGCGGCCGTCCTTCAGCATCGGCTTGATCGCGTTGATGTTGTCGTAGCCGACCACGAGCACCTTGCCTTGCTTGCCGGCCGCGCGCACGGCCGACACGGCGCCGATCGCCATGTTGTCGTTGCCGCACAGCAGCGCCTTCAGGTTCGGGTATTCGTTGAGCATCGCGGATGCGACCGCATTGCCCTTGTCGATCTCCCATTCGCCGGACTGCACCGACACGACCTTCATCCCGCCCGCCTTCATCGCGTCCTGGAAGCCGGCCGTGCGCTGCTGCGCATTGGTCGTCGTCGACACGCCTTCGACGATGCCGACCTGGTCGCCCGCCTTCAGCCGCTTCGCGAGGTAGTCGCCGATCTTCCGCGCGCCCTTGCGGTTGTCCGGGCCGACGAACGGCACGTTCAGGTTCTTCGACTTCAGCACGTCGGGATCGAGCCGGTTGTCGATGTTCACGACGACGATGCCCGCATCGACCGCCTTCTTCACGACCGGCACGAGTGCCTTCGAATCGGCCGGCGCGAGCACGATCGCGTCGACCTTCGACACGATCATCTGCTCGACGATGCGGATCTGGTTCGCGGTGTCGGTCTCGTCCTTGATGCCGTTGGTGATCAGGTCGAACTGGCTTGCATTGTGTTTCTGGTATTCCTTCGCGCCGGTTTCCATCGTCAGGAAGAACTCGTTGGCGAGCGACTTCATCACGAGCGCGACCTTCGGCTTGGCCGCCGATTGCGCGTGGACGGCCGGTGCGGCAGCGACCGCGACGGCGGCGAGCGCGGCGGTCAGGAAGCGACGGCGAAACAGGACATTCATACACATCTCCTGGCGACTGGCCCAATGGGCCGGACTGTTGTTTTAATGTGAGCAAACGTTTGCGCCACACTACCCGAGCAATGGCCATCGATGCTGCTGTCGGTACCACGAAATGGAAGCGAGGCAGACGGCCGACTGCCTGGCGCGTGCTGTCGTTGACGCGCCGCCGCCAGCGGGACCGCCGGCGGAGTGACGGCTATGCTGTACCGATTCGCTTCGACGCGCAACCTGTCTGATCAATAATTAAGGGTTTATTCGGAGCGCGTGTTTGCGCATCACGCCGGGTCCCGCGGCGCGGGTTCGTCTTCATCGGACGACGGCGGCTCGCCGAAGCGGCTCGCCGAAGCGGTTCGCATGCGGCGTGCCGGCGATGAAGCCGTTCATCACGAACAGTGCGATCGCGCCGACGATCGGCACGAAAATCAGCAGCATCCACCATCCCGACTTGTCGATGTCGTGCAGTCGCTTCACGCCGACGGCAATCGACGACCACACAGCGACGATCGCGATCGCGACCAGCACAAGCATCGCCAGCAGCGGCAGATCGTCATCCGGCGAACCGCGGGAACCCGCATCGAAAACCGCGCTGATCAACGCGGAAACCAGCGCGTAGATCCACCACGGCATGCGGCCGATCCGGCCTTCGAAGGAAAAGAGAAACCATTTGAGATTCATTGTTTAGCGCTTCTCCGTGCGTGTTGCGCGCGGCGTGATGTGCGTTCGAGTGGGTCGGAACCGGCAATCCGCGTGCGTTGTTCGCTGAACGACGATGGCCTGCCGGTTTCGCTTCTCGCACTTCGTCGCAGCGTTGCGCGTTGCGTTGTGTCGCCGGTGCCGGCCGGCCGGTCAGTCAGTCAGGATGACAGCCGTGGAGCGGCCCGAACGCCTAACATCCGGCATTCAGGCGCATTGAATCATATCTTCCGAAGCGTGGCCCGTTCGACAGGGCCGAAACGAAGCGTTCGAATATGCCGTCTTGTTTTTCTGCTGGCAGGCGAACGCGTGTCGAGCGCCGCTCGCGGCGCATCGGACTGGAAACCGCGACTGCGGTCGATGATTCGATTGTTCGAAAAGTCGGTCAGCCATGACAGCGGCGGCGCATCCCCTGCCCCTGCCGCCACCCTGTGCATGGCAACCTGCGCGCACGTCGCGCCATCCGCGGGCAACTTTCCCGGACGGCGCGCGGCGCGCCGCCGTCAGACGGCTTCGCGCAACATCCCCGCGATTTCCGCTTCGTTGAGGTGCGGCGCGAACATCTCGATCAGCCGGTATGCATACGCGCGCAGGAACGCGCCCTTGCGCAGCCCGACCCGCGTCGTGCTCGCCTCGAACAGGTGCTGCGTATCGAGCTCGACGAGCCCCGTGTCGCGCTGCGGATCGTAGGCCATCGCCGCGACGACGCCGATCCCCATCCCGAGCTCGACGTAGGTCTTGATCACGTCCGCGTCGATCGCGGTCAGCACGACGTCGGGCACGGCGCCCGCCTGTGTGAACGCCTGGTCGATGTGCGAGCGGCCCGTGAAGTCCTGGTCGTACGTGATGATCGGGTACTCGGCGATTTCCTCGAGCGTCAGGTTCTCGCGGCCGACGAGCGGATGGCCCTTCGGCACGACGACCGTGTGGTGCCACGAATAGCACGGGAACGTGACGATGTCCGGATAGCGATCGAGCGCCTCGGTCGAGATGCCGAGATCGGCCTCGCCGTTCAGGATCATCTGCGCGATCTGCTGCGGGCTGCCCTGACGCAGCGCGAGATGCACCTTCGGGAACACGTCGGTGAACTGCCGGATCACCTTCGGCAGCGCGTAGCGTGCCTGCGTGTGCGTCGTCGCGACGACGAGGTGGCCGCTGTCCTGGTCGGCGAACTGGCGTGCGACGCGGCGCAGGTTCTCGGCGTCGAGCAGCATCCGCTCGATCAGCTGGTGCACGGCCTTGCCGGGCTCCGTGAGCCCCGTCAGCCGCTTGCCGCGCCGGATGAAGATGTCGACGCCCAGTTCATCCTCGAGATCCTTGATCTGCTTCGACACGCCCGACTGCGACGTGTACAGCACGTTCGCGACTTCCGTCAGGTTCATGTTCTGGCGCACCGCTTCGCGCACGAACCGCAATTGCTGAAAATTCATGGGTATGCCTCTTAGGCTGTCGTTGTTTGATTGTCGAATCGGAGCGGTTTCCGCCCTCTGCCCAGCATTCTCTCGTCAACGCGCGGGAAACACACGCACCGCGCGCGGCACGGCCGTCGCGCCGTCGCCGACCTGCAGCGAGAGCGCACGCCACGCATCGCGATCGAGTTCCGCCTCGAGCGCGCCGCCCGTGCGCGCCTCGAGCTCCACGCGCACCGAACCACCGAGCGGGATCACGCGGCGCACGTCCACCGCGATGCCGTCCCGATGCCCTTCGCCCGTCGGCCAAAGCTGCAGGTCGTGCGGTCGCACGTACGCGTTCGCGGGGCCCGCGAAATCGGCATCGACCTCGATCGGCGCGGCCGCCCCCTCGGCGACGAAGCCTCGCCCGGCGACCGTGCCCGGCAGCCGGTTGGCAGCGCCGAGGAACTCGTACACGAACGCGCTCTGCGGATGATCGTAGACGTCCTGCGGGCTACCGACCTGCTCGACGTGGCCGCGATTCAGCACGACGATGCGGTCCGCGACTTCCAGCGCCTCCTCCTGGTCGTGCGTGACGAAGATCGTCGAGATGTGCAGGTCGTCGTGCAGACGACGCAGCCAGCCGCGCAGTTCCTTGCGGACCTTCGCGTCGAGCGCGCCGAACGGTTCGTCGAGCAGCAGCACCTTCGGCTCGACCGCGAGCGCGCGGGCGAGCGCGATGCGCTGGCGCTGGCCGCCCGACAGCTCGGACGGATAGCGCTGCGCGAGCCAGTCGAGCTGCACGAGCTTCAGCAGGTCGTGCACCTTGTCGCGAATCGCGGCTTCCGACGGCCGCTCGCGGCGCGGCTTCACGCGCAGCCCGAACGCGACGTTCTCGAATACCGTCATGTGGCGGAACAGCGCGTAATGCTGGAATACGAAACCGACCTGACGGTCGCGCGCGCCGACCGACGCGACGTCGAGCCCCTGCAGCACGACCTGGCCGGCGTCCGCGTGCTCGAGGCCCGCGATCACGCGCAACAGCGTGGTCTTGCCGCAGCCGGACGGCCCGAGCAGCGCGACCAGTTCGCCGGGCGGGAAGTCGAGCGAGACGTTGTCGAGCGCCGTGAAATCGCCGAAGCGCTTCTGAAGGTTACGGACGGTGATACCCATTCTGGTTGCCTCTTTACGATTTCGACGAAACGACGGCGACGGGGCCGGCATGTGCGGGAACGGCGTCGCGCGCGCCGGCCAGTTCGGCGGCGAGATGACGCTCGGCGAGCAGCTTCAGCGCGAGCGTGACGAGCGCGAGCAGCGCCAGCACCGACGCCACCGCGAACGCCGCCGCGAAGTTGTATTCGTTGTACAGGATCTCGACGTGCAGCGGCATCGTGTCGGTCACGCCGCGGATATGGCCCGACACGACCGACACCGCGCCGAACTCGCCCATCGCGCGCGCATTGCACAGGATCACGCCGTACAGCAGGCCCCACCTCACGTTCGGCAGCGTCACGCGGCGGAAGATCTGCCAGCCCGATGCGCCGAGCACGCGCGCGGCCTCTTCCTCGTCGGTGCCCTGAGCCTGCATCAGCGGAATCAGCTCGCGCGCGACGAACGGGAACGTGACGAAGATCGTCGCGAGCACGATGCCCGGCACCGCGAAGATGATCTGCACGTCGTGGTCCTGCAGCCACGGCCCGATCCAGCCCTGCGCGCCGAACAGCAGCACGTAGACCAGGCCCGAGATCACCGGCGACACGGAGAACGGCAGGTCGATCAGCGTCGTCAGCAACGCCTTGCCGCGGAATTCGAACTTCGCGATCGCCCACGATGCGCACACGCCGAACACAAGGTTCAGCGGCACGGCGATCGCGGCGACGGTCAGCGTCAGCTTGATCGCCGCCCAGGCATCGGGATCGGCCAGCGATTCGAGGTAGAAGCCGACGCCCTTTCTCAGCGCCTCGACGAACACCGCGGCGAGCGGCACGACGAGGAAGAACGCGAGGAACGCCAGCGCGATGCCCGTGAGCAGCCAGCGCACGACGCGCGACTCGCTGACGGGGTCGAGCCGCTTCGCGGCGCGTCCGCGCGCGGCCGACGACGGGGTTTTCAGCACGACGGTGGCCTCCTGGTTCATTGCTGGCCTCCTGCCGCGGTTGCGATGACGGTCGCGGGCGCGGGGCCGCTCGCGCCCTTGCTCGTGCGACGCTGCAGATACCATTGCAGCGTGTTGATCAGCAGCAGCATCAGGAACGACACGACCAGCATCACGACCGCGAGCGCGGTCGCGCCCGCGTAGTCGTACTGTTCGAGCTTCGTGATGATGAGCAGCGACGTGATCTCGGATTTCATCGGCACGTTGCCGGCGATGAAGATCACCGAGCCGTATTCGCCGAGCGCGCGCGCGAACGCCAGCGCGAAACCGGTGAGCAGCGCCGGCAGCACGGCCGGCAGCACGACGCGGCGGAACGTCAGCCAGCGCGACGCGCCGAGGCACGCGGCGGCCTCTTCCTGCTCGCGCTCGAAATCCTCGAGCACCGGCTGCACGGTGCGCACGACGAACGGCAGCCCGATGAAGGTCAGCGCGACCAGCACGCCGGCGGGCGTGAACGCGATCTTGATGCCGAGCGGCGCGAGATACTGGCCGACCCAGCCGTTGGTCGCATAGACGGCCGCGAGCGAGATGCCGGCGACCGAGGTCGGCAGCGCGAACGGCAGGTCGACGATCGCGTCGACGATCCGCTTGAACGGGAACGTGTAGCGCACGAGCACCCACGCGACGAGGAAGCCGAACACGGCGTTGATCAGTGCGCCGCCGAGCGCGGCCGAGAACGTCAGCCGGTACGACGCGAGCACGCGCGGCGACGTGACGGCGGTGACGAACTGGTCCCACGACAGCGTCGCGGTCTTCAGGAACGTGGCGGCGAGCGGAATCAGCACCACGAGGCTCAAATAGGCCACCGTGATGCCTAGCGTCACGCCGAAACCGGGCAGCGCGCTCGGCTTGCGAAAGGTGTACGTCGTCATCGGATGCTCTTGCTGGGTCGTTGCTGCTCATGGGTCCGACGCAAACGCCGGCGCATGAATCGCGCCGGCGGCCCGTCGGGGATGCGGCGCACTGCGTGGCGCACCGCTGTCGTTATGGCGTTACTGCGGCTTGTAGATCGAATCGAACACGCCGCCGTCCGCGAAATGCGTCTTTTGCGCATTCGTCCAGCCGCCGAACGTGTCGTCGACCGTGTACAGCTTCAGCTTCGGGAACTGCTTCGTCAGTTCGGCCGGCACGTTCTTCGAGCGCGGCCGGTAGTAGTTGCGCGCCGCGATCTCCTGGCCCTGCGGGCTGTACAGGAAATTCAGGTACGCATCGGCCAGCTTGCGCGTGCCCTTCTTGTCGACCACCTTGTCGACCACCGCGACGGGCGGCTCGGCCAGGATGCTCACCGACGGCACGACGATCTCGAACTTGTCGGTGCCGAATTCCTTGACCGACAGGAATGCCTCGTTTTCCCATGCGATCAGCACGTCGCCGATCCCACGCTGCACGAAGCTCGTCGTCGCGCCTCGCGCGCCCGAATCGAGCACGCCCGCATTCTTGTAGAGCTTCGTGACGAATTCCTTCGCCGTCTGCTCATTGCCGCCCGGCTTGTGCAGCGCGTATGCCCACGCGGCCAGGTAGTTCCAGCGCGCGCCGCCCGACGTCTTCGGGTTCGGCGTGACGATCGAGATGCCCGGCTTGGTCAGGTCGTCCCAATCCTTGATCCCCTTCGGATTGCCCTTGCGCACGAGGAACACGATCGTCGACGTGTACGGCGAAGCGTTGTCGGGCAGGCGCTTCTGCCAGTCCTTGTTGACGAGCCCCTTGTTCGCGAGCGCGTCGATGTCGTAAGCGAGCGCCAGCGTGACAACGTCGGCCTGCAGGCCGTCGAGCACCGATCGAGCCTGCGCGCCCGAGCCGCCGTGCGACTGCTTGAAGTTGACGGTCTCGCCCGTCTTCGCCTTCCACTCCTTGCCGAACGCCTGGTTGAAGTCCTGATACAGCTCGCGCGTCGGGTCGTACGACACGTTCAGGAAGGTCGTATCGGCCTGGGCATGCGTCGCGACGCCCAGCGCCGCCGCCGCGCCCAGCGCGAGTGTTGCGATCAGGCGGCCCACCCCGCCCACCAGCCCCGTATTGCGCTTCGCCATCCTTGGTTCTCCAGTGTTGTCGGTATTGCGATGTCGGGCCAGTCTAGCGAACGGGTTACATGATTAAAAATAATCGTTCTTCATTTTTTAATACTCAAAAGTGCTAACGCAGACGGGATGGACGGTTGCGGCGGATAAACCGGCGTCCGGACGGCGCGGAATCGCGTCGGAACCGGCGCGATCGCGTCGAACCTCACGTAACACTTGAATTTCGCGAAGTACTGTATAAAAATACAGCTCACTGTCTATCCATACAGTTAAGCCATGACCAAACTCACCGCCCGTCAGCAGCAAGTGTTCGACTTGATCCGTCGCGCGATCGAACGCTCCGGATTCCCGCCCACCCGCGCCGAGATCGCGGCCGAACTGGGCTTCAGCTCGCCGAATGCGGCCGAGGAGCACCTGCGCGCACTGGCGCGCAAGGGCGTGATCGAGTTGGCCGCCGGCGCGTCGCGCGGCATCCGCCTGCTCGGCCTCGAAGATTCCCCGCACCAGTTCACGCTGCCGCATGCCGGCCTGATGCAGCTGTCGCTGCCGCTCGTCGGCCGCGTCGCGGCCGGTAGCCCGATCCTCGCGCAGGAGCACATCTCGCAGCATTACGCGTGCGATCCCGCGCTGTTCTCCAGCAAACCCGATTACCTGCTGAAGGTGCGCGGCCTGTCGATGCGCGACGCCGGCATTCTCGACGGCGACCTCCTCGCGGTGCAGAAGCGCACGGAAGCGAAGGACGGCCAGATCATCGTCGCGCGTCTCGGCGACGACGTCACGGTCAAACGCCTGATGCGCCGGCCGGGCGGTCTCGAGCTGATCGCGGAGAACCCCGATTACGAAAACATCTTCGTCAAGGCCGGCAGCGCGGAATTCGCGCTGGAAGGCATCGCCGTCGGGCTGATCCGATCCGGCGAACTCTGACATTCCGTCTCGTTAGGAGAACATCATGGAACGCCTTGCCCGCCTGCTGCCTTTCCGTCAATTCGGTCGCCTGCGCCATCTGCGCGGCCGCACGCCCTGCGCACCGCTGTCCGCGGCGGCGCCTGTGGAAGAAGAAGTCGCAGTCGAACGGCAGGCGTCGCTGCTGCCGTCAGCGCTTCCCGCCTTCGCGCGGGTATCGCTGAACGCCGGTCTGAATCACGCGGAACCTGCGCGCCGCGCGCCGGTGCGCGTCTATCACGGCCGTTCGCGCCTGATCATGGTCGGCACGATCGATGCCGTGTGCCGGATGATCGATCGCTGCATTGCAGAGGAACGATCGGCCACGCCAGGCGGTCTCTGATTGCGGAACATTCCCGCACCGGAGGCAACGTGACTGGATCTTCGGGCCGCGCATGGCGGCTCAAACCCCTGCTGATCGCCGTGCTGGCCGTCGCCGTCATGGCGGCGATCGGCTATGCATATGCGTCGCCGTACGTCGCGCTCGGCCGCCTGAAATCGGCGATCGATACGCGCGATGCGCAGGCCATCAGTGAATATGTCGATTTTCCGTCGCTGCGCATCAGTCTGAAGCAGCAGGTCACGGAAGAGTTGATGCGCCGGATCGACGCGGTGAAGAAGAACAATCCGTTCGCGGTGATTGGCGCGCTGATCGGGTCCGCGCTGATCGGCCCGCTGGTCGATGCGTACGCGACCCCGGAGGGCGTGGCCGCGCTGATGAGCGGCTTGCCGCCGCGCGGCAATCCGGGCGAGCGTCCGCCCGAATGGTCGAATCTGCCGCAAGGCAATGCGCCGGGCAGCGCACCGGCCGCACCGCCGGCCAATCCGGCTCCGGCAAGCGCAGCCGTTCCGGGCAGCAACGCGGCCACCGCGGCTGCGTCATCGTCGGCACCGGCCAGTCCGGGCGATGCAACGCATCCGCCGCACCAGCAGCAAACCAGTGCCGGCTACCGGAATGTCGACGAATTCGTCGTGACCTATCAGCGAAGCGCCGACGGCACACGCTATGCGGCGATATTCCACCGCTTCGGCCTGTTCTCGTGGAAGCTGTCCGCGATCGACCTGCATGCGTAGCCGGCCGCGGTCGACGCCCGCGCCGCTGATGCGGCGCGGCGCCTGACCGGCGCGAATCGCCGGTCAGGCCGTCGTCAAGTCATCAGATCATTTGCCGCTCGCCGTAGCCGCTTCACGCTCCCGCGCGATTTCGGCCTTCTGCTCTTGCGCGGACGAGCACGCAACCAGAATGCTGCAGTTCACGCGGTCGAGCAGTTGCGTATTGCCCGACCCCATCCACCATCTCGACAGCCCGCTACGGCACCGGTGGCCGACGACGACGAGGTCAACCTTCAGCTCCGTCGCGAGATTCGCGATTTCGTCGATCGGATAGCCGAACGCGAAATGGCCTTCGGCCTGTACGCCGCGCTCACGCAGCCAGTTCACGCCTTCCTGCAGGATTTCGCGCGCGGTTTCCTCGAATCGGCCACACGCGACGTCGGTCAGCAAGCCCGCGCTTTGTGCAATGCTCGAACGCATGTCGACGACCGACAGCAAATGCGTCTCGGCCTTCAGGTCCATTGCGAGATCGGCGCCGCAACGCAGTGCCTTGCGCCCTTCGAGCGAGCCGTCGTAACACAGCAAAATCTTGTTGTAGCTAGCCATGAAACCTCCCTATCGCGACAACGAGCCTACGCATTCATCATGGTGCGCCGCAATTCAGGACGCAAGGGATGGAAAACGCTGATTCGCCCCGCTCGGCGCGTGCGCGATGATGCAGTGCACGATCGGTGCGCGTATGCATCGCACCGTGCAGGCATGCCCTGAAGAGACGCAGTCGATGCACTAGAATGGCCCGTTCGTACTCCGGCGGGCCATCAGGCGTCGGCCTCGTGCGCTTCGGTCATGCCCATGTGACACGCATTCGCCCGATCCGTTCGCAAGCCGGCCACGCAGCCGACAGCGGAACGCCTGTGCGCCCGCTCACAATGACAACATGCCCATGTCCGTCGCACCGATCGATTTACGGAACGTAGAGAAGCGCTATGGCGACAAGCTCGTCGTCAACGGTCTGTCCTTCAACGTGCAGGCCGGCGAGTGCTACGGCCTGCTCGGGCCGAACGGCGCCGGCAAGACCACGACGCTGAAGATGCTGCTCGGCCTCGCGCATCCCGATGCTGGCACCATTTCGCTGTGCGGCGAACCGGTTCCATCACGTGCACGGCATGCGCGCCAGCGCGTCGGTGTCGTCCCGCAGTTCGACAATCTCGACCCCGACTTCACCGTGCGCGAGAACCTGCTCGTGTTCAGCCGCTATTTCGGGATGTCCGCGCAGGCTGCCCGTGCGCTCGTGCGGCCGCTGCTCGAATTCGCGAAACTCGAGAACAAGGCCGACGCGAAAGTCGGCGAGCTGTCGGGCGGCATGAAGCGCCGCCTCACGCTCGCGCGCGCGCTCGTCAACGATCCCGACGTGCTGGTGCTCGACGAGCCGACGACCGGCCTCGATCCGCAGGCGCGGCACCTGATGTGGGAGCGGCTGCGCTCGCTGCTCGCGCGCGGCAAGACGATCCTGATCACCACGCATTTCATGGAAGAAGCCGAACGTCTGTGCGACCGCCTGTGCGTGATCGAGGAAGGCCGCAAGATCGCCGAAGGCGCGCCGCACGCGCTGATCGAATCGGAGATCGGCTGCGACGTGATCGAGATCTACGGGCCCGATCCGGCCATACTGCGCGACGAGCTGTCGGCGTACGCGAAGCGCACCGAGATCAGCGGCGAGACGCTGTTCTGCTACGTAAGCGACCCTGAGCCGCTCAGCGCGCGGCTCAAGGGTCGCCCGGGGTTGCGCTATCTGCATCGCCCGGCCAATCTGGAAGATGTGTTCCTGCGGCTCACGGGCCGCGAAATGCAGGACTGAGCGATCATGGACGTCCGCAACTATTCCGCCGCCGCACCGTCGGCACCGCCGCGCGAGTCGCGCTTCGCGATCGCGATGCCCGCGAACGCAACCAACTGGGTTGCCGTCTGGCGGCGCAACTATCTGGTCTGGCGCAAGCTCGCGCTCGCGTCGATGTTCGGCAATCTTGCCGATCCGATGATCTATCTGTTCGGGCTCGGTTTCGGGCTCGGCCTGATGCTCGGCCATGTCGACGGCGTGTCGTATATCGCGTTCCTCGCGGCGGGCACGGTCGGGTCGAGCGTGATGATGTCCGCGAGCTTCGAGTCGATGTATTCGGGCTTTTCGCGGATGCACGTGCAGCGCACCTGGGAAGCGATCATGCATACGCCGCTCGCGCTCGGCGACATCGTGCTCGGTGAGATCGTCTGGGGTGCCAGCAAGGCGATGCTGTCGGGTGTCGCGATCATGCTCGTCGCGGGTGCGCTCGGTTATGCGCGGTTTCCGTCGATGCTCGCGGCGCTGCCCGTGATCGCGCTCGCGGGCCTCGCGTTTGCGAGCATCGCGATGATCGTCACGGCGCTCGCGCCGTCCTACGATTTTTTCATGTTCTATCAGACGCTCGTGCTGACGCCGATGCTGCTGCTGTCCGGGGTGTTCTTCCCGATCACGCAGTTGCCGCCGATCGCGCAGCATGCGGCGCATGCGCTGCCGCTCGCGAACGCGGTCGAGCTGATCCGGCCCGCGATGCTCGGTCGGCCGGCGACGGACGTCGCGCTGCATATCGCGGTGCTCGCCGGCTACGCGGTCGGCGGATTCCTGCTGTCCGCGTGGCTGTTCCGGCGGCGGATGATGCGCTGATGGCCGGCGCGCCCTGCGCCGGCTTCACGCGACGACGTCACTCGTCGTCGTCGCTCCACGGGATCTCGACGTCGGTCAGGAACGCGACGGTCGCGAGCGGGCCGCCTTCCTGACGGCCGAGCTTGCCGTCCGCGCGATGCCACTCGACGCGGAATTGCGTGCCCGGATCGTCGGCAACCAGATAGACCGTGCGCAGTTCGTCCGCATCGGCTTCGTCCACCGGGCCGTCGAACGACACCAGCATCTTCTGCGGCCACAGGCCGTTGACGGGATCGTAAATGCGGTCGCCCTGCGGAATGTCGATGCTGGCTTCGACGCCGATCGTTGAAGAGGCTTCGATGATCATCGTGCCGAGCGCGTTCAGCACGGCAGTTGCCCGCGCGGAATTGGCCTGGCGGATCGCGAGATCGCCGCGCGTCAGCGCCTTTTCGAGTCGAGGATGGATCTTCGGTTGGGTCATGCGTTTTCCTGTTTGCTTCTTGTAAAGGGCGCCGCACGCGTGAAGCGGCGGCGCCGGATGAATACGACGTTCGCGCCCGATCGGCGCATCGCTTGCGCGCGTCAGAACCCGAACGCGACCGCGAGCAGCCCGCTCGCGATCCCGAACACGACGACGAGGACCGCGACGATCGCCAGCATGTAAGGCTTGAACGAACGCGCGAGCATCGCGAGCGACGGCACGCTGATCGGCGGCAGCGTCATCAGCAGCGCGGCGGCCGGGCCGACACCCATGCCGAGCGACAGCATCGCCTGGATGATCGGCACCTCGCCGGCCGTCGGGATCACGAACAGCATGCCCGCGACCGCGAACGCGACGATCCAGCCGAGATGATTGCCGATGTCCGGGCCGATATGCGGGAACAGCCATGCGCGCGCGGCGCCGAGCAGCAGCACGAGCACGATGTATTCGGGCACGAGGCGCACGGCCATGCGGGCAAGCAGCTTCACCCAGCGGACGAAAGGATTGCCGGCCGCGGCCTGCTCGGCCGCCAGCGCGGCGAGCTGCGCATCGTCGATGCTGCGGTCTTCGGGACGCGCAATGCGGTTCAGCAGATAACCGATCCCGAACACCATCGCGATGCCGAGCACGAGGCGCAGCGCGCTCCAGTGCCAGCCGAGCACGAAGCCCATGAACACCAGCGCCGCCGGGTTCAGTACCGTGTTGCCGAGCCAGAACGCAACCGCGCCGCCCGGCGATGCATGGCGCGCACGCAGGCCCGCGACGACCGGCGCCGCGCAGCACGTGCACATCATCCCCGGCAGCGACAGCAGGCCGCCCGCGGCGACGCTGCCGAAGCCCGTGCGGCCAAGCACGCGCGCAACCCAGTGTGCGGGCAGCAGCGCCTGAACGGCCGAACCGAGCAGCAGGCCGAGCACCATCGCCTGCCAGATCGCCTTGCCGTACGCCCATGCGTAGTCGAGCGCGGCCTTCAGCGACGGCTCGGGCGCGACCGCCGATGTGCCCATCAGGATCGACTGGCCGATCGAATGATGCTCGGCGGCAACGAACGCCTTGTTGTAGTACGGGAACCATTTCACATAGAACAGCCCTGCGACCGCGATCAGCAGGAAGGTCATCCAGCCGAGGGCCGGATTGGGTTGGGTGCGTGTGGTCGTCATCGTGTGGTCGTCGATTTGTCTTTGTCGGTTACGGATTCCGCGCCTGCCGCCAGCGCGGCCGACGCGGGCAGCCCGGCCAGCGCGAGCTGGGCCAGCAGCGAGCACGCCTGATCGCGCACGTCGGCCGCGTTGGGCCGGAAAGCGAACGTCAGCGCCCGGTTCGGCTTGTTGTACGTTGCGCGGTACGTGCGCGCATAGGCGGGATCGTAATGCTTGTCGATCAGCGTCGTGAACAGTTCGGCCCGCGCGTTCGCATCGATCAGCGCATTCCAGTGCGCCACCTCTTCGCGGCTGTGCAGGCCGATCAGCCGATGGAGTTGCGCCTTGAACGCGACCGGTGCGTCGAACAGGTGGGCGTAATCGTCGAGCAGGAATGCGATGCGCTCGTCATGTGCCGCTTCGACCTGCACCCACGGCCCCGCGTGAAACGCGTCGAGCAGCGCGATCGGCAACTGCACGAGCCCGATCTTGCGGCTTTCCGATTCGACGAACACAGGCCATTCGGGGTCGAAACGTCCGAGCGTTTCGACGAGCCCCGAATCGAACCCCTTTTGCGACGGCTGCGGCCTACCCGGCAGCGCGCCGAGCAGCGAGCCGCGATGGCACGCGAGCGCCTCGAGATCGAGCGTCTGCGCGCCCGCGTCGCGCAGCGCGTTCAGTAGGCGCGTCTTGCCGCACCCCGTATGGCCGACGAGCGCGATGTAGCGGAAGCGCGTCGGCAGCGTGTCGAGCGTCGCGCACACCGAGCGGCGATAGGCCTTGTATCCGCCGTCGAGCTGGCGCGCCTGCCAGCCGATCAGGTTGAACCAGGTCGTCATCGAGCCCGAGCGCTTGCCGCCGCGCCAGCAGTAGATCAGCGGCCGCCAGTTGCGCGGACGGTCGGCGAACGTCGTGTCGAGATGGCGTGCGATGTTGCGCGCCACGATCGCCGCGCCGACACGCGTCGCCTCGTACGGCGACACCTGGCGGTACATCGTGCCGACGAGCACGCGCTCTTCGTTGCTGAGCACGGGCGCGTTCAGTGCGCCGGGAATATGGTCCTCGGCGAACTCGAGCGGCGTGCGCACGTCGATGATCTCGTCGAACTCGCCGGCGCGATCGAGGGTGACAATCAGGTTCTTCAATTTGGCGTCGAACAGGGGCGATGCGGCTCGATGAGCCGCATGGGCGCGGAAGGCGGATTGGCGATTATCTCACGGGCCGGCGTCTCGGGCCGCGCGCGACGGCCGGCGGCGGCGATGCGGCCTGCATCGCGTCGATCAGATGGTCGCGAAACGCCCGTACCGACGCGGGCAGATCGCGCCCCGCCATCGTCTGCACCTGGATGCTGCGCTCGCGCAGTTGCGGGTTCGTCACGGGCACGACGACGAAGCCGTCCGCGTCGCAGCGGTCGCGCACCGACAGCAGCCCCGTGAACATCACGGCTCCCGTGCGCCGCGCGTAGCCGTACATCGCCGCCGTGTTGTTGCTCGTCAGTTCGGGTTCGAGCAGCAGCCCGTCGAGCGCGCACGCGATGTCGATCAGCTGGCGCACCGTCGTGCCGGCCTCGGGCAGCACGTGCGGGTGACGCGCGACATCGGCGAGCGACACCGCGTCGCGCGTCGCGAGCGGATGGTCGTGCCGCACCAGCGCGAAGATCGGCGCGCGTTCGGTGTGCTCGACGCGCACGCCCTTCTCCGGCGCGAGGCTGAAGGTCAATGCGACGTCCGCATCGCCGTCGCGCACGCGCCGCGTCGCGTCCGCCGGCGACACGACCCACACGGTGAAATCGACGCCCGGGTGGCGTGCCTTGAAGCTCGCGAGCGCGCCGGGCAGGAAATCGATCGCGAACCCCTCCGAGCACGCGATCTTCAGCAGGCTGCCGTGCAGCGCATCGAGCCCGCCGATGTCCTTCATCACGTGCTCGGCCTCCAGCAGGCTGCGCTGCGCGAACGCCAGCAGCCGCTCGCCGGCCTCCGACAGCGCCATCCCGCGCGGCCGGCGCTCGAACAACGGCGCGCCGAGCTCGCTCTCGAGCTTCGCGATCTGGCGGCTGATCGCCGACACGGCCACATGCAGCCGCGCGGATGCGTCGCTGATCGAGCCGGTGCGCGCCACTTCGACGAAATACCGCAACGCGAGGCCATGCAGGAAAGCCGCCATTGTTCTGTCTCCGTGCCGCTCCCGGCTGCGCTGCTTTGCCTTTTCGGCAAAGAAAGGTTCGAAATTCGATCATTGTGACAAAAAAAACGGCTTTCTAGAATCGATCGCACTTCACGCTGCGCACGTGATCCGCACGCGCCGCGAACCCGACCGAGGAGACCCGACTTGAGCCGTACCGCCGCCATCCAGCACGCGCTGAACCAGTTCGAATCCGGTGCGTTCTTCACGACCCTGAGCCGCCGCATCGGCCTGCGCACTGAAAGCCAGGAAAGCGGCAGCGGTGCCGCGCTGCGCGCGTACCTGACCGACGAGATCGCCCCCGAGGCCGCGCGCCTCGGCTTCACTGCGCGGATCGTCGACAACCCCGTCGACGGCGGCGGCCCGTTCCTGCTCGCGTCGCGCCACGAGGACGATGCGCTGCCGACCGTGCTGATCTACGGCCACGGCGACGTGGTGCGCGGCTACGACGCGCAGTGGCGCGCGCCGCTGTCGCCGTGGACGCTGACCGCCGACGGCGACCGCTGGTACGGCCGCGGCAGCGCCGACAACAAGGGCCAGCACACAATCAACCTGGCCGCGCTGGCGAGCGTGCTCGACGCGCGCGGCGGCCGGCTCGGCTTCAATGCAAAGCTGCTGATCGAGATGGGTGAGGAAACCGGGTCGCCGGGCCTCGACGCGCTGTGCCGCCAGGAGCGCGACGCGCTCGCGGCCGACGTGCTGATCGCGTCCGACGGCCCCCGCATCGCCGCCGCGCGCCCGACCGTGTTCCTCGGCTCGCGCGGCTCGGTCAACTTCAAGCTGAGCCTGCGCGCCCGCGACGGCGCGCACCACTCGGGCAACTGGGGCGGCCTGCTGCGCAATCCGGCGATCGTGCTCGCACATGCGCTCGCGAGCCTCGTCGATGCGCGCGGCGCGATTCGCGTCGCGGGGCTGCGTCCGCCGCCGATCCCGGCCGCCGTGCGCGACGCGCTCGCCGACCTGTCCGTCGGCGGCGGCCCCGGCGATCCGGCGCTCGATGCCGGCTGGGGCGAGCCAGGCCTGTCCGCGGCCGAGCGCGTGTTCGGCTGGAATACGTTCGAGATCCTCGCGTTCAAGGCCGGCAACCCCGAGCACCCCGTCAATGCGATCCCGCCCGTCGCGTATGCGCATTGCCAGCTGCGCTTCGTCGTCGGCACCGACTGGAAAGCGCTGCAAGCGCACCTGCGCACGCACCTCGATGCGCACGGCTTCGGCGACATCGAGATCGACATCGAACGCGGCGCACCGGCGACGCGCGTGCCGCCGGACGATCCGTGGGTCCGCTGGGCCGTCGCATCGCTGGCGCGCACCACCGGCAAGAAGCCCGCCATCCTGCCGAATCTCGGCGGCACGCTGCCGAACGAAGTGTTCGCCGACACGCTCGGGCTGCCGACGCTGTGGGTGCCGCACTCGTACCCGGCGTGCTCGCAGCACGCGCCCGACGAGCACCTGCTCGCGAGCGTCGTCAGCGAGGGGCTGCAGATGATGGCCGGCCTCTTCTGGGATCTCGGCGACGACGCGCCGCCCGTTCGCCGCGCGGCGCCCGCCGCGGCCGGCGCCGCCCTGTAACGCGCTTCGCCCCTTTCACGGGACCTGCACACACGATGAATACGACCACCCTGACCTCGCAGGAAGCCGCCCGCCCCAGCGCCGCGAAGATCCGGCGCATCATCTTCGCGGCGTCGATCGGCAACGCGCTCGAATGGTTCGACCTGATCGTCTACGGCTTCTTTGCGGTGACGATCGCCAAGCTGTTCTTCCCGGCGACGAGCGAAGCAACGTCGCTGATGCTGACGCTCGGCACCTTCGGGCTGTCCTACCTGATCCGGCCGATCGGCGGCTTCGTGCTCGGCGCGTACGCGGACCGCGCGGGCCGCAAGGCGTCGCTGCTGCTGTCGATCGCGATGATGATGGCCGGCACGCTGCTGATCGCGCTGATGCCGACCTACGCATCGATCGGCATCCTCGCACCGCTCGGGATCATGCTGTCGCGGCTGATGCAGGGCTTTTCCGCGGGCGGCGAATTCGCGAGCTCGACCGCGTTCCTCGTCGAGCACGCGCCGCAGCGGCGCGGCTTCATGTCGAGCTGGCAGTTCGCGAGCCAGGGCCTCGCGACGCTGCTCGCCTCCGGCTTCGGCGCACTGCTGACCACCACGCTGACACCCGCGCAACTCGAAAGCTGGGGCTGGCGCGTGCCGTTCCTGTTCGGTCTCGCGATCGGGCCGATCGGGCTGTACATCCGCCGCTACGTCGACGAAGGCGTCGAGTTCAAGACGCAGGCGCGCTCCGAAGCGCCCGTGCGCGAGCTGTTCGCGGATCAGAAATTGCGATTGCTGCTGTCGATCGGCGCGCTCGTGATCTCGACCGCGATCAACTACATGGTGCTGTACATGCCGACCTATGCGATCAAGCAGCTCGGGCTGCCCGCGTCGACCGGCTTCGCGGCGACGCTCGCGACCGGCTTCGTGCTGACGCTCGTCACGCCGGTCGTCGGCCATCTGTCCGATCGCACCGGGCGGATCCGCATGATGGTGGTCGCGGCTGTCCTGATGCTCGTCTCCGTGTGGCCGACATTCGCCTGGCTCACGCGCCACGCGTCGTTCGCGACGATGCTCGCCGCACTGATCTGGATCGGCATGCTGAAGGCGATGTACTGCGGCGCACTGCCGGCGCTGATGGCCGAACTGTTCCCGCCGCAGACGCGCGCAACGGGGCTCGCGGTCAGCTACAACACGGGCGTCACGCTGTTCGGCGGCTTCGCGCCGTTCGTCATCACCTGGCTGATCAGCACGACCGGCAACCGGCTGTCGCCGGCGCTCTATCTGATGGGCTGCGCGCTGCTGAGCCTCGCCGCGCTGTTTGTCGCGCGCACACGGCTCAAGATGCGGTAACGAAGCCAGCGACGGCGCCGCGATGCGCCGCCGAAGCGGCCCGTCGCGGCATCGTTGCCGCGCGGGCCGCGCGCCGTTTACGGCGCCGGGTTCGGCTGCAGTTCGTGCAGCGCGTCGATCTCGGCCAGGATCTCGTCGGACAGCGTCACGTCGATGCTGCCGATGTTCTCCTTCAACTGCGCGAGCGACGTTGCGCCGACCAGGTTGCTGCGCACGAACGGCCGGCTGTTGACGAACGCGAGCGCGAGCTGCGCGGGCGACAGCCCGTGACGCTGCGCGAGCGCGACGTAACGCGACGTCGCCTCGACGGCCTGCGGCTTGCTGTAGCGCTGGAAGCGCTCGAACAGCGTGATGCGCGCGCCGGCCGGACGCGCGCCGTTCTCGTACTTGCCGGACAGCCAGCCGAACGCGAGCGGCGAATACGCAAGCAGGCCGACGCCGTCGCGATGCGTGAATTCCGACAACCCGTTCTCGAACGTGCGGTTCAGCAGGCTGTACGGATTCTGGATGCTCGCGATGCGCGGCAGCCCGAGCTTCTCGGCCGCGTGCAGGAACTGCGCGACGCCCCACGGCGTTTCATTCGACACGCCGATCGCGCGCACCTTGCCGGCCTTCACGAATTCCGCGAGCACGCCGAGGGTTTCCTCGATCGGCACCGTATAGGCGTCGTCGACCCACGGATAGGCGGGGCGGCCGAACGTCGTCGTGCTGCGGTCGGGCCAGTGCAACTGGTAGAGATCGACATAGTCGGTCTGCAGGCGCTTGAGGCTGCCATCGAGCGCCTCGGTCAGGTTCTTGCGGTCGAACTGGTTGCCCTCGCCGCGGATATGGCGCGGATTGTGCGGCTGCCGCGCCGGCCCCGCGATCTTCGTCGCGAGCACGATGCGGTCGCGCTGCGCGCGATGCTGCGCGAGCCACGTGCCGATGTACTGCTCGGTGCGCCCCTGCGTGTCGGGCTTCGGCGGCACCGGATACATCTCCGCGGCATCGATCAGCGTCACGCCCTGCGCGATCGCGTAGTCGATCTGCTCGTGCGCGTCGCGCTCCGAATTCTGCTCGCCCCACGTCATCGTGCCGAGACCGATCAGGCTGACCTCGATGCCCGAATCGCCGAGTGTGCGGTATTCCATGCTGTTCCTGTCGCGTCGGTGGAAAGCAGAAACGCTATCACATTGAAGCGGCCGCTTCAGACTTGCGCCGCGTACGCTTACAGGCGGCCTTCGGCGCCGGCATGGATGTACACGCGCCTGCGCGGACGGCAGCCTTGGCGCCCTCGTTACTACGGCCGCTGAATAAAACAGGTCGCCGACGCATGCGCGACGATCTTGTCGTCCGGTGTCTTCAGCGTGCCCTCCGCGACGCCCAGCGAACGCGACAGGTGGATCACGCGCCCTTCCGCGATCAGGTCGGCGTCGCGCGGCACGGGCCGCAGCATCTTCACATGCAGATCGACCGTGCCGTAACCGACACCCGCGTCGAGCATCGAATGCACCGCGCAACCCGTGACCGAATCGAGCACCGTCGCGGCGAACCCGCCGTGCACGCCGCCGAGCGGATTCAGGTGCCGGCCGTCCGCCCGCGCCGAAAACTTCACATAGCCGAGTTCGACGTCCAGCGGACGCATCGGGATCGTCTCGGAAATCGACGCGAGCGGCGCGTCGCCCGCCACCGCGGCACGCAGCAGATCGAGACCGGACAGGGAAAGCGGATTCATCGGGGTGTCTCCGGGTTGAAAGCGCGTCGCCGCGCGAGTACGTTCTAAATTGGAACTTATTATTGACAACGATGGCGGCCGTTGTCAACGTAGCCGTGCCCGTTGTAACCGAAGGCGGGTTCTATAATCGAACCCGCTATTTCGCTGAACCGCCGCAAGAGACTCGACGATGAAATGGGATGACATCGGTACGCTGAACTGTTCGGTCGCGCGCACGCTCGCCGTGCTCGGCGACCGCTGGACCATGCTGATCCTTCGCAACGCGTTCCTCGGCTGCCGCCGTTTCGACGCGTTCCAGACGCAGCTTGGCGTCACGCGCCATGTGCTGGCCGAACGGCTTGCGCGGCTCGTCGACGAAGGCGTGCTGGTCAAGCGTGCGTATCAGGAGCGCCCGCCGCGCTTCGAATACCGGCTGACGGACAAGGGCCTCGACCTCTACCCGGCCCTGCTCGCACTGATGTCGTGGGGCGATCGCTGGAAGGACGACGGCCAGGGGCCGCCGGTGCAATTGCGCCACCGCACCTGCGGCCAGTTGATGCATGCGGTCACCGTGTGCTCGGCCTGCGGCGAACCACTCGACGCACGCGACGTGCTGCCCGAGCCCGGCCCCGGGTGGATCGCATCCGACGAAGCCAGTGCGCCGGCGGTCGAGGATTGACGCATGGCGCGCGCATGATCGACGGACGCTGACGCGTCGTTCTTTGCACGCGCGCGTCCATCACGGGCCGCAACGAGCCCGCTCGACTGCGTTCGCGCATTGCTTGCGCATCGCTATCCCGCAACGGCAAGCGCAATCACACGCTGCCGTCGGCAACATCCGTTGATCGTCCTGATCGCGTACACGGATACCGCACAACGCAACTTTGCGTCATTGCCACGGCCACCACCGATCATCGCGCGTGCGAATCCCTTCGCATCCGCACGTGACCGAGCCGCCGCGTCTGCGTTACACTCACGGCCCGCTGTCTCGAAATTGTTCGCTGTCCAAGATGTTGTCGCGCAATCGCCTCGCCGCCGCCTGTCTCGCCGCTTCCCTGCTCGCCACACCCTTCGCCGCTTTCGGCAAGACGCAAAGTGAATCGCTGCTCCAGCAAGCGATCGACTTCGTGTCGCGATGGCTGCCCGCGCCCACTCACGAAGCACCCGCGACGCAAGTCGTCGAATCGGCGTTCTCGCCCGACGGCGGCGCCGAGGCACTCGTGCTGAAAGCGATCGGCGCCGCGCGCAGCTCGATCCGCGTCGCCGCGTATTCATTCACGTCGCCGCCCGTCACGCGCGCGCTGCTCGCCGCGAAGCGACGCGGCGTCAATGTCGCCGTGGTCGTCGACGACAAGGGCAACCGCGCAAAGAGCAGCAAGCAGGCGCTGAACCTGCTCGTGAACGCCGGCATCCCGACCCGCACGATCGACGCCTATGCGATCCATCACGACAAGTACCTCGTGATCGACGCCGAGCACGTCGAAACAGGTTCGTTCAACTACAGCGCATCGGCCGCCAGCCGCAATTCCGAAAACGTCGTGGTGGTCTGGAACAATCCGCAACTCGCATCGCGCTACCTCGCGCACTGGCAGAGCCGTTTCGACCAGGGCGCGCCGTACCGCTCCAGCTACTGACGCGCGCCGCGCTTACGCGCGGCTCTCGACATCTCGCATTCGATCCGCCGTGTTGCATATGATCGGCGAGCGTCGCGCAGCATTCAATTCGGCCGAATGGCCAACGCGCCGCATCACGCATCGAACGACACGTGCGGCAATCCGCGTTCAATGGATTTCAGGCAACCGCCCGGTCGCGGCACCGGCCTGCGCGGTCGGCGCGCAGCGGTTCGCGTGTCCGTCCACGCCGCTTGCCGAAGGCGTCGACAAACCGCGGGCGCCCCCTGGCAGCGCGCTGCTCACGCAATCCGTGCCGAATGTCAGCGCGTTCTGCACCATCGGATAAAGGAGATACAGCGCAAACGCGAGATAACCCGCGTACAGAATTCGAACCATGGTGCGATGGGATGTGATGAACGATTGGACTCGTCCTATTTACGGCACCGTGCCGAGCACCTTGAGGCATCGCACATCCGATTCCGTATCGGGACGAAACGCAGGTCCATGACGCCCGCTTCTCACCGCATCTGCATCGATCCGGATCAAGCCGAAACCGGTCGCTCCGGGCTTCAGGCTTGGCGAGGCGCCAAATAATGCGCCATACTGGTCGGCATACGATCCGATGACCGGCCTCGCAGCCGGGACAAGAGACAAGGCCCATGCAAATCGCACCGAAACCGGCCAACGAGGCGGCCCGGCTCGATACGCTTCATTCGCTCTCGATCCTCGACACGCCGCCCGAAGAGCGTTTCGACCGCCTGACGCGCCTCGCGCGTCGGCTGTTCGACGTACCGATCGCACTCGTCAGCCTCGTCGACGAGAATCGCCAGTGGTTCAAGAGCCATGCGGGAATCGACGTCACGCAGACGTCGCGAGACGTATCGTTCTGCGCCCATGCACTGCTCGCCGGCAATACGATGGTGATCCAGGACGCGCTGAACGACAGCCGCTTCCACGACAACCCGCTCGTCACCGGCGCACCCGGCATCCGCTTCTACGCCGGCCGGCCGCTTGCGGCGCCGAACGGCGCACCCATCGGCACACTGTGCCTGATCGATACGCGGCCGCGTTCGCTCGAGCCCGACGAACTCGCGCTGCTCGGCGATCTCGCCCACATGACCGAACGCGAGATCGCCGCGCTGCATTTCGCGACCACCGACGAGCTTACGCAGCTGACGAACCGGCGCGGCTTCGAGATCCTGGCCCGCCACGTGCTGAGCCTGTGCGATCGCCTGGGCCGTCACGCCACGCTGCTGTTCTTCGACCTGAACGATTTCAAGACGATCAACGACCGCTTCGGCCATGCCGAAGGCGACCGCGCGCTCAAGGCATTCGCCGATACGCTGACGGGCGCGCTGCGCGACGGCGACGTGATCGCACGGCTCGGCGGCGACGAGTTCGTCGTGCTGCTGAGCGCCACCGATCCGGCCGACGCCGTCGAGCCGGTCGAACGCGTGACGCACGCGCTCGCGTTGCGCAACGCGGCCGACGCGCGCGGCTACGCGATCCGGTTCAGCGTCGGGCACGTCGCGTACGATCCCGCGCGCCATCACGCGGTGGCCGACCTGCTCGCATCGGCCGATCACCGGATGTACGAGGACAAGCAGCGCGGCAAGACGGCCGGCACGTGACCGCGGGCGAACCGGGTGCAGGCCTGTGCCGCCACCCTGCCGCTCAACCGCGGCTGCGCGACTATGTCAGCTTCCGCACGGCGGTGCGCTGGCCATCGCCTCCGCGATCTGCTCGGGCGTCAGGTCGCGCTGATGCGTCGCGAGCGACCAGCGGTGTCCGAACGGATCCTCGACCTGTCCGTAGCGATCGCCCCAGAACATGTCGGCGGCCGGAATCGTGACCGTCGCACCGGCCGCGACGGCCTTTGCGATCGCCGCATCGGTGTCCGGCACGTACAGGTGCAGGCAGACCGACGTGCCTTTCAGCGCCTTCGGCCCGAGCGCGCCGTGCTCGGGCATTTCATCCACCAGCATCAGTGTCGAATCGCCAATCGCGAGGCACGCGTGTGCGAGCCTGCCGTCGGGCATCGCCAGGCGAAACAGTTCGTTCGCACCGAAGGCGCGCTTGTAGAAGTCGATGGCTGCTGCTGCGCCGGCGCAGATCAGGTGCGGCGTCAGCGTGCGCATCCCTTCCGGGATCGGTTTGACGGACGTGGACATGGGTGTCGCTCCTTCAGTCGGTTGTCGTATCGGAAAACGGGACGGACGCGCGATGCGCACGCCTCCGATGCTACGACGGACGAACCCGACGGAAATCGACATGGCCCCCGACATTTTTTTGTTTTCCTGACGGGCGGGTCGCTCAGGCCGTTCGGTCGGCCTGGTCGTCCGGCACGCCGAACTGTCGGCGGCATGCCTCCAGCAATCCGGCCACCGCGTCGAGCGGAAGATCGGCAAACCGGGAGATCGGCAGCATCACGCCGCCCGGCACCTTGGTACGCGACGAATACGCCGAGAACTGGTAGCCGATGTAACGATTTCCAGCGACGCTGATGATCCGAAACT
The DNA here is from genome assembly GCF_001039005.1 of Burkholderia cepacia. Classification (GTDB taxonomy): domain Bacteria; phylum Pseudomonadota; class Gammaproteobacteria; order Burkholderiales; family Burkholderiaceae; genus Burkholderia; species Burkholderia theae. Next base: position 138,016 of record NZ_LDWR01000011.1, read on the forward strand.
CGGTGACGTCGCGCCATGGCGTAACGGGTTTTTCACGCGCCGAGCCGATCAGCCTGAAGCCCGTTTCGTCGACATGCAGCGCCATCTTGCGCCGCGACGAGACGAAGAAGGCGGCACTCGCCAGCGCCAGCAGCACGGCCAGCGCCGCTACCGGCCAGAGCGTCGGGTCCGCCGCATAACCGCAGAGGCTCGCCGCGGCCAGCACTGCGCAGACGATTGCCCTTTTCTTCAGGCTCCGGCTATCGACCGCCAGCGTGACCGGCAACTGGCCGATGACCGTTCCCGCGACGGGATCGACGTGCAAGCCGGAATCGTTTGTTTCGTGTTCGCTGTTCATCGCTCAATCAATTGCATCGACGGCAATCGGCCCATCGAGGTCGGGCGCCCTATCAACACGCCGGGAACGCACCGGAAGACCGGGATTGGCGACGAGCCCCTTGTCGACAAGAATTCGTTGCGGTCGGGAAAGTCGTGCGTCGCCGCGCACTCACAATCTTTCATTCGCAGGGAACGGACACCGTTCGGTCAGCATCGGTCAATTGCACACCTTGACGGTGCCGTTGGTCGTGCATTGACCGACGGCCCAGTGACTCTGCCCTGCCAGATGAGGCGCCAGGCCGATACCGCGGATCGGCGCGGCCGGCGACGACGCCGGAACGGCTGCCGACGCAGTCTCGGGCGACGGCAGCGGAGCCGGCGCGGACGCGGTCTGGCAGGCCGAGAGCGCCAGACAAAGCGCGGATACCAACGGGGCGATGAGAAGTCTGGACATGGTCTCGGGCGCGTGTGCGATATTCGCTTCGGGTACTGGCTCGCCGACAGTCGCGCGGCGCGTCAAACCGTTCGGCGCAACCAGCACGGCAGCATGGCGGTTGTCCGATACTACTCCTCGCGATCGGCGTCGTGCGAGCCGACCTTTCGGCCAGCTGCCGCTATCGATGAGGCGGCACCCGTTACCGCCTGCGCGTGCCGCTCCGGTCAGATTTGCGGAAGATCCCGCAACGTGCGCGACTCGCTCGTTGCATCGATGTCGAGTTCGATGCCTTCCGATGCGTCGCGATACAGCACGCGTTTCAGCCTCGGCCCAATCGCGGTTGCGTCCGACTCCGAGAAAATCGCACGGACATCGTTGCCCGACGCGAGCGCGTGCGCCACTTCCGCCACCGGCGCCTCGCTCGGCTTCGCCGCCCACGACCGGTCGGCGGGATTCACGGCCGCCCAGCGCACGTGCGTCACGCGCGCGCTGAGCGGATCGATTCGGACACCATTCACCGCAAACATCGACATCGGATTCTCCTTCGAAATTTTTGCGGCCCGCCGCACTATCGCGTCGGGTCACGGGCAACCCCAGATCTCGCATACGTTACCCGCGGGGTCTGCCACGGAAATCGCCACCGTGCCATCGCCGTAGTCCCAGTCGTTCAGGATGCCGACGCGGTGCGATTCAAGTCGTGCAACGGCCTCCGAGACGTGTGGCACTTCGATTGCCAACGCGATTCCATGGCCGGTCGGCCGAAACTCCGGATACGGAAACTCGCCGCGCCTGCCCGTATGAACGGTCAGCGTCGCGCCCTGCACGACAAAGCGATGCCACGGATTCCCCGCGGCCGACACACCGTCGGAATGCACCGGAAGCGCGAGCACGAGACGGTAGAAATCCACCACCGCCCGATAGCGATCCTCTTCCACCGGCACCAGAATGCCCAGACTCGCGATCATGTGCGCCTCTTCGGCCAACGCGATTTTCGATGATACATTGGGACGCTTTGCAACCGTCAACAGACAATCGTGTACGGGAGAAACACATGACCGACGCCTGGGGAACCTTCCCTGCCAGAATGGGCGACCATCAGGCTTTCATCAGCTTCAACCACAGCTTTGCGGAAATCGCGGAAGGCGATCCGCGCACGTCGCTGCTCAGCGTGCGCGTCCCCTTTGCGCATCCGACGCCTGAAGGCCTGCCGACCGGCGACGAGTTCGCCGATCTCACGACGATCGAGGATCTGCTGGACGCCACGATCACCGCGAAAGGCGGTGTGCAGGTCGGCCGCATCACCGTCGACGGTAATCGGGATTTCCTTTTCTACGTGCCGTTCGACGACGAAGCAGCGGCGGAAATCGTCGACTCGCTGGCCGACCAGACGACCTACGCGCTTCAGTACGCCCATCAGGACGATCCGGGCAAGGAAGCGTACTGGCAGACCCTCTACCCGACCGACGACGACTGGCAGATCATGCGCGACATGCGCGTGCTGGATGCGCTGCGGCAGAAAGGCGACGCCAGCGACGTGAGCCGGCGCGTGATGCACTGGGCGTACTTTCAGGACCCGAGCGACGCGCACCAGTTCGCGGACTGGGCCGAAGCGAAAGGTTATCCGGTCGAATCGGTCGCCCCGACCGAGGACGGCAAGTCGGCCGTACGGTTTTCGCACGAAGGAACCATGGCGCTGGCCGACATCACGCGGCATACGATCGCGATCAATCGCGAAGTGCGTTCGCTCGGAGGGGAATACGACGGATGGGAAACCAGCGTCGAACAGACTGGCTGAGCAGGTCGACACGCGCGCTGCGCACGACGTGATGCAGCGCATTCGGCGCAAAAAACATCCCGGCAGCGTGGCTGCGCGCCGCCGGGACCAAGGCATCGCCGGCCGAAACCGGCGATGGGCCTGAGGGTTCGCTCAGGCACGAGGAAAGCGATTCGTACGGATCAGGCGAACGGATGCCGGGGCGCGATTATGCAGCCTGCCGAACGCCTGTCCGGTTCCGCCGACGCACCTTCCGGCGTCGGACGGGCAAAAAGCCCCGCTCCTGCGCGAGCGAGCGGGGAAACGGTTGACCGGGCCGGGGAAGAACGGTCAACCTGCCAAATTGTGATCGGGGGCCGCGCAACAGTCTGTGCGGCAACTCACCATTTGGTGACAATCCCGCGGCAACCGGCAGGCTCGCGTGCCGCGCGGTCGGCGTCACTACAACGACGGGCAACACCACCACCCCGCTGGTATGGAGACGCCTCGATCGATTTCCGGAAAGACCATGCAAGCACCGCGCCGCGATGCTCGGGCATGTCGAAAATGTCCTGATATTTCTTGCCGCCCTCGCTGACGAAAAATCGGTCGACAAGCTATTCGTATCCGCCGACTCTGAACAGCATTGCTGTGCAGCTTGTCAGGCCGACATCGGTAATGAGTGATCGCGCCAGCCGTCAGCCGCATTGTTCATTTCATATCTGGAGTTCGATCTTGATTTGATTCAAGCGGACGTATTCAGATCCGGGTTCAGTTTCCGGTCAGCCGCGTGTATTGTCAAAGCAGGGATATTCTATTTTTTACCGTGACTCTGGTTTCGTTTTCTTATACGGCATTTCGCGAAGCCGTAATTCACGAGCACGATAACCTGCGTCACGACACCCCGGTTTCGTCATCAAGGCGAACCGCTGGAAAACCAGTCGGCAACCATATCGATCCAGTCGAGATCGCTGACGATTTCAATAACGGTCTCGCCGACGACTTCGGCAGTCGATGAAGTTGCCGCCACCGCTCCCGAAGCCACCACGCTCGCCTTCGCAATCTCCGCTGACGCACCCGACCTCGGATCCGCAAGCCGCTCCAGCCAGTCGACGATATTTGCGCGCGCATCTTCCTCATCGGCGAAGTCGTTCCGTTCGAGGAAGCGATCGAACACGATCCACGCGAGGGTCTTGCTTCGCGCATCGGATTCGAGTTGCCAGTCGACAACACCGGTCCGGCCGGACTCCCTGATTTCGAGCGTTGCAGTGAAACAGTAATCGAGGTATTCGATCTCAAGTTTCGACGCCATGCTTTTCTCCGGTCAATCTGCCCTCTTGGTTCTTATGATGATCCGCGCCTGCCCGGCTTTGCGATGCCATGTGAATCTTGCGTGAATTTCGTGCGGCGTGTCATTCCCGCCGGCAGTATCGCGATATTCTCGTGACCCATCGATATCGACCACCGGCGCATGACCGCATCCGCTTTGCCGGCCATACCTTCTGCGCCTTCGCTTCCGATCCTGCTGCGGGCCGCTCCGTTTTCCTATCCCGGGTATCAATCTGCTCCACTGTTGCAATCGCGCTGCTAAACTCCGGCCACAAAGACCGCTTGCACCACCAGAGGAAACAATGGCACTCGCCCGCGCACAACAGAACGGCGTAGATGTCTGGATTATCCAGCTTCCCGGGCACGTCCCCTATGCCTATGCGCACCTCAAGCGGGTATTCTCGTCCGACGACTCGCGACATCGGGTCGTGACGATCGACCTGAAGAAACTGCTGGCATGTGCCGACCGCGATACCACGGACTACGTGCTGCCGTCAGTTCAGTACTGGGCCCCTGGCAAAGCCGCGGGTATTCGCGAGTTCCTCGATCCGGACCAGGACAGGATTCCGGACATGCCGTTCATCACGTTTCGCGAAACGAGAACGCGAATGCTGCTCGGCATCCCCGGCCTGTCGAAAGTCGGCGTCGCGTCATTCCGCAACGGCCAGCATCGTGCACGCTATCTAGCCTATGCAGGCGCAACGACGCTGCCCGTCGAAGTGCACGAGACGGAAGCCGATTTACTCGTGCGCTATTGCGGCACGTAACGGCAAAGCGAATTCAGCCTTTACCCGGTGTGACTTCGGCGCGGCCGGGAGTAGTTGCATAGCGGGCGACCGTTCGTTCGGATGCGGACGAGCGCCTAGGCCTGTATCGCGTAGATCCGGTCGGTGACCTCCGTCTGGCCGATGCGGCTCGTTTCGACTCCCGCCAACTGCCAGCCGTTGTGCTCGTAGAAACCGATCGCGCGTACGTTGTCCTCGAGCACCTGCAGGTGGACCTTGTCCACACCGAGCGTTCGGGCCCACGCGCGAACGGCTTCGATCATGCGCTTGCCGGTACCGCTGCCGTGATGCGACGGATGAACATGAAGGCAGTCAAGCAGCACGCCGAGCGCCGGATCGACCGGGCGTTCGGCACTGACGAAACCAACGGGCTCGCCATCCGACTCGGCGATCAGCACAAGGCCCCACTCCTCTTCGTTGCGATCGAGATATTTGCGCCATCGGACCGCGTGTTCCGTCGGCACCTCGTCGGACAGATAGGCGGCCGGAAGGATATGGCTGTATGCGGTTTGCCAGCTCAGCGTGTGCAGGCGAGCGATGTGGCTTGCGTCGTGCGCTGTCGCAGCTCGAAGCGTGGTCCGGGTTTCCTGCATCGGCGGTAACTCCTTCTGCTTGCTCTATCGGTCGGAATGTCTTGTCGCAAAATATACCGTGCTTTGCGGTATGCGAAGGACGCCACGGGTCCGATGCCTTGGCGTGGCGTGAGTGCGGCGCAGTTGTTGAAGCCATCGCATCGATGCGTCTTCGCCAGACTCCGCGACGGCATTGCATTCCGTGGCGGCTTGTCGTCGGGACATCGGCGCGCGGGCAAAAAAAATCCCGACACCGTCACTGGTCGTCGGGATCGAACGGCCCTTCAAAGCATGAGGGCACGAGGAAGTCACACATTACACGAATGAAAGACTGTTGCGCTTTGTCGGTTCGCGCCAAGTCCCTGCTCTATTCCGCCAAGTTGCCGGTTTGAAGCCGCCGTAAACGAAAAAAGCCTGCTCGCGCAGTACGCGAGCAGGCAAGAAAACGGATCAGCATTCGAGGCACGAGGGCTGTCCAGGAAAGATAACGGCACGGCGCGTGCGAACCTTAGCCTGAGGCGAGAAAGAAAGCCTCGTTCGCGAACTCGCAACGACGACACACATGACTTCGCGACGCATGCAGCCCCGGAGCAACCCATCGGTACGTCGGTAACGCCCTCCCCACTTCTTTGCGATTTCCCGTGGCAGTGATACCTCGCGAGCGCCTGTTGGGCGCCCGCTTCTGTTTCACGGCGCCGCCTCGTACCGCGTATAGTCAAGACTTCGAGAATCGGCCACCGATCGATCTATCGCTTACGGATGACACGGACCATTGTCAAATAGGCTTTCGATGGTCGGGTAGATTGGCGTAACCCTATTTGCCAACCCCAAAGCAGACTTGTCATTCAAATACTCTTGCTCACTGGCATACCTGCAATAGTATGAATTTGCAGAATATTTGTAGTAGTAAACCGGATACCCGTTAGTCACGACAGCAAATTGACCATCAAAATTTGACTCCGGAACGTAGTATCTATTTCCAGTCACACTTCTATTTATGATTGGGCCAGCCACATCAAAAAGAGCTCTCTGCGTATTCGGCAGCCAGTGACTGCCAAAGGCAATCAACTGCCCAGTCGAATCTTTCCCCCAAAAATAACTATCAATGCCGATGACCCTCTGAAGGCCACAAGACTGAATGCAACCGTTCGCAGACTCCAAAAGGGCAAAATAATTCTTCATTTGCTGTGCCAAAGCGTTGTCGCTGCTCACGGATGGAGCGGTAGTGCCCGATTGAAATCCCTGCGCAACGATAACGATACCCTTCTTCATGCCCAACTGATCCAGATGTGTGCGCAGTTGCGTCACCAATGGGGTAACCGTGTTTGTTACAAAATTCGGATCACCGCTCGAATTGTAGATATCAAATCCGACCCAATCCACGTTATCCGGTATATCACGCTCAGACATGGGCAACGAGGAGCTACAGGATTGGTCTACATAGCAATTTCTATAGTAAACAACATACGTCGGAATTCCAGGAAATCTGAAATTCAATTTTGAAATTATCAACTGAAGCGTACTTTTTGAGATATTCGCATATGTAGGCTCATCATAAATGTACAATGCAAGAATTTTATCGCGATAACCATCGATCACCTGCAACCCGAGATTGTTTACGGCATCGGCTAGATTTGGCACCGGCTGACCATCACTCTGGATCAATTTTGACCAAACGCCAATAATCGCCTTGGCTTGATACATGGAATCTCTCGACCTCACTGCAACAAACTGCTCTGGAGTAAGATGGATCCCATTTAATTTGTTATATGGTGAATTACTTCCATCCATTTCGCTCATATATGTATTCTGCAGCTCTTGCGAATCCCCCGCGGCGACCGTCGAGAACGACGATACAAATCGCGTCGTATCAGCCAAAGCGCCAGATGGAAAAATCATCATTGCAAGAATCAACGGCACCGAGAGTCGAAACGCCTTCATGACGGATGTCAACTTCATCGAAATGCTCCTTTTCTTGTTTGCATTGATCAGGTCTACCAACAGAGTAATAACGTGGCGAGCAAAAAAAATGATTTCCATGCCTCGACTGGAAGTTGGATTTTTATCGCTTATCCCCTACAGACACATAGTGTCCGATCATTTTGATGCTGATCTTAGCATGCATCTTCATACCGATGCCGTGATTCTACGCAGACTGCGTTGTCGCCTTAATTTCCATAGGCACCAGAAAAACGAACCAGAAACCGATCCAATAAAGCGCAATCGCGCTCATCAGCTTGCGATTCTTTTGACGAGCCTCCAGGCTTTCGTCGAGATACTACTTGCTGCTGTGTCGGTTGGAGCGCGACGTTATCCGATATGGACATCTTCCCCAAAAAATAGATCACTCGGCCTCCTTCGGTTCGGCCACCATGTCGTCCGCCGGATAGAGTTGCAGCATCGCGCGCGGCGTCGACGTTCGGCGCGTTCAGACACTCGTCATAGTCCGCTGACCGCAGGATCGCAACCGACCGTTTCTCGTCGGCAGGTCGGTGCATGCGCACATGACCAGGTACTCGTCACTGGACGGGTCGATCCGCAGTTCGCGTAGCTCATGGTCCTCGTGCGGCGCCCGGTAGTTCGTTCATATATGTGCACATCGCAGATAACCTCCAATGTGGCAGGATCCAGATTAGTGACGCTTCTGGACAAGACACATCCCCATCCGTCGCATTCCGGTCCGTAGAGCACGCTAAGACTTAGCATGAAACCGGAGACGGACAAGATGTTGTTCTTTTGGATTGGCATGTGAATCACTATCAACGCGGGATGCACTTCCCCATATTGGTCAGTTGGCGCGAAGCCACCGCAGAGGACGTGCGCCGCGCGGCCGGCAACGACAAGCAATTCGACGACGACGCGCGGATGCAAGCCTGGCACCTGGTCACAGACACCATCTCGCAGATCGAGGCATTCCAAGCCTGCCGCGATCGACATCAGATTCCTACATCACTTGCTGGAAGTCGCTGCGGACCAGTCGTAGTGCGACGCCAGGTTTCATCGCCGTCCATTGATCATGAATACGAGAAGGGGCCCCACGTTCGGAGGGCCCCCTTCATCACTATCGCGCCATTGGCTCAATACGCGGTCAGTCAATCCTTAGAACGGAATCGAAATCGGCTTAGCCGTACAAGCAAAGCAGTAGTTACCGCCACCGTGATCGAGATAGTCCGGGTGATCGAAATGAGCGAGGCGATCCCAGCTCACGGTTGGCGCATAAACAACAAGATTTCCGTCTGGCTGAAACGCAAAATAATTATTTGGATTTACTTCTGTGTTCGTTTGCCAGATCGCAGCGCCTGCATCATTCGTCAGCGTGAAATTGCCATCGTTCTGCATCCAAGCCGCCGTAACGCCCTTCCCCACCGTCCCTGAATTCCAAATCGCAGCACCGTTCTTGTAAAGAACGAAATTTCCATCGGCTTGCAAGATCAAGAAATACTGGCCGACCGTGTAGCTCGCACCCGCAGGAATTTTGTTGTTAGTATGAAGGATACGCCCTTGGTTCGCCTGAATAGAGTTGGTATCACTTGTATGACTTTGCCAGACCGGGCGATCCCAATAAAGCGCGAGATTACCGTCATTTTGAACATTTAAATATGCACCCGGATGCTGAGTATTGAAATAGAGCACTGGTACATTGGCTGAAGTATACAGAACGAAATTGCCGTCCGGCTGCACGACTGCGCGCGTAACGCCCTTCCCTGCAACCTGTGCGGACCACACTACACCGCTCGGACCGTACAGCACCAGGTTGCCATCGGACGTTTGCATGTTGAGGCAGTACTGGCCATTTTCGGAGCAAACCCGTGTGCCCAGATAAAGCGTCGTCCCGGAAGAAATCACTGTTGCGAATGCAGACGACACATGAAACATCAACAATCCAATAAATACAAGAATCCCCTTTTTCACAGCTTTCCTCTCATAAAATTGTGATTCGTTTTATTCGCATCGAGCCAGACGCGCGGCGAGATTACCATATTTTTTTAAACTCTTACGGGAAGCACCACCAACCCCATCATTACAAATCTTTCTGAAATATCAAATTACTGGCAACAATTAGACTCGCAGTTCATAAATTTGATGATTTAGATATGTTTTTGTAATATTTGTATTGATTTAGACATTAACGAGAAATAAATTTGAAAGCATTACTCGCAGCCAGACAGCCGTCGTCGTACAGTCGTTGGCGCGTCGCCGCCATGTTGCGATCGCAAGTGCTGCGACACATTTATGATCGCCGAGCCGCCGCCCAGGCGGTTGATCCTTAAGAGTGCTAGTGCGCCGGGGTCGCAGTACCGAGAGCAACCGGCCGGCTCGATGGTGTAGCCGAGAAACGGGGTAGCGCCTAACACCAGAATGACCGATGCGCTTTCAACGAGAGCGCATCGGTGATGTCAGCTGCCTACTGGTGAGCCGTAGGTGTCCTGCTACGTTAGTCAATGGCCTTGAGGCCCTTGTGGAGTGCGACAAGATATGCGGCAGCTTCTTCGCCTCTTTTCGTCGCTACTTGGGTATTTGTCGGGCTGTCCACGTGCGGAAGCTTCACCGATCCGCCTCGGATCAGTTCGACAAGGATCTTGGTCGCCGTGCTGTCGTCTTTCGGTTCACTCATGGGTGATTCCTTGTAACGGTGGTTTATGGGTGCCGTCTCTCAGGTCGGCGCATCCATTATCGCAAGGAACCTGCCTCAACTCTCTCAAGGGCGCGCATTCGGCCGCGGATCCTCCGCACCCACCAACCTAGCGCAGCGGCGCCCTGGCGAGTGCGCACCCTTAAGAGTTTCGACAGCGTTGATCGGACGACATTGAACGCCAGTGCCGTTCGTTGAGCGCTGTTATGAATTCGCATTCCTAATCATATTGGAGAAAGATATGACCGCCGCCACCAAGGAACAGATCTACGACGAGCAGATCTCGCCGCTCATGACGCAGATCATCGCTATCTGCAAAGAACATGGGATTCCCATCGTCGCGTCGTTCTTCACGCCCGGCGGCGACGGTCCCGAGCTCGCGGTCACGACCGCACTGCTCGGCAACGGCTTCGAAGCACCGAAGAACTTCAGTAATGCACTGCGCGAACTTCGCCCTGAACTTTTCGGCGGAGCACCGTTGATGCTTCGCACCGAACACGGCGATGGCAGCACGACGCTGACCGCCATCGTCTGATACCGGTTACGCCAAGCAAAAACAACAAATTGAGATGACCATGAATCGAGATTGGATCCCCCTCTGTGTGATAGCCGGCTTCTACCTGCTTGCCGGCGCCGTCGCTCCGCCGATCGAAGCGCTGATGGGAGTGTGGTCGTGAAAGCGCTCTGATCCTTTGGCTCAAGAGCCTTGGCGTGCTTATCGCCGCCGTTCTCGTTTTCGCCATCACTCAACAGTGGGACGAGTTGGCGAGTTGCGCAAGCACCTACTGCACATGACTGCGCATTGGACCAACGGAAATCAGTTTTCGCTTTGGAGACGCTGCCACATAAATGCGCGAATCAGTGCGGGGCGATGGATGGCCGCCGCCCCCGTCACTTTTAGCGCGGCGTAGTAAACAGTCTCGATGTAGTCGACTTCGTCATTGACCTGATCTGCGATACATGGGTGCCCAGGATACCTTTCATCCTTTTCCGGATCGCGAAAGTTTCGCGCTTGACGCTCCAACAAGGCAATTGTCGTTCGACACGTGCGCCTCAACTCAAGTATCGCTTTCACTAGCTCACCAGAGTCGAATTCAAACAGAGGTACGTCGTCCAATAGGCTCGCCGCGCTCGCAAGTTCATCGACTGATAGGAATGACACCTCGAGAGGAAGAGTGCCGTTCTCAAGCTCGTACCATCGGCGAAGTTCCATGAATTTTATGTAGACTTCGTCAAGCACAGCTTGAATAGACGAACGCCGCTCAGCCAATTCTCTGTCGCGAACCTTTGTAGCCAGTTGCCGCTGATCTCTCGCTGAAATTTGCACGAACCAGTATGCACCGACAATGGCGGCGATGGAGCCAACCGCCTGAACCCAAGATGCCATGAGCGTCGGATCATATGCTTTAGTCCCCGCCGTGGTTGCACCAAAGAATGCAATCAGGATCGCTCCTCCGAGACCAAAGAGTATGCCCACCACCAACCGCCAATTTTTCATCGCACCCCCGCTTGTTTTGCGCGAATCGTAGCATGCCCAATGTCTGACTATTCGTGAAGTCCGATTCCACCGTGTCGCATACCGTGCGGAGTGCTCACCTCGTCCCTGCGAAAATCTGGCTCGGCGCGGTCGCGACCTCGTCGTGTTTCTCTACCTTCAGGCGCCCCTACTGACCTTTATATGGGTCAAGGTGCGCCGTATATTGAGGTGGGATCTCGAGTTCATCAGCCTTGTTCAGCAACGCACGATGGGCTTTGCCAAGAATGTCACCCAACGATGACAAAGTAGCAGTCGAACGGGTCGGATCGGCTTGCACTTTACTGCGCTCTTCATAGTACTCGCGACGTGCCTCAACGTTTTCTACACGCAAACGCTCGTACTCAGCGAGTTCCTTCGCTCTCCCGGAATTACCCGACATCTTCACCTCCTTGTAGGTGTTTGGACGTTTCTGACGCTAGCAACTTTTTATTGGCTCGTCGAGGACGAGCATTGTTGGATTCTCGCAATCGAGAATCGTGAGCGCCGATACGCTACCAGATCATCTATCGGCTCGCTCGACAATCCATGTATTCGGCGGATCACCGGCCTCGGTATTGCGAAACGCAAAAGAATGACACTCGCTGCAAAAATATCGACTGAACATCACCTTCAAGCTGTCAGGAAATCCGCCGCTAGACGAACTCTGGAGTTGCAAGTGAAAGTGAGGCGGCGCACTCGAAGATACACCTTCGAGTGCGGAACAGGCTTGACAAACTTCCATTCGAGTCTCTGTTTGATTTGTGAAATTGACGCATCGCTCGCTGCCGTGGATTTTCTCGTAAATCTCGCGCATACCTTTGTGGGTGCAGGGGCGCCCCGGCGCGACGTTCTGAATCTCAATGCTGATGTCGCGCGGAGAAAGATTGGGATGGCGTAGCCGATCAAACAAGGCGTCAATGTGATCTTCATGGAGGAATTTCTGGCTTTTCTCGTTAAACCAGATCCGCTCCTTGCCATCTTTCATCTCGTCGACACGCAACCGTTGCGCCCGCGCGATTTCGAATACGAGGGTGCGGAACTCCGTTTTTGTCATATTGAACCTCAGGCTCATGCGTACCGGATCAACCACTCTTCCGAAAACTTCCTCGAGTAGTCAACCGCCTCGGCCTCAGTGCCGAACTCGCCGAGACTCCGGAACGCGGCCTCCCGGCTGAAGCCCAACTTCGTAACCTCGACCTGAGCGGCGCACTTGCCGTCCTCCGTTACGCGCGTCTCACAGTTCATCGCGTATCCGCGCATCACAAATATTTTCTGCATTGGTTCAACGCTTATTTGAGACAGAGGGATCGTAGCATGATCGACTCACCTACTCTGATTGCACCGGCCCCCTACGTCACCGTGGCACTCGCCGCCGTGATCACCGGCCTGACGGAGAAAGCCATCCGCCGAAAGATCGAGGACGGAAAGTGGCTCGAAGGTCGCGAATACCGGCGCTCGCCTGACGGCGGAATCTTCATTTCCATCATGGGGTATCAACTATGAATAGAACAAGCGGCGGCTTAGAGATTCGCGCGGCGTCCATCCGACTGAACTTCACGCTCGATGGCAAGAGAGAGCGGCAAACGTTGATGCTGAACGGCAAGCCGATGCCGCCCACTCCCGCAAACGTGAAGTACGCCCACAGACTTATCGCGGAGATCGTCGATCACATTCGGCTCGGAACCTTCAGCGTGGTTGAGTATTTTCCGACCAGCGGTGCGCCAAGCACGCTTACAGTCGGTGGCTGGCTGGACACATGGCTCGCCACCCAGCGAATTGAGCTGTCGACGAAAGACGGATACGAAAGTGCAATCCGATTTTGGAAAGCCGCAGCCTGCGACAAGAATCAAAGTCCATTGGGCCCGACACCACTTCGAAAACTCAAGTTGAGCCACATCTTGACGGCGATCGCCGGCCGGCCCGACCTAAGCGGCAAGACGATCAACAACTACGCTTCGGTGCTGAGAAAGGCGCTTGACTTAGCTGTGTCAGACAACGTGCTGACCGACAATCCCGCGACGAATGTGCCTCGCGCCAAGCATCAGAAGCCCCCGCCCGATCCGTTTTCTCGTGACGAGTCGGAAAAAGTTATTGGAGAGGCCGAGCGCGCCTATCCCGGGCAGATCCACAACCTCATTGAATTCTGGTTCTGGACCGGTCTTCGAACGTCCGAAATCTTTGGCCTCCAATGGCTGAACGTAGATTTGCAGAGCGGGACGATCTTGGTTGCGGAAGCGCTTGTACGCGGCGAACACAAGGATCGAACAAAGACGGCGGTTGCTCGCACGGTCCAGCTCAACAGCCGGGCTCTCGGCGCATTGACGCGTCAGCGATCATTTACCCAGATCACTGGCGCAGCAATTTTTCATGACCCGCGAAACGGCATACGATGGGAGGACGAGCGCGCATTCCGACGAAGCTTCTGGACGCCGATTCTGAAACGACTCGGAATTCGCTACCGTCGCCCGTACAACATGCGGCATAGCTACGCGACTGCGATGCTGATGGCCGGAATGACCCCGGCCTTTTGTGCGAAACAGCTCGGGCACAGCATCGAGATGTTCCTGACAACGTACGCGAAATGGATGGATGGCGAGCAGAACGCTCTAGAGATGGCGAGGCTCGAATCGACGCTATTGTCCCCGAGTTGTCCCCCGCAAAGCAAAACAGGCGCCTAAGCGCCTGTTTTGTTAATGCATTCTTTGGGGTGGCTGATGGGACTCGAACCCACGACGACAGGAATCACAATCCTGGACTCTACCAACTGAGCTACAGCCACCACTGGTACCGCTTTGTTTCTCCGCTGTTTTTGTTTCAGCAGCGAAGAAGCAAGATTATACGAAGTCTTTTGAATCTTGCAAAGCCTTTTTTTCAAAAAATTCTTCGGCTTCGTTCAGATGCGCGCGCGCCTCGTCGAACACGGCCAGATCGCCGCGCGCGAGCTTCTTGTTGTCGGACAGCACACGACGCCAGCCGCGTGCGCCCGGCATGCCGCGATACAGTCCGAGCGCGTGCCGCACGATCGCACCGAGGTAGGTCCCGCGCTTCAGTTCGGCCGCACAATATTCGATCAGTTGAGCCTCGGCCTCTTCGCGCGTCGGCACCGCTGCGGTCGACCCATAGAAGCGCGCATCGACATCCGCAAGCACGTATGGGTTGTGATACGCCTCGCGGCCGAGCATCACGCCATCGACATGCTCGAGATGCTGCGCGACCTCGTCGAGCGTCTTGATGCCGCCGTTGATGACGATCTCCAGCGACGGAAAATCGCGCTTCAACTGATACGCATAGTCGTACTTGAGCGGCGGGATCTCGCGATTCTCCTTCGGCGACAGCCCCTTCAGGATCGCGTTGCGGGCATGCACGACGAACGTCTCGCAGCCGGCCTCGGCCACCGTGCCGACGAAATCGCGCACGAACGCGTAGTCCTCGACCGCATCGACACCGATGCGGTGCTTGACCGTGACCGGCACCGACACCGCATCGCGCATCGCCTTCACGCAGTCGGCGACGAGCTGCGGCTCGTTCATCAGGCACGCGCCGAACGCACCGCGCTGCACGCGCTCGGACGGACACCCGCAATTCAGGTTGATTTCGTCGTAGCCCCACTGCTCGCCGAGCTTCGCGGCGCGCGCGAGATCGTCGCGCTCGCTGCCGCCCAGTTGCAGCGCGACCGGTGATTCGTTCGGCGTGAACGCGAGATGCCGCTGGGCATCGCCGAACAGCAGCGCGCCCGTCGTGATCATCTCCGTATACAGCCAGGTATCGCGCGTCAGCGTACGGTGGAACGACCGGCAATGGCGATCGGTCCAGTCGAGCATGGGCGCGACGGATACGCGGCGGGGAGGAAGCGAGGACGGAACGGACATGAAATTCGGGCAACAGGCCAAGCGGCGCGGACACAACCCGCTATTTTACCGCAACACGGGCCGTGCCGGCCCGACACCCGCTCTACCCTTCACCCAACTCCGCATCGACCGCCCGCCGCGCCTCGTCCAGCACACGCTCGATCACCCGCCGTTCGGTCAGCAACACGCCGTCGACCTTGACGAGCCGCCAGTCGATCCGCACGGCATCGCCCTGCAGCACGCGGTAATGCGCATGCTCGCCGTCCCAGACCTGCTCGGTCTTCACCTCGATCTCGAAGCCGCGGTACGGCTCGCTGAAATCGCCGAGGTCGCTGCCTCTCGGTTCCATCGCACGCTCCGTGGCAACACGGCGCCAGACCGCCCTTGCAGCCGGCGCCGCGCGCTCAATCGTATTCGTCAGACAAAAAGGATTTACCATCCGCGGTCAGGTCGACCCTGTCGGCCGTCGCCTGATAGATCAGCCCCTCGTTCAGCAACGCATAAACGACGTCGTCGAACGCGGCGGGAACCGGCCGGCTTTCGCCGAACTGGTCGATCCATTTCAGCGCCTCGATGGCTTCCGGGGAAAGGATGGGGGTCATGCGTTGGCCTCCGGCGTAGGTGTCGTTCCATCCTAGCACTTCGTCCGGACGCCGAATATCGAGGCAAACGCGTTGCGGGAATGCCGCGCGGCGGGCGCCGACGGGCAAGGCTGCCCGCCGGCACCACACCGGCGCGGGAAATGCGCGCTCAGAGACGCGCGATCGATACTTCGGTCGACTTCACGAGCGCGACGACTTCCGCGCCGACCTTCAGTTCAAGCTCGTCGACCGACCGGGTCGTGATCACCGACGTGACGATGCCGAACGGCGTCTCGACGTCGACCTCGGACACCACCGGTCCGCGAATGATCTCCTTCACCTTGCCTTTGAACTGGTTACGCACGTTGATTGCAGTGATGCTCATCGGGTTGATCGCTCCGAAGAAAAAAGTCTCAGAACGGACGGCCGAAGCCGCCCGGAATTAAACGGCCCAGCGGATCTGCCCGACCGGTCGAACGTTGTCTGCTTCATGCACCGTGCCCTGATCGGCCGCGCCGGGTCCGCCGGCGAGCACGCGTTTCAGCACGCGGTCTTCCAGCGCCGCAAACGCAGCCGATGCGCGGGCGCGCGGCCGGTCGAGCGGTACGGGTTGATCCAGCGCCACACGCCCCTGCTCGATGAGCAGGATGCGGTCGCCGAGGGCGACGGCCTCCTGCACGTCGTGCGTGACGAGCAGCGCGGTGAACCGATGCTCGCGCCACAGGCGCTCGATCAGCGCATGCATTTCGATGCGGGTCAGCGCGTCGAGCGCGCCGAGCGGCTCGTCGAGCAACAGCAGTTGCGGCCGGTGCACGAGCGCGCGCGCCAGTGACACACGCTGCCGCTGGCCGCCCGACAGTTGCGCGGGCCAGTCGTTCGCCCGCTCCAGCAGGCCGACTTCGTCGAGCACCGCGCGTGCGTCGTCGCGCGCACCGCGCCCGAGGCCGAGCATCACGTTCTGCAGCACGGTTTTCCAAGGCAGCAGGCGTGCATCCTGGAACATGATCCGCGTATCGAGCGCGCCGCCACCTTCGCCACGCGTCACGAGCGCGCCGCTGCTCGGCTGCTCGAGTCCCGCGACGAGACGCAGCAGCGTCGATTTCCCGCAGCCGCTGCGACCAACGATCGCGACGAAGCTGCCGCGCGCGATGCCGAGCTCGACGTTGTCGAGCACGGTGCGCGCGCCATAACGCTTGCTGACGCCCGACAGCGTCACCGCATCGTCGGGTGCCGGGCTTCCCGCTCGCCGCCGCGCGAGCGGAACGACCGATGCGCCGCCGTCGCGATCGAGGATCGCCGCGTCTCGTGCATCGCCGTCCGTGACACGCGCCTGCGCAAGCTCGGCCTCGAGGTCTGCGCCGGCGAGCAGGCCATAAGCGGCCGCCGAAGTCGTCGCATTCATGCCTTTGCTCCTGATTGGTAAGCGGGGTGCCAGCGCAGCGTCACGCGCTCGAGCCATTTCGCCAGCACGTCGGCCAGCTTGCCGAGCACCGCGTACAGCAGGATGCCGACCACCACCACATCGGTTTGCAGGAATTCGCGCGCGTTCATCGTCATATAGCCGATGCCCGACTGCGCGGAAATCGTTTCCGCGACGATCAGCATCACCCACATCAGCCCGAGCGCGAATCGCACGCCGACGAGGATCGACGGCAACGCACCGGGCAGGATCACGTCGCGGTACAGCGCGAAGCCACGCACGCCATAACTCTTCGCCATCTCGATCAGGTTCGCGTCGACCGAGCGGATCCCGTGATACGTGTTGATGTAGACCGGAAAGAACACGCCGAGCGCGACGAGGAACAGCTTCGCCTTCTCGTCGATGCCGAACCACAGGATCACGAGCGGAATCATCGCGAGCGCCGGGATGTTGCGGATCATCTGGATCGTCGAATCGAGCGCGACCTCGGCCGCCTTCGACAGGCCGGTCGCGAGACCCAGCGCGAGGCCGACACCGCCGCCGATCGCGAAGCCGAACAGCGCGCGCCACGTGCTGACCTTCACATTCGCCCACATTTCGCCCGACGTCACGAGCGACCAGGCCGCGCGCACGACCGCCACGGGCTCGGGCAGCACGCGGGTCGACAGCCAGCCGACGCGCGCGCCGACCTCCCATGCGACCAGCAGCGCGAGCGGCACCAGCCACGGCGCGACGGCGCGCCATGCGCGGGCGGCCACGACGGCGCCCGTCGTCGATGTTTTCGTTGTCATCGCAGGCCTCTCCTCGCTCAGCTCTGGCTCGCCTTCGGCAGATAGCTGTTGCCGACGATCTCGCCGAACGGCCCCGACAGCGGGCCGGTCGCCTTCTCCGCGCCCTTGCCCTTGATCAGCGGGAACACGAGCTCGGCGAAGCGATACGACTCCTCGAGGTGCGGGTAGCCGGACAGGATGAATGTCTCGATGCCGAGGTCCGCGTATTCGCGCATGCGTTCCGCGACCTGCTCGGGATTGCCGACGAGGGCCGTGCCCGCACCGCCGCGCACGAGACCGACGCCGGCCCACAGGTTCGGATACACCTCGAGCGCATCGCGGCCGCCGCGCTTGCCGCCGTGCAGCGCGGCCATGCGGCGCTGGCCTTCCGAATCCATGTTCGCGAACGCCTGCTGCGCACGCGCGATCGTGTCGTCGTCGAGGCGGCTGATCAGCCGGTCGGCGTCACGCCATGCTTCGTCCTCGGTCTCGCGCACGATCACGTGCAGGCGGATGCCGAACTTGATCTTGCGGCCGCGCGCTTCAGCGCGGGCCCGGATGTCCGCGATCTTCTTCGCGACGGCCTCGGGCGGCTCGCCCCAGGTCAGGTAGGTATCGATGTGATCGGCGGCGATCGCGTGCGCGGCCGGCGACGAACCGCCGAACCACAGCGGCGGATGCGGACGCTGCACGGGCGGATAAAGTGCCTTGCCGCCCTTCGACTGCAGGTGCTTGCCGATGTAGTCGAAGCCGCCGTTGTCGTGCGACGCGGCAAGCAGCCCGCGCCAGATGTTCAGGAAATCGTCGGTAATCTCGTAGCGCGTATCGTGATCGGCAAACAGGCCGTCGCCTTCGAGCTCGGCCGCATCGCCGCCCGTCACGACGTTGATCAGCAGGCGGCCGCCCGACAGGCGATCGAACGTCGCGGCCATCCGCGCCGCCAGTCCCGGCGAAGCGATGCCGGGACGCACGGCGACCAGGAACTTCAGACGCTGCGTCGCCGGAATGAGGCTCGACGCGACGACCCACGCATCCTCGCAGGAACGGCCCGTCGGCAGCAGCACGCCGTCGTAGCCGAGCGTGTCGGCCGCCACGGCAACCTGCTTGAAATAGTCGTAATCCGCGGCGCGCGCGCCCTCGGCCGTACCGAGATAACGACTGTCGCCATGCGTGGGGATAAACCAGAACACATTCATCTGCTGCTCCTGCTTGACTGTCCTTGCCGGAATTTGGAAAAAACACCGCCCTGCTCGCGTCGCGGATGAGCGACGCATGCATGGTGTGCGTTCGAATCGGGATGGCTCGCCGGTCAGGCCATGCAGCGGGCGAGGACGCGATTGCACGGCTGTTTCTGGGAAATCAGTCTAGGGATCGGTACAGGGCTTTGGAACGATTTTTTTGAGCTTAGGTTTTCCGCTTTCGTGATTAGCACGACGCTGGAGCGAATATCGCGGCGGCCGGGCCCTATAATGACGCACCTTTCCGAATAACTCCGCGCGGACGGCCCCGGCCGTGCGCGCCCGCGGTGCGCTCATCGATGCAGAAAGTCATCCTGCCATTCCTGTCCGGCTTCCTGGCCGCCCTGTTCTTCCGCGAGGCCACGCTCGCACTCCTTCACACGGCCGACCTGATCGCCGCAACCGGCTTCTCCACGCAGCCGTTTGCGCCGCTCGGCATTCCTGAATTTGTCGCGAATGCGTTGATCAGTGCGTGCTGCGCAATCCCGATGGCGTGGTTGCTGCGCGTCTCGCCGGAACGCGAGGCATCGTGGATCGGCGCGCTCGTGTTCGGCGGCATCGTGCTGACGGCCGCCCGCGTGTTCGCGATCGATCCGCTGCGCGGCATCTGGCCGTCGGGCAACATGATGCCCGTGCTCGCGGCCGGCTTCGCGGCGAACGCGGTGTGGGGCTTCGGTGCGCTCGTGTTCATGCGCGCCTTCATGTCGGACGACGCGCGCGACGAGTAACGCGGGCCCGATCTCCGCATCCTTCGACCGCGGACGAATCGACATCCATCAACGAAAAGGCCGCCTGCATGTGCAGGCGGCCTTTTCATTTCGATACCGCGCCTGACCCGGCCCGGCTCACGTCAGTCGCGCAGATTCCGCAGCGGATGCGTATCGGGTATCCACGGGCTGTCGAACATCGCGAGCACATCCGCGCGATCGATATCCGCGGCCGACTTGAAGCGCCAGACCGGCTGGTGATCCTTGTCGACGATCAGCGCGCGCACGCCTTCGATCACGTCGCCGCGCGCGAACGTCGAGCGCGTGAGATCGAGATCGCGCCGCAGGCAATCGCCCATCGTCGCGCCGCGTGCGCGTTCGACGACTTCGAGCGACACGGCCATCGACAGCGGCGACAGTTGGCTGCGCATCGCATGGGCCGCCTTCTCGACCCATCCGTCGACCGCCGCGCAATCCTGCTCGGCGTCGAGCGACGCGAGGATCGCACCGATATCCGGCTGCGCGAAATGCCGGTCGATCCCGGCATACGCATCGGCCAGCGCCGACGTATCGGGCGTCGGCACGACCTTGTGTTCGGCGGCCGCTGCGGCCACGCACGCGACGGCCTGCACACCGCTGTCGATGCGCGCGCTGCGCAGCGTGTCGAGCAGCGCCGGCAGCGCGGCATCGGGCAGATAGACGTCGGCGAGCTGCGCGTACAGCGCGCCGGCGGCGTCGAGCGGCGCGCCGGTCACGGCGAGATAACGGCCGATCGCGCCGGGCGTACGTGCAAGAAACCAGCTCATCCCGACGTCCGGGAACAGGCCGATGCGCGTTTCGGGCATCGCCATCTTCGTCGAGTCGGTCACGACGCGCAGGCCGCCCGTATGCCGCGCCGCCTGCGAAATGCCCATGCCTCCACCCATCACGACGCCGTGCATCAGCGCGATGTAAGGCTTCGGATAAGTGAAGATCGCGTGGTTGAGCGTGTATTCCTCGATGAAGAACGTGTCGACCGCATCGCGGTCGCCGCGCTGCCACGCGTCGTGGAAGAAGCGCACGTCGCCGCCCGCGCAGAAGGCGCGCGGATGCGGACTGTGCACGACGACCGCGACAACCTCGGGATCGTCGCGCCACGCGTCGAGCGCCTGCTGCATCAACCGGATCATGCCGACCGACAGCGCGTTCAGCGCCTTCGGCCGGTTCAGTTCGAGAAAGCCGATGCGGTTCGCGACATACGCGAGCACGTCGGGCTGCGCGGATTCAGCGGAAACGGCAGCGGAAGCGGAATCGGTCATGAGGGCCATCCGGCAAACGGCAGTCGCACGTTCAGTGCGCCTGCATCTTCGAGAACAGGTTCAGCACCACGACGCCCGCGATGATCAGCCCGAGACCGATCACCGCCGGCAGGTCCGGCACCTGACGATAGAGCAGCATTGCGACGAGCGTGATCAGCACGATGCCAGCGCCCGACCAGACTGCATAGATGATGCCGACGGGCATCGTGCGCAACGTGAGCGACAGGCAGTAGAACGCGATGCCGTAACCGACGACGACGAGCGCCGACGGCCAGAAGCGCGTGAAGCCGTCCGCCGCGCGCAGCGCCGACGTGCCGATCACTTCCGCGACGATCGCGATCGCGAGCCATGCGTATCCCGGGAGTTGCATCGCTCAGCTCCTCGTCAGGGCCAGCACGGCGTAATCCTGGCCGAGCTCGGCACACAGCGCCTCGACGACGAATTCGTGGTCCGCGCGCTGCGGCAGCCCCGACGCGGTAATCGAGCCGATCACGCCGGCGCCCGCGACAGTCAGCGGGAACGCGCCGCCGTGCGGCGAATATTCGCCGATCGGCAGCCCGTGCTTGTCCGCCAGCGTCGCGCCGGCCTGCTGCATGCGCAGGCCGATTGCATACGAGCTGCGCCGGAAATGCGCGACGACGTTGCGCTTGCGGCGCACCCAGTCGGCGTTGTCGGGCGTCGCGCCGGCGAGCGCCGCGTAGAACAGCGGCTGGCCGAACGTGACGATGTCGATCGCGATCGCATGGCCGCGCGATGTCGCGAGGGCATGCATCCGGTTGCCGAGCGCCCACGCACGGGCCGGGTCGAAATGGGGAAACACGAGCGCCTGTTCCTGCGCGCCGATCGATTGCAGATCGTGAGCGATGTCCATGAATCCGTCGATGCCGTAATGAGAATCGCAACGGCGCCGATGCGATCGCGCAAGGCGCCGTTGCCGAAGAGACGAAACAAACCGTTCGATTCTAGCGCACGCGCCCACCGTCCCGTCCGCACAAGACGCGACACGCGATTGTCAGAAAGTGCTTGCACGCGTTCGGGTAACTCCTTATAATTCATTTCTTCGACGGACGCGGGGTGGAGCAGTCTGGCAGCTCGTCGGGCTCATAACCCGAAGGTCGTAGGTTCAAATCCTACCCCCGCAACCAAACGTCCAGAATTACGCAAAAAGCCCGGCTCCGCGCCGGGCTTTTTGTTTTTCCGCGCACGATTCTTCCCCCTCTTCACGCACGTGCGCCCTGCGCTTCGTGCGACACGCCGCCCGCATGCGCAGGCGTTCGAGAATGCCGCGCCCCGGTGATACACTCGCATTCACCTCGTCCCTTCCACTCGACATGAAATTCTGCTCCGTCTGCGGTCACGAAGTCATCGCGCGCATTCCTCCGGGCGACAACCGTGAGCGCTTCGTCTGCGATCACTGCGGCACGATCCACTACCAGAATCCGCGCAACGTCGTCGGCACGGTCCCGGTCTGGGGCGATCAGATCCTGCTGTGCCGCCGCGCGATCGAACCGCGCTACGGGTTCTGGACGCTGCCCGCGGGCTTCATGGAAATGGGCGAGACGACGGCGGAAGCCGCCGCGCGCGAAACGCTCGAGGAAGCTGGCGCGCGCGTCGAGGTGCAGAACCTGTTCACGCTGCTCAACGTGCCGCACGTGCACCAGGTTCACCTGTTCTACCTCGCGCGGCTCACCGATCCGGCCTTCGAAGCCGGCGAGGAAAGCCTCGAGGTGAAGCTGTTCGACGAAGCCGACATCCCGTGGGACGAGATCGCGTTCCCGACCGTCAGCCAGACCCTGCGATTCTTCTTCGCCGATCGCGCCGCGGGCGACTACGGCGTGCACACCGGCGATATCTTCCGCTCGCTGCGCAACGGCTGAGCCCGCGACCCATGGTCCCCTGGCTCGGCCCGGACGATCCGTTTCCGTCCATCGAACGCGCGCTCGGTCCCGCGACCGGCGCGCCCGGGCTGCTCGCCGCGAGCGCCGACCTGCTGCCGTCCCGTCTGATCGACGCGTACCGGCGCGGCATCTTCCCGTGGTACTCCGACGGCCAGCCCGTGCTGTGGTGGAGCCCCGACCCGCGCATGATCCTCGTGCCGGCCGAATTCAAGGTGTCGCCGTCGCTGCGCAAGACGCTGAAGCGCGTGCTGCGCGGGCCCGAATGGGAAGTACGCGTCGATCACGATTTTCCGGGCGTGATGCGCGCCTGCGCGCAGGCGCCGCGCCGAGGGCAGCGCGGCACGTGGATCACCGCCGAGATCATCGACGCGTACACGTCGCTCTATCGCTCCGGCAACGCGCACAGCATCGAGACGTGGCATGACGGGCGCCGTGTCGGCGGCCTGTACGGCGTGTCGTTCGGGCGAATGTTTTTCGGCGAGTCGATGTATGCGGATGCCACCGACGCATCGAAGATCGCGCTGGCCGCGCTCGTCGCCCACCTTCGCGAGCAGGGGCTGGAGATGATAGACTGCCAGCAGAATACGTCGCATCTAGCGTCGCTCGGCGGCCGCGAGATCGCACGCAAGGCCTTTGTCGCTCACGTGCGCAGCGCGGTAGCCGAACCGCCGATTCCGTGGCAGTTCGACAAGCGCGTGCTCGCCGCGCTGACGGGCCCCGCCGAAACGGCGGCGCCCTCCGGGATCGAGCGCTAGCGCGGCACTCCTTCCCTGCATCGAGAGCTGCCCATGACTCACCCGACTGAGCTGCCGCTTTCACCGCTTTCGGCGCTGCAATTCTATGCAACGGCGCCCTATCCGTGCAGCTATCTGGACGGCCGTATCGCGCGCTCGCAAGTCGCGACACCGAGCCACCTGATCAACTCCGACATCTACACCGAACTCGTGAAGGCCGGCTTCCGCCGCTCGGGCGTCTTCACGTATCGCCCGTACTGCGACGGCTGCCGCGCGTGCGTGCCGGTGCGCGTGCCGGTCGACGCGTTCGTGCCGTCGCGCACGCAGCGCCGGATGTGGAAGCGGCACCGCGCGCTCGTCGCGACGGTTTCGCCGCTGCACTACGACGAAGAGCACTACGCGCTCTACATGCGCTACCAGTCCGCGCGCCACGCGGGCGGCGGCATGGATCGCGACAGCCGCGACCAGTACGAGCAGTTCCTGCTGCAGAGCCGGATCAATTCCCGCCTCGTCGAATTCCGCGACCTCGACGCGCCGGGCGGCGAGCCCGGCAAGCTGCGCATGGTCAGCATGATCGACATCCTTGGCGACGGGCTGTCGTCGGTCTACACGTTCTTCGAGCCCGACGACCGGCACACGAGCTACGGCACCTACAACATCCTGTGGCAGATCGAGCAGGCGAAGAGCCTCGGCCTGCCGTACGTGTACCTCGGCTACTGGATCCGCGAGAGCCCGAAGATGGCCTACAAGGCGAACTTCCACCCGCTCGAGGGGCTGATCGACGGCCGCTGGAAGACGCTCGATCCGGAACGGATCGACCTGCCGCCCGTCGACGCGGCACTGGCCCGCGCGCCGTTGCCGGGCGGGCACTCCGGCTCGGGTTGACGCGCGCCGCGGGGGCGACGACGCGAAGCGCGCCCCTGCCGCCCAACTCCCGGTAAAATAGCGGGTTGTCATTCATTCCGGCCGTCCGCCCAATTCCCGTGTTCAGTTCCCTCTATCCGCTGGCCCGCGCATCCCTGTTCAAAATGGATGCGGAAGACGCTCACCACCTTACGCTGCGTGCGCTCGGCGCGGCCGGCCGCACGGGCCTCGCCTGCGCGCTGTCGGCCCGCGTGCCCGACGCGCCGCGCACCGTGATGGGGCTCACGTTCCGCAACCCGGTCGGCCTCGCGGCCGGCCTCGACAAGGACGGCGCGGCCATCGACGGCCTCGCGGCGCTCGGCTTTGGCTTCATCGAAGTCGGCACGGTCACGCCCCGCCCGCAGCCCGGCAACCCGCGCCCGCGGATGTTCCGCCTGCCGCAGGCCGACGCGCTGATCAACCGGATGGGCTTCAACAACCACGGCGTCGACCAGTTCGTGAAGAACGTCCAGGCCGCCCGCTATCGCGGCATCCTCGGCCTGAACATCGGCAAGAACGCCGATACGCCGATCGAACGCGCCGCCGAGGACTACCTGTACTGCCTCGAGCGCGTGTACCCGTTCGCGAGCTACGTGACGATCAACATCTCGTCGCCGAACACGAAGAACCTGCGCCAGCTGCAGGGCGCGGGCGAGCTCGACGCGCTGCTCGCCGCGCTGAAGGACAAGCAGCAGCGCCTCGCCGACCTGCACGGCAAGCTCGTGCCGCTCGCGCTGAAGATCGCGCCCGATCTCGACGACGAACAGGTCAAGGAAATCGGCGACACGCTGCTGCGCCACAAGATCGAAGCGGTCATCGCCACCAACACGACGCTGTCGCGCGCGGCCGTCCAGGGCCTGCCGCATGCGGACGAAGCCGGCGGCCTGTCGGGCCGCCCGGTGTTCGACGCGTCGAACGAGGTGATCCGCAAGCTGCGCGCCGAAGTGGGCAGCGAAGTGCCGATCATCGGCGTCGGCGGCATTTTCTCGGGCGAGGACGCCCGTGCAAAGCTCGCGGCCGGCGCGGCGCTCGTCCAGCTCTATACGGGCTTCATCTATCGCGGCCCCGCACTCGTCGCCGAATGCGTGAAGGCCGTCGCCCGCGAGCCTGCCGCGTAAGTAATATAGGCATAAACAAACGATATTTATCGATCGATTGTGTTTTTGCTATCATCGATCGCACTATCAGAACAGAAGCCCCCATCGGGGCAAGGAAGCTCACACGATGAAATTTTCGCTGCTGAAGAAGCTGCTGGTTGCCGGCCTGATCGGCACGTCGTTCGCCGCCGCCACCGCGCATGCGGCCGACCTCCTCGACCAGGTGAAACAACGCGGCACGCTGCGAATCGGCCTCGAAGGCACGTTCCCGCCGTTCAACTCGAAGAATCCGCAAGGCGAACTCGTCGGCTTCGACGTCGACATCGCGAAGGCCGTGGCCGCGAAGCTCGGCGTGAAGGCCGAATTCGTGACGACCGAATGGAGCGGCATCATCGCCGGCCTGCAGGCCGGCAAGTTCGACGTGATCGCCAACCAGGTTGGCATCACCGACAAGCGCAAGGAAACGCTCGACTTCTCGCCGGCGTACACGTATTCGTCCGCACAGCTGATCCAGCGCAAGGACGACACGCGCCAGTTCAAGTCGCTGGACGACCTGAAAGGCAAGAAGCTCGGCGTCGCGCTCGGCACGAACTATATGGACATGGCGAAGTCGGTGCCCGGCATCGACGTGAAGACGTACCCGGGCGCGCCCGAGTACCTGCGCGATCTCGCGGCCGGCCGCCTCGACGCGGCGCTCAACGATCGCCTGATGCTCGCCTACCTGACGAAGAATTCGCAGCTGCCGCTGCGCCCGGGCGCGAACGTCGGCTCGGCGAACCCGTCGGGCATCCCGTTCAAGAAGGGCAACCCGCAGTTCCAGAAGGCGATCGACGACGCGATGGCGCAACTCGAGGCCGACGGCACGTTCACGAAGATCTCGGACAAGTGGTTCGGCATCGACGTGACGAAACCGATCAAGTAAGCACGCCTGCATTTCCCGCCTGACGGCGGGCCGAACAGGGCGGCATCAGCAACGATGCCGCCCTTTGTTTTATTCGTCCGGTTTATGATTGCGCTTCCGCGCAAGCATTCGATTCGTATTCCATGTCGACAACGTCCCTGCTCGTCCAATCGCTGCCGGTGCTCGCCCAGGGCGCCGTACTGACCGTCAAGTTCGCCGTACTGTCGATGGTGTTCGGCCTGCTCGGCGCCGTCATGCTCGCGATGATGGGCATCCGCCAGAGCGAACCGCTCGAAGGCTTCGAACGCATCTGGGTCAACGCGCTCGCGTGGCTGGCGCGCGCGTACGTGAGCCTGATGCGCGGCACGCCGCTGCTCGTGCAGATCTTCGTCATCTACTACGGGCTGCCGAGCCTCGGCATCTCGCTCGACCCGACGCCGGCCGGCGTCATCGCGCTGTCCGCGAACGTCGCGGCTTACATGTCCGAAAGCATGCGCGGCGCGATCAACGGGATCGCGCGCGGCCAATGGCTGGCCGCGTACAGCCTCGGGCTGTCGTGGGGGCAGACGCTGCGCTACGTGATCGGCCCGCAGGCGCTGCGCATCGCGGTGCCGAGCCTGTCGAACAGCCTGATCAGCCTGATCAAGGATACGTCGCTCGTGTCCGTGATCACCGTGACCGAACTGCTGCGCAGCGCGCAGGAAGTGATCGCGGCGACCTATCAGCCGCTGCCGCTCTATCTCGCCGCCGCGGCCGTGTACTGGATCCTGTGCCAGATCCTCGAGTGGGTGCAGCGCTGGTACGAAAAACGCCTGTCGCTGCCGTCGCGGCACTGAGCGCACGCCATCCGCCGGGCACGCGTGCCCGGCACCCCACGTTCTCCGCCTACTCGCCCGAATAGCGCACGCCGAGCGCGGCACGCGCCGCATCGGTCATCGCGATCATCTGCCGCGAATGGTCGTGCGTCATGATCGGGCTTTCGGTTGCGCCCGCGCGCAGCAGGCCGCAGAAATGCGCGGTCTCGTAGTTCAACCCACCGCCGTCGACCGGCGCGTCAAGTTCGACCGACCGCCCGTCCGCGTAGCGGATCGTCGCGCGTGCGGGGTTCCACCACTTCTCGTGAATCGTCACGTGGCCGCCGGCCGCGGCGATCAGCGCGTCACCGCGCCCCATCACGTCGAGCCCGCAAAAGAGCTGCGCGATCCCGCCGTTCGCATGCACGCTGTTCAGGCTCGCGAACATGTCGACACCCGTCGCGCCGACGCGGCCGAGCGTCTGCACGTCGCGCGCCGCGCCGAGCCAGTCGACCGCGAGAAATGCCTCGTAGATCCCGATATCGAGCAGCGCGCCGCCCGCGCGATCGAGGCGATAGACGGGATGGTCGTCCGGTACCGACGACGACGCGCAGCCCGCCCGCACGAGCCGGATCTCGCCGATCGGATCGTCCCGCAGGTGCACGCGCAGCTGACGGTACAACGGAAAGAACGGCGGCTTCATCGCTTCCATGAAAAGCCGCCCGGCGTCGCGTGCCGCACGCAGCACGGTGTCGAGTTGCGCCGCGTTCAGCGTCGCGGGTTTTTCGCACAGCACGGCCTTGCCGGCGGCAAGTGCGGCCAGCGTGTACTGCGCGTGACTGTCATGGAGTGTCGCGATGTAAACCGCGTCGATATCGCTCGCGAGGAGCGCCTCAAGGCTCGCGGCAGGCGTGCCGCCGCACGTCCCGCAAAAGGCTGCCGCTGCGTCGGCGCGGCGGGCCCAGGCACCGGCGAGCGTGGCACCTGGCACGTGTGCGAGGCTTTGCGCGAAGCGGCGCGCAATGCTGCCCGCACCGACGATGCCGAAGCGCACCGGGCGTTGGTCGTTGTCGTTCATCCTGATCTTCCGTGTCGGTCGTATGACGGTGACCGGCACGCTGCCGGTCGGCCGTCATGATAAACGGCTCGCCAGCACTCGGATGAGCGACACGAACAACGTCAGGCACGCACCGGCACGTCGACGGAGAAATCGCGCGAGATCTCGTCGGCGCTGAAATCGATCAGCGCCAGCGAAGCCGCTTCGGCCTCGCGCGGATCGCGCCGCTCGATCGCGTCGACGACACGCGCATGCGCCTTCACGGCAATCTCGTGCGCCCCCTCCTTCTGCACGACGCGCGGATTCACGAGACGCACCGCACCGCGCACGATCGCCGCCATCTGCTGGAAGAACTGATTGCCGCTCGCCTGCACGATCCGCGTGTGCAGCAACTCGTCCGCCGTGTCGTAGCCCGTGTCGCCAGGCTGCAGCACCTTGAACGCATCGAACGCCTCGCGGATACCCGCGATGTCAGCCGCCGTCGCACGCACCGCCGCCTGCGCGGTCGCACGTGGTTCGATCAGCATCCGGAATTCGATGACGTCGCGCATGAACTGTGGATCGGGTTTTGCCCGAAACCGCCAGCTCACCACGTCTTCGTCGATCATGCGCCAGTCGCGCATCGGCCGCACGCGCGTGCCGACTTTCGGCCGAACGTCCAGCATGTCGCGCGCAAGCAACATCGACAACGCTTCCCGCATCACGGTGCGACTCACATCGAACTCTTTCGACAACACATCTTGCGGCGGCAAGATGCCGCCGTACTTGTCTTCGACGATACCCGAGACAAGCCCATCCATCACTTTGGCGACCAGTGACCGGTCTTTGCCCTGCTCCATGACACCTCCCCGTGCGTCGATTTGCGAACACCTGCTCCGCAGTTCCGCCGGCCCTGGTTACTACTGTTCTTATGATCTATAAGTTGATGAGTTCGAGGATATTTCGCTATCTGGTAAACACCTGACAGGGTTATCCCTCTTTTTGACGGGGTGATTTATAAGGCTACAAAAAAGGCCCGGGAAGCGCACTGCGCCTGCCGGGCCCCGGTTTCCACAAGATTTAAACATTCAATCCATTACGGTTGTAACGAGCCGTTACGGACTGCTTTTCATTTCTTTCAATTAGCCGAATAAACGATCGTTTCAACGCCGTTTTCCGTGCCGAGCAAGCACAGATTCGCGCCGCGCTCGGCGAACAAACCGACCGTCACGACGCCCGGCCATGCATTCACCTGGGCTTCGAAACCGCGCGGATCGGCGATCTGCAGCCCCTTCACGTCGATGATCTCATTGCCGTTGTCGGTGATGGTCGGTGCACCGTCCTTCGTCACGCGCAGCACCGGCACGCCGCCGAGCGCGGTTACACGCCGGCCGATCGCCGTGCGTGCCATCGGCACGACCTCGATCGGCAGCGGGAACGCGCCGAGCACCGGCACGCGCTTGCTGGCGTCCGCGATGCAGACGAACGTGTCGGCGACCGACGCGACGATCTTCTCGCGCGTCAGCGCGCCGCCGCCGCCCTTGATCATCGCGCCGCTCGCATCGATCTCGTCGGCGCCGTCGACGTACACCTGCAGCGAATCGACCTCGTTCAGGTCGAACACCTTGATGCCGTGCGATTTCAGGCGTTCGGTCGTTGCGATGGAGCTCGACACGGCGCCGCGGTAGCGCGACTTGACGACGGCGAGCGCGTCGATGAAGCAGTTGGCGGTCGAGCCGGTGCCGACGCCGATCACGGCGCCTTCCGGCACGTTCTGGATCACGTAGTCGGCGGCGGCCTGGCCGACGAGGCGTTTGAGTTCGTCTTGAGTCATGGAGTGGTAACGCTGCGGGATTGCGGAAAACCGCCAGTTTACCGGACTCGGATGACAGCCCGCGTTTTTCGGCGCGCGGTGCGCCGCGGGTTCAGGGCGCGCCCGCCGCGGGCGCGTTGTCCGCCGGTTGCGTACCGGGGAAGTACTTGTCGAGCAACGCCTGCACGATCGCGTCGCTTTCGGCGTCCGGATTGCCCGCGTAGTCGGACGGCCGGAAATGCATCTGGAACGCCGCGAACACGCGTCGCGTGCGCGCATCGAGCACGCCGTCGGTCGGCACATCGTAGCCGTAGCGCGCGAGCTTGAGCTGCAGTTCGCGCACATCGACCGGCGCGTGCGGATCGCGGCCGCCGAGCCGCGCGGCAACCGTCGCATCGTCCGGCCATGCGCCGACGCCGGCCTCGGCCAGCGCGTGCCACGGAAACAGCGGCCCCGGATCGATCTTGCGTTGCGGCGCGATGTCGCTGTGCCCGACCACGCGCGTCGGCGGAATCGCGTAGCGCACGACGATGTCCTTCGACAGGCTGATCAGCGCCTCGACCTGTTCGGGCGGATACGGCTGCCAGGTGCGATTCTGCGGATCGAGCGGGCCGCGGTTCACGTTCTCGATGCCGATCGACGCCGCGTTCAGCTCGGTCGTGCCCTGCCACTCGCTGACGCCCGCGTGCCACGCGCGTTGCGATTCCGGAACGAGCTGGTAGACGACGGGCATCCCGTGTTCGATACGCGGCTGCGGCGGCACGACGTAATGCACGCTGACCGAATCGCCCATCAACGTGCGCAGCGATTTCGCCTCGTCGCTTTCGGTGTAATGCATCACAAGAAAACGGATCCGCGAATCGGCACCGCGCGCGTGCAGGCTCGTGTCGGCGTAGTAGGTGCCGCGTTCGACGAGCGACGGCGACGTGCAGGCTGCCAGCAGGCATAACACGGCACAGGATGCACCAAGACGAAGCAGGGTCATCGGTCGCGAATTCCGGGGAGCCGCGTGCCGCATCGCATCGCGGCACGCGTCGTTCGGGTCGGGCCCGCGCGCATCGCGCGAGACGGGCTGCGTCAGCCCTTCACGCGCCGCTGGCGCACGGCTTCGTACAGGCACACGCCGCTTGCGACCGACACGTTCAGGCTTTCCACGCTGCCGGCCATCGGGATGCTCATCACATCGTCGCAGGTGTCACGCGTGAGCCGGCGCATGCCTTCGCCTTCCGCGCCCATCACGAGCGCGACGGGGCCGTCGAGCTTCGTGTCGTAGAGCGTCGACGACGCCTCGTCCGACGTGCCGATGATCCACACGCCGGCTTCCTTCAGCTCGCGCAGCGCGCGGGCAAGGTTCGTCACTGTGATGTACGGCACCGTATCGGCCGCGCCGCTCGCCACCTTGGCCGCGGTCGCGTTCAGGCCGACCGCACGGTCGCGCGGCGCGATGACCGCGTGCGCACCCGCCGAATCGGCAACGCGCAGGCACGCGCCGAGGTTGTGCGGATCGGTAACGCCGTCGAGCACGAGCAGCAGCGCGGGGCCCTGGATGCCGTCAAGCAGCTCGGACAGGTTTTGCGCGAGCGGGACGTCCTCGACGCGCGCGACGACACCCTGGTGACGCTCGGTATGGGCGAGGCCCCACAGGCGCGTTTCGTCGGCCGCGATCAGCCGCACGCCCGCTTCCTTCGCGGTGTGCAGGAAGTCCTGCATGCGGCGGTCGCGGCGCGTCTGGTCGTACAGCACCTCCGCAACCGTCGATGCATCGTGCCGCAAACGTGCGGTCACCGCATGAAAACCGTAAAGAACCTTCAGACGTGACATGACTGGAACAACCTTCGATCAAACGTGCGGCCGCGCGACACGCGCGGCCGCGATCCATGGAAAAGGAAAGCGCCGCGTTGCCGGCCGATGACCGGTGACGCGGCGTCTCTCGATACTGCAGGGCGTGCGCTTGCGCCGCCCCGAACGCTCAATACTTCTTGCGGGCGCGTGTCTTCTTCGCGGTCGGCTTCGCCGCCGCACCGCCACCACCACCACCACCACCACCGCCGTTACCACCCTTCTTCTTCGCGGCGGTACGCGCGGCGCGCGCTTCCTGTACCGCGACGCTCGGTGCGCTCGCGGCCTTCTTGCGACGCGGTGCGGACTCCTCCGCCGGCGGCAGCGCACGCACGCGCGGGCCGTTGCCGTTGCGATCGGCGCCTGCGGCAGCCGGCGCGGGCGACGGACGCGGCGCCTTCACCGGCGTATCGCGCACGAGACGGAAATCGATCTTGCGCGCGTCGAGATCGACGCGGCTGACCTGCACGCGCACGCGGTCCGACAGGCGATAGCGGATGCCCGTCCGTTCGCCGCGCAGTTCGTTCTTGATCTCGTCGTACTGGAAGTAGTCCGAGCCGAGTTCCGTGACGTGCACGAGCCCTTCGATGAAGAGCGTGTCGAGCTGGACGAAGATGCCGAACGACGTCACGCCGTTCACCATCCCGCCGTACTCCTCGCCGAGCTTGTCGCGCATGAAGTAGCACTTGAGCCATGCCTCGACGTCGCGCGACGCTTCGTCCGCACGCCGCTCGTTCGCCGAGCAGTGCAGGCCGAGCTCTTCCCAGATCGCCGTGTTCGGGCGCGAGCGGCCGCGCGTTTCGTCGTCGGCCTGCTGCATCGCGCGGGCGCGCGGCGACAGCGCGGTGTTCAACTCGAAGCCGTCCGGCGCCTTCGGCACATACTTCTTGCCGGACAGGATCGCGTAGATCGCGCGGTGCGTGAGCAGGTCGGGATAACGACGGATCGGGCTCGTGAAGTGCGCATACGCCTCGTACGCGAGACCGAAGTGGCCGATGTTGTCCGGGCTGTAGACGGCCTGCTGCATCGAGCGCAGCAGCATCGGCTGCAGCATCTGCGCGTCGGGCCGGTCGCGAATCTGCGCCATCAGCGCCGCGTAGTCGCTCGCATGCGGCTTGTCGCCGCCGCCGAGCGACAGGCCCATGCCGCGCAGGAACGCGCGCAGGTTCTCGAGTTTCTCCGGCGTCGGCCCCGCGTGCACGCGGTACAGGCCCGGATGCTTGTTGCGCTTCAGGAAATCGGCCGCGCAGACGTTCGCGGCCAGCATGCATTCCTCGATCAGCTTGTGCGCATCGTTGCGCTGGCGCGGCACGATCTGTTCGATCTTGCCCTGCGAGTTGCAGACGATGTAGGTCTCGGTCGTGTCGAAGTCGATCGCGCCGCGCTTCTGCCGTGCGGCGAACAGCGACTTGTAGACGCCGTACAGGTCCTGCAGGTGCGGCAGCAGGTCCGCGCGACGCGCGGCCTCCGGCCCCTTCGTGTTCGACAGCACGGCCGCGACTTCGGTGTACGTGAGGCGTGCAGCCGAATGGATAACGGCCGGATAGAACTGATACGCCTTGATCTCGCCGCGCGCGGTGATCACCATGTCGCACGCGAGCACGCAGCGGTCGACCTGCGGATTCAGCGAGCACAGGCCGTTCGACAGTTTTTCCGGCAGCATCGGGATCACGCGGCGCGGGAAATAGACCGACGTGCTGCGTTCGAGCGCGTCGGCATCGAGCCCGCCGCCCGGCTGTACGTAGTGCGACACGTCCGCGATCGCGACGATCAGGCGATAGCCGTCGCCGCGACCGACCTTGACCGGCTCGCAGTAGACGGCGTCATCGAAGTCGCGGGCGTCCTCGCCGTCGATCGTCACGAGCGGCACGTCGCGCAGGTCGACGCGGAACCGCAGGTCGGTCGGCCGCACCTTGTCGGGCAGCGCAGCGGCTTCGTCGAGCGCCGGCTGGCTGAATTCATGCGGCACGCCGTACTTGCGCACTGCGATTTCGATTTCCATGCCCGGATCGTCGATATCGCCGAGCACTTCGACGACACGGCCGAGCGGCTGCGAATGACGGCTCGGGAAATCGGTCAGCTCGACGACCACGACCTGCCCGACCTTCGCCTTCTTCACGTTCTGCGTGATCAGGATGTCGTGGCCGATGCGCTTGTCTTCCGGCGCGACGATCAGCGCACCGTTCTCGTTGAGCAGGCGGCCGATCACGCGCTTGTTCGCGCGATCGGTGACTTCGACGACATGCCCTTCCGGGCGGCCGCGGCGATCGTAGCCGACGATCCGCGCGAGCACGCGATCGTTGTGCATCACCTTCTGCATCTCGCCGTTCGGCAAGAACAGATCGTCCTGGCCGTCGTCGCGGATCACGAACCCGTAGCCGTCACGATGCCCCTGCACGCGTCCGGCAACGAAATTCGACGGATGGGTCAACTGGTAGTGGCCACGCTTGTCGAGGCGGATCTGGCCGTCGCGTTCCATCGCGGCGACACGTCGGAAGAACCCCTCGCGCTCCTGACGCTTGATCGACAATGCTTCGGCGATGTCGTTGGCGGCCAGCGGCGCGTCGCTCGTACGCAGCACGCCGAGAATCTCTTCACGGCTCGGAATGGGGTACGGATATTTGCTCAAGGGTTTGTCGATGATTGTTCTCGTTGCGTTGACCGATGGTGCACGGCATCAACATAGAGGTGTCCGTCAGACAGTTCTATATTGACGGCGGCGGACCATTCTATCATCCGCCTGTGTCACCAAATAACGGGAATGCCGCGGGCAGGCGCGACGGCGGCCGGTTTGCGATGCGTCGCAAAAAAATGTTGACACGAATAATTGGGGCGCTATAATTTCGCTTCTTTGCAGCAAGCAGCTACTGCAAAACGTGCCCAGGTGGCGGAATTGGTAGACGCACTAGGTTCAGGTCCTAGCGGTGGCAACATCGTGGAGGTTCGAGTCCTCTCCTGGGCACCATCTGTTTTTAAAAAGGTCGGCTTTTGCCGGCCTTTTTTCATTTCCGGCCCAGGAAGCAAAGCGCCTGCGCGCTTTGCGTGCGGACTCGAAAGGCTGCGCTTGCAAGCGCAGCCGGGGTCGCGCATGGGTGACCGAGTCCTCTCCTGGGCACCATCTGTATTTAAAAAGGTCGGCTTCTAGCCGGCCTTTTTCTTTTTCAGGCCCCGGAAAGCAAAATACCCGGGCGCGTTGCACGCCCGGGCCGACATCTGCCCCCTATTCTCCGAAAGCGCACCACTTCCGGCACGACGGAAGCTGCATCACAGCATCCGCTTCAGCACGTCGTTCTTCGACACGAAATGATGCTTGAGCGCCGCGCCCGCATGTGCCGCCACCAGCAAGGCCAGCGTATAGCAGCCGATCCGGTGGAGTACGAACCAGTGTTCGGTCACCGGCCCCGCGCTGAACGGCGTCTTCACGTAAACGATCCCGAACAGCCAGTATCCGTCCGGCACCATCACGAACCCGCTGAACAGGACGAACGCGACGAGCACGTAAATCAGCGAGTGCACCAGATGCGCGATCGCGCGCTGACCCTGCGGAACCGACTCGACGTCGGGAGGCGTCCGGCGGAAGAACGACCATACGTACCGCAGCGGAAACAACACGATCAGGCAGCTCGCGAGCGACATGTTGAGCGTCGACACGAAGCGCCAGAGCCCCGGATCGGTGATGAAGTGCAGCGCGAAGCCGGCCGCCATCGTGTACAGGATCACAACCGCGAAGATCCAGTGCAGCGCGCGAGAGAAGCGATCGTATCGGCCGTCGGCAGACGACGTTCGCTGCGTATGTATCGGGTAAGCCACCTGCATGATTCATCCTTTATCGGTTGTCGGTTCATGGTTGCCATGGATAAGTGGATGAAATTATCGAGGTCGAATCCGATGCCGATAATCAATCTCAAGGATTTCAAAATATCCGGCGCGACAACGCACCGCCCTGCCGGCCGGCATCAGCGCATCTCGATCAGGAATGTCATCACGCTGTCGCCGGAGCCCGCCGTTACGCGTTCGCCGTGCTGGTAGTACTGCGCGATGAACGGCAACCTGGTCGCTCCGACATTCGCGTCGCCGAGGCTGTGCCACGCGTTCAGCATCACGGGCACATCGTCCTTCAGCACGCGAATCCCGACACCTTGTGCCGCGTCGTCGCCTTGCAGCTTCAATATGTCCGTGGTGCCCGGCACGGTCTCGCCGAGCAACTGGATCGACAGCGGCGTCGGCCGCGGATCGCCGTACGGGCTGCACGTCAGGTCGATCGCGAAGTCGCGCGATGCACGAGCCGCGCCCGGCCCGTCGAACGCAATCGCGGGCACGGCCCCGAGCGGAACGACGAGGTGCTTCGAATCGGTATTGACCGTGCACGCGACGCCGCGCACGTAGCTGCTCGTGACGTGCTTGCGCACGACGTTGTGGTCGGGATCGCCGATCGCGGCCGACGCGTCGATGCTCAGCGCCTGACCCTGCAGGAAGCCGGGCGTCACCGGCCCGGTCTTGACGAGTTCCATGTCGATCACGTACTCGCGCGCGCTGCCGTCGCCCGGGTGCACACCGAGCAGGCCGTCGGTATTGCCGCCGAGATGTTCGCCGTCGCGCGTCACGCGCAGCGCAAGCCCGGGCAGGTTGGTTGCCCACAGGTTCATGCCCGGCAGCGCGCCGAACTCGCTCGAATACCGCAGATTGCGCGGCTCGGGATCGTTCTGGCCGTTCAGCGAGCAGGTGACGGTCAGCGTGAACCGGGTCGACTCGACGACGCCGCCGACCTCGACGAGGTCGGCGGCCATCGGGCCGAATTCGATCGGATTGAAATCCTCGGGCGCGCTCAGGCAGGTGGCGAACGCGGGCGCCGCGCCGAACGTCAGCGCGGCAAGCGCGGCCCAGCGACACAGGCGCGTGGCAAATCGGGAAGTCACGGGTTTCATGATCGGGATGATGGCGAGGAAGAGGCGTCGGCCCGGAGCGCGGGATGCGTGCGCGAGCAGACGACGTCGAGTTCGGGGAAATGGCGAGGCGCGATCGATTCGCCCATGTCGTACGACAGCCCGCAACGCTCGTCCGGACGCGCGCCCCAGCGCACGAGCAGATCGCCGGCGCGCTCGACGCCGGTGACGAAGCCCTGGCCGTTCGGGCCGACCATGCCGACTTCCTTGCCGTCCGTGGTCAGCACGGCGGCGCCGAACGGCACCGGCTTGCCCGTGTCGTCGGCCACGTCGAGCATCAGGCGCCCTGCCTCGACTTCGAACGGCGCCAGCACGACCGCCCCGCGCGTCGGCACGACGTGCACGATCGCGTTGCGAATCTCGAGCTGGCGATCGAGTTCGACCGTGCGCAGTGCGACGCGGTTCTGTCGGTACGGCACGACATGCGGCACGACCGCATAACCCGCACGGTCGGTGCGTACGCCAGCGTGCGCGATCACGCCCACGTTGGCCGCGCCCTCGCTGCGCACGAGCGCCACGGTTTCGCCGAGAGGCTGCGACAGCGTGACGCCGCCACCGTGCACGAGCACGCCGCCCGCCGCGCTGACGGAAGTCTGCGAACCGCTGCGCGCCTGGTTGTGGGTGGCCGCGAACTGGCCGGCCGACGCGCGATAGTTCAGGTTCACCGCGCCGCCCACGCCGTTCGCCGATCGATCGGCGTCGACGCCGTAACTCAGCCGATCGTCCGCCAGCAGCGTGCCGAACACGCCCGCGCGCTGCTCGGTGCCGGCCGTACCGGCGATCAGCGTCGCGCTGCCGTACGCCCGCGCCGCCGCACGCGCGCCGCCCATCGGAATCGAGAGGTTCAGCGACACCTGCCGGCTGCTCGCACCACGCGTGCGCGATTCGCTGCTCAGGTTCACGTTGTACGACACGCGCGAAACGCTGCCCGCGTAGCCGAGCTGCACCAGCCGGTCCTCCCCCGCGCCGTCGCGGTACGTACGCCGGCTCGCGCTGACGTACAGCGAGCCCGCTCGCCCGAGGTTCTGCGATACGCTCAGATCGCCGCGGCTGCGCTTGCCGGCGCGATATGCCCAGCTGTCGACCGACGCCGCGTAACGCACCGCGATGTCGGACAGGCTGCGATAGCCGGCCGAATAATAATGGTGCGCGGCACGCAGTTCCGTGCCGGTCGACGCGAACGCCTTCGCGAACATCACGCGCGCCGCGCTGCCGGCCCCCGCCCGCCCCTTGTGGTCACGGTGGCGCGCATGCACGAGATCGACTGAAACCGCGCCGACCCGCGGCATGTTGCGCGCCACGCCGGCCGCCAGTGCGGCATACCCGCTCGCGAACGTCGCGCCGCCGTAGACCGTGACCTCGCCCGGCAAGCCATAGGCGGCACTCGCCGACGTAAACCATTGCGGCCGGTCTGAATCGGCGCGCAGGCGCCCTGCGGCCGCACGATAGGACCACGCGTTCTGGCGCAGCAGCGTCGGAATGCTCGCCGACGACTGGATGAAGCTGCGCGTTTGTCCGTCCGACTCGACGATCGTCACGTCGAGATCCGCGTTCGATGCGACCGCGTACAGGTCGTCGATCTCGAACGGGCCCGGCGGCACGTAATTGCTGTAGATGAGATAGCCGTTCTGGCGGATCTCGACCTTCGCATGACTTTGCGCGATGCCGCGCACGACAGGTGCGTAGCCGCGCTGGCTGTCCGGCTGCATCGTGTCGTCGGACGCGAGCTGCACGCCCTGGAACGCCACGCTGTCGAACACGATATCGGACGTGAAGCTGTCGCCGAGCGTCACGCGGCTGCGCCACGCGGGAATGTCGCGCTCCAGATAGGTATTCGTAAACTGCGTCTGCAACCCCGACGCGTTGCGGTTGACCATCGCGCTGCCGCGCAGCCGCCATGCGCCGAGGTTCAGCCCCGCGCGCACGCTGCCGTAGGCTTCGGTCGCGTGGCCGGACGGCAAATCGCCGTAGCGGCGCTGCGCGGCGTTGACGCGGTAGTCGAAACGCATCGCGTCGATGCCTTCGTCCCATCGCGACGGATCGACCGAGCCGCGCGGCACGCGCTTCATTTTCGCCTGCGGAACCGTCAGCGACAGCGTCTGGCGATCCGGGTCCACTGTGACGGTCGTGTCCGGCATCGCTTTGCGCGGATCGACGCACACCGCTGCGCGGTCGTTCGCGCCGTCGTTCGCGCCCGCTTCGGCAAGCAGCGGAAACGCCGCCACGTTTACACCGAACGCATCCAGTTGCGCGGTGCTCACGCAGGGCCGTACCGACTCGTCGCGGGCATCGCGCTCGAAACGGACGTCATGCGGACCGTACGATTCGCCATTCACCGTCACCTCGACCGGATGCACGCCGGGCAGCAGCACGTTCGCTTCGGAGAACGCGTCGAGATCCACGTCCGCCTGCGTGTTGCCGAACGCGAGGAACGCGGGATTGAATGCCGTCTGCGCGTGCGCGGACCCGCCGCCCGCGATCGGCAAGCCGAGCGCGGCGGTCGAGGCGAGCGCGAGCACGCATCGGCGCAGCAGGTGAAGGCGTCGTGTCATGAACGAAGGCGCGGCCGCGCCGGACGAGCGCGGGCCGCGTGTATGAAGTCGGGGTAATCGAAAGGTCGGAAACTGCGGTGTGCGAAGCGGCCGTCGGCACGCTTCGCACACCGCGCCGCGTCAGGCGTCGTCGGCCGGCATCGTCACCGTGACGGGTGGCGTCACGGCGCCGTAGTCGTTGATCGTGCTGAACGTCAGCGCACCCGGCTGCGTCACCATCGCCCGGATCGTGCGCAGCGGGTAGGTCGTCGTCTGCAGCGGCGGCGCCATCTCGAGATCGACGTCCTCGGAGGCGCCGGCGTCCACACCGATCTTCGCGAACGTGACGTGATAGGGCGTCGGATTGTGCACCGACAGCATCGTGCCGTCGCCCGACGGCACGATGCGCCACGTCAGCGCCGCGGACGCGTCGGCGGCCGAGCCGGTCAACCCCTGCGGCCGGTAGAACGCCTTGAGGCGCGTCTGGATCGCGATCTGCAGCACGTTCTCCTGCTTCGGCGCAGCCGGGATCTCCTTCACGTTCAGCCACAGCATCGACTCGCGGTCGGCCGGCAGCGCATGCTTGACGCGCATCACGCGCAACAGGTTTTCCTTGCCGGGATCAAGCCGCGACAGCGGCGGCGTGACGAAGAACGGCGCCTTCGCGCTGCCTTCCCCCTGCCCGCCATCGATCCATGCCTGCACGACATACGGCTGGCCGTCCGTGTTCTTCACGGGCACGACGGCCTCGCGCCTGTCCTCCTGCAGGATCACGCGCGTCGCGCCGACCACGATGCCCGCGAGCGCGCCGTGGGTCACGCACAGGCCGAGCACACACGCGAGCATGCGCTGCACGAATCGAGTCGTCATCGGTCGATCCCCTGCGCTCAACGGTAGTGCAGCGTGAACGACGCCGTGCCGTTCGCCTCGCCCGCCTCGGTCTGGTCGGAAGTCGAGACGTAGTTCGCGGCGAAGTTCAGCACGTTGCTGCCCGGCGTCAGCTGGAGCGTGTCGGTCTCGCTGTTGATGCCGATCGGCTCGCCGTCATCGTGCATCAACTGGATGCCGACGCCTTTCGCGTCGTCCGTGCCGCCGCTGCCGATCGCGAGCAGCGTCGGATCGTCGCCGTGCGCCATGCCTTCGAACTGCGCACGCACGCCGTTCAACTGGTCGTCGCACGCGCTCAGCGCGATCTGGAACGGCACGCGACGGCTCTCCTGGCCCGCCGCGGCAAGCTGGTCGACACCGATCGCACCGAGCGGCACCTGGATATTGCTGTTGTCGATCTGGCAGGTCGTCGCGACGATCTTGCCGTGGAAGTTGATCGTGCCGTCCGCCGCCAGCGCGGACGTCGAACCGAACGCCGCCATCAGCGCGGCAAACACGAGATGTTTTTGGTACTGTTTCATCGAATGCCTGGAAAGAAAGGTGAGGATGTCCGTTGCCAGTCCGTGACAGCGGAACAGCGAACCCGTCGAGTTCGCAGGCATTATTCCGGCCGCGCCGTGGCGGCCAAACAAATCTGGAAGAATCCTCAATGCGCGAACGCGATCGCACGCAGGCAGGCCAAACACGCCGCTCGAATCGGCGGCGGCAATCGATGAGCAGGAAGAGCCGAATGACCGGCTCGCGGAAGATCGGCACCGGCGGCCCTACCCGCCGGCCCGGCTCAGGTACGCTCCAGCCGATACCCGTAGTTGTAGACCGTCGTGATCGCGAGCCCGTTCTTCGGCCGCAGCCCGAGGCTCGACCGCAACTTGCTGACATAGGTGGCCAGCGTCGCGTCGTACTTCCGGTCGACGCCGCCCCAGATGCGCTTGATCATCATGTCCTTCGACACGATCTGCCCCACGCTCTCGAACAGCATCAGTGCGAGCTCGAACTCGCGCTGCGACAGTTCGACCGGCACGCCGTCGACGGTCGCCGCATGCGCGCTCACGTCGAGCGCGAACTTGCCGACCTCGACGATCTTCGCGCGCTGCGTCTGCGGATAGTATTTGCGCACCTGTGCATTCACGCGCGCGACCAGCTCGCGCTCCCGCAGCGGCTTGATCAGATAGTCGTCGGCGCCGCTGTTCAGGCCGAACACGATGTCGTTCTCGCCGTCGTGCTGCGTCATCATGATGATCGGCAGTGCGTCGGCGAACGATTCGCGTGCCCAGCGCATCACGTCGATCCCCGACTTGCCGGGCACGTCCCAGTCGAGCAGCAGCACGTCGACACGCTGCGAGCGCACCAGCTCGACGAAGCTGTCGCCGTCGTGCCGCACTTCCGTGTCGTAGCCCGCCTTGTTGAGCCAGCCGGCAACGACGCCCGCCTGGGTCACGATGTCTTCGAGTATTGCGACGATCATGTTCGTTCCGATCTCAGTGTGCCGCACCGTCCGCAGGCGCCGCTGCGTCGGCCGGGGCGGGCGGCAAGTAAACAAAAGCCCATTCGCCATACGCATCGCTGTCGCCGAACGCGTCGTAGCGCGCGGGGAAACCCTGGCGCTTCAGCGGCTGCCCTGGCGCCTCGCTGAACACGCCCATGATGCCGCCGTCCGGCGCTTTTACGAGCCCCCACTGCGTCGATCCGGTCAGCGGATCGGCGTACAGGCGCCGCAGGTGACGCAGCGTCGGCAGGCCGCGGCGATCCTCGAGCAGCGCGTCGAGCGACGCCGGGTAGCGGCTGCCTCCCGACGCATTGTAGTAGCCGGCGATCGCCGCGCGATACTGGTCGCCGACGAACAGCAGTTGCGCCTCGCGCTCGCGTTGCTGCACCGTCGCCCAGACCCGCGCGGCCTGCGTCATGCCGAGCCCCAGCGCCGCAACGAGCATCAGCACGCCGAGATACGCGATGCCGCGCTGCCTGCGTCGCCTGCAGCCGCGCGGCCGGTTACCAGGACGCATAGTCGCTCCCGTCGAGCGCACGCCCTTTCGCGCCGCTCTT
Source organism: Burkholderia cepacia (assembly GCF_001039005.1). Lineage (GTDB taxonomy): Bacteria > Pseudomonadota > Gammaproteobacteria > Burkholderiales > Burkholderiaceae > Burkholderia > Burkholderia theae. Next base: position 180,640 of record NZ_LDWR01000011.1, read on the forward strand.
CACGTCCGCGATGCCGCCCGTCTCGCCGGCCTGCGGCTGCCACGAGCCGCGCTTGCCGGTGAGCGGATCTAGCGGCAGCTCGCGCAGGTAGCGCCGCTCGACCAGCGCATCGAGCGTGTCGGGATCGCGGCCATGATCGGCCCGGTAGTCGTCGATCGACTGGCGCAGCGTGTTCAGGTTGTGACGCAGCACCGTTTCCTTCGCGCGGTCGCTCTGCTTCAGGTAGCCGGGCGCGACGAACGCGGTCAGCGCCGCGATGATCGCCATCACGACGAGCAGTTCGATCAGCGTGAAGCCGGCGGCGCGGTGCGCGCGTCTACCATTGGTGGTACGGGACGCCATTGAGGCCCTCCTTGCGATTGGTCGAGCGGATGTCGAACACGTCGTCGCCTGACGAAAACGCGTCGGGATCGCTCGCGTAGCTGCGCGTCTCCCACGTGTCCTCGGGCGCCCTGCCGTCGCATTCGCACATCGGATCGGCGGGAATCCTGCGCAGGAAGTACAGCCGCGCGCCGTCCGGCGACTGCTTGTCCTCGACGCCGTCGACGAGTGCGCGCAGGTCGGGCGGATAACCGCTCGCGTCGACGCTGCGTTCGATCCGCCCGTCGACCGCCGCCTCCTTGTACGCGTCGAGCGCCGAGCGGATCACCACCAGCGCACGGCGCAGTTCGGCCTCGTCCGCGCGACGCTTGACCAGATCGGTCAATGGCAGTGCGACGGTCGCGAGCAACGCGAGCAGCGACAGCGCGACCATCAGCTCGATCAGCGTGAAGCCGCGCGCGCGGACGCGCCGACGGACGCTCATGCGAAGCTCCGCGCGCGCGACGGCAGCACCGGCGCATCGGCATATAGCGGCCGTGCCGCTTCGCGCCCGCCTGCGAAGCGATCGACGAACGCCTGCAACGTGCCGATCAGCGAGCGTACCGCGGCCGTGATGCGATTCTCGCCACGTGCCGGCGGAGCCGCGGCCGGTGCGCGTGTCGGCGTCGCCCCGGCCGCCGGCACCGGTGCCGCGGCACGCGCGATCGCGGTCGATTGCCCGGGCTGCTGCGGCGCGCCGGCTTCACCCGTGCGATCCAGTTCGTTGCGCGCGGCAGCAATGGTCGAACGCAGGCCGACACCCTTCGGCGAAGACGCGACCGCCGGCTTCGCCTTCCCGCGCGGTGCTGCCGGCCCGGTGCCGGTCGGACCGGCCTGCGCGACCTTGATCGCCGCAACCGGCGGCCGCCCCGCATTCGCCACCGTACGCATCATCCCCGCGCCGCGCGCGCCGGGCTCGGCAGCCGGGCGCTTCGCGTCGTGCTCGTCCGCCTCCACGGACGCCTCCGGCTCCGCCTCGACGGCCTCGGCCGTATCGGACACCGTGGCCGCGCGGTCGACCGCGGACTTCGCCGGCTCGATCGGCGCATCCAGATCCGGACCGACCGACGACGGCAACCGCGCCGGCGCGGCCTGCGCGGATTCGAGCGTCAGCGCTTCGGTGGTCACGCGCGACTCGGTGCCCGACAGGAAGGTCGTCACCGCCGATGTCGGCAGGTCGAGATTGCGTTCGATGTGCGGCGTGATCAGCAGCACGATCTCCGTGCGCTCGTTGCTGCGGCCGTTCGACCCGAACAACCGGCCGATCACCGGCAGGCCCGATGCGCCCGGCAGCCCGGCAATGCTGTCGGTTTCATTGCGCTTGACGAGGCCCGCAAGGATCTGCGTTTCGCCATTCTTCGCGGTCATCAGCGTCTCCGCATTGCGCGTGCCGAGCGCATAGGCGACGAGTCCGGTCTTCGTGGTTTCCTTCGACAGGATGCTGCTGACTTCCATGTTCACCTTGACGCTCACCTCCTCGTTCAGGCTGATGCGCGGCTCGACTTTCAGCATCAGGCCGACGTCCTGGTAGCTGACCGATTCCGTGACGACGCCGTTCGCGTTTGTGGTCGTGACGATCGGCACGCGCTCGCCGATCTTGATGTTGGCCTTCTCCATGTTGCGCACGCGGATCTTCGGATTCGCGAGTGTCCTGGTCTTGCCTTGTTTCTGCAGCAGGTCGATCGCGAACGCGAGCCCGCCCGATTCACTCGACACGCCGACGCGGTCGCGATTCAGGCGCAACAGATCGCCGAGCGTGAGCGCGCCGCCCTCCGCGGCACCGAGCGCGCTGAATTGAATCTTGCCCGGATACTGGACACCCAGATCGAGACTGTCGTTCATGTTGACCTCGAGCACCTGCACGTCGAGTGTCACTTCGGACTGCGGAATGTCGAGGCCCATCACGACGCGCTCCGCGACCTGGATCGTCTCCGGCGTATCGCGCATGACGACCGCGTTCACGCGCTCGTCCACGTAGACGTCCTTCGGCTTGATCATCTGCCGCAGCGCGGCCATCACCGATTTCGCGTCCGCGTGCGACAGGAAGAACGTGCGGATCGCGAACTCCGTATAGTTGCGTGATTTTTCGGGCTGCGACGGGTAGACGAGCAGCGTGTGCTGGTCGAGCACCTTCTTTTCGAGCTGGTTGGTGCGCAGCAGCAGGTTGATCGCGGCCTCGGCGGTCGTGCGCTCGGCGAACAGCGTCGCAGCCTGACTGGTATCCACGTCGCGGTCGAACACGAAGTTCACGCCGGACACGCGCGAGATCACGTCGAAGATGTTGGCGAGCGGCTGCTGTTTGAAGTTGAGCGACACCGGCTTGCGCAGCGCGTCGGACAGTTGCGGGCGCGCCGCGCGGCTGGCCTGCGACTGGCGCAGCAGCGTGTCGCGCAGGCGTTTCGCGTCCGCGTGGTTCGGCTGCTCGGCGAGGATGCGCCGTGCGATCTCGAGCGCTTCCTGCGGCTTCTCGCCGCCAATGCGCTGCGCACGCGCGAGGTCGACCGCCATCTGCCGGTGGCGCTTGACCTGCTCGAGCGCCTGGCCGGCCTTCAGGTTGCCCGGATCCTCGGCCAGCACGTTGCCGAGGTGATCGATCGCTGCCGCATGGTTGCCCTGTGCGACCTCGCGATCGGCCTCCTTCAACTCCGCGCGCACGTAGTCCTGCCGGCTGAATTCGACGGCGGTCGTCAGCGCGATGTCGTCCGGGGCGGCCTCCTTCTGCTGCTGCAGCGTGCCGAGTCGTTCGGCGGGCGTCGCGGCGGCGTCGGGCGCGGCGTTGAACGGCGTGCTTGCGCATCCTGTCAGCGCAAGCGCCGAGATCAGGAGCAAAAGACTGACTTTACGTTTCATGATGGGTTTCGGCACATGTTGAATTCGGGGGTCATCGCATCGGGACGGGCGGCGACAGCTCGACTTCGGTGCTGTCCCGGGCCACGATCACCGTGCCCTGTTCGCCCAGTTTCTTCAGCCGGTAGCCTTCGGCGATCTCGCCGCCCGGCAGCACGGCGTCGCGCACGCCGCAGCGCGATTCGCACAGCAGGAACGTCCTGCCCGCGCCTTCCAGCACGACGATGCGCTGGTCGTTCTCGCGCCATTCGCCGGCAATCTCGAACGGCGGCGCCGCAGCCGGCGGCGGCGCGTCGATCGGATCGTCGAGCGCCGGCGGTACGGGTTCGGGCGCCGCGACAGGCGGCGGCTCGTCACGCGCCGGCTCCGCGCCGAGCGACGCCCAGCTCTGCGCCGGAAAGACGTCGACGATCGGCGCCTGGCCGGCGCCCTCCTGCGCGACACTGCCGCCCGCGGCGCAGGCGGCGGCCAGCGCGAGCGCGGCCGCGAACGGAATCAGGGGCGCGCGCATCATGTGTCCGGCCCCAGCAGGCTGACCCGCAGGTCGGCGCTCACGTTTGCACTGTCGATCCGGTCGCGTTCGATCGACACGCCCTCGACACGCACCATCGGCTGGTCCGCGATCTCGCGCATCGCTTCGCGCAGCCCGACGTAGCTGCCGCTCATCGCGATGCTGATCGTGAGCCGGCGCAGCTTGCCCTTCACCTCGACTTCGCGGCGATAAGTCGCGTGCTTGCGGTCCATGCCGCGCTGCGCCAGGATCTGGAAAATCGAGTACGCCTGCTCGCTGCTGCGCAACTGCTGCACCTGCTGAAGCGTCATGCCGCCATCGCCGGCTTTTTGCCCCGGCTTCGGCAGCGCAGCCAGCGCCGTCGTGCGCGCGTTGCGCTCGGCCTCGAGATGCTCGCCGTCCGGCTGCAGGTAGAACGCATGCGCGCCGACCAGCGCCACGACCAGTCCGCCCGCCAGCAGCCCCGGCACGCCGAGCTTGCGGGCCGCCGCGTAAGCGCTCCAGCGCAGCCGCGCGGCGAGCACCGCGGTGTCGATTGCTTTCAGGTTCGTCATGGGTGTTCGATACTCAGGCTGAAATGAAAGATGTTCTTGCCGTCCTCCGCTTTCGTGCGGTGCTGCAAGAGGCCGATCTTGCGATCCGGGTGACGGTCGTTCAGGCGGTCGACGAAGATGTAGATGTGCGACAGTTCCGCCGCGCCGCCTTCGATGCGTGCCTCGCGGCCGGCCTTGTCGACCGTCAGCGACTTCAGCGCGATCTGCGGTGTCCACGCGTGCTCGATCCAGTCGACCACCGACAGCCCCGAGCCCTTTGCACTCGCCTTTTGCTCGGTGAGCACGCGTTCAATGCGGCGTTGCTCCGGCGTCATGCTCTTCTGCCGGCGCTGCTCGCGCTCGATCGCGCGCTTGCGCTGGTCGATGCGGCTATCGATTGCGTCGACCTCGTCGCGCAACTGATCGACGCGCGACCACTCGCTCGCGGCGAACGCGCCGGTCAGCAATGCGCCGCACAGTGCGACGCCCGCCCACCGCGTGATGCGCGCACGCGACGCCGCGAAATCCAGTTCGCTCGGACGTGTCATGTCGGCTCTCCCGGCTCGCGCACGGGCACATCATCCATGCCGCCGTCGAGCAGCGTGACGCCGTCCGCGGCCGGCAGCGCGCCATCGAGCGCGCTCGCGAAGGCCGCGCCGGCAAGCGGCTGCCCGGCCATCAGCGCCGCGGCGGCAAACCAGTCGTCGAGGCGCCGGCCGCCCGCGCGCGGCAGCGTGACCACGTCGGCCCACTCGCCCGCGCGGCGAAACACGCACGTGACGACACGCGGCTGCAGCAACGCGTAGCGGTAGTCGTCACCACCCAGGCGACCCGCATGCAGGTCGAGCGAGGCCGACAGCGCATCGCGCATGCTGACGAGCCGCCAGCCGGCCGCGCGGCTCGCTTCCGCGAGCGAAACGAGCAACGTATCGCAGGCCGCCACAGCCAGGCGCGCGCGGCCGCGCCGCCCGGCTTCGATGCGGATCCGCAGCGCACCGCGCTGTGCGCGAGCCGCGAACAGCGCGCGCGCATAACCGTCCCACGCGGCGTCCGACACCAGCCCGTCCTGCCAGGGCAGCACGACGCCATGCGTCCACGGATGCCCGGCGACGACATGCAGGCGGTTCTGCAGCGGCAAGCGCGCCTTGCGCAGGCCGCCGAGCACCTGCGCCAGCGCCTCGGCGGGCCGGCCCTCGTGTGCGACGGCGGCGTGCGGCGGGCCCGCGCGCCGCGCACGCCAGCCGTGGCACGTCCACACGCGAAGCGTGTCGGCGTCGAGCACCGCGACGACGTCATTCCACGGCGATCGCACGCTGCACCTCCTGGAACGTCGTCAGCCGTGCGCGAATCGCCGCGAGCCCCGCGTCGCGCATCGACTGATAGTCGGCGTGATCCGCGAGCGCTTGCGCACGCTTCTCGATCGAGCGCTCGAGCAACGCGGCCTTCATCGCCGCGTCGAGCGTCAGCACTTCCGCGAGCCCGATCCGGCCGTGATAGCCGGTGCCGCGGCACGTGTCGCAGCCCGGGCCGGGCGTGACCGCGCGCTTCAGTTCGTCGAGCGCCGCGTCGCGCAGGTCGGCGCCGTCCGTTGCCGCGCCGCCGCAACGCGCGCAGATTCGCCGCACCAGCCGCTGCGACACGACGCCGTTCAACGCTTCGAGAAACGTCGACGGTTCGACCCCCATGTAGATGAAGCGGTCGATCACGCTGAACCCGTCGTTCGCGTGCACGGTCGACAGCACGCGGTGGCCGGTGAGCGCCGATTGCACGGCGATCGACGCGGTTTCCTCGTCGCGAATCTCGCCGACCATCACCGTGTCCGGGTCGTGTCGCAGGATCGAGCGCAGCCCGCGCGCGAACGTGAGCCCCTTGCGCTCGTTGACCGGAATCTGCAGCACGCCCTTCAGCTCGTATTCGACCGGGTCCTCGATCGTGATGATCTTGTCGTCGCCGGTGTTGACCTCCGACAGCACCGCGTACAGCGTCGTCGACTTGCCGCTGCCGGTCGGCCCGGTCACGAGCATCAGCCCGTACGGCCGATGCGCGAGCGCACGCACCCGCCGCGCCGTCTGCGCGTCGAAGCCGAGCACGTCGAGGCTCACGCTGTCGCCGCGCTGCGACTTGTCGAGCACGCGCATCACCGCGTTCTCGCCGTAGGTGCCGGGAATGATCGACACGCGGAAATCGATCTCGCGGCCCTGCATCACGACCTTGAAACGGCCGTCCTGCGGCACGCGCTTTTCCGCGATGTCGAGCGTGGCCAGCACCTTGAGACGCGACAGCGTCTGCGCGGCCGCCTCGAGCCCCGGAATGTGACGGATCGACTGCAGCACACCGTCGATCCGGTAGCGGATCGACAGGCCGTCCGGCACCGCTTCGAGATGGATATCGCTGGCGCGGCTCTGCAGCGCGTCGTAAAGCGTCGTGTTGACGAGCCGGATGATCGGGCTTTCGTCCTTCGCGATGCTCGCCAGCGAGATCGACTCGATCGCCTGCGCGAGCGAGTCACCCTGCGTATCGATCGTCACGTCGTCCATCGGCCGCTCGCTCGACTCGATGTCGCCGAGCAACCGCTCGACTTCGCCCGGCACGCTCATGGCCAGTTCGACCGGCCGCGCGCCGAAGCGCGCGAGCAGCTCGTCGCGCACGTGGCGCGCGAACGGATCGGCAACGACCATGCACGGCGCGCCGTCGAGCTCGACCGGCAGCACGCGCCAGGTCAGCGCGTCGTGCAGCGGCAGCAGGTCGAAACGCGTCGGCGCCGCGCGCAGCGCGTCCGCGTCGAGCGCGCCGACGCCGAGGCAGGCCGCCACTTCCGCGAGCCGCGTCGCATCCGCGCCGAGCAGGCCGTCGACGTACTGCGCGAAACCGACGCCCGATGCTTCCCATTCCGACTGCCAGCGTTGAACGATGTGTTCCGTTTTCATTGAGTTTTCTCCTGTTGGACAGCGGGATCGCGAACGCCTTGCCGGCCTGATTCGCTATCCGACGCTGCCGGCCAATTCGAAGATCGGCATGTAGAGCAGCAGGACCACCGCGCCGACCGTCGCGCCCACCGCGAGCATCAGCACCGGTTCGAACACCTTGCTGAGCATCTCGATCGCGCGGTCGAGCGCACCGTCGTGAAACTGCGCGATGTGCTCGCACATCCCGCCGAGGTCGCCGCTCTGTTCGCCGACCCGCAACAGCCGCTCGGCGACCGACGTGGTCAGTTCGTGCGCGGCCAGCACGGCCGCGACCGGCCGCCCTGCGCGCATGTCGGTCAGCGCCGCCGCGAGGCGCGCGCGAAAATGCTCGGGCAGCACCTTGCCGGACAGATCGAGCGCGACGATCGCCGGCGTACCACCCGCGATCAGTAGTCCGACAGTCCGGTAGAACCGCGTGAGCGCGAATAGCGCGCAGATATCGCGCACTTTCGGCGCGCGCCACGTCAGGCGCTGCGCGGCACGCTTGACGGCTGCCGAGCGGATCGCCAGCACCGCGCCGGCGAACGACGCCACGACCGCGAACCCGACCGCCATCCCGTTCTCCCGCAGCAGGGTCGCCCACCAGAGCATTGCCTGGGCCGTCGCCGGCAGTGTCGCGAGCGACTCGAACACCACCGCGAAGCGTGGAATGACGAAAAACGCCATGAACAGCAGGATCGCAACGCCGACGCCGATCACGACGGCCGGATAGATCAGCGCGCCGGTGACGCGCTTGCGAACCTGTTCGATCCGCACTTCGTACTGCTGATAGCGCTTCAGGACGACCGGCAACTGGCCGCTGCCCTCCGACGATTCGATCGTCGCGACGAGCAGCGGCGGAAAAATGGCCGGCTGCTGCGCGAGCGCCTTCGACAACGGCTGCCCCTCGACCATCACCGCGAGAATCCGGTCGATCACGTGTTTCGCGTCCTTGCCCGAATCCGCCTTGTCACGCAACGCTTCGAGCGCCTCCATCAACACGAGGCCCGCGTCGAGCAACGTCGACAGTTCCTGCAGGAACAGCGTCAGCGCGAACTTCGCTGCGCGCCGGCGGCGTCCGATGCGGGTATCGCGCCGTACCTCGAGCACGACCCCACCCTGCTCCGCGATGCGCGCGCGCGCTTCCGGCTCGCTCGCGGCCTCGACCGTCTGCTGCGTGACCTTGCCGCCGGCGAGCACGCTTACCCGAAATGCGTCCATCGCTACCTCCGCCATTCGTCGAGCATCGCGAGGCTCGCGTCGCGATCGCTCGTCAGCTCGTGGTACTCGCGCCACACCTTGGTCGCATACGCCTTGCGGGCGGGTTCGCGCTTCGGCGAGGATCCGGCGTTGTATGCGCCGACCGCGTTCCACGTGTAGCCGTGCCGCTCGATGAATCCGGCGAGAATCGATGCGCCGGTGTCGATCGACGTACACGGCTCGTCGATCAACCGCTTGCGCGTCACGCCGACCTTCACGAGACGCGGCAGGTGCGAGCTGTTGATCTGCATCAGCCCGATGTCGTAGGTGCCGTTCCGGTTCCAGTTCATCGCGCGCGGATTCAGCGCGGATTCCACCGTCGCGATCGCGGCGAGCAACAGCGGATCGATGCCGTGCCGTTCCCCCGCTTTCGTGAAGCAGTCCTTGGCCGCGGCGCCGGATACGCAGGTGGCGAACAACGCCACCGCCGCGATCCAGCGACGCACGCCCTTACATGCCGTAGACGAGGTCAGCATCGATGCCACTCCCGCCGACACGACCGTCCCGCCCGAGCGACACGATCTCGGCCTCGCCATCGCGGCTCGGCACGTTCCATTGGTACGCACGGCCCCAGCCGTCCTTCGGCACGGCCTTCGCGAGATACGGGCCGTTCCAGCCGTCGGCGCCTTGCGGCTGCGCGACCAGTGCGTCGAGCCCTTCGTCGGCCGTCGGATAACGGCCCGTGTCGAGCCGGTATTGCGTGGCTGCATCGCCCAGCGTCTTCATCTGCGCTTCCGTCGACTTGACCTTGGCCTTGTCGACCTGCGAGAACAGCTTCGGACCGACATAGCCAGCCAGCAGCGCGATGATCAGCAGCACGACCAGCAGTTCCAGCAGCGTGAAGCCCTGCTGGCCGCGTCGCGTCGTCCAGCTCCGATTGTTCGGTTTCATGTCGTTTGCCCTCTGTAGAGATCCCGGCGCGACGTCGCGGCCGGGGGCCGTCGTGTTGCAGACGGCGGGTGAGCCAGGCGCTTTCGGGAATGCGAGTTCGATTGATGGAAAGCGCCGATCGATGAAGTCATTTTCCCGGGGGCAGGAACATGTCTCCATCTTCATCAAGGAAATCTCAAAGACCGTTTCAATCTGCCCGTTCGCATCCGTGGCAAATGAAAGAGCCGCGCGCATCGCTGCACGCGGCTCGCTTCATCTCCTCGTCAGATCGTTACTTGCTGCAGGCGCCCAGGTCCTTCCACACCTTGCCGGTGTGGTCGGCGCCGGTCGATGCCGGATTGCCCGGAACCTCGTCCTGGGTCCACCAGCGCGCTTCGTACGTGCGGCCGTTGTGCTGCACCTTCGCGCCGCCCGTGTAGGCCGTGCCCTGCTTCCATTCGGCCTGGCACTGCGCGCCTTCGCCGCCGCCCGACTCGCCGGTCAGCTTGAACGTGGTGGTTTCCTGCTTCAGCGTGCCGCCTTCGATCTGCGACGTCGCCACGGCCGTGTGATTGCCCGCCTTCGCGTTCGCGATGTCGACGTTCACGTCGCCTTGCATGCGCATCGTCGCGGACTTCGAACCGACCAGCGAGTTCGACGCGTCGTACACCTTGACGGTGACGTTCGTGTCCTTCGCGTGGTTGAACTTCAGGAAGAACTTCGCGGTCGCCTTGCCGTTCTGGATCTTGAACTCGCCGTTGTTCGAAATGCTGAAGCCTTCGTCGATGCCGCCTTCCGGCTGGTGATCGATGGTCGTCTCGGTGCGCACGATGCCGCTGGTGTTCTTCGAGAACACGTCGTTCTTGCCGAGTGCCGGCTCGACACGGCCGTCGCGCTCGACGCCGGCGATCAGGTTCGCTGCCTGCGTGCGGTTGATTTCCTTCGCGAGCAGCATCGGCCACATGTTGCGTTCGCCCTGCTGCGCGGAGCCGATCGTCACGGTGGTCTTCATCGACGGCACTTCGCCGCCCGACTTGAACACGCGATTCGAAACCTTGTCGCCGACCTTCAGGTCCATCGTCGGCGCGATGCTGCCGACGTTCGACCAGTTCGGCTTGCCCGGATCGGTGCCGCCGTCGTCACCGGTAATGTTGAGGTCGGCCACGTTGTAGAACATGCCGGCCGTGTCGCCGACGTGCCAGGTCGTCAGCATCACGTGATGGCCCTTCTTGTCCGACGGAATCGTGCAGTTGTGCGGGCCGATCTCGTCGGCTTTCTTCATCCCGCCGTCGACCGCGCAGAACGGCGTCAGGTCGAACTGCTCGCGCGTGAGCTTCGCGTTCGGGTTCCAGCCCTGCTTCGTCAGGTAGTACTTGAATTCCTTCGTCACGTGCGGCGCGGTGAAGGTCCACTTGAACTGCTGCGCGCCCGGCTTGATGTCGTTGATCTTCCAGCGATCGACGGCCTGCTCGTTGAGCTCGCTGAACTGCGTCACGCCGCCGCTTGCGATCTCGCCATCCGGCGCGCCGGCTGCCGGGAAGCCCTGCTTGCCTTCGACGCTTTGCGGTTCATAGGTCACCGAACCGCAGTTGAAGTTTTCGATCTTGCCCGACTTCGAGCTGCACAGCAGGTTGCGCGACGGCGGCTCCGACAGGTAGCCGTGCGCAAATGCGGCTTGCGCGAAAAACATCGATGCGCAGGCAACGAGCGGCGACAGGGTGAAAAGCGTCTTTTTCGCTGTTCGAGTTCTCATCTGATTCCGTTGGTTGAAAGTTGAGTGGGAGTTGCTTCGATCGACGAATCGCGAACGATCGCCGGACAGTGCGTGACGCGTGCTTGACTGACGAAACGCGGAGTGCAGTATCGACAGGCACGGTGCATCGGCGAATCTTCCTGAACGATCTCTCAACGATGCGTCGCGCGCCGCGCCGGCCACCCGCTTTCCGGTGCGTGGATCGCATTGAGATTGCATTCAGATTCGTTGCCGCCGTCCGGCCCATGAAAAAGAATGGCCTCGCTTTCCCGGCACTCTTCTTCAACACAAGGATGGATGGCTATCAAATTGAAATCGAATAAACCGACTCCCGGCATCTTGGTTCGACGCCGCTCGCTGCATCGCGCGCACTTCGCCTATGCAGCGCTCGCGGCGGCCAGCGCACTGAGCTTCGCGAACGCCGCGTTCGCCGCGCCCGGCACGCCGAGCCTGAAGCAGTACGAAATTACGTCGCAACCGCACGGCTTCGTCGAGATCGACATGCAGAAGGCCGGTGTCGCGCCGTACAAGGACATCGTCAAGCTGAACAAGAAGGTCGACGTGCCGCTGCCGTTCGACATCTGGAGCAACGGCACCGCCGTGAAGGCAGTCGCGGTGGTGGACGGCGTCGTCGACCCCGCTTCCGAGGTCCGGATGACGCCCGGCGGCACGCAAAGCGGCCAGGTGGTCGCGAACGTGAAGACACCCGGTGTGAAGAAGATGCAGGTACGCGTCATCGACGCCAACGGCGCGGCGACCGACAGCGCGCCGCTCGACGTGATGGTGTTCGATACGATTCCCGAACTCGCGGACAACCTGCCGAACAACGCGAGCAAGAACCACAAGCCGTATGCGAACACGTCCGGCTCGGTGGTCGGCACCTACTTCGCCACCTGGTCGATCTACGACCGCAAGTTCAACGTCGACAACGTGCCGGTCGAGAACCTCACGCACATGCTGTACGGCTTCATTCCGATCTGCGGCGGCGCGGACGTGAACGCATCGCTCGCGAAGGACCTGCCGGGTTCGTTCAACACGCTGCTGCAGAGTTGCAAGGGCCTGCCCGACTACAGCGTCGCGATCCACGACACCTATGGCGAGATGGCCAAGGCATTGCCGGGCCAGACGGCGAACTCGAAGCTCAAGGGCGTGCTCGGCCAGATGATGGCTGCGAAAAAGCGCAATCCCGACCTGAAGATCCTGCCGTCGATCGGCGGCTGGACGCTGTCCGATCCGTTCTTCCAGATGCACGATCCGGCCAAGCGCAAGGTGTTCGTCGATTCGACCGAGCAGCTGCTGCGCACGTGGAAGTTCTTCGACGGTGTCGACATCGACTGGGAGTTCCCCGGCGGCAAGGGCGTGAACCCGTCCCTCGGCGATCCGGTGAAGGACGGCCCGCTGTACGTGACGCTGATGAAGGAGCTGCGGCAGATGCTCGACAAGCTGTCGCGGGAAACCGGCCGGACCTACGAGCTGACGTCGGCAATCGGCGCCGGCAAGGACAAGATCGACGTGGTGAACTACAAGGAAGCCACGAAATACATGGACTACATCTTCGACATGACGTACGACTACTACGGTGCGTTCAGTCTGACGGAGCTGGGTCATCAGACCGCGCTGCACGCGCCGGACTGGAAGCCGGACACCGCATATACGACGGACAACTCGATCCGGGCGCTGCTCGCGCAGGGCGTCGATCCGAAGAAGCTCGTCGTCGGCGCGGCGGCCTATGCGCGCGGCTGGAACGGCGTGCACGGTTATGCCGACGGCAATCCGTTCACCGGCACCGCGACGGGGCCGCACAAGGGCCAGTGGGAACCGGGCATCCTCGACTACAAGAAGCTCAAGGCCGAGATGATCGGGCCGAACAACGCCGGTATCAACGGCTACGAATATCACTACGACCAGACGGCCGAAGCGCCCTACGTATTCAACAAGAGCACCGGCGAACTCCTCACCTTCGACGACGAACGTTCGGTTCTCGCGAAGGGCGACTATGTGCGCGCGCATCAGCTGGGCGGCCTGTTCTCGTGGGAAATCGATGCGGACGACGGCGACATCCTGAACGCGATGCACAAGGGCCTCGGCCACGGCGACGAAGGCGGCGGCGGTGCCGAAAACCATCCGCCGGTCGCGAACGCCGGCGCCGACATGACGGTCACCGGGCCGCGAACGGTCACGCTCGACGCGTCGAAGTCGCGCGATCCGGACGGCGACAAACTGAGCTTCAAGTGGGAACAGGTCGGCGGCGATCCGCTGAAGCTCGCCGATGCGACGAGCGCGAAGGCACGCGTCGATGTTCCGTCCGTCAAGCAGGACACGAAGTACACGTTCCGCGTGACGGTCACCGATCCGGCGGGCCTGAAGGATACGGCGCAAGTCGTCGTGACCGCGCAGGCCGATGCCACGGTCGAACCGCCGCCCGAGGAGAATCGACCGCCGGTCGCGCAGCTCGGCGGCCCGGCAACGGCGGAAGCCGGTCAGGCCGTGACGCTGTCGGCCGAGAAGTCGACGGACCCGGACGGCGACACGCTGACCTACAAGTGGGGCGTGCCGAGCGGCATCGATGCGAAGCCGGCCGGTGCGACGCTGAGCTTCACCGCGCCCGAACTCGCCAAGGACCAGTCGTTCGTTTTCTCGGTCACGGTGAGCGATGGCAAGCTGTCGAGTACCGCCCGGCACACCGTCCTCGTGAAGGCGAAGGATACGGGCGGCGGCGAAGGCGGCGGTGGCGGCCAGTACCCGGCGTACAAGGCCGGAACGCAATACAACGCCGGCGACGTCGTGTCGAACCTCGGCAAGCTGTACCAGTGCAAGCCGTTCCCGTACAGCGGCTGGTGCTCCGGCGCGCCGAGCGCGTACGAACCGGGCAAGGGTTTCGCGTGGAACGATGCGTGGACGCTCTACGGTGATGACGAAGGCGGCAACGGCGGCGGTGGCGGCGGTGAAGGCGGTGGCGAAGGCGGCGGCGATCACCCGCAGTACAAGGAAGGGACGAAGTACAACGACGGCGACATCGTCTCCAACCACGGCAAGCTGTACCGCTGCAAGCCATTCCCGTACACCAACTGGTGCTCGATGGCGGCGTGGGCATACGAACCGGGCAAGGGCTCCGCGTGGGATCAGGCCTGGGAGGAATACAAGCAGTAAGCAACGGCATAGGCCTGGTCCGGCCGACGGCGCCATCGCGGCGCCGCGACCGACGTGAAACCCGCGTCTCGCGGCGCCCAACGGCTGATGCCGGTCTCGCCCTCGCCTCGTGCGAGGGCGTTTTCGTTTCCGGTACTGGACGCCACGATCGCAGGTACGTCGGTCGCGCGTTTCGCGCGAGTGCAGGCTGGGCCGGGCCAGCGGCCGCCAACGTGCCGACCTGCGATCGAAGCACGATTGCTGCGCGTCATCGGGCTCCACGCACTGCCGCCGACCGCGGACCGCCATCAGCGCGATCGCAATCGTTCGCGGCAACAGCACCTACACGATGCAACCGCTTGCTCCGTGCGCGTTTCGACGCACGATCCGGCTTCGGCGTCCATCGTGACGTGGCATGCGTGACACACGAATGCAAAAAGGCCGGCCCGGTGCGACACCGGATCCGGCCTTTCATCCACCTCGTTTCAACATCGGTCGACGATCGCGCATCGCGACGCCGCTACGCCGTTCAGGCGGCTGCCTGTCACGCGTCGTCGAGCATTTCCTCCACGGTTCTCGGCAGACGCACGGTGAAACGGCTGCCCTGCCCCGGTGTCGACTCGACGTCGACCGATCCGCCGTGGCGCTCGATCACCGCCTTGACGAACGGCAACCCGAGACCGACTCCGCGACTCGCGTCGCGATACGTGCCGTCGACCTGGAAAAACGGTTCGAACAGCCGGCGCAGCGCGCCGGCCGGGATGCCGATCCCGTGATCCTGCACCGCCACCGAAACCTGCCGGTCGTCGGCGTCGATCCATACGTCGACGACCGTATCCTCGGCCGAGTACTTGATCGCGTTGTCGAGCAGATTGGTCAACGCGCGCAACAGCATGTCGCGGTTGCCGAGCACGAACACGTCGGCGCCGTCGTAATGCGGCCCCTCGACGCGGATGCGCTTCGCGTTCGCACTGTGCCAGAGCTGATCGACCGCTTCCGTCGCCAGATCGTTCGCCGACACCGGTACGTATGCGTCCGTATCGAGATGCTCAGCGCGCGACAACTGCGTAAAGTCCTGTGCGACGCGCAAACTGTAGTCGACGAGCCTGTGCAGGTCGGCGAGAAAATCCTCGTCGGTCGCGCCGTCGGCCTGGTTTCGCTCTTCGAGCAGCGACAGCACCGTCGAGAGCGGGTTGCGCAGGTCGTGCGCCATGTGCCTCAGCGTCAACCGGTCACTTTCGACCGCGGCCTTGATGTTGTGGATATCGACGAGGCAGATCATGCTCGCCGTCGAACTGTGCGGGTCGCCATCGCCGAACGGCGTCACCATCATCATCTGCGTGCGCCCGTTCAGTGCCAGCTCGGCCGAGTGAATCTTGCCGGTCGCCTTCGCGGCGAGCACTTCGTTATGGGCGATCGCCAGCACGCGCTGCGCGGCCGCGTCGCCGTCCGCGTCGAACGTCTCCAGCATCGCGCGGCCGCGCGCATTGCACATCAGCAACCGGCCGTGCCGTTCGACGAAGACCGGATACGGCAGCGTCTCGATCATGTCGACATAGGTCGTCTGCCACTCGCGAATGCGCTGCATCGCGATCTCGACCTCGTCCTTGGTCGGCGTCGCGACATCGGCGCCTGCCGCATGCGGCGAGCCGACGAACGCGTGCTTGCCGGCCAGCCCGCGCAGCATCCCGTATTCGTTCAGCAGGAACGCACGCAGGCTGCCGGCGCGCCGCCAGCCGCTCACCGCGAAGATCAATACGCACACGGCGAACAACGGGCCGAGCGGCGTCCAGCACGACCAATGCAAAAGCAGCGCCAGTTCGGCGGCAACGAACGTGGCCAGCCACCCGATCGCGAATGCATACATGCGCCAGCCCGGCACCAGCATGCAGATCAGCAGCATGCCCGTCGCGACCGCGACGCTGACGGCGACCCGGATCCCCATCGGCTCGCGCCACAGGATGTGGCCGTCGACCAGTGCCTGCGTCACCAGCGCATCGACCTCGACGCGTCGCAACCGCCCGTCTTCCGACGTCGACAGGTCGTACGCACCAGACAGATCCGACATCGCGTCGCCGATGAAGACGATCCGGCCGCGCCACGCCGACTCGGGGATGCGCCCTTTCAGCACATCGACATACGAATAACGATCGAGATCGAAACGGGCCGGCAGGAACAGTGCGAGCGAGCGCGCTTCGACACGCCCGAGCTTCGATACGTGATCCTGCACGAGCTCGCGCACATCGCCGGCAGGCAGCGACGCACCGGCCAGGCGAATCGCCTGCAGTGCGATATGCGGCAGCTCGTCGGCCGCACCGTCCATCCGGACGTACGGCACGATGCCCTGCACCAGATGGTCGCTGCCGAGCACGACGTTGCGCTGGCCGACGGCCGCCGCCGCGCGGCGCAGCTGCGCCGCGGGCAACAACACGGTGTCGGCATGCGTGCTGTCGCGTGCAAGGTGGGCGGGCAGGACGACGCGCCCTTGCCGCGCAATCGCGGCCGCGAGCGCATCGTCGCCGCGCGCGGGACCGAACATCGTCATGTCGAGCACGACGCTCGATGCACTGCCGAGACGATCGAGCACCTGCGCATGTGACGCCCGCGCATAACTCTCGCCGCCGCCCAGTTCGTCAATCGTCTTCCTGTCGATCGCGATGACGACGACATCGTCGCGTTCGCCGTGATCGACGCCGGCCGCGACCAAATTCCAGTACAGGCGGTCGAGCGGCGACAGCAGCGTTTCGGCAGCCGGCGTACAGCTGAGCGCCGCCAGCAGCGCAACGCCGGCCGTGAGCGGCCATGCGGATGTCGCGATTTTCCAGACTCGAATGAGCCAGTCAGGCATGAAGTGGCATTCCTCGTTATTGTTTTATTCGCCCGAGTTCACCGCGTTCGCGTGCTTCCTGAATGCTTGCGGCGGTCGGCCGCTTGCTTCGTCGCACGCGTGATCCCGCCACGCTGCAGTCGTTCAGTCAGGCTCGGGCCCGTTGCAACCACATTGCGCCGCATGCGGCCGCAGGTTGCCAAGCCGGCATGTTGCCCGAACGGCCTTGATTTTTATTTGGTAACGGATTCATTTCCCCCTTGTCCCATAAGAATTTGAGGTTTTCCGTACTTGTCCTATGCGCCCTTCCCGGCAACGGGGCGCGACACCGGGATTTCGCGGCAAACGGGCGAGTGCTATCGCGGGGCGCGCGACCGGAGAACGAGGGACAAAGTTTTTTCATCGCTTTCGATGAAATTATGTTGACAGTCCCTTTGAACACGCTAAAATAGCGGTCTTCGCATCGCAGTAAGCGAAACGTGCCCAGGTGGCGGAATTGGTAGACGCACTAGGTTCAGGTCCTAGCGGTGGCAACATCGTGGAGGTTCGAGTCCTCTCCTGGGCACCACTTATTTAAAAAGGTCGGCTTCTAGCCGGCCTTTTTCTTTTTCAGGCTCAGGAAGCAAAGCGCCTGCGCGCTTTGCTCGCGGTCCCGCTCATCCACCAGCCGGACGACCATCGACGCCCGGCCATCGGCCTCAGGCGCTGTTCCAGCGCTTCGCGGCAATCGCGACACGCTCGCCCAGCACTTCGGCCGTCTTTCGGTCGCTCTCGAGAATCGAGTCACCACCCTCGTCCGCATTTGCCTGCGCCATCGCACCGAGGAACGACCCGAGTCGATTCAGATCGTTGACCGAACCCTTGCTGTTGTTGTTGCCGGGCATCAGACCGAGGCTGACCCACAGCATCTGATGCTGGGCAGCAAAGACAGCCAGTTGCTGCAGTGTCGCTAGCTTGTCGCCGCTTTGCGAAGCCGACACCGTAAAGCCGGCCGCCAGCTTGTCGCGCCACTTGCCCCAATGCTTCGACGACGCGTCCATGAAGCCCTTGAACTGCGCGGACGCACTGCCCATGTAGGTCGGCGAACCAAAGACGATCGCCTTCGCATCGCGCTCCAGGTACTCCCAGTGTTCATCGATCGCGTCGACGGGGATCAGCTTGACCGACACGCCATCGACCTTCTCGACACCACGAGCGACTGCGTCCGCAATGACGGCCGCATGGCCGTAGCCGCTATGAAAAACCACTGCGATTTCTGACATGAGGATCTCCTTGATGCGGACCATTCCGCATAAACGTAACTGCGATAGTAACAGAAATAATCGCGATGCAAGCGACTTCGCTTGCGTGTGCGTCGCGCTTCGTTGCGATCGGCGACAACACGATGCCCATGGTGCCGTCGAGCGAGCGGACAGTTGCGGTGTCCACTGCCTGCGTTCGGAAGTCAGCGCGGCACGACAGACGTCCGGCGACGGACTTGAACATGCGCTCAGGAAATTCGCTCGTTCAGCTTCGGCGACAATCCCCCGCACCGGGATCGACCCGGCAGCCATACCCGGACACGGCACATCCGGCACGCTTCTTGTTCGCCCCGCTTCAAAGGCCGCACAAAATTTGTTGACAAGCCATTCAGCCACGCTATAATTGCGGTCTTTCGCGATGCAGCAAAGCGAAACGTGCCCAGGTGGCGGAATTGGTAGACGCACTA
Organism: Burkholderia cepacia; assembly: GCF_001039005.1. Lineage (GTDB taxonomy): Bacteria > Pseudomonadota > Gammaproteobacteria > Burkholderiales > Burkholderiaceae > Burkholderia > Burkholderia theae. The sequence goes on from NZ_LDWR01000011.1 coordinate 199,383, forward strand.
GGTTCAGGTCCTAGCGGTGGCAACATCGTGGAGGTTCGAGTCCTCTCCTGGGCACCATCTGTTTTTAAAAAGGTCGGCTTTTGCCGGCCTTTTTTCATTTCCGGCCCAGGAAGCAAAGCGCCTGCGCGCTTTGCGTGGGGACTCGAAAGGCTGCGCTTGCAAGCGCAGCCGGGGTCGCGCATGGGTGACCGAGTCCTCTCCTGGGCACCATCTGTTTTTAAAAAGGTCGGCTTCTAGCCGGCCTTTTTCTTTTTCAGACCCGGGAAGCCCTCCTGGGTACTACTTGATTTCTGAAAAAGGTCGGCTGTTGCCGGCCTTTTTTCATTTCCGGTTCCGCGGCAATCGCACGCCCACCAAACGAATTCCGAATTTTTCGCTCCTCGGTATCGCCGATCCATCCCCGTTTCCCAGGGCCCACGCCCTCCCTCATCCACGACAAAACCGGGATTTCCCTAGGCTGACATACCGGCGCTCACGCGGTTAAATAAATCAACGTGATTTATTTAATGCGTCGCCGAGCGGCGCAACATGGAAGGAGACGCCATGAGAAGCCCGCACTTCGGCCAGGGAAGCAATTCGGCCAACGTGCGCCGTTACAACGAGCGCCTGTTGCTGAAGACGCTGCGCCGCGCGGGCAGCGCGTCGAAGGCCGACCTCGCCCGCCTCGCGAGCATGACGGGCACGGCGGTCGGCAGCATCATCGCATCGCTCGCCGACGCGAAGCTGATCGAATCCGCGGGTCGCACCGAAGGCCAGCGCGGCCAGCCGGCCTCGCTGATCCGCCTCGACCCGCGCGGCGCGTTCGGCATCGGCGTCCATCTCGACCGCATGCGCATCGAGACGGCGCTCGTCAACTTCGCGGGCGACGTGCTCGGCCGCCGCTCGCACGACACGCTGCTGCCTCCGCCCGCCGACGTGCTCGAAATCGTGCGTCACGACATCGACGCGATGCAGGCCCTGCTCCCCGACCACGAACGCGCCCGCCTGACCGGCATCGGCGTTGCGCAGCCTTACAACCTCGGCGCGTGGATGCGCGAACTCGGGCTCGCGCCCGACACGTTCCGCGCGTGGGAAGACGTCGATTTCGCCAGCGACCTCGGCCGCATGCAGTCGCTGCCGGTGTTCGGCGAAAACGACGGCAATGCGGCCGCGATCGCCGAGTTGTTCTACGGATACGGCCGGCAGTGCGACGACTTCGTCTACCTGTTCATCGGGCCGGCGATCGGCGGCGGCATCGCGATCGACGGCGACTGTCTGCGCGGCGTGACCGGCAATGCGGGCGACATCGCCGTGATTCCGGTGCCGCCGAGTCGGCTGGTTTCCGCGCCGCCGCCGCGCGGCCCGTGGGACATCCTGCTCGCGCGCGCGTCGCTGCATGCGCTCGTGCGCCATCTGCGCCATCACGGCGAGACGGTCGAGAACCGCGCCGATCTCGAAGCGTGCATCGCCCGCGGGCTGCCGGCCGTCGACGAGTGGATCGACGACTGCGTCGACGCGCTGGCGCCGGCGTTGCGCGCGGTACTGTGCGTGGTCGATGCGCCGGTGGTCGTGCTCGACGCCGATACCGACGCAGGCCTCCTCGACGCGGTAACGACCCGCCTGCGCGCGGCGCTCGTGGCCACCGCGCCCGAAGCGCGCGGCACGCCGGTGCTCGTGCGCGGTACGTTCGGCGCCGACGCCGGCGCGATCGGCGCGGCGACGTTGCCGATGTTCTTCAATTTCTCCCCGCGGGCCGGCATCCTCAAGGGCGCCCGCACCGACTCGCAGGAGGTGAACCATGTCGCGATCTGAGTCGCCCCGCCCGCTGCTCGAAATGCGCCGGATCAGCAAGACGTTCCCGGCCGTGCGCGCGCTCGACAACGTCAGCCTGACCGTCTATCCGGGCGAGATCCATTCGCTGATGGGCGAGAACGGCGCGGGCAAATCGACGCTGATGAAGATCCTGTCGGGTGCGTACCGCGCCGACGCCGGCGGCGAAATCCTGATCGACGGCGCACGCATCGACATCGACAGCCCGCTCGCCGCGCGCGATGCGGGCGTCGCGGTGATCTACCAGGAGCTGTGTCTGTCGCCGAACCTGAGCGTCGCGGAAAACATCTACATCGGCCGCGAACTGCGCCGCGGCAACCGGCGCTGGGGCACGATCGACCGCGCGGCGATGGCGCGCGGCTGCCAGGACGTGCTCGCGCGCCTCGGCGCATCGTTCGGGCCCGACACGCTCGTCGACACGCTGTCGATCGCCGAGCAGCAGCTCGTCGAGATCGCGCGCGCCGTGCACACCCGCGCACGCATCCTCGTGATGGACGAGCCGACGACGCCGTTGTCGTCGCGTGAAACCGAACACCTGTTCCGCCTGATCCGCCAGTTGCGCGCGGAAGGTCTCGCGATCATCTACATCAGCCACCGGATGGCGGAGATCTACGAACTGTCCGACCGCGTGTCGGTGCTGCGCGACGGCGAGTACGTCGGCACGCTCGAACGCGAATCGCTGTCGGCCGAGCGCCTCGTCGCGATGATGGTCGGCCGCGACATCTCCGGCTTCTACAAGAAGGAACACGCACCGTACGATCCCGGCCACCTGCTGCTGTCGGTACGCGACATCGCCGACGGCGCGCGCGTGCGCGGCTGCAGCCTCGACCTGCATGCCGGCGAGGTGCTCGGCATCGCGGGGCTCGTCGGTGCCGGCCGCACCGAACTCGCGCGGCTGATCTTCGGCGCGGAACCGCGCGTGCGCGGCGACGTAAAGCTGGACGGCCGCACGTTCGGCGCGCACTCGCCGCGCGACGCGATCGATGCGGGCCTCGTCTACCTGACCGAGGACCGCAAGCGCCAGGGCCTGTTCCTCGACATGACCGTGCGCGACAACATCAACATCTCGGTCTGCAACCGCGATGCGCGGCTCGGCGCGCTCGACCTCGCACGCGGCGCCGAACGCGCGCGCGACGCGATAACGTCGCTGTCGATCCGCGTGCCCAACGCGAACGTCAACGTCGGCGCGCTGTCGGGCGGCAACCAGCAGAAAGTGCTGCTGTCGCGCCTGCTCGAGACGAAGCCGCGCGTGCTGATCCTCGACGAACCGACGCGCGGCGTCGACATCGGCGCGAAATCCGAGATCTACCGGATCATCAACGAGCTGGCCCGGGCCGGCGTGGGTGTGATCGTGATCTCGAGCGAGTTGCCGGAGATCATCGGCGTCGCGGACCGCGTGCTCGTGATGCGCGAAGGCGAGATCGCGGGCGAACTCGGCGGCCACACACATACGCCGATCACGCAGGAAGCGATCATCGCGCTCGCGACCGGCTCGCAGGCTGAACTCGCCGACGCACACTGAGCCGCGCTCTTTCATTTTTCTCTTACATTCAGGTTACCGAAATGATCAACCCGACCAAGCAGCGGAACCTCGCTTCCGCGACGGCCCATCCGGTGGGCGATCGTACTCCCCCGTCGCGCGTCGCCGATCATCGCGCACGCATGCAGTCGCTGATCCGCACCGCCGGCATGCTGCCGGTGCTGCTGGTGCTGTGCATCGGCTTCGGCTTCCTGACCGACGGCTTCTTCACGCTGCAGAACCTGTCGATCGTCACGCAGCAGGCATCGATCAACATCGTGCTCGCCGCCGGCATGACCTTCGTGATCCTGACGGGCGGCATCGACCTGTCGGTCGGCTCGGTGCTCGCCGCCGCGGCCGTCGCCGCACTGCTCGCGTCGACGATCCCCGGCTGGGGCTGGCTCGGCGTGCCGTTCGCGCTCGCCGTCGGCCTCGTGTTCGGCGCGATCAACGGCGGCCTGATCTCGTTCCTGCGCCTGCCGCCGTTCATCGTCACACTCGGTGCGATGACGGCCGTGCGCGGCGTCGCGCGGCTGATCGGCAACGACACGACCGTGTTCAATCCGCAATTGCCGTTCGCGTTCATCGGCAACGGCTCGATCCTCGGTGTGCCCTGGCTCGTCGTGATCGCGTGCGCGGTGATCGCGATCTCGTGGTTCATCCTGCGCCGCACGGTGCTCGGGATGCGGATCTATTCGGTCGGCGGCAATCCGGAAGCCGCCCGCCTGTCGGGCATCAATGTGCGGGCGATCCAGCTGTTCGTATATGCGGCGTCCGGCCTGCTCGCGGGCCTCGGCGCGGTGATGTCGGCCGCGCGGCTCTATGCGGCCAACGGCCTGCAGCTCGGCCAGTCGTACGAACTCGACGCGATCGCCGCGGTGATCCTCGGCGGCACGAGTTTCGTCGGCGGCGTCGGCTCGATCGTCGGCACGCTGATCGGCGCGCTGATCATCGCGGTACTGACAAACGGCCTCGTGCTGCTCGGCGTGTCCGACATCTGGCAGTACATCATCAAGGGGCTCGTGATCATCGGCGCCGTCGCGCTCGACCGCTATCGCCAGCGCGATTCGGCGCGCACCTGAGCCCTTCCCGTCCATTCAACCTTGCGGCGCAGGCAGGTCCTCCTGCGCCCGTTCGCCAACCGACCTCACGGAGACACAACGACATGTTCAAGCACAAAGCCGCCCTGACCGCCGTCGCCTGCGCGCTCGCCTTCAGCGCTTCCGCCGCACACGCGGCCGACAAGCCGCTCAAATCGATCGGCGTCACGGTCGGATCGCTCGGCAACCCGTACTTCGTCACGATCGTCAAGGGCGCCGAAGCGCGCGCGAAGCAGATCAACCCGAACGCGAAGGTCACAGCCGTGTCGGCCGACTACGACCTGAACAAGCAGTTCACGCAGATCGACAACTTCATCTCCGCACACGTCGACATGATCCTGCTCAACGCGACCGACCCGAAGGCGATCGAACCGGCAGTGAAGAAGGCGCAGGCGGCCGGCATCACGGTCGTCGCGGTCGACGTCGCGGCGGCCGGCGCGAACGCGACCGTGCAGACCAACAACGTGAAGGCCGGCGAGCTGGCCTGCGACTACATCGCGAAGAAACTCAACGGCAAGGGCAACGTGATCATCGAAAACGGCCCGCAGGTGTCGGCCGTGATCGACCGCGTCAACGGCTGCAAGACCGTGCTCGCGAAAAGCGCGGGCATCAAGGTGCTGTCGAGCGACCAGGACGGCAAGGGCTCGCGCGAAGGCGGGATGAACGCGATGCAGGGCTACCTGACGCGCTTTCCGAAGCTCGATGCGGTGTTCACGATCAACGACCCGCAAGCGATCGGCAGCGATCTCGCCGCGAAACAACTCAACCGCCCGGGCATCGTGATCACGTCGGTCGACGGCGCGCCCGATATCGAAGTGGCGCTCAAGTCCAATACGCTCGTGCAGGCATCGTCGAGCCAGGACCCGTGGTCGATGGCACAGCAGGCCGTCAACGTCGGCTACGGCATCATGAACGGCCAGAAGCCGGCCAATCCGATGATCCTGATCGAGCCGACGCTCATCACGCGCGACACCGTGAAGACCTACAAGGGCTGGAGCACCCCGCGCTGATCGCGCCGCCCATCCGCGAAACCGGGCAGTGCCGGGCCGTGTCGCCGCGCGCGACGGCCGGCGCCGCCTGCCCGCTCACTTCAACCGCCGCGCGGCCGCGCGCAATGGTGCGGCACAAGGTTTTCACATGACGACGTTTCCCCGCCTGATCGTATTCGGCGAAGCGCTGACCGATTTCATCCGCGACGACGCGCAGCACTGGCACAGCATCGCCGGCGGCTCGTGCTGGAACGTCGCGCGCGTCGGCGCGCGGCTCGGCGTGCCGACGGCCTTCGCCGGCACGGTCAGCCGCGACATCTTCGGCGACGAGCTGATGCGCAAGAGCGCCGACGCCGGGCTCGACATGCGCTTCATCCGGCAGGTCGACCGCGCGCCGCTGCTCGCGATGGTCGTGTCGAAGCAGCCGCCCCATTATTTCTTCATCGGCGAGAACAGCGCGGATCTCGCGTTCGATCCGGCAGACCTGCCCGCCGGCGCGCTCGACGCGGCCGAGATCGTGCACGTCGGCTCGCTCGGCGTCGTGCGCGAGCCGCTCGCGTCGCGCCTGATCGAAATTGCGCAGGCCGCGCGCGCGGCCGGCAAGCGAATCTCGTTCGACCCGAACTTCCGTGCGCCGATGGCCGCGCCGTCATATCGCGACACACTGCGCCGGCTGGCCGCGCTCGCCGACTGGATCAAGGTATCCGACGAGGATCTGCGCGGACTGTTTCCCGAACTCGACGAAGCGGCCGCGCTTGCACAACTGCGAGAGTGGGCGCCCGACGCGACGATGCTTGTCACGCGCGGCGCAGCCGGCATGCAGCTCCTGCATCGCGACACCGAGCTGTTCCAGCCTGCGTTCCCGACCGAGGTCGCCGACACGGTCGGCTGCGGCGATGCGAGCATCGGCGGCTGGCTCGCGAGCCAGCTTGCACGGCCCGGTGCAGCGGCGGCCGAGCATCTGCGCTACGCCGCCGCATGCGCGGCGGTTGCCTGTGCGCATGCAGGTGCGTATGCACCGACGGCTGCCGAAGTGGCCGACATGACCAACCGCCCTGCCGCCGCGGCGCTGTCGCGATAGGCGGCGCCTACGCGCCGCCGTGTCACGCGGCGGTCGTTCCGTCGCCGCCGCCCGGCTGCTTGCCGGCCTGCAGCAGTTGCAGGCTTTCGTCGACGCTCAGCTCGGACATCGCATCGTCGTGCAGCGTATCGTCCGCCGCACGACGCAACGCATGCAGCGCGTGCATCTTGAGCCGCACGAGCGCGAGCCGCAGCCCGCGCGCCGTGCATTCGGCCGCGAACGTGCGCAACGATTCGATCGTCGTGCCGTCGACATCCGGCGTTTCCTCGAGGCTCAGCAACACGGTATGCGTGTCCGGCGCGGCCTTCATCAGCGCACGCACGCGATTCAGCATCCGGTCCGCGTTTGCGAAGAACAGCTGCGCCTCGGGCCGCACGATCAGCACGCCCGGCACCGGCTTCGCGTCGGCATGGCTCGCGACGTCGACGAAATCGTGGCTGTCGCGCAGCCGGCCGAGCACGCTGACGTTCGGTTCCGACAGCTTGCGCAGCGTCAGCAGCAGGCTCACGCCGATGGCCGCGAGCAGCCCGTGCAGCACACCGAGCACAAGCACCGCGAGCAGCGCCGCGATCACGACGAGCCGGTCGCGATGCCACGCCCAGTACGGCCGGAATACGGACGGATGCAGCGAGTGGCTGACCGCGAAGATCACGATTGCCGCGAGCACGGGCTCCGGCGTGCGCGCGAGCTGCGGCAGCAGCAGCCAGACGATCAGCGCGACCACGCCCGCCGCCCACAAGCCGGCAAAGCGCGACTGCGCGCCGGCCGCTTCGTTCGCCGAGGTCGCCGAATAACCGGCGCCGACCGGCATCCCGTGCAGCAGGCCCGACACGAGATTCGCGCACCCGAGCGCAACGAGGTCGCGGTTCGGCGACACGCTGTCGCCGTGCTTCAGCGCGAAGTTGCGGATCGATCCGTACGACTCCGCGTACAGGATCAGCATCAGCGCAAACGCGAGTTCGACTGTCTGCATCCACGCATTGCGGTCGAGGTTCGGCAGACCGAATTCAAGGTGTCGGAAGTCGATATGGCCGACGATCGCGATCCCGTACCGCTGCCAGTCGACCGCATAACCGACCGCGATCGACAGCACGATCACGACGAGCGTCGCGGGCACGCGCGAGCGGCGCCCGAGCGCGAACAGCAACGCCAGCGCGATTGCACCGAGCACGACACTCGCGAGGTTCGCATGCGGCGCGCCGGTGATCAGGTCGAGCGCAACACGCGGCGCATCGCTGTGCTGCACGGAAATCGCGAGGATCTTCGGCAACTGCTTGATGACGATCGTCAGTGCGAGGCCGAACGTGAAGCCGCGCAGCACGGGCCGCGCGACGAAATCGGACATGCCGCCGAGCCGCGCGGCACCGGCCAGGATGAACAGCACACCCGTCATCGCGACGAGCGCCGCCGCGAGCGCGAGTTGCGCGGCAAGCGCCATCCCCGATTCCGCGAGCACGGTTGCCGCGAGCACAGCGGCCGACGATGACGTCGACGACACGATCGCAAAACGGCTGCTGCCCGTGAGCGCATAGACGACGAGCCCCGACAGCAGCGCGATGAGACCGGCCTGCGGCGGCAGGTTGGCCAGCCCCGCATACGCGACCGCCTCGGGTATCAGCAGGCCGGCGATCGACAGGCCGGCCAGCGCATCGAGCCCGATGCGCCGCGTACGCGGTGGCGGAGGCGCATCGAGCGCGGTGAAATGGTCGGCATGCTGCGGGCCGGCGTCCGGGCGGATCGGGGTGGTCGTCATGAGGCGGTCGGTGCCGTGCGCCGGTCAGGGTTTGACGGCGATGACGCCCGACCAGCCGGGCAGATAACGCGCGTCCTGGTCGTGCGCGCGGTGCAGTGCGACGTCGAGCGCCTTCGCGAAGTTCTTGCGGATCTGGTCGAGCGACACATGCTGGCGCAGGTAATCGGCCCACAGGAATTCGCTGAACGGCGTCGCGTCCTTCGCATAACCGCCCGCCGTGCGCAGCTCGCCGGCGAGGCTGCGGTAAGGGTCGTCCTCGAGTCCGGTCAGCGCCTTCGGCAAATGCGCATAGTCGCGGCGCGACCCGTCCGCGCCGAACGGATGCACCCACTGGTTGTGTTCCATGATCCGCCAGAAGATCGTGTTGTCGAGCCACGACAGATCCTTCAGCAACATCGCGTTCACGCGCGACTCGCCTTCCTCGATCAGCGCGAGGCCGAGATGGTGGTGATCGGTGATGTAGTGCAGCCCGTCCGGGCCGAGGACGGCCGGAAACCAGTGCGATTCGATCGCGGCCTTGCGCGCACGCTTGTCGAGCGCCTTCCAGTGCTTGCGCTTCGCCTTGACTTCGCGATAGCCAACCGTCATCTGCGTCGGACGCAGCGCGTCGAGCCTGACGGGAATGAGATGAACGTCGGTGCCGAGTGCCATGGTCGTACCCCATGTTGCGAAATTCCGGCAACGATACTCCTGATCGCGCGAGCCGTTAATACGTCATGACCTCGATACGCGTCCGATTGACGATCTCTGACAACCGGTCGCGCCTGCGCACAACGCTGCGCTACGCGCGCAGATCGTTGCGCTCGAGACGATGACGGATGTAAGGAATGCCATCGTGCACGACGCTCACGCGACGCATCCCGAGCTTGCGCGCGACGTTCAGCGAGCCGGTGTTGGCCTCCGCGATATCGGCGATCACGCGCGGCAGCCGCACGGTGTCGAACGCGTGACGCACGACGGCCGCCGCGGCTTCGCTCGCGAAACCGCGCCCCCATGTCGTGCGCACCAGCCGCCAGCCGATCTCGACGTCGCGCGCACCGTCCGCATAGTCGGGAATCAGCAGGACCCAGCCGATGAACGCATCGGGCGCGGCCTTCTCGAAGATCGACCAGTAGCCGAGGCCCGGCGGATAGTCGCGCGTGATCCGGTGCGTGACGAAACGGCGATGCTCGACGGGATCGTGCCACGGGCCCGCGATGTGCCGCGTCACCTCGGGATCGCGATCCATCGCGATGCACGCATCGAGATCGGCCAGCACGCGCGGACGCAGCCACAGCCTGGCGGTTTCGAGCACGGGCAGCGCGGCGGCGGAACCTTCGGTCATCGGGACTCCTGATTCGGTGACGATGCGCGTCGAGCGCATTACGAAATTGATACAAAAAGCCTTCCGGAATGATACAGATGCCTGTCGCTTGTCTCGCGCGGCGCCGTTTCCGTTTTCGAAACAGTTCATTTCGTAGGGATTATTCCCGATTCGACATTATCGCGCCCCACATCGCGCGGCGCGGCGGCCTACACTCGATCAATGCCCCCGCACAGCGCGCAAGCCGGACCGGCATCCGCATGCACATCGTGAGCGCGCAAGCCAACGAGGAGACCTCGGACATGAGCTGGACCCGCGAACAACGCAACGTCACGATCGCCGCCTACCTGGGCTGGACGCTCGACGCGTTCGATTTTTTCCTGATGGTTTTCGTGCTGAAGGACATCGCCGCGGAATTCTCGTCGACGATCCCCGCCGTCGCGTTCGCGCTCACGCTGACGCTCGCGATGCGCCCGATCGGCGCGCTGATCTTCGGCCGGCTCGCCGATCGCTTCGGCCGACGCCCGACGTTGATGGTCAACATCGCGTGCTATTCGCTGCTCGAACTCGCGTCGGGTTTCGCGCCGAGCCTGACCGCGCTGCTCGTGCTGCGCGCGCTGTTCGGCATCGCGATGGGCGGCGAATGGGGCGTCGGCTCCGCGCTGACGATGGAAACCGTGCCGACCCATGCGCGCGGCCTCGTGTCGGGTCTGCTGCAGGCCGGCTATCCGAGCGGATACCTGCTCGCGTCCGTCGTGTTCGGCCTCTTCTACCAGTACATCGGCTGGCGCGGCATGTTCATGGTCGGCGTGCTGCCCGCGCTGCTCGTGCTGTACGTGCGCTCGCACGTGCCCGAATCGCCGGCGTGGAAGCAGATGGAGAAGCGCCCGCGCCCGAGCCTCGGGGCCACGCTGAAGCAGAACTGGAAGCTCACGATCTACGCGATCGTGCTGATGACCGCGTTCAACTTCTTCTCGCACGGCACGCAGGATCTTTATCCGACGTTCCTGCGCGAACAGCATCACTTCGATCCGCATACCGTGTCGTGGATCACGATCGTGCTGAACATCGGCGCGATCGTCGGCGGCCTGTCGTTCGGCGCGATCTCGGAGCGGATCGGCCGGCGTCGCGCGGTCTTCATCGCCGCGCTGATCGCGCTGCCCGTGCTGCCGCTGTGGGCGTTCTCGAGCGGCCCGATTGCCCTCGCCGCCGGTGCGTTCCTGATGCAGATCTCGGTACAGGGTGCGTGGGGCGTGATTCCGGTTCACCTGAACGAGATCTCGCCCGACGAGATCCGGGCAACCTTCCCCGGCGTCGTCTACCAGCTCGGCAATCTGCTCGCGTCGGGCAACGCGACGATGCAGGCATCGCTCGCCGTTTCGCACGGCAACAATTACAGCCTGGCGCTCGCGCTCGTGGCCGGCATCGTCGCCGTCGTGATCGCCGTGCTGATCCTGTTCAGCCGCGAGCGGCGCGGCATCGACATGACGCAATCGGTCAATACGCGTAGCGCGGTCAGCTAGATCCGCGCATTGCCGCATCGCACCATCGCGCGTGCCCCGCCCCGCCGGGGCCGCGCGCGATACTTTCCGCATTCGCACATCGAACTAGAGGAATTTGTCCAGATTCCCCGCTTGCCCGCTCGGCCCGTGATTTTTTATCTTAATAAAAACGACTGTTTGAATCAGATAATCAAATCACCTGTTCGCGGCCGGGCAACCGGCATGGGAGGCGGAACATGGCAGTAAGTCAGGAGGGGCGACCGTCCGCTGGACGACCGTCCGGGGCGCGGTCATCCGGCGCTCGGCAGACTGGCGGGACGAAGGCGCGCATCCTCGATGCGGCCGAGGACCTGTTCATCGAGCATGGCTTCGAGGCCATGTCGATGCGGCAGATCACGTCGCGCGCGGCGGTCAACCTCGCCGCGGTCAACTATCACTTCGGCAGCAAGGAAGCGCTGATCCACGCGATGCTGTCGCGCCGGCTCGACCAGCTCAACCAGGAGCGCCTCGGCATCCTCGACCGCTTCGATGCGCAGCTCGGCACGCACATCACCTGCGAGCACGTGCTCGGCGCGATGTTCATTCCCGCGCTGAAGGCATCGCGCAATCCCGACCGCGGCGGGCCCGGGTTCCTCCGGCTGATCGGCCGCGCGTACACCGATCCGTCGCCGTTCGTGCGCAACTTCCTGACCGCGCACTACGCGAGCGTCGCGGGCCGCTTCTTCGATGCGTTCCAGCGCGCGTTGCCGCATCTGCCGCGCACGGAGCTCGGCTGGCGGCTGCACTTCGCGATCGGCGCGCTGTCCGGCGCGCTCGCGGGGGCCGAAACGGAAAGCCTGATCGACGAGTTCTCGCAAGGCCGCACGATGAACGACGTGCAGATGATCGCGCGGCTGTCGTCGCTGATCGTCGCCGCGCTGAAGGCGCCGATGCCCGACAGCGCGCAGCTGTCGATCTTCGCGGCGGTACTCGACGACGCAGGGGCAAGCGAAGCGTTCGGGCTGCTGCCGGGTGCGGCGGCTGCCGACACGGCGACGCTGCATTCCACGAACTGAGCGCGCGAGGCCACGCGCGGCTTCCTGTTCACGATTTTTCATACGCGCGGTCACGCGGGGCGCCGAGGCGCCCGTGCTGATCGACCGCGAAGCATCACGCACCGGCAGGCGATAACGCGCCTGCCGGTGCCGAAAGCCAAGACCGGAGATACGTCATGTCAGCTTCCGCAGCATCCGCAGCGGCCCAGGTTCCGCCGAACACCGACGGCATCTGGTACGCGTCGTACCCGCCCGGCGTACCGCACGAAATCGACGTCACGCAATACGCGTCGCTCGTGCAGTTCTTCGACGAATGCACGACCCGTTTCGCCGACCGCGTCGCGTACGTGAGCGCAGGCGCATCGATGACCTACCGCACGCTCGCCGGGAAAGTCGACGCATTCGCGTCCTATCTGCAAAGCATCGGCGTGAAGCCCGGCGACCGCGTTGCGATCATGCTGCCGAACACGTTCCAGTACCCGGTCGCGCTGTTCGGCACGCTGAAGGCCGGCGCGATCGTCGTCAACGTCAATCCGCTCTACACCGCACGCGAGCTCACGCACCAGCTGAAGGACAGCGGCGCGCAGACGATTGTCGTGTTCGAGAACTTCGCGCGCACGCTGCAGGACGCGCTACCGGACACGCAGGTGAAGAACATCGTCGTCACCGCGCTCGGCGACCTGCTCGCCGATGGCTTCAATGCGAAAGGACGCCTGATCAATTTCGTGCTGAAGCACGTGAAGAAGCTGGTGCCGGCCTACCACCTGCCGCAGGCAACCCGGCTGCTCTCCGCGCTCGCGCTCGGCGCGCGCGGCAAACCGCAGGCCGTCCAGACGACGCGCGACGATCTCGCGTTCCTGCAATACACGGGCGGCACGACCGGCGTCGCGAAAGGCGCGATGCTCACGCACGGCAACCTGATCGCGAACCTGCTGCAGGCGAAGTCATGGATCGCCGACCAGGTCTCGGGCGACGTCGAAACCGTGCTCACGCCGCTGCCGCTCTATCACATCTATTCGCTGACGGTGAACGCGTTCATCTTCATGGGGCTCGGCGGGCGCAACATCCTGATCGCGAACCCGCGCGACATGAAGATGGTGATGAAGATCATCCGCAACGAAACGTTCACGGGGATCACCGGCATCAACACGCTGTACAACGCGTTCCTCGATAACGAGGAATTCCGCCAGCGCGACTTTTCGAAACTCAAGCTCGCGATGGCGGGCGGCATGGCAATGCAGCGCGCGGTCGCGGAGCGCTTCCAGCAGGTGACGGGCCGGCCGGTCGTCGAAGGCTACGGCCTGACCGAATGCTCGCCGATCGTCACGATGAATCCCGTGGACCTGAACGACATGGCCGCGTTCAGCGGTTCGGTCGGCCTTCCCGCGCCGTCCACCGTCGTGCGCTTTCGCCGCGAGGACGGCACCTGGGCCGCCATCGGCGAGCCCGGCGAGCTGTGTGTGCACGGTCCGCAGGTGATGCGCGGCTACTGGCAGCGCCCCGACGAAACGGCAAAGGTGATCGACGCCGACGGCTGGCTCGGCACCGGCGACATCGGCGTGATGGACGAACGCGGTTTCATCCGCCTCATCGACCGCAAGAAGGACATGATCCTGGTGTCGGGCTTCAACGTGTATCCGAACGAGATCGAGGAAGTGCTCGTGATGCACCCGGGCATCAGCGAAGCCGCGGCGATCGGCATTCCGGACGACGTGCAGGGCGAACGGATCAAGGTGTTCGTCGTGCGCCGCGACCCGTCGCTCACCGTCGACGACGTGCTCGCGCACTGCCGCAAGAACCTGACCGGCTACAAGATGCCGAAATTTGTCGAGTTCCGTGACGCGTTGCCGCAGACGAACGTCGGCAAGATCCTGCGCCGCGCCCTGCGCGACGAGGAACTCGCCAGAATCAAGGCCGCGAAACAAGGCTGAACGATCCATCGCTCCGGGAGACGCTGTCGATGAACGAAGAAATGAAGCACCGCGCGCGGCTTGCCGCCGCCGCGGCAGTTGCGTGCATGCTGTCGTTCGCGCAGGCCGGCCTGCATGCGCAGGAAACGGCCGACGCCGCGAGCGCGGCGCAGGGCATCGCGCTGCCGGCGGACCTGGCGAAGGTCGCACGCGAGCCGGTCGCGCAGCAGGCGCGCTGGCTGCGCACGGCCGCGCAGCGCGGCACGCTCGCGCAACTCGACGACGCGACGCTTTCGGCGCTCTTCAAGGCCCTCGATCCGCTCGCCGTGCCGCTCTATATCCGTAACGGTCCTAACGGCTATCCGTCGTACCAGTTCACGATGGTGCGCCAGGAGCGCATCAGCGGGAAATGGTCCGACACGCCCGATCGCATGCTCGTGAAGACCACCCGCGAGCCGCTGCGGGTGTATGCAAAATGGCTGCCGGGCGGTGCGCATGCCGGACAGGAGACCCTCTACGACACGACGCAGCGCAAGGACGAGATGTATGGCCATCTCGGCGGCCTGCTCGGCAAGATTCCGCTGTGGACGGCACTCGACGGCGCACTCGCGCGCGCCCAGTCGAATCACCAGGTGAAGGATCTCGGCACCGAGTTCATCACGAACCTGTACCTGACCGAAGGGAAGAAATACGAGGAAGCCGGCGTGCAGCGGCCGACCCAGGTGGAAGCGAAGACGATCGGCGGCGTGCGCGTCGTCGCGCTCACCTACGAAACGCCGACCGGCCGGCCGCAGTTCTACGCGAAGAAGGAAACCCTCGGGCTCGACCTGCATGCGCCCTATTTCCGGACCGTCGAGTCCTATGACAACGACGGCAGGATCTTCGAGCGGATCGTCATCGAGAAAATCGCGCCGGCGACGCTCGACGACACGGCATTCGACCCGAAAAACCCCGACTACGCGTTCTGATGCGCGCCGGCGGGGTCGAACTTCGGATCAATCGTCGTCATCGTCGCCATGGTGCTTGCGCCAATGCTTGTCATAGTGCCGGTGCCACTTCCGGTAGCGATCGTCGTCCTCATCGCCGTAGTAGCCGTATCCGTAGCCCGGATAAGCGACCACGGCCGGCTGCGGCGCTACATAGACCGGCGCCGGCTCGACATAGACCGGCGCGACCGGTACGCCGATGCCGACCGACAGATCGACATGCCCCGCCATTGCACTGCCGGAAGCCAGCAACGCAATGCCCCCGACCCACCCTGCCCATTGCCTCTTGTTCATGTTCTGGATCCCTGATATACCGGCCCGCCCGGCTCGCGACGCTAATGTAAGCGCCGCGCACACACCGAGGTGATACGGCGCTGCGAGAGTCGTAACGCGACGTAACGAAACAGCTTTGGCCATTCGGCCTAATCGCGAAAATGCGCTGCAACGTCTATAGTGGGTTACGGTTCGACACAATCACGACTGCGCGCATCCCGATCGAACAAGGTAGAATTCCGCCAAACGGCTTGTGGACGAACACGCCACACACACGCACAACATATTCTCTGACGCAGGCTCCTGCCGCACCTCAATGGCCAATCCCGCAGAATCCCATCCGCAAAACGACTTCATCAATTCGGCGCGCAAGGAACGTAAGCGCGTTGAAATCTATCTCGTCAACGGCATTCGTCTGACGGGGTGTATCGAGTCGTTCGACCAGTACCTGGTGATGCTGCGCACCCCTGTGGGTCTGCAAGGCATCTACAAGCGCGCGATTTCCACGATCCAGCTCGACACGGGCGGTTCGCGCCCGGGCGGCGGCGGCCCCCGCGGTCCGCGCCCCGGCGGGCGCCCCGGCGGCCGTGAAGGCGGCGGTCACAGCCCGTACGGCTCGCACGGCGGCCCGCGCGAATCGCGCGGCGACGGCGGCTACGGCTCCCGCGAGCCGCGTGAGGGTTACGGCTCGCGTGAACCGCGCGAAGGCTACGGCGCGCCGCGCGAACCCCGCGAAGGCTACAACAGTGCGCCGCGCGAACCGCGCGAAAGCTACGGCGCGCCGCGCGACACCGGTGACGCGTCCGGCAACACGTCGCCGTCGGATTCACGTGGCGGCAACGGGCCGGTGATCGTCACGCGCCGCCGGCGAATCGTGCCGGACGGCCAGTAAAACAAAAGGGCAAGCCAACCGGCTTGCCCTTTTTCCTTGTGCGGCCGGCGCGGCATGTCGCCGCACCGCCGCCGCCGAGTTCAGCGTGCCGTCGTCGGCAGGCCTGCGTCGGCCTCGCGCTGCAGCGAACGCACCTGCTGCTGCAATGCACGCAGTTGCGACTGGAGTTCGGCCTGTTGGGCCTGCAACGCCGTCGTCTCGCTGCGGACGCTCTTCTGGCGATCCGCGACCGCCGCCTGCTGCTGGCGCGCGATCGAAATATCAGCCTGCAGACGCCGCGCGCGGTCCTGCGTGACTTCGATCTGCTTGTCCATTTGCGCCTTCTGCGATTCCAGCTTCGCCGCGCGCAGTTCGTTGACGGCCAGCCGCTCCGCCTGGCGCGAGAAATCGCGATAGATCGCTTCCGCGCGCGTTTCGTCGAAGGTCTTGATCACGCGCCAGAACGCCTTCTGCTGGAACAGTGCGACGAAGTACGCACCATCCTTCACGTTGAACAGCAGGCTCGCACCGTAGCTGCCGTTGTAGCTCGTGCGCATTTCCGTCAGCGTGTGCGCCTGGATCTGACGCTGCAGATCGTCGACCGTGCTCGGCCCCGTCGACTCGCCCGCCTGCGGCTGCACCGACGTCTGGACCTGCTGATCGATCACCGGAATCGCGGCCACCGGCGCCGACGCCTGCTGCACCGCCGGCGAAGTGCTGTCTGCCAACCCCTGCGCGTAAGCGCCCTGAATGCCTCCCACCATGGCGAGCAACACGCACGCCCGCCCCAACCCCGTCATATGGCTCATGAAGTTTTATTCCCGCCCGTGTCGTTGTAATTCAGCGCGATTTTATCTCATTAATTACTCGCTTTCGCGTGTCTCGGGCTCTTCGTCGAAGATCTGATATTTGCGCATTTTTTCCCACAGTACCTTGCGGCTGATGCCGAGCTGCTGCGCCGTGTCCTGGCGCCGCCAGCCATTTGCGTCGAGCGCCGCGATGACGCGATTGCGCTCGTTCATGTCCCACTTGCTGCGATCGACGAAGACCTCGGCCGCGCTCTCCGCCGGCACCGGCTGGGCCGAGTTGCGCGCGTGCGCAATCAGCCGCTGCAGCCGTGCGGCATCCCACCCGCCCGTCTGCCGCACCGTCACGCCGACCCGCTCGGCGAGGTTGCGCAGTTCGCGCACGTTGCCGGGGAAATAGCTGTCCGCGACCGAATCCGTCAGCCAGTACGGCAGATCGGACAACTCGGCGAGCCGCTCCTCGCCCACGACCTGTGCGACGAACGACTTGAACAGCGCGATCTTGTCGACCGCGCCGCGCTCTTCCAGCGACGGAATGCTCAGCTCGATCACTGCGAGCCGGTAGTAAAGATCCGCGCGGAACAGCCCTTCCTTCACGAGCTGCGGCAGCTTCTTGTTGCTCGCCGCGACCAGGCGGAAATCGACCTTGATCGGCGCCGTCGCGCCGACGCGCAGCACCGCGCCATCCTCGAGCACGCGCAGCAGCTTGACCTGCTGATACAGCGGCAGATCGCCGACTTCGTCGAGGAACAGCGTGCCGCCTCCCGCCTGCTCGAAATAGCCTTTATGCGCAACAACCGCGCCCGTGAACGACCCTTTCGCATGGCCGAAGAACAGCGATTCGAACAGGCCGTCGGGAATCGCACCGCAGTTCACCGGCACGAATTCGCCGTGCCGGTAGCGCGAATGCTTTTCGTGCAGCAATTGCGCGATGCGCTCCTTGCCGACGCCGGTTTCTCCGTGCAGCAGCACGTTGGTGTCGCAGTCGGCGAACGTATCGACTTCGTGCAGCAGCGCCTGCATCGATTCCGAGTGCGCGACGAGTTCGGACGGCTGAGACGTTTCGGCCGTGTGCGCACGCAGTTGCGTGACGAGCTTGCCGATCATTCCGCGCAGTTCGGCGCAGGTGAAGTCGAGCGGCAGGATATGCGAATACTCGGGCGGGTACTGCGACGAGTCGTGGTCGCGCGCCGCGCCGACCCAGACGACCGGCATGCCGATGTTGGCCTGCCAGTCGCGCAGGAACGCTGCGCCGATTTCAATCATCGTCACGCTGATGATCGCCAGCGACGGCCGCAATGCGGCGCGTTCGGGCGAGATCTCCGCGTTGTCCGCGCGGATCACTTCGACGTCGAAGCTCGCCATGCATCGGGCGACGCGGTCGACAATGTCCGCCTTGCCTTCCCAGACGTACAGGTCGAGCTCTTCGATTGCGGGCGTGGTTCTCATCGGATCTGCTTATTCAGTAAACCGTTTGGGCGACCCCGCAGCTGAGCGAGATCTGGTGGACCGTCGCTGCGCCAACCTGGACGCCAAGCAGATTCAGCAACGGTACGAGGACTGCGTCGAGGCTCGAAAGGAGCGGGCCGAGCAGGCCAGTCAAAAAAGTGAGCAACGTGGAGACGAAATTCCCCGGGACCGACAGAACGTTGACGCCGACCACGCTGAGGTTGACGTTGATATTCGCGGCCGCGAGTTGCGTAAGTGCCGAACTGAGCGCCGAGCCGAGCGCATTCGAGTTCACCGTCCAGTAGTCCGCATCGATTCCCGGTACCCCACTGAAGGTATGCGATTGGGAAGCGCCTTGTACCTGAACCGATACATTGGACAAGGTCGCCGTCAGCTGCGCAATCCCCAGCACATTCGCGTTGATGATCTGCCCGGGCGACTTGCAGCTGTAAGTCGACGACAGGCTGATCTTGCCGGACGAATCGAGCGGCGGCTGGCCGATGCACAGATTGGCAACGCCCGGTTGCGCGGTAATGACGACGGTGCTCGCCGCCTGCGTGGCGGCACATTGTGTCGAGTTCAACGTCGCGGTGCCGGTACCTACTTGCAGATAGATCGGCAGATTGACATCGACATTCACGTTGAGCAAAGCCAGCAACGCGCCGAGCAGCGGCAACTGCGTCGTGCCAAGATCGACATTGAGATACACCCCCACCGCGGCAGTCGAAGCGGTCGTCCGCCACGTTCCCGTCGACGGATCGATCCCGCCCTCGCCGATGCCGATCGACGGTGGGCTGATGATCTGCACCTGCAACTGCGTCCCCGTCAGCCCGCCGAGATTCAGCGACGGCACGTTGACCGTCACCGCCGGCTTGCCCGTTGCAGCGATCTCGGCGCCGACGAGCAGCAGGTCGAGCAGGTCCACCTGCGCGTTGAGCGCCGCCTGCGTATCCGCAAGTGCGACGTTCAGCAATCCGCCCGCCCCGCCGAGACCGATCGACGTCCCCGGAACGTTGGCGCTCAGAATCGCCTGCAGCGTGGCGAGGCTCGCCTGCAGATTTGCGTTCGCGACAGACGTTTGCGTTGCCGCGTTCACCATCAGTTGAACCAATTGCGGCAACGTGAGCTTCAGCGCGAGCAGCTGATCGACCGTGCCGACGCCCGCCGCCACGACGAGGTCGCCGACCTTCACGTTCGTGCAGGCGAGCGCTTGATACGACCCGATGTTCAGATTCAGGCTGGCGCCGAGCAGCCCGCCGATCAGTCCGTTGACGAGCCCCGGATTACCGGACGTCGGCGCGGATCCTCCGGCGCAACCGACGCCGCCGAGTGCGGCAAGGGTTGCACCGACCGAGAACGTATCGATGTTCGTCGAGCGCGCGGTCGATACCGCGGACACCGGCTGCGGTGGTCCGACGAAGAAGAACGGCACCTGACGCGTAACGATCACCTTGGCCGCGTTCAACTGCGTGGCTCCGGGGGTCGCGGCCGCGTAGTAGCTGGGCTTCGGGTTGACGGCCGTATCCCAGCGACCGCATTCGACGCTGATCGTATCGCCATTCGCTGCATTGAGCCCGTTCGACACCGCATTGTTGTTCGCGGTCGCGGTCGGCTGCGTGCAGGCGTCATCCATGCGCTGCACGGCCGCGAGCGCGGCCATGTCGGCAATCCGTTGCACGTCCCGACGCTGGTAAAAGAGATTACCGACGCCGATCGCGCCGAGCGTCGTGATGGCGATCAGCGTCGCGATGATCGCCATCACCGTGAACGCGCCCCGCTGTCGTGACGCGAGGCGGAATGCGCCGCCGCTGTGTCGGGTCTTCACCGTTTCGCTCCGTCAGCGCGCGAGGTCGCCACCGGACGATCCGCCGCTGCCGCTGCCTCCACTGCTGCCGCCGCCCGACGCCGACATCGTGCCGAACCACTGCGGAATCGGCGTCTTGAACGAATCGAGATAGCGCTGATAGGCGTACGTGCCGGCCGCGCCGTCGATCGGCTGAGGTGCGGCAGCCGCACGATTCGAGCGCTGCAGGTCGAGCAGCGCGTTCGTTGCATGATCGATTTCGGACGCCGGCGGGTTGCCTTGCGCATGAGCGACACCCGCGCAAAGCATGCACGCGAACGCGATGCACGCGGTTCGCCCGCGGATTGAGGAAAGGTGAAACATGATGGCCTCCGTGAATATCGTCGTTATCGCGCGAAACGCTGCAGCAGCGGGACGGCAAGATCGATGTTGTCGCTGCTCGCAACCGACGGCACGGACGCACTGCCCGGCGTGTGTGCGATTGCACGTTGCTTCGCGCGTATCGCGGCCGTGACCTTCGTCTCGTCGTCGCGAATCTCGCCGCGCACCGCCGGCGAAAGTTTCTGCTGATCCATCAGCCGCCGCGCGTCCTTCGCGTGACCGCTCACGAGCAGATACAGCACAAAGTTGCTGAGGATTTTCGGGTTCTTCTGCTCGAGTTCAGCCGCCTTCAGCAGCGGCACGCGAGCACCGGCCAGATCGCCTTCGCGCATCCTCGAATACGCGAGATCGGACAGCGTCGCCGCATCAGTCGGCGCAAGCACGGTCGCCTGTTCGAGTTGCTGCCCGGCAAGCGCAAAATCACCGCGTGCGCCGGCGGTCAGGCCCAACCCGCGATAGCCGCGCGCGGCGAGCGGCGTCGTCAGCAGCTTCGTATAGGCGGCCACACCAGCGTCGTACTGGCCGGTCGCGCGCAATGCGTCGGCGCGAAGCAGGATCGTGTCCGGTGATGCGCCATATTGCTTTTCGTACTGGTCGATGTGCGCCAGCGACGCAAAATACAATCCCTGCCCCTGCATCCGCTCGATCAGGCCCAGGTACATGCCCGGCGTATCGGGCGGCGCACTCTTGTCGGCAGCGGCCTGCATCAGCGCGCCGCGTTCGGCCTGCGCACCGATCCCGTATCCGGATTCCTTGAACAGCGAGCACCCGCTGGCGAGCAACGTGAACGCCGTCGCGCCTGCGATCGTGCGGATCCAACCCAATCGATTCATCTTGTATCGCTCCTTCCCCTCGTGCCGCATCAGCGTTGAATCGCGGCAAGCGCGGACAGCACGGTCATGATCCCGGGCCCCGCGGTAACGATCAATAGTGCAGGCAACAGCGTGATGATCATCACGCCGGTCATCTTCACCGTCAGTCGACCGATCTGCTCGCGCAGCGTCGCACGACGCCCTTCGCGCAGGCGGTCGCCGAACTGCTTCAGCGGCTCCTGCACCGCGCCGCCGTGCTTGTCCACCTGAATCAGCAGTCGCACGATCGCGCGCAGATCCTCGTTGTCGAAACTGTTGGTGAGGCGTTGCAGCGATTGTTCGCGCGTGCGTCCGGCCGCGAACTGTCGCTGCGCCACGCCCAGCTCCCACGACAGCACGGGCAGCATGGTCTGAAAATCGTGCGTGACGACCTGGATGCTCTGGTCGAGCGACAGGCCGACGCCCTGCAGCAGCCGCAACATGTCGACGAGCAGCGGCAACTCGGCCGCAATGCTCTGCCGACGCGCGGTGGCCCGCCGACGCACGTAGATTTTCGGCAGCATGTATCCGGTCACGAGCGCGACGGAGATCCAGAGCAGCCAGCGCGTCTCGTGCTCGCGGCTGACCAGTATCAGCACGGTAAGCGCCGGCAGCAGGATCGCGCAGACAATGCGCGCGCTGACGAACAGCGCTCTTGCGCGGACGTCGACGAAACCGCACTGTTCCAGCAACTGACGATCCTCGTCGGCAATCAGATAACGGCTGAAGCCGGTCTCGAGCCATCGCATCCCGACATCTTCGAAACGCGTGCGCAGCCCCGCGAAACGTGCGCGCGGCGCAGCGGGTGCGGCGGCATCGCGCGCAGGTTCGGCGGAACCGGCTCGCACGGCGGCCGCTTCGATCGCCGCGGTGCGGCGATCGAGCGCATTCACCAGTGCACGTTCGGCACGCTGCACGAGCACGACGCGAACGATCGCGAGCGCGGCAAGCAGCAGCACGCCGATCGATCCGAGCACCAGCGCAAGCGCGCCTAAACGGTTTGCATCCATCGATTCACCTCAACCGCGCGAGCCGGTACAGCCAGAAGCCGCCCATCGCCTGCAGCACGAATGCCAGATAGATCAGCTGACGCCCGGCATCGTCGTTCCACATCACCGTGAAGTAGCGCGGGCTCGTGGCGATGACGAAGCTGCCGACCGCGATCGGCAACAGCGCCAGCACCCAGGCGGACAACCGGGTCTCGGCCGACATCGCGGACAGCTCGCGTTCCGCCTGCTCGAGATCGCGCATGAACGTCGACATCCGGTCGAGCATCACGTCCGCACGCCCGCCGTAGCGGACCGACAGACGCAGCACCGCGCCGACCAGTTCGAATTCGCGGATGCGATACCGGTGCGCGATCTGCAGCATCGCGCGATCGATCTCGACGCCGGAGCGCAGCATCTGCGACACGTCGTCGAGGCAGCGGCGCAGCGGCATCTCGGCCGTCTGGAGCGCCGACTGGAACGCCGCCGGCACGCTGTTTCCCAGGGTAACCAGCCGCACGATCCCGTCGAGAAACGACGGCAACTGACGAACGATCTTCAGGCGGCGCCGGCTGATTCGCGACGTGATCCAAAGCACGACGAGCACGCCGCCCGCAACGAGCGCGGCCGCCGCCGCGAGCACCCCGCCGGCCACGCCGGCCCACAGTGCGAGCAGCGCGATGATCGCAAGCGCCAGCACGAGGCCGGCGCGAATCTCGTCGAGACCCGCGCGGTCGGACAACACCGTCCATGCGTCGAACACCGACGCGCGCCAGCGCGCGAACCCTTGTCCCGGCTCCTGCGTATTCGCCGTACCGGCCGCCGCGGCACGCGCGGTGCGCGCGTCACCCGTCGACGGCGCGGCGCGCGCACCCTGTCCCACCCGGCTGTCGAAGAACCGTTGCGCGTGGGCGCGCCCTTCCCGCACCTGGCTTCCGCGCCACAACAGCAACCCGGCGGCCGCGCAGATCAGCGCGAACATCAGCGCGAGCAAGCTGACGCTAGACATTGAAGCCTCCGCCTCGCCCGAAGTTGCCGCCGAATCCGCCGCCGCTCGACACAAGCGTGTTGCGGAAGCGCGCAAGCTTCGGCGAATGCGGATGAATGCCGAGCGACTCCCAATGATCGATCTCGTCGCCCTCCGGCGTGACGCGTGCCTCGTAGCGATACAGTTCCTGGGTCGATACGATGTTGTCCGACATGCCGGTGACTTCGGTGATCGACAGGATGCGCCGACGGCCGTTGGACAGTCGACCGATCTGCACGATGAAATCGATCGCGTTGGCGATCTGCCGGCGCAGACTGGCCTCGGTGCCTTGAAAGCCGGCGAAGCCGGCAAGCATCTCGAGCCGGTACAGGCACTCGCGCGGCGAACTCGCGTGCACGGTGCCCATCGATCCGTCGTGGCCCGTATTCATCGCCTGCAGCATTTCGAGCACTTCGCCGCCACGCACTTCGCCGACGATGATCCGGTCCGGCCGCATCCGCAACGTGTTTCGCAGCAGGTCGCGAATCGACACGACGCCACTGCCGTCAAAGCCGCCGGGGCGGCTCTCGAGCCGCACGACGTGCGGGTGATTCAGCGACAGTTCGGCCGTATCCTCGATCGTCACGACACGTTCCGCCATCGGAATGTGGAATGCGAGCGCATTCAGCAGCGACGTCTTGCCCGAACTGGTGCCGCCCGACACGAGGACGTTGCAGCGCGCCTCGACCGCGGCCTCGAGCAGCCGGCCGATTTCCTCGTTGTAGGTGCCGTTGCCGAGCAGGTCCTCGGGTTTCAGCGGGTCCTTGCGGAACTTCCGGATCGACACGACCGGGCCGTCGATCGACAGCGGTTCGATCACCACATTGACACGCCCGCCGTCGGGCAGCCGCGCATCGACCATCGGATTCGATTCGTCGAGCCGCCGGCCGACCGGCGCGAGAATCCGTCGCACGATCCGCAGCAGATGGGCGTTATCGGTGAAGCGGATCGGCAGCTTCGACAGAATCCCGTGCCGCGACACATAGATGTCGTTGTAGCCGTTGATCAGGATGTCTTCGACGTGCGGATCCGCCAGCAGGTCCTCGATCGGCCCGAAGCCGGCGAGTTCCTTCGTCAGCGCCTCGGCAATCGCACGCACCTCGCTCTCGTTGAGCGGGATCCGCCGCAGCCGCACGAAGCTGTCGATTTCGAGATCGACGAACTGGTTGATCGCCTGCCGCGACCAACGGCCGAATTCGGCGCCCAGTTCCTCGATCCGCGTGAGCAGATGCTCGTGTGCGGCATTCTTGATGTCGTGGAACTGTTGCGATTGCGAGAACGGCGCTGCGCCGTCGGCAAATTGAATGTCCTGTGCCATCGCTTACGACCGCTTCGTAGAGGATTGAATGATTCGCCTGAGTGCCGACAGGCCGCCCGCCGCACGCTGTGCGGCTCCCGGCGACGGCGTACCCGCGAGGCGCTCGACCAGCGACCCGAGCGCACGCACGTACGGATCGCGCTCCGCGACCTCGGCAATCAGCTTGCCCTGGTTCGCGGCATGTCCGATCGATACGCGCCGCGACGGCAGCGTCGCGACCAGCGACAGTTCCAGCCGTTCGGCGATCTGCGCGGGCATCAGCCCGAGCTCGGCGTCGAACTGGTTGACGACGAGCCCGATCCGTTCGGTCGCGGCACCCACATCGCGCAACCCGTCCAGCATCTCGACTGCCGATACGACCGATGCCACGCCCTGGTCGCAAACGAGCCACGCCTCGTCCGCAAGATTCACGACCTGCGCAATGAATTCGCGATTCGGGAAGCCGCCGAGATCGACGATCTGGTGATCGAAGAACGCCCGCAGCCGGTTCAGCAACGCCGCGCACGACGCGGTTGCCACTTCACGCAGATCGGCGAGGTTCGGTGGCAGCGTCGTCAGCGCGGCGCCGCTCGAATGGCGCGCGAGCGCGGTCGTCACGAACGTGCGGTCGATCCGGCGCAGGTTGCGCACCGCCTCGACGAAATGGAATTCGCAGCGCGTGTTCAGGAACAGCGCGCCGTCGCCAGCCGGCAGCCCGAGATCGAGGAACGCGGCCGCGTGCGCGGGATCGGCGGCCCGCCGCTGCATCAGTATCGACAGGTTGGCGGCGAGCGTGCTCACCCCCATCCCGGCGCGCGCGCCGAGCAACGCAGTGACCTTCCCGTGGCGGTGCGCCGGCTCGCCGGCGTTGTCGAGCAACACGCGCGTGATGCGCAGCGCCTCGTCGGCCGGTGCGGAAAAATCGACGAAGTCGCGTACCCCCGCGCGCAGCGCGGCGAGTGCGCCCTCAGGCTGCGCAAGCGAGCCCAGCGCAACGACCGGCACGCCCGGATGCGACACGCGCACCGCAGCCACAACCGTGCTCGCCGCCGCGCAATCCCCCGAGAAATCGATGAATACGAGTGCCGGATTCAATACGCCGATACGCTGCGACAGCGCCGCACCGTCGAGCGGCGCCCCCTCGACCGCGCCGGCCGAGACCAGCGACCGGGACAGCCATTGCACGCGCTCCGCATGCGAGGATGCGCAGACGAAGTGGTCGGTGACGGCGGGCTCAGCCAAAGAATAGGTTCTCGCATTCATCTTGGATACTCCCAATGAAGCAACGCATCGCGTCTTGCGCGACGGCCTGCGCTGTCCCGTAACAATTCGGCGCGCTCATTTCGAGAACCCCGGTCCTGCGTCCGGCGATGCCATGCCGCCCAGATACGAACGCCACACGGGACCGTCGCGCTGCTCGGACAGCTCGCCCGGCGTCGCCGGCAGCGGTGCGCCCTGCGCGATCGGCGCGACGAGATGCGGCGTAACGATGATCACGAGTTCCTTGTCGGCTTGCTGGTAGCTCAGATTCTTGAAAAACGCGCCGATGATGGGCAGATCCCCCAGGAACGGCACCTTGTTGACGTTGGACGTGGTCTCGCGGTCGATCAAACCGCCGATCACGAAGCTTTCGCCATCGCCGAGCTCGACCGTCGTATCCGCGCGTCGCGTCGTCAGCGCCGGCACCTGGACTCCGTTGATCGTGATCGAGTGCACAAAGTCGAGCTGGCTCGACTCGGGCGCGACCTTCAGCGCGATCCGGCGCGGGTTCAGCACGGTCGGCGTGACGGTCAGCCCGACGCCATAGGGCTTCCATTCGATCGAGATCGTGCCGAGCGATTGCGGGACCGGCACCGGAATTTCACCCCCCGCGAGGAAGTTCGCGCTCTGGCCGGACAATGCGACGAGCGTCGGCTGCGCAAGTACTCGGGCGAGATTGTTCGCCTCGAGAATCGACAAGTCGGCGAACAGCCCGCGTGACATCGAATTGACGACGAGATTGAACGCCGACGAAATCGGCACGTTCGTGTTGTACGTGAGCGAGCCGCCCGGCGTCCCGGTAATCGATGTCAGCCCCGTCGGCGCGAATGCGCCGAACGAAAAGCCGTTGCTCTGCTTGAAGAAGTTGAGACCCGCCTGCTTCAGCACCGTACGGCTGAATTCGACCACGCGCACGTCGACCTGCACGACATTCTTGCCGGAGATCGTCGACGCATCGATTGTCGTCCCGTCCTTGCCGCTGACCGTCTTTGCCGCATGAACCGCCCGCTGATGCCCGTCGA
Source organism: Burkholderia cepacia (assembly GCF_001039005.1). Classification (GTDB taxonomy): domain Bacteria; phylum Pseudomonadota; class Gammaproteobacteria; order Burkholderiales; family Burkholderiaceae; genus Burkholderia; species Burkholderia theae. The sequence goes on from NZ_LDWR01000011.1 coordinate 226,396, forward strand.
GCGTCCCGGACGCACCGCCGATCACGGTCGTACCGCTGTACGTATTCACGCTCGGCGATGCGCCGTCGAGCAGCGCACGTGCCGCGCCGCTCGTGACATTCACGTTGTAGACGGTCGGCTCGTCGCGACCGCGCTCCCAGATCATCACGTTCGTCGCCCCGGCGTTCTTCGCGACGAGCAGCACGCCGCCTCGCCCGCCCTTCACGACGAGCACGTCGGCAACCGACGGATCGCCGACCGCAACCCGCTGCAGCGCACGCCCCGTCGCGATCTGCCGTTGCGCGCCGACCGCCAGGCTGATCGTCCCGCTCGTGTCGGCCGCGTCCGACAACGGCGGCATGGCCAGCGCGCTCAATGCAATAGCTAATCCAATCAGTTTCTTTTTCATTGTTTTGGAGGCATCGAACCGCCCCCCTTCTCTGGTTGTCGTCTTCGTGCCGCTCAGTAGGCGACCGTTTCGGTCCGCCCACCCCGAATCACTTCGATGCTGCCGCCGCTCGCATGCCGCGTGACCAGCCGCGGCGCCGCACGCGGGGCCGGCGCTGTCGTCGCACTCTTCGACAACTCTCCGAGCATCACGCCAGAAGCAGCAAGCGCCGACGGGCTCTTGTCGTCACCCACACGAACCGCGACGGTCTGCGCCGCGACATCGTCGTCGCGCGAGTTGCGAAGCGCGAGCACGAGCCGGCCGCTCTGCTCGGCGAGCGTCAGTGCGTCAACCTGCGCGGTCGGCACGGCAAGCACCGCGGTCCGCATGCCGACCACGGAGCCATTCGAACTGTCGCGCTCGGTCGTTGCGTCGCCAAACGACAGCACGCGGATCTTCGACATCAGCAGCCGTGCCTGGGTATTCGCGATCTCGGCCGTCGACGTCCCGCCTATCGCCATACCAGTCCCGTCGCGCTTCAGGTTCAGGAACACGTCGACATAGTTGCCGGGCCGCACACGGTTACCGACCGCGTTGGTTTCGTCGACCTTGATCGCGACGGCTCGCTCTCCCGGTGCGATCTGCTCGGCAAGGCCGGACGACAGTGCGCTTGCCACCACGGCCGCCTGCGCCGGAATGTCGGCAGCCGGGATACGGCCGACAAGCTGCAGCGGATCGGCGAACGCGCCCTGCGGCGCGGCGGTCGACTGCTGAACCTTCAGCGCATCGGCCGGAATCGGCTGGCCGGCTTGCAATGGCCGTGTTGCCACGACGACAGGCACGCTTTGCGTCACGACCGTCGACGCAACCGGCGTGACGTCCGCGGGCTTGCGTCCGAGCATCCACGCATAGACGCCGAGCAGGACCGCGATCGCGATCAGCAAGCCCGCAATGATCTTCGTCAGATTGTTGGCCATGATGTTGTTATGTTTCCCCGCTACTCACGATTGAATTCTCCGCGCAACGTTGACGACCGGGCGCCCTCGACCCGGCACGACACCATCGCTGTCGTCTAAATGATGTTGACCGGGCTGATCTGCACCATCGCCGTTCCGGTGAGCGTCGACGGCACCGGCAACAGCGAACCGAGCAGCGGGAACGACGGGATCAGTGGGTTCTGCGAGTACGGATAGGTCAGCGTGATCTGCACGCACAACATCGTCGCGTCGTACGAACAGTTGCCTTGTTGCGTCTGCGCGCACGTCGCACCCTTCAGCCACGTGGTCAGATTCGTTGCGGCCGTGCAGGCGGCCTGGGCCCGCGCCGCGAGCGCGGCTTGCTGCGCTGCCTGCACCGACGCGGCCGCTCCGACCTGCTGATAGTTCAACGCGGCACGTGCGCCTTCCGTCGCCGCAAGCGTCAGGTTTTGCTGCGCGGCGAAGATCATTCCGTACGTGATGATCGCGTACAGGATCAGAAAGAACACCGGCAGCATCAGCGCGAATTCGACCGCCGTCGAACCACGCTCGTGACGCCGCATTCCGGGGGCAGAACGAAACATCGTCATTGCATCCCCCCGGTCGCAATCCGGTACCCGCACCACAGCACCGCCGGAATCACGAGAAACGCTGCATACGGCGATGCCCGGAAACCGGCGATCTCCAGCGTCGGCGAGCGCCGCTGCCACAACGCAGATACAGGTGTACGGGTTGCGAAGATCAGCGTACCGGCATGGGCGAACGCGAGCAGGCTCGCCACGATCCAGAACCAAAACAACGCATGAGGGCCGCACCATGCGCCAAGCACCGCGAATACCTTGACATCCGCGGCACCCATTATGCGCAGTACGAAAAATGGGAAAAGACTGACAATGCCGATCAATGCGCCAATGAGCGCCTGATTCACGGATATGCCAAATGGATTATGTCCGGAGAGTACAAATGCAGACACGAATCCACCGATCACCAGTGAATTCGGTATACGCCTATGACGGATGTCCTCGAGCGCGACAAGCACCGCCCACGCGAGGAAAACCCCGACGCCAGTTAGCAGGATCATTTACGCCCCGAGCGGCAAAACTTACCTACGCGGATTGCCGAAGCAATCCGCGCCCCTAACAACAGGGAGATGAGCAAAAAGCTCGCTCGTTATGCCTTCGGCAACTGGCTCGCGATGTAGGTGAACGCCCCCGAGATGCCAGTCGTCAACGAACCGACGGCAGTGACGAGAGCAACGGCGACCAGTCCGGCGATGAGTCCGTACTCGACTGCGGTAACCCCGTTTTCTTCCTTAAGGAAACGCTTGATGATTGCTTTCATTTTATTCCTCGTGCCTGTATTTACGTTCTTTGGCCTTTTATACGTATACATCCCCGCATATCTGGCCCTTGCCCCGCGTCGTTCGCCACATCTGCCGTAGCGTCAACCGGGTGCGCTTTCTTTATAGGTCGCCCCGAAGGGCATGTCTCACGATTTGATGCAAGTTAACATTCGCGATAGTGACCCTCCTCGAACGTTGTGTACCGAACCGTACATTTGCTTACATCTGCTCCGGATTCTATATCCGATCCTATTTAACTTCCAACCTCTTTTAACGACATGGATCGAAAAAAATGACCGTGAGCACAACGTATTTGTACGGCGTTTCGGTACGTCTTACACATAGGATTTACGATAGGTTAGATGTGCACACCTAATCCACCAGTAAAACAATTGCCCTGTCCACCAAGCCCGCAGGGGCCCCACGTTACGTCGCACGCGTAACGCCAATGTTGTGACGTTACGTTACGAAACGTCCGAAACCGTTCTCATTCGTCTGCTCTTAAACAGATTCAACAATCTTTCAATTTCCATAACTTCCTTTTCCGACAAGGAATTGCCTCGTTTAAAACCTGTTGTCGAACCGTCGGGCATCGAAATGGCACGACAGTTGCAGAGTAGTCCTCGCACCACTCAACACAACGAAGTTCACAAGACATTTTTAATGCGAGGATGAAATGGACATCAAGGTTATCCCTCATGGCGTGTTCCGGACGACTCTGATCGCGGCCACCGTTGCAGCCATGCTTTCCCTCTCCGCGTGCGGCGGCTCCGGTTCCATCAGCCAAGGCCTCGGCGGCGGCTCGAGTTCGGGCGGCAGCGATGCGCTCTCCACGTCGGGCGGCGGCGGCTCGGGCACGAGCGGCACCTCCGGCACCAGTGGTACGTCGGGCACGAGCGGAACCTCCGGCACCAGCGGCACCGGCACCTCGGGAACGAGCGGCACGTCCGGCACCAGCGGTACCTCGGGAACGAGCGGCACCTCCGGCACCTCGGGTGTGTCGTCGAACGCAGTGGGAACTGTCCTCGCAAGCGGCAGCAATATCGTCACGGGTGTCGGCGGGACCGTCTCGGGTCTCGGCACCGTCATCTCCGGCCAGTCACTGCCGGGCGTCAACCCGGCCACCACGCAAGCCGCGGGCGGCATCGTGCAAAGCGTAGGCGGCGCCGTTACCGCACTCGGCAACGGCCTCGGCAACGGTCTCGGCCAACTCGGCGCGACGAAGGATCCGATCGGCACCACGGTCGCCAGCACGGGCGGCGTGGTCAATCAGCTCGGCGGCGCAGTCACGCAGACGGGCAACCTGGTCACGAGCCTCGGCAGCGGCCCGCTGTCGCCGCTTGCACCGGTCACGGGTGCCGTCGGCGGCCTCGTGTCGACGCTCGGCGGCGCCGTATCGAACGGCGGCAACACGCTCACCAACGCGCTGTCGACCGGCCCGATCCAGCAGGTCACGCAGACGGTCAGCTCGGCCATCACGCCGATCACGACGATGGTCGGCCAGACGACCCAGACGATCGGCACGGCGACGGGCCTCGGCGCGCCGGTCAACACGCTGCTCGGCACGATCGGCAATGGCCTGAACCAGGCCGGAGCGCTGCTCGCGTCGACGGGCGGCAACCCAGTCACGACGGGCCTCGGCAACACCGTCTCTTCGACCGGCAACACCGTGAAAGCCGTCGGCGGCCTGCTCACGGGCGGCACCGGTGGCGTGACCAACCCGCTCGCACCGCTCACGGGCCTCGTCTCCACGGTCACCGGCGCACTGGGTGGTGCAACGGGTGGCGGCAGCGGCCCGCTCGCCCCGGTCACCGGCCTCGTCTCCACCGTCACCGGCGCACTCGGCGGCGCAACGGGCGGCGGCAGCGGCCCGCTCGCTCCGGTCACCGGCCTCGTCTCCACCGTCACCGGCGCACTCGGCGGCGCAACGGGTGGCGGCAGCGGCCCGCTCGCTCCGGTCACCGGTCTCGTGTCCACCGTTACCGGCGCACTGGGCGGCGCAGCAGGCGGCAGCGGCGGCCCGCTCGCCCCGGTCACCGGTCTCGTCTCCACGGTCACCGGCGCACTGGGTGGTGCAGCAGGCGGTAGCGGTGGCCCGCTCGCCCCGGTCACCGGCCTCGTCTCCACGGTCACCGGCGCACTGGGCGGCGCAACGGGCGGTACGAGCGGCGGCCCGCTCGCTCCGGTCACGGGTCTCCTCGGCGCAGTCACGGGCGCACTCGGCGGCGCGACGGGCGGCTCGGGCGGCAGCAGCCCGCTCGCTCCGGTGACGAACGTGGTGTCCACGGTCACCAGCGCGGTCGGTGCACCTGCATTGACCGGCGGCACGGGCGCAGTCACGAACTCGGGCTCGTCGTCGAATCCGCTCGCGCCCGTCACGTCGCTGATCGGCGGCCTGCTCGGCGGCACGCACGGCAAGTAAACCAATATCCATTCATCGAAAAGACAGCGAGGAGTCCTTCATGTCCCAGCAACGTTCCCTCACGACGGCCGCCCTGCGCCAGTGGCGCGTGCCCCTCACCGCCTTCGCCGCAGCCTGCCTGCTGGCCGCCTGCGGCGGCGGCGGCGTCAGCTCGCCGCCGACCAGCAGCAACAACGGCCCGAGCAGCGCGAGCGGCACGCCCAGCACGAGTGGCACCAGCGGCACGTCGACCGGCACGAAGGGTGTCGTCAGCACGGTCGGCCAGACGGCCACTGATCTCGGCAGCACGGTTGGCAACATCAGCCTGCCGGGCCTCGGCGACGGCGTGACGAAGGGCGTCGGCAGCACGCTCTCCAGCACCGGCACGATCGTCGGCGCAGCTGCCGATGCCGTGAGCAACGGGCTGGGACAGATCGGCTCGACGAAGGATCCGGTCGGCACCACGGTTGCCGGTCTCGGCAATGTCGTCGGTGCCACGAGCAACACGGTGTCCGGCCTGAGCTCGACGGTCAAGGCGCTCGGCACGGGCCCGCTCGCGCCGCTCGCGCCGGTCACGACCCCGGTCGGCACCGTGCTCGACACGGTCGCCAACGGCCTGACGGCCGCCGGCACGACGATCGGTTCGACGCTGTCGTCGGGTGCCGTGCAGCAGGTTACGCAGCCGCTCAGCTCGGCGATCACGCCACTCGTGATCACGGCCGGCCAGGTCACGCAACAGGTCGGCACGACGACCGGCCTCGGTCAACCCGTCTCGGGCCTGCTCGGCCAGGTCGGCGGTGCGATCAGTTCGGCCGGCAAGCAAGTCGGCGGCACGTCGAGCCAGCTGCTCGTCGGCGACGTCGGTCAGCTCGTGACCGCGGTCGGCAACACCGTGACCAACGCGGGCGGCCTCGTCAACCCGAACGGTCCGAACGGCGCGGCACCGATCCCCGGCCTGATCACGAGCCTCGTCGGCGGCTCGACGGCTAACGTCCAGAACGGCACGTCGTCGGGTTCCGGCTCGACGAACCCGCTCGGTGGCCTGCTGTCGGGTCTCGGCTCGACGCCGCTCGGCTCGCTCACGGGCGCACTTGGCGGTGCAGCGGGCGGCTCGGGCAGCGGCCCGCTCGCACCGGTCACCGGCCTCGTCTCCACGGTTACCGGCGCACTCAGTGGCGCAGCCGGCGGCAGCGGCGGCCCGCTTGCCCCCGTCACGAATCTCGTGTCGACGGTCACCGGTACGCTCGGCGGCGCAACGGGCGGCGCAGGCAGTGCAAACCCTCTCGCGCCGGTCACCGGTTTGCTGAATACTGTCACGGGGGCAGTCGGCGGTGCAGCGGGATCCGGGGGCTCGAGCCCGCTCGCGCCGGTCACGTCGCTGATCGGCAGCGTCTCGGGTACGGCATCGTCGGGCGGCGGCTCGACAGGTCTACTGGCGCCGGTAACGGGGTTGCTGGGCACGCTGGGTAGCGTTGGCAAGTAAAGGAGGACGGTCGCACCTCCGCAGCCGGAGCGGATGGCGCGGCCGTACCAATACATCCGGCATGGCGGCACGCGGCGCGCGACACCCTGGTGTCGCGCGCCCGCATTAGAAAGAAGACGAAAAGCAAGGCCTACGAGGAAGAACAATGAAATCCAGACTCGACAGATGGATGATGCTGCTCGCCATCGCGGCAGCAAGCACGGCACAAGCACAAACGCGCGTCGGAGGTAACCCGCTCGACTCCCTGCCCCAGATCAACGCGCCGAAAACCGGCCCGAACGTCACCGTGCAGGTCGCGCCCCAGGCACCGCAACTGCAGGAGCTGCTGTCGCGGCGCCTGACGCCGAAGACGTTCCAGGTCGAAGGCGTGAAGTCGGTGCCGTTCGACGAAATCTCGCGTCGCTTCACGCCCCTCGTCGGCAAGGACATCACGATCGGCGAGCTGATCGAAACCGCCAACGGCGTGACAAAGCTCTACCAGGATCGCGGCTACGCGCTGTCGTTCGCGTTCGTTCCCGCGCAGACGTTCGAGAACGGCGTCGTGCGCATCACGGTTGTCGAAGGCTACGTGTCGGACGTCAAGGTCACCGGCAAGCCCGGTGCGATGGAATCGAAAATTCGCGCGATCGCCGCGCATATCACGGCCGATCGCCCGCTGCGCCGCGCGACGTTCGAGCGCTATGTGAATACGTTCGGCCTGCTGCCCGGCCTTACGGTGAAGGCGAACGTGCCGCCGCCGCAAACCACCGACGGCGCCACGACACTCGAGCTCGCGGTCGACCGCAAGCCGTTCAATGTCAGCACCGGTATCGACTTCAATCACCCGGGTGTCCAGGGCCTCATCACCGCGACCGAAAACGGCCTCACGTCGTTCGGCGAGCAACTGAGCATCTCCGCGCTGGCGCCGCCGGGGCGGGACAAGCAAACCTATTTCGCGTTCAGCGGTGCGGTGCCCGTCGGCAGCAGCGGCCTGATCACGCGCCTCGACGCGAGCACCTATCGCGGCAAGCCGACCGACAACCCGGGGCTGCCGTCGTACGTCCAGCGTACGGTCAAGAACGAAAAGCTCGGTCTTTCGGCATCCTATCCGATACTGCTGAACAACCAGCGCAGCCTGCTCGGCACGGTATCGGGCTACGCGGCGCACAACGAAGACAATTACCAGAACCAGATCAACGGCGCGACGCTCGACAACCGGTCGCAGGTTCGCGTGCTGCAACTGCAACTCGACTACACGAACGTCCAGCCGAAACAGGTGCGAAAGCTGAGCGTCAACGTCGCCAAGGCGTTCGACATCCTCGGCGCATCGAAATCGCAAATCGGCACGAACGGCGGCACCACGACGACCTATGCCGACCCGACATCTCTGACCTTCGTGCGCACCGGCGCGACCTTCACGCAAACCAACGAATGGCCGTTCCGGATCGGCACGTCGGTTTCGCTGACCGGGCAATACAGCCCCGACTCGCTGCCGACGTCCGAGCAGATCTCGTTCGGCTCGACGCGCTACGCGCTCGGCTATCAGCCCGGCGAAGCATCGGGCGACTCGGGATGGGGGATGTCGCTGGAGGTCAACCGCGGCTTCACGCCGGGCTGGACATACATGAAATCCGTCACGCCGTACATCGCGTATGACATGGCGCGCGTGTATCTGCACGCGGGCACGCCATCACCGAGCCGCATGTCGTCGGTCGGCATCGGCGTGCGGTTCACCGACAGCCGTTTCTACAGTCTCGACCTGAACGTCGCGAAACCCGTCGGCGATGCGCCCGTGGAAAGCGCATCGCGCAGCCCGCGCATCAACGCAGCATTCTCGTATCAGCTCAACTGATCGTTCACCAAACAGCCCGCGTCACGCGGGCTGTTTCGATTAGAGTCCCCTCTATCAAACGTCGCGCGCGGTTTCACGTATTCTGGCGAAGCTCGCAACATGCCCGCCCCATGCAGACGGTCGTGCGGGCGCATCGAACACGACATGCAAAAACAAGGAGGATGACAATGATTCAACTGACCCGCCCGTTGCGCGCGATGGCTGTCGCCGGCGCATTGCTCGCCTGTGCTGCCCACGCATTCGCACAAGCCGACAACCCAATCGGCATGTGGCAGACAATCGACGACAATACGGGCAAGCCGAAGGCACTCGTGCAGATCGCCGACGACGGAGAAGGTGCGTTGTCGGGCAAGGTCGTCAAGGGCCTCGGCGCGAACGATACGCCCGATCGCCGCTGCACCGCCTGCTCGGACGAGCGCAAGGATCAGCTCATCAAGGGCATGACGATCATCAAGGCGATGAAGAAGGACGGCGATCACTGGGACGGCGGCAACATTCTCGACCCGGAAAACGGCAAGGTCTACAAGTGCAAGATGACGCTGGAAGACGGCGGCCAGAAACTTGTCGTGCGCGGTTACATCGGCGTGTCGCTGCTCGGCCGGTCGCAGACCTGGGTTCGCCAGCAATAATGCGGTATGCGCTGAAACGCGCGGCTCAATGAAAAATCGGCCTGCGACGAAGTCGTCAGGCCGATTTTCTTTGGATGCATGCGCAGCAGAAACCGACAGGCGTCACGCCGCGTGCTTCATCGTGTCCGACGCATAACCACCCGGTGTGCGATATGCGGGTGCCGCGTTGCTACGCGCCTCCGCCGCCTTCGATTGCGTGTGCTTGCGCATCCGTGCGGACAATTCGTTGCACAGATTCATGCCTGCGTCGCCATAGAGTTCACGCATGATATTCATCAACGTGCCCGTCTCGTGCCAGGCCTTGAAGCGGCGATGGCACGTCTGATACGAAGGGTAACGGCGCGGCATGGCCGACCACGTTGCGCCGCTGTAGATCACCCATAGCACGCCGTTCAGAACGGCACGCGTATTGGCTAACGGCCGGCCGCGCAACTCGGTGCGCGGCTGCATTTCGGGCAGAAGCGGCACGACGCAGCGCCACTCGTGGTCGGTCAAATCGCGATACGGTGTCATGGACATCTCCAGCCTTGGTAACCATGACACAACGATATCGGCTCACCTCAACGATGAATATAAGACAAATCCGAAAATACCCCGAGATTCCGAGTATTTGACCGGAATTGACGTTTGAATCCCGTCAATTGTCGGAAATCGCAATCAAGTCAGCGAAGTATCGACGATGCGGCGCGGCGTTTCGAGATACTCCTTCGATTGCATCTCGGTGATTCGCGAGACCGTGCGCGTAAATTCATTGGCCATCGGGCCTTCGACGTACAACTGCTCCGCCGGCACCGCCGCGGACATCAGCAGCTTGACCTTGTGGTCGTACAGTACATCGATGAGCCAGGTGAAGCGGCGTGCCTCGGACGCCATCCGCGGCGACATCTGCGGCACCTCGGACAGCACGATCGCGTGGAAGCGGCTCGCGAGTTCGAGATAGTCGTTCTGCGATCGCGGGCCGCCGCACAGCGTCGCGAAGTCGAACCATACGACGCCGTCCGCCTTGCGCAGCGCCTTCAGCTCGCGCTTCTCGATATGCAGGATCGGGCTCTCGTCGGGTACCGCGGCGAGCTGCGCAAATGCGTGGCGCAGTTCGCGATCGGCGTCCGCGCCGAGCGGCGTGTGATACATCTTCACCTGCGCGAGCGTGCGCTGGCGATAGTCGACGCCCGCGTCGACGTTGAGCACGTCGAGCTTGTCCTTGATCAGCGCGATCGCCGGCAGCATGCGGTCGCGATGCAACCCGTCCGGATACAGGTCGTCGGGATCGTAGTTGGACGTCATCACGAACTGCACGCCGTTGTTGAACAGGCGGTCGAGCAGACGGTACAGGATCATCGCGTCGGCAATGTCCGACACATGGAATTCGTCGAAGCAGATCAGCCGGTAGCGCTTCGCGATGCGCCGAGCAAGTTCGTCGAGCGGATCGGCCTGCCCTTTCAGCTCCTCGAGCTCGCGGTGCACTTCGCGCATGAATTCGTGGAAATGCAGACGCGTCTTGCGCTGCACGGGTGCGACCGCGTAGAAGCTATCCATCAGGAAGCTCTTGCCGCGCCCGACGCCGCCCCACATGTAGACGCCGCGCGGGAGGTCCGGATGATTGATGAGCTTCTTGAACGCGTTCGAGCGGCGCGCCTTGTACTCGACCCACTCGTCGAAACAGCGCTGCAGGCGATCGACGGCCGCGCGCTGTGCGGGATCGGACTGATAGCCGCGCGTGGTCAGTTCGCGCGTGTAGTATTCGGTGACGTTCATCGGGCAAACCGGAAAGAACGAAGGCGAGCGGGAAACCCCGCCCGCCTTCGTCATGAAACGGCTGCGCCGGCCGATGGCCGGCAGGCGCTACACCGTACTCAGCTGTTCAGCGAGCGCTTGTCGACGGCGAGCGCCGCTTCGCGCATCACTTCCGACATCGACGGGTGCGGATGGCAGATGCGGGCGATGTCTTCCGACGCCGCCTTGAATTCCATCGCCACGACGGCTTCCGCGATCAGGTCCGACGCGTTCGCGCCGATCACGTGCACGCCGAGCAGCTCGTCGGTCTTTGCGTCCGCGATCATCTTCACGAAGCCGTCCGGTGCATTCATGCCGAGCGCGCGACCGTTGATCGAGAACGGGAACTTGCCCGACTTGATCTCGCGGCCTTCCGCCTTCAGCTGCTGCTCCGTCTTGCCGACCCATGCGATTTCCGGGTACGTGTAGATCACCCACGGAATGCAGTTGTAGTCGATGTGCGGCTTCTGGCCGTCGATCACTTCCGCGACCAGCACGCCTTCGTCTTCCGCCTTGTGCGCCAGCATCGGGCCGCGCACCACGTCGCCGATCGCGTAGACGTTCGGCACCGCCGTGCGGCAGTGGTCGTCGACGTCGATGAAGCCGCGCTCGTTCGCCTTCAGGCCGATCGCCTCGAGGCCGAGGTTGTCGGTGTTCGGCACGCGGCCGACCGACACGATCAGGCGGTCGGCGTCGAGCGTCTGCGCGTTGCCGTCCTTGTCCGTGTAGGCGATCGACACGCTGTCCGCGGTCGCCTTCACTTCGCCGATCTTCACGCCGAGGTGAATGTCGAGGCCCTGCTTCTTGAACAGCTTGGCCGCTTCCTTCGCGAGCGCTTCGTCGGCTGCGCCGAGGAATGCCGGCAGCGCTTCGAGCACCGTCACTTCGGCACCCAGGCGGCGCCACACCGAGCCGAGTTCGAGGCCGATCACGCCTGCGCCGATCACGGCGAGCTTCTTCGGCACCGAGTCGAACGTCAGCGCGCCTTCGTTATCCGACACGATCTTGTTGTCGACCGGGACGCCCGGCAGGTGACGCGCCTTCGAGCCCGTCGCGATGATCACGTTCTTCGCGGTGACGACTTCGGTTTCGCCCTCGCCGCTCACTTCGATCTGCACGCCGGCATCGGTCTTGCCGGCGAACTTGCCATGGCCCTTCAGCCAGGTGATCTTGTTCTTCTTGAACAGGAACTCGATCCCGCTCGTCATCTTCTCGACGATGCCGTCCTTGCGGCCGAGCATCTTCGCGATGTCGATCTTCACGCCGTCGACCGCGATACCGTGGTCGGCCAGGTGGTGCGACGCGTTCTCGAACTCTTCCGACGAGGCGAGCAGCGCCTTCGACGGGATGCAGCCGACGTTCAGGCAGGTGCCGCCGAGCTTCAGCGCGCCGGCCGGGTTCTTCCACTTTTCGATACAGGCAACGGTCTTGCCCAGCTGCGCGGCACGGATCGCGGCGATGTAGCCGCCGGGGCCGGCGCCGATCACGACGACGTCAAATTCCTTGGACATGACAATCCTTTCTTCTTGTGCATCCGCACGGTCGCGCGTCTGCGCGCCCGTGCGGAGCGGGTCAATGCGGTGAAACTCGGCTTACAGGTCGAGCAGCAGGCGGGCCGGATCCTCGAGCGCATCCTTCATCGCGACGAGCGACAGCACGGCTTCGCGACCGTCGATGATCCGGTGGTCGTACGACAGCGCGAGGTAGTTGATCGGGCGGATCACGATCTGGCCGTTTTCGACGACCGGACGTTCCTTCGTCGCGTGCACGCCGAGGATTGCCGACTGCGGCGGGTTGATGATCGGGGTCGACAGCATCGAGCCGAACACGCCGCCGTTCGAGATCGAGAACGTACCGCCCGTCATTTCCTCGATCGACAGCTTGCCGTCCTTAGCCTTCTGGCCGAATTCGGCGATCTTCTTCTCGATGTCGGCGAGGCTCAGCTGATCCGCGTTGCGCAGGATCGGCACGACGAGGCCGCGCGGCGAGCCGACGGCGATACCGATGTCGAAGTAGCCGTGGTAGACGATGTCGTTACCGTCGATCGACGCGTTCACGAGCGGGAACTTCTTCAGCGCATGCACGGCCGCCTTCACGAAGAACGACATGAAGCCGAGCTTCACGCCATGTTCCTTCTCGAACTTGTCCTTGTACTTGTTGCGCAGTTCCATGACCGGAGCCATGTTGACTTCGTTGAACGTCGTCAGGATCGCGTTGGTCTGCTGCGATTCGAGCAGACGCTCGGCGATACGCGCACGCAGGCGCGACATCGGCACGCGCTGTTCCGGACGGTCGTTCAGCCAGGTCGTTGCCGACGCCGGCACCTTCACGTCCGGCAGCGACGGCTTCGCAGCGGCCTTGGCCGGTGCGGCAGCCGGAGCGGCCTTCGGTGCGCTGCCCGCGGCCAGCGCGTCGCCCTTCGTGACGCGGCCGTCGCGGCCCGAACCTGCGACGTCGCCCGCCGACAGGCCCTTCTCGGCCAGCAGTTTCGATGCGGCCGGCGATGCGGTGGTCGACGATGCCGCTGCGGCGACCGGCTGTGCTGCCGGTGCGGCTGCGGCAGGCGCTGCTGCCGGCTGGACTTCGGCGGCGCCCGCCGCTGCTTCGGCGGCACCTGCCTTCGCTTCGGTGTCGATCGTCGCGATCAGCTGATCGGCAACGACCGTGTCACCGTCGTTCTGCAGCACTTGCGCGAGCACGCCCGCGGCCGGTGCCGGCACTTCGAGCACGACCTTGTCGGTCTCGAGTTCGATCAGGATTTCGTCCTGCGCGACTGCTTCGCCCGGCTTCTTCTTCCACTGCAGCATGGTGGCTTCCGAAACCGACTCCGAAAGCTGGGGGACTTTGACTTCTACGATAGCCATGTGATTTTCCTGGATGCTTAATCTGGGGTGTGACGAGGTTCGTGCGATTCCTTCGGCCGAAGCGGCGCGCAACGCGCCCGGCGGGCCAAAAGAGACGGGAAAGCGCAGCGCGCCTTCCCGTTTCGCTTCCGTCGGTTATTTCGCGATCGATGCGCTCTTCAGGCGGCCGAAAGCACCTTCGATCAGGGCCTTCTGCTGCTCGTAGTGCTTCGCGTAGTAGCCAACCGCCGGCGAGGCCGAAGCCGGACGGCCGCTGTATGCCAGCTTCTGCCCGTCCTTCATGCCTTCCTTCAGATGGTGCTCGACGTAGAACCAGGGACCCTGGTTCTGCGGCTCGTCCTGCACCCAGACCACTTCAGTCGCGTTCTCGTACTTCTTCATTTCCGTTTCGAACTGCTTGTGCGCGAACGGATACAGCTGCTCGATACGGATGATCGCGACGTCGTTCGCCTTCGCTTCGCGGCGATGTGCGACGAGGTCGTAATACACGCGGCCCGAGCATGCCAGCACGCGCTTGACCTTCTTCGCATCGATGCCGCCGTCGGTTTCGCCCAGCACCGGCTGGAACGAACCCTTCGCCAGTTCCGACAGGTCCGACACGGCTTCCTTGTGACGCAGCAGCGACTTCGGCGTCGCGACGATCAGCGGCTTGCGGAACAGGCGGATCATCTGGCGGCGCAGCAGGTGGAAAATCTGCGCCGGCGTCGTCGGCTGAACGACCTGCATGTTGTGATCCGCGCACAGTTGCAGGAAACGCTCGATACGGGTCGACGAGTGCTCCGGACCCTGGCCTTCATAGCCGTGCGGCAGCAGCATCGTGAGACCCGACACGCGGCCCCACTTCACTTCGCCCGACGAGATGAACTGGTCGATCACGACCTGCGCGCCGTTGACGAAGTCGCCGAACTGCGCTTCCCACAGCACGAGCGTGTTCGGCTCGGCGGTCGAGTAACCGTATTCGAAGCCCAGCACCGCTTCTTCCGACAGCACCGAGTCGATCACCGTGAACTTCGCCTGGCCTTCGGCGATGTTCTGCAGCGGCACGTACGTGCCGTCGTTCCAGCGCTCGCGGTTCTGGTCGTGCAGCACCGCGTGACGGTGCGTGAACGTGCCGCGACCCGAATCCTGGCCGGTCAGGCGTACCGAGTAGCCCGATGCGACGAGCGACGCGAACGCGAGGTGCTCGCCCATGCCCCAGTCGAGCGGCTGGTCGCCACGCGCCATGTTGCGGCGGTCGTTGATCACGCGTTCGACGAGCGGGTGAACCTTGAAGTTCTCCGGAACCGTCGTGATGCGTTCACCGAGGCGCTTCAGTTCGGCGAGCGGCACGGCCGTGTCGGCTGCGTCCGTCCACTTGCGGTTCAGGAACGGCACCCAGTCGACCGCGTACTTGCTCTTGTAGTTCGACAGGACCGGGTCGACCGTGTGGTGACCGTCGTCCATCGCCTTGCGGTACGCCTTCACGAAGTTGTCGGCGTCTTCCGCGGTGATCACGCCCTGCTGCACGAGCTTCTCGGCGTACAGCGCACGGGTGCCCGGGTGCTGCGCGATCTTCTTGTACATCAGCGGCTGCGTGACGGCCGGCGTGTCCTGCTCGTTGTGACCCAGCTTGCGGAAGCAGACGATGTCGATCACGACATCCTTGTGGAACTGCATCCGGTAATCGATCGCGATCTGCGTCGCGAGGATCACGGCTTCCGGATCGTCGCCGTTCACGTGCAGCACCGGCGCCTCGATCATCTTGACCACGTCGGTACAGTACAGCGTCGAACGCGCATCGCGCGGGTCGGACGTCGTGAAGCCGATCTGGTTGTTGATGACGATGTGCAGCGTGCCGTGCGTGCCGTAACCGCGCGTCTGCGCAAGGTTCAGCGTTTCCATCACGACGCCCTGGCCCGCGAAGGCCGCGTCGCCGTGGATCTGCACCGGCAGCACCTGCAGGCCGTCTTCGTCGCCGCGACGGTCCATCCGCGCCTTCGCGGAACCTTCGACCACCGGGTTCACGATTTCGAGGTGCGACGGGTTGAACGCGAGCGACAGGTGGACCGGGCCGCCTTCCGTCGACACGTCCGACGAGAAGCCCTTGTGGTACTTCACGTCGCCGGCCGGCAGGTCGTCGACGTGCTTGCCTTCGAATTCGGCGAACAGGTCGGCCGGCATCTTGCCCAGCGTGTTGACCAGCACGTTCAGGCGGCCGCGGTGGGCCATGCCGATGATGATTTCCTGCACGCCGCGCTTACCCGCGTGCTGGACGACTTCGTCCATCGACGCGATGAAGCTTTCGCCGCCTTCGAGCGAGAAGCGCTTCTGGCCGACGTACTTGGTGTGCAGGTAGCGCTCGAGGCCTTCAGCGGCCGTCAGGCGATTCAGGATGTGCTTCTTCTCGCCTGCCGAGAAGTTCGGCGTCGCGCGGGTCGACTCCAGACGCTCCTGCCACCAGCGCTTCTGCTCCGGATCGCTGATGTACATGTACTCGGCGCCGATCGTGCCGCAGTACGTGTCGCGCAGACCCTTGACGATGTCGCGCAGCGAAGCCTGGTCGAAACCGAAATACAGGTTGCTCGCGCTGTACGTCTGGTCGAGGTCGCCTTCGGAGAAGTCGTAGAACGCGGGTTCGAGTTCGGGAATGGCGGGACGTTCGCGACGCTTCAGCGGATCCAGATTGGCCCATTGCGAACCAAGGAAGCGATATGCGCTGATGAGGGACTGGACGTGGACTTGCTTGCGCGCCGCGGCCAGATTGGTGCCGCTTTCGCGCGGGATGAAGGCATTGGCCTTCGCTCGCTCGGCGAACGATTCGACGATCGGGAAATGCGCGACGTCATTGGCATTCGAACCGTCCGTTGCAGGCACATTCTGCAGCGCGTCGAAATACTCTCGCCAGTTCTCGGGCACTGACGCCGGATTATTGAGGTATGCATCGTACAGTTCTTCAACGTACGAAGCATTGCCGCCGAACAGATAGGAGTTCAGCTGAAACTGCTTCATTACATCTGACATTTTACGCTCACCTTTCTTCGAGCTTCTCGAGAAATAGCGGGTTACTCAACCTTCCGCGACACGGCCTGACCGTTTAGCGGATTGCGAATCAAGTCTTGCTTGGAAGGACCTAAAACTTGCGTGCGCGCAGCATATCACAGAACCGATACCAAAGTTCACGGCGAAATGTGCCTGAAAGCACCGCGTGGCGGGGTTTTGCCGGATTGCCACGCGCCCCGGTAACAGTGCTTTGCGGACAACCCGATTGCGCTCCGCGCAGATGCAAAAAAGGCTGCCCGGGGGCAGCCTTTTCCGTCATGCACGGGAACGGTCGAAACGCTTAGTCGACCGCGCCTTCGCGGCTCGCGCGGCGACGCTCGTGCTCCTTCAGGTGACGCTTGCGCAGACGGATCGACTGCGGCGTCACTTCGACCAGTTCGTCGTCGTCGATGAACTCGACCGCGTATTCCAGCGACATCTGGACCGGCGGCACGAGACGCACGGCTTCGTCGGTGCCCGACGCACGCACGTTGGTCAGCTGCTTGCCCTTGATCGGGTTCACGACGAGGTCGTTGTCGCGGCTGTGGATGCCGATGATCATGCCCTCATACAGCGCATCGCCCGGCTTCACGAACATGCGGCCGCGATCCTGCAGCTTCCACAGCGCATATGCCACGGCGGCGCCGTCGTCCTGCGAGATCAGCACGCCGTTGCGGCGCTCGAAGACCGAGCCTTCCTTGACCGGTGCGTACGAGTCGAAGATGTGGCTCATCAGGCCCGTGCCGCGCGTGAGCGTCAGGAATTCGCTCTGGAAGCCGATCAGGCCGCGCGCCGAGATCTTGTATTCCAGACGCGTGCGGCCGCGGCCGTCCGACGCCATGTCGAGCATCTCGCCCTTGCGGCGACCGAGCTCTTCCATCACGCCGCCCTGGTGCTCGTCCTCGACGTCGACCGTCAGCAGTTCGTACGGCTCGTGCTTCGCGCCGTCGATTTCCTGCATCACGACGCGCGGACGCGACACGGCCAGCTCGTAGCCTTCGCGACGCATGTTCTCGACGAGAATCGTCAGGTGCAGTTCGCCACGCCCCGACACTTCGAACACCGTTTCGTCGCCGGTGTCCTTCACGCGCAGCGCGACGTTGTGGTTCAGTTCCTTCATCAGGCGGTCGCGGATCTGGCGGCTCGTCACGAACTTGCCTTCGCGGCCGGCGAGCGGCGACGAGTTGACGAGGAAGTTCATCGTCAGCGTCGGCTCGTCGACGGTGATCATCGGCAGCGCTTCCGGCGTATCCACCGCGCAGATCGTCGCGCCGATGCCGACGTCTTCAATGCCATTGATCAGCACGATATCGCCCGCTTCGGCCGACTCGACCTGCACGCGCTCGAGGCCCGTAAACGACAGCACCTGGTTGATCTTGCGGTTCAGCACGTCGCCTTCCGGGCCGAAGCGCATCACGACCGGCTGGCCCGGCTTGATGCGGCCGCGCGTGATGCGGCCGACGCCGATCCGGCCGACGTACGTCGAATAGTCGAGCGACGTGATCTGGAGCTGCAGCGGCGCTTCCGGGTCGGCCGGGCGGACCGGCACGTGCTCGAGGACCGCCTCGAACAGCGGGCGCATGTCACCTTCGCGCGCAGCCGGGTCGAGCGACGCATAGCCGTTCAGGCCCGATGCGTAGACGATCGGGAAGTCGAGCTGCTCTTCGGTTGCGCCAAGCTTGTCGAACAGGTCGAAGGTCTGGTTGATGACCCAGTCGATCCGCGCGCCCGGACGGTCGACCTTGTTGACGATGACGATCGGCTTCAGGCCGAGCGCGAGCGCCTTCTTCGTGACGAAGCGCGTCTGCGGCATCGGGCCCTCGACCGCGTCGACGAGCAGCAGCACCGAGTCGACCATCGACAGCACGCGCTCGACCTCGCCACCGAAGTCCGCGTGCCCCGGCGTGTCGACGATGTTGATGTGCGTGCCTTCGTATTCGACCGCGCAGTTCTTCGCGAGAATCGTGATCCCGCGCTCCTTTTCGATGTCATTCGAGTCCATCACCCGCTCCGCAATCTGCTGGTTCTCGCGGAAGGTGCCGGACTGGCGGAGCAGTTGGTCGACGAGCGTGGTCTTGCCGTGGTCGACGTGGGCGATGATGGCGATATTGCGAAGGGCGCGGGTCATAGAAACCTGGAAATCGTTTGAACGCGCAAACGCGCCCGCTCGTTTTCACGGGCGCGCGCATTGCAGTTTGGAAAGCATGAAATTATAGCACGTGGGCGTGTCGAGAGCTGGCGAGTACGTTGCAGCGCAACAAATCGGGCCTGCCCACCCTCCCCCGAACGCGCAAATCGACTGAAGGCGCCGCCTTCGGCAAGCCGAAAAACCTTACCACGACAAGGGCTTCTTGCAACACAAAGCGCGCCCTTTGCCGTTCGATTAACATTTGCCGCGGCAAGCAATTGTACCTATACTGCTGCCTAGTCAACTATTGCAGTTTCAGGTTTTTATGTCGGATTCCTCTACCTCATCGCCCGTTTCGCCGCTGTCTTCGTATCAGATGAACGACAGCGTCGGTTATCTGATGTCGCGCGTGAAGTCGGTGATGACCAACCTCGTCACGCAACGTACGCAGGAAGAGCTCGGCATCACGGGCACGCAGGCGAGCATGCTGTTCATGATCGCGGTCGGCAAGTGCTCGACGGCCGCCGAACTCGCGCGCGAATACGGGATCGATGCGAGCGCGGTCACGCGCCTGCTCGACCGGGTCGAAAAACGCGGCCTGCTGTCCCGCGTCCGCAGCATCGAGGATCGGCGCGTCGTGCGCCTCGAGCTGACCGACGAAGGCCGCGCGCTTGCCGAACGGCTGCCGCCCATTTTCCGCAGCGTGCTCGACCAGGTGCTGGACGGGTTCACGCCGGAAGAAGTCGGGTTCCTGAAGAGCATGCTGCGCCGCATTCTCAGCAACTATTGCGAGACGGCCGGCGGCAGCATCGCGTAATAGTTGCCATAACAATTACTTTTGACAGATTAATGTAAGGAAATCCTTGCAGTGTCCATCATTCATTCCGAGTCAGGGGTCAGCGCGATGAAAACCTCCCCGTTGTCCGTGCGCACCGGGTCGTGCCGCACCGCCGTCGCCGCCGCGGTCGCCGCACTCGCGCTGGCGGGCTGCGCGAACTACATCGGCATCAAGAGCGACAAGCAGATCGCCCCCGCGTCGCAATTCGAATCCGCCCAGAGCCTGCCGGCCCAGGGCGGCCAGTGGCCGGCGCTCGACTGGGCCAGCCAGTTCGGCGATCCGCAATTGCCGAAGCTGATCGACGAGGCCCTTCAGGGCAGTCCGTCGATCGCGCAGGCGCAGGCGCGCATCGCGAAGGCGTCGTCGTACATCGAATCGTCGCGTTCGAACCTGCTGCCGAAGGCCGAGGCCAGCTATTCGTGGACGCGCGAGCTGTATTCGTCGAACGCGCTGTTCCCGCCGCCTTACGGCGGCCAGTGGTACAGCGAGAACAACGTGCTCGCGAGCGCATCGTGGGAACTCGACCTGTGGGGCAAGAACCGCGAACGCCTGCACACCGCCGTGTCGCAGGAAAAGGCGGCCGAAGCCGACATGCAGCAGGCACGCATCACGCTCGCATCGTCGGTCGCGCGCACCTATAACTCGCTCGCGCAGCTCTATGCGCTGCGCGACATCGCGCAACGCGAGATCTCCAACCGCGAGACGGTCGGCAAGATCACCGACGGCCGCGTGTCGGCCGGCCTGGATACCAACGTCGAACGCCAGACGGCCCGCGGCAATATCGCGACGACCCAGGCTTCGCTGTCGGATCTCGACGGCCAGATCACGACCGTGCGCTATCAACTCGCCGCGCTGCTCGGCAAGGGTCCGGATCGCGGGCTGCAGATCGCGGCGCCCGTGATGAACCCCAGCGGCGCAGTCGCGCTGCCCGGCAACCTGCCGGCTGACCTCGTCTCGCGCCGCCCCGACATCGTCGCCGCGCGCTGGCAGGTCGAGGCCGCGATGCACGACGTGAAGGAAGCGAAAGCCGAGTTCTACCCCGACGTGAACCTCGCGGCCGGCTTCGGCTTCGATGCGTTCGGCTGGGGCAAATTCCTGAACTTCGCGAGCCGCCAGGCGCAGTTCGGCCCGGCGATCCACCTGCCGATCTTCGACGCCGGCGCGCTGCGCGCACAGCTCAAGGGTCGCTATGCGGACTTCGACCTGTCGGTGGCGAACTACAACCAGACGCTGATCAACGCGCTGAACGACGTCGCGACGCAAGTCGCGTCGATCCGCTCGGTCGATCGCCAGATGGGCGACGCGCAACGCGCACTCGACGCGTCGACGCGCGCGTACGATCTCGCCGTGATTCGCTACAAGGCCGGCCTGTCGCCGCAACTGCAGGTGCTGACCGCGGACAGCAACCGCCTCGCATCGGAGCAGACGGTGACCAACCTGAAGATGCGCCGACGCGACATGCAGCTTGCGCTGATCAAGGCGCTGGGCGGCGGGTTCGACGCGACCGGCACGCCGCTCGCCTCGCCCGACGCCGACAAGCCGACAAAACAGGCCGCCAACTGATCCGGCGCCACCACTACGCAGACACTCGAAATAACGGACGGAGAAAATCGCCATGAGCGACCCTCAACAAAACGCCGCCAGCGCACAGTCGCAGAACAACGGGAAGCGCAAGCGGATGATGACGCTGCTCGTCGCGGTCATCGTGATCGCGGCCATCGCGTACGGCCTGTACTACTTCCTCGTCGCCCGCTTCCATGAAGGAACCGACGATGCCTACGTGAACGGCAACGTCGTGCAGATCACGCCGCAGGTCACCGGCACCGTGATCGCCGTGAAGGCCGACGATACGCAGACCGTCAAGGCCGGCGATCCGCTGGTCGTGCTCGACCCGGCCGATTCGCAGGTCGCGCTGCAGCAGGCGGAAGCCAACCTCGCGCAGACGGTGCGCCAGGTGCGCGGCCTGTTCGTCAACGACGACCAGTACCGCGCGCAGGTTGCGCTGCGCCAGTCCGACCTGTCGAAGGCCGACGACGACCTGCGCCGCCGCATGGCCGTTGCACAGACGGGCGCGGTGTCGCAGGAAGAAATCTCGCATGCGCGTGACGCCGTGAAGGCCGCGCAGGCGTCGCTCGACGCCGCGCAGCAGCAGCTCGCATCGAACCGCGCGCTGACCGCGAACACGACGGTCGCATCGCACCCGAACGTGCTCGCCGCGGCGTCGAAGGTTCGCGACGCCTACCTCGCGAACGCGCGTAACGTGCTGCCCGCGCCGGTCACCGGTTATGTCGCGAAGCGCTCGGTGCAGGTTGGCCAGCGCGTGTCCCCGGGCACGCCGCTGATGTCGGTGGTGCCGCTGAATGCCGTGTGGGTCGACGCGAACTTCAAGGAAGTCCAGCTCAAGCACATGCGCATCGGCCAGCCGGTCGAACTGACGGCCGACATCTACGGCTCGTCGGTCCCCTACCACGGCAAGGTCGTCGGCTTCTCGGCCGGCACCGGCTCCGCGTTCTCGCTGCTGCCGGCACAGAATGCGACCGGCAACTGGATCAAGGTCGTGCAGCGCCTGCCGGTGCGTATCGAGCTCGACCCGAAGGATCTCGACAAGCATCCGCTGCGCATCGGCCTGTCGATGCAGGTCGACGTGGACATCAAGGACGAACGCGGCGACCAGCTCGTCAACGCGCCGAACACCGTCTACGAGACCAACGTGTTCGCGAAGTACGGCGACGAAGCCGACGCCGAAATCGCGCGCATCATCGCCGAGAACGCGGGCGGCAATGCAGCGGCACCGGCCGCGGCGAAGTCGAACAGCGCCGCGAAGATGATGTAACCGCTCCGACTCCGGAAAAACTACCGACACATGGCACAGGCTCCTGTCTCCCACCCGCCCTTGCAGGGTGGGAAACTCGTGATCGGGACGATCGCGGTATCGCTCGCGGTGTTCATGAACGTGCTCGACACGTCCATCGCGAACGTCGCGATCCCGACCATCTCGGGCGACCTCGGCGTGTCGTCCGACCAGGGCACGTGGGTCATCACGTCGTTCGCGGTCGCGAACGCGATCTCCGTGCCGCTGACGGGCTGGCTGACCGACCGCTTCGGACAGGTTCGCCTGTTCCTCGCGTCGATCATCCTGTTCGTCATCTCGTCGTGGATGTGCGGACTCGCACCGAGCCTGCCGTTCCTGCTCGCGTCGCGCGTCCTCCAGGGTGCGGTCGCGGGGCCGATGATTCCGCTGTCGCAATCGCTGCTGCTGTCGAGTTACCCGCGTGCCAAGGCACCGATGGCGCTCGCGCTGTGGTCGATGACGACACTGATCGCGCCGGTCGCGGGCCCGATCCTCGGCGGCTGGATCTCGGACAACTACTCGTGGCCGTGGATCTTCTACGTGAACATCCCGGTCGGCATCGCCGCCGCACTCGCCACGTGGTCGATCTATCGCACGCGCGAATCGACGGTGCGCCGCGCACCGATCGACGGCGTCGGCCTTGCGCTGCTCGTGCTGTGGGTCGGCTCGCTGCAGGTCATGCTCGACAAGGGCAAGGATCTGGACTGGTTCGCGTCGACGACGATCGTCGCGCTCGCGCTGATCGCGATCATCTCGTTCGCGTTCTTCGTGATCTGGGAACTGACCGCCGAGCACCCCGTCGTCGACCTGTCGCTGTTCCGCCGGCGCAACTTCACGGGCGGCACGATCGCGCTGGCGGTCGGTTACGGGCTCTACTTCGGCAACCTCGTGCTGCTGCCGCTGTGGCTGCAGACCCAGATCGGCTACACGGCAACCGACGCCGGTCTCGTGATGGCGCCGGTCGGGCTGTTCGCGATCCTGCTGTCGCCGCTGACCGGCAAGTTCCTGCCGCGCACCGATCCGCGCTACATCGCGACCGCCGCATTTCTGATATTCGCGCTGTGCTTCTGGATGCGATCGGGGTACACGACGAGCGTCGACGAGTGGTCACTCACGCTGCCGACGCTCGTGCAAGGTGTCGCGATGGCCGGCTTCTTCATTCCGCTGGTGTCGATCACGCTGTCCGGCCTCCCCGGCCACCGCATCCCGGCGGCGTCCGGTCTGTCGAACTTCGTGCGGATCATGTGCGGCGGTATCGGCACGTCGATCTTCCAGACTGCGTGGGATCATCGCAACAACTTCCACCACGCGCAGCTGGTCGAGCAGGCGAACGTGTACAACCCGACGTTCAACCAGGCCGTCACGCAGATGGGCAGTCTCGGGCTGACGCAGGACCAGGCGCACGGCCTCATCAACAACCTGGCCACGCAGCAGGCCGCGCAGCTCGGCGTGAACGACCTGTTCTACATCTCGGCGGCGATCTTCGTGCTGCTGATTGCGCTGATCTGGATCACGAAGCCCGAACGCGCGGGCGGCGGCGATGCCGGCGCAGCGGCATCGGCGGCGCACTGAGCATCACCGCGCACCAAACAAAAAAGCCCGGTCGAAATCGACCGGGCTTTTTTTTGCTCCGACGGCGCACTCGCGCCGCCTGATCATGCAGTGGTCACGACGAGCCGTTCCGGTGCGAGCACACCGTTCGCCTTGCGCGCCACACCAAGCAGCCGCGTTGCGTCGTAGACGCGCACGCGCTCGCCCTCGGCCGCATCGATCTGCGCGAGTTCCGACAGCGGCAGACGCTGGCCGTGCAGGAACCGCTTAGCACCCGCGTCGTCGAGCCGAACTAACGGAAACGTGGACAGCAATGCATCGACCGGCTGGAGCCACGCATCGCGCGCCGATTCGTCGGCGTCCGACAGCGCATCGAGCGTCACCGCATGCTCGAGCGTCAGCGCACCGACACCCGTGCGACGCAGCATCGTCAGATGCGCACCGCAACCCAGCACCTCGCCGATATCCTCCGCCAGCGTGCGCACATAGGTACCCTTGCTGCAGGTCACACGAAACGTCACGTCGGGCAGCTCGCAGGCGAGCAGGTCGAGCGCATGGATCGTCACGTTGCGCCCTTCGCGCTCGACGGTCTGGCCCGCGCGCGCATATTCGTACAGTGGCTTGCCGTCGCGCTTGAGCGCCGAATACATCGGCGGCACCTGCACGATCTCGCCGGTGAAGCGCACGAGCGCGGCTTCAACCGCCGAGCGGTCGCATTCGACGGGCCGCGTGTCGATCACTTCACCTTCCGCGTCGCCGGTGGCCGTGCGCAGGCCGAGACGCATCGTCGCTTCGTAGGTCTTGTCGGCTTCGAGCAAGTCCTGCGAGAACTTCGTCGCCTCGCCGAAGCACAGCGGTAGCAGGCCCGAGGCCAGCGGATCGAGCGTGCCGGTATGACCGGCTTTCTTCGCGAGCAGCAGACGCTTCGCGCGAATCAGCGCATCGTTGCTCGACAGGCCGACCGGCTTGTCGAGCAGGAGGACGCCATCCAGCGCGCGCCGGGGCACGCGCGGACGTTGGGGTGCTGCAGTCGTCATAGGCCGGTCGCGCTCAATCGTCCTTGGTGGGTGCGTCAGCCTCGTCGTCGTCCTTCGCGCGCGTCGAGTTCGCTTCCTTGATCAGGCGCGACATTTCCACGGCCTTCTCGATCGTCTGGTCGTAGTGGAAATGCAGCGTCGGCACCGTATGGATGTGCAGGCGCTTGAACAACAGGTTGTGCAAGTGACCCGATGCGTGGTTCAGCGCTTCCTGCGTCTTGGCCGGATCGCCGGTCAGCGCCGTGAAGTAGATCTTCGCGTGCGCGTAGTCCGGCGTGAGTTCCACGCTCTGGATGGTGACGATGCCAATACGCGGGTCTTTGACCTCGCGCATGATGAGTTCGGACAGATCGCGCTGAATCTGGTCGGCGATCTGAACGTTGCGATTGGGGGAAGTTCGTTTCCTGGACATGATCGATCCCTGATTCGTTTATCAGGATAATGCGGCCGCCTTTTGGCGGGTCGCCATGAAAAATGGGCGGGACAAGCCCAAGCCTGCCCCGCCCATGAGCCGATACGCGACGATTACAGCGTACGCGCGACTTCGGTCACTTCGAAGACTTCGAACTGGTCGCCTTCCACGATGTCGTTGAAGTTCTTCACCGACATGCCGCACTCGAAGCCTTGCTTGACTTCCTTCACGTCGTCCTTGAAGCGCTTCAGCGATTCGAGTTCGCCCGTGAAGATCACGACGTTGTTGCGCAGCACGCGAACCGACGACGAGCGCTTGACGATACCGTCCGTGACCATACAGCCTGCGACCGCGCCGATCTTCGGCACCTTGAACACCTGGCGCACCTCGACCGTACCGGTGATGACTTCGCGCTTCTCCGGCGCCAGCATGCCCGACATCGCCGCCTTCACCTCATCCACTGCGTCATAGATGATGTTGTAGTAGCGGATATCGACGCCATTGGCTTCCGCGAGCTTGCGCGCCTGCGCATCCGCACGCGTGTTGAAGCCGATGATGACCGCCTTCGATGCCGTTGCAAGGTTGACGTCGTTTTCGCTGATGCCACCCACCGCGCCGTGCACGATCTGCACGCGCACTTCGTCGGTCGACAGCTTGAGCAGCGACTGCACGAGTGCTTCCTGCGAACCCTGCACGTCGGCCTTGACGATAAGCGGCAGGTTCTGCACTTCGCCTTCGCCCATCTGCTCGAGCATGCTTTCCAGCTTCGCGGCCTGCTGCTTCGCGAGCTTCACGTCGCGGAACTTGCCCTGACGGAACAGTGCGATTTCACGCGCCTTGCGCTCGTCCGGCAGCACGATCACTTCCTCGCCCGCGCCCGGCACTTCCGACAGACCCTGGATTTCGACCGGGATCGACGGGCCGGCTTCCTTCGTCGGCTTGCCGTTCTCGTCGAGCATCGCGCGCACGCGGCCGTAGGCCGAGCCCGCGAGCACGATGTCGCCACGATTCAGCGTACCGGACTGCACGAGGATCGTCGCGACCGGGCCCTTGCCCTTGTCGAGCTTCGCTTCGATCACGATACCCTTGGCCGGTGCTTCGACCGGTGCCTTCAGTTCCAGCACTTCGGCCTGCAGCAGCAAGTTCTCGAGCAGATCGTCGATGCCCGCACCCGTCTTCGCCGACACCGGCACGAACGGCGAATCGCCACCGTATTCTTCCGGCACGACGCCTTCCGTGACCAGCTCCTGCTTGACGCGATCGAGATTCGCTTCCGGCTTGTCGATCTTGTTGATCGCGACGACGATCGGCACACCACCCGCCTTCGCGTGGGCAATTGCTTCCTTCGTCTGCGGCATCACGCCGTCGTCGGCCGCCACCACCAGCACGACGATGTCGGTCGCCTTCGCACCGCGTGCACGCATTGCCGTGAACGCTTCGTGACCCGGCGTATCGAGGAACGTGATGACGCCGCGCGGCGTGTCGACGTGATAAGCGCCGATGTGCTGCGTAATGCCGCCCGCCTCGCCCGCCGCAACCTTCGCGCGGCGAATGTGGTCGAGCAGCGAGGTCTTGCCGTGGTCGACGTGACCCATCACCGTGACGACCGGCGGACGCGGCAGTTGCTCCGCATCGGTGGTCGTTTCGCCTTCGACGAGCAGCGCTTCCGGATCGTCCAGCTTCGCGGCAACCGCGCGGTGACCCAGTTCCTCGACGACGATCATCGCCGTTTCCTGGTCCAGCACCTGGTTGATCGTGACCATCTGGCCCATCTTCATCATCACCTTGATGACTTCCGAGGCCTTGATCGACATCTTGTGCGCGAGATCGGCAACCGAAACGGTTTCCGGCACGTGCACTTCACGGACGATCGGTTCGGTCGGCGCCTGGAACGACGATGCGCTGTCCTGGTGACGGCCGCGACCCTTCGGGCCGCCGCGCCAGCCGCGGTCGACGCCGCCGCTCGAATCGCCGCGCGTCTTGATGCCGCGACGCTTCGCCGCGTCGTCCTGCCAGCCGCCCTTGCCTGCGCCCGGCTTCTTGTTGCGATCGCCCGCGCCTGCCGGTGCCTGCGTCGTTGCCGGTGCAGCGCCGGCCGGCTTCTTCACCGCCGGACGTGCCTGCGCACCTTCCGGCTTCGCCGGCTTGTGCAGCGTGCCCTTCGCTTCGGCCGGCTTCGGCGGCTCGACCGGCTTCGGCGGCTCGACTGCCTTGACCACGGCCTTGCGCGGCGTGTTCATCATTTCGCGGATCGCACGCGCTTCGGCCTCGGCGGCCGCACGGCGCTTGCTGATCTCTTCCTGCTCGGCGCGCGCCTTGTCCGCCGCCTCGCGGGCAGCATCCTCGGCCTTCTTCGCCGCTTCGCGCTGCGCCGCGCGTTCGGCAGCCGCACGTGCTTCGGCGGCCGCGCGCGCTTCGTCCTGCGCGGACTGCGCAACCGGTGCTTCCTGCTCGGCCGCGGCGGCCTGCTGCTGCGCTGCCGCCTGCTGCTGTGCCGCAGCGGCTTCGGCCGCGGCACGCTTCGCCGCAGCTTCTTCCTCGGCGCGACGGCGCTCGGCTTCGGCCGCTTCCTCGCGGGCGCGGCGCTCGGCTTCCTCGCGCTCCAGGCGTTCCTGGCGTTCGCGCAGTTCCTGCGCCTGCTTCTCGAGCAGCTCGGCCTCGCGGCGCGCTTCTTCCTCGCGACGCTTCAGTTCTGCATCGTCGTCCGCTTCGGCGACCTGCGCCTGACCCTGTTCCGCACCCTCGCTCACGTCGTCGCGCTTGACGAACGTACGCTTCTTGCGGACCTCGACCTGAATGGTGCGAGCCTTGCCCGTCGCGTCAGATTGCTTGATCTCCGACGTATGCTTGCGGGTCAGCGTGATCTTGCGCTTATCGCCGTCGGTTGCGCCGTGCGACTTGCGCAAATGATCGAGCAGACGCGCCTTGTCCGTCTCGGACAGCACATCGTCTTCACTCGCTTTCTGGACGCCCGCTGCCTGCAGCTGTTCGAGCAGCACACCAGCAGGCATTTTCAGTTCCGCGGCAAATTGGGCTACGTTGTTACTCGCCATTCATTCCTCTTAGTGCAAGGACCGATTCCTTGCTGTTAGCATCGGGTCAGGCCATACGGCCGCCATCAAATCAGTGCGCCATGGTCATTTCTCACTGGAACCAGTGTTCACGTGCTTTCATGATCAACGCCTTAGCGGCATCCTCTTCCATCCCGGTCATGTCGACCAGTTCATCCACAGCCAACTCGGCGAGATCGTCTCGCGTCTGCATGCCGTGTTCGGCCAGCTTCGCGAGCAACTCCGGCGTGATGCCGTCGAGGCTCTTGAGATCCAGCGCTGCGTTCTCGACCTTTTCTTCGTTCGCGATGGCCATCGTCAACAGCGCGTCGCGTGCGCGGTTGCGCAGTTCATGCACGGTGTCCTCGTCGAACGCCTCGATTTCGAGCATTTCGTTGAGCGGCACGTAAGCGATTTCTTCGAGGCTCGTGAAGCCTTCGTCGATCAGGATGTCGGCAACTTCTTCGTCGACGTCGAGACGCGCCATGAACAGCGCACGCAGCCGGTCGCGCTCTTCACCCTGCTTCAGGGCGGATTCGTCCGGCGTCATGATGTTGATCTGCCAGCCGGTCAGTTCGCCGGCAAGGCGAACGTTCTGACCGCTGCGGCCAATCGCGACAGCCAGCTCGTTCTCGTCGACGACCACGTCCATCGAGTGCTTTTCTTCATCGACGACGATCGACTGGACGGCTGCCGGCGCGAGCGCGCCGATCACGAACTGGGCGGGATCCTCCGACCATAGCACGATGTCGATGTTTTCGCCACCGAGCTCGTTGCGCACGGCCTGCACGCGGGAGCCGCGGATGCCGACGCAGGTGCCGATCGGATCGATCCGCTTGTCGTATGCGATGACGCCGATCTTCGCGCGCACGCCCGGGTCACGGGCCGCTGCCTTGATTTCGAGCAGGCCCTGCTCGATTTCCGGCACTTCCATCTCGAACAGCTTCATCAGGAACTCGGGCGCCGTACGCGACAGCTCGATCTGCGGGCCGCGCGCGGTGCGGTCGACCTTTGCGATGTACGCACGCACGCGGTCGCCCACGCGCAGGTTTTCCTTCGGGATCAGCTGATCGCGGCGCAGCAGCGCCTCGACACGGCCCGATTCGACGATGAAGTTGCCCTTGTCGAGGCGCTTCACCGTACCCGTCATGATCTTTTCGCCACGCTCGAGGTAATCGTTCAGGATCTGCTCGCGCTCCGCGTCGCGCACCTTCTGCAGGATCACCTGCTTCGCGGCCTGCGCGCCGATGCGGCCGAACTCGATCGACGGTACGGGTTCCTCGACATATTCGCCGACTTCGACGTCGGGCTTCTGCTCACGTGCTTCGAACAGCAGGATCTCGCGATCCGGCTCCTGCAAGCCTGCCTCGTCGGGCACGACGAGCCAGCGACGGAAGGTTTCGTGCTCGCCGCTTTCGCGATCGATATGGACGCGGATTTCGGCGCCTTCGTCGAACAGCTTCTTGGACGCGGACGCGAGCGCAGCCTCGAGGGCGCCCAGCACCACATCCTTTTCGACGTTTTTCTCGCGCGCCAGCGCATCCACCAGCATCAACACTTCGCGACTCATTATTTGCGGCTCCTAAAGTCAACTTGCGGAATCAGGCGGGCTTTATCGATATCGGCCAGCGTGAAATCCAGCATGGCCGCCTCGCCCTTCTTCCCTTCAAATTCCAAACCGATCGTTTCGCCATTCGGCGCGTGCAGAATGCCCCGGTACGTCTTGCGCCCGTCCAGCGGCTTTTTCAAGGTCACGGAAACTTCGCTGCCAGCGAAGCGCTCGAAGTCGGCCAGCTTCTTCAACGGGCGGTCGAGCCCCGGGGACGAGACTTCGAGCCGTTCGTAATCGATGTTTTCGACCGTCAAGACGTGCTGGAGCTGACGCGTGACCTTTTCGCAATCTTCGAGCGAGATGCCGGCAAGCTGATCGATATAGATGCAAAGCATGCCGCGCCCGGTGCGCTCGAGATCCACCAGCTCGTAGCCGAGCCCGGTGACCGTGGTTTCTATCAGTTCCGTCAGTTGCACTGTGTCCTCTCAGGTGTTCGCGCCCGCCGCTCGCGATTACACCCGCGGGCGCGCGCCTTAGCCGGCGCAGGAAGCGCTACCCGAGATGCCTAACCGTTTCAGCAAAAAAAAATGGGCGGAACGCCCATCTTCTTACTGGTGGTCGCACCTGAGCCGCACATTGAATCCGTACGCCCAGCGACTCCGCGATTATAGCGATTTTTGGCGCAAACGCCAAGCCAGCCGGTAAAAGCAGCGTGTCGCCTGCCTTTACGGACCGAAAATGCGAAATCGGACTGCCCGATCGACCGGCGCCATCCTGCCGCGCCGGAAATCGGCCATGCCGACGACCATCCAGCGGCACGCGGCATATATATACAGTCGAAAGCAATCAACGCAATGCGTCGTGCCGACAAAACCGGACGGATGCCGATCGTGCCGGCACGCCGGCGGCTTTGCGCCGCCGCGTGCCCGAACGCTCAGCGGCTGCGCGTACGGGTGCGTTGCGGACGCTGGCCGCCACGCGGGCCGCCGCTGTTGCCACCACCTTCCGGACGATTGCCGTTCGGATTGCGATTGCCGCCCTTGGGAGGACCACTGCGCTTGCCGCCCGCGCCTTCGCGCTTGGGGCCTGCGCCATAAGACGCGCGATTGCCGTCGACATCGCGACCACCGCCAGCGCGATTGCCGTCACGGCCGCCCCCCGAGCGGTTGCCATCGCGGCCGCCGCCTGCACGATTGCCGTAGCCCGACGGCGTGACCGGCAGGCTACCGTAGCCGCTCAGGCCGGGCATGCCCGGCCCGCCGCGCCGACCACCGCCGCGACGCGGCTGGTCTAGCTGACCGTGCGTCGTCAACACCGGCTCACGGTTGAGGAACCCCATCGACGTCTCCATCGGATCGGGCTGGCGCCGCTCGGCCTGCTCACCGCCGCGCTTGCCCTTCTCTTCGGACGGCGCCTTCAGGCCGACGGTCGCCATCAGCTTGCGCACTTGCGCATCGTCGAGCTCCTCCCAGCGGCCGCGCTTCAGGCCACGCGGCAGCGGGATCGGGCCGTGACGCGTACGAATCAGCCGGCTCACCATCAGGCCGGCCGCCTCGAACATCCGCCGCACTTCGCGGTTGCGGCCTTCGGCCAGCGCGACGTGATACCAGTGATTCGTGCCTTCGCCGCCGCCGTCGCGAATACGCAGGAAGTTCGCCGGGCCGTCATCCAACTCGACACCGTGCAACAGCTTCTGCCGGTTGCCCTCGGTCAGCTCGCCAACAACGCGTACCGCGTACTCGCGCTCCACGCTGTAGCGCGGATGCATGAAGCGGTTCGCGAGATCACCCGAAGTCGTCAGCATCAGCAGACCTTCGGTATTGAAGTCAAGGCGGCCCACCGCCAGCCATTTCGCCGTCTTCATCGGCGGCAGGCGATCGAACACCGACGGACGGCCTTCCGGATCCGCATGGCTGACGATCTCGCCCGTGGGCTTGTGGTACAGCAGCACGCGCGGCGGCTTGTTCGGCAGCTTGCGCTTGACCGGCTTGCCGTTGATCCGCACCTGATCGGTCGGCATGATGCGCTGACCGATGTGCGCGGGCTCGCCGTTCACCGACACGCGGCCGGCGACGATCAGTTCTTCCATTTCGCGGCGCGAGCCCATGCCCGCTTCCGCCAGCACCTTGTGAAGCTTCGGCGCGTCGTCGTCCGGCGACAGCACGCGCTTGTTCGCCGGCTGGCTGCGGCCGCGACGCAGCATCGGCGCACGCACGCCGCTACCGCCCGCGGAGTTGTCCGCGTCGAATGCCGGCGACGTCACGTATGCGAACAGTTCGTCCTGGGACGCATCGCCCTCCGCCTTTACCGGGCCACCTTCGGCCTTCGGTGCACCACCGCGTCGACCCTGGCCGCCCTGCGCACCCTGGCCGCCCTTGGCCGCGCCTTCGCGCTTGCCGCCGGCGGCCGGCTTGCGACCGCCCTTGGCCGTACCTTCCTTGCGCGGCGCACGCGCCGGCTGCGCTTCGACGGCCTCGACCGGCTGCGCGTCCGCGCCTTCGCCGCCCTGCGACTCGCCTTCGGCGCCCTTCGACTTGGCCGCCGCGCGACGGCGCGCGATCAGGCTGCGCGGACCTCGCCGCAGACCGCGGCGGGGACGGTCGTCGCCACCCGCGGCCGAAGCGTCCTGCTCCGGTGCATCGTCGGCACGCGCTGCCTGCACGGCAGGCGCGGACGATTCAATATCGTGGATATCTGTCAAAACAACCTCAAAATGTCAGGTCTCGCGCCCGGCGCGGGCGCGGCAAGAAGTTGGCCGCGTTCAGGCGCGACGCTGTTCGGGTTCTGCTTCGTCGTCCGGCAGCGCGTCGGCGCCGATGGGCGCACTGGCGCTTCGTACGGCATCCGCGAGACTGTCGGACGTGTCGTCCAGCATCTCGCAGTCCGCGGGACGGGAACGGGACGCGTCGGCCTGAACAGCCTCGCCGGGCATGTCGCCGGCCGCTTCCGCTCCGTCTCCGGCAGCCGTTTCGGCGGCCGCCTTGCGATCTTCCTCGCTCCAATCCGCGCGCAGCGGCTCGGGCTGCGCACCGGTCGGCGCTACTTCGGCACCAACCTGTTCCGCTTGTTCCATTTGTTCCGTTTGCCCGCGATCAGCATCGAGCGTATCGCGGCTCGGGATTTCCTGCGTCGTCGCGACGTCCGTCACGCCATCGCCCGGCAATTCGACCGATCGGCCGGCGGACACTTCTTCCGCCTGCGCTTGCGGCACATCGTCCGTTGCGTCGTCGGCAGCCGACACGTCACCCTCGAAGTCGATTGCCTGCTGCGCAAGCAGCGCGGCCTCGATGTTCGCGGCCGGCTCTTCGAGCGCTGGCAGGTCGTCGAGCGCCTTCAGGCCGAGATCGTCGAGAAACTGCTTGGTCGTCGCGTACAACGCCGGACGCCCCGGCACGTCACGATGACCGATCACCTCGATCCAGCCGCGATCCTCGAGCTGCTTGACCACCTGCGTATTGACCGTCACGCCGCGAATCTCTTCGATGTCGCCGCGTGTGACGGGCTGCCGGTACGCGATGATCGCGAGCGTTTCGAGCACCGCGCGCGAATATTTCGGCGGCTTCTCGGGATGCAGGCGATCCAGATAGTGACGCATCGCCGGCTTGCTCTGAAAGCGCCAGCCGGTCGCCAGCGCCACCAGTTCGACCCCGCGGCCGGACCAATCCTGTTTCAGATCTTCGAGCAACGTGCGGACCGTGTCAGCCGACACGCCGTCGGCAAAGAGCTTGCGCAAATCGCCGAGCTTCAGCGGTTCCTGCGCGCAGATCAAAGCAGTCTCGAGGACGATCTTCGCCTCTTGGGTATTCATGCAGCTAGGCCAGACCCTGTGGTCAAACGAACCGGATCAACAAACAGACGAAATGAACGGAAGACGCGCTCGCCCGATTCTGATCGGTCATATTGATGGGAGCACGAACCGGGGGCGGCGAACCAACTTCAGGCCAGGCCCAAACCGGACGGAACAGCACGGCTCAACGACGGAACCGCGTGACTGAGCGCCATATTACGCAAAATTGCCCGGTGCGTAAAGATGGACCGAGCGGGCCACCGCCAGTGCGCCGCGTCCGCTCCGGCCCTGCTTCAGCGGGCAGCCGCGCCGCGCGCGAGGAACTGGCGCAACCGCTCGACGCCCGCGTCGAGTCGTGCCCGATCACACGCGTAGCACCAGCGCACGAAGCCTTCCCCCTCCGGACCGAATGCACGCCCGGGCGCAAGACCGAGCCCCGCTTCGCGCACCAGCGTCTTGCAGAACGCGAGACTGTCGGCCGCGCCCGGCAGACGCAGGAACAGGTACATCGCGCCCGGCGGAGGCGGCACCTCGACACCCGGCAGCGTCCGCAGCGCGGCGACCAGGTGATCGCGAGCATCGCGCAGCGCCGAGACGAACGACCGCACGAACGGCTCGCCGTCGCGCAGCGCGACCTCGCCCGCGGCCTGCACGAAGCCCGGCGCACACGACGTGTTGTATTCGACGAGCTTCGACAGATCGCCCATCACCGATGCCGGCGCAATCAGCCAGCCCAGCCGCCAGCCCGTCATCGCCCACGCCTTCGAGAACGAATTCACGACGACGACCCGCTCGTCACGCGAAGCGATATCGAGGAACGACGGCGCGCCGCCCGCGCCGAACGCGAGCCGTTCATATACCTCGTCGGCGACCAGCCAGATACCGTGACGGCGGCAATGGGCGAGCACGGCCTGCTGATCGTCGCGCGACATCGTCCAGCCGGTCGGATTGTTCGGCGAGTTGATCAGCAGCATCCGCGTATCGGGCGTCAGCGCCGCGAGCAGCCGCCCGACATCGAGCTGCCAGCCCGCGTCGCCATAGTCGAGCGGCACGCATTCGACCTGCGCGCCGAGGATCTTCGGGATCTCGACGAGATTGGGCCAGAGCGGCGTCACCGCGACCACACGTTCGCCCGGCCCGACCAGCATCTGCGCGGCCAGCATCAGCGCGCTCACGCCCGAACTGGTCACGGCCACCGCGTCGGCCGCCGTCGCACCATGCCGCGCGCCGACGTAGGCAGCGATCGCGTCGCGCAGCGGCGCAGTGCCGAGGTTGTGCGTGTAGAAGGTCGCGCCGTCGCGCAGCGCCGCCGCTGCGGCGTCGCGGATGAAGTCCGGCGTCACGCGATCGGATTCGCCAAACCAGAACGGCAGCATGTCCGGCACGCCGAAGCCGGCGTTCGCCACCTCGCGGATCAGCGACGGACGCAGCGCGCTCACCGTGGCGCGTGCCGCCGGCTCGCCGGTCACCGGAAAGGAATCTGCAGAATGCGTCATCGAGAACCATCGCCCAGGGACACGATCCGCGTAGTGTACCGGCCTGTGAGCCGGGCCGGCGCACGCCGAGGCACGTCAGTCGAGATCTTCCGCCCTCGCCGGCATCTGCCGCACGAGCTCCCAGATCGCCTGCGCCGCGGGCGACAATGACCGGTCGCGGCGGCGCACCAGCTCGACGGTGCGTTCGGTGCGCGGCGTGAGCGGCCGCGCGACGAGTGTCGAGCCGGCCGGCAGCGGCAGCGACAGCCACGGCTGCACGCTCACACCAACCCCGGCCTCGACGAGCCCGAACACGGTCGCCGAATGCCCGAGCTCCTGCATGACCGTCGCATTGACGTGATGGGCAGCCAGCGCGGCATCGATCAGCGGCCGGCTTCCCGACGCATGATCGAGCAGCACGAGGCGCTCGCCGTCCAGCGCCGTCCACGGCACCTCGGCACGTGCCGCGAGCGGATGGTCGGCACGCGCGACGAGGCAGAACGAATCGGTCATCAGCGGTTCGCAGACGAGATCGGCGACCGTGAGCGGCCCGATCACGACGCCGAAATCGACCTCGCTCGACTTCACCTTGCGCAACACATCGCTCTGCACGTCGTCGCGCAGGCCCAGCGTCACGAACGGAAACTGGCGCTCGCACGATGCAACCACGCGCGGCATCAGCCTGCACGCGATCGTCGGGCTCGCCGCGACGATCACGCGCCCGCGGCGCTGCTCGCCGATCTCGCGAATCTCGCGCAGCGTGTCGTCGAGATCGTCGAGCAGACGCGACACGCTCGCGATCAGGTTCGCGCCCACGTCGGTTAATTGCACGTCGCGCGTCGTGCGGTCGATCAGCTTCAGCCCGAGCTCGGCCTCGAGCTCACGCACGCAGCGGCTGACCGCGGACTGCGTGAGCCCGATCTCGTCGCCCGCGCGACTGAAGCTCTTGAGCCGCGCTACCTCGATGAATACGCGAAGCTGGCGCAGCGTGACGTTCATCTCCTGACCTCATCAATCGTCGATATCAATGCGCGATTTTAATGCGTGAACCCGGTGCCGATGTACGAATCCGGCACCTGCCGCACATGTTTCGCTGCGGTGCAATATCTACGCAAACGCACGTGGTGCGGGCGAACTGCACAAGATTGGTGATTGTCCCGATTTGCTGGCGGGTTATTTTGGCGTCTTATACGCCCCTAGCTGACTTAGCCGTTAGCTCGCTGCCAAGCGGCTCTCGAGGGATTCACCTCCGACATGGCACGCTTCGTGCATTACCTGGCGCACAGGGCGCAGGTTTCGTCGGACGGAAGAGCAGAAACGCCGCTGCCGGCCAACCGGACGCCCCCACCCGGCACTCGACGATCGAGTGCTTGAAGAGTGCGCGGCGCAGGGCAGCGCACCGGAGTTAGCTTCGCTGAGGTGAGGACATGATGCTGTTCGACGATTTGAGAGATAACGAGTGGGCGCTGGTCGAAGGTCTGTTTTGCTCGGAACCCGCACGGAGTGAGCGACGCGGCCGTCCCCGCGTGGAAGCCCGCTCGGTGGTGAATGCCGTGCTGTGGGTGCTGTCGACGGGCGAAGGCTGGTCCAAGCTGCCGGGACGCTATCCGTCGCCGCCGACCTGCCGCCGTCGCTTCGACGAATGGCAGGCGGACGGCACGCTCGCCGAAATCGTGAAGCGACTCGGTACGAGCGGCCGGCAGATCTCGTTGCGCGGGCGCATTGGCGCAAGCGCTGCGAAGCCGCCCGCACCGCCGAGCCGCGACCGGCTGCGCGGCGCCTTCTGGACCAACCCGGAATCCTGGCGCGCGCCCGTCAAGATGGCGTAACGAATGCTCGATCGGGCGGCTTCGGCCGCCCGGTTTCTTTCTGCGACGCGACCTTTTCGCGACGCCTGCATTGCCGTCGATTACCGTTGTCGTGCCGCGATACATCTATTTACCAATATTTACAGCTAGCCTGCACTCCCACGCTTACCTTAGCGATATATCAACAGGCCGCGTCGACGGCTTGAAGGGAGCCCCGCCATGAAAACAATGTCACTGCTCGTCACGTGCGGCATTGTCATTTCCCTGGCGCTGGCCGCTCCAGTTCACGCCGATGATCGCGTGAAACCGCCCCATCGCCAGCAGGATCACCGGAATACCGTCCGCCAGCCGCCGTCCGCTGCGCAGTCGGGCCGGCAGACCGTGCCGCGTGGCGACCTGCGCGGCGACATTGCCAGCAACGCACGTGCGCGCATCAGCTCGCAGCCGTCCGACATGCCGCGTCATCCATAGAACTGCGAACCTCAGGATTTCATCAAAGAAAATGCCCGCTTTGGGGAACTGCGCCGCATGCGACGAGTCACATCGTTGCCATGAGCACAGCGTGGCAGCAGCAAAAGTATCCGGTACGCCCGTATCCTCGCGATACGGGCTTTTTTTTGACCTCGCCGGCTGCGCGGCGACGCCCGAGCGGGATGGTGCGCCGCTACAGGCGGCTTTCGAGAATCGCCACGGCGCTCGCTTCGCTCAATGCGTAGTCGTCCATACGGCGATCGGTCCAGGAAAGTAATTTCTCGTCGCGTTCGAGGCGCGAAAATTCGGCTCGACCGCTATCGGTCAGCACCGCGATGTCGACCGGTGCGTGGAAACCCGGCGCGGGGGCAACGGTCTTCTGCCTGACCGTGTCCATCAGCCCGAGCGACCGGAGATACTCGAACACGCCCGGGCGGCGTGCCCACGGAACCTGGCGGTACTGCACTCGTCTCAATGCGTCGAGCACCGCTTCGTTGGAATACGTGGCCATCTCGATTCTTTCTTAAAGTGCAGCGACAATGCGAAGCGGCGCGCCGGGCGGGGTCTCCGCCCGCCGATACCGCCACCGGTTCTGGGGGCCGACGTTCGGCGTCGCATCAGGGCCGGATCATCAGCCGTCCATAAAAAGACACCATACCCCAATCAAATTGATTCTGTTCGATTCATTTGTACTTCTCTTCATCTGTTTCATGCTCTGCCGCAAGCGGCGGCGAACCATCTCGATCGCCGCCGTTGCGCTGTTCTGGCTGCTCGCGACAGGCTGGCTCGCGGCACCGCTGATCGCCTGGACCGAGGCAGGCGTCACGCCGGTCGAACACCCTGACATGCACGGGCGAACCACGCTGATTCTCATCGGCGCCGGAACGCGTCATACCGACACCGGGCTGCGGCCGCCACCCGACGGAGTCGCGCGCATCCACAAGGTTGCGGCGCTCTATCGCATGTGCCGGCAGCAGGCCGAGCGCTGCACCGTGGTGATGTCGGGCGGCGACCCGCAGCACCACGGCGAAACCGAGGCGGTCGTATACGGCCGCCAACTCGTGGCGGAAGGCATCGCCCCCGCCGACCTCGTTCTCGAACCGAACAGCCGTACAACCTACGAAAATGCGAAATTCACTGCGTCTATACTACGCCCACAGTATGACGACGCACGCATTCTCGTCACGTCGTCGTACCAGATGCGCCGCGCCTTGCTCGATTTCCACCGTTTCGGCATCGATCCGCAGCCTGTTTATGCGAATCTCCGGCGCGCGCAGACGGGCTGGCTGCCGCGCTGGCGCAATTTGGCCAACGCCGAGCAAGCGCTGCACGAACTGGTCGGCATCGCGCAATTCCACGTCTATCGATGGCTCGGATGGTTCTGACGACTGCGCGGAAACGGGAGCGGAAATAGCGACGCCAATCAGGATGGCAAGCGCGTGACGAAATTCACAAACTGTTGCGCGACTTCAACGGGGCCTTGCGTTGCGCCGCGATCCGATGCACATTGATCCGTCACTTTTGTTACACTCGACACGCACTCGATTGCAGTCGCCAGACAAAACGGCAACACTCGGGTTCATCACCACTTAGCGGAGGTAAAGCAATGAAGAAGACGTCCCTGGCTATCCTGGTAGCGATGTCGGCGCTGACTGGCGCAGCGTATGCGCAAGAGAGCACGGAAATCAAGACCATTACCGATCCGGCCAAGA
Source organism: Burkholderia cepacia (assembly GCF_001039005.1). Taxonomy (GTDB): domain Bacteria; phylum Pseudomonadota; class Gammaproteobacteria; order Burkholderiales; family Burkholderiaceae; genus Burkholderia; species Burkholderia theae. Next base: position 265,753 of record NZ_LDWR01000011.1, read on the forward strand.
TCTCCGAGATCGAGCAGCGCGCACAAGCCCTGCAACAGCAGCAAGCGGCCGAGGCCGCTCAGCCGGCGATGCAAGAAGAGCATCACCACGGCAAGAAGGCTGCTCACCACAAGGCAGCGGCGAAGAAGGCCGGCAAGAAGGCCGCCAAGGCCGCAGACGCTGCCAGCCAGTAAGTTCGGCGGCACCGCACAAGTAAAAAGCCGAATCCGGGCAACCGGGTTCGGCTTTTTTGGTTGCGGTGCCCGTGCGCTGTGCTAAAGTCGCGCACCGAAATTTTCCACCCGTGCGCACCCCGGTGCGGAGGACAGCATGAGCAACATTCAACTCGACATCGAGTGGACCGAAGCCGCCACTCGCCAGATCAAGCAACTGATGCCCCGCGGCTCGGCCGACGCGTTTCTCGCGCTGCCGCCGATCGAGTGCCTGCCGATGGAGGGCGATGTGCTTTTCCTCGGCCCGCAAGGCAAGCAGCAACCGTTCATCGTTGCCGAGCGCCAGTATCATCACGACGGCGACGCCGATTGGACGATCATCCTGATTCTCGACGTACCCGGCACGTCGCACTGACGCGCCGCGGCGACCGGATACGTCCGGTCGCCCCACCCAGCTCAGACGAGCTTCAACAGCACGCGGATTTCGGAACGTTCGATCCAGTCCGCGGCCGCTTCGCGATACGCGAGAATGTGCGCGGAACGCGCATGGGCGGCAAGCGCCTCCTCGCTCTCCCAGCGCTCGACGAATACGAACCGCGCGGGCTCCTTCAGGTCCCGATGCAGGTCGTACTGCAATGCCCCCGCTTCGTTGCGGGTCGGCTCGACGATCCCTTCGAGCATGGTGCGCAGTTTTTCCTCGGCGCCCGGCTTCGCCACGATCAGCGCCACGACTGCAATTTCCGCCATTCCCGACTCCTTCTTTGAGAAAAGTCCGAGAATACGCGAATCACGCATCGGCCGCGCCGATGCGCCGCTGCACGACGGCCCAAAAAAATAGCCCGCGCTTCAGAGAAGCGCGGGCGAAACCGTCGCCCTACGAGGATAGGCGACGGGGCCATCGAGATCCGCACGCTGGCGCGGATCGTCATCAGTTGCACCGGCGCTTGTCGCGCCGGCATTTGAAGACGTCGGTACCGTTGATCTGGCGCTCGCGGCGCACACCCGGTACCTGACGCCATCCTCCCTGCTCTAACGATTCCAACATATAAAGCAGGTTGCGTGCCAGGCATCGCACGCCGATCACGCCATTGATTTATAAGGACAATTTCTTCACCCACGCCAATGTGACGCGTGCTCTGCCGCCGTAACGCGCGGATGTTACGTAACGTCACGAGGAGGGACCGAACCTCTCGCACACGTGCGCGCCGGCGAGCGACCATGAAAAAAGCCCGCCAAATGGCGGGCTTTTCGCAGGTGCGGAGAAGCGTCGAGATCAGCGGAGCTGATTCACGAGCAGCCCCATGATCTGGCGAGCCGCTGACGACGTGTCGGGCGCTCCCGAATCGTCGACGACCGCGACGCGCGTCTGGTCGCCCGTGAGCGCCTTCACGTTGACGCGGTACTGCTTCGCCTGCTTTTCCTTCTTGCCGTGGAACAGCTGGCTCCAGAAGCCCTGCTCGGCCGAGGTCAGATCCTTCGGATCGACGTAGCGCACGAAATACAGGCCCTTCGAGCGATCGCGATCGTCGACCGTGAAGTTCGCGCGATCGAGCGCGAGACCGACGTGCAGCCACGACCGGTCGTACGGCTCGCCCAGCGTGACCTCGGACGGCACGGCAGCCGCATCGGCTGCATCGTTGCCCTGCGCCGACGTGCGCGACACGTTCTGCGCGGCAATCGCGGCGGCGGCCTTCGACGATGCGTCGTCCTCGGCCTTCTTTTCCTTCGGCACAACGTTGTCCTTGATGTTCGCAATCGGCGGCTCGCCGTTTTTCGCGCGCTGCTCGTTCTGTGCGAGTACCGCCATCAGCCGCTTCAGGTACTCGGTCTCGAGCGCCGGATCGTTCGGCTTCGGTTCCCACTTGCTCGAATCGTTGTTCGAGCCCGTGATCGCCTCGCGCATCCCCTTCTGGCTGATGAACACGTAGGTGCCGCCGTTCGGCGCCGAATCGAGACGCGTGCGGTACTTGTTGCGCTCGGCCGTCACGTACGAGTTGCCCATTGCCTTCGAGATCACACTGCGGATCAGGCCGTCGTTGATCTGCGGATGGGTTTCGTTCCAGTCGGTTTCCATCACGCCCTTGTCGCGCTGGTCGACGACGAGCAGGAAGCCCTGCTCCTGCCAGAAACGGCGGACCTGCGGCCAGACGGCGGCCGGCTGCTTGCCGTCGATCACGAGCCAGCTCTCGGTGCCGTCGCGCTGGATATGCATGCCGGTCACGGCCGGAGCGACGGTGTCCAGGGCGGGCGCCGCCTTCTGGACCTGCTGAAGCGCAGACAGGGAAGTCGCGCCGCCCTGGGGCGGCAGCGAACGCTGATCGGCCGTCTCGTCGAGCATGTTGGGCGGCACTGCGAGCGACGCTTCTTTCGATTTCGAATCGCTCTTGTAGTCCACTTTCGTGGGCGACGACGTACCGCAACCGGCAACGAGCGCGCCGGTGGCGAGCACTGCAGCGAACCGCATGGTAAGACGAAGATCAGTCATGTTCGGGGAATCCTCTTCCGCTAAATCACGGCGCTTTCCGTGGATCAACCTTGGATTTTACCGGGGCCGCGCCGCGATGTGCAAAAAAGCGACCGGCAAGAAAAAACCCGCGTCAGCCTAAGCCGACGCGGGTTCTTGTCTGGTCGGGGCGAGAGGATTTGAACCTCCGACCACCTGCACCCCATGCAGGTACGCTACCAGGCTGCGCTACGCCCCGAAAGAAGAAAAGTATAACAGACACTTTTCCTATTTAGAATCGGGTCGCATGCATTTTGTGAATGTTCTTGTGAAATTTTTTGGCGTGACGGCACCGATACGGGCGCAGACGCCCCTGCCGGCACGACCTGCGCCCCGACTGCACGGCTTGCGCCTCGTGCTCACCGATTGCGCGCGACGCAGATGACCGTCAGGCCGGCAACGCGGTTGAAGCGGAACATCGGCAACTCGATACGACAGATCATCTTGAGCAAGCCGTTGACGAGCGGATGGTGGCGGCGCAATTGCGACGCCGGCTCGCGCGGATGCGGGCGCGCCCGCTCGCCCAGCCGCAATGCCGCCGCAAGCGGGAACGTGAGACCGAAGTAGTAGGCGCCGCGCTCGACGTCGAGCCCTGCACGACGAACCACATCCTCGAGACCGCCGAGCGTATAGCGGCGCTTGTGCTCGAGAAAATCGTCATGCCCGCTCCAGAGGAACTGGAACGCGGGAACCGTGATCAGGAACCGGCTGCCCGGAGGCGCCCCCGCCACATACTGCGACAGCAGCCCGACGTCGTCGTCGACATGCTCGAGCACGTCCATCAACAAAACGAGATCGGCATCGAATCGTTCGACGGACCGCCGGAAATGGATGGGCTTGCCGGCCGCCTCGCCATCGGTATCGTCGGCGTAGCTCGTATCGACACACCACGCTTCCGTCGCCTGCGTGCGCTCGAGCAAATGCTTCGAGAAAAAGCCGGAGCCGGCACCAACGTCGAGTATCCGGTTCGCGCCCGACGCGCCGAGGAACCGGCGGATCGCGCTCGCCTTCGACGCGTAGTACCAGTGATCGCCCACCCCCGCACCCAATACGTCGACTTCCTTCAGATCCATGGCGCTTCCCCGTGATGGCTACCGTGCTTTGTTCGATCCAGCCACTGATGCCGATCTTACTCGCCGCCGCCGCCGATCGTAACCGTCAACGATGCACGGCCCGCGACAGCAACCCGCATTCGTCCCTAATCGAAAGGGACGATGGCCGCTTCGCCACAGATCGCTACCGTGCGGTTACCCGGCGCGACATCCACGCGCACGGCGAACCGTCCGACTGCATGCCGATCGATCCGGCCCGCCCCGGCTTTGCCGCGTCGCGCGCGATACAGGGAGCGGCTTCGGTCACCACCGCGGTCGCGACTTCTTGTAATCGTCTTCGACAAAGGGCATTGAATGCATCAGAAAAACGAAATCTCCCGTCGAGATTTTCTCCGGCTAAGCGCCGGCACGATCGGCGTGGCACTGGGGAGCACGTCGCTTTTGTCCGCATGCGGCGGCGACTCGATTTCGGTCGCGCCTGTCACGACGCCACGGCTGAGTTCGGCTTCGAACTTTCGCGACACGGCCGGACCGGACGGAACCGGCTATGTGACGACCAGCGGCGCGACGATGAAGAAAGGCCTGATCTATCGGTCGTCCGCGCTCGCGTTATCCGCCGCCGACGTCGCCACCGTCGGCACACTGGGCATCAAGCAGGTCTGCGACCTGCGCACGCCCGCCGAGATCAAGACGCAGCCGGATGTGCTGCTGGCCGGCGCCACCTGGCAAAACCTCAATGTGCTCGGCGCCGCCAGCATCGACCCGATTCCGACCACGGGTGCAACCGCGACGGCGTTCATGCTGAGCATGTACCGGGCGTTCGTGACGTCGGACACCGCACATGCAAGCTATCACGCGCTATTCACCGGCTTCGCCGGCGTCGGCGAAAACCTGATTTTCCACTGCACGGCCGGGAAGGATCGCACCGGCTGGGCGACCGCCATCCTGCACACGATCCTCGGCATCCCTCAGCAAACGATTCTCGCCGACTACCTGCTGACCAACGTCTATAGCGCATCCGAAATCGCCGCCTCTGTTGCCCAGGCTCAAAAGGCCGGGGGGCAAAATGCGGCGGACATGATGACCGCGCTGCAAGGCGCTCACACCGACTATCTGCAGGCGGCATTCGACCAGGTCACGGCGTCGTACGGCTCGATGACGTCGTACATCGACAACGGCCTGCAACTCGACCAGGCAACGCTGAGCGCCATCCGGCAGCGCATGCTGGTCTGACCCGGCCCGCGGGCGACCCCGACGGGGCCGGATCGCACGCGGCGTTCGACCGCACCGGCCGGCGCATCGCTAATCCGGTGAAACCCGCTCCGGTCAAGGCTGGCGGCGGGTTTGTCCGGTCGTCTCAAAACACGCCAGCCGACGGTCCGCACCAACCAAACGACCGTTTGATCCGGTCGCCCGGCCAGCCCGAATCCATTGTCCCGCAGCGCGCCGGCTCGCCGCGCCCGCGCGCCCGTTGTTTGGTAACGCCGCTCTAGCGCGCTATGACACACTGCACGGCATCGACGCTCGCGCCGCGCGTTGGCGCGCACCGCCGTCGATCACGACAAGACATGGAGACAGACGATGCGGAATGCGGTCCGGCGCGGCCATCGCTCGCCTTTGGCAATTTTCGACTGGATTTCCGGCCCGCAACGCGCGGCCGCCCCGGTCAGGCACAAGACAACCCGCGTGTTCGGCTGCGGCGCGCTTGCACTCGCGCTGCTCTGCGCCGGCTGTGCGGAATCGTCCGCGCAACGCGACGGCAACCCGCCGGTCGCGTCGACGAAGATCGAACGCACCAAGGCCCAACGCCTCGCCCGCGAGCAGCAGATCGCGCGCACTGTACCGTCGCTCGCGTCGATCAGCCTCACGCAACCGCGCCCGTTTTCGCTGCGCGACTCGGGCCAGAACGGCGCGATGACGTTCCTGCGTGACGTCGATTTCCGCATCGTCAACAACCTCGGTTTCTTCATCCACCAGCTGTCGGCCACGCTCGTGCCGACACAGGCCGGTGCGCCGATCGTGTTCGACGATCCGACCAGCTTCCAGATCGACGTGCACGAAGGCACGGTCACGCTCGACAATGCGAAGCTGACCGCCCTCTTCAACACCTATATCTTCGGCTACCGCAACGCGCCGCTACGCAACCTCTCGGTATCGGCCGGCGACGGCGTGATCCATCTGCAAGGCGAAATGCAGCGCGATGGCTGGGTGCCGTTCTCGCTGACCGGCACGCTCGCGATCCGCGACGGCAGCCAGCTCGTGTTCCACCCGACCGGCGTGCGCGTGTCGGGGATCAACGCACAGCCCGTGATGCGCGCGGCCAACGTGAAGATGGCCGACCTGCTGAAGGTCCAGACGCCGATCGCGCGGCTCGCCGGCGACGATCTCGTGATGTCGGTCGACAAGCTGATGCCGCCGCCGCGCCTGAAGCTCACGATCACCGCGCTGCGCGTGACGCCGGCCGGCCTCGACCTGACGCTCGACGACGGCACGCATGCCAGCTTCGCGATGCCCGCGAACGCGCCGCAGCAGGCGATGGTCATTCGCGGCGGCGACGTGAAGTTCATGCGCTCGATGCCGATGAACGCGGACATCCTGATCGGTCCGGTCGATCCGGCGAAGCGCGACCAGACTTTCGTGTTCGACCTGTATCACTATCGCGACCAGGTCTCGGCCGGCTACTTCAATTTCGACGAAAGCGGTGCGATGGCAATCCGGATGCCGCCGTACACGGGCCCGGCCAGCGGCGCACTGCTCGGCAACGCAGCCGCGCGCCTGAACGACAGCTTCCTCGCCGCGCAGCAGAATGCGCTGCGCGACGTGCGCCAGCACTGGGAAGCGTACGCGCTCGCGGCGGACACCGTGCGACCCGGCATGCAGAAGGTCGCGATGCGGCGCTCGTCGACCACGCCGTTCGACGAACGCCACGTGTCGAACCGCAACCCGACGATCCATCTGCGCAACGTCGACTTCAACCTGTCCGGCGATATCGGCTTCCATGTCGAGGATCTCGACGTGGAACTCGTGTCGAAGCGACCCGGCGAACCCGTCGATCTCGACGATCCGAACCAGTACGACATCCGCATTCTCGGCGGCACGGTCGTCGAGTCGTGGAAGGCGATGTCCGCGCTCTTCAACAACTACCTGCTCGACTACTCGCCGCGCTCACTGAACGACCTGCAACTGAGCGCGGACGGCCAGAACCTGCGTGTCCAGGGTGGCATCAAGCTGTGGAATCACGTGCCGGGCGTCTGGCTGCCGACCGACATGAAGGGTTCGCTGACCGTGCTCGACGACCGCCACCTCGCGTTCAAGCCGGCCCAGGTGTCGGTGCTCGGCATTCCGCAGGCGAAGCTGCTGCGCTCGCTCGGCATCGAGCTCGCTTCGCTGACGCCGCTGCAGCGGCGCGGCGCGGAACTGCGCGGCGACACGCTCGTGCTCGACCAATACACGGTGTTCCCGCCGCCCGTGCTGAACGGCAAGCTCGGACAAGCAACGGTCGAGCGTGACGGGCTGCGCCTCACGTTTCGGCGCGCGGCGGGCGCGCCCGCGCCGAAGCGGCCGCAGATCGACGCGCCGAGCTACATGTGGATGGAAGGCGGCGACATGAAGATGTTCAACGTGCTCGAACTGAACGTGCGCGCGCTGATCCGGAATTCGGCCGAGGCCGGCCCGATGCGTTTCGACCTGTACGGCTACCGCAGCCAGGTCGCGCAGGGCTCGGTGCGGATGCTGCCGGACGGCACGCTGGTCGTCGACATGGGACAGAAGAATCCGCTCGCGACGCGCTGATGCGCATGCGCGACACGCATGAAAAAAGCCCGGTGGCGCTTCGCCAACCGGGCTTTTCATTTCATGATTCGGGCTTCGTTCTTCGCGCTCAGCCGTGCTTCAGTCCGTCGATCACGTCGAGCAGTGCCTGCCGCAACGCAATGACATCGACAGTGGTGCCCGGCTTGCCCGGCACCCGCGTATCGGCGACCTGAACGTCCTGCTCGACGGGTGCTGCCGCCGCGGCGCGCTCGCCGCCCGGCGAATCGAGCCGGTTGCGCGCGCCGTTGATCGTGAACCCCTGCTCGTACAGCAACTCGCGAATCCGCCGGATCAGCAGCACCTCGTGATGCTGGTAATAGCGACGATTGCCGCGCCGCTTCACCGGCCGCAACTGAGTGAATTCCTGTTCCCAATATCGCAGTACATGCGGCTTGACCCCGCACAGTTCGCTGACTTCACCGATCGTGAAGTAGCGCTTCGCGGGAATCGGAGGCAAGACGACTTTCTCAACCGTAGTGGTCATCGTCGGTTAACCGTCGGTAAAGGGTGCGCGGCGGCCGCGCGGAGACGTCGGCGCGCGGCGTGTTACTCCGTGCCGTTTTCGACCAGCGCCTTCAGCTTCTGGCTCGCGTGGAAGGTTACCACCCGGCGTGCCGCGATCGGAATAGCCTCGCCCGTCTTCGGATTGCGGCCCGGGCGTTGCGGCTTGTCGCGCAGCTGAAAATTGCCGAACCCCGACAGCTTGACGCTTTCGCCGTTTTCGAGCGCGTCGCGGATGACTTCGAAAAACGCCTCGACCATGTCCTTCGCTTCACGCTTGTTCAGCCCGACGCTGTCGAACAGCAGCTCCGCCAGTTCCGCCTTCGTCAGCGTGGGCGTCTCGGTGGACGCCGGCGCCGAAGCGTCGCGGTTCATGGCGCTGCGTTGCGCCGTCAGGAGGGCTTCGAATTCACTCGAGGTCATGTCGTTCATATCTGCCATACAGCGCGTTAAATCAAAACTTACGATGGGGAAAAAGCCGCCCGCGAACGGGCGGACCCTCTCCTTAGCCGCGCAGACGCGCACCGGCGTGAGCCATCCGCTCGACCAGCGTCTGGATCGCCTGATCGACGACCTCGTCCTGTAGCGTGCCAGCCGCGTCCTGCAGCGTCACGCGGAAGGCAAGGCTCTTCTCGTGCGCGGCGAGACCACCGGAAGTATTTGATTTTGCACGAAATTCGTCGAAGAGTACAACCTTCTGAACGAATCGGCAGGCCTCTTCGGCAAGCGCCTTCTTCATTTCGTCGAAAAGTGCCTGAACCTCGACCGCCTGATCGACGACAACGGCGATATCACGACGGACCGGCGGGAATTTCGACACGTCGGTCGGCGCGGGCAGCGCACGCGCAATCAGCGCGTCCGCATCGATCTCGAACATCACCGGCGCATGCGGCAGCTCGTACTTCTGCATCAGGCGCGGGTGCAGCTCGCCGATCCAGCCCACCGCACGGCCATCGACTTCGATGCGCGCGCTGCGGCCCGGATGGAGGGCCGGATGCTCGGCCTTCACGAAGCGTGCGGCCGCGGGCGCGAGCAGCGCCTCGAGATCGCCCTTCACGTCGAAGAAATCGACCGCACGCGTTGCCGCGCCCCACTGCTCGTCGAGCGCCGGGCCATAGGCAAGCGCGCCGACGCGCTTCGGCTGCGCATGGCCTTCCACCGCCAGCTCGCCGGCCTTCACCGACGGATCGGCGAGGAACACGCGGCCCGACTCGAACACGCGCACGCGGTCGGCACGGCGGTTCAGGTTGTGGCGCAGCACGGCGATCAGGCTGCCGAACAGCGTCGTGCGCATCACCGAAAGCTGGCTCGCGATCGGGTTCAGCAGCTTGATCGGGTTGTCGTTGCCCGCGAAATCGCTCTCCCACTCCGCATCGACGAAGCTGAAGTTGACGGTTTCCGCGTAGTCGCGCGCGGCAAGCGCGTGACGGATGTCGTGGATCGAGCGCCGCGTCTCGTTGGTCGCACGCATTTCGCTCGTCGCGACCGGCGGACGCGCCGGGATCTTCTCGAAGCCGTAAATGCGCGCCACTTCCTCGATCAGGTCTTCCTCGATCTCGATGTCGAAGCGGTGCGACGGCGGCGTGACGAGGAACGCGTCGTCGTCACGCTCGAACGGCACGCCGAGGCGCGTGAAGATGCTGGCGATCTCGTCGGCGCCGATCTTCACGCCGATGATGCGGTTCGCGCGCGACACGCGCATCTTCACCGGCGCGCGCTGCGGCAGGTTCACGGACTGATCGTCGACCGGGCCGGCCTTGCCGCCGCAGATCTCGAGAATCAGTTGCGTGATGCGCTCGACGTGCTCGACGGTCGTCGCGTAATCGACACCGCGCTCGAAGCGATGGGCCGCATCGGTCGAGAAGTTGTACTTGCGCGCGCGGCCGCGGATGCTGTCCGGCCACCAGAACGCGGCTTCCAGGTAGATGTTGGTCGTGTCGAGCGTGACGGCCGTGCTGTCGCCGCCCATGATGCCGGCCAGGCTTTCGACGTGGCGGTCGTCCGCAATCACGCCGACCGTTTCGTCGAGTTCGACCGTGTTGCCGTTGAGCAGCTTCAGCGATTCGCCGCGCTTGCCCCAACGCACTTCAATACCGCCGTGAATCTTGTCGAGATCGAACACGTGCGACGGGCGGCCGAGCTCGAACATCACGTAGTTCGAAATGTCGACGAGGGCCGACACGCTGCGCTGGCCCGAACGCTCGAGGCGCTCGACCATCCACTGCGGCGTCTTCGCATGCGCATTCACGCCGCGGATCACGCGACCCGAGAAGCGGCCGCACAGATCGGGGGCGTCGATGCGCACCGGCAGCGTCTCGTCGAGCTCGACGCGCACCGGGCGGATATCGACCGGCGTCAGCGGCGCGCCGGTGATCGCGGCCGTCTCGCGCGCGATACCGAACACGGACAGGCAGTCTGCCTTGTTCGGCGTCAGCTTGATTTCGAAGATCGTGTCGTCGAGATTGAGCGTCTCGCGGATGTCCTGACCGACCGGCGTGTCTTCCGGCAGGATCAGCAGGCCGCTGTGATCCTCGGACAGCTTCAGTTCGCGCGCCGAGCACAGCATCCCCTGGCTCTCCACACCGCGCAACTTCGACAGCTTGATCGCGAACGGCTTGCCGCCCTCTTCTGCCGGCGGCAGTTCCGCGCCGACCAGCGCGACCGGCACCTTGATGCCGGGCGCCACGTTCGGCGCGCCGCAGACGATATTCAGCGTCGCGCCGGTACCGGCGTCGACCTGGCAGACATTGAGCTTGTCCGCATCCGGATGCTTGGCGACTTCGAGCACGCGGCCGACGACGATCTTCGACGTCGGCGGCGCAGCCTTGCTCAGCGATTCGACTTCGAGCCCCGCCATCGTCAGCGCGTGCGACAGTTCGTCGGTCGTCAGCTGCGGGTCGACAAAGGTTCTCAACCAGGATTCAGGGAATTGCATGGATGTCTACGTTCGAAACAGGTTAGATCGACGCCCGGGCCCCATCGGATCGTCCGTCGGGGCATGCGCGGGCACAGGTCGGCGCGGCGAGCGGCGTTATGCGAACTGGCGCAGGAAACGCAGGTCGTTCTCGAAGAACAGCCGGAGATCCTGGACGCCGTAGCGCAGCATCGTCAGGCGTTCGAGGCCGCTGCCGAACGCAAAGCCGATGTAGCGCTCGGGATCGAGGCCCATGTTGCGAATCACGGTCGGATGCACCTGCCCCGAGCCGGAGATCTCGAGCCATTTGCCGGCGTTCTTGCCTTGCTCGAACATCATGTCGATCTCGGCCGACGGTTCCGTGAACGGGAAATACGACGGACGGAAGCGCACGAGGATGTCGTCGCGCTCGAAGAATTTCTTCAGGAAATCGGTATAGACGCCCTTGAGGTCGGCGAAGCTGATGTTTTCGTCGATCCACAGCCCCTCGACCTGATTGAACATCGGCGAGTGGGTCGCATCGCTGTCGACGCGATACGTGCGGCCCGGTGCGATCACCTTGATCGGCGGACGGTTCATGCGCGCGTAACGCACCTGCATCGGGCTCGTGTGCGTGCGCAGCAGCAGCTGGCGGCCGTCGGCGTCCTTGCCTTCAACGTAGAAGGTGTCCTGCATCGAACGCGCCGGATGGTTTTCCGGGCTGTTCAGCGACGTGAAGTTGTACCAGTCGGTCTCGATTTCGGGGCCGTCGGCCACATCGAAACCGATCGAGCCGAAAATCTGTTCGACACGCTCCCACGTGCGCATCACGGGGTGCAGGCTGCCTGCACCGGCGCCACGGCCCGGCAACGTCACGTCGATCGCCTCGGCGGCGAGGCGCTGGTTCAACAGCGCGTCGGCCAGTGCCTGGCGACGTGCGGTCAGCGCGGCTTCAACCTGCTGCTTCGCGACGTTGATGCGTGCGCCTTCGGTCTTGCGTGCTTCGGGATCGAGCTTGCCGAGGCCCTTCAGCAACTCGGTCAGCGCACCCGACTTGCCGAGAAATCGTGCTTTCTCGTTTTCGAGCGTGGTGATGTCGGCAGCCTGTTCGAAGGACTGCTGCGCGTCGGCGACAATCTGGTCCAGATCCATAGATCCCATCATTTCCAACGTCATTCGGTCTTGGCGAGCGAAACCGCCCATCCAAACAAAAAAGGGGCTCGGAAGAGCCCCGTTTTCGCTGCAGCGGCCGAGACTACCGGAGCATCGCTGCAACTAACCACGCAGTGCTAATTTCGCAATTAGGCTGCAACGGCGGCTTTCACCTGCTTGACGATCGCAGCAAAAGCAGCCTTGTCGAACACCGCCATGTCGGCCAGAACCTTACGGTCGAGTTCGATCGACGCCTTCTTCAGGCCGTTGATGAACACGCTGTAGGTCATGTCGTGCTGGCGAACTGCCGCGTTGATACGCGTGATCCACAGTGCGCGGAACACACGCTTCTTGTTGCGGCGATCGCGGTACGCGTACTGGCCAGCGCGCATCACCGCCTGCTTGGCGATGCGATAGACGTTATTGCGACGGCCGCGATAACCCTTGGCCAGGTTGATGATCTTCTTGTGGCGGGCCCGTGCGGTTACCCCACGTTTGACTCGAGGCATATTTCTCTCCTTAGAGTATCGATTGAGGGGTTACGCGAACGGCAGCATTGCGCGGACGGAGTTCAGATCGGAATCATGAACTGCCGTTGCGCCGCGCAGGTGACGCTTGTTCTTCGTGGTTTTCTTGGTCAGGATGTGGCGCTTGAAGGCCTGACCGCGCTTGACGGTACCGCCCGGACGCACCACGAAGCGCTTTGCAGCACTCTTCTTGGTCTTCATCTTCGGCATGACGACAACTCCAGTTTATTAGATGGCGATGGGTGTGCGGTTGGCTTGCGCCCTTGACCCGCCCTTCGAAACCCAGTCCACTTGTGTACGGCGAACCGCTTGCGCAGCCGCCGTCATTGTTGGCACGCCGCCCTGACCGGGCAACGCGCCGAACCACTGTCGAACCTGCGCGCGAAGCGCGCGGGCCCGTTACTTCTTTTTCTTCGGCGAGAGCACCATGATCATCTGGCGCCCTTCCATCTTCGGCATCTGCTCGACCTGGCCGACTTCCTCGAGATCCGTGCGCAGACGCTCAAGCATCCGCATACCGATTTCCTGGTGAGCCATTTCGCGACCGCGGAAACGCAACGTGATCTTCGTCTTGTCGCCTTCTTCGAGGAAGCGCACGAGGTTGCGGAGCTTGACGTTGTAATCCCCGTCATCGGTACCCGGGCGGAATTTGACTTCCTTGACCTGGATGACCTTCTGCTTCAGCTTCGCTTCGTGCTGCTTCTTCGATTCCTGGTACTTGAACTTGCCGTAATCCATCAGACGGCAAACCGGGGGAACCGCTTGCGGCGCGATTTCCACCAGGTCAACATCCAGTTCTTCCGATTTACGGAAAGCATCAGCGAGTTTTACGATACCGAGCGGTTCGTTCTCGATCCCGACCAGACGCACTTCCGGCGCAGTGATTTCACCGTTGATGCGATGCGACGACTTATCAGTAGCGATGTTACGTTTCCTCTAAAAATTAAAAAAACGAGCCGCGCTGCCAGGGCGGTTACTTGAACGAGCGCAGGTCTTCCTGCAGACGCTCAACGAAGACATCGACCGGCATCACGCCAAGATCGACGCCGCCACGGGCACGCACGGCTACCGTTTGCGCATCACGCTCCTTATCACCCACGACGAGGAGATAAGGCACCTTTTCCAGCGTGTGCTCGCGTATTTTATAGCTAATCTTCTCGTTGCGCAAATCGGCCGTCACTCTAACCCCTTGTTTTTGCAACGTTTGGGCCAGAGACTTCGCATATTCGACCTGATTTTCGGCGATATTGAGCACAACAGCCTGAATCGGCGCGAGCCAGACCGGCATCGCACCAGCGTGGTGCTCGATCAGAATGCCGAGGAATCGCTCCATCGAACCGACGATCGCACGGTGCAGCATCACGGGCCGGCGGCGGCTGTTGTCTTCCGCGACGTACTCGGCACCGAGACGCTCCGGCAGCATCATGTCGAGCTGCAGCGTACCGCACTGCCACGAACGGCCGAGCGCGTCCTTGATGTGATACTCGATCTTCGGACCGTAGAACGCACCCTCGCCCGGCAGCTCTTCCCACTGGAGGCCGCACGCCGTCAGCGCTTCACGCAGACCCTGCTCGGCACGGTCCCACGTTTCGTCGGAACCCATGCGCTGCTCAGGACGCAGCGACAGCTTGATGTCGATGTGGTCGAAACCGAAATCGCCATACACGCTCATCGCGAGCTTGTTGAACGCGATCGACTCGGCAATGATCTGGTCTTCCGTACAGAAGATGTGCGCATCGTCCTGCACGAAGCCGCGCACGCGCATCAGGCCGTGCAGTGCGCCCGATGCCTCGTTGCGGTGGCACGAACCGAATTCCGCGTAACGCAGCGGCAGGTCGCGGTACGAGCGCAGGCCGTGCTTGAACACCTGGACGTGCCCCGGACAGTTCATCGGCTTGATCGCGTAGTCGCGCTTCTCCGACTCCGTCGTGAACATGTTCTCGCGGTAGTTCTGCCAGTGGCCCGACGCCTCCCACAGCGAGCGGTCCATGATCATCGGCGTCTTGATCTCGAGGTAGCCGGCTTCGTTCACGCGGCGGCGCATGTACTGCTCGACCTGCTGCCACAGCGCCCAGCCCTTCGGATGCCAGAACACCATGCCCGGCGACTCTTCCTGCATGTGGAACAGGTCGAGCTGCTTGCCGAGCTTGCGGTGGTCGCGCTTTTCCGCTTCCTCGAGCATGTGCAGGTACTGGTCCTGGTCTTCCTTCTTCGTCCAGGCGGTACCGTAGATGCGCTGCAGCTGCTCGTTCTTCGAATCGCCGCGCCAGTACGCACCTGCGACCTTCATCAGCTTGAAGACCTTCAGCTTGCCGGTCGACGGCACGTGCGGGCCACGGCACAGATCCGTGAAGCCACCGTGCGAATACAGCTTGATGTCGTCGCTCTGCGGAATCGATTCGATGATCTCGGCCTTGTACTTCTCGCCGATGCTGCGGAAGTATCCCGCGGCCTCGTCGCGCGACACGACGCGGCGCGTCACGGGCTCGTCCTTCTTGGCGAGCTCCAGCATGCGCTTTTCGATCTTCTCGAGATCTTCCGGCGTAAACGGACGCTGATACGCGAAGTCGTAATAGAAGCCGTTGTCGATCACGGGACCGATCGTCACCTGCGCTTCCGGATACAGCTCCTTCACCGCGTACGCGAGCAAGTGCGCGGCCGAGTGACGGATGATGTCGAGGCCGTCGGCGTCCTTGTCCGTGACGATTGCGAGCGATGCGTCGCGGTCGATCACCGCGGACGTATCGACGAGCTCGCCATCGAGCTTGCCACCAAGCGCAGCCTTCGCAAGCCCGGGACCGATCGAGGCTGCAACCTCGGCAACTGTCACCGGATGCTCGTATTGTCGAACTGAGCCGTCAGGCAAGCGTATCGAAACCATAGCAATCTCCGTGATGCCGACAGTGGGCGGCAGACCAAGCACGCGATATAAAAGTCACGCGCGAAAATTTCGCGACAAAAAAAATGCGGCCCCGCTTTCGAGGGGCCGCATTCGATACTTCACTCAAACTGAAAGGGCGAAAACGTTCCTCGACTAGCGTCGGTCCGAAAAGGTTTCGGTCAACGTTCGCGGTGTCATAACCGTATTCGCCTTGTTTGCGTTGAGTTATTTACTGCATCGAATACCCGGAAACCGGGCATTCTCAATTCGTTGGTAGGCTCGATTGGACTCGAACCAACGACCCCCACCATGTCAAGGTGGTGCTCTAACCAGCTGAGCTACGAGCCTAGAGAAGCTGAAATTATATGGAGCTGCTGTTCGTTTGGCAAGCCTTTTTATGCGGTCGCAGCAAAATAACCGTGTTCCAACCCCATCATGCCTTCCGCCCCGCCCGCACGACGCCCTGCACCTCGCCGAGCAGCGTGCAGGCGCGCTGCACCTGCGCCGAATTCGACACCTCGACCGTGAACTGCATGAATGCCGCATTGCGGCGGCTTTGCGTCTTCACGCCGACCACGTTCATCTTTTCGCGCGCGAACACTTCGGAGATGTCGCGCAGCAACCCCTGCCGGTCGCTCGCCTCGATCATCAGGTCGACCGGATAGACGGATGCACCGCGCCCGCCGAGCACGTCGGCCGACCAGGTCGTCTGCAGCACGCGTTCCGGCGCGCGCTCGACCATCCGGCGAAACGTCGGGCAGTCGGTGCGGTGGATCGACATCCCCTTGCCGCGCGTGACGAAACCGCTGATCGGATCGGGCGGCGCCGGACGGCAGCAGCGCGCGAGCTGAGTCAGCAGCGCGTCGACGCCCACGACCAGCACGCCGGTCGACGCGCCGTGCGCCACGCTCGCGCCGCTGCTGCGCTTCTCGAAATCGGCAGGCGCCTCGGGCACCGGCTCAGGCGGCGGCGCATCGGACAGCGCGTGCTCGACATGACGCAGACTGAACTCTTCCTTGCCGACGACCGAGAACAACTCCTCGGGCGACTTGAAGCCGAGCTTCGCAGCGAGGTTGTCCAGACTGACCGACGTCTTGCCCTCGCGCTGCAGCGTCTTTTCGACGAGCGCCCGGCCATGCGCGACGTTTTCTTCCTGCTCGATCGAGTTGAACCACGCACGCACCTTCTGCCGCGCGCGCGGGCTCTTCAGGTAACCGAGCTGCAGGTTCAGCCAGTCGCGCGACGGCCCGCCCTCCTTCACCGCGACGATCTCGACCGTCTGGCCGTTCGCAAGCGACGTGTTCAGCGGCACCATCACGCCGTCGACGCGCGCGCCGCGGCAGCGATGGCCGAGTTCGCTGTGCAGGTGGTACGCGAAATCGACCGGCGTCGCGCCCTGCGGCAACGCGATCACGCGCGCCTGCGGCGTCAGCACGTAGATGTGGTCGTCGTCGAGCGACGTCTCGCGCAATTGCGCCCACGCCTGGTCGCCCGACACCTCGGTGCCGTCCTCGACGTCGTCCTTCCACGCGAGCAACTGGCGCAGCCACGCGATCTTCTCGTCGTATTTGTCGCTCGCCGAGAACTGGCCGCCGTAACCGCGCGTGCCGGCCTCCTTGTAGCGCCAGTGCGCGGCAACGCCGTACTCGGCGAAGCGGTGCATCTCGTGCGTGCGGATCTGCACTTCGAACGCACGGCCGTCGTCGCCGATCACGACCGTATGCAGCGACTTGTAGCCGTTCGGCTTCGGCCGCGAGATGTAGTCGTCGAACTCTTTCGGCACCGGCTGCCACAGGTGATGCACGATACCGAGCACCGCGTAGCAATCCTTGATGTCCGGCACGATCACGCGGAACGCACGCACGTCGTACAGCTCGGCGAAATCGAGTTCCTTGCCGCGCATCTTGCGCCAGATGCTGTAGATATGCTTCGGCCGGCCGCTCACGTCGGCCTGGATGTGCGCATCCGCCAGCTCGTGCTGCAGCCGCTCGATCGCTTGCCTGACGTACGCCTCGCGTTCGATCCGCTTTTCGTCGAGCAGTTTCGCGATCCGCTTGTAGGTGACGGGATCCTCGAAGCGGAACGCGAGATCTTCGAGCTCCCACTTCAGTTGCCAGATACCGAGACGGTTCGCGAGCGGCGCATAGATCTCGAGCGTCTCGCGCGCGACGTCGGGCGGCGGGTCGATCTTCGCGGCCGCGTAGTAGCGCAGCGACTGCAGCCGCGACGCGAGCCGGATCAGCACCACGCGGATATCCTGCGCGAACGCGAGCAGCATCTTGCGCAACGCCTCGATCTGCGTGCGCCGCTCTTCCGCCGCATCGCGCCCCGCGTCGGCCACCGCATTCTGCGCGGCGCGCAGGCTGACGGTGCCGAGTCGCAACAGCTTGCGCACGTCGGACACGAGCCGCGCCACTTCGTCGCCGAAACGCTCGGTCAGCTCGCGCTCTGGGTCGCTCAGGTGCGGCGTCAGCACGAACAGCGCTGCGGCCTGCATCGCGGACGGATCGACGTTCAGCGTGCGCATGATCGACGCCGTGCCTGCCGAGTGGTCGGCGAGCAGTTCGCCCGACGACAGGCGTGCATCGCCGGCCCGCTCGCGCACGAATGCGAGCACGTCGTCGAACGACGGTGCCGAAACGGGGGAAGCGGAAACGGACTCGGTCATTGCACGGCCTGGCGTAATACGGTCATCGTCTAACGACGCTCAGCTCCGCTGTGCGGCGACGACCACGATCTCGACGAGCAGCGCCGGATCCGCGAGCTTCGCCTCGACGGTGGCGCGCGGCGGCGTGTTGCCCTGCGCGACCCACGCGTCCCACTCCGCATTCATGCCTTCGAAGTTCGCCAGATCCGAGATATAGATCTGCACCGACAGCAGATGCGCCTTGTCGCTGTTCGCTTCGGCGAGCAGGCGGTCGATGTGGCCGAGCACTTCGCGCGTCTGGCCCTTGATGTCCTGCGTGGTGTCTTCGGCGATCTGGCCGGCCAGATACACGGTACCGTTGTGGATCGCGGTTTCGGAGAGACGGGCCCCGACGTGGTGACGAATGACTGCCATGGAATGTTCCGGTCGTGAGTGGATGATGAATCGGACGGCGACACGGCCCGCGTGCCGCCGAACCGCATATTATGACGCGTTTATGCGACGCCTTCGACGAAAAACCGCCGTGCGAGCGTTATCTGGTCGGCACTGATGAACGCCGGCGCGTGGCCCGCACCCGGAATCTCGGCCTGCGTCACATGCCGGCCGCGACGCACCATTTCGGCCACCGTGTCGCGCGACAACAGGTCGGATGTCTCGCCGCGCACGACGAGCAGCGACGCGTCCGTCGTCTCGATGGCGCGCCACAGCGCCGCCTCGCCGAGTGCGGCCAGTTCGGGCGTCGTCGCCTTGAACGGTTCGGCGATGCGCGGATCGTAGCGCATCGTCCAGCCGCCTTCGGGCAGCTCGCGCAGCAGCGGTCCGTTGATCTCGCGCCACTCGTCGCCGGTCAGCGCGCCGAACGGCAACGACAGCGACGTCAGGTAGTCGATGCCCTCCTGTTCGGTCGCAAAGCGCGGCTGCACGCCGAGATATTCGCCGATGCGCGTCAGCGAATCAGGCTCGATGCGCGGGCCGACGTCGTTGACGATCATCCGGCGCAGCGGCGAACCGGGCAGCCCCGCGAGCGCCATGCCGATCAGGCCGCCCATCGACGTGCCGAACCAGTCGACCGATTCGACGTCGAGCCGCGCGATCAGCGTCACCATGTCGGCCACGTATTGCGGAATCGCATAGAGCCGCGGATCGGCAAGCCGGTCGGACTGGCCGCGCCCGACGACATCGGGGCAAACGACGCGATACGTGTCGGACAGCGCGGCGGCGAGCCGGTCGAAATCGCGCCCGGAGCGGGTCAGGCCATGCACGCAGACCAGCACACGCGGGTTGGCGGGATCGCCCCACTCGGTATAGGCAACGTGGTGCAGGCCGGCAGCGCTCGCACACTGCACGCGCCGCTGGCGAGGAACCGGGGGATTCGCTGGAGTTGTTGGCATCGTTGGCATCCTGTCGAACGGGGGCGACGCGCGGGGCAACGCTTGCGACGCCCGATGCAAACGATTGTAAACCGCTTCCGCCGCACGGGTCGGCCCACCGGGCACCGGGCAGGCGGCGCGGCCACGCGCAACCACAAACGCCCCGCATGCCGTCGTCCGGCATGCGGGGCGTCGAAACCGCGCTTGCGCGCGGAGAACTTAAGCGACCGCGCTGACGTCGAGCGGCGCGCCCGTCTTCGCCTGGATCTCGTCGGCGCTCACGCCGTCGGCGAGCTCGAGGACCTTCAGGCCGGTCGGCGTCACTTCGATCACGCCGAGATCGGTGATGATCAGGTCGACCACGCCAACACCGGTCAACGGCAGGTTGCACTCTTCGAGGATCTTGTGCTGATCGCCCTTCGCGACATGCTCCATCAGCACGACGACGCGCTTCACGCCGGCGACAAGGTCCATCGCACCACCCATCCCCTTGATCATCTTGCCGGGGATCATCCAGTTGGCGAGGTCGCCCTGCTTGCTGACCTGCATCGCCCCGAGGATCGCGAGGTTGATGTGGCCGCCGCGGATCATCGCGAACGAGTCGGCCGACGAGAAAATCGACGAGCCCGGCAGCGTCGTGACGGTCTGCTTGCCGGCGTTGATGAGATCGGCGTCGACTTCGTCTTCGGTCGGCGACGGGCCGATGCCGAGCAGGCCGTTCTCCGACTGCAGCCACACCTCGACGCCTTCCGGCACGTGGTTCGCGACGAGCGTCGGCAGGCCGATGCCGAGGTTCACGTAGAAGCCGTCCTGCAGTTCCTTCGCCGCGCGCGCGGCCATCTGGTCTCGATTCCAGGCCATGTCAGTCTCCTTTCGCGCGTACGACGCGTTGTTCGATGCGTTTTTCGGGCGTCGCGTTCAGCACGATGCGCTGCACGAAAATCCCCGGCGTATGGACCTGGTCCGGATCGAGTGTGCCGTTCTCGACGATCTCCTCGACCTCCACCACGGTGATCTTGCCGGCCATCGCGCACATCGGGTTGAAGTTGCGCGCGGTGCGGCGATAGATCAGGTTGCCGGACTTGTCGGCTTTCCAGGCCTTCACGAGCGCGACGTCGGCCGTCAGCGACGGCTCGAGCACGTAGTGGCGATCGCCGAACTGGCGCGTTTCCTTGCCTTCCGCGATCACGGTGCCGTAGCCGGTATTCGTGAAGAACGCGGGGATGCCCGCGCCGCCCGCGCGCAGCTTTTCGGCGAGCGTGCCTTGCGGCGTGAATTCGAGCTCGAGTTCGCCCGCCAGGTACTGGCGCTCGAACTCCTTGTTCTCGCCGACGTACGACGAGATCATCTTCTTGATCTGGCGCGTTTCCAGCAGCAGGCCGAGGCCGAAACCGTCGACGCCCGCATTGTTGCTGATGCAGGTGATGCCCTTGACGGCCGAATCGCGCAACGCCGCGATCAGCGCCTCCGGAATCCCGCACAGGCCGAAGCCGCCCACCGCGAAGGTCTGTCCGTCGCGGACGATCCCTTCCAGCGCGGCAGCCGCGCTTGGATAGACTTTGTTCATCTGTTGTCCCTTCCTTTATGGAAACCAGCAAAACCGGTTCACGCGCCCACGTGGCCCGCAAGCCCGCCGCATCATTCTATGCATGCACGGCGATACCTGCGTCGAGGCGCGCTTTTTATGTCGCGGCAAACCGCCGCGAGATGCCTGAAAGGGTACGATGCGGCGCGGATGCGGCACAATACGCAAAAATACATAAGCGTTTGCCTCCGCTTGCCCGCGCCATGCCCGCTCTCGATTACCAGACTGCCTTCCACCTCGCGCCGCTCGGCCTCGTCCTGTCGCGCGATCGCGTGATCGAGGACTGCAACGACGCGCTCGCGTCGATCTTCCGCTGCGCGCGGGCCGACCTGATCGGGAAATCGTACGAGGTGCTCTACCCGTCGACGGACGAATTCCAGCGAATCGGCGAGCGAATCGCGCGCGTGATGGCCGCGAACGGCATCTACTCGGATGACAGAATCATGAAGCGGGCGGACGGCGAGCTGTTCTGGTGTCACGTGACGGGCCGCGCGCTCGACCGCACCGCGCCGCTCGCGGCCGGCGTCTGGACCTTCGAGGATTTGAGCGCGACGCGCCGGGTCGCCGTCGAACTGACCCCGCGCGAACGCGAGATCGCCGCGCAACTCGCGACCGGCAAGACCAGCAAGCAGATCGGGCGCGTGCTCGACATCAGCTCGCGCACGGTCGACATCTACCGCGCACGGCTGATGCGCAAATACGGGACGAACAATACGCCGGAGCTGCTGCAGCGCCTGCTCGGGCACTGAATGGCGGCTCCCGGATGACAATCGGCCGCATGAAGCGGCCGATTCGGGAAACAACGGTCATGGGGTGTGACCGGCGCCCCGGCGCCGGCCTCACCCTTGTCGACGCTCAGCCGATCTTCGTCGCGAGCGCGCGCTCGATCGTGTCGCGCAGCAGTTGCGGCAACGGCACCGACTTGCCGAGCGCGTAGTCGACCCATACGCAACGCGCCTTGCCGCGCGCATAGACGTGCTGCGGATCGTCCGCGCGCGTGAGCTCGAAACCGGTGTCGAAGCTGCTTCGGCCCGGTTTCGCGGCCGACATCTTCGCGATCACGTCGCCCGGATAGTGCAGTTGCTTGAGAAACTCCATCGACGCCGTGACGATCACCGGCCCCTGCCCCTCGCCATTGCCGCCGGCAATGCCGAGCTCCTCGAACCACGAGATCCGCGCCTGCTCCATATAGCGGAAATAGACCGTGTTGTTCACGTGGCCGAACGCGTCCATGTCGCCCCAGCGGATCGGCATCGACATCTCAAATACGGGTGAATAATCGCTTGTTGCACTCATTGCAGTCTTCTTAATTGCTGAATGTCATCCGCTCAGGCGAGGCCGAAGCCGTCGTCGGCGGAGATAATCGAGCCATTGATGAACTGCGACTCGTCGGCCGCGAGCAGCAACAACAACCCGTCGAGATCCTGGGGCTTGCCGACGCGCCGGCGCGGCAGCATCGACTGCAGCTTCTGGCCCTGCTCGGTTTCCCACAGGTAATGATTGATTTCGGTATCGATATAGCCCGGACAGATCGCGTTGACGTTGATCCCGTGGCGCCCCCATTCGAGCGCCATCGCGCGCGTCATCTGCACGACCGCGGACTTGCTCATCGCGTACAGCCCGATCTGCGGGAACGCGCGCAGCCCGGCCACCGACGCGATGTTGATGATCCGGTACGGCGGCTTGCCGTTGCCGTTCGCGCGCATCATCATCCGCTTCGCGACTTCCTGCGCGACGAAAAATGCACCGCGCGTGTTGGTATCGAACACGAACTCGAAATCGGCCGGCGTCACGTCGACGAGCTTCTGCATCGTCGAAACGCCCGAATTGTTCACGAGGATGTCGATCGTGCCGGCTTCCGTCTCCGCGTGCGCGACCGCCGCCTTGATGCTCTGGACGTCGGTGACGTCGAGCGACACGACGTGCGCGGCACCGCCCGCCGCTTCGATTTCCGCACGCAGTTCCTTCAAGCGCTCGACGCGGCGGCTTGCGAGCACGACCTTCGCACCGGCCTGCGACAGTACCTGCGCAAAGCGCTGCCCAAGGCCGCTCGACGCGCCCGTGACCAGCGCAACCTTGCCTTCCAGATTGATCGATCGACCCATTTGCACATCCCCTTTCGATGTCATTTCGCCGCCACGGGCAGCACGGCCCGAGCGGCATTACCGTAGCACAAAAATAGAACGATCGTGCTAATCTAGCCGCATGCTGTTGCGGCAAGCGTTTCGTTTCGCAGACAATACGCTCCCGAATAAAAGCATTCTAACGGTTAGAGGAACGCCAATGACCCCCGCAAGCCTCATCGAGCAATACGGCCCGCGCGAATCGATGGAATACGACGTCGTGATCGTCGGCGGCGGCCCCGCCGGGCTGTCGGCGGCGATCCGGCTCAAGCAGCTGGCCGCCGAGAAAGGCACCGAGATCGGCGTGTGCGTGCTCGAGAAGGGTTCCGAGATCGGTGCGCACATCCTGTCGGGCGCGGTGATGGATCCGCGCGCGATCAACGAGCTGTTCCCCGACTGGAAGGAACGGGGCGCGCCTTTGGACGTCGAGGTGACCGAAGACCGCTTCCTGTTCCTGTCCGAGAAAAGCGCGGTCACGACGCCGAACTGGGCACTGCCCGCCAACTTCCAGAACCACGGCAACTACGTGATCTCGCTGGGCAACGTCACGCGCTGGCTCGGCCAGCAGGCGGAAGCCTTGGGCGTCGAGATCTTCCCGGGCTTCCCGGCCGCCGAGATTCTCTATAACGACGACGGCTCCGTGAAGGGTGTCGCGACCGGCAACATGGGCGTGGGCAAGGACGGCGAGCCGACCGAGAACTTCCAGCTCGGCATGGAGCTGCACGCGAAGTACACGCTGTTCGCCGAAGGCTGCCGCGGCCACCTCGGCCGCCAGCTGATCTCGACGTTCAAGCTCGACGCGAACGCCGAGCCGCAGGCGTACGGGATCGGCATCAAGGAACTGTGGGAAATCGATCCGGCCAAGCACAAACCGGGCCTCGTGATCCACACGGCCGGCTGGCCGCTGAAGTCCGATACCTACGGCGGCTCGTTCCTGTATCACATGGACAACAACCAGGTCGTGGTCGGCTTCGTGGTGGGCCTCGGCTACACGAACCCGTACCTGTCGCCGTTCGAGGAATTCCAGCGCTACAAGACGCACCCGTCGATCCGCGCGTTCCTGGAAGGCGGCAAGCGCGTGTCGTACGGCGCGCGTGCGATCACGGCGGGCGGCCTGCTGTCGCTGCCGAAGACGGTATTCCCGGGCGGCGCGCTGATCGGCGACGACGCGGGCTTCCTGAACGCATCGCGGATCAAGGGCAGCCACGCAGCGATCAAGACCGGCATGCTGGCGGCGGACGCCGCGTTCGACGCGCTGCAGGCCGGCCGTCAGTCGGACGAACTGAACGCATACCCGGACGCCTTCAAGCAGTCGTGGCTGTACACGGAGCTGTACCGCGCGCGCAACTTCAAGCAGTGGATGGCGAAGGGCCTGTACCTGGGCACGCTGATGGTGGGGATCGAGCAGAAGGTGATGGGCGGCAACGTGCCGTGGACGCTGCATCACCAGCATGCGGACCACGAGATGCTGAAACCGGCGTCGCAGTGCGAGCCGATCGAGTATCCGAAGCCGGACGGCAAGCTGACGTTCGACCGGCTGTCGTCGGTGTTCATCTCGAACACGAACCACGAGGAGAACCAGCCGGCGCACCTGACGCTGAAGGATGCGAGCGTGCCGGTGAACGTGAACCTGCGCACGTACGCGGGGCCGGAGGCGCGGTTCTGCCCGGCGGCGGTGTACGAGTTCATGAAGAACGACGACGGCAGCGATCGGCTGGTGATCAACGCGCAGAACTGCGTGCACTGCAAGACCTGCGACATCAAGGACCCGACGCAGAACATCGTGTGGGTCACGCCGGAAGGCGGCGGCGGGCCGAATTACCCGAACATGTAAGCTGCCGGAACGCACCGCCGCGAGCGGCGCGTTTTTTTGCCACCGCAAACGAAACGGGGCGCTGCATCAAGCAGCGCCCCGTTTGCATTCGTCGCCCGACGGTCGAGACGGGGCGGCCGCGCCCCGCCCGCTTGCGTCAGGTCGCGCTGCCCGAAATCTTCGGCGTCGACGTCTCGACGTCGCCGCACTGCGCGCGATGGCGCAGCGCATGGTCGATCAGCACCAGCGCGAGCATCGACTCGGCGATCGGCGTCGCACGAATGCCGACGCACGGATCGTGGCGGCCGAACGTCTCCACCGTCGCCTGTTCGCCGGCCTTCGTGATCGAACGGCGCGGCGTGCGGATGCTCGACGTCGGTTTGATCGCGATCGACACGGTGATGTCCTGCCCCGTCGAGATCCCGCCCAGCACGCCGCCCGAATGGTTGCCGACGAAGCCGCTCGGCGTCAGTTCGTCGCCGTGCACCGAGCCGCGCTGCGCGACGCTGCCGAAACCCGCGCCGATCTCGACGCCCTTCACCGCGTTGATGCTCATCATCGCCTTCGCGATGTCCGCATCGAGCCGATCGAACACGGGCTCGCCCCAGCCGACCGGCACGCCCGACGCGACGACATCGATACGCGCGCCGATCGAATCGCCGTCCTTGCGCAGCGCATCCATGTAGGCCTCGAGCTCCGGCACGACCGCCGCGTTCGGCGAGAAGAACGGATTCTCGTGCACGTGCGACCAGTCGACGAACGGCACGTCGATCTCGCCGAGGCCGCTCATGTAGCCGCGCACCTCGACGCCGAAGCGCTCGCGCAGCCACTTCTTCGCGACCGCACCCGCGCCGACGATCGGCGCGGTCAGGCGCGCGGACGAACGGCCGCCGCCGCGATAATCGCGAATGCCGTATTTCTGCCAGTAGGTGTAATCGGCGTGGCCGGGGCGGAACGTCTCGACGATGTTGCCGTAGTCCTTGCTGCGCTGGTCGGTGTTGCGGATCAACAGCGCGATCGGCGTGCCGGTCGTCAAGCCTTCGAACACGCCCGACAGGATCTCGACCTCGTCGGCCTCCTGCCGTTGCGTCACGTGCCGCGACGTGCCGGGCTTGCGGCGATCCAGTTCGCCCTGGATGTCGGCTTCGGTCAGCCCCATCCCCGGCGGGCAGCCGTCGATCACGCAGCCGATCGCGGGACCGTGCGATTCGCCGAAGGTCGTGACAGTGAAAAGCGTGCCGAGGGTATTGCCGGACATGATGGAACCGCCCAAATAGAAATGGGCAAACCGATGCGCTGCCCGGGCCGCAGGCAGGTCGATCGTTTGCCGGTCGAGAAAAAGAGGTAAGGCGCTATTATGCCAGCCGTCCCGGGCGCGCGGGCCGCATGAAACGCAGGCCGGGCGCACGGGGGCGTGCACGTACGGCCCCGACGGTGCGGCCGGAAGTCCGTTCAGGCCCGGTTGGTTGCAGCCGAATGCCTGCCCGGAGCGCCGCCGGCGGGCGCCCGCCTACTTCCGCGCGCCGCGCAGTTCGGTGACCGCAGCCTGCAGCGCCTCGGGTGTCGCGACCGATGCCGGGACCGGTTCGCCGACCGCCAGCGTCAGGCGGCTCATCACGCCGCGCTTGATGGGCCGCGGCATCCGCGCATCGGAATGCCGTGAAAAATAACTGCCCCACAGCCCGCGCAGCGCCATCGGAATCACCGGCGCCGGCGTGCGGGTCAGAATCTCGGTGATGCCGTGATGGAACGTGTTGATGTCGCCCGTCTTCGTCAGCTTGCCCTCGGGGAAGATGCACACGAGTTCGCCATCCTTCAGCGCGGCCTCGCACGCGTCGTACGCGCGCGCGAGCATCGCGGGATCCTCGTGGCGCGGCGCGATCGGGATCGCCTTCGCATGACGGAACACCCAGCCCGCGAAGCGCGTCTTGAAGATCCGGTGATCCATCACGAAACGGATCGGGCGCGGGCTCGCGGCGGCCAGCACGAGCGCGTCGACGTAGCTGACGTGGTTGCACACGAGCACCGCGCCGCCCTCTTCCGGGATCCGCTCCGCGTGCACGAGGCGAATCCGGTAGAAGGTGTGCACGAGCACCCACGCGACGAAGCGCAGCAGGAATTCGGGCACGAGCAGGTAGATATACGCCGCGACGATGACGTTCAGCAACGCGGTGACGAGGAACAGGCCCGGGATGCCGACGCCGGCCTTGGTCAACCCCATCGCCATCAACGCCGACAGGATCATGAACAGCGCGTTCAGGATGTTGTTCGCGGCGATGATCCGCGCGCGGTGCGTCGGCGCGCTGCGGCTCTGGATCAGCGCGTACAGCGGCACGCTGTAGAAGCCGCCGAACATCGCCAGCAGGAACAGGTCCGCAAGGATGCGCCAGTGGCGCGCGCCGGCCAGGAATTCGCCGACCGACAGCAGATGGCCGGGCGACGGCAGCGCGTGGCTCGCGAAATACAGCTCGATCGCGAACACGCTGATGCCGATCGAGCCGAGCGGCACGAGACCGATCTCGACGCGCCGCTGCGACAGCCGCTCGCACAGCAGCGAGCCGAGGCCAATGCCGACCGAGAATGTCGCAAGCAGAATCGTGACGACGTCGGGGCTCGCGGACAGCACGTCCTTCGCGAAATTGAAGAACGACGTGAGGAACGTCGCGCCGACGAACCACAGCCACGAGATGCCGAGCAGGCTCAGGAACACGGTGCGATTCTGGCGCGCGAGCCCGAGGTTGCGCCAGGTCTCGCTGACCGGATTCCAGTTGATCACGAGATCGGGCTGCGGCGCCGGCGTGGACGGCACGCGCTGCGCGACGAGCCGCCCCGCGAGCGCGATCACGACGACGCTCACCGCGAGCACGCGCTCGCCGCTGCCTTCGATGCCGGCGGCCGCGCCGCCGATGAGCGTGCCGATCAGGATCGCAATGAACGTGCCCATCTCGACGAGGCCGTTGCCGCCGACCAGCTCATGCTCGGCGAGATGCTGCGGCAGGTACGAATACTTGACGGGCCCGAACAGCGTCGAGTGCATCCCCATCATGAACGTACACAGATACAGCAGGGCCGCGCTGTGCGTGACGAAACCGGCCGCGCCGACCAGCATCAGCGCGATCTCGAAGGTCTTCACGAAACGCGTGAGGGTCGCCTTGTCGTATTTGTCGGCGATCTGGCCGGACGTCGCCGAGAACAGCACGAACGGCAGAATGAAAATGGCGGAAATCAGGAATGCGGCGGTCTTCGCATCGACGCCGGAGAACCGTGCGGTGTGATACGTGACGAGCGACGTGAAGCCGATCTTGAAGACGTTGTCGTTCAGCGCGCCGAGAAACTGGGTCGTGAAGAACGGCGCGAAACGGCGCTCGCGCAGCAGGTCGAACTGGGACGCGTGGGCGCGCCGTTCTGCGCGCTGCCCCGATGTGGCTTGCGTTTGATCGCTCATGCGGAATACGCGTGCGTCGTCTGGGCGAAGCTGCGCGGGCCTTGTGTTGTCGTTGAAAAAACGGCGGCGCAGGACAAACCTGCGCCGCCGCGTGCCGGATGGCGGCGCCCACGCATCACGGCGACGGGCGCGGCATGGTTCACGGCTTGTGCGCTTCGGCTTCCGATTCCGGCCAGTCGCGGATGTATGCCTTCAGCATCCGGTTCTCGAAGCTCTGCGCCTCGACGACCGTCTTCGCGACGTCGTAGAACGAGATGACGCCCATCAGCACCTTCTTGTCGAGCACGGGCATGTAGCGCGCGTGGCGCTCGAGCATCATCCGGCGCACTTCGTTGACGTCGGTTTCCGGTGTGCACGTGAGCGGCTCGTCCATCACCTTGCGCACCTGCACGTCTCCGATCGCGCCGCCGTTGGTGTGCAGGCGCAGGATGATCTCGCGGAACGTCAGCATCCCGACGAGATCGCCGTACTCCATCACGACGAGCGAACCGATATCGTGCTCTGCCATCGTATCGACCGCCTCGCGCAGCGGCATATCGGGCGTCACCGTAAACAGCGTGTTGCCTTTCACTTTCAGAATATCGCTGACGCGCATCTTAGTCCCCTCATGCTTGAATGCGAATGCAAAACCTCTTTCGATCGTATCGGAAAGCCTGTCAAAAGGAAAGCTCAGGCCGGTGCGGTCAGCCGCCCCCCGCTTGCGGATGCCGGCCGCCCGCCGCACAATGATCCCATCGACAGCCGCCCGAGGAGACGGCCATGGCGCATACGCATTCGGAGCAATTCGCGAGCTTCGCCGATTTCTACCCGTATTACCTGAACGAACACCAGAACCTGACGTCGCGGCGGCTGCACTTCATCGGCTCGCTCGGCGTGATCGGCTGCGTCGCGATGGCGATCGCGACCGGCCACTGGCTGTGGCTGCCGGCGGCGGTCGTCTGCGGCTACGGGTTCGCGTGGGTCGGGCACTTCTTCTTCGAGAAAAACCGCCCGGCCACGTTCCGGCACCCGATCTACAGCCTGATGGGTGACTGGGTGATGTTCAAGGACATCTGCACCGGCAAGATTCCGCTGTAATCACCGTTCACGCGGGCCGCGGCGGCCGCGCGTGCGGATCGGGTACGCCGTCCGGAGACTGCCCGGGAATACCCGCCGGCTGCGCGCCCGCGAGCCGGTGCGCGGCGATCAGTGAGGCGAGCGACACGTCGAAGCGGTCGCTCGACAGCACCGCGAGCAGCGCCGCACCGTCGACATGGCTGCGGCGCCGCTGCAACTGGTAGGTCAGCTCCGTGCGGTCGATCACCAGCACGTCGAACAGTTGCGCGAGCGTCAACTCTTCCGGGTTCGCGAGCAGGATGAAGCGCGGCGTGGCGTCGCCGCCGCCGTCGAGGCGCGCAATCCATTCCCGCTCTTCCATCGTCGTCAGCAACCGCTGCGCGGTTTCCATGTCGCACCGCAACATCGTCGCGAGCCGCATCGCCGTGTAACCGCGCTTGCCGGCCGCGCGCGCCTCGGCCAGCCGGGCGAGCAGCTCGAGCGCGTCGAGCAGGTCGCTGCCCGGATAGTGGATGCGGTGGAACTGGCCGACGCGGATCGCCGGCAGCGCGGAGGCCACCATCGCGCCGAGCAGCGCGATGAACCAGCTCAGGTACACCCACAGCAGGAACACGGGCAGCGCCGCGAACGCGCCGTAGACGGCCGTATAGGTCGGAATGCGCCGCACGTAGTAGCCGAAGCCGCGTTTCGCGAACTCGAACGCGATGGCCGCGAACAGCCCGCCGATCACCGCGTCGCGCCATGCGACCGTGCAGTTCGGCAGGTACACGTACAGCAGCGTGAACGCGAGCACCGTCAGCGGCAGCGACGCGAGCGCGAGCAGCCACTCGACGATCGACGTGGACGGCCCCGCGCCGGTGAACGCGAGCGACTGCGTGAACAGGTACGACGAGATCGACAGGCTCACGCCGAACAGCAAGGGGCCAAGCGTGATCAGCGCCCAGTACGCAAGCACGCGCTGCGCGAACGGCCGCGGCTTGCGCACGCGCCAGATCAGGTTGAACGCCGATTCGATCGTCATCATCGTCATCACCGACGTGACGACGAGCACGATCAAGCCGGCCGTCGTCAGCCCCTTGGCCTTCGACGCGAACTGGTTCAGGTACTTGAAGATCTGGACGTTGAACTGCGCGGGCATCAGGTGATCCGCGAGGAACCCCTGCAGCGAGATCTGGAACGACGCGAACATCGGGAACGCGGTGAACAGCGCGAACGCAACCGTCACGAGCGGCACGAGCGCCAGCATCGTCGTGAATGTCAGGCTGCCCGCCACTTGCGGGATGCGATCCTCGGCGCTGCGCCGGGCCGCGAACTGCGCGAGGCGCTTGAGGGTGTCGAGATCGACGCTCAACTTCGGCAAACGGCTTCTCCTTCCTGATGCCGCGCGCCTGATGGCGCGCCGCCGCCGCGCTGCGCGACGGCTTCAGCCCCTATAATAGCCGCTCGATCCAGCAGGGGCCGACTGCACCGGGCACGCGCGCGGCCGCACGCGGCTCCGTAGCCCATGAAAGACATCCTCGTCCTCTATTACAGCCGTCACGGCGCCACGCGCGACCTCGCGCTCGCGATCGCGAACGGCATCGACAGCGTGCCGGGCATGCAGGCGCGCATCCGCACCGTGCCGCCCGTGTCGACCGTCTGCGAAAGCACCGCCCCCGACATCCCCGCCGACGGCCCGCCGTACGCGGAATTGCGCGACCTCGAGGAATGCGCGGGCCTCGCGCTCGGCTCGCCGACCCGCTTCGGCAACATGGCCGCGTCGCTCAAGTATTTCCTCGACGGCACGACGCCGCAATGGCTGTCGGGCGCACTGACCGGCAAGCCGGCGAGCGTGTTCACGTCGACGGGCAGCCTGCACGGCGGCCAGGAATCGACACTGCTGTCGATGATGCTGCCGCTGTTGCATCACGGGATGATGATCGTCGGCATCCCGTACACCGAATCCGCACTCAGCACGACGCGCACCGGCGGCACGCCGTACGGCGCATCGCATGTGTCGCATCACGATCGCGACGCGCCCGGCGGGCTGTCGGCGGACGAAAAGGCACTCGCGGCCGCTCTCGGCGTGCGGCTCGCGCGCGCGGCGGCCGCCCTCGCCGCCGCCGAGGCCGCATGAACGCCCCCGCCCGCCCCGCCGTCGCGGCCCGGCCGCGTTATGCGCTGGCCGCCGCCGCGTGCCTCGTCGCGCTGATCGCGCTGTCGCTCGCATGGGAGCTGTGGCTCGCGCCGCTGCGCCCGGGCGGCTCCGCGCTGATGCTCAAGGCCGTGCCGCTCGCGCTCGCGCTGCCCGGCGTCTGGCGGCGTAACATCTATACGTTGCAGTGGGCGAGCATGCTGATTCTCGTTTATTTCGCCGAAGGCATCGTGCGCGGCATGTCCGATCGCGGGCTGTCCGCCACGCTCGGCTGGTGCGAGACCGCGCTCGCCGTCGGCTTCTTCGTGGCGGCGCTGGCGTACGTCGCGCCGTTCAAGCGCGCGGCGAAAAAAGCGCGTGCCGCGTCCTGACCCTTACGCGACAAGGTGATGATGTCCTCCGAAGCTTTCGTTTCCGCGTGCCGCGACGCGATCGGCGCCGACCACGTGCTGACCGACCCGCACGATACCGAACCGTTCCTGACCGACTGGCGGCGCCGCTACAAGGGTGCCGCGTGCGCGGTGCTGAAGCCCGCCGACACGACCGAAGTTGCCGCGCTCGTGAAGCTGGCCAACGCGCACGGCATCGCGCTCGTGCCGCAAGGCGGCAACACGGGCCTCGCCGGAGGCGCAACGCCCGACGCGAGCGGCAGCCAGGCCGTCCTGAGCGTCGCGCGGCTGAACCGCCTGCGCGCGCTCGATCCGCACAACAACACGATCACCGTCGAAGCCGGCGTGATCCTCGCCGACGTGCAGGCGCGCGCCCGCGAAGGCGGCCGGCTGTTCGCGCTGAGCCTCGCGGCGGAAGGCAGCTGCACGATCGGCGGCAACCTGTCGACCAATGCGGGCGGCACCGCGGTGCTGCGCTACGGCAACGCGCGCGAGCTGTGCCTCGGGCTCGAGGTCGTGACGCCGCAGGGCGAGATCTGGGACGGCCTGCGCGGACTGCGCAAGGACAACACGGGCTACGACCTGCGCGACCTGTTCATCGGCGCGGAAGGCACGCTCGGGATCATCACCGCGGCCGTGATGAAGCTGCACCCGCTGCCGGCCGCGCAGGTCACGGCACTGGCCGCGCTCGAGTCACCGCACGCGGCGCTCGATTTCCTCGCGCTCGCGCAGCGCGCGGCCGGGCCGCTGCTGACCGGCTTCGAGCTGATGTCGGATTTCTGCATGCAGCTGGTCGGCAAGCACTACCCGCAACTGCGCTACCCGTTCGCGCAGACGCATGCGCAGACGGTGCTGCTCGAACTGTCCGACAACGAAAGCGAAGCCCATGCGCGCGCGCTGTTCGAGAAACTGATGGAAGAAGCGTTCGAGGCCGGGCTCGTGGTCGACGCGGTGGTCGCGGAGAATCTCGCGCAGTCGCGCGCGTTCTGGGACCTGCGCGAGCACATCCCGCTCGCGCAGGCCGACGAAGGGCTCAACATCAAGCACGACATCGCGGTGCCGATCTCGTCGGTCGCGCGTTTCATCGACGAGACCGACGCGGCAATCCAGCAGGCCGCGCCGGGCGCGCGGATGGTCACGTTCGGCCACCTCGGCGACGGCAACCTGCACTACAACGTGCAGATGCCCGAAGGCGGCGATCCGAAAGCGTTCCTTGCCGCGTTCCAGGCACCGATCAACCGGATCGTCTACGACAACGTGCACCGCCACCGCGGCACGATCAGTGCGGAGCACGGCATCGGCCAGCTGAAGATCGACGATGCGCAGCGCTACAAGTCGCCGGTCGAAACGACGCTGATGCGCACGCTGAAGACCGCGCTGGACCCGCGCGGCCTGATGAACCCCGGCAAGGTCCTGCGCTGAACCCGCCCACTCCGGAGCGAAGCCCGTGAAAGTCCGCGTCCTGTCCGACCTGCATCTCGAAAGCAACCAGCCCGACACCATCGCGCATGCCGACGCGGATCTCGTCGTACTGGCCGGCGACATCCACAATCACGCGGAAGGGCTGCGCTGGGCCGCCGAGACGTTCGACCCTGACGTGCCGGTGATCTACGTGCCGGGCAACCACGAGTACTACGACGGGGAATTCGGCGCGCTGGAGACGGCGATGCGCGACGCCGCGCATACGCTCGACAACGTGCATTACCTGAACAACGGCGTCTACGTCGATCCCGAACAGCGCTTCCGCGTGCTCGGCACGACGCTCTGGGCCGATTTCTCACTGTTCGGCGCGGACGACGCCAGCATCGCCAATGCAATCGACGCCGCGCTGCGCGTGATGCTCGATTTCAAGGGATTGATCCAGGTGACCTGGCCGCACGACGCGGCGCTGCATGCGGCACCGGGCGCCGCGGAACGGGATTTCTCGCCCGCCGACGCGATCGCGTTGCATCGGCAAGGCCGCGCGTGGCTGGAAGCGCAGCTCGCGGTGCCGTTCGCGGGCCGGACGATCGTCGTCACCCATCATGCGCCGCACCGGCGCTCGCTGGCGGAACGCTATGCGCAAGACCTCGCTTCGGCGGGATTCGTCACGGACATGGCGGAACTGGTGCGGCCGCCGGTGGATCTGTGGCTCCACGGCCACACGCATACGTCATTCGACTACGTTGCGGACGGCGGCACACGCGTGGTGTGCAACCCGCGCGGCTACATCCACCGGCGCACCGGCGAACGGGAAAATACCGCGTTCGCGTGGGACAAGGTCGTCGAGCTCGGCTGAACGCCGGCCCGCCCGGCCGCGTTGCGCGGCCTACTCCGACCCGAGCTGATATGACCCGATCAGCGGTCGTTACGGCGCGCGCCGTGCTGGGCCTCGCGCACGCGCACCGGCACCGGCTTCATCTGCG
Organism: Burkholderia cepacia; assembly: GCF_001039005.1. Classification (GTDB taxonomy): domain Bacteria; phylum Pseudomonadota; class Gammaproteobacteria; order Burkholderiales; family Burkholderiaceae; genus Burkholderia; species Burkholderia theae. The sequence goes on from NZ_LDWR01000011.1 coordinate 300,194, forward strand.
CCTTCGCCTTCATCGCACGCAGCAGGTCGCGGGTCGCCGCGGCGGCAGCGGCCGCGCCAAGCAGGACGCCAAGGCCGATCATCAGGTGCGTATCCATTGCTACTCCGGTGTGACGTATCTCGATAATTCCCACAGTATCAAACTGTCTGGCACGCGTTCGTAAAAAAATGTTGCGTGAAGGACAAATCTGGTCAGATTGCGGTCGACCGCGCGCTCATGTCGCACGCGTGTACTGCTCGAGCGCGGCTTCGTCGGCTTCGAGCGTGGTCGGCAGCTCGTCGCGCAGGAAATCGACCCAGGTGCGAATTTTCGCGTCGAGGTACTGGCGCGACGGGTACAACGCGTAGATGTTCATCACGTGCGACCGGTACTCGGGCATCACGCGCACGATGTGTCCGCTGCGCAGCCAGCCGATCGCCGAATAAAGCGGCAGCCCGCCGACCCCCATCCCCTCCCGCACGGCCACCGCGAGCGCCTCGGCGACGTTCACGCGAAACGGCGGCGCCGTGATCGGGACGATCTCGTCGCCGTTCGGCCCCGCCAGCACCCATTCGTCGTAGTGAAAGCCCGGCGCGACCATCCCGAGGCACACGTGCTGCGCGAGATCCGCCGGCCGCAGCGGCACGCCGTGCGCCTCGACGTAGCCGGGCGACGCGCACACCACGCTGTAGCTCTCGCCGAGCCGCTGCGACACGAGCCCCGAATCGGGCAGATCGCGGCCGACGACGATCGCGACGTCGTACCCCTCGTCGAGCAGATCGGGCATCCGCTGCGCGAGCGTCAACTCGACGTGCACGTCCGGATAGCGCTCGCGATAGCGCGCGATGGCCGGCACCAGGTAGTGCTGGCCGAGGCTCGTGAAGCAATGGACCTTCAGCTTGCCCGACGGCCGCGCGTGCGCGTCGCCCGCCTCGGCTTCGGCCTGGTCGACATACGCGAGGATCTGCTCGCAACGCTGCAGATAGCGCTCACCGGCTTCGGTCAGCGCGATCCGCCGCGTCGTGCGGTTCAGGAGACGCGTGCGCAGGTGCGCCTCGAGATCCGAGACCGCGCGCGACGCGTAGGCGGTGGTCGAATTCATCTGCTGGGCGGCCGCGGTAAAGCTTCCCGCGTCGACCACACGGACGAATACCCGCATGTTTTGTAACGTATCCATCCCAATACCCGTTTGAATCCGGAGGGATTGTTGCACAGAGGCCAACAAATATTATCTCAGGATTCGTAAAAATGACTTGCACCGTTGTCCATTTATTCAGGAATCGCTGAAAAATATAATCGCATCCGGCTCATCTATATCCGAAAGGGAGAAAATCGTGCAGTCTCCGGCAACAAAAGGGACGCTCGCACTGGCGGTTCTTGCAGTCTCATTAATAATGGCCGGATGCGCCAGCATGGGCGACAACAAGCCGCAGTCGGCCCGCCTCGAAGCGAACGCGCTCGACGCCGGGGCGGCCATCCGCGCGGCCGACCGTGACGCGGGCTGGCCCGCGGCCGACTGGTGGCGCGCCTACCGCGATCCGCAACTCGACACGTGGGTCGCCGCCGCCCAGGCCAGCAACCCGACGCTCGCGGCCGCCGAGGCACGGGTGCGCGAAGCGCAGGCAATGGCGCGTGTCGCCCGCTCGGCCGAACTGCCGCAGATCAACGGCAACCTGTCGCTGATGCGCGAGCACTGGCCCGACAACGTGTACTACGGCCCGGGCCCGCTCGCGAACGCCGATACCTGGAACAACACGGGCACGCTCGGCCTGTCGTACCACCTCGACCTGTGGGGCAAGGACAAGAACACGACCGAGCGCGCACTCGACACCGCGCATGCGACCGCCGCCGACGCGCGTGCGGCGAAGCTCGAGCTCGAAGTCAACGTCGTGCGCGCGTATGTCGGCATGTCGATGAACTATGCGCTGCTCGACCTCGCGCACGAAACCTTCGAACGCCAGCGCTCGCTCGCCGATCTCGCGCGCAAGCGGCTGCAGGCCGGCCTCGGCACGCAGCTCGAAGTAAGCCAGGCGGAATCGACGCTGCCCGACTACGAACGCCAGATCGACAGCTACGAAGAAGCGATCCAGCTCGCGCGCCACCAGCTCGCCGCGCTGGCCGGCAAGGGCCCGGGCGCAGGCGACGCGATCAAGCGGCCGCAGCTCTCGCTCGACGCGCCGGCCGGCCTGCCGTCGGCCATGCCGGCCGACCTGCTCGGCCGCCGCCCCGACGTGGTCGCGGCGCGCTGGACGGTCGACGCGCAGGCGCGCGGCATCGATGTCGCGAAGGCGTCGTTCTACCCGAACATCGACCTGCTCGCGACGGTCGGCGGCTTCGGCGTGACCGCGCCGTTCACCGACTTCCTGCGCGCGATGAACGGCGGCTGGACGGCCGGCCCCGCGCTGTCGCTGCCGATCTTCGAAGGCGGCCGGCTGCGCGCGCAGCTCGGCGCGGCAACGGCCGGCTACGACCAGGCAGTCGAGCGCTACAACCAGACGATCGTCGGCGCGCTCAAGGACATCGCCGACCAGGTCGTGCGGATCCGTTCGCTCGATACGCAGAAGAAGGACGCCGCACGCTCGGTGGCCGCCAACGACCGCAGCTACCAGCTGTCGCGCGAAGGCTTCCGCCGCGGGCTGACCGATTACGTGAACGTGCTGATCGCGCAACAGCAACTGCTGCGCGCGCAGGAGACGGCCGCCCGCATCGATGCGGAACGCCTCGCCGCGCATGCGCAGTTGATGGCCGCGCTCGGCGGCGGTGTAGAAACGGGCCGCGACGTTCGGGGCGGCCATCCGCCGAATGACGAACCCGCTGCGGCCGCCGCGTCGGGTGCAAAACCCGCCGCGGCGGTCGCCCGGCCCGCGCAGGTCGCCACCGCCGGCGCGTCCGGCGTGCCGGCCGCACGGTAACGCGGAGCGCCCGCCATGTCAGCCTCCTCCTCCGCTTCCACGCACGCCGGCGGTCCGCTCGCGGCCTGGTACGCCGCGTTCGGCGACTGGGCCCGCACCGACGGTGCCGCGTGGCTCTATCTGTTCAAGGCGCTGCTCGCCGCGTTCATCGCAACCGGCGTGTCGATGCGGCTCGACCTGCCCGCACCGAAAACGGCGATGACGACGGTGTTCATCGTGATGCAGCCGCAAAGCGGCGCGGTGCTCGCGAAGAGCTTCTATCGCGTCGCCGGCACGATCTTCGGGCTCATCGCGACGCTCACATTCGTTGGGCTGTTCCCGCAGCAGCCGCAGCTGTTCCTGCTGGCGGTCGCGTTGTGGGTCGCGCTGTGCACGGCCGGCGCCGCGCGCAACCGCAACTTCCGCAGCTACGGTTTCCTGCTGGCCGGTTATACGACCGCGCTGATCGGACTGCCCGCTTCGCAGCACCCGGACGGCGCGTTCATGAGCGCGCTGACGCGGGTGGCCGAAATCATGGTCGGGATCGTGTCGGCCGGCGTGGTCAGCGCGCTCGTGTTTCCGCAGTACACGGGCGAGCAGATGCGCACGACAGTGCGCAAACGCTTCGGCAGCTTCGTCGACTACGTCGCGTCGGCGCTGTCGGGCAAGCTCGACCGCGCGCATATCGAAACCATCCATACGCGCTTCGTCGCCGACGTGGTCGGGTTCGAAGCCGCGCGCAGCATGGCCGTGTTCGAGGATCCGGACACGCGGATGCGCAGCGGCCGCCTCGCGCGGCTGAACAGCGAATTCATGAGCGCGTCGAGCCGTTTCCATGCACTGCACCAGTTGATGAACCGGCTGCATGCGATCGGCGCGCAGGCCGCGATCGACGCGATCGAGCCGTACTTCCGCGAGATCGCGCCGCTGCTGCTGACGCCGGCCGGCGAACCCGTGCGCACGTCGACCGACGCGGGGCACGCGGCGGAGCAACTGCTCGCGTGGCGCGATGCGCTGCCGCGCCGCATCCGCGCGACGCGCGCGGCGCTCGAAACGCAGCCGGACTTTCCGCTGCTCGACTTCGACACGGCCGCCGAACTGCTGTACCGCTTCATTACCGACCTGCACGAGTACGCGGCCACCTACGCATCGCTGTCGACGCCGACGCACGAACGCGAGCGCTGGATCGAACGCTACGAGCCGCGCACCAACATGACGGCGATGGTGATCGCGGCGATCCGCACCGCGACCGTGATCCTCCTGCTCGGCTGGTTCTGGATCGAGACGGCCTGGCCGAGCGGCGTGACGCTCACGCTGACGGCGGCGGCCACCTGCGCGCTCGCGTCGTCGACGCCGCGGCCGACCGCGATGTCCGCGCAGATGGGCATGGGGACGGCGCTCGCCGTCTGTACCGGCTTCCTGCTGACGTTCGGCATCTATCCGCACATCGACGGATTCCCGCTGCTGTGCGTCGCCCTCGCGCCGCTCCTCGCGATCGGCATCTTCATGACGTTGAAGCCGAAGCTCGCGGGCTACGGGATGGGCTACCTGATCTTCTTCAGCTTCCTCGCCGGCCCGGACAACATCACGCACTACGACCCGACCAGCTTCATGAACGACGCGCTCGCGCTCGTGCTGTCGATGCTGGTGTCGGCGATCGCGTTCGCCGTGCTGTTCCCGCCGACCGCGCCGTGGCTCAAGAAGCGGCTGTTCGCCGACCTGCGCCACCAGGCCGTCGCGGCCTGCCATGCGCGGCTCGCCGGATTGCGCACGCGTTTCGAGAGCGGTGCACGCGACCTGATGTATCAGGCGCACACGCTGTCGGCCGACCAGCCCGACGTGCAGCGCGACGCGCTGCGCTGGATGTTCGCGGTGCTCGAAACCGGCAACGCGGCGATCGACCTGCGCCACGAGCTGGCGGCGCTGCCGCCCGACCCGCGTTATGCGCCGTCGATGCCGTGGCGTCGTGCGATCGAGACGATGCGCGGCGCGCTGGCGACGCTGTTCTCGAAGCCGAGCGCCGCACGCTTCGATGCGACGCTCGCCGCGACCAATGCGGCGATCGACGCGACCCGGCAGGCACTCGACGTGTTCGCACCGTCGCGCGACGAGCGCCACCGGCTGCAGCGCATCCTGAGCCATCTTCATTTCGTGCGCACGGCACTGCTCGATCCTGAATCGCCGCTCGAGCCGCTTTACCGCAACCGCCCCGTGCGTTCCCAACCTGGAGCCTCGTCATGATGCCGCGTGAAATCGCCATTCTCGATGCCTACATGCCCACGGTGGTGCTGATGTTCGTCCTGGGCGCGCTCGCGACCTGGGCCGTCGACCGCCTGCTTGCCTATACGGGCCTCTACCGGGTCGTCTGGCACCCGTCGCTGTTCCGGGCCTGTCTTCTCGTCTGCATTTGCGGCGGACTGAGTCTTGCCGTTTACCGTTGATTCCGAACCATCATGATTCTCAGAAAACTCTTCGGCTTCGTCGCGACCGCCGTCATCCTTCTCGTCGCGATCCTGATCGGGCGCTCGCTTTGGGTGCACTACATGGACGATCCGTGGACGCGCGACGGGCGCGTGCGCGCGGAGATCGTCAACGTCGCGCCGGACGTGTCGGGCGCGATCGTCGAATTGCCCGTGCATGACAACCAGCTCGTGAAAAAGGGCGACCTGATCATGCAGATCGACCCGTCGCACTACCAGATCGCGGTCGAGCAGGCGCAGGCCGCCGTTGCCGCCCGCCGCGCGGAACTGCAAATGCGCCGCGACGACGCGGCCCGCCGCGCGGATCTCGATGCGCTCGTCGTATCGAAGGAAAACCGCGAGAACGCCGCGCACAGTGCGTCGAGCGCCGATGCGCAATACCAGCAGGCGATCGCCGCGCTCGATGCCGCGAAGCTCAACCTCGAGCGCACGCGCGTCGTCGCGCCGGTCGACGGCTACATCACGAACCTGCAGACGTTCAAGGGCAACTACGCGGTGGCCGGCCAGGCGAAGCTCGCGATCGTCGACAGCCACTCGTTCTGGGTGTACGGCTACTTCGAGGAAACCAAGCTGCCGCGCGTGAAGATCGGCGCGCCGGCCGAAATGCGGCTGATGAGCGGCGGCGTGATGAAGGGCCACGTCGAGAGCATCTCGCGCGGCATCTACGATCGCGACAACCCGCAAAGCCGCGACCTCGTCGCGGACGTGAACCCGACGTTCAACTGGGTGCGCCTCGCGCAGCGCGTGCCGGTGCGCATCCGGATCGACGAGGTGCCGGCCGACGTGGTGCTGTCGGCGGGCACGACCTGCACGGTCATCATCGATCCCGACAAGCAGAAGAAGTCGTAAGCGCGGTACGGCCGGGTGGCGCCCCGCCCGGCTGCGTCATTCCCAGAAGAACCGGTAAGGCAGGAACGGCGACGGGCCGAGCCCGGATTCGCCGAGCATGTTGCGCAACCGCATCGCGAAGCCGATGGCGCCGATCACGACGAGTGCGACGATCACGTAGCGGCGCCGGATGCCCGGCACACGCTGCAGCGGCACGAACTGGCAGCTCATCGCGAACAGCACGAGCCACTGGAAACGCAGCCCCGCATAGCTGACCCGCGCAAGCGCGAAGCTCGCGATCTCGCAGGCGAACAGGAACCCGAGCGTGCGCGGCATGCGCGCGAGCAGCGCCCAGCCGGCCACGAGCGTCAGCAGCGCGAGCACGAGCGGCGCGATGCCCGACATCTGCGCCGGCGGAGTGAACGCCGCATAGAGGCCGACCTTCGCGAGCAGCGCGTCGTGATGCATCGCGAACAGCACGCCGCCGATCGCGGCCGCCAGCCCCGCATAGCGCAGCAGACGCAGACGCCGGACCTGCAGCAGCACGACGAGCAGCACCGCCGACACATGCATGCTGGCCGCCGCGGCCGCCAGCGCGATCGACGCACCGCGCCGCCGGTGCGTCCAGGCGTCCGACGCGATCCTGGCCGCGCAGAACGCGAGGCCATAGCGCAGCCCGCTCATCGCCATGTCGTAGAAGAACAGCGGAAAGATCAGCGTGGCGAACACGCACGCGTCCTCGGCGGTCCGCCCGAACGCGACAACACACGTGATGACGATCAGCAGCGACAGGATCGCCGTCGCGATGCGCGGATCGTGGCCGACCCATTCGAGCGTACGCACGAGCCACACGAAGCCGGGCTCGAGCGTACGCGGCACGACCTTCAGGTTGCCGCTCCAGATGCCGGCCACGATGTTCTGGTAAATCGCCGTGTCGGTGCCCGTCCGGCCGCGCAGCACGGCGAACGCGGCGGCCGGCGCAACGCCCGCCGCGAGCCACCGCCATGCGGCCATGCGCGTGCGCATGCCGATCGCGGCGGAGACCAGCATGCACAGGTATCCGCTCAGGTAAATCGTTACTGTCATTGTTATGAATGACCCGCTCGGTGCGTCGGTGCATCGGTGTCGATGCGCGCGCGGCGGGTTCTGGCCCCTACTGTGTGGACGCGCATTGTAGGGGAATGCGCGCCGTGCGGCCGCCGATTTCGTCATCGATCGGCGGGTAGCCGGCGGGAAACGCGCGTCGCGGGCGACCGGCCCGCGACCGCGCTGCGGTCAGGCCGCGATGCGAAAGCGCCCGACCAGCGACTTCAATGCCTGGGCCTGCTCGTCGAGCGCGTTCGCCGCGGCGGCCGCCTGTTCGACGAGTGCCGCGTTCTGCTGGGTGCCTGAGTCCATCTGCGTGACCGCACGGCCGATCTCTTCGATCCCGGCGCTCTGCTCGTCCGATGCCGCGGAAATCTCGCCGATGATGTCGGTCACGCGCTTGACCGCGCGCACGACGTCGCCCATCGTGCGGCCCGCATCGTGCGCGAGCGCCGCGCCGTTCGCGACGCGCTCGACCGACGCGCCGATCAGCGCGCGGATCTCCTTCGCCGCGGTCGCCGCGCGCTGCGCGAGCAGGCGCACCTCGCCCGCGACCACCGAGAAGCCGCGCCCCTGCTCGCCGGCGCGCGCGGCCTCGACTGCCGCGTTCAACGCGAGAATGTTGGTCTGGAACGCGATCCCCTCGATCGTCCCGATGATGTCGCGAATGTTCTTCGCGCTGTCGTCGATCTCGCTCATCGTCGCGACCACCCGCCCGACGACTTCACCGCCCGTCTCCGCGACGGCCGACGCATTGGCCGCGAGCGTGCTCGCCTGGCGCGCATTCTCGGCGTTCTGCCGCACGGTCGACGTGAGCTGCTCCATGCTGGCCGCGGTGCGCTCGAGCGCGACGGCCTGCTGCTCGGTGCGCCGCGACAGGTCGAGGTTGCCGGTCGAGATCTCGCCGGACGCGGACGCGATGGCCTCGGCGCTGACGGCGATCTCGCCGACGGTCGCCGCGAGCCCGGTCTGCATCTCGGCCAGCGCGCGCACCATGCTGTCGCGGTCGTGCCGGCCGAGCGTGATCGGCCGCGTCAGGTCGCCGCGCGCGATGTCCGCGGCGATCGCCTTCGCATGCGCGGGCTCGCCGCCGAGTTGCGACGCGAGGCGGCGCACGACGCGCTCTGCAATCACGATCGCGAGCACGATCAGCGCGGCCGTCATCGCCGCGATCATCGCGAACGACGACGAGAAGATGGTGGCGGACGCATCGAGCGTCGCCTTCGACTTCGCGCCGCGCGTCTTCACGAGGTCGGCGACGAGTTTCTCGAGCTTGCCGGTTTCGACCAGCAGCGACACGTCTTGCGTACCGACCTGCCAGTTCATCTGCGACAGGTCGAGCGGCTGCGCGCGCACCAGCGCGACGAAATCGCGCAGATGCGCGCTCCACGTGCCGACAGCCGTCGAGAACGCGCGCAGCCGCGCCGAATCGTCGGCATCGGCCGGATCGGCGTAGCGCTGCAGCGTGCCGAGCGCCTGCCCGATCGACGCGAGCCCCGCGCCGACCTCGGCGCCCAGTTCGTCGCGCTCCTTCGCGGTGGTGGCGGTCAGCAGCATCTTCTGTGCACGGCTCGCCCGCAGCAGCTCCGCCCGGACCTCCTGCGCCGCGCGGCTCGCGACGTGGCCCTGCTCGTAGACCGAAGCAATCGACGCGTTCAGCCGGCTGATCTGCCACAGCGAAAACACGCCGATCGCGAGCGTGCCGGCCAGCAGGATCGCGAATGCGGCGCGCAAGGTTGACTTGACGGCCCACGGCCGGCGCTCGCGACGCGCCGCTCGCGGGCGCCGTGCGGCGCGACCGGCGGCAACGCGGGGTGCGGCGGCGGCCGCACCTGGCTGCGGATGCAATGATGCTGCTTTCATCGATATATCCCCGTATGGATCACGCTGCCGGAAAGGTCGGTTCCGGCGGTCCGCGACGGCTGGCCATGCCGCGCGTCCTGCGCCCGCACGGCGGGTAGCCGGTGCCGGGCGCGGCGCGCCTGTTGTCATTGGGTTCATCTACGGCCGCCACCGCCGTTTCTTGAGTCCGGTCATACACGGATCCGGGCCCCGGCGCGGCTCCGCGGACAGGCGGACGCGCCGCCAGCGTTATACCCGGTCAAAAAAAACGGCACCGGCCGATCCGTCACATGAATGTCCGATTCGCGATAAAACTTGGCCTGACATTCTCGATACGCCACATTACACTTCTTTGACGCAGCAACGATTCAAAACGCGCCGATCCCCATCAGAGCGCGCCCGTCACCTCAACTCGTTCAGCTCACATGGAAACCAGCCTCGACACCGGAGCCGCCGGCGCAGCCGCCGCCCAGCCGTCCGCGCCACCCGTTGCCCGCACCGTCTATCCGGTGCTCGGCGCGATCAGCTTCTCGCACATGCTCAACGACATGATCCAGTCGTTGATCCTCGCGATCTACCCGATGCTCAAGAGCCAGTTCGCGCTGTCGTTCGCGCAGATCGGCCTGATCACGCTCACCTACCAGATCACCGCGTCGCTGCTGCAGCCGCTCGTCGGCCTCTATACCGACAAGCGCCCGAAGCCGTATTCGCTGCCGGTCGGCATGGGCTTCACGCTTGCGGGGCTGCTGCTGATGTCGGTCGCGCCGAGCTTCCCGGTACTGCTGGTGGCCGCGGCGCTCGTCGGCTGCGGTTCGTCGGTGTTCCATCCTGAATCGTCGCGTGTCGCGCGGATGGCGTCGGGCGGCCAGCACGGGCTCGCGCAGTCGGTGTTCCAGGTCGGCGGCAACGCGGGTTCCGCACTCGGGCCGCTGCTCGCCGCGCTCGTGATCATTCCGCACGGCCAGCACAGCATCGCGTGGTTCTCGGCGGCCGCGCTCGTCGCGATGGTCGTGCTCACGCAGATCGGCCACTGGTACAAGAAGCATCCGTCGATGAAGAAGAAGGCCGTGTCGGCCGGCCACCCGACGCTGTCGCGCGGCCGCGTGATCGGCGCGATCGGCGTGCTGGTGCTGCTCGTGTTCTCGAAGTACTTCTACCTTGCGAGCATCAACAGCTATTTCACGTTCTACCTGATCGACAAGTTCCACCTGTCGGTGCAGGCCGCGCAGATCCACCTGTTCGTGTTCCTCGCGGCCGTGGCGGCCGGCACGCTGATCGGCGGGCCCGTCGGCGACCGGATCGGCCGCAAGTACGTGATCTGGGTATCGATTCTCGGCGTCGCGCCGTTCACGCTGCTGCTGCCGTACGCGAACCTGTTCTGGACGAGCGTGCTGACCGTGATCATCGGCATCGTGCTGGCGTCGGCGTTTGCCGCGATCCTCGTCTACGCGACGGAACTGATGCCCGGCAAGGTCGGGATGGTCGCGGGCCTGTTCTTCGGCTTCGCGTTCGGCCTGGGCGGCGTCGGCGCGGCCGTGCTCGGCCAGCTCGCCGACGCGACGAGCATCCCGTTTGTCTACAAGGTGTGCTCGTTCCTGCCGCTGATCGGCGTGCTGACGGTGTTCCTGCCGAACCTCGAAAGCAGCCGGCGCAAGAAGGCGTGACAAGCCGGCCGCGGCGTGCGCGCCGCGGCCGGTCGACCGGCTTGAAAGGAGAAAACGGCGGCGGCTTCAGGCCGCCGTCGTCGCATGCAGCGTCAGGAAACGCTTGAGGATGCCGGACGAATAGCTGCTCGCGATCGCCGACAGGAAGTGCGAGAACGACTGCGTCGCGTGATCGTCGGCCGTATCGGAGATCGTGCGCACGAGCGCGAACGGCACGTCGTGTTCCGCGCACACCTGCGCGATCGCCGCCCCTTCCATTTCGACCGCGAGCGCGTCCGGCAGCGCATCGCGCAGCGCGACGACCTCGCTCTCGCTCGACACGAACCGGTCGCCGCTGATGATGAGCCCGGCGTGCAGTTGCGCGCCGGCCAGCCCGAAGCGCTCGGCGAACAACGCGCCCTCTTCCGCGACGAACAGCGTGCACGCGGCCCTGAGACGGGTCGTCAGCTCCGCGTCGGTCGCGAAACGCGTGATGCCGAGCAGCGGCACCTCGTAGCGCGGAAAGAGCGGCGACGCGTCGAGGTCGTGCTGCAACAGCGTGTCGGCCACGACGACGTCGCCGACGCGCACCGTGCGCGACACGCCGCCCGCGACGCCGGTGAACACGACACCGGCGACGCCGAACACGTGGATCAGCGCGCTGACCGTCGCGGCGGCCGCGACCTTGCCGACCCGCGCGAGCGTGACGACGCAGGCCGCGCCGTGCACGGTGCCGACGTGATAATCGCGGCGGCCGAGCGTGACCGTCTTCATCGCGCCGTCGGCGCGCATCGCGGCGATCAGGTCGCCGAGTTCCTCGGGCAGCGCGGCCAGAATGCCGAGCGGGCGCGCCGCCGGCGTCACATCCGTGTCGATACCCATCATTCCACCGCCTGCAGTTTCGCGACCGCGAGCGCGAGCCACTTCTCGCCGTGCCGCTTGAACTTCACCTGTGCCTTCGCATCGGTGCCGTTGCCTTCGAGCGCGGTCACCGTGCCTTCGCCGAACTTGGTATGGAACACCTGCTGGCCGACCCGGAAGCCGGTGTCGGCCGCGCGCTGCTTGTTCGCGAACGCGGGCAGCGGCGCGGACACGGCCGCGTCGACGATCTGCTCGCGCCCGCCGCCGCCCGGCCGCGCGAACCAGTCGCGCCCGTACCCGGCGTTGTCCGAACGCCCGCCCCAGCGCGAACCGGCCTCGACCTTCGGCGTCAGCCACTTCAGCACGTGCTCCGGCAGTTCGTCGAAGAAGCGCGAGCGCACGTTGTAGCGCGTCTGGCCATGCAGCATCCGGCTCTGCGCGAACGACAGGTAGAGCCGCTCCTTCGCGCGCGTGATCGCGACATACATCAGCCGTCGCTCCTCCTCGAGGCCGTCCGATTCGAGCACGCTGTTTTCGTGCGGGAACAGCCCTTCCTCGAGGCCCGTGATGAACACGGCCGAGAATTCGAGCCCCTTCGCCGCGTGCACCGTCATCAGCTGCACGGCATCCTGCCCGGCCTGCGCCTGGTTGTCGCCGGCTTCCAGCGACGCATGCGACAGGAAGCCCGCGAGCGGCGTCATCGTGTCGGGGTTCTGCGCCGGGTCGCCGAGCGACGCCGGGTCGAGCACGTCGACCGCGGCATCGTCGGTCGCCGCGCCGAGTTCAGGCGCCGCGATCGCGCCCGCGCGCAGCGGGATCGAGCGGGCCGGCGTATCGAGCCCGTAACCTTCCTCGGCGACGAACGCGGTGGCCGCGTTCACGAGTTCCTGCAAGTTCTCGAGGCGGTCCTGCCCTTCGCGCTCGCCCTGGTAGAAATCGGAAAGGCCGCTCGCGCGCACCACGTACTCGACGGTCTCGGGCAGGTTCATTTGCTGCGTGTCGGCGCGCATCTTCGCGACCAGGTTCGCGAACCCGCCGAGGCTCGTGCCGGCCTTGCCGGTCACGTACGGAATCGCGGCGGCCATCGAGCAGCCGTACAGGCGCGCGGCGTCGGCCAGTTGCTCGATCGAGCGCGCACCGATCCCGCGGGTCGGGAAGTTCACGACCCGCACGAACGCCGTGTCGTCGTTCGGGTTGTCGATCAGGCGCAGATACGCGAGCGCGTGCTTCACTTCCTGCCGCTCGAAGAAGCGCAGGCCGCCGTACACGCGGTACGGGATGCCCGACGACATCAGCGTGTGCTCGATCGACCGCGACTGCGCGTTGCTGCGGTACAGGACGGCCACTTCGCTGCGGGCCATCCCGGTGTTGATCAGCGAGCGGATCTCCTCGACGATCCAGCCGGCTTCCTGCGAATCGGTGCTGGCCTCGTACACGCGCACGGGCTCGCCGTGGCCCGCGTCGGTGCGCAGGTTCTTGCCGAGGCGGTGCGCGTTGTTCGAGATCAGCTGGTTCGCCGCGTCGAGGATGTTGCCGTGCGACCGGTAGTTCTGCTCGAGCTTGATCAGGTTGCGCACGCGGAATTCGTCTTCGAAGTCGCGCATGTTGCCGACGTTCGCGCCGCGGAACGCGTAGATCGACTGATCGTCGTCGCCGACCGCGAAGATCGCGTTCTGGCCGCCCGCGAGCATCTTGAGCCACGCGTACTGCAGCTTGTTGGTGTCCTGGAACTCGTCGACCAGGATGTGCTTGAAGCGCGCCTGGTAGTGCGCGCGCAGCGGCGCGTTGTACGCGAGCAGCTCGTAGCAGCGCAGCAGCAGCTCGGGGAAATCGACGACACCCTCGCGCTGGCACTGCTGGTCGTACGCCTGGTACAGCTCGACGAACTTGCGGTTGAAGCTGTCGGTCGCGTCGACCTTGTCGGGACGCAGCCCCTGCTCCTTCGCGTTGTTGATGAAGTACTGGACGTTCTTCGGCGGGTACTTCTCGTCGTCGACGTTCGCCGCCTTCATCAGCCGCTTGATCGCGGACAGCTGGTCGGCGGTGTCGAGGATCTGGAACGTCTGCGGCAGCCCGGCGTCGCGCCAGTGCGTGCGCAGCATCCGGTTGCAGAGGCCGTGGAACGTGCCGATCCACATCCCGCGCGTGTCGATCGGCATCATTGCCGACAGGCGCGCCATCATCTCGCGCGCGGCCTTGTTCGTGAAGGTGACGGCGAGCACGGTGGGCGGCGACGCGTAGCCCTGCTGGATCAGCCACGCGATGCGCGTGATCAGCACGCGGGTCTTGCCGCTGCCCGCCCCTGCGAGGATCAGCGCCGGTTCGTTCGGCAACGTGACGGCGGCGTGTTGTTCGGGGTTCAGATTGGCGAGCAGATCGGGCATGGAGCGGCAGCGGGCGGGCGAGAAAAATGCGGACCCGACATTATAAGTCGGCCGCGCGCCGCCGTTCCCGATCCGTTCGATCGCGTGTCGCGAGCACGTTGCGGCCGTCTCGTGACGGGCCCGTGCGGGCAAGGCGATGGCTGGCCGATGGGCATCCCCTTATAATTGTCAGATTCGGCATCCAATTCACGCATATTTCGGCAGATTTCCAACATGAGCGACAACACGCTTGCGAAGAGTTTCGAACCCCACACCATCGAAGCCCAATGGGGGCCGGAGTGGGAAAAACGCGGTTATGCCGCCCCGGCGTTCGACCCGGCCCGTCCTGATTTCGCGATCCAGTTGCCGCCGCCGAACGTGACGGGCACGCTGCACATGGGCCACGCGTTCAACCAGACGATCATGGACGGCCTCGCCCGCTACCACCGGATGCTCGGCGAAAACACGCTGTGGGTGCCCGGCACCGACCACGCTGGGATCGCCACCCAGATCGTCGTCGAGCGCCAGCTCGACGCGCAGGGCGTGTCGCGCCATGACCTCGGCCGCGAAAAGTTCGTCGAGCGCGTGTGGGAATGGAAGCAGCAGTCCGGTTCGACGATCACGGGCCAGGTGCGCCGCCTCGGCGCGTCGACCGACTGGTCGCGCGAATACTTCACGATGGACGACAAGATGTCGGCCGCCGTGCGCGACGTGTTCGTCACGCTTTATGAACAGGGCCTGATCTACCGCGGCAAGCGCCTCGTGAACTGGGATCCGGTCCTGCTGACCGCCGTGTCGGATCTCGAAGTCGCGAGCGAAGAGGAAAACGGCCACCTGTGGCACATCCGCTACCCGCTCGTCGACGGCTCCGGCTCGCTGACCGTCGCGACGACGCGTCCCGAGACGATGCTCGGCGACGTCGCGCTGATGGTGCATCCGGAGGACGAGCGCTACGCGCACCTGATCGGCAAGCTCGTCACGCTGCCGCTGACGGGCCGCGAGATCCCGGTGATCGCCGACGACTACGTCGACCGCGAGTTCGGCACGGGCGTCGTGAAGGTCACGCCCGCGCACGATTTCAACGACTACCAGGTCGGCCTGCGCCACAACCTCGCGCCGATCGAGATCCTGACGCTCGACGCGAAGATCAACGACAACGGCCCCGAGCAGTATCGCGGCCTCGACCGCTTCGACGCGCGCAAGGCGATCGTCGCCGACCTCGACGCGCAGGGCTTCCTCGACTCCGTGAAGCCGCACAAGCTGATGGTGCCGCGCGGCGACCGCACGGGCGTCGTGATCGAGCCGATGCTGACCGACCAGTGGTTCGTCGCGATGACGAAGCCGGCACCGGAAGGCACGTTCAACCCGGGCAAGTCGATCACCGAAACGTCGCTCGACGTCGTGCGCGGCGGCCAGATCAAGTTCGTCCCGGAAAACTGGACGACCACCTACTACCAATGGCTCGAGAACATCCAGGACTGGTGCATCTCGCGCCAGCTGTGGTGGGGTCACCAGATTCCCGCGTGGTACGGCGAGAACGGCGAGGTGTTCGTCGCACGCAACGAGGAAGAAGCGCGCGCGCAGGCCGCCGCGAAGGGTTACGCCGGTGCGCTGAAGCGCGACGAAGACGTGCTCGACACGTGGTTCTCGTCGGCGCTCGTGCCGTTCTCGTCGCTCGGCTGGCCGAACGAAACACCTGAACTGCAGCACTTCCTGCCGTCGTCGGTGCTCGTCACGGGCTTCGACATCATCTTCTTCTGGGTCGCCCGGATGGTGATGATGACCACGCACTTCACCGGCAAGGTGCCGTTCCACACCGTCTACGTGCACGGTCTCGTGCGCGACGCGGAAGGCCAGAAGATGTCGAAGAGCAAGGGCAACACGCTCGACCCGATCGATATCGTCGACGGCATCGACCTCGAGACGCTGGTCGCGAAGCGCACGACGGGCCTGATGAACCCGAAGCAGGCCGCGACGATCGAGAAGAAGACGCGCAAGGAATTCCCGGACGGCATCGCCGCGTTCGGCACCGACGCGCTGCGCTTCACGATGGCGTCGATGGCGACGCTCGGCCGCAACGTGAACTTCGACCTCGCGCGCTGCGAAGGCTATCGCAACTTCTGCAACAAGCTGTGGAACGCGACCCGCTTCGTGCTGATGAACTGCGAAGGCCACGACTGCGGCAGCGACAAGCCGGAAGTCTGCGGCGCGGGCGACTGCGGCCCGGGCGGCTACCTCGACTTCTCGGCGGCCGACCGCTGGATCGTGTCGCTGCTGCAGCGCACCGAGGCCGACATCGCGAAGGGCTTCGCCGATTACCGCTTCGACAACGTCGCGACCAGTATCTACAAGTTCGTGTGGGACGAGTACTGCGACTGGTATCTCGAACTCGCGAAGGTGCAGATCCAGAACGGTACGCCGGAACAGCAGCGCGCAACGCGCCGCACGCTGCTGCGCGTGCTCGAAACGGTGCTGCGCCTCGCGCACCCGGTCATCCCGTTCATCACCGAAGCGCTCTGGCAGAAGGTCGCGCCGCTCGCGGGCCGCTATCCGCAAGGCAAGGCCGAGGGCGAAGCGTCGCTGATGACGCAGGCGTATCCGGTCGCCAACCTGCAGAAGATCGACGAGGCGTCCGAGCAATGGGCAGCCGACCTGAAGGCGATCGTCGACGCCTGCCGCAACCTGCGCGGCGAGATGAACCTGTCGCCGGCGACGAAGGTGCCGCTGCTCGCGGCCGGCGATGCCGAGCGCCTGCGCTCGTTCGCGCCGTACGTTCAGGCCCTCGCGCGCCTGTCGGAAGTGCAGATTCTCGCGGACGAGGCAACGCTCGACAAGGAAGCGCACGGCGCGCCGATCGCGATCGTCGGCCCGAACAAGCTGGTGCTGAAGGTGGAAATCGACGTCGCGGCCGAACGCGAGCGCCTGTCGAAGGAAATCGCGCGCCTGACGGGCGAGATCACGAAGTGCAACGCGAAGCTCGGCAACGAGGCATTCGTCGCGAAAGCGCCGCCGGCCGTGGTCGAACAGGAGCAGAAACGCGTCGCGGAATTCCAGAGCACGCTCGAAAAACTGCGTGCGCAGCTCGATCGGTTGCCTGCGTAACAATCGGTAAGGCCGTTTGCGTTCACTATAATGGGGACGTGAACATACATCGTCTGACAAGTCGATTACAGGAATAAAGGTTCGATCATGTTGAAAGTCACCAAGGCGGTATTTCCCGTTGCCGGTCTCGGCACGCGGTTCCTCCCGGCAACGAAGGCGAGCCCGAAGGAAATGCTGCCGGTCGTCGACAAGCCACTGATCCAGTACGCGGTCGAGGAAGCGATTGCCGCCGGCATCACCGAGATGATCTTCGTCACCGGGCGCAGCAAGCGCGCGATCGAGGATCACTTCGACAAGTCGTACGAGGTCGAGGCGGAACTCGAGGCACGCGGCAAGGAAAAGCTGCTCGAGCTCGTGCGCAGCATCAAGCCGAGCCATGTCGACTGCTTCTACGTGCGCCAGCCGGAAGCGCTCGGCCTCGGCCATGCGGTGCTGTGCGCGGAAAAGCTTGTCGCCGACAACCCGTTCGCGGTGATCCTCGCCGACGACCTGCTCGATGGCAACCCGCCCGTGATGAAGCAGATGGTCGATGTGTTCGACCACTATCACAGCTCGGTGATCGGCGTCGAAGAGATCCCGCCGTCGGAGACGAAGTCGTACGGGATCGTCGACGGCAAGGAATGGGAAGAGTCGATCGTGAAGATGTCGGCGATCGTCGAGAAGCCGGCACCGGAAGTCGCGCCGTCGAACCTCGGCGTGGTCGGTCGTTACATCCTGAAGCCGCGGATCTTCCAACACCTGCGCGCGCTGAAGCCCGGCGCGGGCGGCGAACTGCAGCTCACCGACGCGATCCAGGCGCTGCTCACCGATGAACAGGTGCTGGCCTACAAGTACCAGGGCACGCGCTACGACTGCGGCAGCAAGCTCGGCTACCTGAAGGCGACGGTCGAATTCGCGCTGCGCCACCCGGAAGTCAGTGCGGAATTCGAAGCCTACCTGCGCACGCGCGGCGGCACGCATCCGGCCGCCTGAACGCGGCAAGGGCTCGGCCCCGGCGGGCCCGCCCTCACCTCACCGGCCGACGCTTTAGCGCGCTTCGGCCGGCTTCACCGAGACGACGCCCGGCATTGCGCCCGCGTCGTCTTTTTTCGTCTTGACGAGCCAGCCGCCGCCGGCGCCGTACGGCACCTTCGCGAGCGCGCTCTTCACGAGTGCCGGCGCGGCCTGCTGCGTGCCGGGATCGCGATCGCGCAGCGCGGCCGACACGCGGTAGACGTCGGCACCCGATTTCGCATCGACGAAACGCAGCGTCAGCACGTGGCGATACACGGTGCCCATGAACGGCAGCGCGAACGGCGCCGGCCCGTCGACCGTCACGCACGCGCTGCTCGCGGCGCCGCACCGGTCGGCGCTCGCCGCGACCGAGGCCGGCTGCGTGGCATACGCGATCGACAGCCGGTAGCGCGCGGCCGCGAGCGGCTGCGCGTCGAAGCCGCGGCGCACGAGTTCGTCGCGCACGAGCGTCTCGATCTGCCGGTATTCCGCATCATTGGCCTGCGCGGCCGTCCGCACGAAATCGTAACCGTGCGCGCCGGATGCAAACGCATTCGGCTGCCCGACCGCACTCACGCCGCTCGTCACGCCGGCGCAACCCGCCAACAGCGACGCCGCAAGCGCGGCCGCTGCCCATTGCTTTCTCATGGCTTTCCCCAAATGCCTGCCGTCGCGCCCGGCCCTGTCAGGCGGACGGCTCGTCGATCGAGGGCAGCGACACCGTCACCGCGGTGCCGACCCCCACTTCGCTGTCGACCGTCACGCTGCCCCCATGGCGCGTGACAACCGTCTTCACGAATGCCATGCCGAGCCCGGAACCCGAAATCTCGGGCCGCTCGCCGGCGTGGAATCGCTTGAAACGTTCGAACAGATGCCGCTGATCTTCCGGCGCAATGCCGTACCCCTGATCGCGAATCGTACAGAACATCCGCTTCGACGCGTGCTCGACCGTCAGCGTACACGCGATCACGGTGTCGGACGGACTGTATTTGACCGCATTGTTCATCAGGTTCACGAAGGCGCGCGTGATCAGCGAGCGATCCGCGCGCACCCAGCACATGTCGGCGCCGACCTCGGTGTCGATGCGGATGTGCTTCGCCTGCGCCTGCGGCCACACCTCGTCGCTCGCATCGATCAGCACGTCGACGAGGCTCGTCACTTCGAACTGGTACGCCTGCGACTCCGCGCGCGCCAACTGCACGAACTCGTCGGCGAGCGACAGCGCGCGGTGCGCATAGCGCTCGATCCGCGCGAGCAGCCCACGCGTCGCGTCGGTCTCGACGCGGTCGCGCTCGATCTCGACGAGCGCGAGAATCGAAGCCTGCGGCGAGCGCATGTCGTGCGACAGCAGGTGCAGCGCTTCCTCGCGATGCCGCTCGGCCGCATGCAGTTCGGTCACGTCGACGAGGCCGGCAATCCAGCCCGTCACGCGGCCCTGCGCGTTCGTACAAGCCGCGTAGCGTAACAGATGGTCGAGGCCGTCGCGATCGCGCACCTCGATGCCGCGCGCCATTGCGTCGTGCTCGGCCTCGAGCGTCGGGTCGAGCGCGGCCGGCCAGTGCTCGCCGATCGCCGCGTCGTGCTCGGCGTTGCCGTCGACGGTCTTCATGAACGTCAACTCGCCGAGCGCGGTGCGCAGCGGCCGCCCTTCCGGCAACGGCAGCGCGAGCCGCGACCCGTAGCGCTTCGCCGCATGGTTCGCGATCAGCACCGTACCGGCCAGGTCGGTCACGAAGATCGGTTCCGGCATGCTGTCGAGGCTGTCCCACACGAAGCGCTTCATGTCCTGCACGCGCTGCGCGGCTTGCGCCATCAGCGCCATCTGCCGCTCGAGCACGTCGCCGCCGACGCTGCGCGTGCGCGGCGCCTCGGGCAGCAGGTGCGGCTCGTCGGCGAGCCGCTGCAGCTCGCGGCGCAGGTACGACATCGTCATTTCCAGGCGCCGCCAGTTCCAGATCGGGTAGACGGCGATCAGCCCGAAGATCGCGGGCGCCGGCGACAGCCAGATGCGCGCCTCGAACAGCAGCGCCGTGCTCGCGACCACGGCGAGCGCGGCGAGGCTCAGCGTCAGCAGCAGCGCGCGCCACGGCGACAGCATCAGGAAGCCGCCCAGCAGCGCGGCGAGCGGCAGCAGCGACGCGGCGAACAGTCCCAGGCGCGACGCGGGCGAGATCGCGCTGCCGGTCGCCAGCATGTCGAGCACGTTGGCATGGATGTACACGCCGGCGAGCGGGCCGAAATCGCCGGACACGGGCGTCGCGAAGCGGTCGTACAGCCCCGACGCCGTCACGCCGACGACGACGATCTTGCCGCGCAGCGCGTCGGGCTTCACGCGCCCTTCGAGCACGTCATCGAACGACAGCGTCGGATAGGCGGGCGTGTTGCGGCTGAACGGGATCAGGTAGCGGCCCTCGCCGGCCGCGTCGCGCGACAGGTCGTGCGCACCCGCGCCCGGCGCGCCGCCGGCCAGATGCAGCCGGCCGCCCTGGATCGCGCGATAGACGGGCACCATCAGTTGCGGCCAGCGCACGCGGCCGTCGCTTTCGAACAGCGCGACGCTGCGCACGATGCCGTCGCGATCGACTTCGAGGTTGATGTGGCCGAGCCCCATCGCACGCGCCGCGAGCGCGGCCACCGGCGGATCGACGGTGCGCGTGCCGTCCGCCTGCTCGGGGCTCAGCAACACCGGCAGGAAGGTCGGCACGTGGGTCATCGCGTCCGCGAACGCGCGATCCTGCGGCGACGGTTCGGTAAACAGCACGTCGTAGACGACGGCGGACGGCTGCGCGCGGGCCAGCGTGTCGAGCAGCCGCGCATGCACGTCGCGCGACCACGGCCAGCGGCCGAGCGCCGATACACTCTGGTTGTCGATGTCGACGACGACCACGTCGGGCGACAGCGGCAGGCTGCGCAGCATCAGCAGCCGGTCGTAGATCAGCCCGTCGACGCTCGACGACAGGCGGCCGAGCGCACACGCAAGAATCACCGCGATCCCGAGGCAGCCGATCGCGATCCATTCGATCAGGAAGCGGCGGCCGAGATGCCGCCGCGGGGAAACGGAGTCGGGTTTCATGCGCCGCGGATCAGCGCGACAGCGTGAACGCGCTGACCGGACTGGTCTTCTCGTAGAACTTGCCGCCTTCGTATTCCTCGACGGTCACGGCCCAGTAGTAGTCGCCGGGCGGCAGGTGCGCGATCGTGATCTTGCGCGCCTGCAGGCCGACCTGGTCGACGACCGGCGCGCTCAGATCCTTCGAACGCGACAGCACGAACCGGTAGCGCGCATCCTTGCCCGAACCGTTCGGCGACCAGCGGAATTCGTAGCCGCCCGCGCCGGGCGACGCACTCGCGTCGAGCCCCATCAGGCGCCGCTCGAACGCATAGATGCGCGGTACGCCTTCGAGACCGTTCTCGTCGATCGCGGCCACCCGCACGAAATACGTGCCGTTCGGCACGTCGCGGAACACCGCGTGCGACGAGACGGTGCGCGTTTCGCGGAACGGGTCCAGCATCCCCGCGTCGTGCGCGATCTGCAGGTGGTACGCATGCGCCTGTGCGAGCGGCGCGACGTCGAACGCGACGTCGGGCTCGTCCTGCACCTTGTCGGGATGCGCGAGCGCCGGTGCGGCCAGCAGTTCGACGGGCGCACCGACCGCGCCGGACGACGTCGCGACGCTGCCGAAGTTCGCATGCACGAGTGTCGGGTCGGCCGCCGGCCGGTGACCCGCGACGCCGACGGTGCCGTCGAGCACTTCGACGCGCGTCGACGCATTGCCGGCCGCGTCGTAGTTCACGCGAAAACGCGTGCCGCGCACGCCGGCGACGACCGACGGCGAACGGATCTGGAAGCGGTCGTCGCGTTTCTTCAGATGAGTGACTTCGCTTTCGACCGAGCCGCGCGTGAGTTCGAACTCGCGATCGAGCGTGCCGGTCAGCACGGTGCGGCGTAGCGACTTCAGGTCGAGCTGGCTGTCGGGCGGCAGGCTCATGTGCGTGCCGTCGGTCAGCTCGAGCGTGACGAAACCGTTCGGGCCGGTGCGCACGCGGTCACCCTCGGCGAGCGTCGCATCGTTCGCGAGCGGCGCGTAAGCGCCGCCGGACGCGCGTTCGGCCGTGCCCTGCACCGCGACGACGCGCGCGGTCAGCTTTTCCTTGCGCAGCCGCGCGACCGGCAGCTTCAGCGCGACGCCGGGCTGCAGGTGCTTCGGCGCGGGCACGCCGTTGATCCGCTGGAGCAGTTGCCAGTCGTCCGCGCCCTGCAGGTAGCGCGCGGCGACGTCGTACAGCGTGTCGCCCGCCTGCGTGCGGTAGACCACCATCTTGCCGGCGTCGGCATGCGGCTGCGCAGCCGCATGTTGCGCGGCGAACGCGAACGCGACCGCGCAGGCCGTGCGCAGCGCCACCGTGCGCAGGTTCGCCGTGCGCTGCGTGACGCCCGCGATCACTCCGGTTCTCCCTGGCCGACCCGCTCGAGCCGGTAGCCGTAACCGTAGATCGGCGCGAGGCGATAGCCGTTTTCGGGTCGCAGGCCGAGCTTGGTGCGCAGCATCGAGATGTGCGTATCCATCGTGCGCGACGGAATGTCGGTCGCCTGCTTCCACACGAGATCGAGAATGTGCGCGCGCGACAGCGGACGGTCGAGATGCTGGAACAGCAGCAGCGCGAGTTCGAATTCCTTCTGCGTGAGGCTCACCGCCTTGTCGCCGACGTACGCCTGCTTCAGGTTCACGTCGAAACGGAACTGGTCGAACTCGCGAACGGTCGCCTCGGCATTGACCGGATAGGCGCGGCGCAGCAGCGAGCCGATGCGCGCGCGCAGGATCGGGCCCGAGACGGGCTTGACCACGTAATCGTCGGCGCCGGCGTTGAGAATCTGCGTGATCCCCGCTTCGTCGTCGCGACTCGTCATGAAGATGATCGGCAGGCTGTGCTCGGTCTGATTGGCGCGCACCCACTTCAGCACTTCCTCGCCTGACATGTCGGGCACGTTCCAGTCGAGCACCAGCAGATCGAACGTCTCGCGCTGCAGACGCTTCTTCAGGGCCTTGCCTTCCTTGAACGCATAGCACGTATGGCCAACGGCCGTCAGCGTTTGACTGACGAAATCCGTCTGGGCCGGATCGTCATCCAGTACAGCAATTCTCATAGCACCCCGCAAATCAAAAGCGATTCGTCCAGTTCAGCTCCCCGCGCCCACCCCGCCGCGCAGCACGTGCGCGGATTCCGGATACCGGCCGGTGAGCCGTCGTTCGCCGCTCGCGCCAACTGCGCAAACCGGCGACCCCGGCTAAATATCTCAAAAACGGGGCACGGACGAACCGGCGATTTCATCATAGTAGTATGAAATTCGCCAAGAAATTGCGCGGACTACCGTCCTTTTTCGAATAATCCTTCCCGTCGTTCAATCGGACGCCTAGTCGGCGCCCGCGATGCCGGCTACCGGCTCGGCGAAATCGTCGGCCGTCACCCGGTGCGACAGCGGTTCCGGCGGCGCCGGTTGCGCGAGCATCCGCTGCAACTGGCCGCGCACGCGTTCCCACGCGCTGGCCGCGTAGTCGGGCTGGCCCGCCGCCCACGCCTGCGCCAGATCGAACACCCGCTCGATCGTCGCACCGCAGTAGGTCGGGCCCGAGCCGTCGTCCTGCGCGGCATCGCGCAGCCGTTCGTCGAGCCACTCGGCCAGCCACGGCATCTCGGCCGCGGCCGAATCCGCGTAGGCCTCCAGCGCGGCACGCGCGTGGCGATCCTGTTGCGGATCGAGCTCGATACGGCTCAGCTCCGACGCGCGCACAGGCGCGATGCATCCCGCTTCGGATGGACTTCGAATGGTCCCTGGTCTGAAGGACATGTCCTCTCCCCGTTTGTACGACGGTAGCGTCAGGCATGGCCCCCGTGCCCGCCCTGTGACGTACCGTGGCCGGTGCCTCCGCTGCGAGCGGATGACCGGCCGCGTCAGTATACGCAGCAGGCAACGAAGCGAGGTTTAAGAATTGTCAGAGGCGCGGCCGGCCGGCGCCGGGCGCGGCGGACACGCGATGCGGGCCGTCAGCGGCGGCGCATCAGGAACACGAAGGTCTTGTCCTGCGTCGTCGATTCGACGATCTCGTTGCCCGTCTGCTTCGCGAACGCGGCGAAATCGCGCTGCGAACCCGGATCGGTCGCGAGCACCTTGAGGATCTGCCCGCTTTCCATATCGGCAAGCGCTTTCTTGGCACGCAGGATCGGCAACGGGCAATTAAGCCCGCGCGCGTCCACTTCCTTGTGAATCTGCATCGGCTGTCGACCTTCGAATGACGCGCCACACGCGGCGCGGGAGGAAGCAGCGATTTTACCGCAGCGCCGCCGCGGCCGCCCGGGCGGCCGCGGCCCGGCGCCCGCGGGCACCGGCGTCACGTGCCGGAAAAGCCGCCCGCGAGCCGTTCGCGCAAGTGCCGCACGAGCGCGCGCACCGCGCTCGGCACGACCGGGCTGTACGGACGGATCGCGAAAATGTGGTCGCCGAACGCGCCCGACGGCCGCCAGCCGTCGAGCAGCGCGACGAGCCGGCCGGCGTCGAGATCGCGCCGCGCGCTGAAATCCGGCAGCAGCGCGATGCCGAGCCCGCCGAGCGCGGCCTCGCGCATCGCCTCGCTGTTGTTCGCCGCGAAACTGCCGCGCACCGGCACGCTCACGCGCTGGCGCCGCCGGCCGTCCGGCTCGAAGCTCCATGCGGCCGGCTCGTTGTCGCGCAGGTAGCACAGGCAGCTGTGATCGACGAGTTCGCTCGGGTGCCTCGGCGCGCCGCGCGCGTCGAGATAGTCGCGGCTCGCGACGAGCAGCGAGCGCGTGTCGCACAGCTTCCACGCGACGTGGGTCTGCGGCGCGATGGTGGTATGGCGGATCGCGAGGTCGAAACCCTCCTGCGTCAGCGAATGCAGCCGGTCCGACAGGTCGAGCTCGATGTGCACGCCAGGATGCTGCCGCAGGAAATCGGGCAGATGCGGCACGACCTGCTGGCGCCCGAGCGCGACCGGTGCCGTCACGCGCAGCAGGCCGCGCGGCTCGCCGGCGAGATCCTTCACGCGCGCGAAATGCTGCCCGATCGACTCGAACGCGTCGCGCGTGCTGTCGACGAGCGTCTGGCCCGCATCGGTGAGCCGCACGCTGCGCGTCGTGCGGCGCACGAGCGGCACGCCGGCCGCCTTTTCGAGATCGGCGATGCGCTGGCTCATCGCGGCCTTGCTGATGCCGAGCCGCTGCGCGGCGGCCGTGAAACTGCCGGCCGCGGCCAATACCGTCAGCGAATGGATATGCGGCCAGAGCGCCTGGACATTTTGCTGATTCATCCATCGATTATTCAGAATTCTGAACAGTGAATCAAGTTGCGCGGTCTTCTCCCGCCCTGCCGGTTTCCCTAGACTAGGTTCCGTTCCCCCTCATCCCCAGGAGACACGATGAATCCGGTTCCCGCGTATACGTCCGATGCCGACGTCGGCCACTATGTCGACGGCGCGCCCGTTGCCGGCCGCAGCGGCCGCTTCCAGGACGTCCTCAACCCGGCGCTCGGCCGCGCGGTGCGCCGCGTGGCGCTCGCCGACGACAGCGAAGTGCAGCAGGCCGTCGCCTCCGCCCACGCCGCGTTCCCGGCCTGGGCCGCGACGCCGCCGATCCGTCGCGCGCGCGTGCTGCACCGCTTCCTGCAGCTGATGAACGAGCACCAGGACACGCTCGCGGCGATCATCACGGCCGAGCACGGCAAGGTGTTCTCCGACGCGCAGGGCGAAGTCGCGCGCGGCATCGACATCATCGAATTCGCGTGCGGCGTGCCGCAGCTCCTGAAGGGCGATTTCACCGACCAGGTCAGCACCGGCATCGACAACTGGACGATGCGCCAGCCGCTCGGCGTCGTCGCGGGCATCACGCCGTTCAACTTCCCGTGCATGGTGCCGTGCTGGATGTTCCCGGTCGCGATCGCGACGGGCAACACGTTCGTGCTGAAGCCGAGCGAGCGCGACCCGTCGGCGGCATTGTTCATCGCCGACCTGCTCACGCAGGCCGGGCTGCCGGCCGGCGTGTTCAACGTCGTGCAGGGCGACAAGGGCGCGGTCGACGCGCTGCTCGACCACCCGGACGTGCAGGCCGTGAGCTTCGTCGGCTCGACGCCGATCGCGGCCTACGTGCAGCAGCGCGCGGTGCAGTCCGGCAAGCGCGTACAGGCGCTCGGCGGCGCGAAGAACCATCTGGTCGTGATGCCCGATGCGAACATCGAGCAGGCCGTCGACGCGCTGATCGGCGCCGCGTACGGCTCGGCCGGCGAGCGCTGCATGGCGATCAGCGTCGCAGTGCTGGTCGGCGACGTCGCGGACAAGATCGTGCCGGCCGTGGCCGAGCGCGCGCGCAAGCTGGTGATCGGCGACGGCATGTCGCCGGAAGTCGAGATGGGCCCGATCGTCACCGGCGAAGCGCTGAAGCGCATCGAAGGTTATATCGAGCAAGGCGTGAGCGAAGGCGCGCAACTGGTGGTCGACGGCCGCGGGCTGCGCGTGCCGGGCCGCGAAGCAGGCTTCTTCACCGGCGGCACGCTGTTCGACCACGTGACGCCCGACATGCGGATCTACCAGGAAGAAATCTTCGGGCCCGTACTCGGCTGCGTGCGCGTGAAGGATTTCGGCGAAGCGGTCGACCTGATCAACGCGCACGAGTTCGGCAACGGCGTGTCGTGCTTCACGAGCGACGGCGGTATCGCGCGCGAATTCGCGCGGCGCATCCAGGTCGGGATGGTCGGCATCAACGTGCCGATTCCGGTGCCGATGGCGTGGCATGGCTTCGGCGGCTGGAAGAAGAGCCTGTTCGGCGACATGCACGCGTACGGCGAGGAAGGCGTGCGTTTCTATACGCGCCAGAAGTCGGTGATGCAGCGCTGGTCGTCGAGCATCGGCAAGGGCGCCGAATTCGCGATGCCGACCGCGAAGTAAGCCAGGCGGTACGCCGCCCGCCGATCGATTGCGCGGGCGGTGTGCCGGTAGAACCCGTAACCCGTCAGCCGGCTTTGGTGCCGTGCGCACCGTCCGCGGTCGGTAGGTACGACAGTTCGAGCCGGTACGCGAGCGCGACGAACAGGCTCTGCGCGAGGCCCATCGTGGCCGTCAGCGCGCGGAAGCCGAACGTCTCGCTGTCCTGCACCATCAGCGTCACCTCGGCCTCCCGCGCGAGCGGGCTCATCCGGCTGTCGGTGATCGCGATCAGGCGCGCGCCGCGCTGCACGGCCTGCTGCGCGACCTGCACGGTCTCGTCCGCATACGGCATGAACGAGATGACGATCATCACGTCGCCCTTGCGCACCGACCGGATCTGCCCGAGATGCATGCTGCCGAGCGCGCTGAACAGCCCGATGCGCTTGTCGGTGTGCTGCAGCGCATAGTCGAGATACACGGCGATCGGAAACGCGCGCCGCGAGCCCGCGATCCAGATGGCCTGCGTGTCGGCGAGCAGGTCGACGGCCTGCGCGAGCGCCTGCGGGTCGAGCGTCTGCCGCAGCTGCTGCATCCCGGCAATGCTGCCCTTGATGAATTCGTCGGCGATCTGCTCGGGCTGCAGGCTCGACGAGCCCGATTCGATCACGTCGCGCAACCGCAGGTTGTATGCGCGCCCCGGCGCGATCTGCTGCGCGAGCCCTTCGCGGAACACCCGCTGCATCTCGGAGAAGCCGGAGAAGCCGAAATGCTTCGCGAAGCGCACGACTGCGGACGGCTGGACGCCGCACGCCTCCGCGAGCGACTGGATGCCTTCCAGCCCAAGTTGGTCCCGATGGGTTTCCACGTGGCGCGCAATGACCTTCAGGCGATTGCTGAGGCCGTCGTATTCCTGCGTCAGATGCTGCAGGAACTGCTCGACGGTGGCGGGAGGTTTCTCGGATGAACTCATCGGATAGCGCGAAGTTGACGGCCCCGATGCGCGCGCGATACGGACGGACGCGGCCCGGGACTCACCTGGATACATGCGTGAAGGGCGAATTTAATCACGTTTGCGGCACGGCCCGCGCCGCGCGGTTCGCTCCCACGCGCTCGATCATCACTTGCACACGCTCCACGGCAGGACTGGAAGCGATTGTCCAACGCTCTCGCGGCGTCGTAAAGATTAGGGCGTCTACCGAGTGCCCATCGAGGCCGGCTGCCGGTGCGAAGCGGTACGCAGCGCCGCAGCCGGCCCGTCGGGTTCGACTCAGCGATAGTCGACCCACACGCTGCCCGCGTCGGCGGAACGCACGCAGTTCTCGACCCACCGAACGCCCTCGACGCCCGCGTGGACGTCCGGAAAGCGGATCGACTTCAACGCCGCGGCGTCGCCGCGATCGGCCGCGTCCATCGCGAGCGCGAAGCGCTGGTATAGGTTCGACCAGGCCTCGAACAGCCCTTCCGGATGCCCGGCGCCGATGCGATCCTCGCGCAATGCGTGCGGATGCAGATAACCCATCCCGCGATCGAGCACCTGCGCGGGCTGCCCCTGCACTTCGTAGCGCAACTGGTTCGGATGTTCGTCCCACCATTCGACGCTCGCCTTCGAGCCGATCACCCTCACCTTCTGGCTGTGCATCGAGCCGGCGTTCACCGCGCTCGACCACACGTAGCCGATCGCGCCCGATTCGTACTCCATGATCGTGAACGCGTTGTCCTCGAGCGGCGCGCGGCTCTTCACGAAGCTCTGCCGCGAACACATCAGCCGCCGGATCTTCAGCTCGGGCGCCATCACCTCGGAGATGTACAGCGGATGCGTGCCGATATCGCCGAGCACGTAGCTCGGGCCCGCGAACTTCGGGTCGACGCGCCAGCGCGCGGCCGCGCTCGCGGCCTCGACACCCTCGCTGTGGAACCCGTGCGCGAACTGCATCTGCACGATGCGGATCTCGCCGAGATCGCCGCGCGCGATCATCTCGCGCGCCTGTTCGATCATCTGGTGACCCGAGTAGCCGTATGCGACACCGACGATCCGATTCTTCTCGACCGACAGGCGCTGCAGCGTCTCGGCCTCCTCGGTCGTGAAGCACAGCGGCTTCTCGCAGACCACGTGCAGCCCCGCGTTCAGCGCGGCGCGGC
The DNA here is from genome assembly GCF_001039005.1 of Burkholderia cepacia. GTDB lineage: Bacteria > Pseudomonadota > Gammaproteobacteria > Burkholderiales > Burkholderiaceae > Burkholderia > Burkholderia theae. The sequence goes on from NZ_LDWR01000011.1 coordinate 329,334, forward strand.
AGATCTCGAAGTGCGTGTTGTTCGGCGTCGCGATCGACACCGCGCGGATGCCGTCCGGGTGGCGCGCCTCGGCCTCGAACATCGTCGCGTAGTCGGGATAACAACGGTCCGCCGCGACGCCGAGCTTCACGCCGAACTGGCGGCCGCGCTCGGGATCGATGTCGAACGCGCCGGCAACCAGCTGGAAGCTGCCGTCGCGCAACGCGGCCGACCGGTGGCTGTAGCCGATCTGGCTGCCGAGCCCGCCGCCGACCATGCCCCAGCGAATCGAATGTCCAAGCAGAATCTGTCCGTCAATCATGATGGTGGTGTTCCTGGTCCGTGTTCAGGGGTTCATGCGAAGCTCATGCGAAGCCGGCCGACGCGAGAAACGCGCGGCTCGCGGCGACGTCGCGCAGGCTCGTGCCGGCATTGCGCGGATCGCGCTCCTGTTCGATCGTGATATAGCCCGCGTAGCCGATGTCGTCGAGCGCGCGCCGGATCGCCCGGTAGTCGAGCACGCCGGTGCCGATCGGGCACATCACGCCGCGCGCACACGCGGCGAAGAACGCGATGTGCTCGCCCATCACCGCGTCGTACACGGCCGCGTCGATGTCCTTGAAATGCACGTAGTCGAGGCGCGCCGCATGGCGGCGCAGCCACGTCTCCGGGTCCATACCCGAGTAATGCAGGTGGCCCGTGTCGAGACAGAGGCCGGCCGTGTCGGCCGGAAGATCGGCAACGATCCGGTCGATCTCGTCCGCGAACTCGATGTAGCCGCCCGCATGCGGATGGATCACCGCGCGCACGCCGAACTCGTCGCGCGCGAGCGTCGCGATCTGCCGGACGTGGTCGACCATGCGCGCCCAACGTTCGTCGGACAGCCGCGGCGCGCGATCGGCATGGCCGGCCGCGTAATCGCGTTCTTCGTGCCCCCAGTCCATCACGACCAGGTACGGCGCCGCGTAGCGCTGGCCCTGCTGCGTCGGCAGCTTCGGCAGCCGCGTGATCAGCGCGCAGATCTCGCGCGTCTGGCGCAACAGGTTCGGCAGGTTCTCCGGCGACACGAGATCGTCGAAGATCGTGCCGGCGGTGATGCTCAGGCGCTGCCGCTCGAGCTCGGCGCTCACGACGTCGAGTTCGAGCGGGATATAGCCGTAGGGCCCAAGCTCGATGCCCGAATAGCCGGCCTGCGCGGCCTCGGCGAGCACGTGCCGCCACGGCGGCAGGTGCGGGTTCTTCACGTCGTCGACACCCCAGCAGCACGGTGCGCAACCTATCTTCATCGTCATGTCGGTCAGTCCGGCAGGTCAGCGGCGCGCGGCCACGGTTCAGCCGCGATAGAACGCGGGGCGATCGGCCATCGCGATCGGCTCGACCGCGCCGCTGCGCTGTGCACGCACGCACGCGTCGGCCGCGACCGCCGCCGCGTAGCCGTCCCATGCGGACGGGCCGGTGAGCGCACCCTGCCGCACGCCGTCGATGAACGCCTGCAGCTCGACGTCGTACGACGCGATGAAACGCTCCTTCCAGTCGGTCATGATCTCGACCGATTGCCGCGCCGCGCGCTTGAGCCCCACGGCCGGCGGATCGGGCAGCTTCGCGATGCCCTGCTCGCCGACCACCTCGCACTGGATGTCGTAGCCGTACTGGCAGTTCACGAAGATCTCGACGTCGATGCGCACGCCGCTCGCGGTTTCCAGCAGCACGATCTGCGGATCGGCGAGATGCGCCGACGCATGGCGCGTCTTCTTCGGATAGACGACCTGCGCGCTCGTGTAGTCCTCGCCGAGCAGCCAGCGCAGCACGTCGAGCTCGTGGATCAGCGTGTCGGTGATCGCCATGTCGGTCGTGTAGCGGTCGCCGACCGACTGGTTGCGGTGCGCGCAATGCAGCATCAGCGGCGCGCCGATCTCGCCGCTGTCGATCACGCGCTTCAGCGCGCGATAACCTTCGTCGTAAGGCCGCATGAAGCCGACCTGCACGAGCCGTTTGCCGTGCGCGACTTCGGCTTCGACGATCCGCATGCAGCCTTCGGCCGTGACGGCGAGCGGCTTCTCGCAGAACACCGGCTTGCCGTGCGCGATCGCGTCGAGCACGAACGCTTCGTGCGTCGGCCCCCACGACGTGACGAGCACGGCCTGCACGTCGGCGGCCGCGACCACGTCATGGCCGTCGGCATAGATCTCGGCATCGAGCCCGAACTTCGACACCGCATCGCGCGCCTGCTGCGGATCGATGTCGTTGACGGCCACGACGCGCGCGCCGGACAGCGTACGGGTCAATCTGCGGATGTGGTCTTGGCCGATCGCGCCGCAGCCGATCACGCCGATTTGCAAGGTCATCTAGAGGTCTCCAGTCATTCATCAGCGGCGCGGCCCGTGCCGCGCCGATCAACAATCGTTCAGCGCGCCGCGCGATCGAAATGGCGATCGACGTAGCGCTGGATCGTGTCGCGCATGTAGCGCGACGACGCTTCCGCGCGGTCCTCCCACGCGAACACGCACGACGACATCACGCCGTCGAAACCCGCGGCGCCGAGCGCGCGGAAGAACACGTCCCAGTCGATCTCGCCCTGGCCGATGTCGAGATGCTGGTGCACGCGGATCTGGTTCGAACCGGGCGGGTTCACGATGTAGCGCAGCTGGCTGCTCTTGCGGTGGTCGAAGGTGTCGGCCACGCGCACGTGCGCGAGGATCGGCGCGGCCTGCGCGATCATCGCGGCCATGTCGTCGCCGTAGTAGAACGTGTGCGGCGCGATGTACGACAGTTTCAGCGACGGCGAGCCGAGGTTCGTGACGATGTCGATGGCCGGCTGCAGCTGCTCGATCCAGTCCTCCGGATGCGGCTCGACCGACAGCACGATGCGCTCGCGCTCGAGGATCGGCAGCAGCTCGTCCATCGACCGGAACCACGCGGCTTCGCACAGCTCCTTCGGGTTCGCGCCGGGCCGCTCGCCGACCGAGCGTTCGGGCGACGCGCCGCGGCCGAATTCCGACACCATCAGCGTGCACTCCATCTCGACCGCGACCTCGATCGCCCGCTTCCAGCAGCGCACGGCCCATGACCGCTCGTCCTCGAACGGGCTCGCCCACCGGTACATCGGCTGCAGCGACGCGAGGCCGACGCCGCTCGCTCGCATCGCCTGCCGGAACCCGGCCATGCGCTCGCGCGTCGCGCGCGGCATCACCCACCAGTCGAGAAAGTCGCTGCGCGGCGACAGCTCGATCTGGTCGTAGCCGAGCTCGGCCACCGCGTGCGGCAGCCGGTCGAGCGGCAGGTGGCGAATCATGTAAGGGTCCAGCGCGATCTTCATCAGGATTCCTTGTCGATAGCGGATTCCGGTCGGACCGGCAAAGGTCAGCGACGCGACTTCTTGTTGCGGTACTGGTCGGCGATCACGGCCGCGACGATGATCGCGCCCTTGACCATCTCCTGGTAATACGCGTCGATGCGGATGAACGTGAAACCCGACGTCATCACGCCGAGGATCAGCACGCCGATCACCGTGCCCGTCACGCGGCCGAGGCCGCCCGACAGCGACGTGCCGCCGATCACGACCGCCGCGATCGCATCGAGTTCGTACATCACGCCCATGCCAGACTGGCCCGAGATCGCGCGCGCGGCCGTCACGGTGCCGGCGATCCCGCTCAGGAGGCCCGCGATCGCGTAGACGAAGATCAGGTGACGCGTGACGTTGATGCCCGACACGACGGCCGCATGACGGTTCGCGCCGATCGCGTACGTGTACTTGCCGAAACGCGTGTAGCGCAGCACGACGTGGAAGATCGCGGCGATCACGAGAAAGATGATCACCGGGTTGGCGCCCGCGCCGATCGCCGCGAACGGGTCGGTCAGCATCGACACCGGCATCCCGTTGGTGAACCATTTCGCGAACCCGCGTGCGGCCACCATCGTGCCGAGCGTCGCGATGAACGGCGGGATGCCGGTCAGCGCGATCAGCGAGCCGTTCAGCAGGCCGACCAACAGCCCGACGCACACGCCGGCCAGCACGGGCCAGATGATCGGCAGGTCGGTCAGGTGCGGAAACACCGCGCGCGGGAAGTCGGACACCTGCGCGAGGCTCGCCGACACGACGGCCGCGGCGGCCACGACCGACCCCGACGACAGGTCGATCCCGCTGGTGATGATCACGAGGTTCACGCCGACCGCGATGATGCCGATCACGGCCATCTGCAGCACGATGATCTCGAGCCGCTCGGCGTTGAACAGGAAGCTCTGGCCGACGACGATCCAGCCGACGATCTCGAAGAACAGGCTGATGCCGACCAGCACCAGAAAGATGCTCAGCTCGGGCGGCCACTTCGTGTGCCGCGCCTTGATCGTCATGGTCTGCGCATCCGCGACCGGGTTCAGGTTGCCCATTTCTTTGTCTCCAATCTTGGTTCGGCTCAGCGCGACGCGAGATCCATGATGCGGACCTGGTCGGCGTCCTTGCGTTCGACGATGCCGGTCATGCGCCCTTCGTGCATCACCATGATCCGGTCGCTCATGCCCAGCACCTCCGGCATCTCCGACGAGATCATCAGCACCGCGACGCCCTTGCCGGCGAGTGCGCTGACGAGCCGATGGATCTCCGCCTTCGCGCCGACGTCGATGCCGCGCGTCGGTTCGTCGAGGATCAGGATGCGCGGCTGCGTGAGCAGCCAGCGGCCGATCAGCACCTTCTGCTGGTTGCCGCCCGACAGGTTCTGGATCTCCTCGTGCAGCCCGGGCGTCTTCACGCGCAGCGTCCGGCTCATTTCCTCGCAGTCGCGCTTGAGCTGCGCCTGCCGCACGAAGTTGAACTTCACGTAGCGGTTGCTGAGCACGGCCGCTTCCATGTTCGCGAGCAGGTCGAGATTCAGGAAGCAGCCGGTGTCCTTGCGGTCCTCGGTCAGGAATGCCATCCCGTGCTTCATCGCCTGCGCGGGCGTCGCGATCCGCACCGGCTTGCCGTCGATCCGGATCTCGCCGGTCGTGGCCGGCACGACGCCGAACAGCGCCTCCGCAACGTTCGACCGCCCCGAGCCGACCAGGCCCGCGACGCCGAGAATCTCGCCCGCGCGCAGCTCGAAGCTCACGTCGCGAAACACGCCGTCGACGCCGAGGTTCTTCACCGACAGCACGACGTCGCCGATCGGCACCTCCTCCTTCGGGAACATCTGCGTGATCTCGCGGCCGACCATCATGCGGATGATGTCGTCGCGCGTGACGTCGGTCGATGCATGCGTGCCGATGTACTTGCCGTCGCGGAACACCGAGAATTCGTCGGCGATCTCGAACAGCTCGTTCATCTTGTGCGTGATGTAGACGATGCCCTTGCCCTGCTCGCGCAGCTGGCGAATGATCCGGAACAGGTGCGTGACTTCCTTGTCGGTCAGCGCCGACGTCGGTTCGTCCATGATCAGCACGTCCGAGTCGAACGACACGGCCTTCGCGATCTCGACCATCTGGCGGCTCGCGACCGTCAGCGTGCGCACGTCGGTTTCCGGATCGATGTCGATCGACAGCCGCTCGAACAGCGCGGCCGTGCGGCGGCGCAGTTCCGCGTGATCGATCAGGCCGAAGCGGTTCTTCGGTTCGCGGCGGATCCAGATGTTCTCCGCGACCGTCATGTACGGCATCAGGTTGAGTTCCTGATGGATCATCGCGATCCCGCGATTGAGCGCATCGAGCGGACCGTTCAGCACGACGGGTTCGCCGTTGATCAGGATTTCGCCCTGGTCGGGCGTGTAGACGCCCGCGATGATCTTCATCAGCGTCGACTTGCCCGCGCCGTTCTCGCCCATCAGCGCATGGACGGTGCCGCGGCGCACGCGGAACTGCACGCCGTCGAGCGCGACGACGCCGGGAAAGGACTTGCCGACGCCGCGCACCTCGAGCACGCAGTCGGCGGTGGAAGAAGCCGGTGAACCGGACGATCCGGACGCGCCGGGCGATCCTCCGGACGAAGAGGCCGGCGCGTCGCCGCCGGCCATCGGGCGCGCGATCCTGGCTGTAAACATGGACGTTCCTCGACAAGTCGCACGCGAACCCGGCCATGCCGGGTTCGCGCAGTTCAACGGAAAACCGATCAGTGCTTGGCGTACTGGTTCATGTTCTCGGGCGTCACGAGTTCGAACGGCACGTTCACGTAGCGATCGACGTTCTGCTTCTTCGCGAGCTTGAGCGCCGTGGCAACCGCCTGCGCGCCCTGCCCGGCCGCGTTCTGGTACACCGACACCTTCAGTTCGCCGCTCTTCATCGAAGCAAGGCCGTCCGGCGTCGCGTCGATGCCGGCGACGACGGTCTTCGGCGTCAATTTGCGCGCGGCCTTCAGCGCGTTGATCGCGCCGATCGCCATTTCGTCGTTGTTCGACACGATCGCGTCGAACTTCGTCCCGGAGCTCAGCCAGTTCATCGTGATGTCCTGGCCCTGCGTGCGGCTCCACTTGCCTTCGCGCTTGTCGACGATCTTCATGCCCGAGCATTCCTTCGTCGCGATCACGTCCTCGATGTCCTTGGTGCGGGCGCGCGCCGATTCGTTGGACAGCTCGCCCATCAGCACCAGGATGTCGCCCTTGCCGCCGAGCAGCTTGCACACCTGGCGCGCCTGCAGCGTGCCCGACTGCTTCTCGTCGGACGCGACGACCGCGACGCCGGCCGGCAGCTTGTCGAAATCGACCGGCTTGCGGTTCACGTAGACGAGCGGGATCTTCGCGGCCGTCACCATCTTCGTGATCTTCGGCGTCGCGTCGGTGTCGACCGCGTTCACGATGATCGCGTCGACCTTCTGCGCGATCATGTTCTGGACCTGGCTCAACTGCTTGCCGACGTCATTGCCGCCATCCTCGATCTGCACCGTCGCGCCGTCCTTCTTCGCCGCGTCGGTGATGCTGTTACGCAGGATCGTCAGGAACGTGTCGTCGAACGACGCCATCGTCACGCCGATCTTCTCGGCATGCGCGAGCGGCGCAGCCAGGATCGCGGCGGCCGCGACGGCCATCAGCTTGGTCTTCATGATCACTCTGTCTCCTCATCTCCGGGGGGCGGAAGACGGCACGTTGCGCGCCGCCGGGCCGAGTCCGATACGGACTGAAGCATCCGGATGAAACTGTAGATCACTTCCTCGAAATTTTGGAAATTTATTTCTACGTGATTTCACCTAGGGAACTGGATTTCCAAAAAGTCTAGACTGCGTCCGTAGCCCGATTCCTTGCGGCAGGCAGCCTCGCGTCGTGCAGCGCACGATGCGGACCGCCACCGGCGGATCGGTCCCCTAATCTGCCGGCAGCGCCGAACGCCGGCCGCGAGCGTGACACGTGATATGAGCCTGCTGAACTTTCCGAGTGACCGCCCCATCGATCTCGCCTGCCTCGGCCGCGTGGCCGTGGATCTCTATGCGCAGCAGTACGGCAGCCGCCTGGAGGACGCGCGCAGCTTCCAGATGTATCTCGGCGGCTCGTCGGGCAACGTCGCGTTCGGCGTGGCCCGGCTCGGGCTGAAGACCGCGATGATCTCGCGCGTCGGCGACGAGCAGATGGGCCGCTTCCTGCGCGAGACGCTCGAGCGCGAAGGCTGCGACACGAGCCAGCTGCAGACCGACCGCGAGCGCCTCACCGCGCTGGTGCTGCTCGGACTGAAGGATCGCGACACGTTCCCGCTGCTGTTCGTGCGCGAGAACTGCGCGGACATGGCCGTGCGCGCCGACGAGATCCGCGAGGACTTCATCGCCGGCTGCCGCGCGCTCGCAATCACCGGCACGCATCTTTCGACGCCGGCCACGCGCGAAGCGTCGCTGACCGCGCTCGGCTACGCACGCCGCCACGGCGTCGTGCGGATCCTCGACATCGACTACCGGCCGGTGCTGTGGGGGCTGACTGCGCGCGGCGCGGGCGAGAACCGCTACGTGCCGGACGCGCAGGTGACGCGGCAGTTGCAGCAGGTGCTCGGCGAATTCGACCTGCTGGTCGGCACCGAGGAGGAATTCCTGATCGCGGGCGGCGTGCCGCACGACCTGATCGGTTCGCTGCGGGCGGTGCGCGGGATCACGAACGCCGCGCTGGTCGTCAAGCGTGGCGCGCTCGGCTGCTGCGTGATCGAGGGCGACATCCCCGCGCGCATCGACGATGCGCCGACGTTTCTCGGCGAACGCGTCGAGGTGCTCAACGTGCTCGGCGCGGGCGACGCGTTCCTGTCGGGCCTGCTGTCGGGGCTGCTGCGCGGCCGCGACTGGGCCGAGTCGACGCGCATCGCGAACGCGTGCGGCGCGATCGTCGTGTCGCGCCATGCGTGCTCGGCCGCGATGCCGACGCCGGCCGAACTCGCGCACTGGTTCGACGGCAACCGCAATCCGGTGGTCGACGCCGATCGCACGCTCGCGCACCTGCATCGCGTCACGGTGCCGCGCCGCGAATGGGACGACCTGTGCGTGATGGCGTTCGACCATCGCAGCCAGTTCTACGAACTCGCGGTGCAGGCCGGCGCGGACGAAGCGCGGATCAAGACGCTGAAGCGCCTGCTCGTGCGTGCGGTCGAGCAGGTCGAGCGCGATCGTCATATCGAAGGCCATGTCGGCGTGCTGATCGACGGCGGCGGCTACGGCAGCGACGCGCTTGCGTCGGCCACCGGACGCGGCTGGTGGGTCGGCCGCCCGGTCGAGCTGCCGGGCTCGCGGCCGCTGCGTTTCGACGACACGCGCTCGGTCGGCTCGTCGCTCACGCACTGGCCGACCGAACAGGTCGTGAAGTGCCTCGTTCACTATCACCCCGACGACCAGGTCGACCTGCGCGTCGAACAGGAGCAGCGCGTGCTGGAACTGTGGGAAGCCACGCGTGCCAGCGGCAACGAGCTGCTGCTGGAAATGATTCCGCCGCGCGCGGTCACACCGGCCGGCACCGAGGACGACGCGGTGCTGCGCACGATTGCGCGCTTCTACAACCTCGGCGTGATGCCCGAATGGTGGAAGCTTACGCCGCTGAGCGCCGACGGCTGGACGCGACTCGCCGCGCTGATCGCCGAGCGCGACCCGCATTGCCGCGGCGCGGTGATCCTCGGGCTGAACCAGCCGCTGCAATATCTGGTCGACAGCTTCCGCTCGGCGACCAACCCGATCGTCAAGGGTTTCATGGTCGGGCGCACGCTGTGGGTCGATGCGTCGCTGAACTGGTTCGCCGGCCGGATCGACGACCAGGCGCTGGTCGACGAAGTCGCCGGCAACTTCGCGCAGCTCGTGGACGCATGGCTCGGCCGCCGCGGCGCCGCGCGCGCCGCCGCGGCCTGATGCGCGTGCCCGTCATGACCGATCCGATCCTTCTTCACTGACCGACGATGACCCCTACCGTGAGACTGACCGTCAGCCAGGCGCTCGTGCGCTACCTGGCCGCCCTGCGCGCCGAAGTCGTCCAGCCCGACGGCCGCACCGAGATCCTGCCGTACTGCGGCGGCGTGTTCGCGATCTTCGGCCACGGCAACGTGGCCGGGCTCGGCGAAGCGTTGCACGCCGAGCGGGACCGGCTGCCGACGTTCCGCGCGCACAACGAACAAGGGATGGCCAACGCGGCCGTCGCGTTCGCGAAAGCGAACTTCCGCCAGCGGATGATGGCCGCGACGTCGAGCATCGGCCCCGGCGCGACCAACATGCTGACGTCGGCCGCGCTCGCGCACGTCGGCCGCCTGCCGCTGCTGCTGCTGCCCGGCGACGTGTTCGTGTCGCGGCTGCCCGACCCGGTGCTGCAGCAGGTCGAGGATTTCGAACAGGGCGACGTCAGCGCGAACGACTGCTTCCGCCCCGTCACGCGCTACTTCGACCGGATCACGTCGCCCGAGCAGCTGCTCGTCGCGCTGCCGCGCGCGATCCAGGTGATGACCGACCCCGCGCAGTGCGGCCCCGTGTGTCTCGCGCTGCCGCAGGACGTGCAGACCTTCGCGTACGACTGGCCCGAGGATTTCTTCGCGCCGCCGGTGATCCGGATGCGCCGGACGCCGGCCGACGCGCTCGAACTCGCCGATGCGCTCGACGTGCTGAAGGCTGCGAAAAAACCGCTGATCGTCGCCGGCGGCGGCGTGCTGTACAGCCAGGCGTGGGACGCGCTGCGCGCGTTCGCGGATACGCACGGCGTGCCGGTCGCCGAATCGCAGGCCGGCAAGGGCAGCCTCGCGTGGGACCATCCGCTGAACCTCGGGTCGATCGGCGTGACGGGCTCGCCCGCCGCGAACCGCGCGGCCGCGCAGGCCGACGTCGTGTTCGCGGTCGGCACGCGGCTGCAGGACTTCACCACCGGCTCGCACGCGCTCTATGGCGACGCGACGCTGCTGAGCCTGAACGTGCAGCCGTTCGACGCGGGCAAGAAGCGCGGCCGGCAACTGGTTGCCGATGCGCGCACTGGCCTCGGCCAGTTGTCGGCCGCGCTGGCCGGCTGGCGCGCCGATCCGGCATGGACGGCCGCCAACCGCGATCAGGCCGTCGCATGGAACGTGCGCGTGACCGAGCTGACGACGCGCGTGCCGCAGGACATGCTGCCGTACGACGCGGAAGTGATCGGCGCGGTGCGCGATTCCGCGGCCGACGCGGGGCGCGACAGCGCGCGCGACGATCTCGTCGTGTGCGCGGCCGGCACGCTGCCGGCCGAGCTGCACAAGCTGTGGCGCAGCGGCGTGCCGGGCAACTACCACATGGACTATGCGTACTCGTGCATGGGCTACGAGGTCGCGGGCGGCCTCGGCGCGAAACTCGCGCGGCCCGAGCGCGAAGTGATCGTGATCGTCGGCGACGGCTCGTACATGATGCTCAACGCGGAACTCGCCACCTCCGTGATGCTCGGCCGCAAGCTCATCGTCGTGATCCTCGACAACCGCGGCTACGGCTGCATCGAGCGGCTGCAGCTGAATTGCGGCGGTGCGAGCTTCAACAACATGCTCGACGACTGCGTGCCGGAAGGCGGCGAACGCTCGACGATCGACTTCGCGATGCATGCGCGCGCGATGGGCGCCGAAGCCGTGCACGTGCGCGACGTCGGCGAGCTGCGCAGCGAAATGAAGCGCGCACGCGCGGCAACGACAAGCCAGGTGCTCGTGATCGACACCACGCACACGCGCACGACCGACGACGGCGGCGCGTGGTGGGAAGTCGCGGTGCCGCAGGTGTCCGCGCGCGCCGGCGTCGAGCAGGCGCACCGCGCGTACATCGACGCGAAGATCCGGCAGCGGCGCTGATGCCGCGCCACCCACGAACCCGCATCGCGAACCCAACATTCGAACCAAGGAAGCACGCCATGAGCTGGAACGTCCGCATCGGCATCAATCCCCTGTCGTGGATGAACGACGACCTGCCGTCGCTCGGCGGCGAGACGCCGCTCGAAACGGCGCTGAAGGAAGGCGCCGAAATCGGCTACGCGGGCTTCGAGCTCGGCAACAAGTTTCCGAAGACGGGCCCCGAGCTGAAGGCGAAGCTCGCCGAGTTCGGGCTCGTGTGCGTGTCGGGCTGGTATTCGGGCTTTCTCGCGGAAGTCGAACCGGGCATGAGCGACGCCGATGCGGTCGCGGCCGAAATCGAACGCTGCCGCGCACACCTGACGAAGCTGCAGTACAACGACGTGAAGGTCGTCGTCTACGGCGAATGCGCGGGCACGATCCAGGGGAACATCGACACGCCGGTCGCGAAGCGGCCGCGCTTCGTCGACGATGCCGCGTGGCAGCGCTACGCGGCGCGCCTCGACGCGTTCGGCGCACACCTGCTCGACACGTACGGGATCAAGCTCGCCTACCATCACCACATGGGCGCGTACGTCGAGTCGCCCGACGACGTCGACCGGCTGATGGCGCTGACCGACCCGGCCAAGGTGTTCCTGCTGTTCGACACGGGCCACGCGTATTTCGGCGGCGCGGCCGACCCGGTAACGCTGCTGAAGAAGCACGTGTCGCGCGTGGTCCATGTGCATTGCAAGGACGTGCGGGCGCAGGTCGTCACGCAGGCGCGCAACGACGGCTGGAGTTTCCTGAACGGCGTGATCAACGGCACCTTCACGGTGCCGGGCGACGGTGCGCTCGACTACGACGCGACGCTGCGCACGCTGAAGGACGCCGGTTACGAAGGCTGGCTCGTCGTGGAAGCCGAGCAGGATCCGGCCGTCGCGCCGAGCTATGCGTATGCGAAGAAGGGTTACGAATCGCTGCGCGCGATCGTCGACCGGTTGAGCGCGTAACGCCCTGGCGCCCCTGGACCCTTGAGCCTCACCCTGTTGCGGAGCCCCACCCCATGACGATTTCTCCCCTGCTGGTCAAGGCATCTTCCGACCGCGAAATCTGCAACGTCACGCCCGAGTCGGCCGGCTGGAAGCACGTCGGTTTTCGCGCGCTGCGCCTGAAGGCGGGCGACACCGAAACGCTCGACACCGGCACGCGCGAGCTGTGCGTCGTCGTGCTCACGGGCACGGTGCGCGCGAGCGTCGACGGCGAAACATACGACGCGCTCGGCAAGCGCGACAGCGTATTCGAGGACGTCTCGCCGGACGCGCTGTACGTGCCGGGCGGCAAGACCGTCACGCTGGTCGCGACGCGCGATGCGGAAATCGCGCTGTGCACCGCGCCGTACGCGAGCGGCGACAAGCCGGTACGGCGCCTCGACGGCGAACGGATGAGCCGCTCGGTGCGCGGGCAAGGCACCAACACGCGCTACGTGTGCGACATCCTGATGGGCGACAACCCGGCGGCCGACCGGCTGCTCGTGGTCGAAGTCGTGACGCCGGCCAGCCATTCGAGCAGCTATCCGCCGCACAAGCACGACCGCGACGCGGCGCCCGACGAAACCTCGCTCGAGGAAACCTATTACCACCGGATCGATCCGCCGCAGGGCTTCGCGTTCCAGCGCGTGTACACGGACGACCGCAGCCTCGACGAAGCCTGCGCGGTCGAGAACCACGACGTCGTGATGGTGCCGCGCGGCTACCACCCGGTCGTCGCGCCGCACGGCTACAACCTGTACTACCTGAACGTGATGGCCGGGCCGAGCCGCGCGTGGGCGTTCAAGAACGATCCCGCGCACGAGTGGATGCTCGACGCCGCGCCGAAGCGCTGAACGAAAGACGGGCCCGCGCGCGGCCCGTGACGACGCGACGCCCGGCGCGCGCAGACAGAGCCGGCGACGACACGGAGCCGCCATGGTCACGACCCTCTTTCGCCTCGAACCCCCTCCCTTCGACGATGACGCGTCGAATCCGGCGCTGCCGCGCTTCAATGCCGCCGTCGCCCGCCGGATGGGCGAAATCGCGGTCAACCTCGCCACGCGGCGCGGGCTGCCGATCGCGGTGAGCATCGTCGGCGAGCAGGCGCCGCTCTTCTACTGCGCGCTCGACGGCAGCCACGCGGACGATAGCGGTGCGATCCGCCGGCGGCAGAACACGGTGTTGCGTTTCGGATTGAGTTCGCTCGCGGTCGGCGAGCGCTTTCGCCGCGCCGGCTGGTCGCTGCAGTCGCAGGGATTATCGGAAGACGACTATGCGCTCGACGGCGGCGGCGTGCCATTGCGGATCGCCGGGGCCGGCATCGTCGGCGCGATGACGATCGCGGGGCTCGACTCCCAGGACAATCACGCGCTCGTCGTCGAAAGCCTGCAGTGGCACGTCGGCGGGTATGCGCTGGCGATGCTCGCGTAACGAACGATGTCGTTGGCGTGACCGGCGCATGCGCGCCGATCCGCCGTCCCGCAGGATCAGTTCAACCCGCCGCTCACGACGAGGTGCTCGCCGGTCATCCAGCGCGCATCGTCCGACGCGAGGAACACCGCGACCGACGCGATGTCGTCCGGCTCGCCGAGGCGGCCGAGCGGCGTCTCGCTGCGCACCTGCTTGTCGAGATCGGAACCGATGATGCCCGCGCTGTGCGTGCCCTCGGTCACGATCATGCCCGGATTGATCGCGTTCACGCGGATCTTGCGCGGGCCGAGTTCGAGCGCGAGCACGCCGGTGATCGCGTCGACCGCGCCCTTGGTGCCGCTGTACACCGCGCTGGCGGGCGGCGTGATGCTGGTCACCACCGAGCTGATGTTGATGATGCTCGCGCCTTCGCCGAGATGCTTGACGGCCGCCTGCGTCACGAGCAGCACGCCGAACACGTTCGTGTCGAACTGCCGGCGGTAGTGTTCTTCGGTGATCGCCTCGATCGGCGCGAATTCGTACACGCCGGAATTGTTGACGAGCACGTCGAGACGGCCGTACGTGTCGATCGCCGACTCGACGATGCGCTGCGCGTCCGCTGCCTTCGACACGTCGCCGCCGACCGCGACCGCGCGGCCGCCGGCTTCGACGATCGCGCTCACGACCGCGTCGGCGCCCGTCTTGCTGCTCGCATAGTTGACGACGACCGACGCACCTTCCGCGGCCAGCGCCCTGGCGATCGCTGCGCCGATGCCCTTCGATCCGCCCGTGACGATCGCTACCTTGCCTGCCAGCTTGCTCATGATTTCATTCCTCAGTCAGAAGACGCTCGATGGAAAACGCCCGTTGCCGCGCTGACGCGGCGCACCGGCATGGCTGGCAATGTACGGCGTCGCATGGCGGCAATAAAGCGGCTCGACGCGAATTGACTGGTGGGGCCAGCCGAACAATCGAGCCGACGCCATCAGCCGGCGCTCAGCCACGCGTTGGCGACCTCACCGCCGAGGCCGTCGAGCGCGCCGTCGTAGACGATCCGTCCGCGCCCCATCACCGCGACGCGATGCGCGAGCCGCGGCGCGAACTGCAGCCGCTGCTCGATCAGCACGATCGCGACACCGTCGGCCTGTAGCGCGGCAAGGCACGCACCGACTTCGTCGACCGCGAGCGGCGCGAGCCCTTCGGCCGGTTCGTCGACGATCAGCACGCGCGGGCTGCCGGCGAGCGCACGGACCAGCGCGAGCACCTGCTGCTCGCCGCCCGACAGCCGCCCGGCTTTCACGTCCGCGCGCGCGGCCAGCAGCGGAAAGCGGTCGAACAGGCGTTCGAGCGCCGCGCCTTCGGTCGCGCCGCGTGCGCCGCGCAGCCCGAGCCGCAGGTTGTCGCGCACCGTCAGCAGCGGAAACACATCGCGGCTTTCAGCGACGTAAGCGACGCCGTGCCGCGCGATCTCGAACGTGCGCGCGCCCACGCACTCGGCGCCGGCGATGCGCACCGAACCGGCCGTGCGTACGAGCCCCATCACGGCCTTCGCGAGCGTCGAGCGCCCCGAGCCGTTGCGGCCGAGCAGCGCGAGCGTCTCGCCCGGCGCGAGCGCAAGATCGACGCCGTCGAGCACCGGCTGCATCCCGTACCACGCGCGCAAGCCGCGAATGTCGAGGAGTTTGCTCATGCGCCGCCCTCGCCGAGGTACGCGGCACGCACGGCCGGATCCGCGCGGATCGCATCGGGCGCGCCGGTCGCGACCACGGTGCCGCGCACGAGCACCGTGATGCGCTCGGCGAAACCGAACACCGCATCCATGTCGTGCTCGATCATCAGCACCGTGCGGCCCTGCGTCGTCGTCCGGATCAGCGCGATCATCCGCGCCGCCTGCGCGCGGCTCATGCCGGCCGTCGGCTCGTCGAGCAGCAGCGTGCGCGCGCCGCTCGCGAGCGCGATCCCGAGATCGAGCGCGCGCTGCTCCGCATAGCTCAGTTCGGCGGCCGGCGTGTCGCGCCGCGCATCGAGGCCGATGTCGTGCAGCACGCGCGCGGCTGCGAGATCGACCGACGCCGCTTCGCGCAGCCGGTTCCACCAGCGCCGCCGTTCGGACGGCGCATGCAGCGCCGCGCAGCGCAGGTTGTCGAGCACGGTCAGCCGCGCGAACGCGCTCGTCTGCTGGAAACTGCGGCCGATGCCGAGGCGGCTCGCGACGACCGGCCCGCGCCCGCGCAACTCGACGCCGTGCAGCACGACGCGCCCGCGCGTCGGCCGCGTTGCGCCCGCGATCACGCCGAACAGCGTCGACTTGCCCGCGCCGTTCGGCCCGATCAGCGCATGGCGCTCGCCGGCCGCGATGCTCAATTCGACGCCGTCGAGCACCGTCTGCGTGCCGAAACGCTGCACGATGCCATGAAGTGCGATCGCGTTGCCGTTCATCGCCCGTCCTCCCGCTTGCCGGCCTGCCCGCCCGGCACGAGCCGCGCGCGCCAGCCCCACAGCAGCGTGCCGATGCCGGCCGCCGAGCACGCGACGGCCCAGCCGGCCGGCGTATCGGCGTCGATGCCCCATGCGCCGAACGCAAGACCCGCGCCGTCGTCCTGCGCGAAGCGCCACGCATAACCGAGCTCGGCCGCGCAGACGATCGCGACGCCCCAGAACACGCACGCGCCGACGCCGCACAGCATGCGCCACCGCTCGGCCGCCGACGCGTCGCGCCGCATTGCATGCGCGAGCACTTGCGCGATGCCCGCGATCCCGCCCGGCGCGGCCACGACGATCACGACGAACAGCACACCGAGATACAGTGCCCACGCGCGCGACACGCCCGCGACGACGACGCTCAACGCGGTCAGCACGGCGGCGCCGGCCGCCGGCCCGAAGAACGCGCCGGTGCCGCCGATCACCGCGGCGATCAGCACGGTCGCCGAGCGCGCCATCGACACACTGTCGGGCGTCGCGATCTCGACGTCGATCAGTGTCAGCGTGCCGGCGATACCCGCGAAAAACGACGCGCAGGTGACCATCGCGAGCCGCACGCGGCGCGGATCGGTGCCGAGCGCGGCAACCCGCACGGGGTTGTCGCGCACCGCGTTCGCGAGCCGCGCGAGCGGCGTGCGCGTTAACGCGTGCATGGCCCACGCCGACGCGACGCACCACGCTGCGATCACCGCATACGCGTGCGCCGGCGCACCGAAATGCCAGTTGCCCCACGGCGTGCCGCTCGCGCGGTCGATCGGCACGCCGCCGATGCCGCCGAACCACGCGGGCACGCTCCACGCGGCGGCCGCGACGCATTCGCCGAGCCCGAGCGTGATCATCGCGAACGCGGTGCCGGAACGGCGCGTCGCGAGCAGCCCGGCGACGAATCCGCAGCCCGCCCCGGCCGCGCCGCCGACGAGCGGCAACAGCGGCAGCGGGCCGCCGAAGCGGTTGAACCAGTGCGCGGCCGCGAAGGCGCCGAGGCCCGCGAATGCCGCATGGCCGAACGACAGCAGCCCGGTCGTGCCGAGCTGCAGGTTGTACGACAGCGCGAGCACGACGAGCGCGGCCGTCTGCGCGAGATAACCGAGCACCGCGCCATGCGGCCACAGCCATGCGGGCAGCGCGACGCACGCGGAAAACAGCGACCAGCGCGCGAGGCCGGCGAGCGTGCGGCTACGCATCGGCACGCTCGCCGAACAGCCCGCGCGGCCGCGCGACCAGCACCGCGACCAGCAGCAGGTACGGCACGAGAGGTGCAAGCTGCGCGATCGACACCGCGGCTACGCTGTCGGGCAGCACGATGCCGGCCCATAACGCGAGGTCGCGCAGCGACGTGTCGCTCGCGGCCGCGAAGGTCTGTGCGAAACCGACCGCGAGCGACGCGGCAAACGCGCCGCCGAGCGAGCCGAGCCCGCCGATCACGACGACCGCGAACACGACCGACCCGACGGTCTCGGCCAGCGCGGGTTCGATCACCGCCAGCGGCGCGCCGATCACGCCGGCCAGCGCCGCGAGCGCGGTGCCCGCGCCGAACAGGCCCGTCATCACGCGCGGCACGTTGTAGCCGAGCGCTTCGACGGCCGCGCGGTGCGTGAGCGCGGCGCGCACCACGAGCCCGACGCGCGACACGCGCAGCAGCGCGCCGAGCGCGACCAGCATCGCCGTGGACATCCCCATCATGAACAGACGGTAACGCGGCAGCGCGAGACCGAACACGGTCACGGGCGCACCGTCGAACAGCGGCGGTACGGGTGCCGGCAGCGGCGCGAGGCCCCACAGGAGTTTCGCGCCCTCGCCGATCAGGTAGGCGAGGCCGAAGGTCAGCAGCAGCTCGCTCGTATGGCCACGTGCCTGCACGCGGCGCAGCAGCCAGCGTTCGCAGCCGGCGCCGAGCAACCCGACCGCGAGCGGCGCGAGCACGAGCGCGGGCCAGAAACCCGCGCGCAACGCGATGCTGTAGCCGACATACGCGCCGAGCATGTAGAAGCTCGCATGCGCGAAGTTGAGCACGCCCTGCACGCTGAAGATCAGCGTGAGGCCGGCCGACAGCATGAACAGCAGCAAGCCGTAGCTGAGGCCGTTGAAGGCCTGGAGCGCAAACGCGTGCACCGCGAACCGTCAGGCCGCGAGCGGATCGAGCGCGGCACGCAGCGCGTCGGGCAGCGGCACCGGGCGGCGCGTGCCGCGATCGACGTACACGTGCACGAAATGCCCCTGCGCGGCGGGCGCGGCGTCGCCTTGCGCGAACAACCCGACCTCGTAGCGCACGCTCGACGTGCCGAGCTTGACGACGCGCAGCCCCGCGTCGACCGACTGCGGAAACACGAGCGGCGCGAAGTAGTTGCACTGCGTCTCGACCACCAGCCCGATCGTCTGTCCGTGCTCGACGTCGAGCACGCCCGCGCGGATCAGGTACGCGTTCACGACGGTGTCGAAGTAGCTGTAGTAGACGACGTTGTTCACATGCCCGTAGACGTCGTTGTCCATCCAGCGGGTCGTGATCGGCAGGAAGTGGCGGTAGGCGTCGCGCGGACGCGGCTGCGGCTTGTCGGACATGGCGATGGTGGTCAGGACGATGGGAGCGATGCGGACGAAGCGCCGCGGCCATACAGCGCGGCGCGCCGGCAGGAAGCGAAGCGCCGCGTCGCGATCGCGCGCGGCACGGCGGATGAAACGCTGCGCACGGGCCGGCCCGTCACTGCCCCGGCCGGTCGACGAACTCGAAATCGAGGCCGCGCGCGCGCATCCAGTCGGCGAGCGCGACGCCGGTGCCGGCGCGCCACGGGCGCAGCAGCGGCGGATCGACGAGCTTGTATTCGAGCAGTTCCGGCGACAGCGCGACGGTGCCCGACGCGCGCACGTGGTACGCGATGATCAGTTCGTTCTTGCGGATGAATTCGTAGACGCCGACGAGCGACACGTGCTCGGCCTTCAGCGCCGTTTCCTCGAACACCTCGCGTGCGATGCCGTCCTCGGGCGTTTCGCCGTTCTCGAGGAAGCCGGTAATCAGCGCGAACATCCCTTCGGGCCAGGCCGCATTGCGTGCGAGCAGGATCTTGCCGTCGAGTTCGACGATCGCCGCAACGACGGGCAGCGGGTTGTTCCAGTGCACGTAGCCGCAGGTGTCGTCGGGGCAGGCCTGGCGAACGCGGCCGCCTTCATGGTCGGGATCGGCGCGCTCGGTCAGCGGGCTTGCGCAGCGTGGACAAAAACGGTAGTCGGCGGTGGTCATCGATGGAGACAGGGCGAACGGGGCCGCCTGCAGTGGCGGCCCCGTTCGCGCTCGGCGCGGGAAAGTCTCGATTCTAGCGAGTTTGCGCCGCGCCGAGGCTTTCAGCGATGACAGGATGGGCCGGCGGGAACGACACGGGCGACGCGATTCGCCCGTGTTCGCCCCGGCCGGGCGACGCGCCGATGCGCATGCGAACGCACATGCCCGACGCGCCGCGCCCTCCTTTCGGCATGCGGCGGCCTGACGTCCCGCTCAGGCCGTCGCGGGCGTCCGAATCGCCGGCGGGCCGGTCAGACCGTAGCCGGCACGGACGGCACCGGTCAGTCGCGGATGCTGCCGTAGTTGATACCGGCGAGCGGCATCCCGGCGTTGTTGCCGGTCGTGCTGCTGCCCGTCACGTTGCCGAAGTTCAGGCCCACGAGCGCGCCGGACTGCTGCGCGTACCCCGGCGTCAGCGCGACGCGGGTTTTCGTCGTCGAACTGTCGATCCAGCCGAAATTCCCCCCGGCCAGACCACCGAGCCGCGCGTAGTAGCCGCCGGAAACCGTGCCGGCCGACGACGACGACGATGCGATCGCCCCGCTGTTGAAACCGACCAGGCCGCCGACCGAGCTGTAGTGGCCGCCGGTTGCCGAACCGGTCGCGCTGGACGCCTCGACCGACGCGCCCATGTAGTTCTCGCCGATCAGGCCGCCGACATAACCGGACGAGCCGGCTGCGGCGTCGCCGGATGCACTCGACCCGGCCACGCGGCCGGCGTTGAAGCCGATCAGGCCGCCCGCCTTGCCCGCGCCCACCACGGTGACCGCACCCTTCGCGTCGGACTTGAGCACCGAACCCGTGTTGCGGCCGACCAGCCCGCCGGCGATGCTGTCGAATGCGGTCCAGACCTCGCCCGCTGCCGACGACTCGTCGATGACGCCGCTGTTGGTCGCCACGAGGCCACCGGCGACGCTCGAGATATCGCCCGCCACCCAACCCGTCGTATCGGATGCCCGCACGGTGCCCGCATTGACGCCGACGAGCCCACCGGCCTGTCCGCTCATGCCTGCCACCACGGTGCCGCGCGCCGACGATGCGCGAATCGCGCCGTCGTTCACGCCGACGAGGCCGCCCGCCGTTGCGTAGTCGCGTACGGAGACGTCGCCGCTCGCGGACGACGCGAGCACTTCGCCGGTCGCCGCATTGCGGCCGACCAGCCCGCCCGCGATACCCTTCGCGCCCGCCGCGACGTAACCGTTCGCGCTCGACGCATCGATCTTGCCGGCGTTATGGCCGACCAGCCCGCCGGCCACGCCGGCAGTGTCGGCTTCCACAGCGGCGCTGGACGTCGATTCGCGGACGCTCGCGAAGTTGGCGCCCACGAGGCCGCCGACGTTCGACGCACCGGCCATCACCCGGCCGGCGGCCGTCGATGCATTGACGACGCCACGGTTTTCGCCGACCAGACCGCCCACGCGAGCACTGTCGCTCGCCGCCACGATGCCCTTGAACCCGGACGCATCCACCCGGCCCGCGTTGTGGCCGACCAGACCGCCCACCGATGCGTTGCGTGCGGCCCGCACATCCGCGGCGGCCGTCGATGCGTTGATCGCACCGCCGTTGTTGGCGCCGGCGAGGCCGCCGACGCGGGCGCCGGTGCCGAGCGCCGTCACGGTGCCGGTGACCGTCGACGCATCGACCCTCCCGCGGTTGTCTCCGACCAGCCCGCCTGCGCTGCCGCTCGACGAACTGACGACCTGGACGTCGGCGCGGCTGTTGCGGATCACCGCGTCGTCGAGCGAGACGAACGCGATGTTTTCACCGGCCAGGCCGCCGACGTTCAGCGCATCCCTGCCGCCGTCGACGCGCCCCGCCACGGATGCGCGCTCGATCGCGCCACCAAAGTTGCTGCCGACGAGGCCGCCGACGATCGTGCGCCCGTCGCCGCTTACGGCGACGTTGGTCGCCTTCACGTCCGAGATCGTGCCCATGTTGTAGCCGGCCAGCGTGCCGACGCTGACGGGCGACCAATAGGACGGCACGACCGCGCGCGTCGACACCTTGTCCAGCCCGAGGTTGGCGATGCGGCCCGCGTTGAACGCGAACAGGCCGACGGCGTTACCGCCCTGATTGGAGATCGACAGATCGCCGATGGTATTGCCAAGGCCGTCGAACACGCCGTCGAACGCGCCGTTCGCGCCGATGCTCCGGAACGCCGCGCCCTGGCCGTCGATCGCGTTGCCGAGCACGTAGCGGCCTCTCAGGTTGCGGTCGACATTGCGCAGGCCCGCGACGTCGTGGATCACCTGATACGCGTCACCGTTCGACGAGAACGACGCATCGCGGCCCGACAGCGTTGCCGACGCGTTGTCCTGCGTGAACCGGTGACCCTTCGTCGAATTCAGTTCCAGTCGTGCCTGCTCGCCCGTCAGCGCAAGCTTGTCGTCCACGCGGATCTCGCCTGCCGAATTCGCCGACACGCCCGCTTTTGCACCGCTCGCCGTCAACGACTGCTTCAGCGCGACGTCGCCCTTTTGCGACGTGAGCGTCAAGACATGATCGCCCGTCCAGTTCACAGCGCCGTTTACCGACAGATCGCCTGCCGTGTTCGTCAACGCGACGTTCGTCGTGTTCAACGCACGCGACAGCGTCGTCGCACCGATCGCCGCGTCCGCACTATTGGCGTTCGTCTCCGTCCTATCGACCGTCGAAATGTGCTGCGTGCCGTCCGCATGCCCCACGTTCGCATTCGCCGATTCGATCGTCCACGTACCCGTGCGGCCCGACGCACTGCGCGTATCGACTTGCGCATCGCTCGACACATGAACCTGCTCGCCGCGCGTCGTCACCGCGCCGCCTGCCGCGTTCAGCTTCCCGCCGTTGTGCGCCTGCGCATCGATCGCGCCACCCTCCACCTGCAGGTTCAGCAAACCGTTGCCGTCGAAGTTCACGTTGAACGCGTTACCCGCGCTCAGCGCCACGCTGCCGGCCTGCGCACGGATCACGCCCGTGTTCGACACCCGTGCGCCCAGCAGTGCCACGCTGCCGCCTTCGGCCGCCGTGATCTTCCCCGCGTTCTCCACCGACTGGCCCGATGCACCCGCAAACCGGTAGTTGCCTGCGAGGAAATCCTTGTCCGACACGTCCTTCGTCGATGCGACCAGCGCACCCACGTTCACCTGCGCGCCCGCGCCGAACACCACGCCGTTCGGGTTCACCAGGAACACCTTGCCGTTCGCGTCGATCTGGCCGTGGATCTGGCTGCCGTTCGTGCCGATCACCCGGTTCAGCGCGATCGACTGGCTCGTCGGCTGCTGGAACGACACGCGCTCCCCGCCCGCCACGCTGAAGTCCTGCCAGTTCGTGATCAGCTTGTCCGTGTGCTGGTTGATCGACATCGTCTTGCCGTCCACCGACGTCGCGATGTCGGCTTGCCCCGACGCCACCGCACCGCCCGTCGGCAACGCGTATGCGCTCGTTGCCGCCAGACTCAGCAGCGACACCCCCGCCGCCAGCAGGCGCTTGCCGCCCCTCTTGCCGCGACGGCACGCGGTTTCGCTCACCGCGCACCAGCCGCCCTGTGCTTCGTTCCATACCAGTGAATAGGCCTTATTCATTTGGAATCCTCTTTAATTGCTTTATGAATGCTCGCGGGAAACGAGCAACCGATCATGCACGCTCAGAAATACTGGGCGGCCTGAACCCATACGCTCGGCGAGCGAGCTGGCGAATCGCTCCCCCTGCCGAGCGGCAATGCGGCCGTCAGCGTGACTTGCCGCTTCGCGCCATACCAGCTCGCGCCGACACCCGCCGCCTGCATGTGCTGCATATTCCGTTCGCGCTTCCACGGATGCCGGTTGATCTGTATGCGGCCCGCGTCGACAAACGTGCTGACCTGCCATGCAGGCGCGACGAGATAACGCAGTTCGGCGCTGGCCTGCCAGCCCTGATCGCCGCTGCCTTCGCCCAGCGCATACGCGCGCACGCCATATGGGCCGCCCAGACTGAATTTCTCGGACGAATCGAGATTGCGCGACGCGAGCTGCGCGCCGATTTGCGCATACACCTGGAACCGGCCGCCCAACGCCTGAATCCGCTGCACGCTCAGGTTCAGCTTCGTGAAGCTGCCGATCGCCTTCGTCAGTTCGTTCGCCGCGAACACGTCGCTGCTGCGCAACCGCCCCACGCCGAACATCACCGAGAAGCCGTTGCGGCCACCGCCCAGCCAGCCGTCCTGGCTGTTGCCGCTGAGCCCGACGGTCCACAGGCCGACGTTCTTGTCATTGCGGAGCTCGAACGCACCGTATTCGTCGCGGAAGTTCTTGTTTTCGTATTGCACCTGCGCGGTGAGGTTGAGATCGCGCGCACGCACAAGCGGCTGTACGACATAAGCGGTCTGCACGCTGGCGCGCCCGCTCATATCGAGATCGGAGAAACTTCCGGCGACTCGGTAACGCAGCGCTGAATACGCGACGCCGACCCGCGTGGACGCCGGCCCGACCGGCACCTGATACGCGGCGCGGTAATAGCGCTGCCGTTCGTCGCTGACAAGCCCGCGCAGGCTCAGCCGATCGCCGAGCCGCAACGGCGCATTGACGTCGACGCTGCCGCCGACGCGGTAGCGCCCCGTCGATACCACGCCGAAGTTGTCGAATTCGAGCGACCCTGACGCGGGCGCCGCGCGATCGGCCTCGACGACGAGATCGGTCGTACCGGGCGCTTCGCCCGGGCGCAGCGTGCCGCGCGCGCCGACGCCCGCCAGATCGTCGAGCAGCAGCAGGCTGCGCTCGAGACTGGAGCCGCGCACGACATCGCCCGAATGCAATGTGGAAAGTGGCTGCCGCAGCACGGCGTCGAATACGCGGGAATGGTTCTGGATCTCGATCTTGCCGTAGCGCCCTTCGGCGACTTCGATGCGCACGACACCGTCCTCGATGTCCTGCTTCGGCAAATAGGCGCGCGCAAGCACGTAACCGCGCTCGCGATAGTAGGCGGTGATCCGCTCGGCCGCGCGCTGCAGGTCGGCGAACCCGAGCGTGTCGCCGGCGAGCCCGGCGACGAGCGCCTGCAGCGTTGCGCTGTCGAATACGGTGTTGCCGCCGACCTCGAACGCGCGCACTACGATGCGCGGCCCGGCTTCCGGGGGCGGCTGCGCGGCGCTGTCGGACGGGACGATCTCGAGATCGGGGGCGGCTTCCGGCGGCAGGGCCGGCCGCGACGTTTCGACGTCGCGCATCGTCGTGCCGGCGTTCGGCGCTTGTGCGTGCGCTTGCCCAGGCAGGCTTGCGGCGCCCGCACTCCACAACAGCGACAGGCACAGCATGCTGCCGACGCCTCTACGCGCGCGCGGAGCGCCACTGTTGTCGACAGCCACGGTCGACGAACCGACTGCGCGAGAGCCCGCGATGACGAAACTGCCGATGTCATTGCGGCAACGGACGACGATTCTTGTTTGATCTACCCACATACGCCACAGCATCCGAAATGCAACCGCCGGACACACTCCAGCGATCAATTTATTCGGCGGATGCTACAGACAGACATTCCGGATGTATGTAGATCAGGTACGAAATTTGGGCGGCACCTTTCGTTCAAATCGCGTCGCGTACGAAGTCATGCCGAATGAAATACAGTAATCCTATTCAATTACCCGGCCCCGCATCGACATCGACCATAAGGTCCTGCACCTTTCCGTCATAACCGGCGATGCAACGCTCGTCGACGCAACACGCGATCCGCCGGCGCCGACCATCAGGTTCACGGTCGCCGACGTGCGGCGGCCGCCGCGATAACCGCGAACCCCGCGGCCCCGGCCAGCAGCGTCGCGGCCGCGACCCACAGGGCCGGCGTGAACGATCCATATCGCGCGACCAGCGGCGCCGCCACGAGCGGCCCCGCGATCTGCCCGACACCGTACGAAGCGGTCGCATAACCCATCAGCCCGGCCGCGCGCTCGCCATGCAGGCGCCGCGCCTCGCGCATCGCGAACAGCGTGATCGCGGTGAACGGCAGGCCGAGCAGCACGCAGCCGAGCGAAAAACCCGCTGCGTTGGGCCACACGATGCCGGACCCGATACCGAGCGCCTGCGTCGCGCAGCCGAGCGCGAGCAGCAGCCGGTTGTCCCAGTGCCCGGGCAGCCGCGCGGCGGCGAGCGCGCCGACGATCAGCGCCGCGCCGAACATCGGCCAGAACAGGTCGGGCCACGGCGAGCCGGCCGGCAGCGCCGCGCGCGCGATCACCGGCAGGAAGGTCGCCGTGATGATGTAGCCGAAGCCCGGCATCCCGTACAGCACGACGAGCCATGCGGCATCCGCGCGATGGCGGCGGGCGGTGTCCGGCGCAGCCACGGCCGCTGCGTGCGACACCGCGCCGGACGGCAGCGGGCTCGCCGCCGCCGACACGGCGAACGTGCGCCAGATCGCGACCGACAGCAGGATCGACAGCGCCGCGAACCCGAACCAGCCGAGCGCCGCGCGATGACCGGCCAGCGCGCTGCCGACCAGCCCCGTCAGCACGATGCCGACGCCGGGCCCCGCGTAGATCACCCCGCTCCACTCCGGCGCATGCAGTTCCGCGAGCCGGCGCAGCCCCCATTGCGACACGAACACGAACGTCCACGCGCTGATCACGCCGGCGACGAAGCGCACCGCAAGCCAAAGCGGCAGCAGATGGCCGACGCCCATCGCGGCCGTGAGCAGCACGGTGGCCGCGAGCCCGAAGCGGACCATCCGCGCGGGCGCGACGCGCAGCGCCGCGCAACTGACCGCGCCGGCGAAGTAACCCGCGTAATTCGCCGCTGCCAGCCAGCTGCCGGCCTTCAGGCCGATCGAGCCGTCGGCGAGCATCAGCGGCAGCAGCGGCGTGAACGCGAAGCGGCCGACGCCGAGCGCGACGGCCAGCCCGATCATGCAGGCCAGCGCGGCCGTACGGGCGCGGCGGTCGGCTTCGTCTGACGAAAGCGCGTGAGCGGCGGGCGGTGCATCGAAACGGGACATGGCGGCAGCGCGGGCCGCCGCATACGATGCGCCGGCCGGGACGAGAATCAGGATGGCGTCATCCTAGCTTGACCAATCGTTCTCGAAAAATGAATAATTGAGAATCCAGCCATCCCTTGGAGAGAATCATGGACCTGGCGGCGCTGGCGATTTTCCGGGCCGTCGTGCGCGAGAACGGCGTGACGCGCGCGGCGGCGAAGCTCAATCGCGTGCAGTCGAACGTGACGACGCGCATCAAGCAGCTCGAAGAAGAACTCGGCGCGGCGCTGTTCGTTCGCGATGGCCGCCGGCTCGTGCTGACGCCGGCCGGGCACACGCTGCTGCCGTACGCGGAGCGCCTGCTCGCGCTGGCCGACGAAGCGCGCGACGCGGTACGCGAGGACACGCCGCGCGGGCGGCTGCGGCTCGGCACGATGGAGAGCACGGCCGCGAGCCGGCTGCCGACCGTGCTCGCGCGCTATCACCACGCATGGCCCGACGTGTCGCTCGAACTCGTGACGGGCACGACGGCCTGGCTGATCGAGAAAGTGCGCACGTTCGAGATCGACGCCGCGCTGTTCGCGCGCCCGCCCGCGCCGGACACGCTGCCCGACACGCTCGACGTGGTGCCCGTGTTCAGCGAAGAACTGGTGCTGCTGACGCCGCGCGGCCATCCGCCGGTGCGCACGCCGCGCGACGTGATCCTGCCGACGCTGATCGCGTTCGAGCGCGGTTGCACGTACCGCAAGTACGTCGAGCAGTGGTATGCGGCGCACGGGCTGAAGCCGGCACGGGTGCTCGAACTCGGGTCCTACCACGCGATCGTCGCGTGCGTCGCGGCCGGCGCGGGCGTCGCGGTCGCGCCGCGCTCGGTGCTCGACCTGCAGCCCGAGATCGACCACATCACGGCGCATGCGATTCCGGAATTCGAACGGATCGATACATTGCTGGCGTGGCGGCAAGGTTATGCGTCGGCGGCGCTCGCCGCGCTGCGCGACGCGCTTGGGGAGGCCGGGCGGCAGCCGGACGCGGTACAGAAACCGCGCGTGGCGCAACCGGCCTGACGCGACCCGCCAACCGGCACGCGGCCGCGCACTCGCGCACCGCCCGATTGCGGGCCGGACAGGGTGGCAGATCGCCCCCGCACCGCGTGTAAACGCAAAACGACCCGATCGGCACCCATGCCGGTCGGGTCGTTTCATGCGATTCCGTCGACGGAACCGCGCGGTACCGGACGGCGCGCTGCCCTGACGGGCACCGCGCCGGTCGAGTCGATCAGAGCCGCTCTTCGACCCAGCCCTTGACGCCAGCCAGCGCGCCCGGCAGGTTCGCCGGCTCGGTGCCGCCAGCCTGCGCCATGTCCGGACGGCCGCCGCCCTTGCCGCCGACCTGCTGCGCGACGAAGTTCACGAGCTCGCCGGCCTTGATCTTCTTGCTCGCGTCCGGCGTGACGCCCGCGATCAGGCTGACCTTGCCGCCTTCGACGGCCGCCAGCACGATCGCCGCGCTCTTCAGCTTGTCCTTCAGCTTGTCGACCGTTTCGCGCAGCGTCTTCGCGTCCGCGCCGTCGAGCGTGGCAGCCAGCACGTACACGCCGCCGATTTCGACGGCCTGCTGCACGAGTTCGTCGCCCTGGTTCGATGCGAGCTTCGACTTCAGCGCGCCCAGTTCCTTCTCGAGCGACTTCACCTGCTCCTGCACCTGCGCGATACGCTGCGTGAGTTCCGACGGCTGCACCTTCAGCGCGGCCGCCGCTTCGTTCACGCGGGCGTCGAGATCCTGCACGAAGCGCACCGCGTTGTCGCCGGTGATCGCCTCGACGCGGCGGATGCCGGCCGCGACGCCGCCTTCGACGACGATCTTGAAGAAGCCGATGTCGCCGGAGCGGTGCACGTGCGTGCCGCCGCACAGTTCGCGCGAGAAGCCGAGGTCGAGCACGCGCACTTCATCGCCGTATTTCTCGCCGAACAGCGCCATCGCGCCGCCCTTCACCGCTTCGTCGTACGGCATCACGCGCACGATACCCGGCGCATTCGCGAGGATTTCGTTGTTGACGATCTGCTCGACGCGACGGATTTCGTCGTCGGTCATCGGTGCGTTGTGCGCGAAGTCGAAACGAGTCTTTTCCGCGTCGACCAGCGAACCCTTCTGCTGCACGTGCGCGCCAAGCACCTCGCGCAGCGCCTTGTGCATCAGGTGGGTAGCCGAGTGGTTGCGCTGCGTGCGGGCGCGGCGGTGCGCGTCGATTTCCGCGCGCAGCACGTCACCGACCTTCAGCGTGCCCTGCTCGAGCGAGCCGTGATGACCGATCACGTCGGCCTGCACCTTCAGCGTGTCGGCCACCTCGAAGCGCGTCGACGCATTCGCGAGCACGCCCTGGTCGCCGACCTGGCCGCCCGATTCCGCGTAGAACGGCGTGTGGTCGAGCACGACGACCGCATCCTGGCCGGCCTTCACTTCGTTGACCGACGAACCGTCGACGTACAGCGCGACGACCTTCGCGTCGTCGAACGCGATTTCCTCGTAGCCGTGGAAGGTGGTCTTCGCGCCCGTGTACTCGAGGCCCTGCGTGGCCTTGAACTTGCCGGCCGCGCGCGCCTGCTCGCGCTGGCGCGCCATCGCGTCGTCGAACGCCGGCTCGTCGACCGTCATCCCGCGCTCGCGGCACACGTCGGCCGTGAGGTCCAGCGGGAAGCCGTAGGTATCGTGCAGCTTGAATGCGAGTTCGCCGTCGAGCACCTTGCCGCCCTTCGCCTCGACATCGGCCAGCGCACCCTCGAGGATCGACATGCCGTGCTCGATCGTCTCGAAGAAGCGCTCTTCCTCCTGGCGCAGCACGTCGGTCACGCGCTGCTCGGCTTCCTTCAGCTCCGGATACGCGACGCCCATCTCGGCGACGAGGTCGGCCACCAGCTTGTGGAAGAACGAACCCTTGCGGCCGAGCTTGTAGCCGTGGCGGATCGCGCGGCGCACGATCCGGCGCAGCACGTAGCCGCGGCCTTCGTTGCCGGGGATCACGCCGTCGACGATCAGGAACGAGCATGCGCGGATGTGATCGGCGATCACCTTCAGCGAGTTGTTGGTCAGGTCGCCGATCTCGGTCACGCGCGCGGCGGCCTTGATCAGGTTCTGGAACAGGTCGATCTCGTAGTTGCTGTGCACGTGCTGCAGCACCGCGGCGAGGCGCTCGAGGCCCATGCCGGTGTCGACGCACTGCTTCGGCAGGCGCGTCATGTTGCCCTGCGCGTCGCGGTTGAACTGCATGAACACGAGGTTCCAGATCTCGATGTAGCGGTCGCCGTCTTCCTCAGGCGACCCCGGCGGGCCGCCCCACACGTCCGGGCCGTGATCGTAGAAGATTTCCGTGCACGGGCCGCACGGGCCCGTGTCGCCCATCGTCCAGAAGTTGTCCGACGCGTAGCGCGCGCCCTTGTTGTCGCCGATACGGATGATGCGCTCGGCCGGCACGCCGACTTCCTTCGCCCAGATGTCGTACGCCTCGTCGTCTTCCTGGTAGACGGTGACCCACAGCTTTTCCTTCGGCAGCTGGTAGACCGTGGTCAGCAGCTCCCACGCGAAGCGGATCGCGTCGTGCTTGAAGTAGTCGCCGAACGAGAAGTTGCCGAGCATCTCGAAGAACGTGTGGTGACGCGCCGTGTAGCCGACGTTCTCGAGGTCGTTGTGCTTGCCGCCCGCGCGCACGCTGCGCTGCGCCGTCGTGGCGCGCGAGTACGGGCGCGGGTCCGTCCCGAGGAACACGTCCTTGAACTGGACCATGCCCGAGTTCGTGAACATCAGCGTGGGATCGTTACCGGGCACGAGGCTCGACGAGCGAACGATCGTATGGCCCTTCGATTCGAAGAATTTGAGAAATTTCTCGCGGATTTCGGCAGCTTTCATGGCGTGCGGGGACAGTCTGGCAAAGACGGCTTCAAACGCCGGCGCCCTTGGCGGGGCGTGCGGCGGCATGGATTCGGAAACGATCGATTATACGGGATCGGGACCGGCTTCCGGGCAAAGCGCGGGCAAAGCGGCCCGGCCGGCCGGATGGCCCGGCTGGGCCACCCGGATGGCCGATTCGCCTTAAGATGCGCTTCATGCCAATCGGCCTTACCCGACAAGGAAGGCCAGCCATGAAAGGAGACGATTCGACGATGGGTGCCCTGAGCCATATCCGCGTGCTGGACCTCACCCGCGTACTCGCAGGCCCGTGGTGCGCGCAGACGCTTGCCGATTTCGGCGCGGACGTGATCAAGGTCGAGCGCCCGGGCGCCGGCGACGACACGCGCCATTGGGGGCCGCCGTACCTGAAGGACGCGGACGGCGCGGATACCGCCGAAGCCGCGTACTACCTCGCGGCGAACCGCAACAAGCGCTCGGTGACGATCGACATCGCGACGCCCGAAGGCCAGCAGATCGTGCGCGAACTCGCTGCGCAAAGCGACATCGTGCTCGAGAACTACAAGGTCGGCCAGTTGAAGAAATACGGGCTCGACTATGAATCGCTGCGCGCGGTGAAGCCCGATCTCGTCTACTGCTCGGTCACCGGCTTCGGCCAGACGGGCCCGTATGCGCACCGTGCGGGCTACGACTTCATCGTGCAGGGCATCGGCGGCTTCATGAGCATCACCGGCGAGCGCGACGGCGAGCCGGGCGGCGGCCCGCAGAAGGCCGGCGTCGCGATCGCCGATCTCGCGACCGGCCTCTACTCGACGATCGCCGTGCTCGCCGCGCTCGCGCACCGCGACCGCACGGGCGAAGGCCAGTACATCGACATGGCGCTGCTCGACGTGCAGGTCGCGCTGCTCGCGAACATGAACACCAACTTCCTCGCGAGCGGCAAGCCGCCGGCGCGCTGGGGCAACGCGCATCCGAACATCGTGCCGTACCAGACGTTCCAGACGCGCGACGGGTGGATCATCGTCGCGGTCGGCAACGACGGGCAGTTCCGCAAGTTCGTCGAGGCCGGCGGCCGGCCCGAGCTGGCCGACGACGAGCGCTTCGCGACGAACCCGTCGCGCGTGCGCCACCGCGACACGCTGGTGCCGATCCTCGCGGAGATGGTGAAGACGCGCGGCAAGGCCGATTGGATCGGCGTGCTCGAAGCGGCCGGCGTGCCGTGCGGCCCGATCAACGATCTCGACGAGGTGTTCGACAACGAGCAGGTCGTCGCGCGCGGAATGCAGGTATCGCTGCCGCACCCGTGCGGCGCGGACGTGCAGCTCGTGCGCAATCCGATCCGGATGAGCGCGACGCCGCCCGACGCGCGCACGGCCCCGCCGCTGCTCGGCGCTCAGACCGACGACGTGCTGCGCGACATGCTCGGTTACGACGACGCGCGGATCGCGGCGCTGAAGGCGAAGCAGGCGATCTGACGATCGGCCGCTTCAGGCGCTCGCGCGGCGGTGCCTAGCGCGCGAGCGCGTCCAGCCAGCCGCGTGCGGCCGGCCAGTCGCCGAGCCCGCTGTCCGCATTGATGTGGCCGCGCGGGCCGATGTCGTGGAAGGTGCTGCCCCATGCTTGCGCGCAGCCGCGCGCGAATGCGATCGACCCGTACGGATCGTCGCTGCTCGCGACCACGCAGGTCGGAAACGGCAGCCGCTCATGCGGGACGGGCCCGAACCCGTGCGCGTCGGCCGGAAACGCCGGCCCGGCGGGATCGGGCAGCGCGACGAGCAATGCGCCGCGCACTTTCGCAAGCGCGGCCGGGCGCGCGTAGCGCGTCGCCCACCACGCGGTGGTCAGCGTGCCGAGGCTATGGCCGGCGATCAGCACGGGCCCGCGCGCGGCCTCGACCGCGCGGTCGAGCGCGAGACACCAGCCGTTGCGGAACGCGCGATCCCAGTCGGGCATCACGACGCGCGAGAAGCGCGCATCGGCGCGCTCCCAGCGGCTCTGCCAGTGAAGCGGGCCCGAATTGGCGTAGCCC
The DNA here is from genome assembly GCF_001039005.1 of Burkholderia cepacia. GTDB lineage: Bacteria > Pseudomonadota > Gammaproteobacteria > Burkholderiales > Burkholderiaceae > Burkholderia > Burkholderia theae. The sequence goes on from NZ_LDWR01000011.1 coordinate 361,528, forward strand.
GGCAGGACGAAAACGAGGGGGGCGCTCATGGAAGGATGCGTCGACGAATGGTGTCGTTGTGTGATGTCGACGCAGTGTCGCACACCCTCCTCTCCCTGATGCTGCCTGTCAAAAACCGGAGGGTTGTGCGGCGGGTCGTGACGCGCTCAGGCGGGCGTCACGACCGCGCGGCGATCAGCGCACGCCGGCGCCGACCAGGCCGCCAGCCGCCGCGCCGGCCACCGTGCCGACCGGGCCGCCCGTGATCAGGTAACCGAGCGCGCCGCCCGCGGCCGCGCCGATACCGGCATTGCGTTGCGTATGCGTCATCGCGCATGCGCCGAGTTGCGACAGGGCCGCGACGATCACCGCGGTACGAACGAGAAAAGTGGTCTTCTTCATCATGGTTATTGGCTTCCTCCCGCCATGCAATGATGCGAATGGCGGCATTGAATCGGTAAAGCCATCATAGGAAAACTCGAACGGCGCGGGCAATCCGATTTACGTCGTGTTACAGCCGACACACTATCGAGATATTGCGGTACGCATCGCGAATGCATCGCTCCCGACCCGCAAGCCGCGCGGGACGGACCCCGGTCAGGTAGAATTACAGGATTAAACCGGCGCGACGCGCCGACACAACCTGACGCCAACCGCATGAGCACCGAACGCAACGACGCCCCCGCGGCTTCCAATTTCATCCGCAACATCATCGACGACGACAACCGCACCGGCAAATGGAGCGGCCGCGTCGAAACGCGCTTCCCGCCCGAGCCGAACGGCTATCTGCACATCGGCCACGCGAAGAGCATCTGCCTGAACTTCAGCGTCGCGCGCGACTACGGCGGCGTGTGCCACCTGCGCTTCGACGATACGAACCCGGAAAAGGAAAGCGTCGAGTACGTCGACTCGATCGTCGACGCGGTGCGCTGGCTCGGTTTCGACTGGCGCAAGGACGCGGTCGATCACCAGTACTTCGCGAGCGACTACTACGACAAGCTGTACGAGTTCGCCGAACTGCTGATCAAGCGCGGCAAGGCCTACGTCGACAGCCAGAGCGCGGATGAAATGCGCGCGAACCGCGGCTCGCTGACGGAAGGCGGCAAGCCGTCGCCGTTCCGCGAACGCACGCCCGACGAAAACCTCGACCTGTTCCGCCGCATGAAGGCTGGCGAGTTCAAGGAAGGCGAGCACGTGCTGCGCGCGAAGATCGACATGGCTTCGCCGAACATGAACATGCGCGACCCGGTGATCTACCGGATCCGCTACGCGCACCACTACCGCACCGGCGACGCATGGTGCGTGTATCCGATGTACGACTACACGCACTGCATCTCGGATGCGCTCGAAGGCATCACGCATTCGCTGTGCACGCTCGAATTCGAGGATCACCGCCCGCTGTACGACTGGGTGCTGAACGAACTCGCGGAAGCCGGCATGTTCACGCGCCCGCTGCCGCAACAGATCGAATTCTCGCGGCTGAACCTCACGTACGCGATCACCAGCAAGCGCAAGCTGCTGCAGCTCGTGACCGAAGGCCACGTCGACGGCTGGGACGACCCGCGGATGCCGACGATCGTCGGCGTGCGCCGCCGCGGCTTCACGCCGGAGAGCATCCACCTGTTCTGCGAGCGGATCGGCGTGACGAAGATCGATTCGTGGATCGACATGAGCATCTTCGAAGGCGCGCTGCGCGACGACCTCGACGACAAGGCCGCGCGCACGGTCGCGGTGCTCGATCCGCTGAAGCTCGTGATCGACAACTATCCGGAAGACCTCGAGGAAGCGTGCACGGCGCCCGTGCATCCGCACCATCCGGACCGCGGCGTGCGTACGTTCCCGATCTCGCGCGAGCTGTGGATCGAACGCGAGGATTTCGTCGAGAACCCGCCGAAGGGCTATTTCCGCCTGTTCCCGGGCAACAAGGTGCGCCTGCGCTACGGCTACGTGATCGAATGCACGGGCTTCGACAAGGACGCCGACGGCAACGTGACGGCCGTGCACTGCAACTACTTCCCGGACAGCAAGTCGGGCACCGACGGCGCGAACACGTACAAGGTCAAGGGCAACATCCACTGGGTCAGCGCGAAGCATGCGCAGCCGGCCGAAGTGCGGATCTACGACCGCCTGTTCAAGGAGCCGCATCCGGACGCGGGCGGCGCGAACTTCCTCGAAGCGCTGAATCCCGATTCGAAGAAGATCGTGCAGGCGTACGTCGAGCCGGGCAACGACGACGTCGCACCGGAAACGCGCCTGCAATTTGAGCGGCACGGCTACTTCGTCGCCGACCGCGTCGATTCGAAACCGGGTAAGCCCGTGTTCAACCGGATCGTCGGGCTGCGCGACAGCTGGGGCAAGCCGGCGTAACGGCCTGCTCCGCCACGCGGCGCACGGCCACGGGCCGACGTCGCGCGACAACAAAAAACCGGCTCGAGGGCCGGTTTTTTATTGCGTGGATCGAAGCGAAGCCGCCGCGTTGACTCACTCTGCTGAAAGCCGCCGATGCAGTTCCACCAGCGACAGCTTCGTGCGAAACAGCCGCGCGAGGCTGCGGCTCGCATACGCGTCGATGTCGCCCGGCACGGTCCAGCGATACGCGTCCATCTCCGGAATCATCGAGCCGTCGCGACGGCTCGGGAACATCGACGTGCACGTGCAGTGCGCGGGATCGATCTCCCCGTCCGCAACCTGCACCGCGAACAGGTGCAGATCCTTGTCGTGCCGGTACGCGAAGCGGCCGAGATCGAGCAGCCGGGCCGGCGCGAATTCGATGCCGGTTTCCTCGAGCAGCTCGCGCAGCGCGGCGTCGGACGGCGACTCGCCCGGTTCGCCCTGCCCCTTCGGGATATCCCAGTGCGTGGTGTCCGTCGCGTGCGCGAGAAACACGCGGCCGGCCGCATCGAGAATCACGACACCGCACGACACCGTGCGCGGCGCGCCGCCCCGCTTCATCACACGCGTGCTCAGCGCTTCTGCAGCTGCCACTTGCCCGCGGCCGTCTTGCAGTAGACGGGCTTGAGCGTCATCGTCTGGCCCTTCGCGGTGATGTCGGTGGTGATTTCACGGCAGGTCTTGCCGTCCGTCTCGGTCGTGGTCGGCGTGAGCTTCGCTTCGATCTGCGTGCGGCTGCCGCTGTTCTGCCACGTCGTGGTTTCGCCGTCCTTGCCTTCGTCGCGCACCTTCGCGGCGGCCTTCGATAGCGACGCCGTGTCGGCCTTGCTGAAATAGCTGAGCGGCGTGTTGGTCAGGAAGTTCAGGTTGTTCTGCGCATGGGCGGGCAGCATCGCGGCTGCGCACGCGGCGCCGGCCAGCACACGCGTGACGACGGAAAGGGATGCACGCATCGACATGTTGTTCTCCTTGGATGTTCGATCGAACGGCGTGGCGCGTGCCGGCGAACCGGCACGCGCCACGCCCGTCAGCGAGCGAGCATAGCATGCGTGCGGCAACGGATGCCTTCAGGGCTTGGCCGGCGCGGCCGTTTGCTGATATCCGTCAGTCAGCGTGCCGAGGAACGCAATCACGTCCTTGATCTCGGCCGCGTTCAGCGCCGGCTGCTCGCCGCGCTTGCGATCGAACGGCGGCTCGCGATTGATGTTCGGCCAGTAACGCTTCGGCAGATCGTCGTAGATCTGCGCCTTGCCGTGCACGACCGGATAGAACTTCTCCGGATGAATGTCGCGCTCGACGTAGAAGCGCATCACGTCCTCGAGCGTGTGATACACGCCGTTGTGAAAGAACGTCTTGCGCAGCGTGACGTTGCGCAGCGACGGCGTGCGGAACAACCCGCAGAATTCGTCGCGACCCTTCAGGTCGGTGCGCTCGGGGCCGCATGCACCGAGATCGTAAAAGCGCGGGTCGCGATTGACGGGCAGCGCGCGGTTGCGCGGCACCGCGATCGCGATCAGCCCGAAATCGCTGAACTGCGGCGGCGTGCCGTCGAGCGCGCGCTGGCTGATGTGGCAGCTCGCGCAATTGCCCTTCTTCTCGTCGTTGAACAACTGCAACCCGCGCAGTTCGGCCGGCGTGAGCTGCGCGTGACCGGCGAGATACGCGTCGTACTTGCTCGTGTACGGCGAGAACAGTTCGGGCGTCTGCTCGAACGTCTCGAGCGCGCGCAGCACGGCCTTGAACGTGGCCGCGTCGTCGTCGAGCACCTTCACGCCGAACACCGCGCGGAACTCGTCCGCATACGGCGCGGCCTTCACGGCCCGCGCGACCTTCGCGGGCGAGCTGTTCATCTCGAACGGCGACGTGAGCGGAATGCGCGCCTGCTCGGCGCCCGTGTCGACGCGGCCGTCCCACGTGAGGCCGCCCGTCGGGCCCGCATCGACGCTCTCGTCGCCTTCGTCGTCGGAATCGTGGAAGTGCTCGGTGAACTGCGGCACGCCCTGCAGATACTTGAGCGACGGCACCGCGCGAAAGCCCGCGCGCTTCATGTCGTCGCCGCCGAACTGCACGGCCAGCGCATTGGGCGGCCCGAACGCGTGATCGGGGCTGTGGCACGACGCGCACGCCAGCTTGCCGGAGCCTGACAGTGTAGGGTCGAAGAAAAGTTGCTTGCCGAGCGCCGTCATCCGGCGCACGCCTTCGTAAACTTGTGCACGCGTCTGCGGCTGGTTCGTCGCGACCACGGCACCGCTTGCGGCAACCGTTGCGGACGCAACCAACTTCGCGGTGCCCGGCGCACTCGCCGCACTCGCGGGCGGCGCGACCGGCGTGCCCGCACCCGGCTGTCCGTCACAGCCGGCAAGGGTTGCAAGCGTGGTGGCCAGCGCAAGCGCGCCGGTCAGATGCAGCCACGAACGCGCGAATGCGCCGGCTGTCGGTTGGCGAGGCTTCATCGATTCGTCGGAAAGTGGGTTCAGGAGCGGCCGGAGTTTATGTCAGCCGCATGACCGTTGCATGACGGCCAATCGACAGCCAATCGAAAGGACGCCTACACCCGGCTGTCAAATCGCGCCCTCAAAATGCTTACAGCCGGACATGCCACGGTCACCTTCGAGAACCGGCGGCGCACGGATGCTCCGGTTCCCCACGCGACAAGAGAGAGATGAGAGTACAACGCATGAAAAACCACGCCTGGATTCGCTTTACACCGATCGCCGTTGCCGCGGCCGTCGCCCTCACCGCCTGCGGCGGCGACGACGTCCAGCAGCAGGGCCTGTCGACGGTGAAGAACGTCGTCGTGATCTATGCGGAAAACCGCAGCTTCGACAACCTGTACGGCAACTTCCCGGGCGCGAACGGCCTGCAGAACGTGACCGCGGCGAGCGCGCAGCAGAAGGACCGCAACGGCCAGCCGCTCGCGACGCTGCCGAAGGTCTGGGGCGGCCTGACCGCGAAGGGCGTCACGCCGGCCGTGACCGAGGCGATGACGGCCAACCTGCCGAACGCGCCGTTCGCGATCGACGATCCGAGCGGTTTCAACACGCCGATGAGCGTGACGACGCGCGACCTGTATCACCGCTTCTACGAGAACCAGATGCAGATCAACGGCGGCAAGAACGACATGTTCGCCGCCTGGGCCGATTCCGGCGGCCTCGTGATGGGCCACTACACGCCCGACGCGACGAAGCTGCCGCTGTGGAAGATCGCGCAGCAGTTCACGCTGGCCGACAACTTCTTCATGGGTGCGTTCGGCGGCTCGTTCCTGAACCACCAGTACCTGATCTGCGCGTGCGCGCCGTTCTACGCGAACGCGGACAAGAGCCCGGCCGCCGGTTCGATCTCGGCCGTCGGCGCCGACGGCAAGTCGCTGCAGCTCGCGAGCAACTCGCCGGCTTCCGCGCTCGACGGGACTCCGAAGTTCGTGAACTCGGGCAACCTGACGCCGGACTTCTTCGCGATCAACACGATGCAGCCGCCGTACCAGCCGAGCGGCAACAAGGCCGCATCGGGCGGCGACCCGACCCTCGCCGATCCGTCCGCCGCGTCGACACTGCCGCCGCAGACGCAGCAGAACATCGGCGACCTGCTGACGAGCGCGGGCGTGTCGTGGGCGTGGTACGGCGGCGCATGGAACCAGGCGCTGCAAGCCGCGCAAAGCGGCACGGCCAACGTGATCTACGGCCCGAACATGACGGCGCCGAACTTCCAGCCGCACCACCAGCCGTTCAACTACTACGCGAACCAGGCACCGGGCAGCACGAGCCGCGCGCAGCACTTGCTCGACGGCGGCACCGACGGCAGCGAGTTCCTCAAGGCGATCGACGCGGGCACGCTGCCGCAGGTCTCGTTCTACAAGCCGCAGGGCAACCTGAACGAACACGCGGGCTACACGGACGTCGCAAGCGGCGACCAGCACATCGCGAACCTGATCGCGCACCTGCAGGCCAGCCCGCAGTGGAAGAACATGGTCGTGGTCGTCACGTACGACGAAAACGGCGGCTTCTGGGATCACGTGTCGCCGCCGAAGGGCGATCGCTGGGGCCCGGGCACGCGGATTCCGGCACTCATCGTGTCGCCGTTCTCGAAGAAGGGTTTCGTCGACCATACGCAGTACGACACGGCATCGATCCTGCGCTTCATCACGCGCCGCTTCTCGCTGCCGCGCCTCACGGGCCTGCAACAGCGCGACGACGCGCTGAAGGCCAACGGCGCGCAGCCGATGGGCGACCTGACGAACGCGCTCGCGCTGTCGCCGAACCTGTAACGGCATCACGACATCACGGCGAACGGGCCGGCATCCATGCCGGCCCGCACGAACGAAGGGCGGCCTCATGGCCGCCCTTTTTCATTGGGGCGCGTTACCGTACCCCTGCGTCACCAGCCGTACTTGAGCTCGACGCCGACATAGTCGGCGTTGTGCCCGCCCGCCTGCCGGATCGCGTCGCCGACCTGGAAATGCACGGCCTCGATCGCACCGATCAGGTTCGCCGCGATCGTCCAGTCCGCGCGCAGTTGCACGTACATCCCCGTCCACAACCCGCCCTTGCCGGCCGTGCCCGGCACCACGGCGTTACCCTGCTGGTAGACGGCGTCGCCGGTCGTCTCGCGCCACTGGAAACCGAGCGCGCCGAGCAGCGACAGGTTCGGCGACGGCTTCAGCGTCACGGACGGCTTCACGTGGATCAGGTTCGAGTACCCGGTGAAACCCGCGAGCGTGAAGTAATAGCCGTTCGGAAACAGCGGGTTGAAGGTTTCGACGCGGCCGTCGTGCGGATGCCGGTCGCCCGACGCCGCATCGACCTGCAGCGCGACGCGCGGCGACCACGGCGCGTCGAGCCGGTAGCCGGCGATCGAGCCGACCGCCCACGCGCGGATCGTGCTGCTGCCGACCGTGCCCGTCTGCAGCATCGTTTCGAGATCCCAGTCGAAGCGGCCTTGCGTGCCCGTGTAACGCAAGTCCCACACGTCGCGATGCTCGGCGCCGCTCGCGTCGAGAAAGCGCGCGTTGCTGCGGTTGTAGCGCGACCAGTAGCCCGACAGGTCGCCGGGTCCGACCGACTGACGCTCGAAGCGCACGCCGCTGAACGTGAGGTCGCGGTTCGACACGTCGTCGAACGCGGACACGGTGCGGTTCTGCACCGGCTGCGTCGCATAACCGATGAAGCGCCACTTCTGATATTCGTAGTCGGCCCACACCGCGTCGAACGCTTGCCGTACGTTCGGGCCGTCGCGCGCGGCAATGAAGCGCTGCAAGTCGAACGCCATCTCCTGCCGGCCGACGCGAAACTTGAACGTGCCGCCGCCGAGCGCCCCGGTGTAGGTCGCGAATGCCTGTTCGAGATCGAGCGGGTTCTTGTCGACCGGCGTGATCGTGTTCTTGCCGAATGCGCGATCGTCCTGCAACTGCACGAAGAATTGCCAGTGCTGGCCGAGATGCGCGTCGGCATGCACTTCGACGCGCTGGATCAGGTAGGTATCCGATTGCGCGGAGCCGATGCCGAACAGCGGCGCGTCGTTGGTCTCCAGGCGCTCGCGCAGGTTCACGCCGAGCGAAAGATAGGATGCCGGATCGTTGCCGAGCGGAATGGTCTTCAACCCGTCGAGCGGCGCACGCGGCACGCACGGATTCGCGAGCACCGACCAGTCTTCCTGCCAGCGGTTGAACAGCACGGTCGGGCGCTTGGCCGTGCAGGTCGTTGCGGGCGCGCTGTCGGCGGCGGCCGTCGTCGTATCCGCGAACGCCGCATCGGAACCCGCGAGCAGCAGCCCCGCGACGACCGACGCTCGAGCGACCCGATCGAAGCGAGTGTGTCGTGTCGTCGCGACGCCCTGCGCGCCCATCGCAGCGATCCGCTCGTAACCGCGCGCGTCGATCCGGCTCGCTTGCCGCACGCGGGGACGACGCACTTTTCCACGCCGCGCGATCATGCGTGCTCCTGTGCCGCGGTACGAGCAGATGCCCCCGCGCAGGCCGCCAGCATCGCAAGCGCACCCGTCGGCACAAGCAGCGCCCAGAATCCGATATGGCGAAAACCCAGTGCGCCGCACGATGCACCGAGCGCGAACGCAACGATCGCCGGCCACATCTTCGCGAAGCGCGCGCGTGCAGCGGCGCGCACGCTGTCGGCCGTGCCGGCGGACAGCAGGTCGACGACGTCGAGGATCGCCTGCGTGACGTTGCCGGTCATCACCGTGTTCGGCACGCCGGCGCGCGCGATCACGCGCGGATGCGCGTTCTGCACGCCCATCGCGAACGTGCCGACGATGCCGGCCAGCAGCACCGGCAGGCTGTCGGATTGCGTGACGGGCGACGCCCACACGCCGGCCACGCAAAAGCCGAGCAGCAGCACGGCCTGCACCGCGTGGAGCGCGCGCGTGCCCTGCCATGCGGGCCGCCCGGAAAACGCGCGGGCGATCAGGCTGCTCGCAACGACACCGCACACGAACGCGGGGAACACGCTGAGCTTCAGCAGGATGCCCTGCCCGAACCCCGCGACGCCCGCGCCGATCAGCACGAAGTTGCCGGTCACGTGCGCGGTGAACAGCCCGAACAGCGCGACGAAGCTCAGCGTGTCGACAAAGCCGGCCACCGCGGCAAGGATCGTGTCCTCGTGCTTCATCGTGCCGCGCCCGCGTGGATCTCGGCGACGTAGCCGCCCGGGAACTGGACCATCGCCGCGTCACGCCCGTCCGCCGTGTACGACGGCACGAGCACGGTCACGCCCGCGGCCTGCGCCTTCTTCAGCGTCGCGGCCAGATCGGACACTTCATAGCCGGTCATCTCGTGCCCGTACGGATAAGGCAGATGGCCGTCGGTCACGAGCACGGTCATCTTGCCGAAGCCCGACGTGATGCGAATACGGCGATAGGTGTCGTTCGGCCGGCCGATCTCGATGCCCGGTGCCTTGAGGGTGTCGGACACCACCTTGCCATTCGAGAACTTGACGAAATCATGGACGAACTTGCGCGCGCTCTGCGGCGACACGTACACGCGATTCTCGGGGATCGTCTGCAGTGCGTCGTACTTCGGCGCCTGCGTGTGCCAGTAGAGCTGCATCTTCACGCCGCCCGTCCAGGAGATCACCGCATCGCGGCCGATCGGATCGGGGAATGTGTCGACGATCACATCGGCGCCGTGCTCGCGTGCCACCTTCATCGCCGCGTCCATGTCGGTGACGAGATAACCGGTGCGCTCCGCGCCGAACGGCCAGGGCACTGGCGTCTTGAAGCCGAACACGGAGATCGTGCCGACCGGCGTGAACACGAGCTGCGACATCGTCTGGCTCGGCGTCGGCGTGACCTGGAACACGCCCTGCTTCGACTTGCTGCCGCCGAAGGTCGCGACGAAGCTGTCGGTGAAACGGTCGAAATCCTCGGGTGCCACGTACACGTGCGTCGTGTCGTATTGCGGCCCGACGGCCAGCGTCGGCGTGGCCGCGGGCGGCACCGGCGGTTTCGCGAACGCGGCCGGCGCCGCGACGAGACCCGTGGCGATCGCCAGCGCGAGCAAGGCGGAACGAATCGTTTTCATGACAGGCATTCCTTGTTGTTTCATCGTCATCGAGTGGTATGGCCGTCGCCGGCCATGCGCTTCGCATCGTCGAGCACGGTCGCGAGCACAAGTGCGGCGATCAGCCCGAGATGCTCGAAAAAGCTGTTGAGCGCCATGAAGCGTTCGGCGCCCGTGTGGTTCCAGAAATCGTTCGCCACGATCATCGCGACGAACGTCAGCATGCCGAGGCTGCCGGCGCCGAGCCACGTGAAGCGGCGAAACACCACGCACAGCGAACCGCCGATCTCGACCGCGATCGCGAGCGCCGCCCACAGCGCGGCCGGATGCAGGCCGAAATGCGCCTGCTCGGCGACCGCGCCGTCGAAATCCAGCGCCTTCGCGACACCGCCGATCAGAAAGGCTGAGACCAGCGCAAGCCGTACGAGCGGCAGCACCCACGGCTGCGCCAGCAGCGCATGGACCCACGCCGGGTTGCCGAAGCCGCTGCGGTTGGTCGAAGTGGCCATGTCAGACCGCCCAGCAGGAACAGCCGAACGCACCCCAGAAGCCCTTTGCGTCCGACGTCGGCAAAGCGCTCCCCCACGCACCGGCATGCGCATGCTGGTGCACGTTGCACGCGTTCGCACAACCGCACATCGCGGCAGCCGCCGCACGCTGCAGCGGTGCGCCGCCGCGCTGCGTCGCGCCCCAGCCGCCGTAACCGCCGTACTCGCGCACAGGCGACCAGTCCGGCATCGCGGGCGGGATCGGTGCATCGTGCGACGCGAACGGCCCCGCGCCCCATACGATCCTGCCGCCGACCACCGTCAGCAATGCGGTCGTATCCACGATATCGTCCTCCGCGCAGGTGAAGAAATCGCGATCCGGGACCACGAGGTCGGCGAGCTGCCCGACCGCGATGCGCCCTTTCTTGCCTTCCTCGTTCGAGAACCACGTCACGTATTCGGTCCACATGCGCAGCGCGGTCTCGCGATCGAGCAGGTTGCGTTGCGGATACATGCGCAGGCCGCCGACCGTCTTGCCCGTCACGAGCCACGCGAGCGACACCCACGGGTTGTACGACGCAACCCGCGTTGCATCGGTGCCGGCCGAGACCTTGATGCCCTTCGACAGCATCTTCGCGACGGGCGGCGTCGCTTCGGCCGCCTGTGCGCCGTAGCGTTCGACGAAGTATTCGCCCTGGTACGCCATCCGGTGCTGCACCGCGATGCCGCCGCCCAGTGCCGCAATCCGGTCCATCGATTTTTCGGTAATGGTTTCCGCGTGATCGAAGAACCAGTTCAGTCCTTCGAGCGGAATGTCCTTGTTGACCTTCTCGAACACGTCCAGCGCGCGGCTGATCGTTTCGTCGTAGGTCGCATGCATGCGCCACGGCCAGCGGTTCTGCGCGAGCACGCGCACGACGCCGTCGAGATCGTCTTCCATCTGCGCCGGCAGATCCGGGCGCGCGACGCGGAAGTCTTCGAAGTCGGCCGCCGAGAACACCAGCATTTCGCCCGCACCGTTGTTGCGGAAGTAGTCAGTGCCGTCGTGATACTTCGTGCTCTTCGTCCAGTTCACGAAGTCTTCCTTCTCCGCGTTCGGCTTCTGCGTGAACAGGTTGTACGCGATCCGGATCGTCATCTCGCCCGCATCGTGCAGCTTGCGGATCACCTCGTAATCGTCCGGATAGTTCTGCGACCCGCCGCCCGCGTCGATCACGCCCGTCACGCCTAGACGGTTCAGTTCGCGCATGAAGTGGCGCGTCGAGTTGTACTGGTATTCGAACGGCAGCTTCGGCCCTTTCGCGAGCGTCGCGTAGAGAATCGTCGCGTTCGGGTTCGCGAGCAACAGCCCGGTCGGGTTGCCCGCGGCGTCGCGCAGGATCGTGCCGCCCGGCGGCTCCGGTGTGTCCTTCGTGTAGCCGACGACACGCAGCGCGGCTGCATTCAGCAGCGCGCGGTCGTACAGGTGCAGGATGAACACGGGCGTATCGGGCGCGGCCGCGTTGAGTTCGTCAATCGTCGGCAGGCGCTTCTCGACGAATTGATGCTCGGTAAAGCCGCCGACCACGCGCACCCACTGCGGCGCGGGCGTGATCGCGACCTGCCGCTTGAGCATCTCCATCGCGACCGCAAGCGAACGCACGCCGTCCCAGCGCAGTTCCATGTTGTAGTTCAGGCCGCCTCGAATCACGTGCGTATGGTTGTCGATCAGGCCCGGCAGCATCGTGCGGCCGTCGAGGTCGACGACCTTCGTCGTGCGGCCGGCAAGTGGCATGACGTCCGCGTTGCCGCCGACCGCGACGAAACGGCCGTCCTTGATCGCGACAGCCGTCGCGACGGGGTTCGCACGATCGAGCGTCGTGATGCGCCCGTTGTGCAGGATGAGATCGGGTTGAGTACCGGTTGCGCTCATGTAGTGTCCTCGATGCGGTCAGAAGCCGAGCCAGTGACGGACCGGCGCGATGGCCTGTGCGCCGACCAGCATGCCGGCCAGGCCGACCAGCGCGATCAGCGGCGGTGCGGGTGAGCGCACCTTGATCACGCTGTACACGACGCCGATCAGCACGCCGGCGCCCAATGAAAGTAGATAAGATTCCATAACGATTTCTCTCCGGGCCGGATTAGAATCACCTGCATCGCACGCGCGCCTTCGCGGTGCGTAGCATCGACGGCACGATCCGCTGCCGCCGCATCCGTTTCGCTTCCCTGCCATTCGTTCCGACCATGCAACACCTTCCTGATCTCGAAGCCTGGGCCATCTTTGCGCGCGTCGCGGAGACCGGCTCGTTCGCCAAAGCCGCCGACCTGCTCGGCGTGACGCAACCGACCGTGTCGAAGGCGATCGCGCGCCTCGAAAAGCGGCTCGGCGCGATGCTGCTGTACCGCACGTCGCGCAAGCTGTCGCTCACGCCGACCGGCGAACTGCTGCGCGACCGCGCGATCCGCCTGCTCGCCGACGCAGAGCTGATCGAGAGCGAAGCGTCCGCGCAGGCGCTCGAACCGCACGGCCTCGTGCGCGTGAATGCGCCGATGTCGTTCGGGCTGCGCCATCTGTCGCCGGTGCTGCCCGCGTTTCTCGAGCGCTATCCGCGCGTCGACGTCGACCTCGTGCTCACCGATCACATCGTCGACATCGTGTCCGGCGGCTTCGACGTCGCGATCCGCATCGCCGAGCTGAGCGATTCGTCGCTGCGCTCGCGCCGGCTCTGCGCGGTACGCCGCCCGCTCGTCGCGTCGCCCGCGTACCTCGACCGGCGCGGCCGCCCCACGCACCCGCGCGACATCGAACAGCACGTGTGCCTCACCTACACGAACCTGCCGACGCCCGAGCACTGGCGCTTCCGTCACCCGGAATCGGGCGAGGAAGTCGGCGTGTCCGTGCACGGGCGCATCCGCACCAACAACGCGGACGTGATCGTCCCCGCGCTCGTCGCTGGTCACGGGCTCGCACTGCAACCCGAGTTCCTGGTGTGGGAAGCGATGCAGCGCGGCGAGCTCGAGGAAGTGATGGACGACTGGAAGATCGCCGACATCAACGTCAACCTCGTCACGCCGCCCGGCATGCTGCGCGCCGCGCGCGTGACGGTGCTGCTCGACTTCCTCGCGGAGCACTTCGCGCATGCGCCGTGGGCATTGCCTGTCGCCTGAACGCGCGGCGGCGGCGGCCGCGGATCGTCGCGGCCCTCGCGGCGAGCCACGGCCGGCGCCCGTTACTTCGCCGGCACGGCCGCGAGCGATTCGTGCGGCGTCGCGGTGCGCTGCGCGGCCTTGTGGACCATCGTGTACGCGTAGTCGACACCCATCCCGTACGCGCCCGAGTGCTCCCGCACGATCGCCATCACCGCGTCGTACGTGTCGCGGCGTGCCCAGTCGCGCTGCCACTCGAGCACGACCTGCTGCCACGTGACGGGCACGGCGCCGGCCTGCACCATCCGCTGCATCGCGAAGTCGTGCGCATCCTTCGACGTGCCGCCCGATGCATCGGCCACCATGTAGATCTCGTAGCCGCCTTCGAGCATCGCGCACAGCGCGAACGTCGTATTGCAGACTTCGGTCCACAGGCCCGCGACGATCACCTTCTTGCGGCCGTTCGCGGCGAGCGCGTCGCGCACCTTCTGGTCGTCCCACGAGTTCATCGACGTGCGTTCGAGCAGCGGCCGGTTCGGAAACACATCCAGCAGTTCGGGAAAGGTGTGGCCGGAGAAACTGTCGGTCTCGACCGTCGTGATCGTGGTCGGCACGTCGAACGCCCTCGCCGCCTTCGCGAGCCCGACGACGTTGTTCTTCAGCGTCTGGCGATCGATCGATTGCACGCCGAACGCCATCTGCGGCTGCTGATCGATGAAGATCAGCTGGCTGTTCTGCGGAGTCAGTACTTCAAGCTTCGGGTTGCTCATGGCGCGGGTCGTCCTGTGAACGGGAAAAGAGGGGCCTGCCTCGACCGTCGAAACGGGAGGAGCCGGGTGCGGGTCGGCGCCGGATCGTCATCCGGCTCGAAATATTTAATCCGCAAACGCGCGGCGCGAACATCCAAGAAACGGAATCGATGCGATTCCGGAATCGATGCCCGTTCCGGGCTACCCGCCCTTTTTTTCTTCACGCAAACCCGATACGCTTTCAGGATCTTGACGGCGTACACCACACCGCTCGTCGGCCATCACGGGACCTCACCATGAAACCGTATTTCCTGTCGCTGCTCGCCGGCCTCCTCGCCGGCGCCATCTACGGCGCGATCGGCGTGAATTCGCCGGCGCCGCCGATCATCGCGCTCACCGGCCTGCTCGGCATGCTGGCCGGCGAACAGATCCTGCCCGTCGCGCGCCGCATGTTCGCGGGCCATCGGCTCAATACCGCGTGGCGCGACGCGCAGTGCAGCCAGCACATGTTCGGCACGCTGCCGGGCGGCGCCGCGAACGACCGCAAGCCGTCGTGATGCCCTCCATCGCCGCCAGCCGCGCATGACGAACGTCGAGCTGTTCCAGTACCTGCTGCTGTTGATCTGTGGCGCGGGCGCGCTCACGTGGCTCGCCGAACGGATCTCGATTCCGCCGGCCGTCGTGCTGCTGCTCGGCGGCTGCGTGGTGGCGGTCGCCGGCAAGCGCGTGCCCGACATGGACCCGGCGCTGCTGCTCGCGGCCGTGCTGCCGCCGCTGCTGATGTCGAGCGGGTTCTACACCGCGTGGAAGGAATTCCGGCAGGAGCTCGCATCGATCGCGTCGCTCGCGCTCGGCGCGGTGGCGTTCACGACCGTCGCGGTGGCGCTGGCCGTGCACGCCGCGAACCCGGCGCTGCCGTGGGCCGCGTGCTTCACGCTCGGCGCGATCGTGTCGCCGCCCGACGCGGTCGCCGCGAAGGCGATCCTGCAGCGCCACCCGCTGCCCGCGCGGCTCGTCGCGGTGCTCGAAGGCGAAAGCCTCGTCAACGATGCGTCAGGCCTGCTGCTGTACCAGATGGCCGTGTCGGCCGCACTCGCCGTGTCGATCACGGCCGCGAGCGCCACCGGCCTGTTCTTCTCGCTGACGCTGATCGGCATCGCGGTCGGCCTCGCGTGCGGCCATGCGATGTCCTGGGTACTGCCGCGCCTGCGTGACCCGATGCTCGGTATCGTCGTGACCTTCCTGATGGCATGGGGCAGCTACGGCGTCGCGGAAGCCGTCGACGGTTCGGGCGTGCTGTCGGTGGTGACCTGCGGCCTCGTGCTCGGCGTGCGCCAGCATCGCGTGTTCGACGCCGACATGCGCATCAAGGCGAAAGCGACGTGGGAAGCGATCGTGTTCCTGCTCGACGCGCTCGTGTTCATCCTGATCGGGCTCGCGCTGCACGCAATCCTCGCGCGCGTGAACCACGAAGGCGCGGTGCTGATGGCCGGCCTGCGCGTCGCACTGCCCGCCACCGCCGCCGCGATCGCCGCGCGCGTCGTATGGGTGTTCGTCGCGATGTGGCTGCCGGGCCGCCTGCGCGCGCCCCGCGCGGGCCACCCGCCGTGGTCGTGGCGCGAGGCCGTCGTGCTCGGCTGGTCGGGCATGCGCGGCGTCGTGAGCCTCGCGGCCGCGATCGCGCTGCCCAGCAACTTCCCCGGCCGCGACCTGATCCTGTTCAGCACGTTCCTGCTGATCATCGCAACGCTGGTCGTGCAGGGCGGCACG
This sequence comes from Burkholderia cepacia, assembly GCF_001039005.1. Lineage (GTDB taxonomy): Bacteria > Pseudomonadota > Gammaproteobacteria > Burkholderiales > Burkholderiaceae > Burkholderia > Burkholderia theae. The sequence goes on from NZ_LDWR01000011.1 coordinate 377,541, forward strand.
CTCGCGCCGCTGATCCGCGTGCTGAAGTTGCGGCCGGCGGCGCGGCACACGATGTCCGAGCATGCGGTGCGCGCGCAGACGTTCGGCGCGGCGCTCGCCGAACTCGACGCGCTCGAGCAGCGCGGATCGAACCTCGAACGTGCATCGCTCGACCGCCTGCTCGCCGAATACCGGAGCCGCGTCACGTTCAACGAACGTGCGCACCGGCAAGGCGCCGAGCCGGCCGGCGTGCGCGCGCGGATGCTGCGCGTCGAACTCGAACTCGTCGGCGTATCGCGCCGCACACTGCTCGACCTGCATCGCGACGGCAAGGTCGACGACGCCGTGCTGCACCGGATCGAATCGGAGCTCGATTTCGAGGAACTGCGGCTGCAGCGGCTGCTCGAACCGTAACGCCCGGCCACGCCGCCGGTCCTCCCCCTTCCCCACCTGGAACTGCAATGAGCGAACTGTCCGTCGAAGCGAGCATCGGCTCCGTCGATTACCTCGTCCACTTCAGCGATGGCGTCCACCAGTGGCGCGCCGACGAACCGGCGCCGCTCGGCGGCGGCGATGCGGCACCGACCCCGGTCGCGCTGCTGCTGTCGAGCCTCGGCGCCTGCACCGCGATCACGCTGAAGATGTATGCGCAACGCAAGGGCTGGCCGCTCGCCGAAGTGCACGTGAAGCTCGCGCACGAATCGGGCAACGCGGGCAGCACGATCGTGCGCCGCATCACGCTCGACGGCGACCTGTCCGGCGAACAGCGCGAGCGTCTGCTGCAGATCGCGAACGCGTGCCCGGTGCACAAGATCCTCACGCATCCGATCACGATCGATACCGCGATCGCCTGACGCACCCCGCATCGACCACGAGATCCTCTCCATGTCTGCATCGATCAAGACCCTGCTCACGCCGCGCGAAAGCGACATCGGCAACCTCGTCGTGCGTCGCGTGCTGCCCGCGCGCGCCGCGCGGCTCGTCGGCCCGTTCATCTTCTTCGACGAGATGGGGCCCGCGGTATTGCCGGCCGGGCGCGGCATCGACGTGCTGCCGCATCCGCACATCGGGCTCGCGACCGTCACCTACCTGTTCGACGGTTCGCTGATGCATCACGACAGCCTCGGCTTCCGGCAGAAGATCGTGCCCGGCGACGTGAACTGGATGACGGCCGGGCGCGGTATCGTTCATTCGGAGCGCTCGCCCGACGAGGACCGGCCGCACGAGCAGCCCGTCCACGGAATCCAGACCTGGGTTGCGCTGCCGGTCGAGCACGAGGACACCGCGCCCGCGTTCGTCCATCATCCGGCCGACACGCTGCCGTCGTTCACGCGCGACGGCGCAAGCGTGCGCGTGATTGCAGGCAGCGCGTTCGGGCTCACGTCGCCGGTCGAGGTGTTCTCGCCGACGCTCTATGCGTATGCGGAATTCGCGGCGGACGGGCAACTCGCGCTCGATGCGGAGCACGACGAACGCGGCGTGTATCTCGTCGACGGCGACCTCACCATCGACGGCACGCCGCTCGCTCCCGCGACGATGGCCGTGCTCGAACCGGGCGCCACCGTGACGCTCGCCAGCGCGAACGGCGCGCGCGTGATGCTGCTCGGTGGCGCACACCTGCCGGGCGAGCGTTTCATCGAATGGAATTTCGTGTCGAGCGAGCGCGCGAAGATCGAAGCGGCCCGCGTCGCGTGGGCCGCGCAGACGTTCGGCAAGGTGCCGGGCGAAGAAGACACGTGGACGCGCCAGCCGGAACGCAACGCGCACTAAAGCGGTCCGATCGCAAGCCAACGACGGCCGGCACGCATGCCGGCCGTCATGCGTTTACCGCTTCAATCCCATCAGTTTTGCCAGCGTCGGCCAGCGATCGAGCGACTCGACGAACGCGCGGCGCGCCTGCTCGTCGACATAACGTTCGGGGTCGAGCGCCGGCAGATGCCGCGCGAGACCGAGCACGTCGTTCGGCTGCGACAGGCGATCGTCGTCGCTTTCGCCGGGAAGGATTACTGTTCGTCGATCCATACGCCGTCCGGAGTTTTCACCGCGTAACCCGCGGCCGTCTGCATTGTCACCGTGCCTTCGTTCTCGCCCACCATCCGCGTGCGCGGCAGGTCGGCCGCGTATTGCGCGAGCGTCGTGCCCGGCTTGAACGGGCTGTTCGACACGAGGTTCGACAGCAATTGCGCGAGCGCGAGAAAGCTGGTCGGCTGCTCGATCACGGTCGTCGCGCCGTGATTGCCGTCGAAGCCGACGAGCCGCACGCCAACCGGCCCGTGCACGATGCGCGGCGTCGGAATTTCGCGCAGGCCCGCGACCTGGTTCTTGTCGCCGCGCAGCGCGGCGCCGTGCTCGGGCACGAACACGATCACCGCGCGGCGGCCCGATTGCGCGATCAGGTCGGCGAGACGGTCGAAGTCGCTCATCAGCTTCGTCGCGCGCTGCGGATACGAGTCGATGCTGGTCAACGAACTGCCGACCACGCGGTTGCCGTCGTGCAGGCTGATCGTGTTGTAGTACAGCGCGACCGGGCCCGGCACCGCCGCGCGCTGCGCATACCAGTTCGCGAGCGTCGCGTAGTCGTCCTTGATCGGCGAGCCGTCGAACGCATGCATCGCATCGGGCGCGGCCGCGTTCGAGATCATCGGCGCGTCGGCCACCCCGATATTGTCGTGGATCACCTGCAGGAAGTTGTCGAAGTGGCCATCGTGGTTCAGCAGCGACTGCACCGTATAGCCGGCGCCCGCGAGCTGCGCGAACAGCTGGCATTGCTGCGGCGCGGGCTTGTACAGGTCCTCGTGCGCCTCCTGCCCGCAGCTCGCGCGCAGCACGCGGATCGCCGCCGGGCCGCTGTAGCTCGCGGCCGTGCTGAAGTTCGTGAACAGGTAGTCGAAGCGGCTCAGCATCGGGTGATTGCGCACCTTCGCCGCATCGAGGTCATCCCACGACAGCGAGCAGATGTGCAGCACGATCACGTCGAACTGCGCGGCCGGATCGTTGCCGAGATGGCCGAACGCGACCTGCCGCTGCGACTCCTGCGCGCGGAACGTCGCGAGCGCGGCGTTGTGATCCTCGGGCTGGTCGGCGCGCCCCATCGTTGTCGTGCCCGTCACGTTCGCCTGCTGCGGGAGCGGTGCGACGACGCGCGCCATCAGCCCGCTGCCGGCCTGCCACAGCGGCATCACGATCAGCACGGCCAGCACGAACGTCGCGACGCGCAGCCAGCGATTGACGACGAAATAGACGATCAGCGCGCCGGCCACCGTCAGCAGCAGCACGGGCGGCAGCAGGCGCGGCAGCAGCTCCATCCAGTAGTCGAACCGGAACGTGCTCATTTCGCGCGCGGCCTCGGCGAGACGGGCGAGCGGCGGCGCATGCAGCTCGTGCGCGAGCAGCGGCACCGCGATCGCGATCGCCGCGACCTGTCGCACGATGCGCCACGCGCGTCGCCGGATCGGCGCACTCGCCGCAAGCGCCACCGCGAACGCGAGGTTCGCGAGCCACAGCGGCTGCAGGTGCCCGGTCGCGAACAGCGCGAACTTCAGGATGAAATACAGATTCCAGAACGTCATCTAACCCACTCCATGATGAGCGCCGCGTCAGTCGCGCGCCCGATCGAGCTTCGGCGCCAGCATGGCCTGCAAGCCGCGCGCCGTACCCTTCCACATCCGTACATAACCGTCCACGCCGACGCGCAGCACTTCCTTCAGGCCGCCGAGCGGCGTGTCGATGCGCTGACCTTCGTGCCAGTCGAGCCACGCATCCGCGCGGCCGAACGTGCATTGCACGAGCTGCCGCTCCTGTTCGAGCGTCAGTTCCTCGAAGCTCAGGCCGACGTGGGTCGGCGTCACGCGGCTCACGCGCACCGGGAACGGGAACGGCCGGTCGCCGCGCGTCACGCACACCGTCAGCGTGTCGCCGACCGCGAGCGGCAGCCCCGGTACTGCTTCGAGGCCGAGGCCGCCGGTCGAGTAGTCGCTCGTGAAGCACGCGGCAGTCGTTCCGTCGGCGAGCAGCAGCGTGGCCGGCACGCGCATCGCGATCCGGTGCGTGACGCGCACCTGCTTGGTCTCGCGCGCAACCGCCAGCGCCGCGCCGAGCATCGCGAGGTTGTACACGGTCCAGCCGAGCGTGATCAGGATCGTCGACGCCTCGTCGCCCTGGTCGGCCACGAGCCGCCACAACCCGGCCGCGATCGCGAGCACGTTCAGCCCGAACAGCACGAGGTACGGCTTCGACGTCGACCAGTCGACGTACCCTTCGTCGATCTTGCCGCCCTTATCGGTCACGTTGAACTTGCCGTGCTTCGGGCTGAAGAACGCGACGGTGGTCGGCAGCGCGATATACCACGCGAGCACCGATTCGTAGACCTCGGCCCAGAACGAATGGCGGTAGCGCCCTTGCATCCGCGAGTTCGCGACGTTCGCGAGCACGAGATACGGGATCACGTAGCTCGCGAGCGCGAGCGACGACGCGTTGATGAAGTACAGGTGGAAGAACAGGTACGCGAGCGGGATCGTCAGGAACACCAGCCGCGGAATCCCGTAGAAGAAGTGCAGCATCGCGTTGCCGTAGCAGATCCGCTGGATCAGGCCGAGCCCGCGCCCGAGGAACGGGTTGTCGATGCGGAAGATCTGCGCCATCCCACGCGCCCAGCGCGTGCGCTGCTTCACGTGGCCCGCGAGGCTCTCCGTCGCGAGGCCGGCCGCCTGCACGGTCGGCAGGTACGCCGACGTATAACCGCGCCGGTGCAGCTTGAGCGCCGTGTGCGCGTCCTCGGTGACGGTCTCGACCGCGACGCCGCCGACCTCCTCCAGCGCGCTGCGCTTGAGCACCGCGCACGATCCGCAGAAGAACGTCGCGTTCCACAGGTCGTTGCCTGACTGCACGAGCCCGTAGAACAGGTTGCCCTCGTTCGGGATCTCGCGGAACGTGCCGAGGTTGCGCTCGAACGGATCGGGCGAGAAGAAATGGTGCGGCGTCTGCACGAGCGCGCACTTCGGGTCGCGCTGGAACACGCCCATCGTCGTCTGCAGGAACGAGCGCGTCGGCACGTGATCGCAGTCGAAGATCGCGATGTATTCGCCGTGCGTCTTCGGCAGCGCGCGGTTGATGTTGCCGGCCTTCGCGTGGAGGTTGTCGTCGCGCGTCAGGTAGTCGATGCCGGCTTCGGCCGCGAACGCCGCGAACTCGGGGCGCCGGCCGTCGTCGAGCAGGTACACGCGCAGCTTCGCCGTCGGCCAGTCGATGCTCTGCGCGGCGAATACCGTCGGCTTCACGACCGACAGCGGCTCGTTGTAGGTCGGGATATAGATGTCGACGGTCGGCCAGGTGTCGGGATCGTCGGACAGCGGCACGATCGGCCGGTCGAGCGGCCACGCGGTCTGCACGAAGCCGAGCAGCAGGATCATCCACGTGTAGGCTTCCGCGCCGTACAGCATGTAACCGGCGATCGCCTCGACCGGGCCGCGGAAATCGAGCGTCTGTGTCGTGCGCCACCACACGTAGCGCACCGTCGAGAGCAACGCGAGCGACGCGAGCGCGAGCGTCGGCAGGTGACCCGGCAGGCGGCGCAGCGCGAGCGCCAGCACCGCGACGATCGCGAAGAACGCGAACTGCGCGCCGGGCATCAGCGGCGACATCCCGGCCGCGGCCCACAGCAGCGCGCCGACCACGAGCAGCAGCGGCGCGAGCCAGCGGCGCCGGCCGACGCCGTTCGCGCGCGCATCGAGCCAGCCGCCCCAGCGCACCCACGGCAGGCGTTCGAGCAACGCGTCGACGCGCCGGCCGACCGCGCGCCCGGCCACGTAGACGGGCACGACGAATTTGTCGAACCACGCGAGCGGATCGCGCGCGGGCCGGCCGTCGGCCGCGCGCGGCGCGCGCACGATCGAGCGCCACAGCCATTCGCGCGCGCTGAGCGGCTGCAGCACGCCCCACTCGTGCGCGAGCCGCAGGAACGCGACGCGCACCCAGCGGCGCACATGATCGGGGCGGCCCGTCGGCGGCACGTGGAAAAACAGCCGCACGAGCCAGTCGATCCGCGTACGTTCCGCCGGCAGCCCGATGCCACGCGCGAACCAGTCGGCCGCACGGCGGCCGAACGCGCGCAGTCGCGGCATGCGCGCGGCCTTCATCGCACCGCTCCGCTGCGACCGGCCGCACCGGCGGCCAGCCACGTATCGACCCAGTTCGCGATGCCATTCAGGTCGTGCGACGCCTGCGAATACGGCGCGTCGTCGAAGATCCAGCTGCCGCGCGCGAGCGCTTCGGGCACGGCCGCATCGACGTGAATCCGCTGGTCGAGCATCGAGCCCGGCCCCGCGACCGCGCGCAGCATCGCGAGCGCATCGCGCTGCATGTCGCGCGCCGGATTCAGCCGGTTCACGACGATCTGCAGATCGCCGCCGCCGGCCCTGAGCGCGCCGAGCCGCGCGGCGGTCGTCGCGCACGCGGTCGGTTCGGGGGGCACGACGACCAGCGTCAGGTCCGCGCAGCGAATCGCCTGCTCGGCCTGCGGCGACGGATAGCGCGCGGTATCGACCAGCACGACGCCGTCGGCCGGCAACCCGATCTCGTCGAGCGCACGCGACAGCCACGCGCGGTCGGCCACGAGCCGCGCATCGCAGGCGGCGGCGCCGGCCGCGTCGACCTGCCCGTACGGCACGAACAGCACGCCGTCGGCATTGCACCACGTGTGGGCGTGCCACGGCTCGGCGCCGCCGAGCACGCTCTGTGCGAGGCCGTGTTCGGCCAGCGTGTCGAGGCCGAGCGTCGCGCCCATCAGGTTCTGCGCATCGAATTCGACGGCGACGACCGGCCGGCCGCGGCGCGCGAGCAGCACCGCGAGCGCGGCCGCGAGCGTCGTGCGACCCGCGCCGCCCGTCGTCGACGTAATGGCGATCGTCTTCATCGGGTCGCCTCGTCGCCGCGCTCGGCGCCGGGTAGCAACCGCCCGCGCAGCGCGACCGGCACCAGTTCGCACGGCACCGCGTCGCGCCGGTCGATCCCGCGCGGCGCATGAAAGCCGCGGCCGATGCCGAGGTGCTGCGCGACGATCCAGACGGGCACCGCGATCACGATGCCGACGATGAAACCGATGACGAGTTCGGCGATCATGCGCCCTCCGGATTGCGCAGCGGCATCGCGCTGCGGATGGCACCGCGCGCACGCGCGGCGGGATTGACGGGATGCGGGGCCGGTGCGTCGGCGGCCAGGTGCGCGAGCGCCGGCATCGCACCGATCGCCTCGAGCGACACGATGGCATCGATTGCATCGACCGCATCGCTCACCTCGCTCGCGTCAGGCAACGCCGCGCCGGAATCGGCGCGCGCAGCCGAGGTGCGCGCCGCACCGGCCGGCTGCTTGACCGCGAACAGGTCGCTGTAGTCGGCGATCGGCGCGCGCCGGTTCTCGGCCTTCAGCGCATCGAGCTCCGTGTCGATGCTGCCCTGCCCGAGGCATACGACGCGGTCGGACAGCGAGTCGACCGGTGCGTCGAAGATTCGCGCAAGCGCGTCGTCGGCATCGACCGGCTCGCACGCGAACAGGAACACGTACAGGTGCCCGGCATCGGCCGTCACGACGTCGCCCGCGCGACGCGGCCGGCAATGCCGCAGCGCGTCGACGTGCGACACGCCCGGCAGCAGCGTGATTTTCGCGAGCGTGTGCGGCAGCGCGAGCACGGCGCCGCGATCGAGCACCGCGCGAATCCGCAGGCAGAACGCGCCGACCGGCAGATAACCGAGCACCGAATCGCCGAGCGCGGCCGCGAGCGCCGCGCGATAGTCGGCCGCGACGGGCCGCGCATAGAGCTGGCCGCGCAGCGCGTGCACGGCGGCCTGCATCCGCGATACCGGCAGGTCGCGCGCGACGACGCGGTTCGCGCCGACGCTCAGCACGAGCATCTCGAACTGCTGGCGCAGCACCTCGCCGCGCTCGACGACCGCGATCTTCAGCGCGCCGCCGCACTGCCGGCGCAGCGCGTGCACGTCGGCGCACAACGCTTCGAGCTGCGCATGCGAGCGGAACACGAGCACCGCGGTCGCGGCCTGGGCTTGCGCGCAGGCCGCGACGACGGCTGCGTTGTCGTCGACGATTTCCCAGTCGCCGGGCACGCGAGTCGCGCCGTCGAGCACCGCGCGGCTGACGACGACGCGATCCTCGTCGCTCGCCAGCTTCATCCGGTGCGCCGGCTCGGTCGCGCCGCCATCGACGCTCGCGGACAGCCGGCCGCCCGGTGCAAAGCGCAGCGGTCGCACTTCGCCGGCCGCGAGCGTGTCGCCCGCGCGCCAGAAATCGACGATCCACAGCAGTTCGCCGTGCGTGCGCTGCATCTGCGCGACGCCCGAGCAGACGCCGTGGAAACCGCTGCGCGGCGTGCGATCCGCATCGCGTACGAGCGGCGGATCATCGGTACGCACATCGGTGCCCGCACGGGCCGCTTCGGGATCGAGCAGCAGCACGAGCGCGATCCGGCGCGTGCGGCACCAGTCGGCGAGTGCGTGCGCTTCGTCCGCGAGCGCGACCGGGTCGTCCCAGCTGAACCAGCGCTGCGCGCCTTCGACGAAATACAGCGAGCGCGCACGAAAACCGTAGCGCTTCATCGCGCGCAAGCCGCCCGTGAGTCGCGCGAACGGGCCCGGCGCCGCGCGGCGCGGCGCGTCGCCGGTCGCACCGGTCGCGCCGGCACCTGCTCCCTCGGCCGGCTCGGCCGCCGCCGGCATCGCCAGCACGTTCAGGTTGCGCGGCCAGCCGGCCGGGTGTGCTCCTCCCGCGAAACCGCGCGCCTGCAGATGTTCGGCGACACGCTCCGGATCGCGTGCGAGCACGACCGTCACGTCGCGTGTGCGCGCCTGTCGCACGCTCTCCCACACGAGCGCGTCGCAGGCCGGCGTGCCGCCGGCCGCGTAGATCGCGTACAGGCCACCCGCTTCCAGTTGCGTCCAGGTGTCGGGCAATCCGTCGATCGCGAGCCGGCTCAGCGTGCCGATGCGGCCGCCGGCCGGCCCCGTGCGCAGCAGCGCGCGCAGGCGGCCCAGCAGGCCGGCGGCGCCGAGCGCGGGACGGGTGGCATCGATTTCCGTATTCACGACGGTCCCCTAGGGTCTGTTTCCATATGGAACACACATGCGTTGCCACGAGAACGGCCGCTCGCGAGGCGCGCGACGCCGCGAATACTGACGTATTCGCAAGGAGCGCAACGCGGCGAGCGGCCGTTCTCGTGGCAACCCCAAATTAAAAAATTCATGTCACGGGAATGCCCGAAATCGCCCGTATGGCGGCGTCGTTCGTCGCTTGTTTGGCGCGGCCAAACGGCGCTTCTCACTTCTTGCCCTACGAGCGATTTCGGGCATTCGCATGTGTGTTCCATATGGAAACAGACCCTAGTAATCCGAATAAAGCCGCACCGGCGTCGGCGTAACGAGCCAGCTCCGCTGCGCGCGCGCATCGAACGCATAACGCAGGTACACGAGCGCCGAACTCGGCGCGTAGTCGTGCGACCGGTCGACATGCAGTTGCGCGCCGACGCTCAGATGCGGATTCACGCGGTATTCGACGATGCCGTTCACGCCATACGAGAACGACACGCCGCGCGTCGAGCTGCCCGCGTACACGAACCCGGCCGCCACCTGCGCGGCCCGCTGGTCCGAGAACGTCGGGTAATACAGCGAATCCTTCTCGTAGCTGTTCGAGACCCCGCCCGTGAAAGTCAGGTCCCACGACAGCGCGTCGTGCCGCCCCGCCCATTCGATCGGCACGCCGAGCGACAGGTAGCGCTGCGGGCTGTAGTAACCGCCCTGCCCGTACGTGTAATAGCGCAGGTTCTGCGCGTAGTGCCACGCGTTGCCGACGAGCCCGGTGCTGACCTTCATCGTCGCGCGCTCGTACACGGGCACCGTGAAGCCGGTGCGCAGCGTGACTTCCGCGTTGCGCTCGACGTTGCGGCCGGACAGCACGCCCGCGCCGAGTTCCGCGAACAGGTTCGTGCGGCCCACATCGACCGACGCGCGCAGGTTCACGCCGTCGCGGCGCACGCCGCCCCACACCGCGCCGGTCCACGGGTCGCGCATCCCCGCGTACGACAGCACGCTGCTCGTTTCCGGCCGCCGCGACGCATTCACGCTGAAGCTCGCCGGACCCGCATCGAAGCGATAACGCACGCCGCCGACGAGGTAATGCACGGGGAAACCGAGCGGCGACGTGCCGAGATCGAAACGCCATGCATCGGTGCGATAACCGGCGCCGAGCGCAACGCCCGTCGCCGTCTGGTGCAGCGAGCCCGGCGGATTCGCGATCAACGCGGCGGCCGACTGATTCGACTGAAATGGCGGCGGCAGCCCGCTCTGGGCCTTGAGCGCCGCGTAGGTCCCGAACGTCGTGAGCGAATAGGCGTTCGGATCGCTGGTATCGAGCGTGCCCGGGTCCAGGTGCACGGTGTCGATCTGCGCGAACACATGCCCGTCGTAGCGGATCGGCAGCTGCATGTAGATCGGCACCTGCTGCGCGCGATACGACGAAATACCTTCGTCGCCCGACTTGTACGCGGGCGTCCAGCCGGTCTCGATCTCGGGGTTGCGCCGCTGCTCGAGATCCGCGAACGCGGCCTGCGCGGGCGTCAGGCCGTCGCGGCCCGGGCTCACGCCGGCCGTGCGTTCCTGCGACAGCGACAAGCGATACAACGACGCCGCGTCGTCATAACGACCCTGTGCTTCGGCCACGCGCCCGGCCGCGACCGTCACGTCCGCGCGCGCCGGATACGCGGCGTGCAGCCGGTCGGTCACCTGCGCGGCTTCGTCCGGACGGCGCAGCGCGTTCAGGCGGCGCACGGCCGACAGCTGCGTATCGACGTCGTCGTCCGGCGTGCGCGCGAGCACGGCCTGCACACGCGCGAGCGCGGCCGCGCGGTTGCCGCTGTCCTCGTCGATGCGCGCGAGCGCGAGCTGCGTGTCGGTATCGTCAGGCGTGCGCGCGACGACCGGTGCAAGCGCGTCGCGCGCCGCGCCGAAATGCCCCTGCGCGCGTTCCAGATCGGCCAGCTCGAGCGCGTAGCGCTTGTCCGCGCGGCCGGCCGGGCTCGCGCGATCGAGCTGTGTGCGTGCCTGCACGTAGTCCTGCCGCGCGATCGCGTCGTCCGTCTGCCGCAGCACGAGCCGCAGCGATTGATCCTCGAGCCTCGCCGTCTGTGCGGGCGTCAGCGACGGTTCGCGGCGCAGCGCGTCGAGCCACGCGGCGAGCGCGTCGTCGCGCCCCGCGCTGCCGAGCAGGTCGCCGTAGCGCAGCCGCACGTCCGCGTCGGCTTCGCTCGGATGCGCGACGATCCAGTCATGCAACGGCGCGAGGCCGCGATCGGGCTCACCCGCGTCGATCCACTGCGCGCCGACCGCGGCGAGCATGTCGGGATCGTCCGGCGCGCTCGCCTGTGCATGCGCGAGCGACGCGGCAAATGCCACGCGGTCGCCGCGCCCGAGCGCGCCGCGCGCGTCGGCCAGCGTGCCTTCGGCATCGAGCTTGCGCGCCAGCGCGCGCATCCCGTCCGAACGGTGTGCGTCGTCGACAGGTGCGAGCGCGGCCTGCGCGCCCGCGACGTCGTTGACCGAATTGCGATACAGCGCGGTCGCATAGCGCATCTCGGGTGTATCGCTTTGCGCGAGCCCGTCGTCCATCACCGTGCGGCCGAGCTGCGGCAGCCCCATGTCGCGATAGAGACGCGCGAGCGCGAAACGTGTCCACGGCGCGTCGGGCGCCGCACGCACGGCGGCCTCGTAGCGTTGCGCGGCCGGCCCGCGTTCGCCCTTGTCCGCGAGTGCGCGCGCCTGATCCGCGAGCAGGTCGGCGCGCAGACCGTCGAGCGCGCGACGATCGTCGCGGCCCGTCACCCGTCCTTGCAATGCGTCGAGCAGCGGGCCGATCCGGTCCGCGCGGCCGGTGTTCTCATACAGCATGGCCGCGCCGCGCACGGCCGGCAGGCTCGGCGAACGCGCGGCCAGCAACTCGCGCAGCAACGGCTCCGCGCGCGCCCAGTCGCGCTGCGCAAGCAGCGCATCGGCGAGCTGCAGCTTCGCGTCCGGGCTGTTCGGCTGCATCGCGAGCGCGGCACGCGCCGCGCGCTCGGCGTCTTTCGACCGTCCCGCGGCGGCCGCCGCGCGGCCTTGCGCGAGCAGTCCCCAGAACTGCGCGGTGCGCGCCAGGCTCTGCCATTTGTCGCGCTGGTCGGTCGCGAGCGTCGCGGCCCGCACGAACAACGCGCGCGCTTCGTCGTGCCGGCCTTCGCGCAGACGCAACAGGCCAAGGCCGCCAACCGCGTCAGCATCGTCGGCCCGCGCGCGCGCGGCACGGGCGAGCAGCGGATCGGCGCCCGCCAGGTCGCCGCGCGCGAGCGCCTGCAGGCCGCGCTGCTGCGCGATGTAGCCGGGATCGCGTTCGAGCCGGCGCTGCGCATCGCGCCGGCTGTCCAGTTCGGCAACCCGGCCGCGGAATTCGGTATCGTCCGGCACGAGCGCGAGATACGCCTGCAGCGCATCGAGATACGCGGGATCGCTGCCGGCCGCCTGCAGCACGCGCCGCCACAGCGACATCGCCTCCGTATGGTCGGCGTCGTCCCGCTTCGCGAGCGACCATGCGATCCGGTTCGCCTCCGCGCGCGTGGCGGCATGCTGGTTCAGCAGCCGCGCGAGCGCCATGGCCGCGCTGGTGTCCTGCGGATCGGCCGCGATCCTGCGGCGCAGCGCGGCGAGCGCCGAGTCGTGTGTACCCGGCGCATTCGCGAGGATCTCGTAATACTCGGCGCCGAGCGCGCCGGACGGCGCGTCGTTCGGAAACAGCGCGACGACCCGCCGGGCCGCCTCGTCGGTGCGGCCGCTGCGCGCGAGCAGGCGGATCTGCGCCATCTCGCCGCGCCCGCTCGTCGCGACGCGGTATTCGTCGGCCACCCGCCGCGTGGCAGGCCCGTCGGGCGACTGCGCCTGCAGGCGCGCGAGCGCGGCCTGCGCGCCTTTCGCGTCGCCGAGCCGCAGCAGCACGCGCACCTGCTCGGCCAGCAGTTCGGTGTCGCCCGGCGCGATCAGCAGCCCCTTGCGCAGCGCATCGCGCGCGAGGTCGTCGCGGTGCTTGACGCCCCACATCCGCGCGGTGTCGAGTTGGCGCTGCGCGTCGGCGGAAACGGACGTCGCTCGCGCGGCGGTTTTCGGCGCCGTCGTATCGGATGCGGCGCCCGGCGCCGCCGCGCACACCGACGACGCGAGCCACGCGAACCCCGCGACATGCGGCGCGGCACGCTTCAGCGGGCGGCGCACGAACGGCCTCCCCAGCGAGCGTCGAGCGTGCCGTCCGCGCCGAACCGGTAGCGCCCGTCGCGCCAGCCGAGCCCGAACAGCGTCAGCACGCTCGTGTAGTAGCCGGGCGCCGACTGGCGCGCGAGCGCATCGACGCGGGCCGCCTGCGCATCCGCGAGCGCGCGCTGGCCGCGCGCGTCGAGAAACGGCACGGCCGCCGCCGAGAACCCCGCGTTGCCGTCGTTCGGCCCCGCGACGCCCGTCGTCGTATCGACCTTCTCCGGCGGCGCGCCACGCGCGGCGATGGCGTCCGCAAACGGCGCGAAACGCGCGAGCAACGGCGCGGCAAGCGGATCGGCGCGGTCGAGCATGCCGGCCCACAGGTACACGCGGATCGCGTTGTACGCGCTCTCCGCGTGCGTCTCCGGATCGGGCCCGAAGCCGGTGCCCGCGCGATACAGCGCCCAGTCGGGCGAAAAACCCTTCGGCGCCGTGTCGAGCAGCACGCGCCCGGTGCTGGAAGCCAGCGCGGCCCAGCGCCGGTCGTCGGGCAGGCGCGCGCCGAGCGCGCGGATCACCTGCGGCGGCGAATAGCTCGGATTCACGCGCCACTGACCATTGGCCAGCTTGAACCCCGTCGGCCCCGGCAGCAGCGTGACGCCAAGACCCGGCACGGTGGCCGTTTCCTCGTCGAGCACACGCTTCGCGAGCAGCGTGCCGCGCGCGGTATAGCTGCGCTCGTGCCACAGCCGCCCGGCCTCGACGAGCGCATATGCGATCCACAGGTCGGCGTCCGACGCCGCGTTCGCGTCGAGCACGCGCCACGCGCCGTCGGGCGCACGGCCCCACAGCCACGCCGGCAGATGCGCGCTCAGGTCGCCCTGCGCGAGGTTGTTCTCGGTCCATGCGAGGATCGTGTCGAACATGCGCCGGTCGTTCGCGACCAGCGCGAAGAAAAGTCCATACGCCTGCCCCTCCGACACCGTGCGTGAATCGGCCGAGCCGACGTCGATCACGCGGCCGTCGGCCGAGATGAAATCGCGCTTGAACGCGTCCCAGCGCGGCCATGCCGCGCTGCATCCCGCATTGGCCGCGTCGGCCCCCGCGGCCTGCGCGCGAGCAGCCATGCCGGCCGTCGCGCACGCCACCGCGACCGTCAGCGCGAACGCCGCGCCGACGCGTCGCGCCGGCTGCGTTGCCCGTCGCTTCGCCATAACCCGCGCCATCCGTTACATCCCCCGTCGACGCGCGGCGATTCTCTGCAGCACGCTGAACACGCCGAGCGCGAGCAGCAGCCCCGCGACGACGCCAACCGCGCCGAGCACGACCGGATGCCGCGCCGCATGCGTCCATACGCGCGCATACCACGGCACGAAGCCGACCACGTAAGGCTCGCCGACACGCAGGCTGTCGACCTGCCCCGGCCGCACCAGCGCGAGATCGCCCTGCAGTTGCGACACGAGGCCGGCGTTCTCGAACACGTTCAGCAAATCGCCGAGGCGCGGCTGGTCGGTCGCCGTCAGCGCGACGACGCTGCGACCATGGCTGCCCGGCAGCTCGAAACCGGCGAGCGCCGCGAGCGGGCCCGTCTGTTCGATATGCGCACCGCCGTCGGCCAGGCCGACGCCGTTGCGCCAGCGCTCCTTCACCGTGAACGCGACACGCGTCGTGCCCGCACCCTCCTGCTCGCCGATCGCGAGCGGCAGCGCCGAGCGCCAGTGCGCGAGTAGCGGCGACGCAGGCGAGCCGTCGATCACGAGCAGATCCTTGCTGCCCGACAGCGCGGCGACGTCGCCGGGCCGCGCGACCTGCACGCGCAGGGCCGGAAAACCGGTCCACTCGCCCATGTGGCCGAGCATCGTCAGGTAGGCCTCGAGTTCCTGCGGCGACGGCCGGTCGGGTATCACGACGGCCGTCTGCGACAGGTCGGCGAAGCGCGTGAACGGAAAGCCGCTGTTCGCGAAATACGCGAGGTTCGGCAATTGCGCGTAATGGACGAAGTGCGAGAAGTCGATCGTCGAATCGGGATCGATCGCCGCACGCTGCGGCTCGGAGGCCGTGCTCGAGCACAGGCCCGTCTTCTGCGAATCGAGCGTGAAACGGAACTGCAGCTGGTTGCCGCTGCCGACGCGAAACGCCGGAATATCGACGTCGCTCGTCACGCGCCCTTCCGGTACCGACAGCAGCGGCAGCTGCATGCGGCCGCGCGCGTCCTCGGCATGGGCCGGCCCGAGCCGGTACGACTTCACGAGCTGGTCGTTGATTTCGACGGCGAGCGTCGAGTTGTCCTGCACCGTCGGCGCCGTGTAGCGGTAACGCAGCGTGATCGGCACGCCCGCGCCGTTCCACGAATGGAGATCGGCCGGCACGCGCAGGTTCAGGCGGATCGCGTCGGGCGTCGTGCCGCGCGCTTCCAGCTCGCGCGGATCGGACACGAGCTCGCGGAACGTGATCGGCCGGTTCACCGGCAGCCAGCGCGGCGCGTCGTACGGCTTGCGCGGCGCGCCGAGATCGACGTGCGCGACCGTCGCCGACGGCCCCGACAGCGCCGCGCGGCCGAGCACGAGCGTCGCGACCGCGTCGTCGACTTCGGCCGCCGTGCGGCCCGTGACGACGAGCAGCTTGCGCCCGGGCGCGGCCGGGTTGTCGGCGACCGCGAGCAGCGGGCCGTTGACCGACGGCAGCGCGAGGCCGGCCGGCAGCGTCGCGGCCGTGCCGATCACCACCGCCTGGTCGTCGGCCGGCAGCGCGGACGACACCGGGAAGCGCGTATGCCGGTAGTCGGCCAGCGCGCCGAACCACGACGCGAGCACGCCCGCGCTGCGCAGCGTCGCCGAATCGGGCGATGCCGGCAGCACGAACGGCAGCCGCACGCGGCCGTTGTCGCGCCGGTCGAAGAACGGCGCGGGCAGCAGCGCAAGATCGTTCGGCAGGCGGACCGGCGATTCGTCGAGGATCAGCTCGCTCGTCGGGCTCACGTCGGCCCATAGCGCCGAGTTCGACGGATCCTCGCAATGGTCGAGCGTGTAGTGCGCGATCAGGCGCAGGCCGATCTGGTTGAAATCCGAGAAGTAGCGCGGATCGATCGGGATCTCTTGCGTGACCGTGCGGCCCGCGCGCACGGCGTCGAACGGGACGGTCGCGATGACCTCGCCGTTTACCGACACCTTCAGGTGCGACATCGGGAACACGAGCGACGGCGAATACGCGTAGGTCAGGCGCAGCCGCGCGCCCGTGACCACGCGGTCGAGCCGCACGCCCGCGTTGATCGTGCGCGCGTCGTCGGCGCCGCGCAGGCGCAGCGGGTCGAACGCGCCGAGCGACGCGAACGGCAGGTGTACGGTCGACGCCGGCAGCCCGGCGGACGGCGCACTGGCCGCCGTCGGCGCGGCCGCGAGCGGTGCCGCGGCGGCAACGGCGGCGGGTGCCGAAGCGCCGACCGCAGCCGGCACTGCCGGTATCGGCGCGGCCGACAGCGCGGCCGCGTGGAAAGCGCCGAGCGCGGCGACCGACAGGACGAACAGCGACGCGGCCGGCTTCATGCGCGGCTCCGCTTCGTCAGGCTTGTCCGGTTTTCATTCGCATCGAAATCCGCGCGCGCAAAGCAGCCATGCCCGTGAGTGCACAATCCCACTGCTTCCCCTCATATCTAACTGGCCTGATTCATATATCGAAACAACGCGGCCGATTCTTTAGCGGTCCCTGCGTCGTGTTGCGCGCGCCTGGCACCGGCACTCGCGTATTCGTCACACTATCTCAAAAATAGGACAAAACTTACCCCGATTCGCGACGGTGAAGCGAAAAAAACCTCAGACCGGTCGGAAATGCTGCGCAAGAGGAGTGAATGGCAAAATTTTCGCCATTGCTGCCGGTGGGGCCGAACGGCATACTGCCGGCGCGGCCGGCCGGGCCGGCATGCCGGCGGCGGTCCGTTGCAGACCGCCCGCAAGGCGCTGCCGCGGGGCGGCGCGTATGCTACCGCACTCCCGCGCCGCCCGATGATCTTTCTTCGCGAGAAAACTGACTTGGATCAAATCGCCAACACCGCCACCCCGTCCGCCGACACGCTGCTGCGCATCATCGCGGTGCAAACCGAAATCGCAAAGCTCGGCCTCGACCTCGGCAGCGTGATGGCCTATGTGGCCGAACAAGTGCCGCAGCTGACCGGCGCGAGCGCCGCCGCGGTCGAGTTCGCCGAAGGCGACGACATGGTGTACCGCGCCGCGTCGGGCACCGCGGCCGGGATGCTCGGGCTGCGGCTGCGCCGCTCGGGCAGCCTGTCGGGCCTGTGTGTGCAGCAAGGCGAGTTGCTGCACTGCAGCGATTCGGAAATCGACCCGCGCGTCGACCGCGACGCGTGCCGCCGGGTCGGCCTGCGCTCGATGCTCGTGATGCCGCTCACGCATGCGGAGACGACGGTCGGTGTGCTGAAGGTGATGTCGCCGGACGTCGACGGTTTCTCGCAAGCTGACGCCGGCACGCTGCGGTTGACGGCCGAGCTGATCGCCGCAGCGATGTTCCACGCGGCGCGCAACGAGGCGAACGAGCTGTACCTGCGCGCGACGCACGACGCGCTCACCGGCCTACCGAACCGCGCGCTGTTCTACGACCGCCTGCGTCAGTCGATGCATACGGCGCTGCGCGCGAACGGCCGGCTCGGCATTCTCAACATCGACATGGACGGGCTGAAGCCGATCAACGACGGTTTCGGCCACCGCGCGGGCGACGCCGCGCTGCGCGAGATCGCCGCGCGGATGCAGGGTGCGGTGCGGCGCTCGGATACGGTCGCGCGCGTCGGCGGCGACGAATTCGCGGTGCTCCTGCCGAACATCGGCAATCGCGACGACGCGCATGCGCAAAGCACGCGGCTCGCGCGGCAGGTCGGCGAACCGTTCGAATTCGAGGGACAGCCGCTGCGGCTCGGCGTCAGCGTCGGGATCGCGATGCTGCCCGACGACGGCACCGACATGAACGCGCTGATCGAGCATGCGGATCAGGCGATGTACGAAGCGAAGCGGTCGCGATCGCAACGCAGGACGCCTGCGTAACGCCGGCCCGAAGGCGGTCCGCTGCGGGCGCAGCCGAACAGGCCCGCCCGATCATCGCGTGAAGCGGCGTTAGCCGACCTGCGGCATCGCGATCGCCAGCCCGACCACGAGCCACTGCACGATCGCGACGAGCACGCCGGCCCGGCACAGCCCGACCGCGCCGCGCACACGCGCGTCGAGCGCGCGCCCGGCCTTCCCTGCATCGATCCAGCCGAGATCGGCGAGCGCGCGGTCGAGCGCCGCGAGTTCGTCGTCGACCGACGCATCACCGGAGGCCGCCCGCGCGAGCGCGGCGAACAACCGGCGGTCGATCTCGATGCGCACCGCGTACCACAGCGCGGCGATCCCCGACCCCGTGCTGACGACGGCCAGCAGCACGCGGGCGATCGACGCCGGCGCCCAGCCCGCCGCGATCCACCAGCCCGCGCCCGCCGCGGCCAGCGCGGCCGCGATCGCCCACGCACCCGCGTCGAGCGCGCCGCGCGCGGCGGCAATCCTGAATGGCGCGGACGGATCGCGCATCACCCGCCTCCCGCGCCGCGACGGCGATTGATCCAGTGCTGCAGCACGGCCACGCCGTCGTCCGACCACACCGCGTGAGGCCGCACCGCGCGCACGGCGGCAAGCGCGTCGCGCGCATCGCCCAGCCCGCGCCGTGCCGCGAGCCACGCGGCCGCGCACAGCACGCTGCGCCCGTAGCCGAGCGCGCAGCAGACCAGCACGTCGCGCCCTTCCCCGTGCAGGCGCTCGAGCGCCGCGACGGCCTGCGCGAGCTGCGCCGCGGTCGGCGCAACGAGATCGAGCTGCGGCACGGCCGCATAGGCAAACGACGCATCGGCCGCCGCCCAGCGCGGCATCTCGGCGGTCAGGTCGACCAGCGCCGTGAAGCCGTGGCGCCGCACGTCGCGCGTCGTCGGCGTACGGCCGATCGACACGCGCTCGTCGATCCGCACGGGCGCCGGCTGCCGGAACGTCCACAGCCGCGAATTGACGAATGCGCCGGCGATCGTCGGCGCGAGCAGCCAGCGGATGACGACCGGGAAACGCCCGTGCGCATCCTTCTGGAAGGCGCCGGGCGCGCCGCGCCGGTAGATCCACGCGACGCACGCGAGCGCCAGCGCGACCCACCCCGCCGCCAGCGCCCAGCCCGGCGCGCGCGGCACGCACCACAGCGCCACGAGCGCGACCAGCGCCGCGCCGAGCGCATAACGACGCGCGAGCGCGCGGCCGGCCGCGCCCGGCGACGCATCGGCGCCCGGCAACCGGCCCGCGGCATCGCGCAACGGAAACAGGAACAACGCGAGACAGCCGACGGCCGCACCGGTCGGCACGTCGATCGCGTGATGCTGGTAGGTCGTCAGCACCGACACGCCGATCGCCGCGAACCACAGATGCAGCACGACGCGCACGGCCGTGCCGCGCAGATGCTTCGAATAAACGGCCCACAGGACGACGAGCAGCCCGATGTGCAGCGACGGCGCCTGGTTGAACGGCTTGTCGAAGCCCATCAGCAGCGTGAACAGCGCGCCGGCCACGCCGCCCGCGTCGGGCCGCTCGAAACCGAAGCGCAGCGGCCACGCGATGAAGCACACAACCGACACCAGTTGCACGGTCAGCAGCCGCTTCACGTGATCGAGCAGATCGGCGCGGCGCGTCCAGAAGAAAAACGACAGCGCATACAGCAGGTCGATCGACCAGTACGGCACGATCGTCCACGGGACGAACGGGATCGCATGCTCCCAGCCGAACGCGAACGTCGGCACCGCTGCGCGGCGCGCGGCGAGCCAGTTCGCGAAGCCGTACGTCGAGAAGAACACGGCGCCCATCACCGCGAGCCAGCCGAAGCGCAACGCGAACGACGCGTCGCGCGCGCCGGCCGCCGACGCCTGCGCCGCCAGGCCGCGTGCGTCGCCGCCGAACTCGCTCATGACGCGTCGACCCGCTGCGCGAGACTGACCGTGAAGATGCCCATTTCATCGATCCGCTGGTCGAGCTTGCGGAAGCCCGCACGCGCGACGAGTTCGTCCATCTCCGCCTGCGAGCGGCGGCGCATCACCCAGGTCGCCTCGCCGCGGTGATTGTTCAGCGCCCGCGCGATGAATTCGAGCTGCGGATGCCACGGCTGCCCCGTATAGACGAGATAACCGCCCGGCGGTACGGCCTGTGCGAGCCCGCGCAGCGAGCGCTCGATCAGCGCGTTCTCGCCGAACAGTTCGTACAGGCCCGATACGATCGCCAGCGTCGGACGCGGCTCGAGCGTCGCGAGCGACGCTTCGTCGAACGCGTCGCCGCGCTCGAAGCGCGCGATCGGCTCCAGGCCGCGCTGCGCGATCAGCACGCGTCCGGCCTCGACGTTCGGCGGGCTGTAGTCGCGCAGCGTGATGTCGTCGGGCGCCGCGCCGTCGCGCTCGGCGGCCGTCGCGATCGCGTCGAGCACGTAGCGCCCGTGCCCAGCCGCGATATCGACGATCCGCACCGGCGTGCCGTGGCCGCGCAGGCGGCCGATCGCCGTTCCGATCAGTTCCTGCAGATGCACCTTGCGCTGGCGGATACCGATCCAGCCCGGCGAATCGAGATACGTGCGATCGATCAGCGCGCCGACGCCGAGCCGGCCCTGCGCGCGGTTGCGATACACATAGTCGAGCGTCGAGCCCGAATCGAAGCCGAGCCGCAGCCCGAGCGCGATGCCGTCCGACAGCGCGCCGCCGGCCTTCAGGCCGGCCCGTGTGAGCGCCCAGTAAGCGCGCGCGAACACGTTCGCGGGAGGCCGGCCGAGCGCCGCGTATTCGTCGTGGAACGCGCCGCGCCGGTCGGCATCAGCGAGCGACACGCGCGGGCTCGGCGCATCGAACTCGCGCAGCACGAAGGCGCGCAGCGGTGCGAGCGCCTGCGCGCGGTCGCGCTCGCCGAGCGTGTCGTGATAGAAGCCCGGCAGCACGATGCGCTCCTTGCGCGCCGCGCCGAGCCGTTCGAAGAAGCGGTCCTGCGGGCCGCGATGCACGACCCAGTCGGCGCCCGAGATCAGCAGTTGCGTCGGCACGGTGATCGCGGCCGCGTCGGCGACGATCCGCTTCGCGGTGTCGTGCAGGTCGAGCAGCATGTTGACCGCGATCGGCCGCGTGATCAGCGGATCGGACGCGTAGCTCGCGATCCGCTCGGGGTCGTGCGTGAGGAATTTCGGCTTCACGTAGCTGTTCACGTAGAACAGCCCGCGCAGCTTGTGCATCAACCGCAGGCCAGGCCGCGCGAACGGCACGTAGAGCTTGATGTGGAAGGCCGGCGACGCGACGACGAGGCAGCGGATCGGGGGCGCGTAGTCGTGCGCCCAGCTGGCCGCGAGCACCGCGCCGACGCTCTGGGCAACCACGGCCATGTCCTCGATCGCGATGCCGTGCGTGTCGCGGATATGCTCGACGAAGGTCTGCAGGTCGCGCACCGACGCGGCCGCGCTCGGGCTGTAGCCGCGCGCGCCGGGCGAGCGGCCGTGGCCGCGCGCATCCCACGCGAAAAACGCGAAATCGGGCAGGTCGAGCTCGTCGACGAGGTGCGCGACGCGCGCCGAATGCTCGTGGCCGCGATGCAGCAGCACGATGGCGCTGCGGCAGCGCGGGCCGGTTGCGGGCCAGTGACGATAGAACAGCGTTTCGCCGTCGTGCGTGATGAAGTCGGCCTCACGGGCCGTGCGTGCGCTCATGCGATCTCTCTCGTTTCGTTATTCGAATCATGTGGCGCCGCCCTCCGGCGCCTCGTCGGTCAACCGCCCTTTTCGGCGATGCCGGCCTGCACGCGCCGCACCACCGTGACGATCGACAGCACGATCAGCAGGCGCCACAGCCACGCGGCGACGCTGCCGACCGGCAAACCGAAGCCGATCCACAGCGCGAACGCGCCCAGGGCCAGCGCGCGGTCGCTCTTGCCGAACGGGCCGTCGTAACGACGGCTCGCGCCGACGAGCGGTCCGATCAGCCCCGCGCATTCGACGATGACCGCCGTCAGCGCGAACAGCCAGACGTCCGCCGGAGCGAACGCGGAAATCGCGAGGAACGGCAGCACGAGCGCGACATCGGACACGATGTCGCCCAGCTCGTTCAGGTAGGCGCCGAGCGTGCTCTTCTGCCCGTGCTCGCGCGCGAGCATCCCGTCGATCGCGTTGAGCGCCATCCGCGCGAACAGCCACAGCGGAATCAGCAGGAACAGCGCGCGGGCGAACACGCCGAGCCCGGCGAGCGCGCCGACGACGATCGAGCCGCCGGCCGCGAACAGCGTGACCTGGTTGGCGGTGACGCCGCGCTCGGCGAGCGAATTCGCGAACGGGCGCAGACGGTCCTGGAATTTGGGTTTGAGTGCGTAGAGGCTCATCGTTTCGTATTCGTATTATTCGCGCGGCACAGTCGGACACGTTTCCCGCCACCCTGCTCCGGGCGGCGAAACGGCCTTCGTCGGCCTTCAATGGAAGGCCCTCATCGTCGCCGAGTGGCCCCGATGCGTCAAGCATGCACCCGTGGCGCCAATCTGGCGTTTTTTACGGAAACTCGCGATAATCCGCTGGCCCGATCGCAGCGAGATCCATTCGAACTGCAAACGGGCACTCGTGCAACAGCCGATTATCCCGCCGCCGACCGGCGCATTCGCCGCGACGCAACAGCGTGTGACGGCGAACCGTCCGATTATCGCGGACCTGCGACAGGCAGCCACGAATTTGAAAAAATTTAAACAAGGGCCGTCCGGCGCGCATCCTGCCGCGCCGGCATTCCGGGGCCCCACCCGCCGCACATGCGGCCGGGCACGCAGGCAGGAGGCGCAGCGCCGATGAACATTCTCAACGTCTGGCAGCGCGACTTCCTGCTGTCCATCGTGCGGCTTGTCGCCGGCGCGTATCCGGTCTGGCATCAGGCGCCGCCGTCACCGACGCAGAAGATCTACTTCTCGAACCATACGAGCCACATCGACACGCTCGCGATCCTCGCCGCGCTGCCGCGCAACGTGCGCGCGGTCGTGCGGCCGGTCGCCGCGCGCGACTACTGGGACAGCAGCGACATGAAGCGCCACATCGCGCAGAAACTGCTGAACGTCGTGCTGATCGACCGCCACCGTGAGTCCGGCGGCGACCCGCTCGAACCCGTGCGCGACGCGCTGCGGCAAGGCCACTCGATCATCATCTTCCCGGAAGGCACGCGCGGCGCCGACGTGCTTCCGCAGCCGTTCAAGAGCGGGCTGTTCCATCTCGCGACCGAGTTCCCGAACGTCGCGCTCGCGCCCGTCTACCTCGAGAACCTGCAGCGCATCATGCCGAAGGGCGCGATCTGGCCCGTGCCGCTGATCTGCAAGGTGCACTTCGGCGCGAACGAAGCGCTCGGCGACCAGGAAGAAAAACCGACGTTCCTCGCCCGCATGCACGACGCGGTCGTCGCGCTCGCGCCGCCGCAGCGGCCGGCCGGCTGAACGCGGCGCCCTCCTTTCCTTTTCCGGATATCTCCATGCGAACTCTCTTCTGGGAACTGGTCGCGGGCGTCACGGGCGTGCTCGTCGTCGCCACCGTGATCGGTGCGATCCTCGGCGCGCGCAGCGGCGGCACGAGCTCGACCATCGTCAACCTGAACCAGCGCATCCGCGCGTGGTGGGCGATGATCGCGATCATGGCCATCGCGATCGGCCTCGGCAACAACGTCACGTATTTCGTGTTCGCGCTGCTGTCGTACCTGACGCTGCGCGAATTCATCACGCTCACGCCGACGACCGCAAGCGACCATACGACGCTCTTCATCGCATTCTTCGTCGCGATCCCCGTGCAGTACCTGCTGCTCGGGATCAACTGGTACGGGATGTATTCGATCTTCGTGCCCGTGCACCTGTTCTTCGCGATGTCGCTCGTGTCCGCGCTCACGCAGGACACGCGCGAATTCCTGAGCCGCAACGCGAAGATCAACTGGGCGCTGATGGTGTGCGTGTACGGGCTGAGCCACGCGCCGGCCGTGCTGATCCTCGACATTCCGCACTACACCGGGCAGAACGCGCTGCTGCTGTTCTTCTTCCTGGTCGTCGTGCAGATCAGCGACGTGCTGCAGTACGTCGTCGGCAAGCTGTTCGGACGCCGCAAGATCGCGCCGCAGCTATCGCCGTCGAAGACGATCGAAGGCTTCATCGGCGGCGGCCTGCTCGCGACGCTGTGCGGCGCGTCGCTGTATCGCGTGACGCCGTTCAGCTTCGGCGCGGCGTTCGGGATCTCGCTCGCGATCGTGATCGCGGGTTTCGTCGGCGGGCTCGTGCTGTCGGCCGTCAAGCGCTCGCTCGGCACGAAGGACTGGGGCTCGATGATCGCGGGCCACGGCGGCATGCTCGATCGCGTCGACTCGATCTGCTTCGCCGCGCCCGTGTTCTTCCACCTCGTGCGCTACCTGTACGTGTGATGCGCGGGCGGCGCAACGCCGCCCGTTCCCGCGCGCGAACGCTCAATACCCTTCGCGCAGCGCCTTCGGCACGATGTAGCGGCCGCGCGACGCATCGAACTTCACCGTGTAGCGCGCGTGGAGGTCCTTGTCGCCGCGCGTGCCCGTTTCCGTGACCGTCAGCGGATAAACGTCGCCGGTGCCTGTCGTGTCGGGCACGATCGTGAACGTGCGGCTCTCGCAATGCGACTTCGCGTTCCCGCAATCGAGCGATCCCGCATTGTCGAGCGTCTCGTTGATGCGCGGCGCCGCCTCGACGATCCCATTGCCGAGCGGCAACCAGATCGACCGGCTCGCCTGCGTGTAGCCCTGCAGCGTGATCCCGTCGCCGATGACGAACCCGAACAGATGCGGGCCGAGCCGCTCGATGCGCACCGTGCCCGGTTCGCCGCGCTTGCCCGATTCGATGCCGGTTTTCTTCACGACCGGCTCGAGCGTCTTGCCGTCCGCCGCCGGCTTCAGCACGTACAGGTCGATTGTGCCGGCCGTGCCGTCCGAATCCATCCCTGGCATCCCGTTCTGCACGGCTGCTTCGGTTTCACCGCACATCGCGAGCAGCGTGCGCGGGCCGTCCGCAGTCGCCACGCGCAGCGATCCGCACGGCGCATAGATGAAATCGTCGGCGTCCGCCTGCCAGCCCTTGCGATCCGCGCGCCACTTGCCGTAGCTGTCGTGAATGAACGTCTGCAGCTGACGGTCGGCAGGGATCGAATCGGCCGCGTAGACGGGCGACAACGCGGAAAGTGCCGTGAGCACCGCGAGCGCGCCAAGTACGGCGAGCGAAGCCGCAATCGGCTTGAGACGTTTGTTCCGGTGCGGGACAGTCATGACGTGGTTCGATTCGGTTGGATTGGCACGGCGTGCGGCGGGTGGTAACCGGTGCACGCGATCAGGGTTGCCGGGGCGCGATGCCGGTGCCGTCCGGCTTCAGGCGTGCGGTTTGCACCCACCCTTCGGCGCTGCCGCGCGTGCGCGAATTCAGATAGACGACCGACGTGAAACGGCCGTATTCGGCCCGCGCATCGACGCGGTCGTGCTCGACGATGAACAGCCCGTCGATCCGGCAGGCGTCGTCCGGCGCGGAAAAGAACGGCAGACGCCCCTTGCCGGTCACGACGCGCCCCGCGTCGCTGCCCATCACGACATCGCCCTGCGCTTGCGCGCGGCGGTTCAGCGCGTCGCAATCGACGGCGCTGTGCGCGGGCGCGGCCGGCGTGGCCGGCGCCGCACACGCCGACACGAAGCGCGACAGCGCGCGCCGGTCGATCGCCAGCACGTCCGGCCGGTCGGGATCGCGCGTGATGTCGAGCGCGCGCATCGCATGCGTATCGAGCGTCACCCAGCCGATCGTCGCCTCCTGGTTGGGCGTGCCCGGATGATCGGGCGTGACGAACAGGCGGACGCGGTAGACGTCGCCATCACGCTCGTCCACGTCGGCACGGATCGCACGCCGGTCCATCGCGGTCTGCCGCAGCGCCGGCACGATCAGCTGCGTCAATTGCTCGCTGCATGACGCCGGCGGCGCGGCGACGGCCGGCTGCGCAGCCACCGCGCCCAGACACGCCAGCGCGACGCGCGCGGCGACGGCCGCGAACCGGCGCCGCCGCACGGCCTCGCCATTCGCGCCGGCCGGCGTTACGATCTCGTTCTTCATTCCAGGATCCGGTGATGCGCGCGGCCCCTGCCGCGCGTGCGGAAACGTGCCCGCGAGCCCGTAGCGTACACGCACCGCGCGGCATCGCAAACGCATCGGCCGGCCCGACACGGACACACGCATGAACCTCACGTTGCAGGACGTCGCATGGCACCGGTCGGTCGGACGGCTCATCGAGTCGCTCGACCAGCCGGGCTTCTGGCTGTCGCTGATCCGGCTGATCGAGGAATACGTCGAGGTCGACAGCTGGGTCGCGCTGATGTTCGGCGACGACCGCCCGCAGGTGTTCGCCGAATGCCCGTACGAAGGCGGCGGCCCCGACCCGCTGTACCGCGACTACGTGCAGGGCCTGTACCTGCTGGACCCGTTCTACATCGCGAACCGCGACGCGCCGAAGAGCGGCCTGTTCCGGCTGTCCGACGTCGCGCCCGAGTGCTTTCGCGACACCGAGTACTACACGCTCTATTTCACGCACAACGTCGTCGAGGACGAGGTGCAGTTCAACGTCGTGCTCGACGACACGCGCACGCTGTGCCTGTCGCTCGGCAGCAAGCGGCGTTTCAGCCCGGAACAGGTCGCCTTGCTCGACCTGGTGCGCCCCTGGGTGGCCGGACTGATGCGCCAGCGTCTCGCGTACGAGCGCACGCCCGCCGAACCCGCACCGCCGCGCCGGGCCGGTGCCGGCGCGCAGGACGGCTTCGAGCACGCGATGGCGCGGCTCGGCACGCCGCTCACCGCGCGCGAGCTCGACGTGATCCGGCTGATCCTGAGCGGCCGCTCGAACAAGGAAGTCGCGAACAAGCTGGCGATTTCGGCGGAAACGGTCAAGGTGCACCGGCGCAACATCTACGCGAAGCTCGCGATCAATTCGCAGTCGGAGCTGTTTTCGCTGTTCCTGAAGGCGCAGACCGATGCGTGATGCGGGGCGCCGCCGCATCACGGCTTCGACGCGCGCATCGCGCGCCAGGACGTGCGACTGTCGCGAGTTCAATACCCCCGACGGGTTAACGCGTCAGCGGGATAGGAAACCGCAGTGATCGGCGCATACTAGGCCCTGTTTCCAACCGCTCCGCCGCGTGCCGCGACGGGCCACTGCCACCGAATTCGCCCATGAAACTGAAGCTCGACATCGTCCAGCTCGCCGGCCGCGACGGCGACACGCACTACAACCTGCAGCGCACGCTGGATGCGATCGCGACCTGCGCGCCCGGCACCGACATCGTGATGTTTCCGGAAGCGCAGCTCACCGGCTTCCTCGATCCGTCCAATCTCGCCGAAGTGGCCGAGCCGCTCGACGGCCCGAGCATCGCTGCGGTCATCGCGGCCGCGCGGGCGCGCGACGTCGCCGTCGTGGTCGGTCTGATCGAGAACGATGGCGGGCGCTTCTACAACACGACCGTGTTCGTCACGCCGGACGGCATCGCGCTGCGCTATCGCAAGACGCATCTGTGGGTGAGCGAGCACGGCGTCGTGCTGCCCGGCGATCGTTACGCGACCGTCGAATGGCGCGGCGTGCGGATCGGCCTGCTGATCTGCTACGACAGCGAATTCCCGGAAACCGGCCGCGCACTCGCCGCGCTCGGCGCGCAGCTGATCCTCGTGACCGACGGCAACATGGAGCCGTACCGCTATGTCCACCGCACGTCGGCATCGGCGCGCGCGATGGAGAACCAGGTGTTCGCGGTGGTCGCCAACCGCGTCGGCGACAGCGCGCACGACGTCGTGTTCGCGGGCGGCAGCCTCGCGGTCGATCCGTTCGGCAACGTGATCTTCGAAGCCGGCAACACCGAATCGCGTCACGCGGTCGAACTCGATCTCGACCAGATCGCCGCGTCGCGCGCGGTCTACGACTATCGAAAGGATCAGCGCCTGCACCTCGCCGGCGAACGCATCGAGCACGCGGACGGACGCCGCGAACTGCTGATTCCATAAGCGCCTGCCCGGCTCCTGGCGTCGACGCCGTTCGTCACGCCGGGTCGGGCACGTCGATCGCCAGCAGCGCCGAACTGACCGACTTGCCGTGCGCATCGAGCGCAAGCGAGCGCGTCACGCCGCCGCCGAGCGCGTCGCGCAGCACGAAATTGAACGCGGCGAGCGCCGGCAACTCGTAACGCACGACGTCGCCGTGCACGATGCCCGCGAGCCATGCCTTCACCGCATCCGCATCCAGATGCGCGCGCAGATGGTCGTAATGTCGCG
This sequence comes from Burkholderia cepacia, assembly GCF_001039005.1. GTDB lineage: Bacteria > Pseudomonadota > Gammaproteobacteria > Burkholderiales > Burkholderiaceae > Burkholderia > Burkholderia theae. The sequence continues at coordinate 406,138 of NZ_LDWR01000011.1, forward strand.
GATCGCGGCAGATGACCGATACGTTCAGCGTATTGCCCTTGTCGCCGGTGCGCGCATGCGCGAGTTCACGCAGTTGCATCATGCCTCCACGAATGAAAACGACGGCGTCACGGCCGCGCGCGGCAGCAGCACCGACTGCACGGCGATCACCTCGCGCGTCGACTTGAACGCGCCGCCGCCGCCGGCCGGCCCGTTCGTATAAAGCGTCTCGACTTCATTGCCGATCCGCGCCGCTTCACCGGCGCTCGCCGCGCGGCCGGCCACCCGCACCCGCACCTCGGCCGGCTCGCCGCGCACGGCCGGCGTCGCGTCGCCATACAGCGAATCGACGCCGATCAGGTCGAAGCGCAATTCGGTCGCGGCGACGCCGGTCAGCGCCAGCCGCTCGCGGACGATGTCGAGCGCGAGACGCGCGCGCTCCAGTGCGCCCGGGCCGCCGTACGAGATCTGGCCTTCGCCGATATAGCCGTCGACATAAGCCACCGACACCTTCAGCGTATCGGGCCGCACGCTACCGCGCCCGCCCGTCACGCGCACACGATCCGTCGCCTCTTCGGCGACCGCGACCCGCGTGAAATCCGCGACGACGTCGGGCTGCAGGTAGCGCGCCGGATCGTGAATCTCGTAAAGCAATTGTTCCTTGCAGGTCGCCGCGCTCACGCGGCCGCCCGCGTGCGGCACCTTCGTGATCACGACGGCGCCGTCAGCCGCGACTTCGCCGATCGGGAACCCGAGCCGTGCGAGGTTCGGCACGTCCTTGTAGCCGGGATCGGCGAAATAACCGCCCGTCACCTGCCCCGCGCATTCGAGCAGATGGCCGACGACCGTCGCCTGCCCGAGCGTGTCCCAGTCGTCCATTCGCCAGCCGAACGCGTGAATCAGCGGCGCGGCGAACAGCGACGGATCGGCGACGCGCCCGGTCAGCACGACGTCCGCGCCGGCCGCGAGCGCGTCGACGATCGGCGCGGCGCCGAGGTACGCGTTCGCGGACACGATGTGGTCGCGATACGCGGCGACTTCGTCGCCCGATTCCTCGAAACGGAACGCGCCGCGCAGCACGACGTCGAGCACGTCGTCGCCTTCGACCGCCGCGACCTTCAGCCCCGCGATGCCGAGCGATTGCGCAATCTGCGCGGTACGTTGCGCGGCCGCACGCGGGTTCGCCGCGCCCATGTTCGACACGATGCGCACGCCCTTCGGCACGGCGACCGGCAGCACGGCGCGCATCCGCGCGTCGAGCAGTGGATCGTAGCCGAGCGCCGGGTCCTTGCGCCGCGCCTGCTGCGCGATCGCGATCGTGCGCTCGGCCAGGCATTCGAAGACGAGATAGTCGAGCTGGCCGTGTTCGGCGAGTTCGACCGCGGGCTCGATCCGGTCGCCCGAGTAGCCGGCGCCCGCGCCGATGCGCACGCGCCGTTCAGGTTGCTTTGCTGTCATGTCCATCCCGTCGTCCGGCGGTTACGCCGCCGGGAAAGATCAAAAAATGCCCAGCACGACGCACGCGATCGTCATCACGATCGAGGCGCCGAACAGCAGCGGGAACGTGAATTTCTGGTGCTCGGCCAGCTCGATGCCGCACAGGCCGACGACGAGGAACGTCGCGGGCGTCAGCGGGCTGACCGGAAAACCGGTCGTCATCTGCCCGAGCAGCGCGGCCTGCCCGACCTGCACGGCCGGCACGCCGAGCTGGCCGGCCACCTCCGCGATCACGGGCAGCACGCCGAAGTAGAACGAATCGGGATCGAACAGCATGCTGAGCGGCATCGACGCGAAACCGAGCACCACCGGGATGTGGCCGGCCATCGACGGCGGCACGAAGCCGACCGCCGCCTGCGCCATCGCCTTCAGCATCCCGCTGCCCTGCATGATCCCGGTGAACACGCCGGCCGCGAGCAGGATGCCGGCCATCATCAGCGCGGCGCGTGCATGCGCGTCGATCCGCTTCCTCTGCATGTCGACGTCCGGGTAATTCACCATCAGCGCGATGCACAGCCCGACCATGAACATGATCGCGGGCGGGATCTTCTCGCCCATCACGACCATCGTGCCGAGCACGACGAGCGTCAGCACGAGGTTGAACCAGAACAGGTGCGGCCGGCGCAGCGCCTGCTCGTCGGGCGTCAGCTCGCGCTTCGGCAGCGGAATGGACGCAGCGTCGCGCGACAGGCCGAGCCGCTTCTCCTCGCGCCGCCCGAGCCAGTACGCGACGCCGAACACGAACACGAGCCCGATCGCCTGGATCGGAATCAGCGGGTTGAACAGCGCCGACACCGGCAGGTGCAGCGACGCCGACGCGCGGATCATCGGCCCCGTCCACGGCAGGAAGTTGATGCCCGCGGCCATCGACACCGCGGCGGCCAGCACGCGCCGGTCCATCTTCAGCCGGTCGTACAGCGGCAGCACGGCCGGAATCGTCACGAGAAAACAGACGGCGCCCGAGCCGTCGAGATGGATCAGCAGCGCGAGCAGCGTCGTGCCCATCACGATGCGCGTCGGCCGCGTGCCGACCGCGCGCAGGATGCGGTCGATGATCGGGTCGAGCGTGCCGGCATCGGTGATCGTGCCGAAATACAGGATCGCGAATACGAACATCCCGACGACGGGCGCGAGGCCCTTCAGCCCGTCGATGACGAACTTGCTGGTGTGCAGCCCGAAGCCGCCGATCAGCGACGCGGCGATCGGCACGATGATCAGCGCGACGAGCGGCGACATCCGCTTCGACAGAATCGCGGCCAGCAGCACGACGATCGTGCCAAGCCCGAGTAACGGCAGCATCCGTGTCTCCTACCTTGTCTTTTGTTGGAGACGAGCGTAAGGTCGGCGCAGCGATAGCACAATTGAAATGATTTGATCGAAGCAATCATGAATCGTTATGGATCTGAATCTCCGCGACATCCGCGCGTTCGTCACCGTCGCGCACGCCGGCAACTTCACGCGTGCGGCCGCGCGCCTGCACCTGTCGCAGCCGGCGCTGACCGTACAGATCCGCCGGCTCGAGGAAATCGTCGGTGCGCGCCTGTTCGACCGCAACAGCCGCAGCGTCGCGCTCACGCAGACCGGGCGCGAGCTGCTGCCGCTGCTGCAGCGCTCGCTCGACGACATGGAACGCGTACTGCGCGATGCGCGCGCGCTCGGCGAAGGCACGAGCGGCACGGTGCGGCTCGCGTGCTTGCCGACCTTCGCGTCCAGCGTGCTGCCGGAGCTGATCCAGTCGTTCCGGCGCGACGTGCCGCGTGCGGGCTTCGAGATCCGCGACGGCGTCGCGAGCCTCGTCACCGCGCTCGTGCGCAACGAGGAAGCCGATCTCGGGCTGACGGGCGGCGACGCGTTCGATGCATCGCTGGAGGTGCTGTATGCGGGCGCCGACCGGCTCGTCGCCGTGTGCCCGAAAGACCATCCGCTCGCGCGCAAGCGCCGCGTGACCACCGCCGATGTCGCCAGCGTGCCGCTGGTGCTCACCGCGCAGGGCACGAGCGTGCGCAGTGTCGTCGACGCCGCGCTGAAAGCGGCCGGCTGCACGCCCGACATCGCGTGCGAGCCGACCTACATGATGACGGCCGTCGCGATGGTACGCGGCGGCCTCGGCGTGACGATCCTGCCCGCGACCGCGCGCGAGGTGCGCGCCGAGCCCGAGCTGGTCGCGAAGCCGATCGACGATCCCGCGTTCGTGCGGCCGATCGCGCTCGTCACGAAGCGCGGACGCACGCTGCCGCGCGTCGCGCAGGCATTCGCCGAAGCGATGCTGGCGGAATTGAAAAAGCGCGCGTGAGCCGCGCGCCCTGAGCGGAACCGGAAGATCGCGTGACGCTTACGGCGCGTCCGGATCGACGTGCAGCGATTCGCCGATCGCATAGAAATTGCCGCCCGCGATGTAGTGCAGGCTGCGCAGCGCGGGATCGGCCGATTCGAAATACCAGTGGCCGTCGCGGAACACGCGCGTGTCGGACCACGCACCGACCACTTCGCCGATGAACAAATCGTAGGTCTGCTGGTTGTGCGGCTCGGGAATCAGCTTGCACGCGAGCCAGCCCGAGCATCCTGCGACGAACGGCAGGTCGTGGCCGTCGACGTCGAACAGCGTGACGCCCGCTTCGCGCAGCTTGTCGGGCCGCTCCGCGAGACTGTGGCTGCCGACCGCGTGCGTGAGCTGCAGCTGCGCGGCCGTCGGCACCTGGATCACGAACCTGCCGCTGCGCTCGACGAGCTCGCGCGTCTTCGCGGACTTGTCGAGCACGACCGTCAGCTTCGGCGGCAGGAAGTCCAGCGCGCACGCCCAGGCGGCGGCCATCACGTTGTCGACGCCGTCGTGGCGGGCCGACACGAGCACGGTCGGCCCGTGGTTGAGGAGACGGTAGGCTTTCTTCAGCTCCACCGGAGCGATATGACTGTCCATACGGGTTCCTTGGAGAACGGCGCGCACGGACGGAAGCCGTGCGGCGCGGCACCGGCCGGCGCGCGTGCGCGCGGCCCGGCCGAAGGCCGCATTCTCGCACCCAATTTCAATCGGCGCTGACGGCCCCGCGTGTCACTTCGCGAACAGCTGGCCGATGTCGCGGAACGCCTTGAACTCGAGCGCATTGCCGCACGGATCGAACAGGAACATCGTCGCCTGTTCGCCGACCTGCCCCTGGAACCGCACGTACGGCTCGATCACGAACGTCACGCCGAACGACCGCAGCCGCTCGGCCAGCGCTTCCCAGCTCGCCCAGTCGAGCACGATCCCGAAGTGCGGCACCGGCACGTCGTGACCGTCGACCGCATTCGTATGCGCGCCTTCCTGCGACGCGGTCTTCGGATGCTCATGGATCACGAGCTGGTGCCCGTAGAAGTCGAAGTCGACCCATTGCGCGCTCGAACGCCCCTCTTCCCGCCCGAACACACGGCCGTAGAAATCGCGCGCGGCCGCCAGATCGTAGACCGGAATCGCCAGGTGAAACGGGGAAAGACTCATGGTTGCCTCGTGAAGAAACACGCGCATGGCGCGCGGATCGCACCATGGTAGACAACGCCACGCAAAAATTAAATCAATATATAGTTTTGCAATTCACAAACGGAATTGATGAATGATCCGCGAGCTGAAAACCCTCGTCGCCGTCGCCCGGGAAGGTACGTTCGCCGCGGCCGGCAACCGTATCGGGCTGACGCAGGCGGCCGTAAGCGCGCAGATGCAGCGTCTCGAAGCCGAACTCGGCTTCGCGCTGTTCGACCGGCAAGGCCGGTCGGCCCGTCTCAACGAGATGGGCCATCACGTGCTCGACCAGGCGCAGGCGCTGATCGGCCTGTACGAGAACCTGAGCTCGACCGCGCCCGGCTCGCCGGCCGCCGTGCGCGTGACGATCGGCGCGATCGCGTCGGTGCAGAGCGCGCTGCTGCCGGCCGCGCTGGCCGATTTCCATCGCCGCCATCCCGGCTGCCGGACGCGCGTGATACCGGGGCTGTCGATCGAGCTGGTCAACCGGGTCGACGCGGGCGAAATCGACATGGCCGCGATCATCCGGCCGCCGTTTTCGCTGCAGAGCGACCTGCACTGGACGACGCTCGCGCAGGAACCGTTCCGGCTGATCGTGCCGCGCGGCGTGAAGGGCAAGGACTGGGCCGAACTGCTCGCGAGCGAGCCGTTCGTCCGCTACGACCGCGCATCGTTCGGCGGCCGTCAGGTCGATCGTTTCCTGCGAAAGATGCACATTGCGGTGCGCGACACCTGCGAACTCGACGAACTCGACGCGATCGTCAAGCTGGTCGAGAACGGCGTCGGCATCGCGATCGTGCCGCAGACCGCCGTGTATCGCCGCTGGCCGGCCGGCGTGCGCGCGCTCGACCTCGGGCACCACACGTTTCACCGCGACGTCGGGCTCGTGCATCGCGCGCGGCGCACGATGTCGGAACCCGCGCAGATGCTGGCCCGGTTGATCGAGGCCGCATCGCAGCGGCGCGCGCCACCGCAGGCGGCCTGACGCGCGCGCCCGGCGACGCGCTTGCCGTGGCGGATCAGCGCCGCCCGGCCGCCCAGTCGACGGCCGCGTCGAACAGCGCGACGCCGGCCGGCGACAGGTTCACGAACGTGTCGTTGTCGAGGAAGAACATCACGCGGCGCGCCGGCGCGAGCGCTTCGTAGTCCATCGTCGCGCCCTTCTCGTACGCGAAGATCGCGGCCTTGTCGGGTTGGCCGTACACGGTCGCGATCGTGATCGCGCCGAGCCCCGGCTTGCCCCAGCTCATCGGCGCCTGCTTGCCGTACACGTTGGTCGCGCCGGCCGGCAGCCCGGCCGAGATCGGATGCGGCGCGTTGACGAGCCACAGGTAGCGCTCCTTGCCCGTTTCGCCGAAGTCGACGTCGTGACGCTTGCCCGTCATCGCGAGATCGTCGAGCAGATCGTTTTCCCACGTCACGAGCGGCTTGTCGAGCGTGCGCCAGCCGGGCCGCACGTTCTTCGACGACACCGTCGACGAAATCACGACCAGGTCGGCATCGCGCGCCGCCTCGGGAGTGGCCGACTCGTCGATCAGGCGCACCGCGTAACCGCGCTCGCCGAGATGCTGGACGATGCGTTCGTCGACCTTCAGGTTCGGGCCGCGCAGTTGCACGAGCATCGCGACGCGCGTGACGGCCTGCGGCGCATCGGCTGCAAGCGCGGTGGCGGGAACCCCCGCGCCCAGGCCCAAGCCCAGCGCGAGCACCGAGCCCGCGATCGCGCGCAACACGCGGCGCCGCGCGCCGGCGGCCATGGCGCGCACGGCGCCGGTCTTCATCTTCCGGTTCATCTTGAGCTTCTCCGAAGCCGCGCGCCGTCGGATCGGCCGCGCGGCGATTGCGTGGTCAGAACTGCAGCGTGGTCAGCAGCGACACCTGTCGCGCATCGCCGATCGCGACGAAGTAGCGGTTCGCGCTCGACGGGTAATACGTGCGGTTGAACAGGTTCTTCACGTTGAGCTGGAACGACAGCTTCTGCTTGCCGATCCGCGTGTCGTAGGTGGCGAACGCATCGGCGAGCACGTACGACGGCAGCGTGAAGCTGTTCGCCGAATCGCCGGGCCGCGCGCCGACGTAGCGCGCCGCCGCGCCGATGCGCAGGTCGTCGCCGCCGACCAGCGTGCCGACGTCGTAGACGGCCGCGAGCGACGCCGTGTGCCGCGCGACGTTCCACAGCCGGTTGCCCGCGTACAGCGGATCCTCGGTCGTCTTCGCATCGATGTACGCATAACTCGCGATCACGTTCACGCGTTCGCCGATCTTGCCCGACAGGTCGAGCTCGACGCCGCGCGAGCGCGCCTTGCCCGACGTGCGCCAGTCGGTCAGCTTCGTCGTGTCGTTGAACTGCGACACGAGCACGTTCTTCTTGTCGATGTTGAACAGCGCGAGCGTGCCCGTCATCCCGCCCGGCAGGTCGAGCTTGCCGCCCACCTCCCACGCGGTCGCCTCCTCGGGCGGCGTCGCACCGTCGATCACGTAGCCCGATGCCATCGGCGCGATCGACGACGACGGTTTCAGCGATTGCGAATAGCTGCCGTACAGCGAGAACGACTCGGTCCACTTGTAGACGATGCCCGCGCGCGGCAGCCACTTCGAGCCGCTGAGGTCGGTGTTCGCCTTGAACGGCCGGCCGCGCCCCGCGACCTGGTTGTAGGTGATGTAGCGGATCCCGCCCGACACGATCCACTTGTCGGTCAGGTGGATGCTGTCCTGGAGAAACACCGACGTATCGTGCAGCGTATCGGTCTGATCGCTGTCGCTCGCGGACACGGTGCTCGACGGCGGCAGCAGCCCGTACACCGGGTCGATATAGCTGAACGGCGTCTTCACCGCCTGCCGCAGCAGGTCCTTGCGATAGATGCGGCGGTACTCGCTGTCGAGCCCGAACTGCACGTCGTGGCGCATGCCCGCGAGCGTCAGCTTGCCGTTCACGTAAGCGATGCCGTAGCTGTCGGTGCTGAGCGAGCCGTGCGTCGCATCGTTGCTGCGCGACAGCGTGCCCTTCACCGGATCGACGCCCGTCGTGCGCAACTGGTTCGCGTCGTAGGTTTCGCGGTTGTAGCTGTAGCCGAGATGCGCGCTCCAGTCCGCGTTGAACTGGTGATCGACGCTCAGCTGCGCGAGATGCGATTCGCCGTCCATGTTGTTGAACGGCTCGTCGATCCGCCGCCGCGCGGGAATGTCGAGCGGCGCGTTGGTGCGCGGGTCGAGCGCGGTGCCGCGATCGAACGGCGAATGGAACTTGCGATATTCGTAGGACACGACGACCTGCGTATCGCGGCCGTACCACGCGAGCGAAGGTGCGACGAAGGTCTGCCGGTATTCGCCGAAGTTGCGCCAGTACTGCTCGTTCGACTGGTCGACGATCAGCCGGTACGCGAGCCGCGAATCGCCGACCGGGCCTGTCGTGTCGAACGTCGCGCTGCCGCCGTTCTTGCCGTGGCCGAACGTCGACGCGCCGAGCGAGATCGCGTTGTAGCGCGTGAGCTGCGGCTGCTTGCTGACGACATTGACGACACCGCCCGGATCCATCAGCCCGTACAGCAGCGACGTCGGCCCCTTGAGCACCTCGACGCTGTCGACCGCCGCGTTGAACGAACGCCCCTGCACGATCGGCATGCCGTTGTGCATGACCGAGCCGTCGCGGTTGTCGCCGAAACCGCGCTTCATGATCGTGTCCTGCGTGCCTGCGAGCGTGTTGCCCTGCGTGATGCCGCTCACGTTGCCGAGCGCGTCGTCGAGATTGCGCGGACGCTGGTCGCGCAGCACCTGCGCGGGCACGATGTTGACGGCCTGCGCGGTGTCGAGCAGCGGGATGTCCGAGCGCAGCACGCCCGCTTCCTTCGGCGGCCGGTAGCTTTCGGCGCGCAGCGCGGTGCTGCGCACGTTGATCGCCGGCAACTCGGCGGCCGCTGCCGCGCCGGTCGCCGCAGGCTGCGCGGCCGAGCCGTTCGTGCGCATCAGCGTGTAGCCGCCGCCCGGCTGGCGCAGCGCGACGAGCCCGGTGCCCGCCAGCACGCGGTCGAGCGCGCCATCGACGTCGAACCGGCCGTGCACGCCGCCGCTCGTCAGGCCGGCCGTCAGCTCGGCCGGGAACGCGAGCAGGATGCCCGCGTCGCGCCCGAACCGGTTCAGCGTCGCTTCGAGCGAGCCGGCCGGAATGTCGAACGCGCGACGCGACGCGCGCTGCGCGGCGGGTGTCGCATCGGCGTCGGTGTCGGCCAGCGCGGGCAGCGGCAGCAGCGCCGACAGCAGGACGGCGCCGGCCAGCCGGCGCGCAAGGCGGCCCGGCGCGGCGGGCGCGGCCGGGCGCGATGCGCGCGGCAGATGACGGGCGGGCGCCGGACGGCGCCGATACGTGAGACGGATGGAAACCATGATCGGGGAGTCGGTGGACGATGGGCCAGTGCTGCTTTCACTACCCATGTCACGCGAACATCGAGAAACAGCTCAGGTCGGCGAGAAAAAATTCGACGCGCTCACGAACGGGCCGGCACGACCGTCGCCCAGTAGCGCGTCAGGTAGTCGACGTCGATCGGCAGCGTCGCCTTCAGCGTGTCGAGCACGCGCGCCGGATCGTCGAGCGGATAGGTGCCCGACACGCGCAGGTCGGCCACGGCCGCATCGCAGCGCAGGCTGCCGCGGCGATAACGATCGAGCTCGGCGACGAGGTCGGCCAGCCGCATGCGCGATGCGACGAGCATGCCGCCCGTCCACGCGGACGCATACGCATCGAGCGGCGCCGACGCGCCGATCGCGTCGCGCGTGAACGACGCGCCCTCGCCGGCCGCGATCACGCGCGTGCCGGCCGCCGCATCGGCCGGCTGCACGCGCACGGCGCCGGCGAACACCTCGACGCGCGTCGCGCCGTCGCGCTGACGCACCGCGAAACGCGTGCCGAGCGGCTGTAGCTCGCCTTGCGCGGTCGCGACGACGAGCGGCCGCGCGGGCACGCGATCGTCGTGGCCGCTCGTCACCATGATCGTGCCGCGCAGCAGGCGCAGGCGGCGCGCCGTGCCGTCAACGCGCACGTCGAGCGCCGTGTCGGTATCGAGCACGACGACCGTGCGATCCGCGAGCGTCACCGTGCGCCGCTCGCCGACCGCCGTGCGCAGGTCGGCCGGCCAGATCGCCGCGCGCCGCACCGGATCGGCCATCCACGCGGCGCCGCCCGCGAACAGCAGCACGCCCAGCGTCTTCACGGCCGCGCGGCGTCGGCTTGCACGCGGCGGCAGCAGCGCCGCGTGCGCGGCCTGCGTGTCGAGCCCGGCCGTCAGCCGGCCGAACCGGCCCTGCATCGCTTCGATATGACGCCAGGCCGCATCGTGCGCCGGATCCTCGGCGCGCCAGCGCGCGAGCGCGGCGGCGAACGCGTCGTCCGTGCGGCCGGCCTGCCGGTCGACCCACCATTCGACCGCGCGACGCGCGACCTGCGGCGGCACCGCCGGCGCTCCCGGGGCGGCCATCGGTCAGGCCGCCTTCGCGAAGAAGCACTGCGTGCCGGCCTTCACGAGATAGCGCTTCACCGTCGCCAGCGACACGCCGAGTTCGCGCGCGATCTCGGCCTGCGTGAGTCCGTCGAGCTGCGCGAGCAGGAACGCGCGCTTCGCCGCGAGCGGCAGCCCGTCGAGCAGCCGGTCGATTTCGAGCAGCGTCTCGAGCACGACGGCCCGCTCTTCCGGCGACGGCGCAACCGCTTCGGGCCGTTGCGCGAGCACGTCGAGATACGCGCGCTCGATCTGCTCGCGCCGCCAGTGGTTGCTCAGCACGCGCTGCGCGACCGTCGTCAGGAACGCGCGCGGCTCGTCGGCGCCGATCGGCTCGTCGCGCGCGAGCAGGCGCATGAACGTGTCGTGCGCCAGATCGGCCGCGCGGTGCGCGCAACCGAGCTTGCGGCTCAGCCAGCCGCGCAGCCACGCGTGGTGGCCGACATAGAGGGCGTCGATTTCTCGATGGAGAGACAGCTTATCAGCGGACATGGCCGGGTTCCGGGGTGCGCAGGCGTCGGCAATTTTGTAAATGAGAATGATTATTATATACAAAAGCGGATCGGCGGCCGGGGTTTCGGTGCGCGGCGGCCGCGGTCGGTCACGCAGACGGCGCACCGGAACCGGGATGCATGACGAAGCCGCAATGACTTCGCGGGACCCGGACGGCGTGCCGCGCGGCCGGTCAAAACCGCGCTTATCTACCCGGCGGTTTCGGCCGCTCTTTTTATCGCCTTTATCGGTCCGATCGCAAAATTACCGGGCGATTTCCGTCCTGTTCCATTTACCGCCGCTTTCCCGGTGCAACTGACGCGATGCGTCAGTTTTCCGAATACCTCACTGCATCGGCATACGCGCGGAATGCCGGCCATTTTTACCGATCAAGCGTCACCGCAACCGGTGATCCGACGCGATAAAAATGCGTGGCGAACTGATGGGCAAATGCAAAGGAAAGTTTGACGCGAGCCATTTGTCTGCTCGCTATGGCAAACTTCGCGTCTCGCGTAATTTCCTTGCACCGGGCGGCCGGATTCCGCCCCATCCTGCCATGCCGCGTCATACCACCCGTTCGATCAGCCGCGAAACGCTGAAAGTCGCCTCGACGATTGCCATGTCGTGCGCGCTGCACGGCGTCGCGCGGGCCGATTGCCTCGACGACGCGGCCGCGTTCCAGCACGTGAGCGTCGCCCTGATGCGCGGCATCGCGCAGGTCGAGTCGGGGATGAATCCGAATGCCGTCAACACCAATACAAACGGCACGGTCGACATCGGCCTGATGCAGATCAACAGCACGTGGCTGCCGACGCTCGCGCGCGAAGGCATCACGCAGCAGAGCCTGTTCGATCCGTGCACGAACGCGTATGTCGGCGCGTGGATCCTGTCGCAGAACATCCGCCAGCTCGGTCCCAACTGGAACGCGATCGGCGCGTACAACTCCGCGTCGCCCGACAAGCGCCTCGCGTATGCGCGCAAGGTCTATGATGCAATCCGGACCATGCCGGATTCGCCGGATACTCCCATGCCTATCCTTCCGCCCTCCTTTACGCCGCCGCAACAGCAACAGGCGTACAACCCGTTCGCGAGCCTGAGCGTGTCCGCGCCGCCGGTCACGCGCGCACGCACGGTGTCGCCGGCCCCGCCGCCGCAGGGCGGCCCCGCCGGCCCGGCCGGCACGTACAACTTCGGATGGACGGTCACGGGTGCGGACCAGGCAAAACCGACCCAGGTGTTCGACGACGGCGCGCGCATCTACGTGCAGTTCAGCGACATGAAGCACGTGCCGGCGATCTTCACCGAGACGTCGGCCGGGCGCGTGCTGATGTCGTGGGAGTTGCAGTTTCCGTATGCCGTTCTGACGCGTCCCGCGCAAACGTTAATCTTCCAGCTCGGGCCGTTCGAGGCGCGCGCGCAGCGTGGCGCGGCCGGTGCTGCAGGGATGACCGCGCAGGCCGGTACGGCGGCGCAGCGTCCGGCAACGGCAGGCTCGCCGACGGCTGCGGCCGCTGCTTCGAAGAAGTCCGCCGATGCGGGGACGAATGCCGCGGCCAATACGGCGGCAAAGCGCACGTCGTCGACCGATGCGCTCTGGTATTTGAACACGCCGTCGACGTCGGCATCGGGATCGAATGCGGCATCGCCGTCGACAGCGAATATTCCCGCCACGCTGCCGACCGCCGTCACGTCGAACACGCCGCCCGCCGCGCCGGTTCCGGCGCCCGCGGCTCAGCCTTCGCGCGTCAGCACGGATGCGCTGTGGTACATCTCGAAGTAACACGCACGCGATCGCACGCATTGCGCGGCGATCATTTCTCCACGGTCGGCGGCAATTTGGGCGCGTTCATGCCGCCCACTGCAGTTCGGCCGTGCCGTTCTTCCTGAAATACACACGCGGATAACGCGACGTCGACGACTCCGGCTGCGGAATCGTCGTGTCGCTCGATCACCCGCGCCGCACCCAGATCACCTTGCCGTCGCGAATGCCGAGATTGCGGCGTTCCTCACGGTAATCCATCGTGCCGGGTAGCGCCTTGCCGTCGCGCTCGAGCACGCGCCACAGGCAGCCGTCCAGTTGCGCCGCCGCATCGGCCTCGGTCTTGCCGACCAGCGCATCGTCCGGCCCCGCGTCCGCCTTGCATGCGTGCGACGCGCCCGCCTGCCCGCCATTCGCCGGCACGCTGCCCGCGTTCGTGTTGTTTCCGTTCATGTCCGCACATCCCGCAAACGTTGCGCTCGCAACCAGTGCCATCATCATCGCGATCGTCTTCTTCATCGGTTTCTCCCTTTCGCGCCCGGCGGAGCATGTGCGGCGTTCCTGGCCGACCGAGCGTTGCATGCATGATCGGTGCCGCGCGTCGCCCGCCGTTTCCGGACGGATGCCGGCAAGCGAACCGCGGCCTCGCACGCGCCGGCCACGCCAATTCGGCGCGCCGGAGCCGCCTGCATGTTACCGCACGCTGCCCCGCGTGACGGCGCGTACATGACGATCGCGCCCGTCCATGCATGCCGCGACAACCCGCTCAGAATTTGTAGGTCACGCCCGCGATGCCGAAGTAGTTGCTGCGCGACTGGACGATCGGACTGTCGCCGTAGCGGCCGAGCAGCCGCGTGACGCCGCCGGTCGCGAGCACCGACCAGTGCTGCGACAGGGTCCAGTTCCACGCGACCGCCATCGACGCGCTGTCGATCCCGCCGCTCGTCGAATACGGCCGGAACCGGCTCGTCATCGACTGTGCATCGGTCACGCCGTAGAACGTCTGCGTATAGCGTCCCGAACCCGCATGCACGGTGCCCGTCACGACGATCTCGTGCTGTGAGGTCTTGAACACCGGCACCGCGAGATCCATGTGCCCCGATACGCCGCGCGACGTATGCGTCACCGGTGAGTCGATCGTGACGCTCAGTTCCGCCGCGTTGAACAGCGTCACGCCCGCACGCACGCCGACGAGCACCGAGCCCGGAATCCGGCCCATGCCCTTCAGGTAGTCGGAGCCCGGCAGGTCGAAGCGGCTCTCGTCCGCGCGGCCTGCGTCGTAGCTCACGGCCGCCGACACGAACACGCCGTGCGGCAGATCCAGCCGGTAGCCGGCGCCCTGGGTGCTGTCGATGAAGAAGCCGTTGCCGAACGTGGCGGAAAACGACGGCGCGACCACGCCGCGATACTGATTGCTGCCCTGGTAGCGTGGCGCGAACCCGCCGCCGAGGGACAGCGAATACTGGTTTTCCGCGTGAGCGGCGGCGGCAAGGGTCAGGCCGGCGAGCGGCATGCAATAGCGGTAGCGGCGGAGTAATGGGCGCACAATATTGAGATAAGAGTGACGGAGCCCGCAGTCTAGGTGCCGCCCTGCGCCGAGACTGTCCAGAATCTGCGGAGAATCTGTGCTCAATTGTGTTCGATTGTCCGCGATTGTCGTCCTGCTCCCCCGGCCTCCGGTGCGCCGGATAGAATTCGCGTGCCGCGCCGCGCTCCGGTCTGCCGGGTACGAGATGGCGCGTGCGCCTCGAGGAGAATATGAACGAAGATCCGCTCAAATACCGTGTACTGCTGATCGAGGATGACGACCGGCTCGCGCAGCTCGTTCGCGAATACCTCGACGGTTATGAATTCGCGGTCACGGTCGTGCGGCGCGGCGACCTCGCCGTCGCGGCGGTGCGCGAGCACCAGCCGGCCCTCGTGATACTCGACCTGATGCTGCCGAATCTCGACGGGATGGAAGTCTGCCGGCGCATCCGCGCGTTCACCAACGTCCCCGTGCTGATCCTGACCGCGCGCCTGGACGTCTACGACCAGGTCGCGGGCCTCGAGACTGGCGCCGACGACTACGTGACGAAGCCGATCGAGCCGCGCGTGCTCGTCGCACGCGCCCGCGCGCTGTTGCGCCGCGCACAGCCGGCCGCCGCGGATGCACCCGTTGCGCCGCCCGAGGCGCTCGTATTCGGCGAACTGGTGATCTCGCCGCCGAACCGCACCGTTACGTGGCGCGGCGAGCCGGTCGACCTGAAGACCGCCGAATTCAACCTGCTGCTGATCCTCGCGCGCGCGGCCGGCACCGTGCTGAGCCGCGACGACATCCTGAAGCAATTGCGCGGCATCGAGTTCGACGGGCTCGACCGCTCGGTCGATTCCGGCATCTCGAAGCTGCGCCGCCGCTTCGAGGATGCTTCATCGGAGCCGCACAAGATCAAGACGATCTGGGGCCGCGGCTACCTGTTCAGCCCTTCCGCGTGGGACGAATAAATGCTGCGTCCGTTGATCAGGCTGTACCTCGTCGTGATCCTGTTCGTCATCGCGGCGATCATGTTCATCCAGCTGTCGTTCGACCGGATCTTCTACGAGCGCACCGCGCAGGCGCAGCGCGACTCGCTGACGACCTACGCGTTCGTGCTCAACGACTACCTCGAACGCCACCCGGGCGGACAGCGCGAGCTCGCGCTACGGGAGCTCGCGAAGCACGGCAACGAAGGGTTCGGTTTCATGTCGATGGCCGCCGCCCGCGCGCAACTGAGCGGCGCGCCGCTGCGCGATCTCGATGCCGGCAAGATCGCGATCAGCTACAACAGCAAGGATTACTACATGCCGCTCGCGGACGGCACGGTGCTGCATGCACGGCCGGTCGAAGCGCCCGATCTCGACATCAGGATCTATGCGTACCTGCTGCTCGCGATCAGCACGCTGTTCGCGGTGGTGCTGTGGATTCACTACCACTGGCGCGACCTGCGCAAGCTGCAGGACGCCGCACGCGCGTTCGGCGCCGGCATGCTGTCGACGCGCGTGAAACTGTCGGGCAAGTCGAACATCGACGAACTGTCGCAGCAGTTCAACGACATGGCCGAGCGCATCGAGGCGTCGATCAAGCAGCAGCGCGAAATGATGCACGGCATCTCGCATGAGCTTAAAACGCCGCTCGCGCGGCTCGAATTCGGGCTCGCGCTGCTCGCCGAGCCCGACGAATCGGCGCGGATGCGCGAACGCCGCGACGCGCTGCGGCGCGACGTGCGCGAACTCGACGAACTCGTCACCGAGCTGCTGACGATCGGCCGGCTCGAACAGGGTGCGAGCCAGCTCGCGCCGATGGAAGTCGTCGTCGATGCGCTGATCGACAGCGTCGCCGGCAACGTCGCGAACGACATCGCCGATCGCGGCGTCACGCTCGACGTGTCGACGCTGGGCGCGCCCGCGACCCACGTGTGCGATCCGAAGCTCGTCGCCCGCGCGTTGCTGAACCTGATCCGCAACAGCGCGCGCTACGCGCAGCGCACGGTGGTGCTGGCCGCGGTCGCCGACCGGTCCGGCGCACTCGTGCTGAGCGTCGACGACGACGGCCCCGGCATTCCGGTCGACGAACGCGCCCGCGTGTTCGAACCGTTCCAGCGGCTCGACTCGAGCCGCGACCGGCAAACCGGCGGCTTCGGGCTCGGGCTCGCGATCGTGCGGCGCGTCGCGCAGGTGCACGGCGGCGACGTGCGGCTCGAGGATTCGCCGCTCGGCGGCGCACGCTTCGTGATCACGCTGCCCGCGCGCGCGCTGCCGGATAGCCTCTTCGACGTGGCGGGCACCATCGCGCACACCGACGCGCTCGGCAACGGCTCGAGCAGGGCAACGCCGCCGCGATGAATCGCGCGGCGGGCCACCGCCTCGCCCTTGCCTGACGGCTTGCCGCCGGCGCGTGCACGCCGCTCAGCGGCGACGCAGCAACGCAACGAAGAACAGGCTGCCGAACAGCGCGGTCACGATCCCGATGGGCAGGTCCTCCGGCGCCGCGAGCGTGCGGGCGGCGACGTCGGCCCACACGAGCAGGATCGCCCCTGTCAGCGCAGCGACCGGCAGCAGCCTGCCGTGCTCGGCGCCGACGACGCGCCGGCACAGATGCGGCGTCACGAGCCCGACGAAACCGATCGCGCCGCTCACCGCGACCATCGCGCCCGTCGCGAACGATGCGACGACGAAGACCTCGCGCCGCATCCGCGCGCTCGGCACGCCGAGCCCGGCCGCGGCGGCATCGCCCGACATCAGCGCATTCAGTTCGCGCCGGCGCGCGTACAGCGCGCCGCCCGCGAGCACCGCGCACACCGCCGGCACCGGCAACAGATCCCAGCGCGCGAGGCCGACGCCGCCGAGCATCCAGAACAGCACCGACGACGCGGCGCGCTGGTCGCCGAGATACAGCAGCAGGTTGCCGAACGCGGCCATCATGAACGACACCGATACGCCCGCGAGCAGCAGCCGGTCCGATTCGAGCCGGCCGCGCCGGTAGGCGAGCGCGATGACGCACGCGGTTGCCGCGAGCGCGCCCGTGAATGCGGCGGCCGACAACGTGAACGGGCCGAACGCCGCGCCGGCCACCACCGTGACCGCGACGGCGCCGAGCATCGCGCCCGCGCTCACGCCGAGCAGGTGCGGATCGGCAAGACGGTTCGCGGTCGCCGCCTGCAACGCGACGCCGACCGCCGCGAGCGTCGCGCCGACGATCGCGGCCAGCAACGCACGCGGCATCCGGATCAGCCACACGATGCTGTCGTCGCCCGCGCCCGCCGCGAACGCGCCGGCGTCGCCGAACGCCGCTGCGATGTGCGTAGCGACGATGCGCACCGCAACCGGCATCGCGATCGGCGCCGGACCGAATGCAGCCGACGCGACGATCGACACGATCAGCAGCACGGCCAGCGCCGGCAGCACCACGCGCATGCCGAGCCGCGACGCCTGCACGCGCACGCTCATCGCGCCGGCCCGGCGAACGCGGCCGGATACAACGCGCGGGCCAGCGTCTCGACCGCCGCGACATTCTCGGGCCCCGGCGTCGCCGCATCGTACGGAATCACGACGAAGCGCCGGTCGCGGATCGCGGCCACGCGCGCGAGCGCCGGCTGGCTCAGCAGGAACTGCTGCTTCTGCGCGGCCGTCACGGCCGAATAGTCGACGATCACGATCGCCTGCGGATCGCGCTCGACCACGCTCTCCCAACTCACCTGCGTCCAGCTGCGCGACACGTTGTCCATCACGTTGCGCGCCCCTGCCGCCGCCAGCAACGCGGTCGGCATCGCGAGCCCGCCCGCCGTCATCGGCTTGTCGGTGCCGCTGTCGTAGACGAACACGCGCAGCGGCTCAGGGCGCCCGATCGTGCGCGACACAGCCGCGAGACGGTCGCGCATCGCGGCGATCACCTGCGCGGCACGCGCCTCGACGCCGAAGATCCGGCCGAGATTGTTCAGGTCGCGAAACACGTCGTCGAACGACGCGGGCGTTTGCTTCATCACGTGCGAGCACGATTCGGTCAGTTCATACGTACGGATGCCGAACAGCGCGAGCGTCGCGGGCGTCACCGCGCCGCCGACATGCATCCCGTAGTTCCAGCCCGCCAGATAGAAATCGGCGCGCGCGGCAGCCAGCACCTCGAGCGACGGATACTGGCTCGCCAGTTCGGGCACACCACGCAACGCGTCGCGCACGCGCGCGGTGCCCGTCTTCCAGCCGCCGATGCCCGTATAACCGACGAGCCGGTTTTTCAGGCCGAGCACGAGCATCATCTCGGTCAGGTTCACATCGTTGCTCACCGCGCGCGTCGGCGCGCGCTCGAACGTCACGTCGCGATCGCAACTGTGCACGGTGACGGGATAGGCGCCCGCATGAACGGCGGCGCAGCCGAGCACGGCGGCAGCAACAACCCTGCGGGATACGGCGGACAAGACAGGAAACGGCATGGCGGTCATTCCGGATGAAGCGGCGTGATGCGCGGCCGGCCCGTGACGGGATGGCGGTCGACGAGCGCGGCGACGCCGAACACGTCGCGCAGCAGCGCTTCGGTCAGCACATCGTCCGGCGCGCCGGACGCGACGACCCGCCCGTGCGCGAGCACGTGGAGCCGGTCGCAATACGCAGCCGCGAGATTGAGGTCGTGAATCGTCGCGAGCGTCGCGATGCCGAGGCGCCGCACGCGCGCGAGCAGTTCGAGCTGGTGACGCAGATCGAGATGATTGGTCGGTTCGTCGAGCAGCAACAGCTCGGGCTGCTGCGCGAGTGCGCGGGCCAGCAGCGCGCGCTGCTTCTCGCCGCCCGACAGCGACGCGACGCGTTGCGCGCGGCGCTCGGCGAGACCGACGTCGTGCAGCGCGGATTCGACGATCCGGCGATCGTCGGCCGACTCCGCATCGAACGGCCGCTGGTGCGGCGTGCGGCCCATGCCGACCAGTTCGTCGACCGTCAGCCCGAAATCGTCCGGCGTCTCCTGCTGCAGCACCGCGACGCGCTGCGCGACCGCGCGCGGCCGCATGCGCCACACGTCCTGCGCATCGAGCGCGACACCGCCCGCGTCGGGCCGTGCGTAACGGAACACGCAGCGCAGCAGGCTCGTCTTGCCGCTGCCGTTCGGGCCGATCAGCCCGACGAACTCGCCTTCGGCGACGTTCAGCGTCACCGCATCGAGCACGGTGACCGCGCCGCCGGGAGACCAGCTCACGCGTTCGATTTCGAGCATGTGCGCCATGGGAGGTTCGCCGCGCCGCACTAGAAGCGCATCGTCGCGACGAGCTCCGCCGAGCGCGACGGACCGAGCAACCATTGCTCGCCGCCGTTCGACGTCGTCACTGCATACGTGCGATTCGCGAGATTGCGCAGATACAGCGCGAGTTCGGTGCGCGACGTCGGCTGCCAGCGCAGCGACGCATCGAACACCGTGTACGACGGCACCTGCAGGCGGTTCGCATCGTCGCCGTACGTCGCGCCGACATAACGCACACCTGCATTCGCCTGCCAGCGCTCGGCGAACGCCCAGCCGAGCCACAGGTTCGCCGTCTGCTGCGGCACGTTGGACGGCACGTTGCCGGCGCGTGACACCGTCGCGCCGCCGACCGTCTGGTTGAACGCGTCGTAGCGCGCGCGCAGCAGCGCGACGTTCGCGTCGATCGTCCAGCCGTGCGGCAGCCGCGCGCCGCCCGTCAGCTCGACGCCGCGCGACGATTGCCTGCCGACCTGCTGGCGCAGCGCGGGATTTAACGGGTCGGTGCCGAGCAGGTTGCGCTTCGTGATGTCGTACACCGCGAATGTCCAGTACGCGCGGCCGTCGAGCAGCGTCTGCTTGACGCCGGCTTCCCACTGTTCGCCGGTCGCGAGCCGGTAGTTCGCCTGCGACGCGGACAACGTCACGAGCGAGCCGAGGCCCTCCGCGCCCGTCGTGTACTGCGCATACGCGCTCAACGTCGGCGCGACTTCGAACACGAAACCCGTGCGCCAGCCGACGTTCGCGAAACGCTTGTCGAAGCCCGCGCCGGTCGCCGCCTGCTCGCGGCTGAACGCGATGTGGTCGTAACGCAGGCCGCTCACCCACGCGAGCCGCGGCAGCACCTCGAGCCGGTTCTCGGCGAACACCGCGGCCTGCCGCGCACGCGTGCTGAACTTCGGCAAAGTCGGGTCGGGGCTCGCGAACACGCCGGGATCGAAGCCATGCGCGGCGACCGTCGATTCGCCGCCGTACGGCGAGTTGTTGGTGCCGTCGAACGTGATCTGGCTGAATTCCGTACCGACGACGAAACGGTTCGCGCGACCGAACAGCGTGCCGTCGAAACGCGCGCTCAGCCGGTCGCCGATCTGCCGCTGATGGTGGCCGATGTCGAGATAGTCGCCGCGCGTGACGCGCCCCGTCGCGGGATCGAGCGCATACGATTCGGCGTTGCGCCAGTGGCGGTTCGACGTCAGGTAGTAGAGCTGGTTGTCGATCGTCACGCCGGGCGCGGGCCGGTAGCTGGCCGACAGGCGCGTCCACTGGTCGTAGTACGCGATCGTCGCATCGCCGACGTTGTAGTTGAGCTTGCGCAGCGACGGGTCGAGCACGGCGTTCGGCGCGGGCACGCCGTAGTAGGTCGCCGGCATCTGGCGGCCATAGTCGTAGTCGAGCGTCAGCGTGAGTTGCGGGCTCACGTCGAAGCGCAGCGCGCCGCCGACCGCCGTCGTATGCGTATCGGCCCGCTCGGCGAGACCGTTCGCGCGTGCATCGCTCGCGTAGAAGCGGTACGACAGCCGCGGGCCGAGCGCGCCCGTCGTATCGAACGCGACGCGCTTCGCGCCGTCGGGGCCGACGCCGACCTGCAGCGTCGTCTCGCGTGTGCGCCGCGGCCGCTTCGGCACCACGTTCACGACGCCGCCGATCGCCCCTTCGCCGTACAGCACCGATGCCGGGCCGCGCAGCACCTCGATGCGCTCGACCGACCACGTATCGAACGGGAACGTGATCGTGCCGGCCGCCGGCATGAGCCGCACGCCGTCGAGCAGCGTCATCACCGATTCCTGCCCGCTGAAGCCACGCACGCTCATCGCGGTGCCGCCGGTGCCCGGTGCCATCGCGCTCGAGAAACCGGCCGTGCGCGTGACCGCGTCGAGCACCGTGCGATCGCCGCGCGCCTCGATCGTGTCGGCCGTGACCGTCTCGACGCTCGCCGGTGTATCGAGGCTCGCCAGCCCGAGCCGCGAACCCGTTTCGAGCGGTTGCGTCAGCGGGTCGATCGGCGCGGATCGCGCTGTGACGTTGATCGCGGGCAACGCGTGCCGGTCGTCCGGTGCGGGGGCTGCCGCTTCGGCGGCCCATGCGCCGGAGGTCGCCATCGCGCAGCCCAGCAAGGTCGTGCAGCCGCGTGCGCGCCAGGCGCCGGTGTTCCGGCGCGACGCGGCATGGTGCCGCTCCCCTCGCGCCGGTTTGTTTCTGGCTTTCGTCACTTCGTATCGATCTTCGGATGGTGTCGTCGCGCGCGGCCATGCCCGGCGGCCCGGGCGGCAGGCGACGAAAACGTCCGATGATACAATATATCAACTTGATTCGTCAGGTTTTTGTCAGCTTGTAACTCCGCAGCCGGTTGCGCGCTGCGAACACGCGCCGATACTTCACGACCATGCTCGACTCAGGCCCCCACCTGTCACGCAACCGCGGACCGATCGCGACTGCCCGCGCTCAGCGGCCGACTTCCTTCCACTTGCGCGCGAGTCCGAGGCGTTCGAAGCGCTCGATCAGAAACTCGGTGAATACGCGGATCTTCGCCGGCTGGTGACGGCGGCTTTGGTACGCGATGTTGACGGTGAGCGTCGGTAGTTGCCAGTCGGTAAGCACCGGCACCAGCTTCCCCGCGACGATATCGTCGTGGATGATGTAGAGCGGCTGGATCAGGATGCCGAGCCCGGCGAGCGCCGCGGCGCGGATCACCTGTCCTTCGTTCGCATCGAGCACGCTCCTGATCGTGACCGACTGCTTCTTCGCACCGCGGCGGAAATGCAGCACGTACGGATCGTTGGCAAGGTTGTAGACCAGCAGCCGATGGTCGCACAGCGCGTCGGGCGTCGCCGGCGCGCCGTGCTTCGCCAGATACCCGGGCGACGCGGCCAGCACGCGCCGCGTCTCCGCGAGCTTGCGCACGGTGATGCCCGAATCGGCCTCGTGCTCGCGCGTGCGGATCGCCACGTCGATGCCGGCCTCGATGAAATCCGGGTAGCGGTTCGCCGCGACAATCTGCACGTTCAGGTTCGGGTAGCGCCGATGAAACTCCGGCAACGCCGGCGCGATATAGATCGACGCGAACGACACCGACGCGGTCACGCGCAACGTGCCGGCCGGATTGACGCTCGCCTCGTTGACCGCCGCGTCGGCTTCCGACAGCTCCGTCAGGATCGCGACGCAGCGCCGGTGGTACTCGTGCCCGGCGTCGGTCAGCCACAAGCGGCGCGTGGTCCGCTCGACGAGCCGCGCCGCCAGGCGCTCTTCAAGCGCATTCAGGCAGCGGCTCGCCGCCGCGCTCGACATGCCGAGCCGCTCGGCGGCCTTCGACAGGCTGCCCAGCTCGGCCACCTGCACGAAAAATTCGATCTGCGTCCACTTGTCCATGCGTTCGATTCTTCCACCTGGCGGAGAACAAAACTCCTCCAAACCCTCTTTTTTACGATCAAAGGAGGAATTAATGTTACGTCAATGCGTGATCGAACGACATCAGGAGACGCCCCCCATGCGCAATCTCAACGAAGACACCATCACGCAGGCCGTGATCGCGTCGCTGGGCGACTGCCGCGACGAGCGGCTGCGCACGGTCATGACGAGCCTCGTCCAGCACCTGCATGCGTTCGCACGGGAAACGAAGCTCACCGAAGCCGAGTGGCAAGCCGCGATCGGCTTCCTCACGGCGGTCGGGCACATCACCGACGACAAGCGGCAGGAGTTCATCCTGCTGTCCGACGTGCTCGGGCTGTCGACCCTCGTGACCGCGCAGAATCATGCGAAGCCGGCCGGCTGCACGGAGGCGACCGTATTCGGTCCGTTCTACGTCGAAGGCAGCCCCGAGTTCGGGATGTTCGACGACATCGCTAACGGCGCGTGCGGCGAGCCCTGCTTCGTGTCGGGCCGTGTGCGCGACATTCACGGCACGCCCGTCGCACACGCATCGCTGGAAGTCTGGCAAGCCGACGAGGACGGGCATTACGACGTGCAACAGCCGGCCGATGACGGCTCGGTCACGCATCGCGCACGCGGGCGGCTGCAAACCGATGCCGACGGTCGTTACGCGTTCCGTTCGATCCTCGCCGAACCGTATCCGATTCCGCACGACGGCCCCGTCGGCGCGATGCTCGATGCGCTCGGCCGCCACCCGTGGCGCCCCGCGCACCTGCACTTCATGATCGAGGCGAGCGGCTTCGAAACGCTGATCACGCACGTGTTCCGCGACGGGGACCGCTACCTCGACTCCGATGCGGTATTCGGCGTGCGTTCGACGCTCGTCGCCGACTGGGTCCGGCATGCGCCCGGCACGGCGCCCGACGGATCGCGCATGGACACGCCGTTCTACACGCTCGATTACGACTTCGTGCTGAATCGCGCGGAGCGCGCCGCATGATCCGGCACGACCGGGCGCGAACGCACCGCGACGCGCTGACGGGCTTGCGCATCGCGCGGCATCAGGTCGACTACGCAACGGAGTAACGAGCACATGAACTTCATCTACCAGGCGCGTCCCGCACGCGTCGTCTTCGGTGCAGGCAGCCTGCAACATCTCGAACGCGAAGTGCTGGCGCTGGGCGCGCAGCGCGCGCTGGTGCTCTGCACGCCGGGGCAGCGCGCGCTCGCGCAACGCATCGTCGAGCGGCTCGGTGCGCGTTCCGCCGGGCTGTACGACCGCGCGACGATGCACGTGCCGATCGAAATCGCCCGCGATGCGCAGGCGTTCGCCCGGTCATGCGACGCGGATTGCGCGATCGCGATCGGCGGCGGGTCGACGATCGGCCTCGGCAAGGCGATCGCGCTCGAAAGCAGCCTGCCGATCCTGGCGATACCGACGACCTACGCCGGCAGCGAAATGACGCCGATCTACGGCCTGACCGAAGGCGGCGTCAAGCGCACGGGGTCCGACGCGCGCGTGTTGCCGAAGACGGTGATCTACGATCCCGAGCTCACCGTCACGCTGCCGGTCGAGCTGTCGGTGACGAGCGGCATCAATGCGATCGCGCACGCGGCGGAAGGCCTCTACGCGAACAACGCGAATCCGGTCATGAGCCTCGTCGCCGAGGAAGGCATTCGCGCGCTGGCGCGCGGCCTGCCCGGCGTGCGCCGCAACGCCGCCGATCTTGCCGCGCGCAGCGATGCGCTCTACGGCGCGTGGCTGTGCGGCATGGTCCTCGGCAACGTCGGCATGGCGCTGCACCACAAGCTCTGTCACACGCTCGGCGGCAGTTTCAACCTGCCGCACGCGCCGACCCATACGGTCGTGCTGCCGCATGCACTCGCGTACAACGCCGCGCATGCGCCGGACGCGATGCAGCGGATCGCCCGCGCAATCGGCACCCACGACGCGGCGCGCGGCATCTACGCGCTGGCGCTCGACAACGGCGCACCGGTCTCGTTGAAAGCGATCGGCATGCAGGAAGCCGACCTCGATCGCGCGGCCGATCTCGCGGCCGCCAATCCGTACTGGAACCCGCGCCCGATCGAACGCGACGGCCTGCGCGCGCTGCTGCAGGATGCATTCGACGGCAGCCTGCCCCGCTCGACCGTCCGCTGAACCCGCTTGCGGCTGGCGCGTAACGTTGCGTGCAACCCTACGACTACGCGCCACCGCCCTCCACCACGCCGTCGATCTCCGCCCGCGTAAAACCATATTTCGCCATCCGCTCGCGATGATCGGCCGAGCCGAGATACTCGCGCAGCTTCCCATTCACGGCCTGCACGAGCGCATCGTTGTTCCTGCCGAACGAGAACGCCCCGACCGGCACCGCCGCGCCCGCGCCACGCTCGTGTTCGACGGCCGCCACACCTTCGTTCGCACCCGCGACAACGCGGTTCCCGATCGCCGTGCTTGCATACGCATCGATCTGCCCCGCAAGCAGCGCGGCGACTGCGTCGGGCTGATCCTTGAACACGACGATCTGGGCGTCGCGCACGCCTGCCGACCGGGCCGAGTCGATCTGCACCTGCGCGGCAACGCAGCCCAAACGCGCATCGCCGCGTGCCGCGACGGCCGCGTAGCTCGTCAGCGCCTTCGGATTGCCGGCCTGAACCAGAAACCCGTCGCCGATCGCCCACACCGGCGCGCTGAACGCAACGTGCTGCGCGCGTTCGGCCGTCACGAAGATCGGCACGTTCATGTCCCAGCGGCCTGCCTGCACGCCCGGCAGCAGTGCGTCGAACGAGGTCGGGTGATACTCGATTTCCGTCACGCCGATCGCGCGCAGCACCACCTCGGCCAGCTCGATATCCGCGCCGGTCACGGACCCGTCGTCGGCCGTCCAGTAGAACGGCGGCTCCTCGATATACGCAATCCTTACTTTCATCGTGTCACTCCTGACGTTCAATGATGTCCGCCCCGCTCGCCCGCCGGGCGACCGGTTCATGCCACAGCCGCATCCATCGCCTGCGACAGCGCCGACAATGCCGGCGACAGGCGTTCCAGTGGAAGATAACCGAAGCCCAGCCTGAACACGCGGCTGCTTTCGCCAAACCAGGTGCCGGACGCCAGTTGCAGATCGTACTCGGGCAGCACTTGCCAGAAGCGCGACACGGCCTGCTCGTCGAATGCATCCGCGCGCAGCCGCACGCAGCACAACGCACCGGCATCCGGCCGTACCCACTCGACACGTCCGCGCTCCCCTTCGCACCAGCCCGACACGACGTCGAGCGCATCGGCAAGCAGCCGGCGCCGGGGCGCGAGCACACGCTCCCGGTTGCGCAGCAAGGTGGCGGCAAGCGTTTCGTCCAGTACGGAACCCGAGATCACGGTGTTCAGCTTGGCCACGAGCAAGCGCGCCCGAAGCCCCGCGTCGGACACGGTAAGCCACCCGGTCCGCAAACCGGGCGCACCCAGCGCCTTCGATACCGACGAGCCCGTGACGATGCGTGCATCGACACCCGCAAAACTGGCAGCCACGGCGGCATCGCCATAGGTCGCTTCGCGATAGGTCTCGTCGATGAACAGTATCGCGTCCGGACAGCGCCGCGCCATCAACGCGAGCAGCCCGTCGATCTCGGCGCGCGACGCCTGTACGCCGCCGGGATTCTGCGGGGACGCAATGCTGACCAGCCGGGTTTTCGGCGACAGGCTCGCTTCGAACTGCGCGAGGTCCAGTCGATAGCCGTTCTCGAACGACAGTCGCACCTCGCGCACCGTCGCGCCGGCGCCGACCAGGCAATCGCGACTCGGCGGAAAGCACGGCGTCGCGAGCACGGCCTCGTCGCCGGGCCGGCATAGCTCGTAGGCGAGCAGAAACAGCCCGAGCGCGGTGCCTTGCGTCGTCACGATCTGCGCGGCCGGCACGTTGCAGGTATCGGCAATCGCATCGCGCAGCGCGGCCGCGCCTGCCGACTGGCTGTAGCCGAGCTTCAGGTTGCGAACCGGCTCCAGACCGGCCAGATCCAGCAGCTCGCCGACCGTCAGGTCTTGCGACGTGCTCTCCGCCAGGTTGAAGGTTCGATTCACATCGAGCAGCGAGATGATTTCGTTGTACGGAAATCGTCCGCGCCACTCGCCGGATTGCATCTGTGTTGCTTGCATGCGCTTGCCCCTCAATTTGCTTTGCTGGTCAACCGACCGGAACAGCGCCATCGTAGCGTTCGCACGAAAACCATAACAGCCACAATTTTCCGACGATTGGACCAACACAATTCTGCTTGGCGAGATGCCTGCGCACGATCGATAATCGGCCACTCCCCTGCCGCAGGCGCCCCATGGACACGCATACGCCGTACCGTTACAGGCAACTGGCCGATCTCATCGTCGGCATGATCGACAACGGCACGCTCGCACCCGGCGCGCGGCTGCCGTCCGTGCGCACCGTGAGCGAGCAGCAGCGCATCAGCGTCTCCACCGCGCTGCAGGCCTACCGTCTGCTCGAGGATCGCGGCGTGCTCGTGTCACGGCCGCAGTCCGGTTTTTACGTCGCGGCTGCACGCGGTGGGTCGCTCGCGTTGCCGTCGGCGTCGCGCTCACGCGCGAAGGCGTCGACGGTGTCGATCAGCGGCGCCGTCGCCGCGTTGCTCGAACACGCCGCCAATTCGGCACTCGTGCCGCTCGGCTGCGCGGTGCCCGATACGGCGCTGCTGCAATCGAAACGGCTCGATCTCGCACTCGCTCGCGCGGCGCGTCAGCACGGCATGCGCTACAACGTCTACTGCCCGCCTTACGGCGAGCCGGCGCTGCGCCGCGAAATCGCGAGGCGGGCCATGCGCTTCGGGCATCCGCTGTCCGCCGACGACATCCTCGTCACGAACGGCTGCACCGAAGCGCTGACGCTTGCGTTGAATACCGTCGCGAAACGCGGCGATACGATTGCGGTGGAATCGCCGACTTACTTCGGCTTGCTTCACACGCTGGAAGCGTTGGGGATGAAGGCGCTGGAATTGCCGACCGACCCGCTGCGCGGTGTCGATGTCGGCGTGCTCGCGCAGCGGCTCGAATCGGAACCGATCGCCGCCTGCGTGCTGTCGTCGAGCTTCGGCAATCCGCTCGGCTCGACGATGACCGAAGACGACAAACGTGCGCTGCTCGCACTGCTAGCGCGGCATCGTGTGCCGCTGATCGAAGACGACGTCTACGGCGACATCCACTTCGGGCGCGATCGGCCCAGGCCGTTCATCGCACTCGACGGCGGCGCCAATACGATCTATTGCAGCTCGTTCTCCAAGAGCCTCGCGCCCGGATACCGGATCGGCTGGATCGCCGCGGGCGCCCGCGCGCAACAGGTGATGGAGCGCAAGCTCGCGCTCAGCCTCTGCGGCCCCACGCTGCTCCAGGTCGCGCTCGCGGATTTCCTGGCGAGCGGCGCATACGATGCGCACTTGCGCCGTATCCGGCGGTTGTTCGAAGAGAACCTGGCGCGGATGACGCGCACGATCGAAGCCAGCTTTCCGGCCGACACCAAAGTGAGCCGCCCGGCCGGCGGCTTCGTGCTCTGGCTCGAACTGCCGAAGCGTTTCGATTCTCGCGCGCTGTTCGACGCCGCGCTCGAACAGGGCATCTGCTTCGCACCGGGCGACGTCTTCTCCGCCAGCCGGCGCTTTCGCCACTGCCTGCGCCTGAGCGCGGGGCACGTGTGGAACGAACGCATCGAGGACGGCATCCGGCGCCTTGGCCGGCTCGCACACGCGCAGCTCGCGCGCTGATCGAACAGCGGTTGCCGCCCGGCAGCCGACCGTTTCAGCCGCCGACCTTGAACGCCGGAAGCTGCTGCCCGAGCCGCGCGCCCATTTCCGCGCCGAGCGCCTGCAACGCATTGAACGGCCGGATCATGACCTCGAACTCGACGATCCGCCCGTCGTCGTCGAAGCGAATCATGTCGATCCCCTTCAGCGCCTTGTCGCCGACGTTCGCGCTGAACTCCAGCACCACGTTCTTGCCGTCGTCGGCGACGAACTGGCGGTGATAGGTGAAATTCTCGAGGATCGTGATCACCGTGCGCAGCGCCATCAGCAGCGCGGGTGCCGGGCCGTACGGCTTGAACGCCATCGGCGAACGGAACACGGCGTCCGGATGGACAATCGAATCCAGCGCGCCAAGGTCCTTGCGTTCGATCAGAGCATGCCATGTGTCGAGCGAGGTCGCGACAGCGGGATGAAGATGCATCGGTGAATGCGTCATCGAAGACTCCTGTAGCGTCGGGAGGAAACAGAACGAATTGGTCTCATAGGGTTGCGGCAAGCGTCGTGCCCTGGTGAATCGCGCGCTTCGCATCGAGCTCGGCGGCTTCGTCTGCGCCGCCGATCAGGTGCACCTTGCATCCGGCGGCCTGCAGTTGCTCCGCCAGCTCGCGCGACGGCTCCTGCCCGGCGCAGATCACCACGTTGTCCACTTGCAGCGTCTGCTCGACGCCGTCGATCGTCACGTGCAATCCATCGTCGTCGATGCGCCGGTATGTCACCGCCGACGACATCCCGACGCCGCGCGCCTTCAGCGCCGTGCGGTGAATCCACCCGGTGGTCTTGCCGAGCCCGTCGCCGACCTTCGACGCCTTGCGCTGCAGCAGATGCACGTGTCGCGCCGCCGGCTCGGGCTGCGCATCGCGCAAGCCGCCGGCCTTTGCGTATGATTGATCGACGCCCCATTCGGCGAAAAACCGGTCGACGTCGATGCGCGGGCCGTCGTCGCGATGGACGAGGAATTCCGCGACGTCGAAGCCGATTCCGCCCGCGCCGACGATCGCGACGTTGCGGCCCACGGCCTTGTGGTCGCGCAGCACATCGAGATAACCGAGCGTCTTCGCGTGGCCAACGCCGTCGATCGGCGGCGTGCGCGGCACGATGCCCGTCGCGATCACCACCTCGTCGAATTCGCCCTGCAGCAGCATCTCGGCAGTCGCGCGCGTATTGACGTGAAGCGTCACGCCGCGCAGTTCGATCTGCCGGCGGAAGTAGCGCAGCGTCTCGTGGAACTCTTCCTTGCCGGGCACCTGCTTCGCGATATTGAACTGGCCGCCGATCTCGGCGCCGGCTTCGTACAGCGTCACCGCGTGACCGCGTTCGGCCGCCGTGACCGCGAAGCCGAGGCCTGCCGGCCCGGCGCCGACCACCGCGATCCGCTTGCGCTGCTGCGCGGGTTGGATCACGAGCTCGGTTTCATGGCAGGCGCGCGGATTCACGAGACAGGACGTGATCCTGCCGCTGAACGTATGGTCGAGGCACGCCTGATTGCAGCCGATACACGTGTTGATTTCGTCCGCGCGCCCTTCCCGCGCCTTGCGGACGAACGCGGCATCGGCGAGGAACGGCCGCGCCATCGACACCATGTCGCAATAGCCGTCGGCGAGCAGTTGCTCGGCGACTTCCGGCGTATTGATCCGGTTGGTCGCGACGAGCGGAATGCCGACCTTGCCCATCAGTTGCCGCGTCACCCATGCGTATGCGGCACGCGGCACCTTGGTCGCGATGGTCGGAATGCGCGCCTCGTGCCAGCCGATGCCGGTATTGAGGATCGTCGCGCCGGCCGCCTCGATCGCCTGCGCGAGCCGGATCACCTCGTCGAGCGTCGAGCCGCCTTCGACAAGATCGAGCATCGACAGCCGGTAGATGACGATGAAGTTCGTGCCGACCCGCTCGCGCACGCGCCGCACGATCTCGACCGCGAAGCGGATGCGGTTCTCGTACGCGCCGCCCCACGCGTCGTCGCGATGGTTCGTGCGCGCGGCGATGAATTCGTTGATCAGGTAGCCTTCAGACCCCATGATCTCGACGCCGTCGTAACCCGCGTGTTGCGCAAGCGCCGCGCATCGCACGAAATCGGCGATCGTCTCGTCGACTTCGTCGCTGCTCAACGCATGCGGCGTGAACGGATTGATCGGCGCCTTCAGTGCGCTGGGCGCCGCGAGCGCCGGGTGATACGCATAACGCCCGAAATGCAGGATCTGCAGCGCGATCTTGCCGCCCTCCGCCTGCACCGCGCGCGTCACGACGCGATGGCGCTCGGCGTCCGCTTCGGTCGTCAGCATCGCGCCGCCCGGCGCCGGACGGCCCCGCTCGTTCGGCGCGAAGCCGCCCGTGACGATCAGGCCAGCCTCACCGCGCGCGCGCTCCGCATAAAACGCCGCCATCCGCTCGAAGCCGTTCGGCGCTTCCTCGAGGCCGACGTGCATCGACCCCATCAGTACACGGTTCCTGAGCGACGTGAAGCCGAGTTCGAGCGGGGTCGTCAAATGCGGATAGCGGGTCATCGGTCGGCTCCTGTTAATGCAACAAGTTGCAGAAATATTAGCTCGCCGATTCTGTTTATGCAACATGTTGCACTAACAAGACTCCCCGCTTGTACTGTGGCCCCGATATGGCAAGATGCGGTTCATTCCGCCGCCGCTTCCGACCCGACATGTCCCTGCCTCACGCGCTCCTCACCGCTCTCGCCGAACGCCCCGGTTCGGGCTCCGAACTCGCCGACCGCTTCGATCGCTCGATCGGCTATTTCTGGCAGGCGACGCACCAGCAGATCTATCGCGAACTGGGACGTCTCGAGGAAACGGGCTGGATCGAATCGCTGCCCGCCGAATCGGGGCGCGGCCGCAAGCGCGCGTACCGGATCCTGCCGGCCGGCAAGAAGGAACTGCGGCGCTGGATCGCCGAACCGGAAGATCCGACGCCGCTGCGCGAAGCGCTGATGGTGCGCCTGCGCGCGGAAGCGGTGCTGGGCCCGGCGGGGCTCGAGGAAGAAATCAGGCGGCGCATCGCGCTCCACCAGGAGAAGCTCGACCTGTATCTGCAGATCGAAGCGCGCGATTTCCCGGAAGGCGCCGATTCACGCGCGAAGCGCCTTCAGCACCTGGTATTGCAGGCCGGCATCGCGAACGAGCGGTTCTGGGTCGAGTTCTCGCAGGATGCGCTCGACACGCTGCGTCTGCCGAAGGATTGACCCGCGCGCGTCTCGACCACGCGCGGTAGCGTTCAGGCTGCGGACCGCGGCCGGACGCGCGCACCGCCACCGGCTTGCAGTTGTTCGACGAGAAACAGCCCGATCGCGTCGAGCGCCTGTGCGGACGCCTTCAATTTGCCGATCCCGCCGGCAAATCCATGCGACATCCCGCGCCACACGTCGAGCCGCGCATCCACGCCGGCCGCGACCGCCGCATCGTCCGTATCGAGCGGATGCATCACGACGTGCTCGCTCGGCCCGCCATCGTTCGAAACGTTATTCATCGTCAGCCCTTCTGATTCGGAAAGTCATCGCGTACGGCGGCCCCCGCCAAACCGCGCGGGGCGCGCCGACGTTCAGTCGAACAGCTTGCTCGCGGTCCGTGCGATCAGTTCGCCCTGATGACGCGCACCGGCCAGTTCGATCTCGCTCGGCAGGCGCTGCCCCTGCCCGCCCGCGATCGTGGTCGCGCCATACGGCGCGCCGCCGACGATTTCGTCGAGCGTCATTTGCCCCTGGTGGGTGTACGGCAGCCCGACGATCGTCATGCCGAAATGCAGCAGGTTGGTGATGATCGAGAACAGCGTGGTTTCCTGGCCGCCGTGCTGGCTCGCGCTCGACGTGAACGCGCCGCCGACCTTGCCGTTCAGCGCGCCGCTCATCCACAGGCCGCCGGCCTGATCCAGGAACGCCGCCATCTGCGACGAGATGCGGCCGAAGCGCGTCGGCGTGCCAACGATGATCGCGTCGTAGTCGGCCAGTTCGGCCACCGTCGCAACCGGTGCCTGCTGGGCGAGCTTGAAGTGTGCTGCCTGGGCGACGGCTTCCGGCACCGTTTCCGGCACCCGCTTGACGTCGACCGTGGCGCCCGCCGAGCGGGCGCCTTCGGCCATCGCATCCGCGAGCGCCTCGATATGACCGTACGACGAGTAATACAGCACGAGAACCTTGGACATGATGAACTCCTAACGATGATCGCGAGGCAGTCGCGACGGTATCAACGCGCGCCGGCTGACGCACGCCGTGTGGTGTGACGGAATGAAAGTCGGAACCACCCTGCGGTGGTCCTGACGAGACGGCCGTGCCGGTCACGCGCCCAGTCGCCCCGGAGGATCGGCCCGTTCGGCTCACGCCGCCGGTGCGATACGCAACGCGGTGCGCCCGATCCGTGCGTCAAGGCTGAACGCGCCCGCGCCGAAGTACGCGATCTGCAGCAGGCCGCCTGCCATCATCACGTTCTTCAGAAAGTGAATCATCTGGTTCTGGTCGGCGAAGTTGTGATGGAAGAACACCGCGGTCACCACACTGAACAGCGCCATCGCCAGCGCCACGGGGCGGGCCCGATAACCCGACATCAGCAGCAGGCCGCCGCCCGCCTCGACCAGCACCGCGACCACGAAAGCGAGCGACGGCGCCGGCAGGCCGACGGACGCGATGTAGCCGACGGTTGTCGCATGCGCGGCGAGCTTGCTCAGCCCGCTCATCAGAAACGGCGCGCCGATCAGAATGCGGCCGAGAAGCGGAAGATACTTGTAACGATCCATGATGAACTCCTGAAATGAAATGATTCGGTGGACTGGGAAATAAAGGCACTCAGCCGGCGTCCACCATCACCAGCTCGGAATCTTCGACCGCGACAATCTCGAGCGCGGCCTCGTTCGTGATCGCGACGCCATCCAGCGGCCCCACGCGTTCTCCGTTCACTTCGATGCGCCCCGAAGCCGCGACGAGATACGCGCGGCGCGATGCGCCCAATCCTTGCCGGACCTGCTCGCCTGCCTTCAGCGTCGCGCCGAGCACCCGTGCATCGGCACGGATCGGCAGCGCGCCGTCGTCGCCGGCGAAGCCGCTCGCCAGCACGACGAAACGTCCGGACCGGTCGCCTTTCGGAAACTGCTTCGTGTCCCACCCGGGCGCCCCGCCGTTCGTGCGCGGCAGCAACCAGATCTGATAGAGCTTGAGCGGCATGTCGCCCCGGTTGAACTCGGCATGACGGATGCCCGTTCCCGCACTCATGACCTGCACGTTGCCCGCGCTGATCGTTCCTTCGGATCCCAAAGTGTCGCGATGGCCGAGCACGCCTTGCCGCACGTACGTGATGATTTCCACGTCGCGGTGCCCGTGCATCGGGAACCCGCTGCCGACGGCGATCTCGTCGTCGTTCCAGACGATCAGCGGGCCCAGCGGCGCGTGCTCCGGCGTGCCCTCGGCCGTGACCGCGAAATGGTATTTCGCACGCAGCCAGCCATGGTTCGCCGCATCCAGTGATGCCCAGCGTCGATGAGTCAGCATGTCCGCCTCCTGTTTCCTGCTGCCCGAACGACGGGCGGTTGCCTGGCGGTGCCTCACCGGAATCTGCGAAGCACCGAACGTTGGACGAATGCTAAATTCGCAAAGATCGCTCGCATATCTCCTGAATCGCAACGTATCATTGCTCCCAGTAGAACGATCTCATCGAACGGAGCCGTTGCCATGAACCCCATCGCCGACCTGAACGATCTGCGGCTCTTTGCGGAAGTGGTGGAACACGGGAGCTTCACGGCCGCCGCCCGCAGCCTCGGCGCGCAAACCTCGAAGCTCAGCCGGCGCATTCGCGCGCTCGAGGAGGAGCTCGGCGTGCGCCTGCTCAATCGCACGAGCCGCAGCCTGTCGCTGACGGAAACCGGGCGGCAGTTCCATCAGCATTGCGTCGCGCTGGTCGCGGAATCGAAGGCCGCGAAGGACATCGTGGATCGCACGCGGACGCAGCCGCAGGGCACCGTGCGCATCAGTTGCGCTGTCGGGCTGCTGAGTTCCGGTGTCGCGGAGATTCTGGCGCGCTACATCGAGAACAATCCGCAGGTTCAGGTGCTGCTCGATGCGACCAACCGGCGCGTGGATGTGGTCGAGGAAGGCCTGGATTTCGCGATCCGGGTCCGGGTTCCGCCGCTGGAGAACACCGATCTCGCGGTTCGGCAACTGGGGCTGTCGTTCCGGATTCTCGTCGCCAGCCCGGCACTGGCCGCACGTTTTCCGGCACCCGAGTCGATCGACAGCCTGAAGGACTGGCCGACGGTTTCAACGGCCAGTAGCGGCGACAAGTACGTGTGGAGCCTGGCCGACGCCGACGGTCGGGCCATCTCTTTCGCGCATCGGCCGCGACTGGCCACCGACGATCTGGGGAGTCTGCGGCTTGCGGCGCTCGGCGGCATCGGCGTCGCCGAATTGCCGCGCGAACTGGTGAGCGCCGACCTTCAGGCCGGCCGGCTGCTCCACCTGCTGCCCGCGCTGTCGGCGCCGACGGCGCTCGTCCACGCGATCTTCCCGACGCGCCGCGGCATGGTGCCCGCCGTTCGACATCTGCTCGACGCACTCGTCGCGGGCTTCGAGGAACTGAACCGGATCGCGTAGCGGCCGCCGGCACGGCCGCACACGCAGCGCGATGACGCGCGCCGGGACCGGATCATGCGTCCGGCAGGATCACCACCTTGCCCTTCACCTGCCGGTTCGCGATCCGCGCGATCGCGTCGGCCGCGCCGGCCAGCGACACGCGCTCGGTGATCGCGGGCCGTACCTTGCCGGCCGCGAACCATTCGGCGAGCAGACGCATGTTCGCGACATGCTGCGCGGGATCGCGGCGCACCGCGTCGCCCCAGAACACGCCGAGTATGTCGCGCTCCTTGAGCAGCGCCAGATTCAGCGCGATCTTCGGGA
The DNA here is from genome assembly GCF_001039005.1 of Burkholderia cepacia. Classification (GTDB taxonomy): domain Bacteria; phylum Pseudomonadota; class Gammaproteobacteria; order Burkholderiales; family Burkholderiaceae; genus Burkholderia; species Burkholderia theae. The sequence goes on from NZ_LDWR01000011.1 coordinate 441,625, forward strand.
TCTCGCCGGCCGCGAAGCCGACCACGAGGAACCGGCCGTGCCACGCGGTCGCGCGCAAGGCGGCCTCGCTGTAGGCGCCGCCCACCGGATCGTAGACGACATCGGCACCGCGCCCGCCGGTCAGTTCGTCCACGCGGCGGCGCAGGTCTTCGGTCGCATAGTCGATCGTCTCGTCCGCGCCCGCTTCGCGGCACAGCGCCAGCTTGTCGGCGCTCGATGCCGCCGCGATCACGCGCGCGCCGAGCGCCTTCGCGATCTCGATCGCGGCGAGCCCGACCCCGCCCGCCGCGCCGAGCACGAGCAGCGTCTCGCCCTGTTGCAGGCGCGCGCGCTGCTGCAGGGCGTGCAGCGATGTGCCGTAGGCGAGCACGAGCGCCGCGCCCTGCTCGAACGTCATGCCCGGCGGCAGCGCGGCGATCTGGTGCACGTCGGCCACGCACTGTTCCGCGAACCCGCCGTGCCCGGTGAACGCGACCACGGAATCGCCGGGCCGCCATTTGGCGACGCCTTCACCGACCGCATCGATCACGCCGGCAAACTCCGCGCCCGGCGAGAACGGCAGCGCCGGCTTCACCTGATACAACCCCTGGACGATCAGCGCGTCGGGGAAATTGAGCGACGCCGCCTTGACCTGAATCCGGACCTGGCCCACGGCCGGTTCCGGAATCGCCACGTCCTCGATACGCAGGCGGTCGATCGGGCCGAATGCGGTACACAACAGGGCTTTCATGCTCTTCTCTCTCCTTGCGCGGCGTGGCCGCGGATCGGTTCAGCCTGCGGGACACGCCCGCACGGCCGGGTCACGACGAATACGCGGTGGCCGGCAGGATCGGCAACCGCCACATCGTCAGCATTCCGGAATATCGGCGCGGCGACGGTCAGAACCACGCGTCGCGCATGTCGAGCGTCGTCGTGTCGACGCTCGACAGCAGATCGAGTTGCGCATCCACCTTCGGCAATTCCCAGCGGAAGAAGTAACGGGCCGCCGCACGCTTGCCGTCGTGGAAATCGCCGTCATGCCCGTGCGCGGCGAGCGTCACGTCGAGCCACAGCCACGCGACGACGAGATGGCCGAACGCTTCCAGATAAACGCTCGCGTTCGCGAGCCGCTGTTGCGGATCGCCGATCGCGCCCAGCTGTCGCGTGACGTCGCACAGCCGCGCCCAGCGCTGCGCCAGCGCATCGGCCTGCTCGCGCATGTCGGCATCCAGCGCCCGTGCGCGTTCGACGGTCGCGCCGATCCGCGCGTCGAGCGCGCGCAGCAATGCACCGTCGTCCTGCGCGACCTTGCGGCCCAGCAGGTCGAGCGCCTGAATACCGTGCGTGCCTTCGTGAATCGGATTGAGGCGATTGTCGCGATAGAGCCGCTCGACCGCGTAGTCGCGCGTGTAGCCGTAGCCGCCGTGCACCTGGATCGCGAGGTCGTTCGCGGCGAGACACCACTGCGACGGCCAGCTTTTCGCGATCGGCGTCAGGATGTCGAGCAGGCGCGCAGCGTTGGCGCGCACCTGTTCGTCGTCGTGCGCGCGCCCCTCGTCGACCAGCTTCGAGCAGTACAGGATCAGCGCGAGGCCGCCTTCGACATAGGCCTTCTGCGCGAGCAGCATCCGCCGCACGTCAGGATGCGCGACGATCGGCGCCTGCGGCGCGGCCGCGTCCTTGCCGGCCGGGCCGAGCGGACGCCCCTGCGGCCGGTTGCGTGCGTAGTCGAGCGCGTGCAGATAACCGGTGTAGCCGAGCGCCACCGCGCCCGCGCCGACACCGATGCGCGCCTCGTTCATCATGTGAAACATGTACGCCAGGCCGTGGTTCGGCTGACCGACCAGGTAGCCGATGGCGCCCGCACGCCCTTCCGGACGATAACGCGTGCCTTCGCCGAAGTTCAGCAGGCAGTTGGTCGTGCCGCGATAACCCATCTTGTGGTTCAACCCGGCAAGCACGACGTCGTTGTGCTCGCCGCGCGCGCCGTCATCGGCCGGCAGGTACTTGGGCACGATGAACAGCGAGATACCGCGCGTGCCGGTGGGCAGCCGGCCGTGTTCGTCGGGAATCTTCGCGAGCACGAGGTGAACGATGTTCTCCGCCAGTTCGTGCTCGCCGCCGGAAATCCACATCTTGTTGCCGGTCAGCCGGTAGCGCGGGCCGAGCGGCGAGTCGCCGTCGAAATCCGCGCGCGTCGTGATGTCGGACAGCGACGAGCCGGCTTGCGGTTCGGACAGGCACATCGTGCCGAGGAAGCGCCCGTCCAGTTCCGGGCGCGCGAACGCATCGATCTGCGCGGGACTGCCGTGCGCGACGAGCAGGTTCGCATTGGCGACGGTCAGGAACGGATAAGCGGCGGTCGCGATGTTCGCGGCCTGGAAGTACAGGAACGACGCGGCTTCGACCAGCTTCGGCAAGCGCATGCCGCCGAGCGTTTCATCGTGGCCCGCGGCGATCAGGCCGGCGTCCGCGAAAGCCCGCACGGCCGGTTCGACTTCCGGAATCAGCGTCACGCGCTCGCCGTCGAAATGCGGCTCCTCGCGGTCGCCGCGCGCGGCATGCGGCGCGAACAGGTCTTCGGCGATCCGCTCGCTGGTGTCGAGCACCGCATCGAAGGTCTCGCGACTGTGCTCCGCGTAGCGCGGCAGCGCGACGAGCGCTTCGGCGTCGAGCCAGTCGTACAACAGGAACGCGAGATCGCGTCGCGACATCAACAGGCTCATCGTGCCGCCCTCCGGGTGGCCCGCGTCGGCGACGGCCGCTCATGCGCCCGCCGGTCGATCCGCCTGCGCTCGATCGATGCATGCTCCATCACGTCTGCCTCCTGTCGGGCGGCGCTCCAGGCGCGCCCATGGGCTCCGGTTGCCGGGGCCGGATGAATCGGTCGGTGACTGCAAGTGCTGGCGGAAATTTAGCACGGTCGTTCTATAACGACAATGCCCGGGTGCGCGCCGGCGAACCGCGACGACGGCGGCACGCACAAGCCCGCTCATCCGGATTCATGCCGGCGCCTGGCGATCGGGAAGCGGCGCGCGGCGATCCCCTGCGCCCGGTCGATCCGCTCAGGCGGGTTGCGGCGGGGGTGTGTCGTCGTCCGCCAACGTGCCGAGCGGCACGAACATGTAGCCTTCCCCGCGCACGGTCCGGATGTAGCGATAATCGCCGACCGGCTGCTCGATCAGGTTGCGCAGCCGGAAGATCAGCACGTCGAGCCCGCGCTCGGAGCGTCCCGCCGCCTTCAGCCCCAGCAGCGCGAGGATCTCCGTGCGCGACAGCACGCGCATCGGCTGCGAGATGAACAGCTCGAGCAGCGCGAATTCGCTGACGCGCAGCCCGAGATCGCGCCCCGCGCGGGTCGCGCGCCGGCTCGCGAAATTCACCTCGATGTCGCCGAACGCATAGGGTTCCGCGATTCCGGGCTCGCGCGGCGGCCCGGACCCGTTCGGCGCATAACGGCGCATCGCGCTGCGCACGCGTGCGACGAGCTCCATCGGCTCGAACGGCTCGACGACGTAGTCGTCCGCGCCGATCTCGAGCGCGACGACCTTGTCGGCCACGCCCGCGCAACGGCTGAGCACGATCACGGGCATGTCGTGGCCGGCGCGCCGCAGCGCGCCGAGCGCCATATAGGCCGCCGTTGTCGGCCGTTCGACGCGCAGCACGATCAGCGTCGGCGGCGCCGCCGCCACGCGCGCCGTCAGCATCGACACGTCCTCCAGCACCGACGTGTCGATCTGGCAGTCGCGCAGGAATACGCCGATCATGTCGCGCAGCCGCGCGTCGGGCTCTACAACAAGAACTTGGGTGGCCATGGAAAATCGCCCAACACGACAGCCTGGACCGCGAATCCGGGCATCACGCCGGTCAGCCGGCCGACCGGAACGGCCGGCATGCACGAACCGGCGACAGCGCGGTGCCGACGACTACACATGCATGCAGCAATCGAGACTCGTCAGGAAATAGCTCAGGCTCTTGCGGATCGACGTCTCGACGTCCCGCACGTCGCGGGCCGCGGGCGACTGGCCGAGCAGCGTCGCGACGATGTCGAGCGCTTCCCACGGATGCCGGTCGTCGTAGTCGGCATGCAGCTTCAGCCAGCGCATCGCGCGATGCCGCACCGCCGGATCGAACTGCTCTTCGTACGGCGACGCGCACAGGATCGCGCTCCATTCGCCCGTTACGCCTTCGATCGCATAGTTGGTCGCGGCGATGCTCGGCGCCAGCGCATCGGCGCTGCCGCTCTTCCAGCACCAGTGGCTCAGCGCGAACCCGGCCAGCGGCGCGTCGCCGCACAGCATCATGTCGACGGTCACGCCCGATTCGACGGCCCAGTTGGCCCAGTGATCGACGTGATTCTGCTCGACGCGGATATTGCGGATCAGATAGCGCCTGGCCTTCTCGTCGCCGCGCGACCGATACGCGGCCGTCTTCACCAGGTTCATCGCCATGTACTCGGGAAACTGGCTGACCACCGCCCAGCCGGTCACGAAGAACGCGCGCAACTGCGGCGCGCGCAGGGTTCCGCCGCTCATGGCCGCGAATACCGGATGCGACCGGATACGCGCCTTCAGTTCGTCGGTCGCGCCGACCACGTCGCGCAGCCAGGCCGGATAGCTGGCCAGATCCGTCAGGTCGCCGGTCAGTTCAAATGGAGCACTCATGCGTTCATTCCTCGTTGTTTCAATGGAATCCCCCTTCCTGCCACGGCGCGGGGCGGCCGAAGTAATAGCCCTGGCAATAGTCGACGCCGAGCGCGCGAAGCATCTCGGCCGTCGTCGTATCCTCGACGTGCTCCGCCACGGTGCGGTACTGCATCACGTGCGCGATGTCGTTGATCGCGCATGCGATGCCGCGCTTGATGCTGTCGGACGTCATGTCCGACACGAGGCCGCCGTCGATCTTCAGGTAGTCGATCGGCAACTGGCGCAGATACGAAAACGACGACATGCCGGCGCCGAAATCGTCCAGCGCGAACCGGCAGCCGAGGTCGCGCAGCTCGCACATGAAGCGCGATGCGACCTCCAGGTTCCGAACCGCGCTCGTCTCCGTGATTTCGAAGCACAGCAGCGACGGATCGAGCCCCGACGCGGACAGCTCGGCGATCACGAACTCGACGAAGCGTTCGTCGGTGATCGACATCGCCGACAGGTTCACGTTGTATTCGACGTAGTGACGCCGTTCGAGCCGCGCGAGGCGCTGGATGACGGTGCGCACGACCCAGCGGTCGATCATCGTCATGTGGCCGTAGCGTTCGGCGGCCGGCAGGAATACCGGCGAGATCAGCTTGCCGTCGGCATCCGGAATGCGCAGCAGGATCTCCGCGCGCTCCTGTGCGCCGAGCGCGGCCTGGATCGGCACGATTCGTTGCGCGTACAACTTGAATGAATTCGTTTCGAGCGCCGTCTTCACGCGGCGGCTCCATTGCTTGTGGTACGCCTGGCGGCTCGAATTCATGTCGCGCGAATCCGCGACGTGCACGCGGTTGCGGCCGCGATCCTTCGCCACATAGCATGCGATGTCGGCCATCTGCATGGCCTTCTCGACACTCTCGGGGCGGCATGCGAGATCCAGCACGCCGATGCTGACGCTGATCTTGAACGGTTCACCTTCCCAGAAGAACGTGAAGTCGTCGAGGCTCGCGCGGATCCGCTCCGCCTTGCCGCCGTCCGGCGCGACGTTTCGGCTGCCTGGCAGCAGGATGCCGAACTCGTCGCCGCCCAGCCGGCCGAACACGTCGTCGTCGTCGAGACAGCGCCGGAACACCGCCGTCGCGTCGCGCAGCAGCGCGTCGCCGGCCGCGTGCCCGCATACGTCGTTGACTTCCTTGAAGCCGTCCAGATCGAGTACCAGCAGCATCCCGCCGGCCCGCTCCACCAGCACTTCGCCCACGCGCAGCTCGAACGCCGTCCGGTTGATCAGCCCGGTCAGCGCGTCATGCGACGCCTGCCAGGTCAGCTTCTCGATCAACTGGTATTCGTGCGTCATGTCGCGCAGGATCAGCACGTAGCCGACGCAGCGGCCCGCGGCGTTGTCCATCTTCGACAGCGACGCGCGAACGGCCACTGCGGAGCCGCATACGCGAATCAGGTCGAGATCGCGGGTGAACGTGTGGTCGCCGCTGTTGCTCAGCGACGCGAGCAGCTTGATCGACATCCCGGTCGACGTGTCGATCAGGTCCAGCACATCGTTGATCGGCTTGCCGACGCACAGATCCGCAGACGATCCGAGCAACTGCTCGGCCGCCGGGTTGACCGTTTCGATGCTGCGCGCGAGGCCGATCGTGACGATCGCGTCGGCAACCGAGCGAAGCGCGGCTTCCGCGAATGCCTGGCTCCGGTCGAGTTCGGTCTGCATCGACCGCTGCTGGCGTTGCGCGCGGCTCGCCCATCGCACCGACAGCAGGATGATCAGCAGCGACGCCGCGATGTACGACAGGATCAGCTGGATGACGGCCGAGCGGAACTCGGCGCTCAGCTCGTCGGAAAAGCGCTTCGGCAGTGGTTCGATGCGCGAATTGATGTCCCAGATCGAGCGATTCAGACGACTCGTGCGCCGGATGTCGCCCGCATGCACCGATTCGCGCAGTGCGTCCGCGGCCTGGCGCAGATCGACCAGCTGCCGGTCCGCGTCTTCCCAGTACTGCAACGCGGCGTTCAGGCGCGCGAAGCTGCTCAGGATCGGATAGAACCACACCACCGCCGCCGCATCGACGGGATTGATGCCGGCCTCGATCATCGCCCGGCGCGCCACCCCGTGATCCGCCGGCACGCCGACCATCGCCCGGCGCGCGATGCCGAGGAATACGAGGGTCCGGTCGACCGCAAGGTAATCGCCGAACAGCTTTTCGTCGCTGGTCTCGCCATAGCGGCTCAGCAGGATGATCTCGTCCTTCTGCGCCTTCGACCAGCTGCTTTCGCCACCGACATACACGCGCAGCGACATGATCACGATCAGGCTGACGGCGACGAACCCGGCCAGCGCCACGATCACGACGACGATCGGCAGGATGCCCAGCGCCGGACTCCATGGCCACACGTGAAACGAACTGCGCTGACTCGGGAGCTTCGAAATGTTTTCCATACCTGATGACTGCTTTTCTGATTGTTCTCGACGTCTCTGGCCTGGCGCACGCCAGGACTTCCGGCGTTCAGGCATCTCCCATTCCGCACGCTCGCGACGTGCCGCCTTTCATGCAATCGCGGCACAAGAAGCCGTTGCCGGCCGCGCCCTCCCGCGCGGCGCGACGGACTAGGTCGTCCGCACGCGGCGCGGCGGCGATTCACCGGCCTCGATACCGGAATCGACCGTGAGGATGCGGCACGTTTCGTCCCGGATGACCCGATGACAGTCGCATCCCTGCCGTTCGAGATTCGCCAGGTCCGTCAGCACGATGGCACCGCGGTGCTGATGGATCAGACCGAGCTCGTGAAGCTGCCGCGTGGCATCGGTGACAGTCTCGCGCCGCACGCCCAGCATCTGGCCCAGCATGCCGTGCGTGACCGGGATTTCGATGCTGCGCGATCGCTCGTACGCGATCAGCAGCCACCGGCCCAGTTGATGGCGCATCAGGTGGTGGCGGCTGCAGAACATCACTTGCGACGCCTGGGCAAGAATCAGCTGCATGCGCACGAACACCTGCTTCCGGATGGCCGCCGATGCGTCGCACGCGTCGTCGAACCGGCGCGCATGCAGCCGATACGCGAACCCGCCGCAATAGACGACGGCGCGTCGCTGCATCGCACTGCCGATGACGTCGTCGCATACGACGCCTTCGCGACCGATTTCCGTTACGCCGAGCGTCGTCTTGCCGCCCGCCGTGTATTGCAGGGAAATGCCGGCCGTCACGGGAAAATAGACGGCCTCCAGATTCTCGCCGGCATCGCACAGCACCTGCCCGGTCTTGAGATTCGAAAGCTGCAAATGGGGTGCCAATTCCGAACGACTTATTCCGTCAAGCGCGGACAGGAAATGATTGGCACCAAGTGCATGCGGCAACTCGATGACGTTGTTTGCCTGATGTGTCACGGCGCACCTCGTACGTTGTATTCCTGCCCTCGGCCACCGAACCTTCATGCCATTTTTCACCGGACCGGTTTGACGGTTTTTCCGTTTTCTTCCCGGTGACATTGAGCAAAAAGGTATCACGCAGGCCAACCGTCCGCGACATTCCAATTTCGTTACATGAAGTAATTTGACATTTCAATCCGGCACCCGAATGTCCTTGCATTGTCAATCAAGGATTAGTCATTTAATTAACTATCGCATAAATAGGATTGCTAAATAAATAAGTTCGAATGTCTTGTGAATAGCAATTCTTCGAAATTCAATAAAATCAATCACTGAAAATAATTCCAGAATCGACGCAATGCGGGATAAGTGACATATCCAACACTTCCCTGGCGACGGGTGTGGCAGGCAGGAAATGCACGCACCGGAGCCGGGCGCGATGTCGCGCGCTAGTGCGCCGATGCCGCCGCGCTGCCGGCGTCGAGCGACGCAGCCCTCAGGGCGTCCGCCGGGTCCGGGAAGTCGCGTTGCCGCAATTGCGCGATCTGCGCATCGCGCGCGTCGGGCGCAAGCCGCTGCGCGTCGAGCCGTTCGCGTTCGGCCGCGTAGTCGCGATAGCGCGCCAGCCACGCGTCGTCGTCCTGCTGCATTCGCACGACGCGAGCGGTGACGTCGGCGCCGAGCTGTGCCCGCAACGCATCGGGCGTCGCGCGCTGCCCTTCGAGCCGCGCGACCGTCGCAATCTCGTCGTGCTGCCGCGCCAGCCGCTCGCGTGCGTCGCGCATGCCGGGCGGCAGCGACAGGTCGAGTGCGGCGAGGCGTTCGCGCTTCTGTGCATCGGTGAGCGTCGGATCGCGCGCGATCCTGATCCGCTCGAGGTCGTCGCGCTGCCGCTGGCGTTCCGCGCCGAAGAAAGGCGTGCTCCAGTCGCCGAGCCATCGGCTCGCGAGCGCCTCGCGCCGTGCGAACTCGCCCGCGATCCCGTCCGGATCGATGCGCCCGCCGGGCGGTGCGGCATCCGGCGGTGCGGCGAACGCGGCGAGGCACGCGCGATAGCGCGGCCATACGTCGAGCGCTTCGCGCCGTGCCTGCGCGCCGACCGGTTGCGCGGCGATCTCGCGCGCAACCAGCGCATCGAGCTCGGCAGCCGTCAGGTCGTGCTGCGCCAGCAAGAAGTAATCGAAGAATTCCCGCACCGCGCGCACTTTCGCCAAGTGCCCGTCGGGGCCGACCGGCAGGCGCGGCGCGCGCGAACCCGCCAGCGACGCGGGCAGCACGACGGCGGATGCCGCAAGCGCAGGCCGTGGCGCCGCCGCACCGGGCGACGCGGCATCGACGGCCCGCGCAGCGCCGGCGGCCTCGGGCGCCTGCGTCGGCCTGCCGAGCGCATGCCACACGGCCGCGACCGCGATCATGCCGGTGGCGCCGTACAGCACGGCGCGCGACAACGTCGTCCGGACCTCCATCGCTCAGACGCCCTGCAGTTTCAGCCGGTTCGCATGCACGCGGAGCGCGGCGACCGGGTCTTCCGCAAACGCGCCGCGAATGCCGAGCAGCTGGTTGATCGCGTCGAAGTGATTCCAGTGGTAGCGCGTCGAGATCACCGTGCCGAACCGCGAACTGCAAGTCGACGTGAAGCCGTCGTTCGGGCCCGCGCCGGCGAGTGCCATGATGTTGCCGGCCGTCAGGAACACGAGCGTCGACGGATCCAGCACGTTCGCCGGATCGATGACCGGAATCACGCTGGTATCGACGGCGCCCGTCACGATGCCGAGCAGCGACACGGGCTGGTACGCGGCCCCGCTCCACGAATACAGCAGGTGCACGTTCCCGCCGATCGTCTCGGCCGGCGCGCCGGTGCCGCACGCGCCGGCGCCGAGCCCCGGACTCGGGAACAACCGGTTGAACTGCACGGCATAGGTCGTGTCGAGCGCGTTGAGCGCGGCGATCGCGTCCTGGTTCGTGTTGTGCGTATCGCTGGTCAGGATGCCGATGATGTTCAGCAGCGTGCCGAACACCGGCGTCGACAGGCCGGTCGGGTCGAGCTTCAGCGCACCCAGCACGAAGTCGGCGAACTGCGAGCCGCGGTGCGGCGTCGCGATCGTCGTGACCGATGCGACGAGCGCGGGCGCGACCGAAGCCACATAACGCGATGTCAGCCCGCCCTGGCTGTGTCCGATCAGGTTCACCTTGGCCGCGCCCGTGACGGCGAGCACCTGCTTCACATAAGCCAGCAACTGCTCGCCGCGCCCGTTCGGGCCGAGGTCGCTCTGGAAACCGGACAGGTCGGCGACGTAGACCGTCGCTCCGTGCCGCTGAAGGTCGGCCTGGATGCCGTACCAGTAAGGCAGCACACCGAAATAGTCGTCCGTTCCGGTCAGGCCGTGAACGAGGATGATCGGATAGCGGGTCGCCGCGTAGTCGTCGACCGCGGTGGCGGCCGACGTCTGCGCGCCGGCTTGCGGCGCGAGCAACCCGATACAGGCCAGCAACGCGACGCGGGCGACGAACCGCATGCACGCGCGCGGCACGCGCCGTGCCATCGCCGCGCGTAACACGCTCGACAGGAAGGCCGCCGCGGTGCGCCGTGCGGCGGCATCGGCACGGCGGCGCGGCGCAATGCGCGGATCGATATCATGCATTCGCGCTCTCCCAGGCCGCATGCGCCGCCACCCGCCGCTGCCACATGATGAACAGCGGCGCACCGACGACTTCGAGCACCGTGAAGCCGACGAACGGCGGCCACGGCAGCCCGAGCGTCGCGAGCGAAATCAGCCGCCCGACGCCGCCGAGGAAGATCATCGTCCACAGCGTCGCGAACAGCCGCCCCTGACGCTCGATCCGCGGAATCACCGAAAACGCAGCGAGCCCGACACCGAGCCAGACGCCCGCGTAGAAACGCAGGTTGCCGTCCAGCGTCGCGTCGGCCGGCAGCGCGATGCCGAGCGAGGCATAAAGCGGATCGCCGATGCCCATCATGCCGAGCACCCCGGTGATCGACGGGACCAGCGCAAGCACGGCGGTCGCCGCCTGAAGCGCGCGTTTGCTCATTCGAACTCTCCTTGCATCATCGATAAAAAATACCCAGCACCTGAACACTCGTCGACTCCGGCATCGCACCGAAGCGGCTCCACGACGGCCCGCCCTGATGCAGCCATTGCAGCGCGACGTCGAACCGGTCGAAGCGCCGCCGCAGCTCGACCCAGTATTGCCGGCCGCCGCCGAGATCGGCCTGCATGAAGCCCGACAGGTCGAGGCGGCGCACGCCGACATTGCGCCATGCTGCCATCACGAACAGTCCGTGGCGGGTTTGCAACTCCTGCGCGGCGATCGACGTCTGCACCGCGCTGCCCCATGCATACGGGTTCGCACGCTGCAACGACCGCCACTGCGCCGCGTCCGCGCCGCCGCCGTTGCTCTGGAATTCCGCGGTGAGCGACAGGTCGACCGGCAGCGTCCACGTCGCCCCCACCGACGAGCTGGTGCGGAACGCACGATCGTCGGCCGCGCCGGTGGCACGCGCGATCAGTGAGCGCCGGTAGCCGCCCGCCCATTCGAGATACGCGACCACCGAGTTGCCGAGCAGCACGCTCAGATTCTGGCCGAACTGCGGCGCCTGCCCGCTTTCGCCGTAGACGATCCATTGCGGCTGGATCGCCGCGCTCAGCCGCTGGCTCGCGACGAGCATCCAGCGGTCGACGCCGTTGGTCCGCTGCAGGTCGGACGACGCGGCCGGGTCGCCCGGCAGGCCGCGGCGCTCGAGACGCGGCGACAGCAGCGCCGTGAGCGAACCCGTGTCCCACACCTGCTGCGCGCGCAGCCCGACCGTGCCGAGCCGATTCGTGTGCCGGCTGTCCGGATCGGGCGGCACGTCGAGGCTCACCGCGCCCGCGCGGAAAAAGTCGGTCGGGTTGTAGCCGATCGCCGCGCCGAGCCGCTCGTTCACGCGCCCCGCGTCGACCACGAACGCGGGCGACGCGCGCCAGCTCACATAAGCCTCCTTCACGAGCGTCACGTCGCGCGACGACGTGCTCGACGTCCCGAGCGGATCGAAGCGGTCGAAGCGGTCGAAGCGCATCGAGAAGTGCGCGGCGAACGACGGCGTCAGCCACTGACCGTACTCGAATTCGATCGAAAGCTGATTGCGGCCGGCGTCCCCGCCGTCGCGATAGCGGCTCGTGCGCAGCGCGTCCTGCACGCCGAGTTTCCACGGCTTCGCGGTGTCGGGCGGCGTCGCGGCCGGCCGGTCGGCGAGATCGAGCGCCGCGGCGTCGGCCGTGTCCACGCCGGTCGCATCCACGCCGCCCGCGCCATCCGCATCCGCCGCGCGCACGAGCACCGGCAGGAGCGCGAACGCGAGCACGGCGATCCGGCATCGGCGCCGCGCCGTCATTGCGCCTGGAAGCGGGACAGATAGTCGCGCTGCAGCCATGCGTCGGGAATGTCGCGCCACGCGTAGTCGGAGAAGCGCATGACCGTGACCCAGTTGCTGTCGAGCCCGTCGATGATGACGGTTTCGGTCGGCCGCTCGACGCCGAGCTGCATCGTGTAGCGGCGATAGAACGCGGTCTTCAGCAGTCGGTCGCTTTCCGAATAGAAGCGCGCCTTCAACGGCCGGTTGTTCGCCGCGTCGATCCAGATCTCGATTCGGCGGTAAGTGAGCCCGTCGCCGTGTCCGGCAAGCGCGAGCCGGTACGCGCGGCGCATCTGCCGGTCGCCGTCGGCGATGTCCTCGACGCCCTTCATCTCGGCCGTGTAGTCGTGCGCGAGATTGATCGTCACGACGTCGCCGTTCGCGGCCTGTCCGAGCAGCCGCTGATCCGGCGAGATCCGCACGCTCGCCTGGTTCGCCGGATCGTAGAACCACAGGTCGTTGCCGTTCTTCAGCATCAGCTTGCCCGTGTCGCGCGCCGGCGCGACGAAGCGCACCAGCGTGCGGAACGCGCCGCCGGGCGCGTCGGGCTTCGAATAGATCGACAGCGTATTGCCGTCGACCTGCTTGCCGGACCGGTACTCGATCAACGTCGCGGTCAGCACGAACGATTTCTCCGGCGTGCGGATCGCGTCGCTCGCCGCGAGCACCTTCTGCGGATCGGGTGCCGGCTGCGCATGCGCGACGCCGGCGAGGAACGAAAGACTCAGACAGCATGAAACGAACAGGCGACGCACGAACGCTCTCCCGAAAGTGGATTGGATCAAAACGGCGGCACACGCGGCTTCACACATGCCGCAGCGCGTCGACGATCGACAGCCGCGCCGCATGGCGCGACGGCAACCATGCCGACAGCCCGGCGACGCACGCGAGCCCGACGAACGTGACGGCAATGGTTCGCCACTCGCCCCACACGCGCACCGTCAGCGCGACGGCGTCGATCCGCGCGGGCGGCGTCCAGGCCAACCCGCTGTGATTGACGGCCGCGGCAATCGCGAGCGCGACCAGCACACCGAGCGACGCGCCGGCCACGCCGAGCAGCGCGCCCTCGCAGACGAATAGCGCCTGGATGCCGCCGCGGCGCATGCCCATCGAGCGCAGCGTGCCGATCTCGACCGTGCGCTCGATGATCGCGGTGCTCATCGTGTTGCTGATCACGAACAGCACGATCGCGCTGATCAGCACGAACACGAACCCGAAGATCACCGAGAACATCCGGTTGGTCTGGTCGTAGAACGGGTTCAGCGTCGCGAAATCGACCACGTCGAGCGGCTGGCCGTCGAAGCCGCCGTGCAGCAACTGTTCGATGCGCGCGCGCGCCGCGGGCAGGTCGGCCGTGCGCGCGAGCTGGATCTCGATCGCGGTCGCGCGCGGCGCACCGCCGCCGTACACGAGCCGCTGCGCCTGTGCCAGACGCACCGCGAGATAGACGTCGTCGAGTTCCTTCACGCCCTGCTGCTCGGCTTTCACGACCGAGAAGCGGCCGACGTTCGGCGCGCCCCCCGCGCTCGCGGTCAGCACCTCGATGTGCGTTGCGCCGTCATCGGCCGGCTGCGTGCCGGCCTCGCCCTGGGCGAGCGCCAGCACGTCGGGCGGCGCGTTCGCGGCCGGCCCGTCCGCCGCCGGCTCGGCCGGGCCCGGCGGCGCGTCGCGGCAATCCGGCACGCGCAGCGACCCGCACAGATGCAGCACGCGCGCGACGCCGAGGCCGACCATCGCCGCGTCGTCGGCGGTGCCGCGCAATGCGAACGTGCGCGGCCGCAGCGGGAAGCCGTACGCGTTCCACTGCTGCATCCGGTACTGGTCGTCCGGAATCGCGCCGAACCCCATCACGGTGCGCGACACGCCGGCCGCGAAATTGCCGGCGATCCCGCCGAACTGCAGCGTCGGCGTGACGACCTCCAGCAGCGCCGCGAGCTGCGGGTCGCGCCGCAGTTTCTGGATCAGCGCCGGATAATCGCGGATTCCGTACGCGGCCGGGTCGCCCGTGCCGTACAGGAAATAGCCCTGCCGCTGGATCTGCAGGTGGCCGCTGCGCTGCACGAAATCGGTCTGCAGCCCGAGCGTGATGTCGCGGCTGAAGCCGCCGAACAGCAGGATCGCGCTGACGCCGACGATCATCGCGAGTAGTGTCGTGAGCGAGCGCCGGCGGTTTCGCTGCAGGTTGCGCAGCGCGAGCATCAGCGTATGGGTCATCGGCACATCTCCTGCGTCGCCGCGCCGTCGCCGGCCCGTTCGTGGCCGACGATGCGGCCGTCGAGAATCCGGATCACCTCGTCGGCCACGCTCACCACCTGCGGATCGTGCGACGACACGATGAACGACACGTCGCGCTCGCGCCGGATCGTGCGCATCAATTCGATGATCGCGTGCCCGGTCGCGCTGTCGAGGTTCGCGGTGGGCTCGTCCGCGAGGACCATCGCCGGCTCGGCCGCCAGCGCGCGCGCGATCGCGACACGCTGCCGCTGGCCGCCCGACAGCTGGCTCGGCCGGTGCCGCGCCTTGTCCGCCAGCCCGACCGCGTCGAGCAGGTCGCGCACCCGCGCCGCGCGCCGCACGGGCGCCCAGCCCGCCATCAGCAGCGGATATTCGACGTTCTCGTGCGCGGACAGCACCGGCAGCAGGTTGAACGTCTGGAACACATGGCCGACATGGCGCGCGCGAAAATCGGACAGCGCGTCGTCGGACAGCGCCGCCGTGTCGTGACCGGCGATCGTCACGCGCCCGCTGTCGGGGCGGTCGATGCAGCCGATCATGTTCAGCAGCGTCGTCTTGCCGCTGCCCGACGGGCCGCTCAGCACGGTGAAGCGGCCCGCGTCGAGCGTCGCCGACACGTCGGCGAGACCGGTCACGCGCACGCTGTCGAGCAGGTAGGTCTTCGACAGGTTCTCGACGTTGACGAGGCTCACGATGTGCCTCCCGCGTGCGCGGCGCGCACGGGCGCCGGCTGCGATGCGTCCGCGCCCGCCGCCGCGGCGCCGGACACGGCCGGCAGCGTGCGGATCAGTCGCCGCAATTGCAGCCGGTACGCGAAATGCTCGACCTCGATCACGTGCCGCGACGTGCGATGGAACGCGATGCCGCCGCTCCAGTCCGAGCGTCCACGCCGGATCAGCCGGTCGATGCGCGCGGCCTTGCGCGGCGCCGCGTCGCGTGCATGCAGATAGCGTGCGAGCAGTTGCGCCTGATAATCCATCAGCGGCCAGTTGCCGGTCGATGTCTGGAACAGCCCGACGAAGAACAGGTCGCGATGCTGCGCGTCGAACATGTTCAGGTACAGCGACGGTTGCGGCTTGCGCCATTGCAGATGCGCCTGATCGATGAACGGAAAGCTCGGCCGGTAGCCGGTCGCGTACACGATCACGTCGACCGCCTCCTCGCTGCCGTCGACGAACGCGACGCGGTCGCCTTTCAGTTCGCGCACGTCCGGCCGCGCGTCGAGGTCGCCATGGCCGAGGTGATAGAACAGCGTCGAGTTGATGATGAAATGCGATTCGAACAGCTTGTGGTCGGGCTTGCGCAGCCCGTAGTCTTCCGGCTGCCCGGCCGTGGTCAGGCGCAGCAGACGCTCGCCGAAAAAGCGTCGCGCCCACAGCGGCATGCGCAGCCGCAGCGGCCATTCGGCCCACTGGTCCGCCGGTATCCCGAACAGGAATTTCGGCCAGTAGTAGTAGCCGCGCCGCGTGCTGTGGAACACCGCGCGCGCGTGATGGGACGCCTCCACCGCAATGTCGCAGCCCGAATTGCCGGCGCCGACCACGAGCACGCGCTTGTCGCGGAAGATGTCCGGCGTGCGGTATTGCGACGAATGGAGTTGCAGCCCGTCGAAGCGGCCGGGATAGTCCGGCAGTTGCGGATGCGACAGGTGCCCGTTGCAGACAATCACGCCGCGATAGGTCCGCACTTCGCCGCGATCCAGTTCGACCCGCCACTGCGTGCTGCCGGGCACCGGCGCGACCTCGAGCACCGAGCGACCGAACTCGATCCGGTCGTACACGCCGAAGCGGCGCGCGTAGGCGCGCAGATACGCGAGCGCCTGGTCGCCGCGCGCGTACGTCGGATAGTCGTCGGGAATCGGAAAGTCGGGGTACTCGGAAAACCGCTTCGAGCTGATCATGTGGATCGAGCGATAGACCGCGCCGCTCGGCCGGCCGTAGTACCAGTTGCCGCCGACGTCGTCCTCGCGCTCGATCACGTCGCAGCCGATGCCGGCCGCCAGCAGGTTCTTCGCCGCGGTGATGCCCGCCGCACCCGCGCCGATGATGCAGTACCGCGCGCCGTCGTTGCGCTCAGTCATGGTGGACCTCCTCTTCCCGTTCAAAGAACCGACGCCGCGACGGCCTGCGTACCGGTCGCGACGACGAGCGCCGCGCCGCGCAGTTCCGCGATCAGCGCGCCCGCGCGATCGGCGATCGCGAAACGACCGTCCGGACCGCGCAGCAGCATCTCGGCGTCGCCGGCCTGCGCGGCGCCGAACGCGATGCGATCGATACACCATGCGCGCGGCGGCTCGCCGTCGTCCGGCCAGGCGCCGAGCTGCACACGCAGCACGTTTTCCAGGTGATTGACCGGCAGCCACAGCTGCGGACGCGGCGCATCGCCGGCGTCGCCCGGCGCACGCCACAGCGCATCGGGGTCGGCGGCTTTCGCCTGCCCGATCCCGTCGCTCCATCGGGCCTCGGGCAACAAGTCGCCGCGCCAGCTCGCGTGCACGGCCGGCCGGGCCGGATCGTGGCCTGCTTCCCGCGGCAGCCGCACCATCGCGCCGGCGGGCGGCCGGCTGCGGTACACGAACGTCGTATCGAGCAGCGCGCGGCCGGCAAGCGACGCGCACCGCACCGTCACGCGCCAGCCGTCGTCCGTGGTCCCGCCGGTCACGTCGGTGTCGAGCGCGAGATCGCCGTGGCGATCGAGCGCGTCGGCCAGCACGTCGAGCGCGATCGTCACGTCGACGGCTTCGTGCAGGTACGCGCGCTCGCCATCGGGCGGCGCGACCCAGTCGGCCACGACGCGCGCATGCTCGAGCAGCAGCGACGCCGGTACGGCCGCGCGGCCGCCGACGCGGAAGGCGCGCGTATAGGGCGCCCCCGCGGCGCGATAACGCGTCGAGAAGCACGCGAACGGCCGGAATCGCCGCGGCGCACCCGCGTGATGCCGGCGCGTCGCGAGCTCGCCCAGGTTCGGCAAGCCGTCGACGGCGTCGAATCCGCGAAGCTGGATCGGCGTCAGCGCGCGGCCGACCGCACCCATGTACATCGGTTCGCCGCTGCCGGGCGCCGCGAGTTCCGCGAGCCAGTGCCGCACGCCGTCGTCGATGCGCATCGGGCTCACGTAGCGCCGCGTGACGGCGAGGTTCGTGATCATCCCGACGCCGTCCCACGTCGGCCACACGAGCGTCTTCACGATACGGCCGCCCGCGTCGCGCCGCGCCCACCAGCCGAGCCGCGCGAGCGCCTCGTTCGCGGCCGCATAGTCGGTCTCGCCCGTCATGCCGCCCCAGCGGCCGGTCAGCGACCCGACGTTGATGAAGTATTCGACGCGCGGCCGGTTGCGTACCGCCGCGTGAAGATTCATGAAACCGAGCACCTTCACGCGCACGGTGCCGACGAATTCGTCGGCCGTCTTGCGCGACAGCCGCACCGGCTGGTCGATCCCGGCGTTGTGGATCACGCCGCGCAGCCGCTCGCCGAATTCGTCGCAGAGCGCGCGCACCGCTTCCGCATCGGTCACGTCGCATACGCGGTAGCGCACCGACAGGCCGAGCGCCGCCGCCGCATCGAGCGACGCCTTCAGTTCGCGGCGTCGTTCGAGCTGCCGCAGCGTGTGCCGGATCGCCTTCGGCGGCCGTTCCTGGGTGGCCTGACGCAACTGGTCGAGCCCGTAGCGCTTGAAGCCGGCGGCGTCGAGCGCGAGCCACGGCTCGTCGCCGGCCGGCAGCGCATCGCGCCCGGTGACGACCACCGTGCAGCGACGGCGCTTCGCGATCTCGCACGCGGCCAGGAAGCCGATGCCGCGCGCGCCGCCCGAAAACAGCACGACGTCGTCGGGCCTCCAGTCGGGCGCCGCATCGGCCGGCAGATCGTCGCGGGTCGCGACGAGCGTATGGCGGCGTCCGCCGCGATGGCCGACCTCGAAGCGCCCCCACCGATACAGCTCGCGGGCGATCAGCCCGTCGACGCGGCCCGTTTCGTCGGGCGCGATGTCGAGCACGCGCACGTTGCAGTTCGGCAATTCCTGCGGCAGCGTCTTCGCGAGCCCGGCCCACAGTCCGCCGAGCGGCTGCACGAGCGCGTCGTCGCCGTATCCCATCAAGCCGTCCTGCCAGGTAAGCGCCAGATAGAACAGCCGCGACGTCGATTCCTCCTGCAACCAGTCGCCGTAGCACGCCTGCAGCAACGCGACCGTGCGGCGCAGCGGCACTTCCCACTGATCGCGTACGTCGATCGAGAACGGTGCTTCGACGCCGAGATCGACGATCCCGTCGAACGGCCCCGACTGCGCGACGAACGTGCTCGCGGCCGTCGCGTAATCGGCGCCGTCGGCCGGCATGAACACGCTCGCCTTCGCGCATGCGCGCGTGAGCGCCGCCACCACACGCTCGACCGTGCGGCCAAGGCCGTTGACGATCGCGATCCGCTTGCCGCTCAGTTCCGCCGCCGGCACATCGGGCAGCGGCTCGATCCCGACCGGCCGCCACGTGAAGCGGTGCGTCGGCGCGTCGTCCGAGCCCGGCCGCGCCTCGGGCGCACCCGCGTCGTGCTGCAGGAAGGCCAGCACGCCGGCTGACAGCGTGGGACCGACGGAATGATCGGGTGCAGGCGGCGCCTCGTCCGCCGGTCGTGCGCCATCGATTGCCGGTGCCTGCGTGCCCGTGACCGGACCCACCGGCATGCGCGATGCCGGCGCGCTGGCCTCGAGCCCGGCACGCCCCGTGCGCGCCGGCTCGCGCGCTCGCGCCTTCGCGATCAGTTGAATCCCGTCGCGCGGGCGCAGCGAGATCGTCGCACCAGTGTCGAGCGAGCGGCCGGGCACCGCGCTCAGATCGACGTGCTGCGCGACGACCGCGATCAACACGCGCATCTGCAACAACGCGGTCTGGTAGCCGATGCATTTGCGCATCCCGCCGCCGAACGGAAAGTACGCGTACTTGTGGCGCACCGGCGCGTGCGATCCGAAGTTCTCCGGATCGAATGCGTCCGGGTTGGCCCACAGCGCCGGATGGCGATGCGTGACGTACGGCGACATGAACACCGACGAGCCCGCCGGCAGGTGATAACCGCCGATTTCGTCGTCGTCGACCAGATCGCGCGTGAAGCCCCAGATCGGCGGATAGAGACGCAGGATCTCGTCGACGGTCTGCACCAGATACGGCAGGCGTTCGATGTCGCCCGCATCCGGCGCGCGGCCGCCGAGCACCGCGTCGAGTTCCTCGCGCAGCCGGCGCAGTACGCCCGGGTGCTGCGCGAGCGCATACAGCCCCCACGCCATCCCGCTGCCGGTGGTTTCGTGGCCGGCGAGAAACACCGTCATCACCTCGTCGTGCACTTCGCGCTCGGTCAGCGGCGCGCCCGTGTCCGGGTCGCGCGCGGCGAGCAGCAGCGAAATCACGTCGCTCGTTTCGCAGCGCCCCGCGCGATGCTCCGCGACGATCGCGTCGACGATCGCATCGATCCCGCGGCGCGCGCGCGCGATCCGGCGATTGAACGGCGTCGGCATCCAGCGCGGCACGAAATCGTTCATGTTGCCTTGCGGCATCATCGCCTCGATGCCGAAGCGCACGGCCGGCCCGACGTCGTCCGCATGCCGCGAGATGTCCGCGTTGAACAGCATGAGCCCGAGCATGCGCAGGCTCACGCGCATCATTTCCTCGACGACGTCGAACGGCGCGTGCGCCGGCCGTTTCAGCCAGCGCTCGACGAGCGCGAGCGCCGCGTCGCCGACGGCGGTCGTGTGCGACTCCACCTGCTTGCGGTGAAAGAGCGGCTGCACCACGCGCCGGTGACGCCGCCAGAATTCGCCGTCGGTCGTCAGCAGCCCGTCGCCGAAGAACATCTTGAAGTTGTCGTAGAAGCGGCCGCGCACGTAGTTGCGGTGATTGTCCTGCAGCACGTGCTGGATGCCGTCCGGATGCGCGAGCGCATGCGTGAGGAACGGGCCGAGGCGATTGCGCGCGACGTCGCCGTACTGCTGCTGCAGCTTCAGCAGCATCGTGACCGGATTGCGCTTGTACGCCGCGAGATTGCCCATCACGACACTGCCGCGCGGGCCGGGTGCGAGTCGCTTCGTGCTCATGCGGACACCTGTTCGGAGGGCGCGCGCGCGGCCAGTTGCGCGTCGATCTCGCCGCGTGCGGCGAACGCACCGGTCACGCGGTGCACGTAGCCGATCACGATGCCCGTCACGTCGCGCATCTGCATCAGGATCCGGCCGTCCGGGCGCACCGCGACGAACCGGTTGCCGCTGCTGGCCGGCCCTTCGAGCGCGAACGCGCGCGGCGTCACGCGCAGCGCGATCGACGCGTGGCGGCTCGACAGTTCGCAGTCGTTCCCGGCTTCGTACAGGTCGATTCGGCCGATCGACATCGGCGCCGCAAGCGGGATGTAGTCGCCGGCGACATGGTCGAGCGCGGCCACGCGCGCCAGCCCGTCGAGCAGGATGCTCGGTACCACGAAGCGCGAGAACACCGGGTCGCCGTCGGGCACGTTCAGCCGGAAACGCGCCTGCTTGCCCGCATCGCTCATGCCGGTGTCGGTCGTCGACACGAACATGCCGGTCAGCCGCACCGGTGCCGCGTCGAAGTGATACGGATCGGCGACGGGCGTAAACGTGCCGCCCGCCGGTTCGCTCCACACCGGCGCCGGCGCATACGCATCGGCCAGGCGAACGGTGATCTCGAAGTGCGGCTTGTCGCGCACGAGCACCTGCCCGCCCGGCGCCAGCACGTCGCCGGAGATCCGCACGCGCACCAGCACGGCGTCGCCGTCGCGCGACGCGATCCGCGCATGGATGCGCTTCACGCTCGGGCGCTTCGCGTCGTAGACGCGCAGGAAGTGCAGGAATGCCGCGTCCGCGAAGCCGACGACCTTGAGCCCCGGCACGAGCCGCAGCGCCGCCTCGGCGGCCACTTCCGGCACGAACGTTCCGGGTAACGTCGGGAAGCCGTTGACGACGTGATGTTGCAGATACGCGTCGCGTTCGAGATCGAACACGCGCTCGAAGGTCACGCTGTCGTCGGTGCGCGCGAGCTCCGCGCCTAGATAGAAATCGGGATCACGCGAAGCGGCGGCGGAAGCCGGCGCCGCTTCGTCCAGGTCGAAATAGCCGGGCAGATGCGTTTCGATCGCGCGCCGCTCGGCCTCGCCGAGATGCACGGACATCGCCGCGCGCTCGCCGAGACCGAGTTCGCGCATGAAGTGATGTTGCCCCTCCGCGGTGCGCATGCTCGTAAACAAGCCGCTCTTCTCGAGAAACGCGCGCGTGACCGGGTTCGCGCCGAGCCCGACCGAGCGCCACAGCGTCCACCCGATCGTGAATTCGTCGTGACCGAGCGCCGCGCGGTGATACGACGCCTGCGTGTTCAGGAAATCGTTACCCGACGCGTAGTCGGTTTCCCCCGCCTGCCCGGTCAGGCCGATGAACGAGCCGAAGTTGCACCACAGCCGCGGTTGCCGCGTGCCGAACGCGTCGCGCAGGTTCCAGTAGCCGCGCACCTTGATGTCGCGCACCGCGACGAAATCGTCCAGCGACTTCACGAGCACCGACGCCGAGCGATTCAGCCCGGCCGCGTTGACCAGCAGGTCGACCCGCCGCTCGCGCGCGAGAATCGTGTCGATGGCCGTGCGCACGCTGTCGGCGTCGAGTACGTCGGCGCGCAGGTACGTGACGCGATGCGCGCCACAGAACGCGCGCATCGCCTCGATGTTCATGCACGCGGTGCGCGCGTCGGCGCGGCGCTCGAACGCACGGATGATCGCGGGCAACGGCCGCTCCGGATGCAGCGCCTTCTGCTGGCGGATGTAGTCGGGACGACTCTTCGCGAACGCTTCGTCGTCGAGCGCGAGGAGTTCCGCATCGACCGCGTCGAGCGCGCTGCTGCCGATCAGGTACAGCGTCGGACGCACGTGCGCGGCCAGCGTCTTCATCAGTTCGCCGGTGATTCCGCGCGCGCCGCCGACCGCGACGACGACCGCATCCGGGCCGAGCGACAAGCGCTCGTCCGCGCGCAGTTCGCCCGCGTCCTCGATCACGCGCGGCGTGCGGCGACGGCCGGCGCCCAGCGCAACGACCGGCAGCCAGTGCCGCGCGGCGCTTTCGCGCTCGGCGTCGCGCAGCGCGTCGGGCAGCGCGCGCGCGTCGGTCAGCACCGCGATCGGGCGCGCCTCCGGCATCTCGATCGCGAGCGCCTTCACGAGCCCCGTGAACAACCCCGCATCCGGATGCGGAACCTCGCCCGCGAGCGCGTCGAGCAGCAACGCGACGAAGGTGCCGTCGCGCTTGAGCGCGCCGTGCCAGCGCTTGGTCGCGAGGAACGCCAGGTCGTGCAGCGCGAGCCGCGCGGGCGTGGCCGGCGCCGCGACGCCGGGCGCAAGCGTGCCCGCGTCGAGCGACGTCAGCACGCGCACGTGGCCGATGTCGTCGGGCAATCCGTCGAGCGCCGCTTCGTCGATCCGCTCGATCCAGTGCCAGCCTGGCCGGCGCGCGGCGAACGGCCGCGTCGACAGCACCACGCAGCCGGGTCCCGGATCGGCCTGCGCGGCCAGTGCATCCGGCATGTCGGTGACGATCACGCAGCGCGGCGCGACGAACGGGGTCGGCTGACCCGCGGGCCGCCACGACGCGTCGCGCCATTCGATCCGGTAGCGCGCGACGCCGAGCGGCTCGCCGTCGGCCGCGACGCCGGTCCGGCGCAGCGTGCCGGGCAGCAAGGTCCCGAGTGCGGCGGGTTCCGCTGACGCGGCGGCCGGCGCCGCCGCATTCGCGGACTGCGTTGGCGCGGCCGTGCGTTGCGGCTCATGCGGCGCGGCTTGCGCGTCCATGCCTTCGCATGCGACGTGCAGCGCGTAGCGTGCGCGATCGCCGCCGCCGTCGCGCGTGAGCGTCGTGCCGGGCGTACGCGCGACGATCGCGCGCAGCACGTCGATCGCCGAATCGGCACCTGCATAGGTGACCGCGCGGCCCGTCGCGTCGCACGGCGCGGCCGGCTCGACGCCCGCTCGCGCATCGCCGCCGCCGACCACCGCGAGCACGGGCAGCCCTTCGGCCTGCGCGCGCCGTACCGTCGTCACCGCGAACAGCACGATGCCCTCCGCGAGCGGCAGCCCGAATGCCGGGCGCACTTCCTCCGCCGAGTTGCCGTTGATCCCGCCGACGATCGCCATGTCAAGCTCGCCGCTGCACAGGAAGCGCTCGGCCGCCTCGAACGCGGCCAGCGTCGACGCGTGGCCAGCATCGATCGTCATGTTCATTCCGTGCAGGTCGTGATAGTTCGCGACGCGCGCCGGAATCACGTTCGGCATCATCCCCGGAAACGAATTCTCGGTCGTCGGCGCGATGAGCTGCTTCGTCGCATCGCGCAAGCCGCCCAGCAGGCGTTCGGTCGCCGCGCGCTCGTCCGGCCGCGTCGCGTCGAGCACCGCGGCGGCGATGTCGTCGAGATAGCAGCGGCTCGCGTAGAGCGCCGCGTTGCGCGTCGGTCCCATGTGGCCCATCACGAGCCCGATCGTGTCCGCGTGCTCGCGCCAGAACGCGCCGAGGTGTTCGCGCAGATCGTGCGCGGCGTCGAGCGCCATCAGCTGACAGCGATCGAGCGCGCGCAGCACCGCCGGCGGCATCTTCACGCGCGCGAAGCTCGGCAGCGGATAGCCGACGCCGAAACTCGCGTCGGGCGCGCGCCCTTCGCCGCGCAGCCACGCGGCGACCTGCGCGTCGCCGTCGAGGCCCGGAAATCTGGAAGACCAGCCGACGATCGCGAGCGGTTCGCTTTTGAACCGGCCGCTCGCGCGACCGGCAGGCAGATCCGCGCGATATTCCGACACGATCAGGTGACCGTTGGTCCCGCCGAAGCCGAAACCCGACACCGCCGCGATGCGCGCCGACTCCTGCCGGAGCGGCCACGACACCGGTGCGACCGGAATCCGCAGGTTCGTGCCGGCCATGTCGAATTCCGGCGGCGGCTCGCTGAAGCGGTGCTGCGGCGGAATCACCTGATGCCGCAACCCGAGCAGCACCTGGATCACCGACACGACGCCGGCGGCCCAGCCCGTATGACCGACCAGCGATTTGTTCGACGTCACCTGCACCGTGCGATCGCGCCGGATCGCGTCGCGCAGGCTCTGGAATTCGGCGAGATCGCCGGCCGGCGTGCCAGTTGCGTGCGCAACGACCCAGTCGACGTCGGCCGGCACCGTCGCGGTCCGCGCATACGCGCGATCGATCGCGATGCGCTGGCCGGCCGAATTCGGTGCGTAGATCGCCTTGCCCTTGCCGTCGGACGACGAGCCGAACGATTTCAGCACGCCGAGAATGCGGTCGCCGTCCGCGCGCGCCCGCTTCAGGCGCTTCAGGATCACGACGCCCGCGCCATCCGCGAACAGCACGCCGTCGCAGTCGCGATCGAGCGGCCGCACCTCGCCGCTGCGCGACAGGCCGTGCAGCTTCGAGAACAGGATCGAGCCGCGCGGCGCGAGCGCGAACGCGCCGCCGCACGCCACGACGTCCTGTTTGCCGAGCAGCAGCGCCTTGATCCCGAGATCGATCGAATACAGCGACGACGAACAGGCGGTATCGACCATCATGCATTGCGCGTCGTCCGGCAGCACGCCCTTCATCGCGTTCAGCCCGACACGATGCGGAAAGAACGATGCGAGATCGCCGGCGCCGCGCGCATAGCGTGCGCTCAGCACCGCGTCGATCGCCGCCACGCGGCGCGTGCGCTCGGCCGCGTCGACGCCCGCGTCGATCAGCACCGCGTTCAGGCGCTCGCGCGCGGCGGCCAGCACCATACCCTCTTCGAGGTGCTGGCTGCCATCCGCCGTGTAGCCGACGAGAAACGCAACGCGATCGGCGTCGCGCAGCGTCACGCCGTCGAGCGACTGGCACAGCGCGTGACGCAGCCACAGCGTCGTCAGTTCGCGCGGCGCGGTGCCCGCGTCGAGTTCGGCGCGCACCGCCGGACACGGTTCGAAATGCTCGATGAAAACGGAACGCGACTGATAGCTCTTGTCTTCCGCCGACGTGTCGGGCGAATAGAACGAGCGGTAGTCCCAGCGATCCGGCGGCACGTTGCCGAACAGTTCGGGGCCGTCCAGCAGCGCGCGCCAAAACGCGTCCGGATCGCTCGCGCCAGGCAATGCGAGCCCCATGCCGACCACGGCGATGTCGTCGCTGTCCGACAGGCCGTCCGCCAACGCCTCGGCGTGTTCGGCTCCGTGTGGTGCCGCCTGCGCCGTCGACGCCATCGCGGCGGCGGGTTGCGCCGCATCGGCCGCGCCATCGCCATGCGTCGACGTCGCCCACTCGGCGCGCGGCGACAACCCCTCGCTGCACAGCGACAACCCGCCGTCGGCAACGACCACCTGCCCGGTGATCCAGCGCGCCGCGTCCGATGCGAGAAACACCACGAGATCGGCCAGATCCTCGGCGCGCGCGAGCCGCTTCAGCGGCGTCGCCGCGATGCTCGAACGCTTGGTGTTTTCCGGGTCCGGAAACTGCGCGGCGACGTCGCCGTCGATCAGCGTCGACGACGCGCCGTTCACGCGAATGTCGCGACCCGCGTACTCGACCGCGAGATAGCGCGTCAGCGATTCGAGCGCCGCCTTCGCGGTGCCGACGACCAGATAGTTCGCCGGCACCAGCGTCGCGCCGACCGACGACACGTTGACGATCGCACCGCCGCCCGAGCGCGCCATCAACGCCGCGGCGCGGCGCGCGCACCAGAACGCGCCCTTCAGGTTCGTGTCGAGCGCGCGATCGAAATGTTCGGCGCCGATCTCGTCGACGCCGAGCAGCGCACCGGACGCCGCATTGTTGACGAGCACGTCGAGCTGGCCGTAGCGCCGTTCGATCTCGTCGAACATCCGGTCGACCTGCGCCTGCTGCGCGACCGACGCGCGGATCACGTCGACGGTCGCGCCGAGCGCGCGCAGTTCCTCGGCCGTCTCCTTCGACGCGTCGAGCGAGTGGAAGAAATTCAGGATCACGTGCGCGCCCTGCTCGGCGAATCGCCTGCAGATCGCCTTGCCCACGTTTTTCGCACCGCCCGTCACGAGAACGAGCTTGCCGCGCATGCTGGTATTCGACATGGATCGCCTGCCTATCGAGAACTTGTCATGACCGGGCAGGGCCCCCCCTGCCGACCAACGCTTCGGCCAATGGCCGTCAAACGACCGCCTTCCCCTGGTTCTCGTAGACGAAATCGACGATCTGCCCCATCGCCTTGAAATCGCCGCTGCGGAAATTCGCGGGCAGCGGCGGCAGCGCGTAGCGCGCGGTGATGCGCTGAATGATCTCGGTCTGCTTGACCGAGTCGATGCCGAGTTCGGCTTCGAGCTCGATTGTTTCGGAGAACACCTCGGCCGGATATTCCATCGCTTCCGCGTAGATATCGACGAGCTCCGAGAACAGTCGCTCGCGCGGTACGTGCGCGGGTTTCGCGGCCACCGCCGCGAGCGGCTCGTGGGGCGCCGCCGGCGCCGGCACGGCCGTCAGCGCCGGCGCAGCCACGGCCGCAAGACGCGGCGCGGGCGCGCTGACCGGCTGCTCCGATGCGAATGCGGCGGCGATCGACGTGGCATTCGGCGCGGCGCTCGCCGGCGTCGTGCCCGCCGCATCGAACGCGTGACGCAGTTCGCCCTTGAGCCAGTCGACGATGTGCGGTCCGCGCGCATGCCAGAACGCGTCGAAACCGAAGCCGGTATTGCCGATGCGAATATCGTCCTTCATGATGCTGTTCTCCTGGAAATAACGGGTGATCGTCGTGACGACGCTGGTTTCCTCTGTCGCGTTCGACGGGCCGCCGAACGTCCTGACCGTGCCGGGCCCGGCGATGCGCACGACGATTCGCGCCAGCGCGTTGAGCCCGCCGCATTCGACATAGCGCCCGATGCCGTCGGCGCACGCGGCGCGAATCGCATCGGCGAATCGCACCGGCAGCACGAAGTGCGACGCGAGGCGTGCGCCCGGATCGTCGGCCCCGCTGTAGCGGCGGCCGAGGATCGGCGAATACACCGGAATCGCAAGCGTGCCGTGGCGATACGCGGCAAGGCGCACGGCGAACTGTTCGCGCGCGCCGGCCAGATCGGGGTGATGAAATCCATAGGGGGACCTGATCGTCTGCGCGGTCGTGCCGCGCGCGGCACACGCCGCGACGAAGCGTTCCAGCTCATCGCGCGGGCCGGACACGACGGTCTGCGACGCGTGGTTCTCGACCGCGACGCACACGTTGCGCACCGCATGCGTCACGACGCTCGCATCGATCAGCTCGCGCGTCGCGTCGGCGCCCGCGGAAATCGCGGCCATCATCCCGTCGGCCGGCGCCGCCGCCCGCAACGACGCGATCCGGTCGCAGACGATCCGCGCGCCCTGCTCGATCGAGTACATGCCGCCGCACACCAGCGCCGCGATCTCGCCGAAGCTGTGCCCGATCAACACATCGGGCACGACGCCGCGCGCATGCAGCACGCCGAACATCCCGACCGACGCGCCGAAGATCCCGAGCTGCAGCAGATCGGGCGCTTCGCGCAGCCACGTGTCGAGCCCGGCATCGTCGCGCCACAGCGCGCCGGTCAGCGGGCGGCCGAGCCGCTCGCTCGCGACCGCGTCGATCGTGTCGAGCGTCTGCCGCACGCTTCGATGGTCGCGGCCAAGTTGCCGCAATGCGCCCGCATAGAACGCCCCCTGTCCCGGGAACAGGAACGCGCAGCCGCGCTGCCGCGCGTCGCCCGCGTCCGGCCCGGCGCCGCTCAACCTGCGTCGTTCCATAATCCCAACCTCCCAAGGCTTTCGGCCAGCTTCAGTCTCGCGATCCGCCACTTCGACACCGCGAGCACGCGCTGCCGGCGTGCGTCCGCAAGCGCCGACTGCGCGTTCAGCAGTTCCGTGAACGTGCCGACGCCGGCCTTGTAACGGCCGCGCGCGATGTCGAGCGAATGCAGCGCGGTGTCGAGCAGATGCCGCGAGTTGTCCAGGTTCGTCGTATCGGTCTGCAGGCTCTGGTAGCTCTTCCACACGTCGAGCGACACCTTGAGTTCGGTGTTGCGCACGTCGGCTTCCTGCGCGTCCGCCTGCGCCTTCGCCTCGGCGACGCGGTAGCCGGATGCGAACCCTTCGAACAGCGGAATCGAGATCTGGATGCCGATCGAATTGCTGTGACTGCTCTGCAACTGGAACAGCGACGCCTGCTGCTGGTACGACGGGTTGTTGCGCGCGAGGCTGCCCATCAGCGAAATCGTCGGCAGCGACTGGGCGCGCACCGCGCGAATCTGTTCGCGCGCTGCTTCGAGCTTCTCGCGCGCGGCGATCAGCTTCGGGTGATGGCGCTTCGCTTCGGCGATCAGGTCGGCGACGCCGCGCGTGAAGTCGTCGCGATCGGGCGACGGTTCCGCATCGGCGATCCGCAGCGGCGTGTCGGCGTCGGCGCCCAGCGTCGTCGCGAGCGTTCCGATTGCGTTCTGCAGGTCGCCCTCGGCGCTGACGCGATCGAGCAACGCCTTGCGATACGTGGTCTGCGCCTGCAATGCATCGCTCAGCGTGCCCGCGCCGCCGTCGTGCCGCGCGCTCGCCTCGGCCAGGCTTTCCTGCGCCGCATGTTCGACCGCCTGCGCCGCATCGAGCGCCGCCTGCGCGTCGCGCAACCCGTAAAACGCCTGCGCGGCATCGTAGAAGACGCTCTGCAACGCGTCGTCGTGGGCCGCGTTGGCGGCGCGCAGCAGCGCGCGCGCACGGTCGAGATTCGCGCCGCGCTTGCCGAAATCGAACAGCACCCAGCTCAGGTTGAGCATGCCGTAGCGGCTGGTGCTGCGCTGATCCTGCGAGAAGCCGCCGCTGTAGGCGGTCGTCACGTTGTCGCGCTCGATGCCCGCCGTCGCATTCAGCGTCGGCCAGTACGCGGCCTTCGACACGCCGACCTCGGCCGCCGCCGCACGCGCATCCGACCACGTGCGGCTCAACTGCGGATGCGAGCAGATCGCCAGCAGGATCGCGTCCTCGAGCGCCAGCGGACGGTCGTCGGCATGCGGCGCGCCGCATGCGGTGGCCGACGCCATCGATGCCGCCGGCGTCGCCGCGACTTCATTGCGCGTTCCATACACGTCGAGCATCTGCGCGCACGCCGGCGGCGCGGATGCCGCGAGCGCGACGATGGCCAGCACGGTGGCAAGTCGGCGCTTCATCGCTCAATGCCCCGCGACCGGCACGGCCGAGCCCGCGTCGTGCGTTGCCGCCGGCACCGCGCCCTGCGGCGCGGCGGACGCACCGGCGGACGACCTGGCCGCCGCGGCCGCGCGCATCGCCGCGGTCGACTGGTCGAGCGCGACCTTGCCGCCCTGCAGCATGATGACGCGCTGCGCCGACGCGATCGTCTCCGGCCGGTGCGCGACGATCAGCCGCGTCATCGCGAGCTGCGTGACGGCCGCGTTGACCTGCATCTCGCGCTGCACGTCGAGATGGCTCGTCGCCTCGTCGAGCACGAGAATGCCCGGCCGCTTGTACAGCGCGCGCGCCAGCAGCACACGCTGCTTCTGGCCGCCGGACAGCACAGTGCCCATGTCGCCGACGAGCGTGTTGTAGCCCATCGGCATCGCGGCGATGTCGTCATGCACGGCCGCGACCCGCGCGCATTCGGCGACCCACCGCGGGTCCGCGTCCGGATCGAAGAAGCTGATGTTGTCGGCGATCGAGCCCGCGAACAGCACGTCGTCCTGCAGCACCGTGCCGACCCGCGCGCGCAGCCGCTCGATGCCGAGCCGGCCGACGTCGAGACCGCCGATCCGCACGGTGCCGCCCGTCGGCTCGTGAATGCCGAGCAGCACGCTGATCAGCGTCGTCTTGCCGCAACCCGACGGCCCGACGATCGCGACCGACTCGCCCGCCGCGATCTTCGCGCTCACGCCGTCCAGCACGAGCGGCTCGCCGTCCGCATAGCGGAACGACAGCGCGTCGATCTCGATGCTCGCGTCGAGCGCATCCGCTTCGCCCGGCACGTTGCGCAGGCTCACGCCGGGTTCCGCTTCCGCGAACACGATGTCGGCCAGCCGCTCGCCCTGGAGCTGCAGCATCTTGACTTCGAAGTACTTGTCGATCAGGCTGCCGACCCGGCTGTCGAACTGGTTCTTGTATGCGTTGAATGCCATCAGCACGCCGACCGTGAACTGGCCGTCCATCACCATCCGCGCGCCGAGCCAGATGATCAGCACGTTCTCGATGCCGAACAGCAGGCCGTTGAGCTGTTGATAGAAGATCTGCAGCTTCTGCACATGCAGGCCGGCATTGACCTGTTCGACCAGCAGCGTGATCCAGCTCGCGCGGCGCTCCGTCTGGCGGTTGAACAACTTGATCGTCTTCACCCCGCGCACCGTCTCCAGGAAATGGCTCTGCTGCTTGGCCGCGTGCACGATCTGATCCTCGGTCGCGCGGCGCAGCGGGCCGTACCACAGCCACCGGACGAGCGCGTACAACGCCATCGTCGCCAGCGCGACGCATCCGAGCACGCGGCTGTACACGAACATCATCGCGAGCGTGACGATCGTCATCAACCCGTCGATCACCGCGCCGAGAAACGATGTGGTCAGCGTCTGCTGGATCGTGTCGATCGAGCCGAAGCGCGACACGACGTCGCCGAGATGGCGCCGCTCGTAATAGCGCACCGGCAGGCTCAGCAGGTGCGTGAACACGTTCGCGCGCCACTGGATGTTCAGCGTGACGCCGACAACCATCAGCGCCCATGCGCGAATCGTGCCGGTTGCCTGCTGCATCAGCAGCAGCAGGCCGAACCCGAGCGCCAGTACCGTCAGCAGGTCGCGATCGGCACTGACGATCACTTCGTCGATCACCCACTGCAGGAAGAACGGCTGCACGAGCATGAAGACTTCCAGTGCGATGGCCAGCACCAGGATCTGCGCGAGCGAGCGCGACAGCCCCGACACCGGGCCCAGCAGTTCGCGCAGCCTGACTGCCGGGCGCGCCGCGCGCGGCGCGAACCCGGAGGCCGGCCACAGCTCGAGCGCGACGCCGGTGAACGCGCGCGAAATTTCGGCGAGCGGCACCTTGCGGATACCGTGCGACGGATCGTGAATCGTCGCGGTCTTGCCGTTCACCTCCTTCAGTACGACGAAGTGGTTGAAATTCCAGTGCAGCAGGCACGGCAGGCGCAACTGGCCGAGCTGCGCCATGTCGAGCTTCACCGCGCGCGTGCCGAGCGCGAGGCACTGCGCGACCTCGATCACGCGCCCGAGGCCCGCGCCCTTCAGCGAGACGGGAAATTGCCCGCGCAGCGTCGCGAGATCGACATGGTGGCCGTGAAAACCCGCCACCATCGCGAGACATGCGAGCCCGCATTCGGCCGCTTCGGTCTGCAGGATCATCGGAAGCCTGGGGCCCAGGCCGAACGACAGTCGATCGAGTAATGCCATGCGCGACCTCGTCAGAGTTTGCCGGTCAGGCTGTAAAGCGGCTCGAGCACCCATTCGTACAGGCGCCTGCGTTCCTGCAGGATGTCCGCCTGAAGCGTCATGCCTGCCTGCAACGGTTGCTGCGCGCCGTACGCGGTGACGTGCTGCGCGTCGAGGGCGACCATCACACGGTAGAAGGTCGCGTCGCGGCCCTCGCCCGACGTCGCCGCCGGGCCGCCGTCGTTCGCGAGTTCGGCCGCCGACAGCGCCGTGCGCGCGATCGACACGACCGTGGCCCGGTACTGGCCGAATTTCTGATAGGGGAATGCCTGATAGCGGACCAGCACCGGCTCGCCGACCCGCACGAAACCGATCGCCGTGCTCGGCACGAACAGGTGCGCCTGCCAGCGCGCGCCGCCCGGCACGACGCTCGCGAGCGGCCGCGACGTATCGACCGACTGGCCGACGTCCGCGATTGCGGCCGTGACGATGCCCGCCTCCGGCGCGGTGACGACGATCCGGCGCTTCGCCTCGCTTTCGATCAGGTTCTGGTCGACGTCGATCACGTTGCGGTCGATCTGCGCCAGCTGGTTCTGCTGCTTGAAGCCGAGCCCCGACAGTTCGTTGCTCGCCTCGGTGAGCGACTGGAGCGTCGATGCACGGTCGCGCAGCAGCCCGTTCAGCTTCGACTGCTGGTCGAGCAGGTCGGCCTCGCGCTGCTGCGCCTGGTCCTTCGAGATGTAATCCTGCGCCAGCAGGCCGCGATAGCGCGTTGCGCCGTCGGCCGCGATCGACGTGCGCAGCCGCTGGGCCGCGAGCTGGTCGTCGATTTGCGCGAGCGCGCCTTTCAGGTTCACGATCTTCGCGCGCAGCGTGTCGCGCTCGTCCTGCTGGAGGCTGCGGGTCTTGTCCATTTCCGCGAGCAGCGACGCCTTGCGCTGCCGCGCCTGCGCGATCACCCCGGCCTGCGTCGCGCCTTGCGCCGCGCTTTGCAAGTCGGTCGACACCGTATAGAGCGTCTGTCCACGCGCCACGCGCTGCCCTTCCTTCACGTCGCGCTCGACGACGATGCCCGACTGCAATGCATAGACCTTGACCAGCCCCGCATCCGGCATCACCACGCCGGAGACCGTCGTGCGCCGCGTATACGTACCGAACGTGAAGAACAACACCACGCAGGCGGCCATGACCATCGCGACGACCGTCAGCAGCGTCATGGACATGGGGTGCACCAGCACGATATCGCCCAGCACCCGCATACGCCGGGCCTGTGCCGCTTCAGAACGAAAGAGACCGAACTCCATTTCCACCAACGTGTCGCCCAATATCGGTATCTGCGTCCATTCCGCGCTCACGCGGCGGAACAGGCAAAAGCGATCCGGTATGCAAAGAAGACCCGCGCATACCGGATCGTCAGTTCCATCATCAGGAAACGCGGCAACTACCGCGTCGCCTCAACGCGGACAACTCAGTACTTCGGGCCGCCGAAAAGGCCGTCCAGCAGGTTCACCGCGGCGGTCGTGATCGTCTCGCCGATGTTGTATGCCTGCTTGACCGGTGCGGCGAGGATCCCGAACGTCAGCGCATTGCCGATGCTCTCCGCGGTGCTGCCGCCCCATTCGATGATGTTGCCCAACGCCGACGGGATGCCCGGGCCGCTGTAGTAGCCGCCGGAAACTTGGGCGATTTCCTGTTGATTCAGTTCTTGCATTGCTTTTCTCCAGATTGAGAATGCTAGATAACCCATCTAGCGAGGCATCGAACCGCGTCGCACCCGCGACGCAGGTCAATCACATTAATAACTTAAGCTTCGTCGAACAGGATTACATCGATTCGCCATGCGCCACCAATCCATTCATTAAATTGGCTCACGACATCTATTTCAATGAAATATATGAATATATTTAGTAAAAATACTACAGACATCGATCAGGATTCGACAAAAAACATTCGCCGATACATAGTCAACCCTCGCGATGCTGGACCTCCGACTCAGCGTCCCGCAGCTGAAGATGTGCGAATGCCACTGCACGCGGGCGTTCCGACGCCCTGCCCGCCATCAAGCAGAAGGGATATTCACCGGGCAATTGATCGGCAATACATTTAAACCAGATGCCGACCACCGATTTAACCAAACATGACAAAACAACCGCTCGTCATCAGATGCTCCACATCAATATTTTTACGCACTGAATTCGACGAGCCAATCATCTGACACTTTCGCGCCCCTCTTTGTACGATACCGCACCATCGGGCAAACCCGTACTCCGAGGCCAATTGATGCTGTTTTTACGAGGAATGCGTTACTTGAAGTCGGCGATTGAATTCTCGCAGTTGATTCCGGGCAGCGGCCGTCCTCACTGGACGGTCCCGGTGAAACCAATCGAATTCACGTGTAAATAAAACGTATGAATCGGCTACACGCGATGGCCGAGAGAACGAGCGAACCCGTTGTGTCGGCGGCCGGTTCAGCCGTATGCACGCGCCGGGCCGTATGAAGGCCCCGGCGCGCGACAGCACGTCAACCCGCTTGCGGCTTCGAGAGTTGGTCGGCGACCGGCAGGCTGCGGATGCGCGTGCCCGTCGCCGCGAAGATCGCGTTGGTCAGCGCGGGCGCGACGGGCGGCAGGCCCGGCTCGCCCACGCCGCCGAGCGGCGTTGCAAAGTCGTCCGGCGCGACCAGATGCACGCGGATTTCGCGCGGCGCCTCGTTCATCCTCAGCACCTGGAAGCCGTTGAAATTGCTCTGTTCCGGATGGCCGTCCTTGAACGTGATCTCGCCGTGCAGCGCAATGCCGAG
Source organism: Burkholderia cepacia (assembly GCF_001039005.1). GTDB lineage: Bacteria > Pseudomonadota > Gammaproteobacteria > Burkholderiales > Burkholderiaceae > Burkholderia > Burkholderia theae. The sequence goes on from NZ_LDWR01000011.1 coordinate 476,450, forward strand.
CCCCATCACCACCGCGCCCTCGAGCTGCGAGCGCACGCGTTCCGGATTGACCTGCGGCCCGCAATCGATCGCGATGTCGACGCGCGGCACCGAGATCCTGCCGTCCGCGCCGACCTGCACCTCGCACACCGCCGCCGTGTACGACACGAAGCTGCGATGCGCGGCGATCCCGAGCCCGTGCCCCTTCGGCAGCTTGCGCCCCCAGCCGGCCTCGCGCGCGACCGTCTCGACCACGCGCCGCAGCCGCCCGGTATCGACCGGATACAGCGCGGGGTCCTCGCCGTAGTTCACGTTCTTCACCGTGATGTGCGGCTCGAAACGACGCGCGGGCCCGATCAGCTCGAGCAGGAAATCCTTCGGGTCGCGACCGGCCGCGTGCGCCAGCTCCGATACGAAGCTCTGAATCCCGAACGCGTGCGGAATGTTGTAGACCGAGCGGAACCAGCCGATCCGCGTGTGCGCTTCCACGGCCGGATTCTCGATCCGCACGTTCGGAATCGCGAACGGCAGGTCCGCGATCCCTTGCGCGAGCTCGCCCGGCTGCTCGTGCACGACGCCGGCGCGGAAGGTCGACTGGATCGACGGCGCGACCGTGCGATGCTGCCACGCGACCACTTTCCCCGACGCATCGATCCCGCCGTCGAACGCTTCGAGCGACACGGCGTGGAAATAGTCGTGCGCGATGTCGTCCTCGCGCGTGAACGTCAGCTTGACGGGCGCGCCGACCGCCTTCGACAGCAGCGCCGCCTCCACCACGTAGTCGGGCTTCGACTTGCGGCCGAACCCGCCGCCGAGCAGCGTCACGTTGACCGTCACGCGCCCCGTCGGCAGTCCGAGCGCCTTCGCGAGCTCGTCGCGCGTGGTCTGCGGCGCCTGCGTGCAGGTCCACACTTCGCAGCGACCGTCGGCCACGCGCGCGACGGCCGCGGGCGGCTCCATCGTCGCGTGCGCGAGATGCGGAATGTAGTACGTCGCGCGCACGCGTTTCGCGGCGCCAGCGAGCGCCGCCGCCGTGTCGCCGTCGTTGCGGATCACGTCGCCCGGCTGTGCGGCGGCCGCTTCGAGCGTCTTCCGATACGCGGCCGAGTCGTAACCCGCATTGGGGCCGCGCTTCCAGTCGATCTTCAACTGCGCGCGCGCCTGGATGGCCGTCCACGTGTCGCGGGCAACGACAGCCACGCCGCCGAGCGGCTGGAAGCCGGACGGCAGCGGCGTCGACGCGAGCTGCACGACCTTGACGACGCCCGGCAGCTTTTCGGCGGCCGATGCGTCGAACGACGCCACCGTGTCGCCATAAGCCAGCGGCCGCGCGACGACCGCATACAGCATGCCGTCGAGCCGCGTGTCGATCCCGTAGTGCGCGCGGCCGCCGACGATGTCGCGCCCGTCGATCAGCGCCGTTTCGCCCTTGCCGATATAGCGGAATTCGGCCGGCGCTTTCAGCACCACGGTTGCCGGATCCGGCGCCGGCAGCGCGGCCGCTTTTGCCGCAAGCTCGCCGAAGCCGAGCTTGCGCCCGCTCTTCGTATCGACGACCTCATGCACCGTTGCCTTGACCTGGCGCGCGTCGACACCCCACGCCGCGGCTGCGGCCTGCTCGAGCATCGTGCGCGCGGCCGCGCCCGCGCGACGCAGCGCGGCGAAGCTCTGGCGCAGGCTGCGCGAGCCATCGGTGTTCTGGTTGCCGTAGCGCGGCTCGTCGCCGACGGCCTGGGCGACCTTCACGCGCGCCCAGTCCGCACCCAGTTCGTCCGCCACCACCAGTGCGACGCTCGTGCGCACGCCCTGCCCCATCTCCGAGCGGATGCAGGTCACGGTGACGGTGCCGTCCGGTGCGATCGCAACGAACAGATGCGGATCGTCGCGCAGCCCGTGCGGCATCCCCGCGCCGCCATACTGCGGATTCGCGCTGACGGGCGGCTGCATCGGCGCGGCCGCACGCGCGAGCGACGGCAGGCCGAATGCGAGCAGCAGCCCGCCGGATGCGAAGCCGAGCAGCAATGCGCGACGGCTTTCGTTGTGGACGGAGAGTTCGGGCGAGCTCATGCGGCACCTCCGCGGCGCACCGCCAGCCGGATCGCCGCACGAATGCGCGTATAGGTGCCGCAGCGGCAGATGTTGCCGGACATCGCGTCGTCGATGTCGGCGTCGGTCGGATGGGGGTTCGTCTTCAGCAGCGACGCGGCCTGCATGATCTGTCCGGACTGACAGTAGCCGCACTGCGCGACGTTCAGTTCCTGCCATGCCTGCTGCAGCGGATGAGTCAGGTCTGTCGACAGTCCCTCGATCGTCGTCACGCGCTTGCCGGAAGCGGCCGCGACCGGCGTGATGCACGACCGGATCGCGACGCCGTCGAGATGCACGGTGCACGCGCCGCACAGCGCCATGCCGCAGCCGAACTTCGTGCCGGTGTGGCCGAGGACGTCGCGCAGATACCAGAGCAACGGCAGGTCGGGATTGCCGTCGAAATGCTGCTCGCTACCGTTGACGGTCAGCGTGATCATCGTTCACCTCCTGGTTGCGATGCCCGCACCAGGCAGGCATCGAGTGGGGATTCGAACGGCGCGGCGCACATTCCGAACGACCAGGTAGGCGTGGCGCCGTTTCGTGGACCGTGTCGCCTGCAAACACGATCGGGCGGATGCTGCAAACGATGTGGCCGGCTGGTTGCCTTCGCAACATTGCAACGACATCCCGGCCAGCCGCTCGTCCGCATGGATCGCCGCTCGCATTATCGAACCATTTGCGATTTGTCGTCGGATTGCGGCGATTCGGGAGTTTCAGGCAATTGGGGAAGGAAGTCGGCGGTCAATCGAACCGCCGCGGAGCAGCGCGACGCGACGGGCTTCGATGTGATTTCAGGAGGATGCGGAGCAGGTATTGCCCGGCTCTTCCGTGCGTGGCACGACGCCGGGAAACGGACATTCCACGACGGCAATGTTGAGTTTGCGAGAAATTTCGCTACGGCGTCGCGCGCCAAACAAGCCGGCACGGTACGGTCGCGCAAGTGCGAATGTCCGGCCTCCCGGCCGGACCGATCCCTCGCGCGACGACACGGAATGGCTCGGACGCGACCGCGCCGTTCCGTTCATCGCGACCGCAACGCCTGCAACCCCAGCGTGAGCGCGTTAAGCGGCATCTCCGCCGCGCCCATCGAAAAGCTCGTCGTCTTCGTGCTCGCGCCCGGCGTACGCATCAGCGCGTGAACGATCCGCTCGCTCGCATGGCCGTCGCCATACGGATTGCTCGCGTGCGACATTTCCTCGTATGCGCTGTCGCTGTCGAACAGCCGCGATGCCTCCCGCACGATCCGCTCTTGATCCGTGCCGACGAGTCGTGCGGTGCCGGCCTGGATCGCCTCGGGCCGCTCGGTCGTGTCGCGCGTGACGAGCACCGGCTTACCCAGCGCCGGCCCTTCCTCCTGAATGCCGCCCGAATCGGTGATGATGAAATGCGCGCGTGACATCAGGAATACGAACGATAAATACTCCTGCGGTTCGATCATGTAAATGTTCGGCACGCCGCCGAGCAGTGCGCGCGCCGGCTCTCGCACGTTCGGATTCATGTGCAGCGGATAGACGAACTGCGCGTCGCGATAACGGTTCGCCAGCGTACTCAACGCCCCGCAGAAATTCCGGAACGGCTCGCCGAAGCTCTCGCGGCGATGGCCGGTGATCAGCACGACGCGACGCTGCGGTTCGAGAAACGGAAAATTCCCGGCAACCTTTTCCTTCAGCGCGGTGGTGTGGTCCAGCATGCGTTTGACCTCGTGCAACGCATCGATCACCGTATTGCCGGTCAGCACGACGGCGCCTCCCGGCACGCCCTCGCTGAGCAGGTTGTCGCGTGCCTTCCCGGTCGGTGCGAAATGCCACGACGATACGGCATCGGTCACGCGGCGATTCAACTCCTCCGGCCACGGCGACCAGATATCGCCGCTACGCAAACCGGCCTCCACGTGCCCGACCGGCAGATAGCGGTAGAACGCCGCGAGACTGACCGCGAGTGTGGTCGTCGTATCGCCGTGCACCAGCACGACGTCGGGACGCAATTCGTCGAAGACCATGCCGATCTCCTGAAGAATGCCGGTCGTCACGTCGGTCAGCGTCTGACCTTGCCGCATCAGGTTGAGATCGTAGTCGGGCTTGATGTCGAACAGCGTCAGCACCTGATCGAGCATTTCCCGATGCTGCGCGGTCACGCATACCCTGACGTCGACATCTCTTTGCATCTTCAGCGCGCGCACCAGCGGCGCCATCTTGATGGCCTCCGGCCGAGTCCCGAACGCAAGCAAGATCTTTTTCATCGTTATCCTCGTCTAGCCACTTCGCGCTGATCGACCCTGCTTGCGGCGCGAAGCATATATTCAGACGGCGCCTCCCGTACTCGCACGCGATCCACACGTGGTGGTGTCGCGGGGCGAGCGCGCCGTTCTGTCCGCGCGGTCTCCGCCACGCGAATCGTCGTATTACCGGCATCCCGTTGCACTTGATCAGTCACGTCATGAGTCGTTCCTCGCAGCGTCGAGCGTCACGTCCGTTCGTCACGTCTCTTCCACTACAGCAATAATCAAACCAGCCGCCCTGTGGCCGGGCCCCGTTCGCGCCGAGCACATGGCAGACAGGCAGTCCGTAACGGAACGTTTCACAACTGCTACGAGCGGTGCATCGCCGGGCGGATGCGACATGGACAAACCTCCGGTCGTGCGCGCGATCCGTCCGACGACGTCGTCCGATGAATGGCGAATTCATGTCGAGCGCTCATTGCGCATCGAAACGCATGCATCTTGCGAAACGCTTTGTGTCGTCTCGATTCGCAACTTTTGTCTGTGCAGTGAACGGTGCGCGATCGACTGCCCGGCCACGGTCATGCATGCAGGATTTACCGATTTGCGGCGTCGTTCGCGTCACACGAATCGACGATCGGGAAATGTTGCGAATGTGTAACGCGAATCCGGAACCATCGGTTACATCGGAGTCCGGTCCATCCGGAAAATGCGGAAGCGGATGCCACGCCTGCTTCCATACCGATGCACACGCAACTAATTTCGCGTGACGCGTCAGCCACGTAAAGCCTCACCCGGCAAGGCAGAACAAGTTCAGCAGATGAATCGCCCGCTGCATGACGCGTGCGGGCCGCAATGTCGGCCGCGCGTGGTCGCACCCCTTGCGCAAAAGCTGATTCGCCGATGAATCAAAACACGCTGCTGCCACCCTGGCCGCACTCGCGGCCTGCCCTCCGCCCCTTGCTGTACGGGCCATCGCAGCCGATGGCTCACGCCTTGCTTAATACCGGACAGGTGCGTCCCGGAGCACTCGCACGACCGCAGACAAACGGGGATGTCAAAGCAACGAAGCCGGGAGGCGACACGACGCATCCGCGTGGGGCAAAAGGCAACCGCCCCTGCGCGACGAACGTGCCGCCGTTTCCCGTAGAAATCCGCGCGATCCGCGGGCCACCTTCACGCGCTCATGCGACGAACCGGCTCGTGAGCACGAGGAGCGGCACCAGCCTCAAGTTCACTCGCACCAGGGTGCACTGAGCCACAACGTCGATACGCTCGCCGGGCGCGACGCGGCCAACGCCGTGTCCGGAGACGATTGCGAAGGACCACCGCGCAGGAGCCCCCGACTATGAACCGGCCCGCGCTTTTCCCGACCGCACGCGCATGCGTGGCGGCTGCCGCCCGACTGTGCCGACGGTGGCGCGCCGCCTGGTGGGTCGCCGCGTGCGGCTTCGCACTGCACGCGGGCGCCGCCGAGCTCCAGCTCAACGGGCTGTACCAACGCCCCGACGGGGCGATCACCGTGCGCCTGAACGGCGTCGGCATCGATCCTTATTTCGCCGCGAAGGCGCTGCTCGCCGCGTCCGATGCGCAGCTCGACGCGCATCAGGCCGCACTCGCGTGGATCGCCTGGCTGTTGCCGCGCCAGCGTCTGGACGGCGGCTTCAATCGCTACTGTGTGAAGAACGGCCAGTACAACGCATGCGCCGAAGCGGACGCCGACGACGCGATGATGGCGACCTGGATCGAACTGCTCGCCCGCTTCGCGCCACCCGACGGCATGCCCGCCGCCTGGGAACTCAGCCTGAACCGTGCAGGCACGCATCTGGACACGCTGCTCGACAAGCCCTCCGGTGTCTATCAGATCTCATCGTCGCTGCACGTCGCGCTGCTGATGGACAACGTCGAGGTACACAGCGCGTTCCAGGCGCTCTCGGCGTACTACCTCCGGCGCGCCGACTACACGCATGCCGGCCCGTGGAGCCAGCGCGCCGACCGGCTCGCGTCGGCCATCGTGAAGGTGTTCTGGCGCGGCACGCAGTCCGGCTTTCGCGTCAGCACGGGGCAAGTCAGCGATACGAGCTTTTATCCGGCGAAAGTCGCGCAGATCTTCCCGCTCCTGTCCGGCATTCAGGTACCCGAACAATCCAACGCGACGCTCTACGCGCAGTGGATGCAGAAGTACGGCAAGACCTGGAAGAAACTTGCCGGCACCGATTATCCGTGGGGCTTGATCGCGCTCGTCGCGTTCAAGATGAACGACTGGGGAACGGTTGCCTGCTGGCATGCGCGATCCGGCCCGTACCGCCACGGCGCGCACTGGAACGTACTCGAGGAGTCGCTTTATCTGGCATTCGAGAGCCGGATGGCCGCCCCCGTCGCACCCGCCCGATGCGGGTTCACGACGGCGGCGGCATCGGCAACCGCGTCGCGCTGATTCAGGGGTGCGCGCGGTCCATGATGTTTAAAGGGAAGGAGACGTGTGATGTGTGGCATCGTCGGCGCGGTCGCGCAACGGGACATCGTCCCGATTCTGATTGAAGGTTTGCGCCGCCTCGAATATCGCGGCTACGATTCATGCGGCGTGGCGACGGTCGTTGACGGCCAGGCGCGCCGCGAGCGCAGCATGTCGCGCGTCGCCGATCTCGACGCGCACGTGCGCAGCGCCGGCCTGACCGGCAGCACCGGCATCGCGCACACGCGCTGGGCGACCCATGGCGCGCCGGCAACCTGCAACGCGCATCCGATCTTCTCGCGCGACGAAATCGCGCTCGTGCACAACGGCATCATCGAGAACCACGAAGCGTTGCGCAAGCAACTTTCTGACGAGCACTACGAATTCGACGGCCAGACCGACACCGAGGTCGTCGCCCACCTGATCCACAGCAAGTATCGCGGCGACCTGCTTGCCGCCGTGCGCGATGCGACGTCGCAGTTGCACGGTGCCTACGCGATCGCCGTGTTCAGCAAGCACGAGCCGCAGCGGCTGATCGGCGCGCGGGCCGGCTCGCCGCTCGTCGTCGGCGTGAAGGACGGCGAATGCTTTCTCGCGTCCGACGCGCTCGCGCTCGCCGGCATCACCGACCGTTTCATCTTTCTCGAGGAAGGCGACATCGTCGAGCTGACGCCGGGCGGCGTGCGCGTGCTCGATCGTCGCGGCGCACCGGTCGAGCGTGCGATACAGACCGTTTCCTCCGCGCAGGGCGTGGTCGAACTCGGGCCGTATCGGCATTTCATGCAGAAGGAGATTTTCGAACAACCGCAGGCCGTGGCCGCGACCATCCCCGATGCCGGGCTGTTCGATCCGGCCGTATTCGGCCCGGACGCCGCGCGGGCGTTCGAGCAGATCGACAACGTGCTGATTCTCGCGTGCGGCACGAGTCATTATTCCGGCCTGACCGCGCGCCGCTGGCTCGAAACGATCGCGCGCTTGCCCGCGCAGGTCGAGATCGCGAGCGAATACCGCTACAGCGATGCGCTCGCGCTGCCAAACACGTTGGTGGTGAGCGTGTCGCAATCCGGCGAAACCGCCGACACGCTCGCCGCGCTCAAGTACGCGCAAGCGCTCGGCCACATCGACACGCTGGCGATCTGCAACGTGCCGACCAGCGCGATGATGCGTCAGACCGGCCTGCGCTTCCTGACGCGGGCCGGCCCTGAAATCGGCGTCGCGTCGACCAAGGCGTTCACGACGCAGCTCGTCGCGCTGTTCATCCTCGCCGTCACGCTCGGGCGGCTGCGCGGCTACGTCGACGACGCGCAGCTCGCGCGCTACACAACGCAGTTGCGGCGGCTGCCCGGTGCACTAGAAGACGTGCTCGGGCTGGAGCCGCAGATCGAGAGCTGGGCGGCGGAATTCGCGCAGCACGAGAATGCGCTGTTTCTCGGGCGCGGGCTGCACTACCCGATCGCGCTCGAAGGTGCGCTGAAGCTGAAGGAGATTTCGTATATCCACGCGGAAGCGTATCCCGCGGGCGAGCTGAAGCACGGGCCGCTGGCGCTCGTGACCCACACCATGCCGGTGGCGACGATCGCGCCGAACGACTCGCTGCTCGAGAAGCTCAAGTCGAACATGCAGGAAGTGCGGGCGCGCGGCGGGCAGCTTTACGTGTTCGCCGACGCCGATACGCGGATCGACAACAGCGAAGGCGTGTCGGTGCTGCGGATGCCGGATTACTACGGGCTGTTGTCGCCGATCCTGCATGTGGTGCCGTTGCAGTTGCTCGCGTATCACGCGGCGTGTTTGCGCGGCGCGGATATCGACAAGCCGAGGAATCTGGCGAAATCGGTGACGGTGGAGTGAGGGGGGGTGTGTGACTTGGGTGGACTGTTCGCGAGAAAAGAAAGCGTTCCGTGACCTCTTGGAAAAGCGTTCTGTGGAAGGGGTCAAAATTGCCTCAAGCCCTTGCTAGACAGGGCGCGGAACGCTTTTAATTTGCAGTGTGTATCCAGCACAAAATCCGTGCTATCGACTTCCGGTTTCGAGAGCAATTGCAGGGGGGGAGCCTCCACGGAACGCTCCTTCTCCCCGCTATAGGCGCGCCGCCTCCCCACACTGCAGATTTGTTCAAAAGATGTGGACATCGGTTAATCCTATCTATGCTACGTAGGCTACGGATGACTCATTTCCTTAAATGGACTAAACCGCCCTCAACAACTACCACCGCCTGAACTCGTCCGTGGACCAGTGCTCGAGAAATGCGCGCACCGGCCTCAGCAGTCGTCCTGGCCACGCCCAGCAACCTGCACACTCCCTTTGCCAACCCATCCTGCGATGTACCGCCTTGTTGCCTCAGAATGTAGACGGCTGCGTTGCCCAGCTCTTCCAGGCTAACTTCGTCTATATTGCGGCGCGTTTCGGGGTCGCTGCCCGGCACCCGGGTACTCTCCCAAGTACCCGGGCTGGCGTGCTCCGGCCAATAGAAAGTGACGCCGTTGTCCGTTGTACAGGTTATCTGTCTAGGAACCAATGAACTCAGATGAGCCTCGATACGGTTACCAACCCTGGACAGTCCCCAAGCCCGCGTCACGCGTTTGAATACCACCGCCTGCGATACGGGTCCTTCTGATTCAATTACTTTGACCAACTGACCCGCCAAGGTCGACATTGAGCTGTCTTCGTAGAAGAGGTCTGGACTACCCTTGTCCAGGCTGGTTAGTTCGTATTCGGGAAGTTGTGCGGCGGAAGCAACTGGCTCCACGACCGCTTCGGCTCCGGCATACAAGGCATGCGGCTCCTCCTCATGCTCGACATCTTCCGGTTGCTGAACAATCGGCTCGTCCTCGGTCTGAACCGTCGCTACCAATTCTTCCAGTCGGGCGACGAGCTTTCGCATCGGCTCTTCCGGATTTAGCCACCAGTCCGTGGACCAGATTCGGTACAACTCCCAACCCAGACCTTCAAGGACATGCTGGCGGAGTCGGTCACGGTCGCGTGCCGTTGCGCCGGAGTGATACATGGCGCCGTCGCACTCAACGCCCAGCAGATAGCGGCCTGGCGCACGTGGGTCGACAACGCCAATATCAATCCGGTATCCGGACACGCCGACCTGCGGGTGAACCGTCCAACCTTTCTCGCGAAGGACAGAAATTACTTGCCGCTCGAACGGACTGTCCGGCTCCCTCCCCGTCGGCATGCTTTGCTCAACCAGGGCACGCGGGCCTCGAATGGCGAATTCGAGATAGTTCTTCAGGTCCCGAACGCCTGCGGCCCGGACGCGCGACAGGTCAATCTGTTCGGGCAACAGCGTACTGAAAATCACGACACCGGCGCGGGCACGCGATACCGCCACATTGAGGCGCCTATGGCCCCCCTCCAGGTTCAATGGCCCGAGGTTGAGACTGACCTTCCCCGACGTATCCGGACCATAGGTGATGGAGAAAAATATGATGTCCCGCTCATCACCCTGAACGTTTTCAAGGTTCTTGATGAACAGCGGCTCCTGCGCCGCCTGCGCAATAGCCTGGTCCAGTTGCTGAGATGTCCGGCGTCGCTCATCCAGCATCCGTTCAATCAGGCTTTGCTGCGCCTGATTGAAGGTCACCACGCCTAGCGTCAGATGGCGCTTCGTCGGGTCAAGATAATGCTGTTCAATCGCTTTGACGATGGCATCGGCTTCCGCTCGGTTGGTTCTCGAGCCACCACGGTCGTAGACACCTTGGACACGTTCGAAACGCACGCTCTGATCGTTGGTAGCCGGCGACGGGAACGTAACCAACTCATTGTCGTAGTACGTGACATTGCTGAACGTAATCAGCCCTTCATGCTTGCTTCGGTAATGCCAATTCAATCGTAGTTCAGGCAGGCCGATACTGAGGCACTCGTCGAGGATGCTCTCCAGGTCCTGGACGTCGTCACCATCCATGCCATCCTCCGAGTCATCCGACCGGGAGAAGAAACTGGTCGGCGGCAGTTGCTTCGGGTCGCCAACGCAGACGAGCTGCTTGCCGCGCGCAATTGCACCGACGGCATCCCACACCGGAATTTGGGAGGCCTCGTCAAAGATGACCACGTCGAACTGGGCATGCGACGCGTCCAGATACTGTGCGACCGACAAAGGCGACATCAGCAAACATGGCTTCAGCCGGGTCATCAGACTAGGAAGGTTCTGTACCAACTGCCGAATCGGCATATGCCTGCGTTGCTTCTGCAGTTCGCGTCGCAATTTTCCCAGCTCCGAATCGGCGCCGGGCGCAACTTCGACGCTCGCCGGAATCTGTCCCGCCAGTTTTGCCGCAATATATTGCTGGGTCAGCTTCTGGAAACGCTCGTCGGCCTCCTTGAATTCGGCAATCTTGCGTTCATGCTCGGCACTTGCGAAATTGCAGAGCACCGGTTCCCGGTCAATTGCTTTCCGCAGCCACCAGCCCTGGTAGCTGCATTCGAAGAACTCGGCCACGTTAGACAACGGCGCATCGCCAGCCTCCAGAGCATCCACAATGCCCTGCAACCCGCTACTGATTGCATTCGTGCGAGATTTCCGCCACAGGCACCACGGTTGCAATTGCCGCGCGGCCGATTGCCATCCTTGGAGCAGGCTCAACAGCCGAGGAATCACACCAGTTGCAGTCGGGACCAAGCCAAGGTCAGCCTGGCAGCTTCCAAGCTCAACGACACGGCGAAATTGAGTCATGGCATCGCGGTAGCAATCGCGGTACGACAACAAACTTGCGCCAAGAGGCATGTCTGCCTTCAGCATGCTTCGGTTGTCGGAAACAAATGGCTGCAGCTTCGTACGAAGCGTTTGGGCCAGTTCGATGTCATTGCCGGCAATGGCGGTTACCGCGTCCGCAAAGGATGTTGCCCACCGCTCAGCCGACTCAACGGTAGTCCAGTCAGTCTTCGAGGCTGCGAACGTTTCATGCAATAGCTGTGTCGCATCGTGCGACATGGCGTCGATGACCTTGTCTTCTGCGTTGACGGCTATCAGTGCCGTAATGACAGCAGGCACATCCCCACATTGCGGGCGACGCTGGTCTTGCCGATACAAGCGCAGTCGTCCTGTAACCGCACGCTGGGCGAACATGCTCTTCGGCCACCAGGTATTGGTTGCCGCAGCCCATTGCAGCTTCAGCTCGGATGCGTTGAGGCTGGTAACGTCGTCAACGTAGTGTTTGCTCAGCGGCTCCCATGCCTGATTGCGCGCCAGGCCATGCTGTCGCAAGTTGGCCAGTCTATTGCGAGCGGACTCATCGTGCGCCGACCGGGCAACATCGACCGGAATAGTGGGAGCGGCGGAAAGCACATCGGCCAGTACATCGAACTTGCCCAGTCCATTCAGGGAGAACGCAATCTTGGGAAGACACAGCTGATTTAGCAGGTTTGACGCGGCCTCATCCACCTTCTTGATTTGGGCCTCGAACACCGAAATCACATCGAGGAAGTCCTGCTGCCAAGACGGCGTCCACTCAGTTTTGTGAATGACAGTCAGCGGGTGGTTCTGCAAGCTGGTCAACTGACTGGCCAATGCTCCCATCTGGCGACAGGTCTCGCGCAGCGTCTCGAGCTGGGCACGGTCGTGTACGTCCGCATCTGCCCACGGCATCGCGCCGGGACGCATTTCCGCATACTGCAAGCCGGTTCCGATGGCCTCATAAATGGTCAGGTCGTTCGGATGAACGCGATGCAGTGCACGCGCGACCCCATTGAGGTCTGCACGAAGCGCCAAGAGCCGTTCCGATTCCCGCTCCCAGTCCTTCACCGTGCGTTTGCCGGCAGCGTCAAGCGCGACGCCGAGCTGCTTCAGAACATCTGCTTTCTTTGCCTTGGACGAATGCAGCTCCAGACAAAATGGCCCCAGACCGAGATTACTGAGGCGACGATGTACCACCTCCAGTGCGGCCATCTTCTCGGAGACAAACAGTACGGTCTTCCCTGTGGCCAAGAGGTGTGCAATCAGGTTCGAAATGGTTTGGCTCTTACCCGTACCCGGCGGGCCTTCGATAACAAGGTTCTTGCCTTCGGCGGCGACGCAAACGGCACGCAACTGCGACGAGTCCGACAGCAACGGGGTGAACAAATCCTGAGGCCGGAATTTCTCATCCAAGGTGCTGGGCTCGAAGCCCATCGTGCTATCGGCGAATGCCTTGCCCGGGCTGTTAATCAGATGGGCGACAACGGTGTTTTCCTGGAGCTGCTTCTGGCGGTCCTGAAGGTCCTTCCACATCAGGTACTTCGTGAATGCGAAAATGCCCAGATGGACCTGTTCCTTGACCTCCCATCCCTTCAATTCAGCTACATGCAAACGGAAGGTCTGCAGAATCGCGTTGACGTCGATGCCATGGTCATCGGCCGGCAAGACGTCAAACGACGGCAGCTTCAGGCTGAAGTCATGTTGTAGCTTTTGCAGCAATGTCGGGTTCACGAGCGCATCGTCATCGTGACGGGCCAAGCGGAAACCGCTTCGGACAGACTGGCGGGTCAACGTGACGGGGATTAGCAGAATCGGAGCCAAGTGACTGGTTTCGGCATCTTTGCTTTCCTGCCATTCCAGCATCCCGAAAGCCAGAAACAGTGTGTTGGCACCGCCCTCCTCCATCCCTGTGGTGGCAGTCCGGAATATCTCGAGAAGCCGACCTTCCAGCGCCTCTTCCTCGACATCCGTGACGATTTCGTTCCGCCCGAGTGCGTCGGTTGCGAGGTCATCCATTGCGGTCGTGCCGTTCCGGCCGGCATACACATTGGCGTCGCGGCCGTCCGAACCGGACATCATTTTCGGCTTTGCGCGAACGCGGAATTCTTTTCCGTCCGCAAGCCGGTCTTCCAGGGCACTCGGGTCAGGGCAGATGACTCGCAGCGAAGATTTCGTCGACTTGAAATTCAGAAGCTTGTTGCGGAGCGTCAGGTCGAGCAGCTTGCTCTTCCATTTCGCCAGGCGGCCTTCTGGGGTTTCCGGAGTGACATCGTCACGCAGCGGTATGACGACCGGGTCCAGTGGCGGCAACTGCGGTACGTCCTCGATGATGGGCGTTTCGGCCTCGGCAATCGGGACATTCTGCTCATCTACCTGCGATGAACGGGATGGGAGCGGGCGAATTTGAACTTCGCGTGCGCGCCTGACGTCGACGGCATACGCGAACTCGGCTTCGTCATTCAGGTGTTCCTCGCCTCGGGTGCAGGCCCAGCGAAGGGACGGTTTCAGTCCGCCTGCTACGCCAGTGGTTTCGAAGACCATGAACTCGCCAGATTTCACTCGCTTGCGAACCGCCTGGACATCGTCCACCAATGCGGTCGGGAAACTGGTGTCTATCAGCCAGACACCGACCCAGGCGTGACCTTCCTTGAAGAGCACAACGGGATGCAAACCTGCCTGCTCCAGACAGGAGGCAAACAGCATGGCGAGGTCCAGACAGGTCGCAAGCTTGCCGTCTAAAATGCGTTCCGGCGTCCGGATTTTTTGACCGTCATTTCCGAACGACGCTGGCGGGTTGGAATATTGGATGTCCTCGGCAACTATCGTGCTGTAGATAGCCGACACCTGTTTCCAGACCTTCTCGCGATTCTTGGACTGGTATCCGTCCATGGACAGGTCAGCCGACGTCTGGCGTAACAACCCGGAGGCTCGTGCGAGGAGCTTATCCACGACACGCGAGTTCGGCATGCAAAACGCGGCTAGCAATTCGGGCAATGACCGCGTGCCGGCCCACTGGTCGTAGGCGAGCACGTCAATGTTGCGCGTTGCCGTTACCAGTTCAGTTTCCGCAGCACGCAGCGTCGCTGTGATGACGGCCCGTTCAGATTCATCGAGCTGGCTGAAGTACCGATGGTCAGGATGTAGGTCGACAGGTGCGAGGCGACGGCTCTCGCCCGGCGCCAATGCCTCGAAACGGAAACGGGCACTTTTGGCAAAAGCCGGCACACAGTTGACGAGCAGTTCGACATCGGAAAGTGTCGTCTCACCATCATTTGTGACAAGAATTTCACGGATGGCCGGGACGTTGTTTTGAATCGCCGCGTACCCTATCGTCTGGTCTGCCATAACCTGAACACTCGGCAGTGCCACGTCGGTGTCGGTCGTCAAATCCTCAGCGTCATCCGCCCATTCCTGCGTCATCACCCCGTTCCCCATTATTCGTACTGGGTTCAGCCAATCGCCATCGCTGCGGGCGACGCCATCCAGGTTGAACCACGATATTGATTGCGCGATTACCTCTGATTCTTTCGCAAGGATTTTATTCTCTCTTCACACATGCTAGTTGTGTCGAAGGCTCTTATTCGTGTATTCCCCATGTTCCAGCGAAACATCCCGCCGAATGGGCTGTTCTCGGGGCCAGACTTCGTCAACACCAGCGGCAACAATCGTGCATGGCCGCCTGCTCGGCACGAATGCAAACATGTGTCAAGAAAAGGGTGGCAGTGGGCAGGCTCAACTTGAAAAGCTTTTTCTTGTTGACTGCTGGAAACCAACGTCGGCGCAACGCTGGCGCTCAGTTTTGAGAATGAACTACTCTTCGCAGTCTTGTCACCTCATCCTGCTCGACGGCCAGCGCGGTATTGGTGATGCGGAAGCACAACAGCGGATGCGCGACTGGCTGGTGATGCCCGCGCGCCTCGCAGTGCACGTTGTCGTCTATATCCTCAACGTCGTCGACCGCTGAATGAACCGACTGGACCTGACAGCGCTCCTCATGAGGAGCATGTCGTCCGGCTGGACAGGTACACGCTGAGCAAGCGACTTTCGTGGACGACGAGCAAGAACTCGACATCGATTTCTAGCGAATTCGCGGCTTGCCTAGGGCAACCGGGTCGAGTAGTTTCCGCCTCACGCGGCGCGAAGCCGCGCCCAGCAAGAATTCCGCTGTACAGGAAGCGTCCCGAGGGACGCTTTCATTTTTGACGAACAGGACCTGTGAAGGTCTTCAAGAGATCAGACTGGCCCGCCCTACGCAATTCGAAAATGTGATCGACGGCTTAGAAGGCGAGCAATCTGTAAATAGGCAGGAACGGAAGCGCGATCAAATCAATTGCTTGCAGTAACAGTCGCCCGACAATCGGTTGCGCTTCCATATCATTTCGGCCAACTTTCAGGGGCTTTGGACGAACTTTGGTCCAGCACTGACGCCGCTGCTTATCTTAAAATAAGCACACAAAGAACATCCGGCGCAGGGGACCAGGTGCTACCACTCGTAGAAAAATCCGCCATTGAACATGCGATGGCACAGTTCGACTCACACCTCCGAAATCAACCCGAATGGTTAGGCTGGGAAGACAAGGCCAGTCAAAAATTTGCTATCGAGGCGCTTGGGCAACTCTATCCACCCAGGCAGATTGTTTCGATGGCGACCGGCGTTCCGGTTGCACAACTTACCGGCGGGCGTCAGACAAACTCGTATCTCGGAAAACTCAGCTTCCGTGTAATCCGGCTCCGGGGTACTGAGCCGCAAGTCGGCGAGGTTCCGGCTTTTATTGTCGGCCAAAAGTATCGTCGAAGTGAGGATGTCACCGGCAAGTACGGCGGTAGCGGACAAAGCGGCATCGCTCCGTCAAACCAGTCTAAGGCCGTGTTTCTATTTACTGGTGACTCGGGCGAGCAGTACGGCTACGTGGATCGCTTCGACGAATCGAACTGTTTTCTCTATACCGGAGAAGGTCAGGTCGGCGATATGACCATGACGCGAGGTAACTTAGCGATTACACGGCACGCGCATGACGGTCGCGCCCTCCATGTTTTCAAGACCACCGGCAAAGGAAAGCCCTGCATCTACCTAGGCGAATTCGGCTACAGCTCGCACTTCATTGAACGTGTGCCTGACAAGAATGGCGATGACCGGAACGTCATTGTCTTTCGCCTCTTCCCCGTATCAAACACGCTTCTTGCCGAGCTCGGCGAGGAAACGGTGATCGAGGATGCTATGCCTGCGATCAGCGCGGCATCATCGATTGGGGATCTTCTCGCGCTGCGTACGACTGCAATTGACGCATGTCAGACTCAACAAGCAATTGCAGATCCCAAAGAGGCAGTCCGTGTAACTTACCAACGCAGTATCAAGGTCAAGCGGTATGTTCTTGCGAGAGCTCAGGGAAAGTGTGAACTATGCGCAGAACCCGCGCCATTCAACCGAAAGAGCGACGGGACACCCTATCTTGAGCCACACCACATCAATCGGCTCTCGGATGGTGGCCTAGATCATCCTCTGTACGTTGGAGCGATCTGCCCAACCTGCCACCGTCGAATCCATTGCGGTGAAGATGGACAAATCTGGAACGACAAACTGAGAAATATCGTTGTTGAACGCGAAGAAGGGATTCAAAGCAGGCGCGAGCAGGAATAACTGAGCATGCCGAGTTAAGCTTGCCGGGTCAGCCGTTCGCGCCGACCATTTAACGCTACCCCCGCGATGCCACTGTAGCGGCGCACTCAGCCGCTATCGTAGGTCTACTGCCCCCCTCACCAGAAACAGTGACTAGGTTCACGCTGCAAGTACGGCCCTTTCTACGTAGTCTGCAAACTCACAGTCTGGGTACGTAAGGTGCACTACGCGCAGGAATTGCTGGAGGGTACTATTTCGGCGTATGAGTCAAGGGCATCCGAATGGATTCGCAGTGCCCCATCGGGTTACATACCAGCTACACGGGGCATGAAAAGAAAACCAAGAGGCATCGCAAACAGCCACAAACCCCTGATCAAGCTGGCCCGCCCTACACGATTCGAACGTGTGACCTACGGCTTAGAAGGCCGTTGCTCTATCCAACTGAGCTAAGGGCGGTCGAGGAGAAAAGACACGGCCTGACGCGGACCGCATTTGGCACGGAACTTTGAGCAGCAGCCACAGCACCACCAAACTCAAAGCCCCGAAACAAAACGGGCCCGGCATGAAGCCGAGCCCGAAATTATACCCGATCGTCGCGCCACATCACGCGAGACCGGCCATCGCGGCATCAAACCGGCTGCGGATACAGCATGAACCAGCCGAGACAGAACACGCCGGCAATCACGCAATACACGCCGAACGACGCGAGCCGGCCGCGCCCTTCGAAATAGCGCATCAGGAACCGCACGCTCAGGTACGCGGCGATCGCCGTCAGCACGCCGCCGAGCAGCGCATCGGCGAGCTGGTCGCGCGCATGGAACAGCTTCGGCAGTTCGAGCACGCCCGCCGCGAAGATGATCGGCGTGCCGAGCAGGAACGAGAATTCCGCCGCCTTCTCCGCCGTCAGCCCGGCGGCATTGCCGGCGATCATCGTCAGCCCGCTACGCGAGAAACCCGGAATCAGCGCGCCGATCTGCGCGAGGCCCACGAAGAACGCCTGCTTGAACGTCATCTTCTCGGGCGGCTGATGCGCGCGGCTGCGCTGGATGCGATCGCCGAGCCACAGCAGCACGCCGTTCACGATCAGCGCGATCGCGACGATCCGCAGGTCGTGAAACACGCGCTCGATGCGCTTCTCGAGGAGCAGCCCGACGATGCCGGTCGGGATCGTGCCGATGATCAGCGCCCACATCAGGTGTCCGTCGTCGTTCTTGCGCCCGCCGAGCTGCGCGAAGAAGCCGCCGATCAGCGCGATCCAGCGCGCGCGGAAGTACCACAGCAGCGCCAGCGCGGTGCCGAGGTGCAGCGCCACGAGGAACGGCAGCAGTTGCGGCGCGTGCTTGTCGATGTGCATGCCGAACAGCGCCGGCACGAGCAGCGTATGGCCAAGGCTGCTGACGGGGAAGAGTTCGGTGACGCCCTGCAGGACGCTCAGGAATACCAAAAACCAGAGGCTCACGCGTCGGTCCTTTTAGTGAAGATTAAGCGGGAAGAATGACGGACGACGCGATGCGCGTCCGAAAAAAACGCGCCCCGATTATGCCGAGCCAGGATTACTGCGCCAAGGCATTTGGCCGGATATTGCGGCAATGCACACAAACGCTTGCAATTTGTAAGCGCACAGAAAGCAAAAAGCCCGCCATTTGCATGGCGGGCCTTTCGACTTCGGCAGGAATTGCCGTCAGCGGCCGAGCTGGTAGAAAAATAATACCGTGCTGCCGGTGAACATGCCGAACAGTGCGAGTCCCATTGCCATTGCCAGATCCATGGCGCCTCCTCGAAGTGTCATGACCCGGCAACTTCACCGGTTTAGATGCATTATCCGGACCGTTGACAATGTCAAAAACTCGCAATTTCCCGAGAAGGGTTTTCCCCAACCGGCCGCGGCCCGATAATGGAGCGCGCCATGCCCCGTCCACCCGCCCAACCCGATTCGCCATGCCGATCTTCCAGCAACACGACATTCACGAACTTCACGCCGGCCCGTCGCTCGTCCGGGTCGCCCCGCAATTCGGCGGCCGCCTGCTGTCATGGGACATCGACGGCGAACCGGTCATCTTCTGGCCGGAAACGGCCGACTGGAGCAACCTCGCGCGCGTGCGCGGCGGCAATCCGCTGCTGTTCCCGTTCCTCGGCCGCCACCGCGTCGACGGCGAAATCGGCCGCTGGCGCGACGCCGCCGGCGTGGTCCGCGACCTGCCGATGCACGGCTTCGCGCGCGACCTGCCGTTCGCCGCGCAACCGTCGGCCGACGGCGCCGCGTTGTCGATGACGCTCGACGCGAACGACGCGCTGCGCGCGAGCTATCCGTTCGATTTCCGGTTCGAGACGACCTACCGGCTGGCCGACGCGCACACGCTCGACGTCGCGCTCACGACGACCAATCGCGGCGATACGCCGCTGCCCTACTACGCCGGCCACCATTTCTATTTCGCGTTGCCGCACGGCGAACGCGCCGAAACCACGCTCGAGCTGCCGCCCACGCGCCGCCGCGCGCAGCGCGCGGACGGTTCGATCAGCACGCCCGAGCCGGGCGAAGCCCGTTACCGCCTCGACGATCCGGACATCCTCGACCGCTTCCACTGCCTCGACGGCGAACCGTCCGCGCCGGTGCGCATCGTGATGCCGGGCCGCCGCCGCACGATCGAGATCGCGCTCGACGTGCCGGGCTCGATCCCGTGGTACGCGGTCACGACCTGGACCGAAAAACCGGATTCGGACTTCTACTGCGTCGAGCCTTGGCTCGGCCTGCCGGATGCGATCCACAACGGTCTCGGGCTGCGCATGCTCGCGCCGGGCGCGACCGAAACGGCCACGTTGCGGATTCGCGTCCTCCCGCTCGCCGGCTGATACGCAGCGCGCCGAACCGGCGCGCGACGGCGTCGGCAACGGCCCAAACTGCGGTGTGCGGGTCGAACCCGTTAAAATCGGACGTTTTGTGTTGCCTGCCGCGTTATGAGCGGCAGGGTTTTGCGAGGTTCAATGTTCGGAACAACAACGAAGCGACTCTTCGCAGCCGCCTGCGCCGCTCTGCTCGTCGCGTGCGGCTCCGCGCCCGTCGGCCCCGGGTTCTATCGCGTCGAGCGCGGCGACACGCTCTACAAGATCGCGCGCGACAACCGCACGTCGGTGCAGAACGTCGTGCGCTGGAACCAGATGGCGAACCCCGATGCGATCGAAGTCGGCCAGGTGTTGCGCGTCGCGCCGCCGCCCGGCACGTCGACCGCATCGACGCCGTCGACCACCGGCACCGGTAGCGCCGGCCGCGCCCGCCCCGCACCTTCCGCGCCGGTCGAATCGGCCGTCAAGCCGGCCACGAGCATCGCGCTGATCTGGCCGGCGGCCGGCAATGTGGTCCGCACGTTCGACGGCTCGAAATCGAAGGGGATCGACATCGCGAACTCGCCGGGCACGCCGGTGGTTGCGGCCGCGCCGGGCGTCGTGGTCTATGCGGGCAACGGGCTGCGCGGCTACGGCAACCTGATCATCCTCAAGCACAACGCCGACTACCTGACCGCCTACGCACATAACCGCGCGCTGCTGGTGAAGGAAGGACAGTCGGTTACGCAGGGGCAGTCGATCGCGGAGATGGGCAACAGCGACAGCGATCGCGTCGCGCTGCATTTCGAGTTGCGTTACGGCGGCCGGTCGATCGATCCGTCGCGCTACCTGCCGGCGCGCTGAGCGCACGGCAATCGACAAGCGACAAGCGACACGCGATGCCGGCGCGCATCGCGTGCCGTCGCGGCGAAAAACGGGAAAGGTCGAGTCAGCGCTTGCGCAGACGTCCGGTGAAACGGCCGGACAACGGATCGACGTGACGAGCGAACGCTACCAGCACACCGATTCCGATCAGGCTGAACCCCGCAGCTATCAGAAGCAAATCCATGGTCACATCACTGTTTTGTTGTGATCTTATGCGTCATTGTGGAATCGTGCACTGAGCCGTGGCGATTGGACGAGTCCGAACATTCTCTATCAGCAGACAACATTGTGGATTCGTCTGCGTGAAACCCTGATGTAATCCGTTCGCTCGACGCCACGTCCGACACCCAGGAGACACGCGATGCTGCCCGCCGCAAACCGCTACGACGACCTGCTCTCCCGCTTCGCATGGGGCGTTCCGGCGCGCTACAACATCGGCGTGGACGTCTGCGACAAATGGGCCGACGGCAGCGGGCGCCTCGCGCTGATTCACGAAACGGCGCAAGGCGACGTTTTTCGCATCTCGTTCGACGACCTGAGGAATGCTTCTAACCGGCTCGCGAACAGCTTTGCGCGCGCCGGCCTGCGACGCGGCGACCGGATCGGCATCTTTCTCGCGCAGGGCCCCGAAACGGCCGTTGCGCACCTCGCCGCGTACAAGCTCGGCGCGATCGCAGTGCCGCTCTTCACGCTGTTCGGCGTCGATGCGCTCGAATACCGGCTCGCGAACAGCGAAGCGGCCGCGCTCGTGACGGACGCGGCCGGCTACGCGAAAATCGCGCCGCTGCGCGCGCAACTGCCGGCACTGCAGACCGTCTACTGCATCGGCGACGATGCGCCCGATGCACCGGGCGTGCTGCGCTACGACGCGGCACTCGCCGCCGAAACGCCCGATTTCGTGCCGGCCGATACGGCCGCCGACGATCCTGCGGTGATCATCTATACGTCCGGCACGACGGGCAAACCGAAAGGCGCGCTGCACGCCCATCGCGTGCTGCTCGGCCACCTGCCGGGCGTCGAGATGTCGCAGCAGTGCTTCCCGCGCGACGCGCGCCTGTTCTGGACGCCCGCCGACTGGGCATGGATCGGCGGCCTGCTCGACGTGCTGCTGCCGTCATGGCATCACGGCGTGCCGGTGCTCGCCCGCCGCTTCGAGAAGTTCGACGGCGACGCGGCATTCGCGCTGATGGCACGGCACGGCGTCACCCACGCGTTCCTGCCGCCCACCGCGCTGAAGCTGATGCGCGCCGTCCCGGCACCGCGCGAACGCTACGCGCTGTCGCTGAAATCAGTCGCGAGCGGCGGGGAATCGCTCGGCACCGAGCTGACGGCCTGGGGACGCGACGCGCTCGGCGTGACGATCAACGAGTTCTACGGGCAAACCGAGTGCAACATGGTGCTGTCGTCGTGCGCGGCGCTGTTCGATGCGCAGCCCGGCGCGATCGGCAAGGCGGTGCCCGGTCATGCGGTCGCGATCGTCGACGCGGACGGCACGCCGCTGCCGCCCGGCGTCGAAGGACGCATCGCGGTGCGCCGCCCCGACCCGGTCATGTTCCTCGAATACTGGCGCAACCCCGGCGCGACGCGCGACAAGTTCGCGGGTGACTACCTGCTCACCGGCGATTCGGGCGTCATCGACGCCGACGGCTTCGTGCGCTTCGTCGGCCGCGACGACGACGTCATCACCAGCGCCGGCTACCGGATCGGCCCGGGCCCGATCGAGGACTGCCTGCTCACGCATCCGGCGGTGCGGATGGCGGCCGTCGTCGGCGTACCCGACGCGACGCGCACCGAGATCGTCAAGGCGTTCGTCGTACTGAACCCCGGCCACGTCGGCGACGAAACGCTCGTCCGCGCGCTGCAGGAACATGTGCGCACGCGGCTCGCCGCGCACGAGTATCCGCGCGCGATCGCGTTCGTCGACAGCCTGCCGATGACCGCGACCGGCAAGATCGTGCGCCGCGCGCTGCGCGACGCGTAAGTCGCTCGCCACCCTCGCCGCCCGCCCGGCCGGATGGTTTATAGTGGCGCCACGCAGTCTTTCCAAGAAACCGATGTCCTCTGAACACCCATCCGCCGCGGGCGCGTCGCACAGCCCGCTCTACGCCAAACTCCTCGGCGAAACCGCCAAGATCGACTGGTGCGATCTCGAACGCTTCTTCGCGCAGGGCAAGCTGTTGTCCGTCGCGCGCGACCTCGATCTCGTCAGCGTCGCGGAAGCGGTCGCCGGCGACGATGCCGAGCAGGTCACGCGCTGGCTGTCGGCCGGCCTCGTCGCGCGCATGCAGGCCGAGACCGCCGCCGACTACGCGGCGCGCAACCCAGAGCTGTGGGCGGTTGTCGTCTCGCCGTGGGTCTGCGTGCAGGAACGCGCCTGACGCGTCCGCCATGTCCGAATCCGCGTTACCGCACGGGGCCGGTTCCGGCTCGGCCACCGTCACGCACCGGCGTGTCCTCGCGCTCGCCTTCCCGATCGTCCTCGCGAACCTGACCCAGCCGATCCTCGGTGCCGTCGACACGGCCGTCGCCGGCCACCTCGACGGCGCGCAGTATCTCGGCGGCGTCGCGCTCGGCGGGCTGTTCTTCAATTTCGTGTTCTGGGGCTTCGGCTTCCTGCGGATGGGAACGACCGGCCTCGTCGCACAGGCGCATGGCGCCGGCGACGCCATCGGCATTCGGCTGAACCTGCTGCGCGCGCTGATCGTCGCGTTCGCACTCGGCGCCGCGGTGCTTGCGCTGCAGGTGCCGCTACTGTCGTTCGCGCTGTCCGCGCTCGGCGGCAGCGATGCCGTCCGCGCGACGGCGCTCGCGTACAGCCACGCGCGGATCTGGAGCGCACCGTTCGCACTCGCGAACTACGTCGTGCTCGGCTACCTGCTCGGCGTGCAGCGCGTCCGGCTCGCGCTGGTCGCGCAGGTGTTCATCAATGCGGTCAACATCGGCGCCGTCTTGCTCTACGTGTACGGCTTCGGCTGGGGCATCGCCGGCATCGGCGCCGCGACCGCCACGGCGGACGCATGCGGCTTCGCGCTCGGCGCGTGGATGCTGTGGCGGCTGCGGCCGCGCGGCCTCGCGCCGATCGTCGCGCGCGCACTCGCCGACCGCGTGGCGCTCAAGCGGCTGATCGTACTCAATCGCGACATCTTCCTGCGCACGCTGTGCCTGCTCGGCGCATTCGGCTGGTTCGCGCACCTCGGTGCGAAACAGGGTGACGCGACGCTCGCGGCGAACGCGCTGCTGCTGAATTTCCAGACCTTCATGGCGTATGGCCTCGACGGCTTCGCGCATGCGGCCGAGGCGCTCGTCGGTGCGGCGGCCGGCGCGCGCGACCGCCACGCATTCCGGCAGGCCGTGCGCGTCACGCTGCTCTGGTCGGCGCTCGGCGCACTGCTGTTCGCGCTCGTTTACTGGGCTGCCGGCGGCTGGATCGTCGCGCGCCTGACCGACCAGCCCGAGATCAGCGCGGTCGCGCTGCGCTACCTGCCGTGGGCCGCGATCTCGCCGATCGTGTCGGTGTGGGGCTTCCTGCTCGACGGCGTCTTCATCGGCGCCACGCAAACGCAATCGCTGATGCGCGCGATGGTCGCGTCGTTCTCGATCTTCATCGTGGCCACGCTCGCCGCCGTCGGCACGTTCGGCAATCACGGGCTCTGGTTCGCGCTGCTGCTGTTCATGGCCGCGCGCGGCGCGACGCTCGCGCGCTACCTGCCGGGGCTGCTGCGGCGCATCGGCGCCGACGCGCACGCCGCACCCACTGCACCCGCCGCCCGCGCCTGACCGCGGGCCAGGCCGGCCGTTACTCCGTGGGCTTCGGCGGCGGCGCGTCGAGCATCGTCGGTGGCGTCATGTCGGTCGGCACGCCGTGATAGTCGGCCGGATCTTCCGGCGGGTGGCCGCGGCGGGCCTGGTGGGGATCGCTGGAACAGCCGGCGAGGATGAATGCGGCCAGCACGGCCAGCGTGAAACGGGTCATCGGGTATGGCTCCGGAAAACGGCGCGCCCATTGCGCGCAGGGACCGCGCCGAGTCTAGCGGAAATCCTGTTTCGAGGTCGCGCTGCGCATGTCCTACTATGTACGCATGGCGCTGTGCCGAGGAAAGGAGGCTGCCATGACGTCTGAAGAAATTGCGGGCCTGATCGGCCTGTTCATCGGTCTGATGGTGCTCGTCGCGCTGTCGTTCTTCGAGTCGCGCGAATATAAGCGCAGCCATGACGGCGAAGGGATGATCCACCACTGGATGGCGGAACACCACCTGCTCGACTGGCGGCGCAAGCACTGAGTAACCGTCTTCCGA
>NZ_LDWR01000110.1 GCF_001039005.1 Burkholderia cepacia
TAATGCCGTTCAGTTAATGTTCCGAGAGAGGTTTCGAACGGTGTAACGGAAAGGCCTGGATTTGACGGCCCGGACGCAACTGCGTCCGGGCCGTTTGTCATTGGGAAGCTGCTTGAGTCGTTCGCGTAGACGCGACAGCAACGCAGGGAGCTTGCCGTACGACCGAGTGACTGCGGCCCAGGTCATTTCGTACTGAATCGTGTGGAATGCCCGGATAAAGCTGAGGCTATCGGGAGCCTGGCCGGCCTCAAGCGCGGCCTTGGCCATTTCCAGGCGAATCAGGTTGTAGGCAATCAGGGCGCCCCAAAGCTCCTGATAGACCCCGTCGACCGTCTGGCTGCGTAAAGTCAACGCCATGCCAAGCATCGACTGCTTCAATTCGCGATAGCTGGTCTCGACCTGCCAACGGCGCTCGTAGCAAGAAACAATATCAACCGCTTTGAAGTGCAATGGATCGCTCAGGGACGTGAGCAGAATCCTCTGCCGCCCACGCGCATCCATTGCGAGTACGGCTCGGGCCTGCCAGAACTCGGGAAGTGCTGGACATTGCTTTCGCGCCTGTGCCGACACACGCATGCGAACCATCTGATCGTCGGGCGTTCCGCCGAGCATTTCCCAGCGGGTATTGGATTTGGCCGGGATGATGAAGTGTCGATTCTCGCCACCAGAGACCAGATTGCACAGCAGTTGGGCCGAGAGAAAGCCCTTGTCGAAGACGGTCACGGAATGATCCGGCACGCGCGGGATGATCTGGCGTGCCAAGACCATTTCATTGCTGTCGTAAGGGCCGAATTCCGTATCGCGTATCAGATGGGTCGGAAGGGCCGTGAGTGTAATGGCACGAAGCTGGGGATAGCTGCCCACTCGATCATGTGCGGCCATCGACGCCCCGAAATGACGACGGTTGGCAGCACTGTCTGCTGTACGCAGTGTAGTGCCGTCCATCGCAAACAAGGACAATCCTTTGAAGCAGTAGCGGGCCTGATCTTGAGCCGCCCAGTTCGTGGCCGACGCTTGAAATAGCCACGCGAGCGGTGCCGCTCCCGTACGCTGTCTCGCTTGGGCGATACCGCTTTTACTGACGAACGATGCATCAGTCGCGGGAAGCGCCAACTCCAACCCGTCCACAACCTCACTGATTGACTGGTGCCGGTACAGCGCCAATGCAATGACCA
>NZ_LDWR01000111.1 GCF_001039005.1 Burkholderia cepacia
CGCGACACGATCAAGTTCACCGGGTCGCGACTGCAGGTCGGCTCGGAACTGTCGCGCCGCGACATGTTCCATATCGCGCTGATGTCGTCGGAAAACCGCGCGGCCGCCGCGCTGAGCCGCGACTATCCGGGCGGGCGCACCGCGTTCGTCCAGGCGATGAACCGCGAAGCACGCCGGCTCGGCATGCGCCATACGCACTTCCGGGAGCCGACCGGCCTGTCGCCGCACAACGTGTCGACGGCCGAGGATCTCGCGCGACTCGTCGGCGCGGCCGCGCAGGATCCGCTGATCCGCTATTTCTCGACGGATACGTCGACCACCGTGCGCCCCGGCGACGGCGAACTGGTCTACGTGAATTCCGACCCGCTCGTACGCTATCGCCGCCTGCCGATCCGGCTGCAGAAAACCGGCTTCATCAACGAATCGGGGCATGGCGTCGTGATGCGCATGCGCGTGAAGGGCCGCCGCGAAACGGTCGTGCTGCTCGGCGCGCCGACGCGTGCCGGCGTCTCGAGCGATGCCCTCAAAATCCATCGCTGGCTGACCTGCTCGATCCAGTAAGCACACGCAGGCGGCCGGCGCATTCACCCTACGGGAGCGATGCCATGCAGGACGAATACCGCTTCAACGCATTCGGACGGCTGCTCGCCGTCGTGCGCGCGAACGGCCGCTGGGCCGTGTTCGATCTCGGCACCGAAGGCAAGCGGCGCCCGGCCGACCTGCACATTCCGTCCGCGCTCGCCGCGGACGAGCTCGCGCAATACCTCGGCGACCTGCTTCACGAGGACGCCTCCCCGAAATACAGCGACGTCGTGCCGGTCGCGCTGCCGCGCCGCGCATAACCGCGCGTCGAGGAGGCGCACGATCCGGCGATTAATTCGACAGTTAAACTTGCAAGTTTGACTGTCATATTCTATGATCCGCCGCATGAACCCGCCACGCAAACCCGGCGTTTCCGCCGACCTCGTCGCCGCCGACCTGACCCTCGCGGTCGGCCAGTTGATCCGCCGCCTCCGCTCCGAGGTCGAATCCGAAGGGTTCGGCATGTCCCAGACCAGCGCGCTCGCGCGGCTCGAACAGCAGGGGCCGATGACGACCGCCGATCTCGCGCGCGCCGAGGCCATGAAGCCGCAGTCGATGAAGGCGATCCTCGCGAGCCTCGAAGAGGAAGGTCTCGTCGAACGTGAGCCGCATCCGACCGACGGCCGCCAGATCCTGTTCATGCTGACCGCGGCCGGTCTCGACGCACGGCGCAAACGCAGCGCCGCCAAGCACAAGTGGCTCGGCGCCGCGATCCAGAAGCTCGATCCCGAAGACATCGACACGCTCGCCGCCGCGATCCCGCTGATCCGCCGCATCGGCGACCAATGAATCCGGCCGGCGCGCCACGCGGTACCCGCGCGCACGGCTTTCCTCGCCCTTCTTCACGGAGTCCCATCATGAGCGCTACCCGTCTCGACACGAATACGGCCCTCGTCGTCATCGACCTGCAGAAAGGCATCGTCGCCCTGCCCACCGCCCATCCGGTCGCGCCGGTGGTCGCGCATGCCCGCGAACTGCTCGACGCCTTCCGCAGCCGCGGCCTGCCGGTCGTGCTCGTCAACGTCGCCGGCGGCGCGCCGGGCCGCACGCAGCAGCAGATGCGCCTGGACGCACTCCCCGCCGACTGGACCGAACTCGTGCCCGAACTGAACCTGCAGCCGGGCGACCACCTCGTGACGAAAAAGACCTGGGGCGCGTTTACCGGCACGGATCTCGACGCGCACCTGAAGGCGGCCGGCGTCACGCAGATCGTGCTGACCGGCGTCGCGACCAGCATCGGCGTCGAATCGACCGCCCGGTACGCATTCGAACTCGGCTACAACGTGACGCTCGCCGTCGACGCGATGACCGACCTCAACGCGGATGCGCACGTGAACAGCGTCGAGCGCATCTTCCCGCGCCTCGGCGAAACGGGCTCGACGCAGGACATCATCGCGCTGCTCGACCAGCGCGGCGCGTGAGCGAAGAACGCGCTCGGTCGACAGCGGGCCGCGCGGCCGGCCGGCTCGATCCCTACGTGCTCGTGCCGGCGCTGTTTCTGCGCGGCATGGGCCAGAGCGCGATCGGCGCGCCGTCGAT
>NZ_LDWR01000112.1 GCF_001039005.1 Burkholderia cepacia
CGTGGATTCAGGGCAGGGTCACATATGTGCGACCGAAGGAGTTCGGCTTTACCGAAGCGCGGATGCAGTCCGTACCAGCATGAAGTTGAGCAAGTCGCGGTCCGTGGGTTCACCCCACACGTCGGCACCGAGCCATTGGAAGAACGCATGCTCCGCCGCCTTCTTCGGCTTTTTATTAGCCGCCAGCTTCAATAGTGGAGCAGACTGTTGCTCGTTGTACCGTGCAAAATAAATGCTCTGATCGGAGGGGTCTAACTCCTGGAAGTACCCGCGGGCCTCGTCGACACGCGCGGCAAGAAATTGCGCCAGAAGCTCGTTCTCAGCTGCTTCGGGTGAGGCCTCCATTTCAACGACTTTGCCCAACGGGCGCGCACGACCGTCGTCAACCTGATAGCCGTTAGACAATGCCTTCCTGAAGTACGCACCGACATTGTCGATTGGCGCGGCATTCTTCTTCTTCAGGCGCTGCTCCGTATACGCGATTGCATGACGCATCGCGGCCGGGCCGTACTCGCCGAGCAGCTTCCGTGCTTCTGAAAGGGGGATCGAGAATTTCGTCACCGAACTCAGCAACTCGAGATCATCCTCGGTTGCCACCTCCGATTTTTTCTTTGCCGAAATCGTGAACTGAACTTCCATAATCGTCCTGCCGGACTTGAACTCGCTAAGCTCGACCTCGTGGTTCGCAATCCGGTTGATCTCCTCCAGCGCGGGAACGAGGATACGACTCTTGAAGGTCTTGTACTGCGCGTACGCGCCTTGTGGCCAATTCATGCCAAGCAGAAGATCTCGAATCGTCGAGACCGACATTCGCGGCGTGCGCCCGACGGCCTCATACCGAACCACGTTCTCCCACAGCGTGAGTGCATGGCCGCGTTTGAATTCGCGAGCGATACGCATGTCGATACTTGCGTAGATTCTCGGATTCATCAGCAACTCGCGGATGTTGTCCGAGAACTGGTACCGCAGGATCGAACCAGAAAGCTTCGCGCCGGCGACTAGGGCGCTCGCATTCCATTCTGGCTTGCTGCTCAGGTGATCCCAGTTGACGACAAAGCCGAGCAAAGAGTTGATGGTCGCCTTCACATACTCACGATTCTTGCTGTTAAGGCCGACGTCGGAAATCAGGTCGCCGATCGTGTACTCGAACCACGTTCGTTCGCCATCCTTATTTTGTTCAATCGCATTCTTGATCAGCGCGTTCCACATCTTCGCCTGTTGGAGTGAAATCGCGCCTGATTTCGGCGCAATATGGATGGCTGGCACTGCCTTACGGAATGGCTCTGGCAACTCCGGTACCTGGAAGAGGGCGATTTGTGTGGGTTCGCCACCCGTCTCTTTTTTACTAGCCACGAAAGGTACACAAGTTGAGCGATGAATGGTAACAATACACTGTACTTTGTTCACCTTCAAGCGCGCCATGCGCGCGCAAGCTTGCCCAGAAGCACATGAACCATGGACGTTCACCTATGCGATGCCGCCCGCCTCTCAAAAGCAACCCTGGCGAAAATTCCTTTGATTTCATGACCTTACTGAATGCCATGCAGCGGACAACCCGAGACGCTCGAACCATAGGCATGCACCTATCAGGCGCAAAAGACACCAATATCAAGGAAGCTTTTCCGGCGCAGGAGAACCATAGATGTTCACCTTAGATGGTCTTTCAGTCAGCAACCCTTGCCCGATGCCGCCAGAACCACATACGTTCACCATTCGGCATGTCGCACGCGATCGCCGCATACTCCATCGACCGACCAAGAAGCTACACGTATTTTTCCTTAATAAACATATCAGTACAGCATAAGCTTAAAGCGATTTGGAAACCAGACTGCCTACTGACAGGAACCATAGACGTTCACCTATCCACCGCCCCATAGGCGTTCACTTAATGCCAACCTAGCCTCGAACCATAGGCATTCACTCGAGCCCCATATACATTGACCTCAAAAACCATAGGAATGCCCCATCGAAACCATGTACATGAGCCAAAAGAACCATAGGCGTGCACCATTTGAACCATAGACGTTGTCTAATAGGCTCCCCGAGCCTTACCAGACAACGGTTTCCGGTCTCGTAAACGTAGTTAAAGGTTTTAAAGAGTTATGGGTAAACACGTAAACGCCTCGTGCGACCAGAAAGGCTGCCCAGAACCCCCAGTCATGCGCCGCTCATGTGTCCAGAAGGCTATCGCCCAAGCTACACGTCGCTGGAACCATAGTCATGCACCAATCACTGCTCCTAGGTACGCGATCGCTGACATTCCCCGCGCACATTGGCATCGCCTATGACGGGAGTGGCAGTTAGTGAACCATAGATGTTCACCTAAGTGACATCCCGCCTGCCTGAACCATAGACATGCACCCATGGTGGTATTGTTAGGTTGTCTCTGAGGGTGGCGAATATAATGGTGCCCGGCTTCGACGACCACGTCATCAGCATGTATGCTCGCGGCATGAGCGTGCGTGAGATTCAGGGCCATCTGCTGGAACTGTACGGGCTGCAAGTCTCGCCCGACCTGATTTCGACGGTCACCGACGAGGTGCTGGCCGACGTCGAGCAATGGCAGCAACGCCCGCTCGAGGCAATGTATCCGATCGTGTACTTTGACGCGCTGCGGCTGAAGATCCGCGACGAAGGCACGGTCAAGAACAAGGCGGTGTATCCGGCGCTGGGCATCCGCGCCGACGGTCGCAAGGAAGTGCTAGGTTTGTGGATCGAGCAAACCGAGGGCGCCAAGTTCTGGCTAAATGTCTTCAACGAGCTGAAGAACCGCGGCTTGCACGACATCCTGATTGCGGTGGTCGACGGTTTGCGCGGCTTCCCCGAAGCGATCGAGGCGGTCTAGCCGGTCGCCCAAATCCAGACCTGCATCGTGCATCTGATCCGCAATTCGCTGAATCTGGCGAGCTGGAAGGACCGCAAGCCGCTGGCTGCCGCGATCAAGCGATCTACCAGGCCGCCACGGCCGAGGCGGCAGCAGCGGTGCTCGACGCCTTTGCGCAAAGCGAGTGGGGCCGCAAATTCCCCACCGTCGCAGCCATGTGGCAGCGTCAATGGAAACAGGTAATACCCTTCTTCGCCTATCCGCCCGAGGTGCGTCGAATCGTATATACGACCAACACCATCGAGAGCATGCACATGCAGTTGCGCAAGATCGTCAAGAGTCGCGGCCACTTCCCGAGCGACGAAGCCGCCAGTAAACTGCTGTATCTGGCCTTGCGCAACATCGAAAAGGATTGGAAGATGCCGCCTATCACCTGGCGGCAAGCAGTCAATCAGTTCGCCATTCTGTTCGGCGAGCGATTCACCTCCGCCATCAACTGAGACCTTTAACCAGCCTCAGTACACGAAATCCTGACACGTCCTGGCGAAGTCGCCCTCGATGACCCAGCGTCCAGCGACACTTTGTTCCCCGCCGTCCTGCAGCTGAAGCTGCACCGTGCGAATCGCGTGATGTACGCTTCGGGCAGGTCTGAAGCCATATGAAGCCGGGTGAAAACCGCTCTCCCATATCGGCTCCATCGCCATAAGCATGGCCCGTTGCACGATCCGATCCTGCAGGCTCGGAATGCCGAACGGTCTGAGCTTGCCGTTCGATTTCGGTATATACACGCGCCGCGCAGGCAGCGGACTATACGAGCCCGCCAACAGCTCTTCGCGTATCGTCGCCAGGTCATGCTGGAGATTTGCCTCCATCATGCGCCTGTCGATCCCGTCCATGCCAGGCGTGCGGGCTCCGCTGGACGCCAGCGTAATACGAGCCGCTTCGCTCAGCCAATCCCTGTCAGCAATCGGTCTCAGGAGTCGATCGAACTTGCGCTCTTCGTTCTCCGTCGACCATGTCGCCAGTTTGCTTTGCATTTCACTGATTATCAAAGGTCTTCACCTCACTACGGTCAGTTAATCAACTCAGCAAACCACTTTAACTGCCTCCCTTCGCCATGTGGCCGGCTTTCCCGGCCTCGGACTACTACGGAGGCTCCGCCAGCCTGCACATCATCGGGGCACACTCACTTGGCATCTGTGCAAGCCTTCACCAGTTCACATGCTGGACTTAGCGCATGAGCGAGGTTGCCTGTCGCAGTCTTTATCCTTGCTTGCCGCAAGTCGTCGCGAACACCACGGTCTAGCTGCGCGCTCCCCGTGGTTCCATGCTGATCGGCATTCGTATCCAATCAGCACTCGTGCCGCCGGGCCATACGTGTGACCAGCAACAGTTCACGGCCTGCCCATAAAGCGGTGTGGGCAGGGGTGACATTTCAACTCTCAGATGCGTTTCAACAGGTTCGTGTTCCTCAACCGTCCCATGCTCAGCCGGGACTCATCTTGGCGTAACCGCTTCGCCGCAAGCCCCGTTTCCCACGGACTACGTCACCTTGCCAGTGTCGGCAAATCACCGCCGCTTCGGCTCACTTCCTCTCGCAGCAGAGGAAGGGCATGCCCCGGTACTGCAACATCAACTCCTCCGGATCTTGCATTCCAAACATGCTCAAGCAGTTTCACCCCCGTACGGGCGGGCTACGCTGGCTGGGCGTACCGAAGGTAAAGTCGCTCACCCACGCCTGGTTCGGCTGCCAGCCGTCGAAGTGCCGATCCAGCAGATTCAGTACCACCGGCAGGCAATGTCAACCTCAGACGTAATTTCCCCAGAAGTGTCGAAGTAAAATTCCCCACCCTGTTCGGACGGTGATCAGCCGGCGACGTGATCGAATGGGTTCCTTCGGGGGCGGCCCGGGCGCCGGCGAGCCGGTTCAGTGGGCACGGGGTTCAGGGAAGACGGACGGTTGCGCAGATGGTCCGGCAGCAGATCGGCGTGTTCTCGCAGGCGGTACGATGTGCCTTCGATCTGCACGACGATCGCGTGGTGCAGCAGCCGATCGAGCAACGCCGCGGCCACCACGCTGTCGCCGAACACTTCGCCCCATTCACCGAAGCTGCGATTGGACGTCAGGATGATCGCGCAGCGCTCGTAGCAGGCGTTGACGAGCTGGAAGAACAGGTTGCCACCGTTGGAGCCGATGGGCAGGTAGCCGATCTCGTCGACGATGAGCAGGCTGTTACGGGCAAGGAAGCGCACGCGCTGCGCCAGGTTGCCTTCCCGTTCAGCCTTGGCCATCGAGTTCACGATCTCGGCCAGCGAGCCGAAGTAGACGCTCTTGCCCGCACGTACGGCTTCCACGCCCAGCGCAATGGACAGGTGCGATTTGCCCGTGCCGGGCGGCCCCAGGAAGTGAACGGTCTGCCGTCGTTCGATGAACTCGAGTTGCGCAAGCGTCATGATGCGATCGCGATCCAGGCTCGGCTGGAAGCTGAAGTCGTAGCCGGCCAGCGTCTTGATCGTGCCGAGCCGCGCGGTCTGCAGCGCCATCCGGATGCGGCGTGTTTCGCGTGTCGTAAACTCCTCGCCCAGCAACGTTTCCAGCACTTCGAGCATTGAACTGTCGCCTTGCTCGAAGCGGTTCAGGGTGGCGTCCAGCGTTTCGAGAGTGCGCGGCATGCGCAGGCCGACGAGATAGCGCCGGATGCGCTCCAGTGTCGAGGCAGGCATGCTGTTCATGCGGTCCTCCCGGCTTCTGCGAGACGTCTTGCGACCTGATCATAGAACGACAGGGGCCGGCGAGCAACGGTCGCCGTCACCGATGGCACGGGGTGCCGTGCCGGCTGCTTACGCTGGTTTGCACGCCGATGACCGGGCAGCAGCGAAGTTCGTCGTCGGCCTTCCAGCACGGGATGAACCGCCAGCAGTCCACCGTCCTCGTAGATGCGGATCTCGTGAGCCAGACTGTGAACGTCGAGCACGCGCTTGCGCGTACGATCGGGCACGCTGTAGTAATTGCCACCGACCGAGACGAGACCTTCATGGCTCACGCGCCGCTCAAGCCGGATCACGCCGTTGAAGGTGCCGGCCGGCAACGCCTGCAGCGTAGGACGCTCCTCATTGAAGTGCTGAGCGACGACGCGGTGCGTGGTGCCGTGCACGCGGACATTGGCGACCGTGTCGAGCCACTCGCGCAGTTGGCGGTTCAGGTCGGCGAGGTTCTGGAAACGGCGCGCCAGGAAGAAGTCCTGCCGGATGTAGCGATACGGGCGCTCGACCTTGCCCTTGGTCTTGGCGCGATACGCCTTGCAGGCCCGCGGCGCGAAGCCGTAGTGCTGCGCAAACGCGATCAGCTTCGCGTTGTAGACGATGTGCCTCTCGACTTCGCCGAGCACGGCCGCCTTCATTCGGTCGTACAGAATCTCGCGCGGAGCGCCGCCGAGGTGCTCGAACGCTTCCATGTGGCAGCGCAAGACGGTCTGCAGGTCCTGATGCTCGACGAAGCGTCCCTAGAGATAGCGGCTGTGCCCGAGCACGATCGAGAACAGCCAGATCGAACGCCGCTGGCCGGGCGCGTCGTCGAACTCGACACTGAAGTGCGCGAAGTCCACTTGAGCCTGATGGCCGGCGGGCGTCTCAAAGCGCACCTCGAAGCCGCGCTGGCGGGGCGGCCGGACCTCCCGAACCAGGTCGCCCAGCGCCGTGCGACCGCCCGCGTAACCCATCGCCCGGACCTCGCGCAGCAGACGCTCGACGCTCAGGTCGGGAAACTCGCGTACGCGTTCGGTGATGTAGTGGACGAACGGATCGACCACGCACGGTCGCGGCGCACGTGGACCGTAACGCGGCGCCTGAACGCCATTCCTGATGTATTTGCGAACGGTCTTGCGGTTCATACCCAGTCGAGCGGCGATGGCCGAGATACTCAGCCCTTGCCGATGCAATTCCAGAATCGTCATCACTTCCTCCAGCTCGACCACCGACACCCCCACGACGGATCTCAAGGGCAATATGGTCAGCGATCGACAGGACGGCGCCGCTACCGCGGCGCCGTCAGATAAAAAACTGGGGAAAATTACTTCGACGAAAGTGGGGAGTATCTATCCGACGCTGACACCCTGAGCATGCAACTGCCGCACGATACGAGGACGGCCGTAGCTGTCGCGACTGGCGCGATGAATGGCGGCGACCTCGGCGTCCAGCACGGCATTGGCCTGGGCTTGCCCACTTGGCCCCCGGCCACGCCACTGGCAGTAGCCGCTGCGCGAGACCGTCAGCACCCGGCACAGCCGGCTCACGCTGTACTAGTTGCGATGTGCATCGATCCAGGCGTACCTCACCGCGACCCCTTCGCGAAGTACGCCGTCGCCTTTCGAAGAATTTCGATATCCAGCTTCGCGCTGGCCAACTCCTTACGCAGACGACTGTTCTCAGCCTCCAGGTCGCTGACCGGACGACGCCTGGCGCTCGCCGTACCACCTTGGCGGCGAAAGACGATCGACTACCACTCCCGTCACCCTTGATCGTCCGCACTATGAATAACTTGACAATTCCGGGCGTCGTCGGCCTCGAATCGGGATGCGTCGAGAGATTCGAAGGAGAATGGATGAAACGATTTTGAAATCGCGCAGTGACAAACGGCTGCTATCTTGAGGCGCTGGATTGAAGCGAAATAACGATGCATCAAATTACCTACACGAGGTAGTGCGTCGTAGGTCGTACATCCGAACGGCAAGAATTGGATTATGGTCATGGATAGAAAGTGTAAAAAGGTGCTTGTTGTAGACAGTCATCCGATCGTTCGTGAAGGCATTGAGGTCGTGCTCAAACAGATGTATACGGAGATCGACGTCCGCTTCGCCTTTGACATGACCGAGGCGGGCCACATTTGTCGCTCCGACGGCTCAGATCTGGTACTGATGGAATTGATGCTACCGGGAGCAGATCCGCTCCCGGTGATGAGCCATATCGCGCGCACGTATCCGAATCTCAAGTTTGTCATATTCACTGCGCTCAAATCGGAGGCACGTGCTGCAGAGGCAATTCGTTTCGGCGCGTCGGGCTATCTACTGAAAAGGTGCAAACCGGGCGACATGGTACGCGCAATTGAATGCGTGCTCTCGGGGAGTATCCATATCGACCCGTCACTTGATGAGGTAAAGATTACGTCAGCGATGAACAACAGCGCGCAATCGGCATCTGTAGATGAACTAACGAGCCGCGAAAAGCAGGTGATGACCCTAATTGTCGGTGGCATGCGTAATCGCGAGATCGCATCGCTGCTGAACATCAGCCAAAAGACCGTGGACTGCCACCGGCAGCATCTGATGCAGAAGCTCGGCGCACGCAACGTCGCGAACGTCATTCGCTGGGCGTACCAACACGGATACGCGGATGCAGGTGCGTTGAGGATATAGTACGTGCGCATCATTTTCTCGGTTTCAGGGGAAACGCGCGACGTTCGCACTGTGCCGTGGCACATGTGTAACGCTAGTAGCAAGAATCTGCGTCACGCGAACTTGATTATGACGATCAAATAATTTTGAATTAGAGTGATTTGTCGGGTGAGCGATTTTTGAAAGTATTGGGCCAATATGCGATGGATAATAAAAGCTGAAAATTTAATTAAATGTGGTTAATATCTGCGCATAATTAGTAAAAATAAACGCGGTGAGTCTATGCTTTAATTTAAAATTCTGAAAATGAAGGGGTCGAATGCGTTGGTGGAAATGGATCGGGCGGAATGGTAAAAACACTAGAAATTTGAAGAAGTGCTAGACATTAAAAGCGTCTCCGTTATTTGGCAGCGCTTGATTTTACTGTTGATACAATGGATAAGATACACGCACTCGGTGG
Organism: Burkholderia cepacia; assembly: GCF_001039005.1. GTDB lineage: Bacteria > Pseudomonadota > Gammaproteobacteria > Burkholderiales > Burkholderiaceae > Burkholderia > Burkholderia theae. Next base: position 8,675 of record NZ_LDWR01000112.1, read on the forward strand.
CAGCTCATTGCTGCAGTTCTTTTCGAGCGACGACATACCGATTGGGCGCGGAATGGGTTTCTGGAGCGCCCATCTATTCAAGTGCGCAGAGGTGCATGTAGCGACTGACGGAGCGTTTCACGGGCGCGGATTTTTGTGCCGTAGAGAACGTGGACATTTTTTCCAATTTCATGGGGCTTCACTTGACACGCGAATTACCGAATCGTGGCTGAGCAGCGTGACGCCGGACACATATTTGGCGATATACGTACTTCAAGCGGGCGGATGTACTGTTGAAACGATCGGCCGTCCGGATGCACGTTTCGGTGCTAACGAGCTGTTCATGCTGGACGGCGGGCAGCCGATGCAAGTTCATTGGGACGAGCCGTGCTTCAGTTCGCTGAGATTGCCGAGGTCGTCGATCGGCCGACTGCTCGAACGAGGCGCGCTCGACGCGGCGCAGCCCGCGATCTCGCTGCAACCGACGCGCCTCGCCCCGTTCTTGACGACTGTGCTCACGCTGCTCGGTCGTCACGGTCCGGCACTGTCATCATGCGAACTAGATTACATGCTCGCACGTGCGACCGATCTTGGTGGAGTGCTGCTGCAGGCGACATTGTCAGCGCACGCGCGCCGCATCGCGCTAACGCGTGGCGATCGCCTGCAGGCCGCGTACCGCTACATTGACCAAAATCTTCACCTTCAGAGCTTGACGCCGAACCAAATCGCGGACGCGGTCCATTGTTCGCGCACGCAGCTCTATCGTCTGTTTCGCAGCGAAGCATACACGGTGAAGGAAGCACTGCGCGAAGCGCGGCTGAACCGTAGCTTCCGCTATCTGGAGCAGCCTGGCCTCGCGATAAGCATCGGTGAGGTTGCGCACGCGTGCGGCTTTCCAGATCAATCCACATTCGGCAAGCTTTTTCGCCGGCGTTTTGGCAAGACGCCGGGTGAGGTGCTGCGCGCAGCAAGGCAGCGCCAGGTCGAACCGACCGCCGGCGCTGCCCTGCGAGCTGAACGGTGTTGACTAAGAGGCGGTTTCAAAAAGAG
>NZ_LDWR01000113.1 GCF_001039005.1 Burkholderia cepacia
CTCCGGCAAGAGCACGCTGCTGAACCTCGTGGCCGGCATCGACCGGCCCGACAGCTCGGACGGGTAATGGCTCGTCCGAGCTGTCGGGCGGCCAGCAGCAGCGCGTCGCGATCGCGCGCGCGCTCGTCACCGAGCCGGCGCTCGTGCTGGCCGACGAGCCGACGGCCAACCTCGACAGCGCGACGGGCGCGGCCATCATCGGGCTGATGCGCACGATGCAGCGCGAACGGGCGACATCGTTCGTCTTTTCGTCGCACGATCCGCAGGTGATCGCCGCCGCCGACGACGTCGCGATGATCCGCGACGGGCGCGTGGTCGAAGTCCGTTCCGTTGCGTCGCGCGAGGAGGCCTGCCAATGAGCCTCTGGGTTCTCGCCTTCCGCAACCTGTTGCGCAATCGCCGCCGTTCGTCGACGACGCTGCTCGCGATGATCGTCGGCCTGACCGCGATCCTGCTGTTCGGCGGCTACGCGCGCGACATCAATTACGGACTCCAGACCAGCTACGTGCGCCAGGGCGGCCATCTGCAGATCCAGCACCTCAACTATTTCCTGTACGGCAGCGGCGACCCCGTCTCGTACGGGATCGGCGATTACGGGAAGGTCATCGATACCGTGCTCGGCGACCCCGAGCTGGCACGCGAGGTCACGGTCGTGACGCCGGTGCTGACGATCAACGGTATCGCCGGCAACTTCGCGGCGGGCGTATCGCGCACCGTCTCGGGCAGCGGGATCGTCGTTGCCGACCAGAACCGGATGCGGCAGTGGAACGACTACGGTTTCGCCGACCGGCCGACGCCCGTCGCGCTGACCGGCAGCGCGCCGAACGCCGCCGTGATCGGCACCGGTGTCGCGCGCGTGCTGCGCCTTTGCGACGCGCTGCGTGTGCCCGGTTGCCGCGATCCGGCCGCCACCGCCCCGGCCGACGCGTCGGACCTGCCCGACGACATCGCGTCGCTCGCGCGGGCCGAGACCGCCGCGAAGCCCGCGCACCCCGCCGGCCTCGCCCGTCTCGAACTGCTGACGTCGAATGCGTACGGCGCGCCGAACGTCGCCGCACTGTCGGTGATCGCGGCGCAGAAGCAAGGCGTCAAGCAAATCGACGACATGTTCGTGCAGGTGCATCTACCGCAGGCGCAGCAACTCGTCTACGGCAGCGGCCCGAATGCGAAGGTGACGTCCATCGTCGTGCAGCTCAAGCACACGGCCGACCTGCCGGCCGCGCGCGCGCGAATCCAGACGCTGCTGCGCACCCGGCTCGCCGGCGAGCCGCTCGAGGTGCTCGGCTTCGCGACGCTCAATCCGCAGTACGGCCAGGTCACCGGTATGTTCGGCGCGATCTTCGGTTTCATCGCGGTGTTGATCGCCACGATCGTGCTGTTTACGGTGGGCAACACCATGAACATGGCCGTGATGGAGCGCACGCACGAGATCGGCACGCTGCGCGCGCTCGGCCTGCGCGGCGCCGGCATTCGCCGCCTGTTCGTCTGCGAAGGCTGCCTGCTCGGCCTGTGCGGCGCGGTCGCAGGCACCCTCCTCGCACTCGCGGCGGGCTTCGCGATCAATCGCGCCGGCCTGCACTGGACGCCGCCCGGGCAGACCGATCCGGTCGCGCTGTCGGTGCGCGTGTGGGGCGAGTTCGGGATGATCGCGCGCTACGCGCTCGGCGTGACGATCGTCGCGACGTTCTCGGCCTGGCTGCCCGCGCGCCGCGCGGCGCGCCTGCCGATCGTCGACGCGCTGCGCTTCGCCTGACCGGGAGACCGACACCATGACATTGCCCATCCGGATCGCGCGCGCCGCCGCGCTGCTGCTGGCGCTCGCCGCCACCGCCGCCGCCGCGGACCCCGCGGCGCAACAGCTGCTCGCGCAAAGCGACGCCGTGCGCAACCCCGACAAGCCGTTCGGCCTGACGACGACCCTGCTCGAATTTCGCAATGGACAGCAGACCGACGCCGAGATACTGAAGGTCTACTCGAAGGCGGACCCGGCGACACGCCAGTTCCGCACGCTGGTGCAGTTCGTCGCCCCTGCCCGCGACGCGAACAAGCTGATGCTGAAGAGCGGCAACGATCTGTGGTTCTACGATCCGTCCAGCCAGGCCAGTGTGCGGATCTCGCCGCAGCAGCGTTTGCTCGGCCAGGCCGCGAACGGCGATGTCGTGACGGTCAACTGGGCGAACGACTACGACGCGTCGCTCGCCGGCGAGGAGGACGTGGCGGACGGCGAGCACCAGACCCGGCACTGCTACCGGCTGCACCTGACGGCGCGCGCACCGGATGTCACGTATCACGCGATCGACCTGTGGATCGCGAGCGACACGAAGCGGCCGGTCAAGGCGCGCTTTTTCGCGGCGAGCGGCAGCGTGCTGAAAATCGCGTACTACCGGCACTACCAGGATCAACTGGGCGCGGCACGGCCGACGGAGACCGTGATCATCGACGGCCTCGATCCCGGCTGGGTCACGGTGATGCGCTACTCGGACTACGCGTGGCGCGACATTCCCGACGCGTGGCTGCAGCGCGCGTACCTGTCGCGCTTCAAGGCCGACTGAGCGATGGCGCGATCCCGGGTCGCGGCGCTGGTCTGCGCGGCAGGCCTCGCGGCCACGCAGCCCGCGCTCGCGGCGGACGACGCGGACGGCGACGCGCTGCGGCTCGCCGACACGGCGACTGCCGCGCCCGTGACCCCGAGCAACTGGCGCGGCACGTTCGAGGCGGCCGTGGCCAACTACACGGCGGCGAGCCAGACCGGGCCCGTGACGCTCGACGACAACGCGCGCGTGTCGAACACGCTGTCGTACGACGGCACGTTCGGCAACTGGCGGGGGATCCTGTCGAATCGCTTCGATGCGGGATGGCGCGCGGGCACGTCGCAGTACAACGCGGTCGACACGCTGAAGCAGGCCTACGTGAGCTGGCAGGCAAGCCCGAACGCGATCGTCGACGTCGGCCGCGTCAACCTGCGCGAAGGCGTCGCGTCGGGCTTCAATCCAACGGACTTCTTCAAGGCCGGCGCGCTGCGCTCGGTGGTGTCGATCGACACCGAGAGCCTGCGCGAGAACCGCCTCGGCAGCGTGATGGCGCGCGGGCAGCTGCTGTGGAACGGCGGCTCGGTCACCGCGCTGGTGTCGCCGCGGCTCGACACGCACCGGAACGACGCGACCTTCAATCCCGACCTCGGCGCGACGAACGCGCGCACGCGCTACATGCTGAGCGGATCGCAGCGCCTGTTCGGCGATTTCGCGCCGCAGTGGCTGCTGTACGGCGGCGAAGGCATCGCGCCGCAGCTGGGCCTGAACGCCACCACGCTGATCGACAACTCGACGGTCGGGTTCCTCGAATACGTGATCGGCCGCGGCAGCGCGACCGCGGACTTCTCGCAGGCTTCGTCGTCATGGACCTCGAAGCTCGCGACGGGCGTCACCCATACCTTCGCGAACAAGCTGTCGCTGACGCTCGAGTACGACTACGACGGCGCCAGCGCGAGCGCCGCCGCCTGGCGTGCGCTACAGGGCGACCCGTCGCGATACTGGCGCTATCGCGACACGGCGAGCGTCGCGCAGGAGCTGATGACGCGGCACTCGCTGTTCGTCTACGCGTCGATGCCCGACGTCTTCGTCCAGCATCTGGCGCTGGCCGCGATGGCGCGCTACAACCTCGACGATCACAGCTATTTCACATGGCTCGAGGCGCGCTATCACTGGCCGCGCACGGACTTCGCCGTGCAGTGGCAGAGCAACCACGGCTCGGCGCGCAGCGTCTACGGCGGGCAGGCGCAAAGCGAGATCGTGCAGGGGATCGTGACGTTCTTCTTTTGAGCGGGCGGTGGCCGCGGCGATGCGCGGCCTGACGGCGCCGGGGATCGAGGCCGACGGACAGGTCGCTTCATGGCGCGGCAAGCGAATCGCCCGGCGCAATGCGTCGGGCGCGGAAGGAGATCGCGGCGCGAGGGCCGCCCTCATTGGCGACCGTGCCGGTTCAGCGCCGGTTCAGCGCGACTCGAACGCAGGCGCGGCGCCTTCGTCGGACGATCCGTTCGCATGACGGATGCAGCGCGTGACCACGTTGATCGCGCGTCCGAGCGGCATGCCGACGAGCAGGCCCCAGACCGCGAACGACAGGATCGCAAAGGTTCCGGTGGCGGCCCACGGCCGCGACGTGGCAATCGCGTAATGAATGAACGTCTCGGCGACGAAGGTCATGAGCAGCGTGACCAGCAGGCTCGCGTCGCCGGGCAGGCGCACGAGCATGCCTTCGGGCCCGGTACGGAACTGCAGCCGCCAGCGGCGCGCGTGGAACCAGCCGCCCGTCGCGCCCAGCACGAGCGCGGCCAGCGCGGCCGCGTAGGCATCGCCCCCCGCCCGCGGAAACAGGTGGCCGAGGCTCGACAGGCCGAGCCCGACGAACACGATCGGAAACAGGATCGGACGCACGGGCCGGACTTCGCGCGCGAAGCAGCGCTTCACGCCGATATAGACGAGCACGCAGAACAACACGTAGACGTATGACGGGAGATGTTGCATGGGGTACCTGTTCGGAAGCGCCGCGCGCGGCGGATATGTCGACGACTATAGCGGCCGGAAGGTGCGCCTGCCGCGCTATGCGATGAACGGCGGGAATCGGCCGATGAACGGCGCCTGCGTCCGGTGAATGTCCGTGCGGGGCCGCTTCGTCGTCGCGCCGGCCCACGCGCGCTGCTGCATTGCAACAGCCCGACGGCGCGGCACATCCCCGCCGGGCGCCTGCGCGAATCGAAGCCGTCGCGCAGGCGTCGCGGCCGATCGCCGGTGGTGACGCCGCCGCGAATTACGTTACCATCTCCGCTATCCGTACTCGCTCGCTGCCATGCAAAGCAGGCTCCTCCCATTCCTGTCGTCCGCGCCGCATGTCGGCCCCGCCCATCGAGGCCGATCGCTGCTGGGCCTCCTTGTTTTCAACACCGGTGTCGGACTGATCTTCTGGGCCACCCGCCGCAACGAGGCGCTGCTGCCGTATCTGGTCGTCGCGAACGGTATCGGTTTCAGCGCGATGCTGCTCAGCGTCGCCGCCGACAGGCTCGTGCGCGGCAAGCTGGCGCTGGTGCCGAAGATCCTGATCGTCGCGCCTGCCAGCGTGTTCATCGGTTTCGAGATCGCGGCATCGACGATCGGGCACGTTCCGCACCTGATCGGACATGCGGGTATCAAGGTATGGCTGGCCTACGGTTCGTCGTTCGTTATCGCCGGTGCGGCCTGCGCATTCGTCTCGGTGTTCGTGCAGGCAGCGCGCATGCGCGCGTCGCTCGAAACGCAGCGGCGCGAGGCCGCCGAGGCGCGCCAGGCCGAAACGGCCGCGCGGCTCGCGCTGCTGCAGGCCCAGATCGAGCCGCATTTCCTGTTCAATACGCTGGCCAACGTGCAAAGCCTGATCGAGCGCGATCCGACCCGCGCCACGACGATGCTCGACAGCCTGAACCGCTATCTGCGCGCGAGCCTGAGCCGGACGCGCGAGGCCACCTCCACCCTGGAGGAAGAACTGGAACTGGTCGAGGCGCTGCTGAAGATCGCGACGATCCGGCTCGGCGAGGAACGCCTGCGCTATGCGATCGACGTGCCGGCCGCGCTGCGGGCCTTGCCGCTGTCGCCGCTCCTGCTGCAGCCCCTCGTCGAGAACGCGCTGCTGCACGGCATCGAGCCGTCGGTCGACGGCGGCGAAGTGCTCATTCGCGGCACGCGCAGCGGCGACCTGCTCGTCCTGAGCGTGAGCGACACGGGCGTGGGACTCGGCAACAGCGGCACGAAGCTGCACGGCGGCGTGGGGCTCGCGAACGTTCGCGCGCGGATGATCAGTCTTTATGGCGAGCGCGGCCGCGTGTCGGTCGGCGCGAATGCCGACGCCATGCGGGGCGTGACCGCAACCTTGCAGATCCCGATTGCCTGATATGCCGACCGCCCTGATTGCCGACGACGAACCCAACCTGTCCGCGGAGCTTGCCGCGCGCCTCGCGCCGCTGTGGCCGGAACTCGAGATCGTCGGGATGCCCCGCAACGGCGTAGACGCACTCGCCGAACTGAATGCGAAGCGCCCGGATTTCGCGTTCCTCGACATCCGGATGCCGGGTATCGATGGCCTGAAAATCGCGAGTCTCGTGCCGCACGTGCACATCGTGTTCGTGACGTCCTACGACGAGTATGCGGTCCAGGCGTTCGACCAGTCGGCGATCGACTATTTGCTGAAACCGGTGACCGACGAGCGCCTGCTGCGCTGCATCGTCAAGCTGCAGCGCGGCGGCCCGGCGCCCGCCGACACCGCCCTGCTGGCGCACGCGCGCGAGCAGCGGGATGCCGCGCCGATCCGCTGGCTGACCGTGGGCCTCCGGGACACGACGCGGCTCGTGTCGGTGGACGAGGTGCTGTACTTCCAGGCCACGGACAAATATACCGAGGTCGTGACCGCGGGCGAGCGGCACGTGATCCGCACACCGCTCAAGGACATGCTGCAGCGGCTCGATACCGAACGCTTCGCGCAGGTGCATCGCGGCGTAATCGTCGCCTATGCGGCCATCGATCACATCGAACGCGATCTGCTCGGCCGGCTGCGTATCCATTTGCGCGGGAACAGCGACGTCCTGCCCGTCAGCCGCGCATGCGCGGGCCTCTTCAAGCAGATGTGACGCTCGGCGTCCCGTCTCGGCGCATGGCTGCCGAGGCAAACCGGCATGGCGACGTATTTCCGCGTGCAGAGATGATCGTAAAAGATGGATGGGCTACGTTCACCCGTGACGGCGTCGACGTGTGAAACTGCAGCGTGCGCTACGCCGCTACGCACTTCGACGTTCAGTCCGCTCAGGAGGATCTGCCGATGAGCCAGCTTGTTCAGATTGCGCCGGGCGTCGTGTTCTCTGCCGATGTACTGGGTGTCGAGTGGGCGCGCAAGTATCGGCAGACCCACGCACATGTGAGTTCGAGTGAGGATCCGGAACCCGAACACCCGTCGAGCGGAACTGCGCCGGAAAGCACCCCTGCGGCTCCCTCGAGCATGCCGGGCCAGATGTCGTTGTTGTAGGGAGCTATTCGGGCCCGACAGAACTGACGAGTGGGGCTTGGCAATCTGCATCATTGCGTGATCGCGATCTGATCCAAGCATGGTCATCGCAAGCATCGTTCCGACAGACATGACAAGCGTGCACGGGGTACCTTCCCGAAACAACCGAACACACGGCTTTGCACGTTCCAACGCCAAGTCTTTCAAGATGGCATTCCCAAAGCCTGGACCCAATGTTGATAACGCCCGGGCGCAACCGACACCCCGTTTACCTATTGTAAGTGGGTGACTGTGTCCGGCGTTTCAGGGGGCGGTTCCACCCTTGATCGCCGCAAACATGGTTCCTGAGCACCGCTTGCGCTTATTGTGAACGCCAACAGCTGCCCGAATGCAGAATGACTACAACTAATACGACGGGTCGCCCCGACGCGTGGCGACCGTCATCGCCCCCAAGGAAGCAAGATGCCGACATTACAAGCGATGTTGAAGATGGCACTCTACGTTTCGCTGATCCTGGCGACGCCAGGGCCGACCAATACCCTGCTGCTGTCCTCGGGAATCAAGGTCGGCTTCCGGCAATCGTCGCCGCTCCTGGTTGCAGAGGCATCGGGCTATGGCTTCGCAATATCACTGTGGGGGTTCTTCCTGGCGACATTCGCGGCCACACGGCCGTGGCTTTACGATGCGCTGAAGCTGGGGAGCTCGGCCTATATTTTCTATCTCGCCCTGCAGCTATGGAAAAAACCGCACTTTGAAGACATCCAGTCGGGCCCCATCGGCTTTCGCGACATGTTCGTCGCGACGACCCTGAACCCGAAGGCGTTATTGTTCGCCACTGCGATCTTTCCCCCGCAGGCTTTCGTATCGGTTCCGTTCTATCTCTGCTCGATCGCGGTCTTCACGGTGCTCGCCGTCACGATCGGTTCGATGTGGCTGACCATCGGCGGCGTCTTGACGGCGCGCCGGTCCCTGGCCACGCATACCGGAACGCTGCTTCGCGGTGCGTCGGTCGTGCTGTGGATGTTCGCGGGCACGCTGGTGTTTTCCGTGCTCAACCGCTAGCGCCTGTTATGAATCCGTATTCATGCACGATCGCCTCGAAATAAATTCGGTGAGCAGATCAAGACCACCGAAATACGCAAAGGTTGACATCTTTGTTTCGGAAATGGTGACGACCTTATTTACTTCATGTGAGTTCATTCGCTCACTTCTCATTTTTATAAAACAAATTCGCCTACTAACACGCCCCACATAAATAAGCCAATTTCCTTTTTTAAAACAATAAAAAAGTTTGTTGGAAAATATTCTGCCGATATTTTCCTGGATTAAGTATTCCTCTGGATCAGCTGATATTGATATGAAATTTTGCAAGGTATGTCATCGTTAACACTGCTATGGTGTATCGCAGAGGTGACGTGCACGGTATGACAAGCCTCGGGAAGCTGACGTTGTCCGAGCATCTCGATGCGCTAATGGCGATTAGCCGTATCGGCAAGCCAATCTGTTGATGCGGCATCCGTTACGCGGTGTGCCGCCGATGCGATGGGTGCCTCGCATTGTTCGATCGTGCTTCCATTTGAACCGAGAGCGGAACAGCCTCGGATAAAACTCCGGGGATACGGGCAAGGATGTCCGGATATTGCGTGAAGGGACGTCCCCCATTTAGCCGAACTTCGCTGCGATTCACTCTGCCTTCCCGGTGTCATGTGTCATGAGGAGTCCGACACGTCATGACACGTACCGGACGAGTTGCGAATTCAGCCCGATAAGGCGGCACTATCCATTCAGGTTTCAAATCCTATGAGAAGCGTGTCATGAGCAACCCGATCAAGAATATCGTCATCGTGGGCGGCGGCACCGCGGGCTGGATGGCCGCCTCGTACCTCGTCCGGGCACTCCAGCAGCACACGAACATTACGCTCATCGAGTCTGCGGCGATCCCCCGGATCGGCGTGGGCGAGGCGACCATCCCGAGTTTGCAGAAGGTGTTCTTCGACTTCCTCGGGATACCGGAGCGGGAGTGGATGCCCCAGGTGAACGGCGCGTTCAAGGCCGCCATCAAGTTCGTGAACTGGAGGAAGTCGCCCGACCGCTCGCGCGACGATCACTTCTACCATTTGTTCGGCAGCGTGCCGAACTGCGACGGCGTGCCGCTTACCCACTACTGGCTGCGCAAGCGCGAACAGGGCTTCCAGCAGCCGATGGAGTACGCCTGCTACCCGCAGCCCGGGGCGCTCGACGGCAAGCTGGCACCGTGCCTGCCCGACGGCACCCGCCAGATGTCCCACGCGTGGCACTTCGACGCGCACCTGGTGGCCGACTTCCTGAAGCGCTGGGCCGTCGAACGCGGAGTGAGCCGTGTGGTCGACGAGGTCGTGGAGGTTCGCCTGAACGACCGCGGCTACATCTCCAGCCTGTCCACCAAGGATGGGCGAACGCTGGAGGCGGACCTGTTCATCGACTGCTCCGGCATGCGGGGGCTCCTGATCAACCAGGCCTTGAAGGAACCCTTCATCGACATGTCCGACTACCTGCTGTGCGACAGCGCGGTCGCCAGCGCCGTGCCCAACGCCGACGCGCGCGTGGGGGTCGAGCCGTACACCTCCGCGATCGCCATGAACTCGGGGTGGACCTGGAAGATTCCGATGCTGGGCCGGTTCGGCAGCGGCTACGTCTTCTCGAGCAAGTTCACGTCGCGCGACCAGGCCACCGCCGACTTCCTCAACCTCTGGGGCCTCCCGGACAACCAGCCGCTCAACCAGATCAAGTTCCGGGTCGGGCGCAACGGGCGGGCATGGGTCAACAACTGCGTCGCGATCGGGCTGTCGTCGTGCTTTCTGGAGCCGCTGGAATCGACGGGAATCTACTTCATCTATGCGGCGCTTTACCAGCTCGTGAAGCACTTCCCCGATACCTCGTTCGATCCGCGGTTGACCGACGCGTTCAACGCCGAGATCGTCCACATGTTCGACGACTGCCGGGATTTCGTCCAGGCGCACTATTTCGCCACGTCGCGCGAAGACACGCCGTTCTGGCTCGCGAACCGGCACGACCTGCGGCTCTCGGACGCCATCAAGGAGAAGGTTCAGCGCTACAAGGCGGGGCTGCCGCTGACCACCACGTCGTTCGACGATTCCACGTACTACGAAACGTTCGACTACGAATTCAAGAACTTCTGGTTGAACGGAAACTACTACTGCATCCTTGCCGGCTTGGGCATGCTGCCCGACCGGTCGCTGCCGCTCCTGCGGCACCGACCGGAGTCGATCGACAAGGCCGAGGCGATGTTCGCCCGCATCCGGCGCGAGGCCGAGCGTCTGCGGACGAGCCTGCCGACCAACTACGACTACCTGCGGTCGCTGCGCGAGGGCGACGCGGGGCGGTCTCGCAGCCAGCCCGGGCCGACGCTCGCGACGCCGGAAATCCTGTAGTGGAGCGCGCCCTGGGCCGAGAATGCGCATTCGCGGCCACGCACGCCGCGGTGGCGGCCTGCGATCCGCTGCGGGCGCGTGCGCTCGTTCTGCAGCTGCCGGGCCTGAACCGTAACAAGGACGTGCCCGGCATCGTTGCCCTGTTGCGCGAGTTCCTCCCGGCGCGCGGCGTGCCCTCCGGCTGGGGCTTCGTCGAAGCCGCCGCCGCGATGCGGGACATCGGGTTCTTCCTGGGGTCGCTCAAGCGGCACGGACACGAGCCCGTGGACGTGGTGCCCGGGCTCGAGCCGGTGCTGCTCGACCTGGCGCGCGCGACCGACCTGCCGCCGCGCGAGACGCTCCTGCATGTGACGGTCTGGAACCCCGCGGCGGCCGACGCGCAGCGGAGCTACACCGGGCTCCGCGACGAAGCGCACCTGCTCGAGAGCGTGCGCATCTCGATGGCGGCCCTCGAGGCGGCCATCGCGGTGACCGTCGAGCTGTACGACGTGCCCCTGCGGTCGCCCGCGTTCGCGCGAGGGTGCGACGAGCTGGCGGCCTATCTTCAGAAAATGGTCGAATCGGTCGTCTACGCTTACCGCTTCATCTCGCTGCAGGTCTTCTACCACGAGCTCCGCCCCTTCTACGAACCGATTCGAGTCGGGGGCCAGCGCTACCTCGGCCCCGGTGCCGTGGAAATGCCCCTCTTCGTGCTGGAGCACGTGCTGTGGGGCTCGCAATCGGACCACCCGGCTTATCGGGAATTCAAGGAGACGTACCTGCCCTACGTGCTTCCCGCGTACCGGGCCGTCTACGCTCGGTTCGCCGGGGAGCCGGCGCTCGTCGACCGCGTGCGCGGCGAGGCGCAAGCGGTCGGCGCGCGGGGCGAGCCCGTCGGGGCCGGGCTGGCGGCCCTCGACCGGGTCTTCGAGGTCCTGCTGCGCTTCCGGGCGCCTCACCTCAAATTGGCGGAGCGGGCGTACGAAGCCGGGCAAAGCGGCCCCGCCATCGGCAGCGGGGGGTACGCGCCCAGCGCGCTCGTCGATCTGCTCACGCTCACGCGTACCGCGCGGTTCCGCCTCCGCGCCGCGTTCGACGAGCGCTGACGCCTGACGCGTGCGGCCCTGTGTTCCATCTCACCAGGAGAACTTGCCCCCATGACTCAGAACAGCCTCGCGAACGGGCGCGACAGCCATCACTTCGACGTGATCATCCTCGGCTCGGGCATGTCCGGCACCCAGATGGGCGCCATCCTGGCCAGACAACAGTTTCGCGTGCTGATCGTCGAGGAGTCGTCGCACCCGCGGTTCACGATCGGCGAATCGTCGATCCCCGAGACGTCTCTGATGAACCGCATCATCGCCGATCGCTACGGCATTCCGGAGCTCGATCACATCACGTCGTTCTACGCGACGCAGCGTTACGTCGCGTCGAGCACGGGCATCAAGCGCAACTTCGGCTTCGTGTTCCACAAGCCCGGTCAGGAGCACGACCCGAAGGAGTTCACGCAGTGCGTGATTCCCGAGCTGCCATGGGGTCCGGAGAGCCATTATTACCGGCAAGACGTCGACGCCTACCTGTTGCAGGCCGCCATCAAATACGGCTGCACGGTCCGCCAGAAGACGAACGTGACCGAATACCACGCCGACAAAGACGGCGTCGCGGTGACCACCGCCCAGGGCGAGCGGTTCACCGGCCGGTACATGATCGACTGCGGAGGTCCCCGCGCGCCGCTCGCGACCCAGTTCAAGCTCCGCGAAGAGCCGTGTCGCTTCAAGACGCACTCGCGCAGCCTCTATACGCACATGCTCGGGGTCAAGCCGTTCGACGACATCTTCAAGGTCAAGGGGCAGCGCTGGCGCTGGCACGAAGGGACCTTGCACCACATGTTCGCGGGCGGCTGGCTCTGGGTGATTCCGTTCAACAACCACCCGCGGTCGACCAACAACCTGGTGAGCGTCGGCCTGCAGCTCGACCCGCGTGTCTACCCGAAAACGGACATCTCCGCACAGCAGGAATTCGACGAATTCCTCGCGCGGTTCCCGAGCATCGGGGCGCAGTTCCGGGACGCCGTGCCGGTGCGCGACTGGGTCAAGACCGACCGCCTGCAATTCTCGTCGAGCGCCTGCGTCGGCGACCGCTACTGCCTGATGCTGCACGCGAACGGCTTCATCGACCCGCTTTTCTCCCGGGGGCTCGAGAACACCGCGGTAACCATCCACGCGCTCGCGGCGCGCCTCATCAAGGCGCTGCGCGACGACGACTTTTCCCCCGAGCGCTTCGAGTACATCGAGCGCCTGCAGCAGAAGCTGCTGGACCACAACGACGACTTCGTCAGCTGCTGCTACACGGCGTTCTCGGATTTCCGCCTGTGGGACGCATTCCACCGGCTGTGGGCGGTCGGTACGATCCTCGGGCAGTTCCGGCTCGTGCAAGCCCACGCGCGGTTCCGCGCGTCGCGTAACGAGGGCGACCTCGATCACCTCGACGACAACCCGCCGTACCTCGGGTACCTGTGCGCGGACATGGAGGGGTACTACCAGTTGTTCAACGACGCCAAGGCCGAGGTCGAGGCCGTGAGCGCCGGGCACAAGCCGGCCGACGAGGCCGCGGCGCGGATTCACGCCCTCATCGACGAACGAGACTTCGCCAGGCCGATGTTCGGCTTCGGGTACTGCATCACCGGGGCCAGGCCGCAGCTCAACAACTCGAAGTACAGCCTGCTGCCGGCGATGAAGCTGTTGCACTGGACGCAAACCAGCGCGCCGGCAGAGGTGAAAAGGTACTTCGACTACAACCCGATGTTCGCGCTGCTCAGGGCGTACGTCACGACCCGCATCGGCTTGGCGCTGAAGTAGTCGGCCGGCTCCGGAACGAAAACGATGAACGACGTTCAATTGGATCAAGCGCGCACCGACGAGCATCCCCTGGGGGCGTACGACGCGACCACGCGCGTGGCCGCGAGCTGGTACGTCGCGATGCGCTCGGACGACCTCAAGGACAAGCCGACGGCGTTGACGCTCTTCGGCCGTCCGTGCGTGGCGTGGCGCGGCGCGATGGGGCGGGCCGTGGTGATGGACCGCCACTGCTCGCACCTCGGCGCGAACCTGGCCGACGGGCGGGTCGAGGACGGGTGCATCCAGTGCCCGTTTCACCACTGGCGGTACGACGAGCAGGGCCAGTGCGTTCACATCCCCGGCCACAGCTCGGCGGTGAGCCGGCTGGAGCCCGTCCCGCGCGGGGCGCGCCAGCCGACCTTGGTCACCGCCGAGCGATACGGCTACGTGTGGGTCTGGTACGGCTCCCCGCAGCCGCTGCACCCGCTGCCCGAAATCGCCGCGGCCGACGTCGACAATGGCGACTTCATGCACCTGCACATCGCGTTCGAAACGACGACGGCGGTCTTGCGGATCGTCGAGAACTTCTACGACGCGCAGCACGCGAACCCCGTGCACGCGCTCCCGATCTCGGCCTTCGAGCTCAAGCTCTTCGACGATTGGCGCCCGTGGCCGGAGGTCGAGCCGCTGGCCCGGGCGGGCGCGTGGTTCGGTGCCGGGATCGACTTCACCGTGGACCGGTACTTCGGACCCCTCGGCATGCTGTCGCGCGCGCTCGGCCTGAACATGTCGCAGATGAACCTGCACTTCGACGGCTACCCCGGCGGGTGCGTCATGACCGTCGCCCTGGACGGAGACTTCAAATACAAGCTGCTCCAGTGTGTGACGCCGGTGAGCGACGGCAAGAACGTCATGCACATGCTCATCTCGATCAAGAAGGTGGGCGGCGTCCTGCGCCGCGCGACCGACTTCGTGCTGTTCGGGTTGCAGACCAGACAGGCCGCCGGGTACGACGTCAAGATCTGGAACGGGATGAAGCCGGACGGCGGCGGCGCGTACAGCAAGTACGACAAGCTCGTGCTCAAGTACCGCGCGTTCTACCGGGGCTGGGTCGACCGCGTCGCCGACGCGACCGCTCGACCGCGCCGCCGCGAGTGAGCGGCGATGCGTGAGTCGGCGGCCGAGACGGCGTGATGAACGTTGCCGCCGCCGTCATTACACCGCCCGATCCCCGGCGCCCTTACGCGGCCCGTCGACACGCCGAGTCGGCAAAACAGCGAGCCCGCGCACCGCCGCCGCGTTCTCGGCGCCCTCCCCGCCGCGGCTCGTGATCTCGTCCAGCGCCCGGTTGTTGGTATACGGCCCGAACACACCGATCGACACCATCACGATCACCATGCTGCCGCCGATCAGCACGAACACCGCCGATACCCCGGCGCGTTCGAGCAGCAGCGCGACGATGAAACTGCTCGCGATTCCCGTCAGGCGGCCGATCGAATGCACGAAGCCGAGCGCGCGCCCGCGGATCTCGGTCGGAAACACTTCCGACTGATACGCGGTGCCGTTGCTCGCGAGCACCGTATTGGACAGCGTGACGAGCAGACCGAACGCGATCACGAACGGCGCCTGCGCCGACATCGCGAACGCGGTGCCGAACAGCGCGACGCCGAACGCCGACGCGACGATCAGCCATTTGCGCTCGATCCGGTCGGCGAGCAGGCCCGCGACGAACGGCGACACCGGATACGCGAACGCGATCACGAACGCATACCAGAGGCTTTTCGTGACGCTCGCGCCCTGCGCGGCGAGCAGCGTCGGCAACCACTGGCTGAAGCCGAAGAAGCCGATGCTCAGGAATGCATTGAACACGATCAGCATCGCCGTGCGGCCGCGATGTTGCGCATCCCACATCGACGGCGTGCGCTGCGGGGCCGAGGCAGCCGCGGCCGGCGCCGGGACCTCGGGCAGCGGCCGGCCGGATTCCCGCTCGACCGCCTGCTCGAGACGCTGCAGCACGGCTTCGGCCTCAGCCTCGCGGCCGTTGCGGGCGAGCCAGCGCGGCGACTCCGGCAACCGCGACTGCAGCCACCAGACGACGACCGCGCCGCTGCCGCCGAGCAGCACGACCCAGCGCCACCCGGAGATCCCGAGCGGATCGTGCGGCACCCACAGCCACGACACCAGCGCGAGCACGGGCATCGCGAGATAACCGACCGCGAAGCACAGCGCGAACGCGCGGCCGCGCACCGCCTTCGGCACCAGCTCGGTCAGGAACGCGCCGATCGTGATCAGCTCCGCGCCGATGCCGCAGCCCGCGATGAAGCGGCACACGAGGATGCCGAGCGCATGCGTCTGCACGCACATCGCAAGGCTCGCCGCCGTATAGAGCAGCAGCGCGCCGGTGAACAGCGCGCGCCGCCCGAAGCGGTCCGCGAGGCGCGACACGAACATCTCGCCGACGAACAGCCCGGCGAATGTCGCCGCGCCGAGCGCGCCCTGATCCGACATGCCGAGCACGCCGTGCGAGCCCGCATGAAAGATGCCGTCGCGGATCAGCCCCGGCGGCAGGTAGGTCATCTGGAACAGGTCGTAGACCTCGAAAAACCCGCCGACGCTCAGGAACAACACGAGCGTCCAGATGCTGGCCGTCGCGGGCAGGCGGTCGATGCGCGCGGCAATCGACGCCGCATGGGAATGGGACATGGCGACTCCTCGATGATCCGCCCGCGCGGCCGGCGCGAAGCGGCGGACAAGGCGCCGGCGCGGCGTGCGCGCGGCGCCGGCGTTCAGACGGTGGCGACCGGGTTGACCGGCGACCCGACTAGCCCGCGCAGGTGCAGCGGCGGCGCGGTGAGCAGGAAGCGGTTGCGCCGGTGCGCACGCAACCATTCGGCAAGCGGCGTCAGGTGCCACAGCTCGCCGAGATGAATGCCGAGCTTGAACAGGCACAGCTCGTGCAGCGGCATCAGCGCGCCGGGCCGCTCGCGCGCCGACGCATGGCGCGGGCGCTCCTCGATCGCGTGGTTGTCCGCGGCGAGTGCCGCGAGCCCCGATGCGGCGATCCATTCGAGCAGGCGCGGGTCGTTGCCGTCGAGCACGCAGCACAGGTCCGGCGCACCCGGCTCGCCACGCGCGTCGGCGTCGAGCAGACGATCGGCGAAGCCCGTGTGCACGCACACGATGTCGCCGCGCTCGACGACCACGTCGTCCGCGCGCAGCACCGCCATCCATTCCGCGTAGCCGATCTTGCGCCGCTCGTCGCCGAAGTGACGGCGCAGGTCGACCAGCACGCCGCGCCCCTGCACGCCGGTTTGCGCCATCACCTCGATGCCGAGCGCTCGCGCACCGCCGCGCGGCGCGCCCGCTTCGGGCACGTGGATGTGCTCGTCCATCCGGTAGCCGTTGTAGAACACGCGGGCTGGCTCGCCGTCACCCGCCGGATCGAACAGCGAGCCGACGTGCGACAGCGCATCCCATTGCGTCGAGAACTGCGAGTGCATGCAGAACGAGTCGTCGCAGACCACATCGGTTGCGTTCGCAACCTGTTCGTCGGCCCGATAGCCGAAGTACGGCTTGTCGCCCAGCAGTGCCGGCATGATCGCCGGCGGCCGGCGCCGCGCGTTCAGCCCGCCGCCACGCGGCACGTCGAGAGGCAGGCTCAGCGAAAACACGCGGCCTTCGCGCACCTCCGCGACGCCGCGCAGCACCGCGTCGGCCGTCAGCCAGTTCAGGCGCCCTTTCTGATCGTCCGGGCCGAAATCGCCCCAGTTCGAGCCGGGCGGCCGATGGGTCCAGCGTGGTTTCATGGTGTCTCCTCCATGCCATATCCAGGATGTGGCGGCAGGCGCGCACGGCCGTCCTTCGCGGCCCTGTCGCGCCCGAGGTTTCGCGCCTAGCGCGTGCGGATCACGCCCAGCCCGGCGAGCCGCTCGTATTCGTGTTCGCCGAGCAGCGGCAGCAGGATCTCGCGATTGTTCTCGCCGAGCGCGGGCGCCGGCCGGCGGAACGTACCGGGCGTGGCCGACAGGCGCGGCGTGATGTTGTGCATCGGCAAGCTGCCGACGTCGTCGTCCGGCAGCTCGACGAGCGCCTCGCGTTCGATCACATAGTGATCCTGAACGATCTGCGCGATGTCCTGGATCGGCCCGACCGTCACGCCCGCTTCTTCGAAGAACGCGAGATTGGCGTCGAGATCGCGCGCGGCGATGAATTCGCCGACGATCGCATCGAGTGCCTCCGCGTGCTGCACGCGCTGCACGTTGGTCGCGTAGCGTGGATCGTCGATCAGCTCCGCGCGGCCGATCGCGCGGAACAGCCGTTCGGCCATCGCCTGCGTCGAGCTCGACAGGCACAGCCACTTGCCGTCGCGGGTGTTATACGCGTTGCGCGGCGCGGTGTTCGACGAGCGGCTGCCGGTGCGCGCCTTGATCTCGCCGGTCATCACGTAGTTCGCGGCGGCCGGCCCGAGGATCGACAGCAGCGGCTCGAACAGCGACACGTCGATCACCTGCCCCGCCGCGCCGTGCGCGTCGCGCGCATGCAGCGCGACCAGCACGGCGAGCGCACCGGACAGCCCGGCCGTCATGTCGCCGAGGAACATCGGCGGCAGCACCGGCTCGCGATCGGCGAAGCCGTTGATCGCCGCGAACCCCGCGTACCCTTCCGCGAGCGTGCCGAAGCCCGGCTTGTGGCGGTACGGCCCCGTCTGCCCCCAGCCGGAGATCCGCGCGATCACCAGTTCCGGCCGGATCGCGAGCAGGTCGTCCGGGCCGAGCCCCATCTTCTCGGCGACGCCGGGCTTGAAGCTCTCGACGAACACGTCCGCGTCACGCACCAGCCGGCGGACGATGTCGATCCCCTCGGGCGCGCGCAGGTCGACGCACACGCTGCGCTTGTTGCGCCCGTACACCTTCCAGTTCGTGCTGATCCCGCCCGCGCCGACCGCGCGCAGCGTATCGCCGCGCTCGCTCTCGACCTTCACGACGTCCGCGCCGAAATCGGCGAGCTGCACGCTCAGCATGTTGCCCGCCATCAGGCGCGACAGGTCGACGACGCGCACGCCCGCAAGCGGTCCCTGCGCGCCGGCGTCGAACGGTTTCGGATGGATCGGGCCGGTGGACGCGCGACGGCGCGCGCCGGCCGCGTGAGCGGCCTGCGGGTCGGGAACGAACATGCTTGTCTCCTGGTTAGGGTCTGCTTACATATGGAACGCACATGCGTTGCCACGAGAACGGCCGCTCGCGAGGCGCGCGACGCCGCGAATACTGGACGTATTCGCAAGGAGCGCAACGCGGCGAGCGGCCGTTCTCGTGGCAACCCCAAATTAAAAAGTTCATGTCACGGGAATGCCCGAAATCGCCCGCATGGCGGCGTCGCTCGTCGCTTGTTTGGCTCGCCAAACGGCCCTCCTCGCTTCTTGCCATGCGGGCGATTTCGGGCATTCGCATGTGCGTTCCATATGTAAGCAGACCCTAGTGTGTCGTTCGATGCGGAGCGCGCGCTCAACCGCGCACGGTGCTACTCGAGCAGCGCGCCGAGCTGGTCGGCCGCGCGGAACGCCGCGCCCGCGGCGGGCAGATCGCCGCCCAGCGCATGCGTCAGCTCGGCGGCGGCCGCCTGCACGCGCGGCAGGTAGTCGGCCAGCACCTTCTTGTTGAAGCGATAGCGCGGCACGCCGAGCGAGATCGCGCCGCTCAGCACGCGGCCGACGCCGAACGCCGGGCACGCGATCGCCGCGCTTTCCGGGTCTCGTTCCGCGATCGACACCGCGTAACCCTGCTCGGCCGTCTTCTCGTAGTCGCCGCCGCGCGTGCCGCTGAACGCGAGCAGCACACGCCCGGCCGCGCCGACGTCGAGCGGGAAGCGGTCGCCCTCGCGCAGATGCGTGCGCACCGAGCGCTGCGCCTGGATGCGGAACAGACACACGCGCTGGTCGCCTTCACGCACGTAGAACGCGGCCGTCTCGCCGGTTTCCGCCGACAGCTTCGACAGGATCGGCATCACATACTCGCGCAGCTGGAACGACTCGCGATACATCATCCCCAGCTGGAACACGGCGGGCCCCAGCACGTAGCGCCCGTCCGGCAGGCGCTTGATGAAGCGGAACTGCTCGAGCGACTCGAACATCCGCAACAGCGTGCTCATGTTGAGCCCCGTCTCCTCGCTGACCTGCGCGAGCATCAGCCCGCCGGGCGCGTTGCCGAACGCCAGCAGCGCGGTCAGCGCGCGGTTGACCGCGGCCACGCCGCCTTCTGCGGGATTGCTTGTCTCCACCTTGCTCATGTCCACCTCGTGCGATGCCGGGCATCGGTGCCGCGCCGTGTTGGCCGGCACCCTAAAAATGAAAGTCACTTTCA
>NZ_LDWR01000114.1 GCF_001039005.1 Burkholderia cepacia
CTAAGCCAGAAACCCCCGCCCGAAAGGCGGGGGTTTTTGCATTTCGGCGAAGGAAATGCACTCAGGGTCGGCGAAGGGTGGTGCGGCCGGAGCTGGCGCTTCGATGGCGTTGATTCAGTCCGGAGCCGGCCGCCTACGCGGTTGGCGAAACGTGCTCGGGGTACTCGGATCGACCGCGCAGCGACAACTCGAACTGCCGAGACCGACCTCTTCCCATCCGCTCATTGTTCGCAGCGACAGCGGTCAAGTCGGCAGCCAGGCCGATTACACCCGCCAACTTCTGCGCTGCAGTCATCCGTCACGGATTTGTTCGTCACCGGGCTCGGTTTGATGTGGCATCGTCCCGCGGCCCAATGATCGATTATCTTGCCCAGTTCAATACCATACTGAACGCATCGTCTGCCAAAATTACGGTCGCCATTCTGCGGCTACAACGCATACCGGCACCCTGCATGCGGTTCGCGCGAGCCAGGCGCCGTATGCCGTATGCCCGGCTGTCAGCGTGTTTTTGACGCGAGCTCTGAGCGCTCGTCGCTAGTTGAAGTCGCGCGACTGAACTTTGCCAGGGCTGGCGCCGTGTCGCTATCAAGCGACGTTCTCGGCTCAATTTCACCCATCATCATTGAAATTGGATCATTCGAGGCCAAGCCAGCGGCGTGCGTCGCGCACTGCAAAGAAAGGCTCGATCTTGGCGCCAACCGAGATGTGTGCGAACTCGCGGGCTGGCTGCCATCAGAAGTCGGCGCTGTTCCTTTTGACAAGCACGGGTTGTCCATCTCGCAACACGTAGATCTCTTCGATGAGCGAATAGGCGGTGCCGCCGAAACAGTCTCGCCCTTCACCCATCAACGCGAAGTGTGTGCCGCCTGCGTCGACACCGGTCGATCGCACCGTGCACGCGGTACTCGGATCGCTGAGCGCGGAATGCTCGGCTGGCGGAAACCGGCGCGTCGTGTTCCGGCCGTGATCCCGAGTCAGCACGAGCATTGCCGGGCAACGAGTGGCGGACGTTGTCGACTGATCGTCGCATGTCAATTTCCCGGCGTCGTCGTACGTATGGGACGTGGCGAAAGCGCCCGCGTCGAACCCGACGCAGATTCCCTCGTTCAGCTGCACGAGGCGGGCATCGTACGCGCATGCGGGATGCCGTGTGTACGCCGCGGATTCGCTGCGATACGCCGACCAGATGCTGACGTTGGTCGGTTTGCACGACGGGGTGACGCAACGAGTGCCGCACTGCAGGACATTCGCCACGATGGCGGCACCGAGGTTGCGGGGCACCCCAGGGCGTGGGCGCACGTCGTCGCCTAGCAATGGCTGCAGCACGCCGAGGCAGGCTGGACTGCCGGACTCGTCTTGAGGCGGGTTATCTCGGGCGCGTGCGGCGATCAGGTACGCGGAGGCGTCGTTGAGTAGCCACACATACGCGATCGCATCCTGATTCATGCGGCGCACCGAGGGCGAGTCAAGGCGCGTCGATTCCAGGCATCGGGCATCGAGCGCCGGCTTTAATCGGTCGTACGCTGCGAGCGCAGCGACTGCCTCTGAGCGTCCCGCGGCGTGGCTTTCAGCCAGCGCCTGCTGGCGAACCTTTGCGATCGTGCTCGAGCGGCACCAGGCATCAGCCGGGCCGGCGGCATGTGCGGTCAACGCCATGAAAGCCATTACAAGAGCAAGCAGGCGCATGAGGGTTGGAACCGGGGGCGGGCAGGTGACCCGGGATGGTATCGCGCGTACCGCCGAAGTCGGCAAATATAGGGTGGGGTGACCAGGAACCCGTGCCGAAGGCAAGGGCGCAATGTCCGGTGCGGATGCCGGAATGCTCACGAGCAAACGCTGTTGCGCGTGCCGGCACATTGGGCGCGACCAGGCGGCCCCGCGGTACTCGGCAAGGGGCCCGTGCCATCCATCGGTAACCGAGCTGAAGCCCCGCGAATGCCGCGGGACGGGGTGCCGGAGCCTTCCGGCACGAAATTTGCGGAAATTTTGTGCTTACCCGCTTGGCATTGTGCGCCGGAGGCCTTATGATGGCGGTCTTTCGTTTTTAGCGCAGATGAAGTTTGTCGCTGGAAACGGAGTCTGACGAAGATGTGGCGCCGATCGGCAACATCGCGTGCTTGCCTTAGCCGGGCAGGGGGCGAAGATCGGTGGCAGAGCAAGTGTTGGGAAGAGAGTGAAAATAATCTTCCGGATGTGCTTGACAGGAGTGCGATGCACCCCCATAATCGTCAGTTCTCTACGGAGGGGTGCCCGAGTGGCTAAAGGGGGCAGACTGTAAATCTGTTGGCTTACGCCTACGTTGGTTCGAATCCAACCTCCTCCACCAAGAACATCAGCTGAAAGAGCGGTAGGGAATCGTTAGTCGCCCGTGCGGGTGTAGCTCAATGGTAGAGCAGAAGCCTTCCAAGCTTACGACGAGGGTTCGATTCCCTTCACCCGCTCCAGACCGTGAAGTTGAAGCGTAAAAGCGCCCATGTGGCTCAGTGGTAGAGCACTCCCTTGGTAAGGGAGAGGTCGGCAGTTCGATCCTGCCCATGGGCACCAGCAGTACAAGTCAGTGTCTGTTTGCGCGCGGCGCAACCTGTGAAATTCCTTTTGGGAGTCGAAAATGGCCAAGGGTAAATTCGAGCGGACCAAGC
>NZ_LDWR01000115.1 GCF_001039005.1 Burkholderia cepacia
CGACGAACAGTGCGACGGGCCGCTTGTTCTTCCGGACCAGTTCGCGCAGGTCGCGTTCTCGCTTTTCGCCCTGCGTCGGAATGCGCACCTGCTTTTCGGTCGACAGGTCATAGAACAGTGCCGCGATAAACGTCGCGAGCTTGATCCGATGCTTCTCGATCGCGAGCGATTTCGACACCGTAACGCGCTTCTCGTCCTCGAGTGCCTGCTGGAGCCGGCGCAGCATCACTGTCTTGCCGCAGCCCACCACGCCGCACAACGCGATCAGCCGTCCCTCGAAGACCGCGCCCTTGATGTCCTTCATCAATTGCTGGTGGTGCGCCGTCTCGAAGTAGCCGGCCTGGTTCAACGGGACTGCCAGTCCGTAGTGCTCCATCACTTCAGCTCGCATGGCCTTCTCCTGACTTACGATGCCGGAAATAGTCACGGACGCGCGCCAGTACAACCCGGCGCACCAGAGTTTCGGCAAGCACCTGCTTGATAAACAACCGATCCTGCGATGACAGTTTCGCAAGTGACTGCGCCAGATCGTCAGCGATCGCGAGCTTGGCCGCGATCGCACTGGGAAACCGGTACTCGTGCGCGTCGGCGTCAAACGGTTGATGCGGCAGCGGTGCCGGCGGCGTTGCCACCGGTGCCAGCCGGACGTCGTCGCCAGCAAGTGCCGCGATCGGCAGTCCGAGCTGGTCGGCCAGCGTGCGGATGCGGTCGGCCCGCTCATCGGCTTTCCCGCGCTTGAACGCCCGATAGCGGTGAAGCGGGATCGGCCCCGACACCGGGTGATAGGGCCCGAAGCGTTCGTCATCGAACTCCGCGTACAGCTCATCGTCGAACAGGCCCCAGAGCAGCACCACTGTCTCCCCGGCCATGTCGGGCTCAAGTTCATATGCGGTGCCGTCGATCGAGACGCGCGCATCGATGCCGACCTTGCGGCGCTCCGGTTCGCGCGCGAACCGACAGAACTGCTCCCACGTGCACATGTCGCGCACGCCTTCGACCGGAAGATGCGCAAGCCAATCGTCGAGCCGCGAATGCTTCTCGGAGCGATGCTCCTGGACGTTGTAGCGCAGCAGATAGCGGAAGAACCATTCGTTCGCCTGTTTCTCCGTTTCCGGTTTGTGGAAGTGATACAGCGTTTCATGCGCTTCCTTGACCGTGCGGAACGGACGCTCAACCTTGCCCTTCGAGCGCGCGGTGGTGCGCGTGCCGTCTTTCCCGGCTGGAAGATGCGTCTGCCATGCGATATTGAGCGCCTGCATGACGTTCTGGAACACGCGGCTTTTGGCAACCGGGCCGTTGTCCAGATAGATCATCTTCGGGCGGCCCTGAAACGGAAACGCGGGATCGGCCTTCGCAGCCATCGCGTTGAACAGGAAGCGCAGCGCCGATTCCACGTCCTCGCCGTACACGCAACGATACTCGTCGTAGGCGACGCCACTGCGATCATCGACCACGCTGAACAGCATCAATGTGGGCTCGCCCTTCGCCGGATCGATCCACACCGGGCGTTCGATGTGTTTCAGGTCGGACGGCGACAGGTCGAACTGCCAGCAGTCATTGCTGTGCTCAGCCTGAAACCGGACGGCGGGCGGCTCGCGCAGAAGATGTGGCTGATCGAGGCGCAGCACCAACAGGTAGTGATGTCGGCACGTGCAGTACGCCGCGCGGTGCCTTGACGAGCCCCTGCGCGGTCTCGACGCCATACTCTTCAAGCAGCTCGATCGCTCGCCGCGTCGACAGGTGCCGCCCCTGCTTGTTCGTGGTGCGCAGCTTCAGCGCTGCGATCAGCTCACAGTAGCGTTCGAGTTCGGCCTGCGGCAGCACACGCGACTTGCCGTGATCGGCGCGATGTGCCGCGTGTGGCTGCTGGACCCGGTGTAATGCGCGATATACGGTAGTTTTCGAGATACCGTACAGCTCGGCGACGGCCGCAACCTGGGCCGCACGCTCCGGGCTCTTGTGCGGCAGGCGGTCGAGCCGCTGCCGCAACTGCATAATTGAGTCGGTCGGAATCGACTTACGCCGCCCGCTGGGCATTGCGTTCCGCCGCGGTCAGATAGTTGTAGAGCGTGGATTTGCCGATCCCCATCAGCCGGCAGATCTCCTCGACGGTGTGCCGCCGTTCGTGATAAAGCTGCAGGGCCAGTCGCTCGCGCTCCGGATCGAGCCGCTTCTTGCGGCCGCCCTTGTGACCGCGAGCCCGGGCCGCCGACAGGCCAGCTTGGGTCCGCTCGCGGATCAGGTTGCGCTCGAACTCGGCAAGCGCGCCGAACAAGTGAAACACGAGGCGCCCACCGATCGACGCCGTATCGATGCTCTCCTGAAGGCTGCGCAGGCCGACGTCGGCGGCGTCCAGCCGTTCGACCAGGTAAATGAGATCTTTCAGCGAGCGGCCAAGCCGGTCGAGTCTCCAGATGACCACGGTGTCGCCGTGACGTAGTGTCGCGAGCAGTGCCGTCAGCCCGATGCGTTCCGATTTCGCCCCGCTGGCCGTGTCCTCAAAAACCCGCTCGCAGCCCGCCTTCGCGAGTGCGTCACGTTGCAAGTCAAGGTGCTGGTCGTCGGTCGAAACCCGTGCGTAGCCGATCAACATACGAATTCCAGTTTGGCCGATGAAAATCCAGTATAGTCGGACATTGAAAGATGGAGGCCGATTCCGGATGCCTTTTATGCGGTTTCGCGAGCTGTACCGATCACGGCCGACAGGCGTCCATCAAACCATCGTTTTGTGGACATGACGCTCACGTAAAGCAAAGGGAGCGGGCCGCCACGAGCATATGAACAGTGGAATCATTAACCGATGAAGATAAATCTGCCATGTCTGTACGCACCATCTACTACCCCTGAACTGATCGGTCATTGGCATATTGATGGCGACAATATCAAGTTTGCGATTGGTACGGATCCACGCGAGCATGACGAGGTCGCTCGTTCCTTTCTTATGGATAGCGAACATCAGCCGTATTGTGACGTCGCCAATCTGCGGACCCATTACACTGAACGTCAGGTCAACGAAAGCGAGGAGAATTCGGTCATTTTTTACACGCGCGAAGGATATCATTCACTCAATGCTGCCTTACGCGCCACGATCGACGCACCCGTGCACCCTATTTATAAAGCACATATAGAAAACGTTGAGCGTTTTATCGGCAAAGCGGCTGCGCCAAGTTTGGATCCGGTGTTTCGGGTCGCAACCGTGGAACAGGATATCGACGCATTCTTCCAACGAGTGCATCCGGGCGACGCTCTACTTGATCTCGCTTTCACATCTACCTCGAAGTTTCCTGACTTGGTGAAGCGGCTAAGGGGCGCTCCTTCACGCGGCAATCCGCTGATCTACTACCGGTTTGATGGCGTTACTCGAGGGGCTGATCTCTCGGCGATCCGTTTGGACCAAGGTGAAGTCCTAATCCAACGGAAATCCCTCTTTGAGGTCACATTGCTGAAAAAGCTGAACCCATATGCACTCTTCGTACGCCTGCGCGAACTTGACAACAATATGTCACCGCATTCGATTGATGTGAAAGACCTTGTGACTGGACATCCGCTTCTGCAAGTAGGCCCCCTCTTTGGCAAGGGGATCGTCAGTCGACCGGCACTCGATGTACCGAGTGTGCCGAAAGAAAAGGTGCCCGCTTCCCTGATTGAAGCCATGGCCTCTTTCGCACTATCGGCTTCCGGCTCAATTGCATCCCACCCGGTTGAATCGAGCCCCCAGGATCTGGTATTGGCCGCTAGCTCGCGGCAATAGACGGCAACTGGCGCCGGCCCGTCGCACTGTTCGTCG
>NZ_LDWR01000116.1 GCF_001039005.1 Burkholderia cepacia
TCTCCCAGGTCCATCGCGCCCGCTTCGCTCATTTCGTGCATACCGCTTCCGCATCGGTCCAGCGTTGTTTGCTCGTCTTGCTTGCCGTCGCCAGCGTGTACGACATCGAACAGCCATCGGCGACCGTATCGCCCCACTTCACATTCAGCGTGCCGGTGTCGGTCTTCACGCCGCGCAGCACGATGCGGCCATCCTGCGCGACGGTGCCGACATTCCGCCCCGCCGCATCGCTCACCTCGGCGCCGAACGGAACCGGCTCGCCATCGGCCATGCGCGCGCGCATGATCACCGCGCGCCCGCCGCCCTCGGTCTCGAACTTCAGTCGCACCACCGCGCCTGCGGTCGGCGCGATGTGCTGCGCGCTCGATTTCAGCTCGACACTCATCGGCACACCCTTGGGATCGATCTCCACCTCGTTGGTCGAAAACGGCGTCAGGCTCGACACCAGCGCATGACCGAACGGATCGACGCGCAGCCCACTGCCGGCCGTCACGCGTGCCCCGTGCGCGTCCTTGGCCTCGACGATCGCGATGGTCTCGCCCATGGTCGGCGTAAAGGCAACGCCGCCCGCATAGGCCACCATGCCGCCCGAGATGCCGCCGCCGTACTGCGTAAAGCCGGTGCCCGTCGAAGCATTGCCCGTGACGGTCGCATACGGCGACATGTAGGACACGTTGCCGCCCACGTTGGTCGCCGCTCTCGCGCCGCCGCCACTGGTCCGGCCGACGTTCACGCCGTAGCTGAGCGCGTTGTCGACGCCGAGCGCCCCCGTCATCGACTGCTGGACCACGGTCGAACCACGGGAATCGTGCTGCAGGCTGGTCGACGAATACACCGTGCGCGAGCCGAGGTTCAGCGGGATCGACACGTTCAACATGAAGCGGTTGTCCCAGCGGTTTTGCGTCACGTCGAATTGGCGCGCGGCCGACACGCCGTAGTTGATGCGCCGGAAATTATTGTTGTAGCCGGCCTGATACTGCGTGTCGTTGCCGCCGCGATTCCAGTAGTTGACGGTCGAGCCCGACAGGTAGAAGGCGCCCCAGCCCTCCGGCAAGCTCTGGTTCAGCGTGACCTGGAACTGGCCGCGACGCACGCCGCCCGACAGCAGACCGCTCACGCCGCCCGTCTGCCGGCCGCGCAACTGCATCGCGTCCTGCAGGCCCAGGTAGCCGCTGCTCGAATAGCGATAGGCCGCCACCGCGATATTGGTATGGGTCGGGCTGATCAGCTTGCTGTACGAGATCCGCACGCTCTGGCCGTGGCGCGTGCCGACGCCCGGCAAATCGGTATTGGCCTGCGTGATGTCGAGCGCGAACGCGCCCAACTGGGTATTGAGCGCGGCGCCGACCACGCCGGCCACGTAGCCGGGCGCGGCCGTCACGCCGCCGTAGCCAGTGATCAGGTTGGTGAAACCATGCTGTACGGTCGCCTGGAACAGCGCCGGCTTGCTCGACAACAGCGGACTGCGGTACTGGCCGGCCGTCACGCTGAAGTGCGTGATGCCCGGCCGCAGCGAACTGACGGCCGACGCATACGGCACCTTGAAGGTGTGGATGCTGCCGTCGGCCTCGGTCACGATGACGTCGAGGTCACCGCCATAACCGGTCGTATAGAGATCGTCGATCACGAACGAGCCGGTCGCGACGTTGGCGCTGTAGATGACGTTGCCGTTCTGGCGCACCTGTACCAGCGCATTGCTGTTGGCGATGCCGTGGATGGTCGGTGCGTAACCGCGTTGCGATTCCGGATACATGCGCTCGTCGCTGGCGAGCTGCACGCCGCGAAAACCCACGCTGTCGAACATCGTGCCGTCGGTGAACGCGTCGCCGATCACGAACTGCGCCTTCAGACGCGCGATCGAGCGCTGCAGGCTGGTCTGCACGCTCTGGTAGTGCGGACCGCCGTGCGAGTCGTAGGTGGTGTTGCCGTTGTGGCGGAAGCGCCAGGGCCCGACGTTCAGGCCGACGGTGAGGCCCAGGAACGCCTGGGTCGACGAGGCGCCCCGGTTCTCGGCACGATAGATATTGCCGTTGTACGACAGCAGCGCGGCCGGCACGCCCTCGTCCCAGTAGCGCGGGTCCACGTAGCCGCGCGCCGCGCGGCTCAGCGAGGCCTGCGGAATGCTGACGTCGAGCCGCTGCTCGCCATTGTCGAAAGTGGCAACCGCGTCGGGCACCAGCATGCCGATCGTCGCGCAAGCCTGGTTCGGATCCGTCAGCATGTGCGTCGCCTCGGGCGACAGCTTCGCGAGATCCACGCCGACCTGCTGCAGCAGGTCGCGATTGAAGCACGGCTGGACGTTGTTCGGGTTGTTGCCCACCTGGCGCAGCGTGATCTCGGCGCGACCGATCCAGTTCGTGTTGACGAACAGATCGGCGCGATACGAACCCGGCAACGCGACATTGCCCTTCTCGAAGCGGCTCACGTCCACCCGCGCGCCACCCGGGCGCTGCAGGAACAGATCGTTGAACTGGACTTCCGCCACTTGCGTGGCATCCGTGGTCGCCGCCATCACGCCAGTCGATGCGAACATCGCCAGTGCGAGCAGGCAGCACGGGCGCGGACGCCAGTGCATGGACAGCGGCAAGCTAGAAATACGTTGAATCACGATAGGCAGCCGAGCGTGAGCAAGCCTGCGCCCTGCCCGGG
>NZ_LDWR01000117.1 GCF_001039005.1 Burkholderia cepacia
CGCCTCTCCCCGCGCGTTGGCCAATTCGAGTAGGCCTCGGGGATCGATCCAGGTGGCACTTTTCGGGGAAATGTGCGCGGAACCCCTATTTGTTTATTTTTCTAAATACATTCAAATATGTATCCGCTCATGAGACAATAACCCTGATAAATGCTTCAATAATATTGAAAAAGGAAGAGTATGAGTATTCAACATTTCCGTGTCGCCCTTATTCCCTTTTTTGCGGCATTTTGCCTTCCTGTTTTTGCTCACCCAGAAACGCTGGTGAAAGTAAAAGATGCTGAAGATCAGTTGGGTGCACGAGTGGGTTACATCGAACTGGATCTCAACAGCGGTAAGATCCTTGAGAGTTTTCGCCCCGAAGAACGTTTTCCAATGATGAGCACTTTTAAAGTTCTGCTATGTGGCGCGGTATTATCCCGTATTGACGCCGGGCAAGAGCAACTCGGTCGCCGCATACACTATTCTCAGAATGACTTGGTTGAGTACTCACCAGTCACAGAAAAGCATCTTACGGATGGCATGACAGTAAGAGAATTATGCAGTGCTGCCATAACCATGAGTGATAACACTGCGGCCAACTTACTTCTGACAACGATCGGAGGACCGAAGGAGCTAACCGCTTTTTTGCACAACATGGGGGATCATGTAACTCGCCTTGATCGTTGGGAACCGGAGCTGAATGAAGCCATACCAAACGACGAGCGTGACACCACGATGCCTGTAGCAATGGCAACAACGTTGCGCAAACTATTAACTGGCGAACTACTTACTCTAGCTTCCCGGCAACAATTAATAGACTGGATGGAGGCGGATAAAGTTGCAGGACCACTTCTGCGCTCGGCCCTTCCGGCTGGCTGGTTTATTGCTGATAAATCTGGAGCCGGTGAGCGTGGGTCTCGCGGTATCATTGCAGCACTGGGGCCAGATGGTAAGCCCTCCCGTATCGTAGTTATCTACACGACGGGGAGTCAGGCAACTATGGATGAACGAAATAGACAGATCGCTGAGATAGGTGCCTCACTGATTAAGCATTGGTAACTGTCAGACCAAGTTTACTCATATATACTTTAGATTGATTTAAAACTTCATTTTTAATTTAAAAGGATCTAGGTGAAGATCCTTTTTGATAATCTCATGACCAAAATCCCTTAACGTGAGTTTTCGTTCCACTGAGCGTCAGACCCCGTAGAAAAGATCAAAGGATCTTCTTGAGATCCTTTTTTTCTGCGCGTAATCTGCTGCTTGCAAACAAAAAAACCACCGCTACCAGCGGTGGTTTGTTTGCCGGATCAAGAGCTACCAACTCTTTTTCCGAAGGTAACTGGCTTCAGCAGAGCGCAGATACCAAATACTGTTCTTCTAGTGTAGCCGTAGTTAGGCCACCACTTCAAGAACTCTGTAGCACCGCCTACATACCTCGCTCTGCTAATCCTGTTACCAGTGGCTGCTGCCAGTGGCGATAAGTCGTGTCTTACCGGGTTGGACTCAAGACGATAGTTACCGGATAAGGCGCAGCGGTCGGGCTGAACGGGGGGTTCGTGCACACAGCCCAGCTTGGAGCGAACGACCTACACCGAACTGAGATACCTACAGCGTGAGCTATGAGAAAGCGCCACGCTTCCCGAAGGGAGAAAGGCGGACAGGTATCCGGTAAGCGGCAGGGTCGGAACAGGAGAGCGCACGAGGGAGCTTCCAGGGGGAAACGCCTGGTATCTTTATAGTCCTGTCGGGTTTCGCCACCTCTGACTTGAGCGTCGATTTTTGTGATGCTCGTCAGGGGGGCGGAGCCTATGGAAAAACGCCAGCAACGCGGCCTTTTTACGGTTCCTGGCCTTTTGCTGGCCTTTTGCTCACATGTTCTTTCCTGCGTTATCCCCTGATTCTGTGGATAACCGTATTACCGCCTTTGAGTGAGCTGATACCGCTCGCCGCAGCCGAACGACCGAGCGCAGCGAGTCAGTGAGCGAGGAAGCGGAAGAGCGCCCAATACGCAAACCGCCTCTCCCCGCGCGTTGGCC
>NZ_LDWR01000118.1 GCF_001039005.1 Burkholderia cepacia
TTCTACCCGCCACCTTCAGCTCTAACCTGACAGTACCCATGCTCTAGTTATTCAAATTCCCAGCTGGCTATGAGCTTAGCCAAATTCCCTTGTACTGATTCCAAGGCACACTCGAATGCTTGGTTGATGCCCTGTTCATCGTCAAACCCCATAGACTGCAAATCCTCTTTCAGCGCTCTACCGATTCTAGACAAAATTCCTACGACATCTGCCTCGCGGACATTGAAGCGCTCCAACAACTTGTGCAGAGGATAATGCTTTCGTGCAACCTCCGAATCCTTTCCGACCAGAAAATTTCGGCCAACCGTTTCCGCGAGCGAGCAGCCTTTGCGATCGAACAGATAGTCGATGTCGTTGAAGCGCTCCGCCTCGAAATCCTGATCGAACCTCGCGCGGCCAAAGTCGATGGCCTTCAGGAACACCGAGCCATCCTCCTCGCGCTTATGCACTAGCAGGTTCTGCATGTGCAAATCGCGATGGGACAGCCGATTGCAATAAAATGCCCTGACCATATCAACCAACTGCGCTGCAACGCTTCTGGCCTGATCCGGAGATAGTGTGGCGAGGCTGGCATCCAGTTCGTGACTGACAATGTGCTTCGGATCGTACCGTATTACCTTTGCGTAGGCGAAGTTTGGGTTGACATTCCTTGGCGCGGCAATTGGCTGCTGCGTCGAAACATATCGCTGCAGATGCTCCCGGTTACATGTGTATTCGGCCACCTGTTTTTCTCGCTCGAAGTCCGCGCAGCCTACGTCGTCTTGGGCCTGTAGCACCCCGGTGTCAGCATTAAAACGCTTATGCACTCCGCCGAAGGCAAAGTCGCTGTCTACCAATAGTGCCAGATTTTCCGGTGTGACATACAGTTGGTAATCCTCCAGCGACGACGCCTGTGTTTGCACATACGAGGCGTCTGTCGACTCGCCCAAATCCAATAGAATCAAACTCTTCTCTTGCGCAGACACCTGCATTGCACGGACCACCACGCCGTCGATACAAAAGCTGACGTGGCAGTTATCCTGATTTTGTGTCGTCACTGTGGTAAATAGCGTCCGATTGCTAGCCGTAGCCAACTGCGCTAGCAGATTGAACGAATGAAATGCATTCAATGGGCTTTCGACGTTCATCAGTTTGAACAACCGATCCAGCGCATCCTGTTTTTTCTCAACTCGAAACAAATCCTTGAACTTGTCCCACAAGCCCATATGCGTGGAAATTTTCTGATCGCCACTCATCATGCGTGCCACGCGGTTGCTGCTTAGGGGAATAGAATTAAATTTTGAAATGGAGTATGACATTGTTGAATTCCTTCAAAACGTTAAAATCGAATCTGCACCACGCAAGCATGATACTTGCCGATCCTGCCTCCCAATGCTTGCAACAACCGCGCACGCTTGTAATGAACCGCCTCGGAAAAGTAGGTGACTTCAACTATGGGTCGCAACAGGAGGGGCTGAGGGATGGAAAACGAAAGCAAAGGATCGAGCTTCACGCCGGCGCGCTCGGCTATCTGTTGTCCATTGAAGCTCTCGATGTATGCGTTCTCCGCTGGTTTACCTGGACGGATGAACTTGCAGCTTCACAACGTGCTCGTGGGCCCAGGCGTCGAGCGCCTTGCTGATGAACTCCGGACCGTAGAGAGGTGGTGCAGGGAATTTAGACAGAGGGATAAGTAGAACTACTGGTCACTGAGCTGGGCATAATTCCGGCAAAGGAAGCCAGAAGATGACGAGAAGGACCCAGCGGCGCAGGTTGATGCGATCCAGCCTTGTTTTCACGTACAG
>NZ_LDWR01000119.1 GCF_001039005.1 Burkholderia cepacia
CGCGCAGCACAAGCGCGACGCATGCGCCCAAGCCACCGCGTCTTGGGAAAGGGCTTCGTGTACCCGCATGACGGCGTAACAAGATCGATTGCCACTCCCATCTCCCTCGATCGCCCACCTGCCGAACAACTTGACAATACCCCGATGATGTCGGGCGGAGCCGGTGACTCTTGAACGAAATCGACACGTCGGCCGACGGCAAGGTGGAAATGGTGGTGGTTCTCGTCATGCCACATTCTACTCGCCACCTTTAGTTGCAAACCCGACAGCACCTCAATTGTGTTAGTGGCTCTAAATATGAAAATGCACAAATTGCATTGGATATTTTCTCGTTTTGCGTTAAACATGACTTCTTACGGGCACACCTAATCACAGATGTGTGCGCGCACGACGAAAACACCGGTTTTTTGGCAGAATTGACCACCCACCCCGTTATTCGACACCAGCTCAACGATGAACGAAAAACTCAATCATGAAGTCAATGTATTTTATCTCTTCGACATGCCAACTTCCATCGATGGAAGTTGCGCGATTTCAAGAAACATTGCCATGATATTGATGGTTTCGGCACTCAGCTTTGGAATTTATGCACCAAGCAACCCAGCAAACGCAACGGAGACTGAGATTAAAAATAACCCGATCATTGACATAAAGGGTAGAATTATTAATATTGACACTTCCTCGCGCATTGTTGCGCTGCAAGGGTTTCATGGAAACACAGTAGAAATTCTTATCCGACCAGAAGTGGCAGGCTTCGATCAATTAAATATAGACGATATCGTGGTCATTGTCTATAGGAGCGCCGTACTTATGGCAATCGAGAAGGCGAAAGGTGTTGATTCGCCAATTCTCGAGCGAATTGGCGCTCAGACTTCCATCATGAGCAACTCACCTCGTAAAGCCGCAAATCGAATTTCAATGAAGGCAAATGTGGAGGGCGTCGATCTGGCGCGACGACGCCTTACACTGCACGGAGTATTAGGAACTCAGTCCATGATCGCGCCTTCCGACATCGACTTGAGTACGTTTAGAAGAGATGACATAGTGCACGCCACTTTTCAGCCCGCCACCGCGATCAAAATAATCTCAGTGAACGTAGCAAAAAGATAGACAAATGTATTTTAAAAAACAACGACAAAGAAATTTATAGAGATCATCTTTTCACGTGAAATTTTATACTCACCAGACTGAACAAATCAGCCGACCGGCCTCGCTTGAATTGTCGCCCACAATACGGCTTACGAGTATCTATAAGTGCGGCTCGTTGAATAATCTCACTCAATTGCTCGGTATTGTCAAGTTGTTCGGCAGGTGGGCGATCGAGGGAGATGGGAGTGGCAATCGATCTTGTTACGCCGTCATGCGGGTACACGAAGCCCTTTCCCAAGACGCGGTGGCTTGGGCGCGTGCGTCGCGCTTGTGCTGCGCG
>NZ_LDWR01000012.1 GCF_001039005.1 Burkholderia cepacia
CATTTCTATCTAGCCACTACAAGCAAAATTATCGATAATTCACGTTATGTCAAATAGACGTCGCGCCCGCCAGGCGGCCAACGACGGCTATTTCGTCGTATCAATCTGACCCGTATTTCCCCCTATCTCGTCCATCCATGCAACGCCGACAACCCACTTATTGGGATTCGGGAAACATGCACATGCTCGACCTGTTTGGGGAGATCGTCGTGACGCTCGACGATATCGCGCAGTGGGTCGCCGCGCTCGCCCCGGCCTACATGGCTAACGAGCGCGCGTTCGAGCGCTACGTGCGCCTCTGGGACGTTGCCGGCAAGGTGCGCGCTGCGAAGGCGGCCGGCACGTTCGAATCCACCATCGAGCGGCACTGCGCCCGCCGCGCGCACCTGGCTCGACGCTTCGGGATCACACCATGAAAGACTGGCTCATGCGCGCGTTCGTCACGCTCTGCGAATGGCTGTTTGGCTAACCACCAGATCCCGACCATCTCGAATGAGAAAAGCCCCGCGCGTGCGGGGCTTTTCGTTAGCGCGACCGCTTGAATCGGCCTTTGCTGTCGCGCTCGCGGCGGCGATGATGCTTTGCCATGATGACCTCCGTCAGTCGGCAATCCCTAATTTGGCCTCGATACGCGTGAGGCGTTTCTCGACCCCCAAAATGTAGCGAAAGCAGCCCACCGGCACGACCAGTATCTGCACGATGCTCACGCCGATGGTCAGCCACTGGGCCGGATCCATTACGCGCCCTTGCCTTCCGGGATGAACACCGCGAGCAGCCCGAACAGCGCCGACAACGCGGTGCCGATCGCGCCGACCGTATGCGGGTCAGCACCGTTTGCGATAGCGAGCTGCGAGCCGACGCCCGCGAGCCCGGCGAGCGCCGCGTGCGTGCTCGGTTCCATCAGTCTTGCGAAAAAGTTCATCACGATCTCCAGTTGAACTGCACTACCACCCCGAACCGTTCCCCGCGTCAAACGTCGGGTCCGGCGTCTGTTTCGGCGCGAAGTAGCTGCCGTCGATGATGCTCATCAACCAGCCCGCCAGCCCGCCGTTACCACCCGATCCGCCCGATCCACCGATCAGGCCCATCGACAGCCCGTCAAGCGCGCTCGACGGTGCCGACACAATTCCGTTTGCGAGATTCGCCGCGCCGTCGACGGCCGGTATCCCGGTATCGTTCGGCACGACTGGCGTGCCCGCCGTCGTCCAGGCGGTCGACGCGCCGTCCGCGATCGCCCCGCCGGCCGCGCTCGCCGCATCCGATATCGAGCTGCCGAGCGACGACAGGCCGCCGCCCACCTTACGCGCCGCATACCAGAGCAGACCGCCCACGACGACGACCGTCACCGTCACCTCGATCGCGTCGCTTTTCAGGCTCATACGTGGAAGCCCCACACGTTCGCCGTCGACTGCCCCGCCGCGCCCATTGCTGCGATCGCGTCGGCGCCGAGCTGCGCGCTGATATCGTCAGGATTCCAGCTCGTCGACGAATAGACTTGATCGACGTTGCCAGCCACGTTGACGCCGCCCGTGTTCGTGCCGAGCGGAAACGTGAGGTTCTGCCAAATCGATCCCGCGTTCGGGCTCGTCGATGCACCGATCGGCGCGCCGAGCCCGGCCGCCCCCGACGTTCCACCTCGCGCGCCCTGGAAGTACTTCAGCAGCGCGAAGCCGAGCGCGGCGACGCCGAGCCCGAGCGCCAGATTGTTGATGGTGTCTTTCATGCGGTCACCCCGCCCGCGTTCGTGAACCATGCGATCAGGCTCGACATGGAATTCTCGTGCTGACCGTATCCGGCGCCCGCGAGCGACGCCCAGACGGGCGCGCACTTCGCGATCGCCGCCTGAATGTTGCCGCCGTCGATATCGGGCAGTGCGCCTTTGTTCGAGCAGAGTTGCAGCGCGAGCGCGTCTTGCGTGGCCGGCGAGAAGTCCATCAGCCCGGTCTGCCCCGAGACGGTCTGGAACGTCGGCCAATTGATCTGGTAGCGCCCGGCTGCCGTCGAGTTGAACCGTGCGTTGTAGATGCGCGGATGGTGCGAGTAGTCGGAGAACGTGAGCGGGTTCGCGGCCGTCGCGCCAACAAGCACGTTGTATCCGTTGTCCGTTTCAGCGAGCAACGCCGCGCCGATCTCGCTCTGCGCGATCATGTCGAGGAACGCTTGACGATTTTGGTTCGGATCGCCGCCGGTATAGGTGCCCGTCATGTCGAGTAAATCTCCTGTTGCACTTCCGATGATGTCGCCCGGCGTGAAGCTGGCCATGTCTTGATCGCCCTGCGATTGCTGCTCCAGATACAGCAGCGCGACGGCACCTGCGGCCAGCACGAGGAACGGCGCCGCGCTTGCCATTACGCGATCCGCTGCTGCACTGCGTTGCCGTTTCGGTAGAAACCACCCACGACAATGCCTCCCGCAGCTGCCGCCGAATCGCTCGTATAGTTCGGCAACAGTTGACCGATCGCGAACTGAGACACACCTGCCGCCGTGCGGAAGTTGTGCACGTTGCAATCCGCGTAAAAGGTCGTGACCGCCGAGCCCGCCGAGCGCTGCATGTACGGTGCGCCGTTGTTATCTTTCAGCGCATCGATCACATAGCTGTTGGTCGTGCCGGTTGCGAAACTGCGCTGCGCCACCACCCCCGCGCCGGCCGTGGTGTTGTAAATCTTGTCGTCAAACACGCCCGTGTTGTTGTCCGAGCGCTTCATGATGGTGTTCGGCCAGTTCGGCGTGCCGGCGCGGTTCAGGTACGGCCCGACATAGCTGGTTCCGCTCGTGCTGTTGTCCTGCACTTCGCCGTTGCAGCCGTAGAACGAGTTGTCGCTGATGTGCGATCGGAATACGCCGTTCGCGATCCCCACGCCATACACGTACTTATTGATCGGGGATCCCCACCACGTGCCGATCTTGTTTCCGACGATCACGACGTCCTGCGCACTCGATTGCAGGTCGATGCAGTTGAACGTGGTGCCGCTACCGCCCCCGATGTTGCAGCCGGTCATGACGAGGTCGCGCCCGTTGAACGCCAAGGCTTGCTGTTTGCCCCCGCCCAGTCGGCACCCGCTCATCCGAATCGATCCCGTGTCCGATCCGCTGGCGTCCGCCAGCACGGTCATGATCGGCCCGCTTGCGGTCGACAGGTTGAAGAAATCCGACCCGATGAACTCGAATTGCTGCCCCGCCTCCAGCCGCACCGCCGTGCTGTTGGTTCCGTCGATCTCGAGATCCCAGCAGTAGACGAACCCGGGGAAATTCGACGTGCTGCCGCCCGTGTTTTGCACCAGCAGCCCGTAATTGGCATCAAGCACGCCGCACCCGAAGGTGCGCAGCGTGTTCACCAGACCATCCAGCACGATGCCGTTGCCGCCGTTGTTCTGGAGATTGAAAACAGAATCCGTCAGCGTGAGCACGTCCGATCGCGCTGATCCGTCAGCGGGCGCCCACCATTTGAGCGCCTGCGTGCCCTTGATGTTCGTGCCGATCACCGAGCGCAGCAGCACATTGTTCGTCACGTAGATGTCGAACGCCTGCCATGCCGCATCGATCGTCACGCGCTCGACAGTCATCTGGTTGGTGAGCGCGAGGCGCAGGGCTATGCCGGCCGTGCGCGTGGCCGTGTTGACGATTGCCACATCGTAGATACCGCAATCGTAGATGCCGGGCGCTGTCGCGCCGTTCCAGTAGATGCTGTCTGCCGTCGCGCTCGTGAATGCGAACGTCGTGCCGCCGCGCCCCGCCCCTTGCAGCGTCACATTGCTTTTCAACACGCTCAGGGTGCCATCGAATCGATAGTCGCCGAACGGGAACAGCAGCGTGCCGCCGCCCGCGGCCCCAAGCGCGGCGATCGCTGCGTTGACCGCCGCCGTCAGGTCGTAAGAACGGGTGCGCCCTGCCACGTCGTTACGCTGGGCCGGCGTGAGGAAGCCAAACACGCTCACCGCGTCGCCGTTCTTGCTCTGCTGCGTGCGCGCCAGTTCGCCCGTGAGGTTCGGCACGGTCATGATATTGGCGTCGCGCAACGCGCGCGTCATGAGGCTCATGCTTTCACCGTTTGCAGGTTGACGGTTGCGCCCGTGGCGGCCGGCGTGGATGCATACCACGCGGCGCCCGGCGCGTCCGTTTCGTTCCAGAAGTCACCCGGATTCAGCACGATGGCGCCGTTCGCGTAGGCGTCCGCCGCAGCCGGCACGATAGCAACCGGGCCGGCCGAGCTCGCCGGATTGAAGAATCGCACCGCGCGGCGCGTTGCGTCGGCCGCGAGCAGCACCGCTCCAGTTGCACCGGCCGCGACCACTACCGGCGTGACCGTGGCAGGCGTAAGCGCGAGCGCCGGCAAGACCGGCACCGTGATATCTGATACGTGCAGCTGAACTGGAACCGGGTTTGCGGTCGTATTGTTGATGCCGACGTTCGTCGCCGTGAGCGTCGCACCCGACACGGCAACCGTGCCCGTCACCGTCACCGGGAACGGCGATCCAGGCTCGCTGACGATCGCGACCGGCACGGGGTTCCCGCTACCGTTTCCGATGTTCACGGTCGTCTGGTTGAGCTGGATATCGATGTCGCCTTGGGTGACGATGAATGCGACGTTGCTGTCCGCGGTCGTCGAGATTGTCACCGCGACGAAGCCGGCCGCCGGCGTGAGCTTCGCGCCCGCGCCGACGCTTTGCACCGTCTCACGGTTCCCGAACACGTCCGTGAGCGTGATCGTGAGCACGTTTCCGGCGTCGCTCGACTGCACGTAGAGCGTGCGGCCAGCCATCGCCGCCTGATACCCGGCCTGCTGCCCAGTCGCCGGATTCGGGTTGACGAGGATCTTTTGCGCGACGGTCTGCATTACGCGGCCTCCCGCATCAGGAACGGCATCGTCACCGCGAGCGCCGCAATGATCAGGCCGCCGATCACGATAGTGCGCTGGTTGCCGGTCTTCGCATCCTGATACGCGGCCGCGACATCGCTGGCCGTCGTGTTCGCCTGCCCGATCACCGCCGTGCTCGCGCTACCGTACGCGTCGCGCACGGCGGCGATCGCCTGCGACGTTGCATCGGCGTACGCCTTCTGTGCGCCCTGCGCGCTCGTGAGCACGCCGTTGATCGCGTCTTCTGCCGTGTGCGCGCTCGCGCTCATGCTGGCCGTGCCGATGTTTTCGATCCCGGCGAGCGCATCGTGCCCGAGCCCGAACGCGGCCGAGATTGCGCCGCCATCGAGCTGCTGCACATTCAGCGTCACCGTGCCGCCGCTCGACGCAGTGGCGCCGACGCCGGAACCGACGTTGTTCCGCTGGTCAGCGTTCGTCGTCGTCGATGCTGACGACGAGTCCGACGAGCCGCCGCCGTTCGCCGGCACCATCGGCAGGCCGAGTGCGAGCAGCTTGATTTGTTGGGGGTTGCGAATCATTGCAGTTCCTTCCGCATGATGGTTCCGTTCTTGACGTGCCCGGCGACGCGGTATCCCTTGGCGATCGCCTTGCGGATCAGCCCGCGTCGACGCGTCTGGAATGCGATGGAGTCGAGCCCGACCGCCTGCGCTTCGATCAACTCGGCGAGCAGGTCCGTGAGGCAGACGCCGGCCGCGCCGGCCGCCGCGGTCACGAACGCTTCGCGGCCGTGCCGCTCGAGCAGGTACGCGCACACGGGCGCGCCGTCCTGCTCGATCACGAACGCGCGGCCGCTCACCGCCATCCGTTCGAGCGAGTCGATGCCGCCCGTCGTGTCGTACTGCGCGACCGGCGCCAGCAACGGCAACACCGTCGCAGCGTCGGCTTCGCGCAGCGTCAGCCGCGCTTGCGATGCATCACGAGCCACGCCACACCCCCGATAAGCAGCCACGGCATGAGGTTCGAAAACGAGCCGATCGCAAAGCTATTCGTCGCGCCCGCCACTGCGCCCGCGACCGACGTTCCGAGGGACGGCGAGCCCGACACGATGAACGAGCCATCGTTGAAGCTGACCGGGTTGTAGTTCGTCGCGCTCGACGGGCCGGCAGATCCGCCCGCGAACGTTAGTGGAGGCAGAGAGAGTCCGGGGACCATTTACTTTTCCTCCGCGACCGCGAACAGCACGATCCCGATCAGCAGGATCAGCATGAAACCGCCGCCGCCCTGCTGCACGTAGCCCGGCCCCTGCCCCACCGGATACACGGCACCGTTCGGCGCGCGGTACGTCGGCAACGCCTGACCGGTTGCCGTCAGCCCATGGCTGATCGAGTCTGCGGCGACGAGCGTCGACAGGCCGCCTTGAACGATCGACGTCCAATCGATATTCGAGCCGCCCGCCTGGAGCTGGCCGAGCGTCTGCGAGCTGGCCGAAACCGGCGTCGAGTCCGTGACCGTCGCCCAGTTATAGCCGTCGCCTACGCCGCCGCCGTTCACGCCGTACAGCGTCGACAGGTCGGTCGATCCGCTGCTGTCGCCGCCATACGCCGTCAGTGCAGACGGATCAGCACCGGCTGACCCGTCGTCCATCGTGAAAAGCGACATACGCCCTCCTGTTGGTTGGTGGACGTGCGTCGATTAACGCGAAACCGGGTCGACGATCGACTGATACATGCGCAGGTTGAACGGGCCGCCGCTCGTCGTCAGCCGCAGGAACACGTTGTTCGTCACGGCCGTGTTGAGCCACTTCTCGCGGAAGCCCTGGAGATCGAAGTCGATCACTGTCAGGCCCGCTTGCGGCACCTTCAGGTAGTCGGTCTGATCGCCCGCTGCGTCGCTCGGCGCACCTTCCCAGATGATCACGCCCGAGTTGCGCACCTGCATTTTCGTGATCGAGCCGACCGCCTGGACATAGGTCCACGTCACCGTGCCGTCCGTGATGGACGAACCGGTGCCGGTCGGGCCGCCGGACGACGCCGACGTGCCGGCCGCCGTCACGCGGTACAGGTTGCCGCCGTTCGACGCGAGCGCGCCAAGCGCGTACGCGGTCGACGCCGCCCATGCGGGGCCGTAGTTCGACTGGTGCAGATACAGCTTCTTGATGATCGCGCCGGCCAGACCCACGGCGAGCGGGATATCGTTGTCCTGCGCGTTCGGGAACGCCAGCGCCGCGTAGAGCTGCTTGAGCACCATCGGATTTTTCGACGGGTCGTTGAGCTGCGCGAACGCCTGCATGTTCGAGCCGTTCGGCGCGGACACGTCGACCGTGATTTCAAACGTCAGGGTCTGCATGAGCGCCGAGCAAATCGCCGTGAGCAGCTCCTCGCTGGTCTGCGCGCTCGCGCCGGATTTCGTCGACGAGCTTTTCGCGTTCTTCCGCGTGAAGTCGAGCAGGATCAGCGTGGTCGGGTTGCTACGGCCTTCGTACAGGTTCTCTGCCAGCAGGTCGGCGCCCGTCACCGTGAAGAACGGTTTGCCGTTGATCTTGCCGACGATGTTGTCGATCTGCGAGATCACGAGGCCGTTGAGCAGGTTGATTTTCACCCGCTCGTAGGTCGGGCCGATCGGCATCGTGAGGATGGCGGTCTGACCCGGCGCGATATTCTGGAAATTTACAAGCTGCTCTTTGCGCATGGCGATTCCTTAGGTGTTGATGGGAGTCCCGCGCGCGGGTTACTGGCCGCCCGGCAGATACGTGCCGACGACCGGAATCGCGAACACGTTTTTCTGGATGAAGGCGACGACGGCGAACGTTGCGAGCGTCGCCAAAGCAGCATGCAGGTGAGCCTTGTTCATTTGGGCCTCAGGGAGTGATCGACGAGGTGCTCGTCAGGTTGTTCTCGGTGGCCCAGATGGTGTTGCCGTCAACCAGCTTCTTGAACGCCGGCACCTTCGAAATGATGTAGGCCGCGACGAGCACGCCGACCGTCGTCGCGACGATTTCTTGCGACAGGCGGAAGCGGGTAGGCAGGTAAGACGGTTCAGACACGTGGAGCCCGTACGAGTGGGATGAGCCCGCAGGTTCCAAAAAAAATCGCCGCGAGTCCAAGTCGGGGAATCGCGGCGATTCTCGGGAAATTGCGGCCCGCGTGTCGGTGGAAAATTTCAGCTTTTTGGCGGCGATACAACGCCCGGCGTGTTGGTGCCGGACATCTTCTGACGGTGTATGTAGTGGAACTGCGGCAGGTTGAGCAGTTCGCTGGGATTCGCGATCAGCATCACGTCGGCCATCGCAACCGCGTCGTTTTTGTAGCCGACCCGGTAGCACCGCAATTCGGTGCAGTTCCCGAAAAAATCCTTGTCGACGTGCGCCGGCCGCTGGCTGGTGCCGATGATCGTCAGCCCCTTGTGGCGACCCGCCGTCGACAGCTTTTTCCATGCCGGCGGCGCCCAACTCGCCATGGTCACGTTCGACAGTTCCTCGACCACGACCAGCCAGCCGGCGAGCTGCCACACGACGCGGCAGAACCGGTCGAATTGCTCTTTCAGCTCTTTCGGCTTTTCCGATGGGATGAACACGAGCCGCGTTTCGCCCGCCTTGATCGCGGCGACTAGTGCGGCGATCGTGTCGACCTTCCGGCCGCCGATCACCGCCGCGTAGTCGTCGGTTTCCTCCAGCGGCGACCAAATCGCCATGGGCCGTCGCTTCGACTGCCGGCGAAGGTAATCCTTGACGTAGATCCCCTTCCCCATGCTGGAGGCACCCACCACGCCGATGATGTCCGCGCTGTTGTGGATTCCGGCCGTCATTGCATGAACGTGTCGCGTGCGAGCGCGGTATCGATCGCTGCGCCCATGTCAGGAGTCGGCCCCCGCGGCGCCCTCGCAGGTGCCGGCTCACCTGGCGGTGCTGCCGGCGTCGACGGCGCGGCTGCCGCGTGCGGGTTGCCCGCCGCGAGCCGCCGGCCAGCCTCGACGCGCTGCACAGCAAGCCGCTCGCGCTCCAGCTTCACGAACTGCGCCGTGCCGATCGCCACCGGCAGCGCCGCGACGCCGACGCCGAGCAGAGGATGACCGAGCAGCCGCCCTGCCCCGCCCCACCCATAGTGCGCATCAGCGCGCGCGAGCGCCGCGCCAAGGTTGTCCATGCGTTCCGGCGTCCACACGGGTTTGAGCCCATCGAACGCGGCCGTGATGATGTCCGCGCCGTGCCGGCATGCCTCCTGCCAGCCCTGCACGAGATCGCCCATCATCGCGTCCGCTTCCGCTTGCGCGTTGGCCGCAACCTTCGCCGCGATCGCTTCGTTCGCGTCGATTTCCTCCTGCGCGATCGCCGCGAGCGGGTCGGCCGGCGCCGCGCCGTCTAGCGTCGAATCGGCGCGCACGTCCGTCACCCCGGTCGTTACCGGGTCAGTGATTTTTGCCATGGTCATACGTTCCAGAAGCCGGCACGCCGGGGCGCGCGCGGCGGGTTGTTCGGTTGCGGCGGTTCCGGCGATTTGCCGGGATTCGCCGCAGGTTCCGGCGCCGGGTTTGCCGGCGCATCGTCGGGTGCATCGAACGGCCGGACCTTCGCGCGCAACGCGCGATCCGCGCGCGCATGCTTCGTTTCCAGCTTCGCGCCGCACGCGGCACAGCGGTAGTACGCCATGCCGTTCCGGTTCGCAGACACGTCGACTTCGCGGTCGCAGAGGTGGCAGTCAGCCTTTCCGAGATACGACATGGCGCCTCCTGTTACGCGGCCGGCTTCGTTTCGACCTGGGTCGGTGCGCCGCCGATCAGCGGATCGACGACGGCCGCGACGGCGCCGGCCGCCGTGAAGCCCGCCTCGATCTTCGCT
The DNA here is from genome assembly GCF_001039005.1 of Burkholderia cepacia. Taxonomy (GTDB): domain Bacteria; phylum Pseudomonadota; class Gammaproteobacteria; order Burkholderiales; family Burkholderiaceae; genus Burkholderia; species Burkholderia theae. The sequence goes on from NZ_LDWR01000012.1 coordinate 9,651, forward strand.
TCGAGCGCCGAGACGCGCTCCTCCAGCGCCGCGACGGTATCGTGCGCGGCCTTCAACGCCGCCGCGAGCGATGCGCGGTGCTCGCCGTTGTTCGTGAGCGCCTCGACGGCGGCGGATACTGCGTTTTTCAGTGCTTCCAACATGGTCAACCTCGCTTTGTGTGCGGCCGGAATCGGCCGGCCGCGTGCCGTTACAGTGCCTCGACCGCCTCGACGAGACGTTCGAGCGCCTTGAAATGTGCCGAGCGCTTCACGATCGCCCGGTCGATCGCGGACATGCCGTCGAAAACCTTGCGCACGGCCCACGCCGCGCGCTTCGCACGGTCTACCGCGTCGACGATGTCCTGATTGACCATGTCGGCGTAGCACGCACCCGTTTTCGACTCCAAGTACTCCGCATCAGGCGGGACAGAACCCGCCGTACCGCTCGTTTCTTTCATAATCCTTAACCCAGTCGGCCATTTCGGCCGTGTCGGCAGCAACGCCGCGCGTACAGTTATTGACACGAGTCCAAGCGCGGGCGATGCCCGCGTGAACACCCTCGCTGACTCGACGGGAGACGATCTCCCATGCGTGGCGGACGCTTTCCACCAGCACCGTGACCAGCTTGCGGCGATCGGCCACGATGCCGTCGCGGTACGTGATCCAGCCCATCGCGCGCACGCCGCGCACTACCTGACCGACTGGCTCACCATATTTGCCCTCGCGCGAGTCCCACTCTTTCTCGAGCTGTATTGGACGGGCTTCACGCGGCGCATAGATCCCGCCGTTAGCCTGTACGAACTCAGCCCACGATGCCGGCTTCGCCTCGCCTGAAACGCCCTCCATCTTGTTGACGGCGCGGTGCGCGGCCTCCAACGCTTCAGGAGCGCCGGCAGGAAGATCGGCAACGCGGCGGAGTTCACGCCAGACCGACACCGGAGGACCGCCGACTTGCTGGAACTGCCGAATACGCCACGTCGACGCCCAAGCCTCGACGCGCGCCGACGATTCAAGTGCCGGATTTCCATACAGATCGTCCCCCACGGCATAGCCGTCGATGTTTTTCGAAACGTACTTCGCGACGTATCCGGCCGCGCTGCCCTTGTTCCAGTCGATCGGCTCGAAGTCCGCGCGGTGCGCCTTCGCGCCGCGCTCGTCCGGCGAGTCCTGCAACGCGTAGCGGCGCACGATCGCGCACACGCGCGGCAGTGCTGCGCGGCGCACGTCGCCGCGCCACCCCGGCGCGAAGAACACGAGCACGTGCCAGTGCGGTGTGCCGTCGTGATTCGGTTCAGCGATGCGGAAGCCGTACCACTGCACGCCGGCACGCGCGAGCGCGGCACGCAGGCGCGCGAACATGCGCGCGAGGTACGCTTGCGCCTCGTTCGGCTTCGTGCCGTCATACAGCGGGTTCGCGCGGGCCTTGCCGCCGGCCTTCTTCCACTTGTGCATGCGCGACGGGCATGTGACCGTGAAGAACAGGCCCACATGCCGCATGTCGCGCGCGATCTGCTCGAAGCCCGAGATCCGCGTCATGAGCTCGCCGCGACGTATCGCCTTGTTCGCGACGCCGCGCGCGGCGAGCTCTGCCAGCGTGAATTCGTCGCCCTGCTCGTTCCGCGCGATGGTCTGCTCGAGCATCGCGGCATTGCGCCTGCGCTGCTGCGTGCGGCGATCGAGCGATTCGTCGCTCACGTACATATCGCGCGCCGCGTTGACGTAGCCGAGCGAGATCGCCGCGGCCTCGACGTGCCGCGCGTGCATGCGGCGCAGCGCGCGGCGCCACCACAGCGGATCTGTCATGCGTTTCACGGCCGGCACGTCGAGCACGCCTTTGATCTCGCCCGTGCGCGGATCGATGCGCTCGGCCTCCGGCGCGTCGCACTGGTGCGCCTCGACGATGCGCGTCATCGCCTCGCGCGCCGCGCGCGGCTCGTGATACAGCTCGGCCATCGCGGCGCACTCTGCCGCGAGCACGGTCGCGCGCTCGCAGATAACGCCATCATTCGCGCCGAGCGGCAGTCGCACGGCGTCGAGTTGTTCGGTGAGGGAAAGCAGGAACAGGTTCGATTCGCGCCGCGCGTCGCGCGCGCTGCTCGCCCGCTGCTCGTCGTACTGGCCGAGGATGCGGGAGCGCCAGCGCGGCGGGAGCCCCGCGACGCGCTGCGCGCTCCATTCCCCATCGGTCGACATGCGCGCGAGCGGCATCAGGTGCGCACCTCGAAGCAGTCGCAGCGGTCAGCATCCGAGTGCGCCCATACCTCGCCATATGTGCTGATCAGGTTGTTTTTGCGCACCCAGAGCGGCACGGCCGCAACGCACACCCCAACCTCCGCGTTCGGCATGCAAACGAAGCGCGCACACTCGACGCACGTGCGACGCGCTACGCCCTGCTGCTGGCGGAATTCAACGCCGCCGCCCATCACCGCCCCCTCCCCGCGCGGCGATCACGCAGCACGCGGTAGATGCGCTCAAGCGCCGCGTCACCGATCGGCGTCGCGCGGATGTGCGCGACGCGCGGCACGTGGCGTGCAACGAACGAAGCGTGAGAGGAACCCGCGTAGCCGAGATCACCATCTTCGACGCGGTAGCCGATATCAGCGAAGGCGGCCGAGGCTGTCATTGCTCACCCTCGATTTTCGCGGCGCGTACGAACTTCTCGACCCTGATGTGCGAGAACACGACGAAGTACTTGTCGCACCCGCCCTCATCGGTATCGCAGTTCACCAGATCGGGCCGCTCGACTGTCGACGGGCTATCAATGAAGTAATTTTGACGACACCCGCAGAGCGGGCATGCAACCGAAACGCTCGTGCTCGTCATGGTCACGCCCCCAGCCAGTGAAGGAACGCGTTCACGGCGCGCGCGATGCGCGAGCGGCGACGGTAGTACGGGCCTTGAAGCGTGAACCCGCCCAGAGCGGACGGATGAATTTGTAACGGAGTCTTTCGCATCACCACACCCCTTTCAGACCCACCCCGAGGGAGAAACCTCGCCCCGAGCCTTGCTGGGTGGCCTCCTAGCGCCGTCTGGGTGGGTGATGGGACGGTGGCGTGTCGGGGCGAGTGCCGAAATATTAGTTCACGCGCGTGAACGTCGTCAACCTGAGTGAACGTTGACTCGGTTTGACGTTTTCCCTAAGGTTTACTTGGGTGATTTATTGGGGTACGGGTATGAAAACCACGATTGAGTATCTCGACGCGTTCAAGGCGTCGCTCGGCATCGAATCCGACTACGCAGCAGCGAAAGCGCTCGGCATCACGCGAGCGGCTGTCAGCAAGTACAGGAACGGTTACGGCGGCTTCGACGATCAGACCGCCGTGCGAATTGCCGACGCCCTGGACGTTGATCCGATGGAAGTGATTGCCGCCGTGCACGGCGAATGGGCTCGCACGGACGACGCACGCGCGTTCTGGGAGAACGTTTGGGGAAAAGTGACCGGGGCCACCGTAGCGACCGCGCTGGTAGCTGGCCTAGCGGCGGCCCCTTCCGTTGCTGAAGCTGCAACAATCCAGCCGATAGTGCCGAGTCTTCACGTTATGTAAAATTATGAATGTCGGACTGTTCACACGGGTGACAGTATTTCGCCGCTTCACGGATTCAATTGCAGGCTTGTCGCCCAACGGCGCATCAGTCACGCCGACGTTCGCGCGATATTTCGGGGGGATGTCGTCGCCCCGGCCGTCCGGGCCGCGCGTATTGATCCGGTTCAATGATGGATGTCCTCAAGAAAATTGATGATCTTGTCTACCAATTGCTTTCGATATTCGTCGTCCGATCCTGCGACGTTGTTATGCCCGTTCGCCATCCATTCATCATGTGCTTTTGCCAAATCTTTCAAGGAGTCGTTTGTAAGAGCATCCATTTTGTATAGATCATTCAGGCGAGCGAATATTTGACCTACACTTTCATGGCGCTGGCCGCGCGCCACGATAATAGCCTTCTTTCTTTTGGCAATTGCTTTGGAATTTGTCCCTGTTAAGTTGTGAATTCCGTATTTGACTAAATCCCACTGAAGATCGTCAACATTGGCGGCGACGGCGGCATTTTTGAACCGTAGTGAATTGGCCCAGCCGGCGATTCCATCCCATGGGTTTAGCGAAAGATGCTCGGCAATATCCATTGCGGGCATGATTCCATTTTTTCGTGCTCGTTCAAGATTAAGTAAGTCGTTGTAGAAACTTTCGTGATTAAGTTCAAGTGGTTCGTAGCCAAGTTTTTTCAATTTAGAATACATATAGGGATATGTTGTGTTTTGATATCCGATCGGCTTTTTCACATGAACTGTAGCCAGGGATGGTGGAAATATAGGCTCTTTAGAGGCTCGGGGGTCTTGGTCAGGCTCGACGGATTCTTTAACAGCTCGGCGCAGCGCGTCCTCCTTCTCCTTGATGGTTTGCGTGTCCTTGCTGTATTTGTCAAATAGCATTTTTGCTTTTCGATTTGATTTGTTGCGGCCGCTTCGGTAGCTCATTATCCTTTTAATGTCATCGTTCAAATTTTCATGGCATCTTTTGTAGGTAAGTTCGGGGCCTGAGTGACGTCTCAAAAAACGCCCTTCTGCTTCTATTAGGATCGGCTGAAGTTGCCTGCCGGCCTTCACCATGTTCATATCAATTTCGTTTGAGGATTGATTTTTTTTCTCAGTTGCTTTTGATGAAATTTCATCCGATTTCGGCGGGCGTTCGCTGAAAGTGTTGTCGGAATTGCTTTTATGTTGATTCTGATTCGGCTCGGGATGAGGGTCCATTCCAAGAACATCGACTATAACCAAGGGGTTGGGGGAATAGGCATAGAGATTGATTCCACCAGCCTGTCCCTTCGGGTCCGTCTGCAAATACCTGCCAAGCGCCGGGCTATACGATCGGAACCGGTTATAGTGCAATCCTGTCTCTCGGTCGAACCAATGACCGGGCCAACGAAGGTCATATTTCAAGGTGCTCTTATCCGTCACGCGAATCGCCCCATAAGGATCGATCTCTTGTGCTCGCCAGACCTCCTGACCTTGCTCATTCTCGATCCACTCAGGCAAGCCAGCTTGATTATGAAATACGAAATAGGGTCGCCCTGTGTCAGTCGATGCGTCTGCATCATCATAATCGATGAGCATGAAAGGGAGTAGTGCTGATTCGTTGACGTATATATAAATCCGCACTCCTCCACTTGATTCCACTTCTGCGGCAAGCCTATCTCCATCCCAATAGTATGAGGTTTTATTTTTCCCTATCGATTTGGTGGTTCGTCTGCAAAGTCCGTCATATTCGGCCGTCCATATTTCGGGACGATCGCTCCACTCAATTTTCACCAACAGGTCCATGCTGTCGTACCAATAAGTTGTACGGCGGCCACTGCGTGAAATTTCTTCTGCGAGATGATTCCTTTCGTTATAACGAAAGATTCCGGATGAAGTCGTCGAAAGTCGGTTGCCTTCCAGATAGCGCATCCTGGCATATGTCGGCGTCGATAGCAGATTGCCCGCAGGATCGTACTCGAAATGTCTGATCGACCATCCTTCGTGTACTTCGTCCGTCAAGCGATGAGCTTTGTCGTACTTGAAAACAGTTGTGCCCTTCATGTTATCGATTACTCGCCGCAACTCTCCAGTCGCACTATATTGATACTGAACGCTATCAGCTTTGCTTGCATTGCCTTCGCTCCATGTGGTTCGCCCAGTGCAGCGACCGTATAAATCGAATGCGTATACGGAGTTTGTGCCATTTCCTAATTGCATCAAGATTCGCCCGTCCGCACCCCGTTGCATGCGATGAATGCCTCCTGTCGGGGTATGAATCAAGATATCGCCGTCGTTGACAAACTCGTAGTCAATGTCAAATTTATTGAAATATTTGGTCTGCTCGAGATAATGTTCGCCATGCTTGTGTCTCACACCTAAACCCGCTCGCATGTCGGTAGTGCAGCGCCCGAGAACGTCAAATTTTCTAATGATCTCGCACTTATTATTTTTCGATTTAACCAAATTTCCATGCGAATCATATTCGTTGAAATATTCGTCGCCACTTGAAAGTATCCGTCTGCTGCACAAGCCGTTCTCTCCAATTACAAAGCGAAGTAATGTATTTCCAGCATGATCTTGCTTTTCAATTAATCGATCCCCGATGTCGTAGCTATAAGATTCGCGCAATACGCCGTGACGCACGATGCTGATAATTCGATTCTTGAGATCGTAGATATATGCACTCGCACTTCCGTTCTGGTCGATTATCGATTCAACTTCTCTTCGGGACGTATACTTATAATGAACAGTGCCTCCGAGAGGGTCGGTCTCGCCACTACAAAGTTTCCACGATGAGAAGGTGTAGCTGTACTCGTGATCATCACGGTCGCGCCAACGCAGCAAGTTGCCTACCACGTCGTGCTCGAATTGCTCGACGTTGCCGTAAATGTCGACCCTCCGGATTAATTGGCCGGCAGCATCGTACTGTTCGCGCAGTTCGTCAAATATGGGCCACGGTGGTGTCGCGGCTTGCTGAGCGTTCGCATCGAGGTTCGGTGGCAGCAGCACCGTATCGATGGCATCCGCCTGACTGGCCTCTCCCCATTGAAGTTCCAATGCTGTATCGGCAGTTTGATGTGGAGACTGGTTCGGGAGATTTGGCAAGTCGTCCTTGATCGGCCACAAGTTTCCCCATTGATCCACGCGACCTATATTAAGACCTTGATCGTTATAGATCCAATGTAAAACATCGCGATTGGAATCGATTTCTTTGATAATTCTGTTATCTGGCCCGAGTACGTACTCAGACTCGCCTCCATACGGATCTATAATGCGGGTAATTGTTCTTACGTTATTGTATGTAATCAACCATCGACCACTATCCGATTCGGTCACGATCGTTCGTCCAGGTTCATACTGAAATTTGACATGCCACGTCCCGTCCTGTCCGGTACTTTCCACACAACGCCCTTCGCTATCGTAACGGTAGCTGAATGAGTAGTCGTTGGCGTCAATGATTTTTACAAGGCGACGCTGCGCATCGTATTTGAATTTTGATGTTGCATCGAGTGCGGTGCGATGACTGGATAGGCAGCCGTAGTCGTCGTATTCATATCGAATGATCGATGAACTTCTTTCGTCGGAATTGGTTAGGGAAATTTCGACGATTCTGTCGTAAAAATCATATCTGAGAGAAATCGTGCGTCTTATATGACCCGATCGATCGGATTGCATGATTGCTTCCAGGCGGCGATCGGAATTCCAGTTCAAGAGACTTCTTGTTCCTTGTCTCGTATGAGCGATACAGCGGGCTGCAGAACTGGTTGCAGTAAGTTGATCGAACTCGATGATGCCCTCGATATCGTGCTGAATGACGTACCGATTTGGGATGCGTTGGGTGAGTTCGTAACCTTGAGAGTAACCGCCATAGCGGCCGTCCGGTCCTCTGCTGAACGTGTACTCGGTTCCTTGCGGATCTGTATATACGGCACGCGTTCGCAGCCGCCGCAGTTCATGCTGCCACGCATGTCTGAAACCGAATCCCAGCAACCCGTTGCGTTGGTGCCAGCCGCTGCTGTAGTGGCGAATCCATTTGAACGGCACGGCCTCGCTGGTTTCGTAATCCGTGAAATCGTTTTTGACCTCACCAGTGACGGCACTGATCGGCTCACCTCGACACTCGGACTTCAAGTCCTGACGCGGTTTCCGCAATATCGGTCCTACTTTTTTTCCAATCCCATGCTTACCTCGATGCCACATCATCTGCGAATCCGGCAACGGAAACCCGCCGATCAGCACCGTCGGATCGCCCATGAGCAGCGTGCCCATACTCGGCTCGATACCGGGATCCTTGCCCATCAGATTGCTAAGCATCATGAACGCCAGATCGGCAGCCGTCTGCGCAGCTGTCATGGCGGCAGCCAAGGCCTCGTGATGCTTGATGTCGCTGGCAGCGGTCGCCGCACCGGAAGCCGGACCGACCGCCGCATTACCCACCGACCATGCCCTGCCCGCCAGTCCCAGCGCCTTCGCCCGACCCGTCACCTGAGCAGCCTCGCTCGCCACCTCCTCGCTTTTCTCCGCAGCGGTTGCCGCTTCGCCGCCCGACTTCCCCAAGTGCCCCGTCGGATTGCAGTGTCGCGTCATGTCGATGCCCATGCGCGCGGCACGCATTCCGCCAATGAAGGTATTACTCGACCCCGTCTGGATGTCGAAGTAAGGCGTCAGGCCGCCGCAAGTCGGCGCGAAGCCAATGTCCAGCACCCGGGCGGCCGGGATACCACCGATCAACACGCTCAGGCAGCCGCTGCCGATCGTCATGCCTGCACTCGGCAAAGGGAAGCCGCTACTCGGGGGATGACCGTGCGCATGAGGCGTACCGAGATGCGGAACACCAATCGTGGCTGCCGGCATTCCCGGCACCTTGTCGAGCAGCGGAATCTGCGCGATGCCAGTGTTGAGCAACTGCGATGGCATGCCCTGCAATGACGCGAGGGCATTCACGCCTGCGCTGAGATGATGCAGTACGCTGCCGTCCGACGAGAACGTCTCCTTGAACGGATCGACGGTTGACTTGACGGTATCGAGCAGGGAGTCGCATGCAGTGTCCGCCTTGGTTTTCGATTGCGTTGCATGGTTCTCGGACGATTCTGAGGCACGCGTCAAACGGCTTTCGGACTCGCTCATTGGTGTGCTCGTCCATGGTCGGCGTGCGCGGTCGGCGCCACGGTTTCCCGCAGGCGAGCCATGTATAGCGGATCCTTTTCCAACTCATACGCTCTCGCCTCGATTTTCAGACCCGCGTTTCCATAGAGCGACACGAGCCGATCCAGAATGCAGATGCGTTGCCGCTCGCAACCGAACTGCTCGCACAATCCCTTCGCTGCGATCCAGCTTTTCGTGGCTTCCGCCGCCTGGCCACACGCCAGTAGCGCGACACCGCCCTTCTCCATCGCCTCGATCTTCGTATGCACGAGCATCAGCCTGCCGGCCGCACCGCTCGCCAGATCGAAATAAGTCGCCGCCTTGGCATGCTCGCCGAGCGTGTTGCAACAGCTACCCATTGCCATCAGCGCATTCAGCACGACCAGCAGATTCCGGCCATCGAGCGCGGCCGGCAGAGCGCGCATGTACCAGTCCTTCGCATCGCGCAGCGACCCGTGGCGCAACGCCACATCGCCGAGGCCATGCAATGCCACCGCGCAGCCCGTCGCGTCTTTACGCTCGGCGTGGAAGGAAAAGAGCGCGTAATACTTGCGCTGCGCTTCGGGTAGCCGGCCATGCGCAAGGTCGATCCCAGCAATCTGCATCAAAGCCCCCATTCGCTGCTCGATCGGATGCACCGCATCGTTCGCGATGTCGACCAGATGACGGGTCGCTTTTTCGGACGAGAAGTCGACTGGAAGAATCAGCACATGCTCGGCCTTCTTCTCGCGAGCGAGCGGAATGAGGCACGGATGCTTCCGGTCGTCGCGGATACAGAACCGATGTCCTTCCATCCACTCCTCAAAGCCGTTCAGCGCCAGGCATTGCAGCACCAGCTTCGCAAAGCCGCCGAAATCGCCCATCGGCGACGGCAACCATGCCCATACGACCTTGGTGCCTTCCGGCATCAGCGTGCGAACGTGCATGACAGCATCACGCAGCCGCTGCGCCGGCGCGCGCCTTGGGTCGGTGCAGGTCAGCGGCAACGCCGGCCAGCCTGTTTCGCCACGTTCGATGCGTGCGCTGCTTGCGTCGTCGATCTGACGTGCAAGCGTTTCCATGCATGCCTGTAGATACGCGTCGGCAGAGTCGCAAGGGAACGGAAAATTCAGGAAAACCGCATCGCCGAGGCGTTCGTCGAGAGATTGCATCATCTTGAGAACCGGCACGAGGTCGTTGTCCGTTGCCTCGATCAACAGCGTCGGATCATCAGGTTGATCGATGAACGCCTCGAGCGACGAATCGATTGCGGAGAATTCACGATGCATGGCGTCAGGCCGCCTTCTCAGTTCAGGCGAACGTACCGGCTGCGGACGACGGTGTCCGCTTCGGTTCGGATATCGACACCGCCTCGTCCGCCCTCCAGTTCGAGGGTTTGCGCACTCAACCGCAGCTTGCCGGCAACCTCGATATTCACGTTCCGGTTCAGCAGCGTCACGACCGGTCCGTCCGGCGAAGCACGCACCTGCAGCAGCGGACAGCCCGATGCATCCGCGATCTGCACGCACCGGTCGGTTTCAAGCGAAAGTGCCATCGCAGGTTCGACCGCCGGCTCGACTGGTTCACCATGCCCTTTGCGGGTCAGCAGCCCGGCGATCAGGTACTCGGGCCAGTTCGCGGGCGATTGCAGCAGCACGCGATCGCCGATGCGGGGCTTCACGCCGTCCACGCATTCGAGCCAGCGTTCGCACGTGGTGTCGTCCTGCAACGTCCACTTCACGCGAATGAGCCCCATCGCATCGGGATGATGCGTATCGGTCACTTCGCCGATCATCGTCGAAGAATCTCCGCGCTCGACAGGCGGTGTACGATTCGGCGCCGCATCGCTGGCGAACAACCGGCGCAACGCCTCGACCGTTTCCGCTTCGAGCGCTTCGTCGACCATCATCTGATCCGATTCGTTTTGCATCGAATGTCTCCCATGCTTTGAAAGCAACCGCGTGACCGGCGGGCGCCAGTCGAAATCAGTTGATGTGGGCAATCGTTCCCTGGATCGTTACGCCCGAACCATCGAGCGTGATCGACCCGCCACCGGTCGCCAGAACGATCTTCGTCGCATTGACGTTGACGGTACAGCTACTCTTGCCGTTGTCGATGTTGACCGTCGGTGCCTGAAGATTGGCTGTCGACTTGCCGGAAAGATTGAGATCGTCCTCACCGTAGATCGTTACGCCTTGCGCATAGCCCGAGATGTTCACGCCCTTACCGTATCCGGCGATGCCGACACCTCCACCTTGACCCGTAATGCCGACACCAAGATCGCTTGCCGTTCCACCGATGCAAACGCCGATGTTTTCCTTATTGATTGTCAGGCCACTCTTCCCGGAACCAGTCTCAATATATTCGAGCGCGCCTATCGATACGATCTTTGCAACGTCAACGGAGTAGTTCCCTTTCCTGACCTGCGCAAGATACGATCCAGAATCGACAACGTGGGTGCTATCTTTTTGAACGAACAAATAATGCGTGCCGTTCAGCACTGAAGTATCGTGATTTCCCTTCGTCACCGTATGCGAACTGTTCCCGTCGACCGACACGCAGCGATTCCCCGTCACTCCATGCGTCTCGTTCGCCCCAATCTGCGCAACCCGGTTCTGCCCGATATTCACCGTCTCGTTCTGCCCGACACTCCTTTGCCGGTTGTTCTTCACCTGCATCGTTTCGTCGTTCCCGACCGTATGCGTATGGTTGTTCCCGACCGACAGCGAGTGATCGGCCTCCGTCTCCGCATCGAAATTCTTTTCCGCGTGCATCCACAGCTGTTCCGCGCCCTTCTTGTCCTCGAACCGGAACGCATTTGCATGCTCGGTCGTCCCGCCCGGCGATGATCTCGACAGCATCCCACTTTGCGTCGCACTCCCCGGCAAGCCCCAAGGCGGCATCTTCTCGCCGTTATAAACACGCCCCGTCACGATCGGCTCATCCGGGTCGCCATTCAGAAAATCGACCACGACCTCGTCGCCCACCCGCGGAATCTGCACGCCCCCAAACCCACCGCCAGCCCAAGGACTCGACACTCGCACCCAGCACGACGAATCCTGATTGCTCTGCCCATACCGATCCCACCGAAACTGCAACTTCACGCGCCCGTACTGATCGGTCCAGATTTCCTCGCCGGGCGGCCCGACGACGGTGGCCGTCTGCGGCCCGTTAGTCCGCGGCCTCGGCGTCTCGCGCGGCGACCGGTAAGGCAAACTCGACGGCTGCACGAGCATCATCGTCTGATGCACGACAGCCTCCGCGCCCTGATCGCTCGCATACGCGTTTTCTTGAAACCGGTACTGGCACCGCACGATCATGTACTCGCGGTTCTGGTCGGCACGCGGGCAATGCGCGAGCGTGAACAGATACCCGGGCGCCGCGCCACGCACATCCGTATCGGCGTTCGCGCGCTCATGTTCAGCCTGCTGTTCTTCGAGCCTCACGCGGCTGTAGTGCGCGCCGGGCGCGTCGTCGCGATAGCCGCCCGGCCATTCGAACGACGCGAAGCTGTCGTGATCGTGGCCGCGCGGATCGACCTTCTGCGACGAAAGATCGGCGCGCGGCTTCGTGTAGTCGTAGTCGGTGGTCTGGTGCTTGCCAACGCTCACCTCCTGCGCGGGTAGCCAGCCGTCGATGTGTTCCTCGTCGGCGATCGCCGTACGGTCGCGCGCGATGTACGGAATCGTCTCGTAACCGGGCAGCGCCGTGTGCGACGACATCGCGTCGCTCAGCATCAGCGTATGCGTGTCCTCGGCGTGCCGGAACCAGTAATAGATGCCTTCGAACTCCATCAGCCGCGACACGAACGCGGCATCGGTCTCGTTGTATTGCACGCAAAACTCGCGCGGCACATACGATTCGACAAGATGGTTTTCAATCGGAAAGCCGTACGTCGACAGCACCTCCTGCACGATCTCGGGCACGGTCTTGTTCTGGAAAATCCGGCAATCGGAGCGTCGCGTCGCGAGCCACAACCACGGGCGCACGACCAGTTCGTAGCCGTAGTACCGCTCGGCGCGCCGGCCGGCAAGCGATGCGCGCGCAACGATCCCGTTGAAGTAGCGAGTCGACTGGTCCTGCTGTTCGATCCGCACCGTCACGGGCTTGCCGAGCATGTCCTTCAGCGACAGGCTGTGATTGTCGGCGAGCGCCTCGATCCGGAATTCGAACAGCCGGCCGAGTTCGTCGCTGCCGTCGAGCGTGTGGAATTTCAGGTTGTCGCCGTGCGGGCTGTCGAGTGTGAAGACGCGATTCACGCCGCTCCCTCCTCGTCGAACCGGTAAGCGAATTCGCCGTCGGCCGCGCTCACCTCGATCGACGACAACGTGCGCCCTTCGAGCGTGGCCTGCAGGATCGCGCGGCTGATGCGCGGCATCACGATATGCGTGAGGATCGCGTCGACCATCCGGCCGCCGGATTCGATGGTCCGGCAGCGCTCGACGATCAGCGCGGTCGCCGCGTCGGTGCAGCACAGCCGGATGCCGTGATGCGCGTCGATCCGTTTCTCGATCCGCCGCAACTGCAGCGCGACGATGCGCGCGAGCGTCGCGTCGGTGAGCGGGTAATACGGCACGACGGTCAGCCGGCCGAGCAGCGCGGCCGGAAACACGTCGAGCAGCGGCGCGCGCAGCGCATCGGCAAGCGTCTGCACGCCGGGCAGATGCTCGGGGTCGCGGCACAGCTGCATCACGCGATCGGCGCCGACGTTCGACGTCAGCAGGATCACGGTGTGCCGGAAATCGATGTCGCGGCCCTCGCCGTCCTCCATCCAGCCCTTGTCGAACACCTGGAAGAAAATCTCGTGTACGTCGCGGTGCGCCTTCTCGATCTCGTCGAGCAGCACGACGCTGTACGGCCGGCGGCGCACGGCCTCGGTGAGCACTCCGCCCTGCCCGTAACCGACATAACCGGGCGGTGCGCCCTTCAGCGTCGACACGGTGTGCGCCTCCTGGAACTCGCTCATGTTGATGGTGATCGCGTTGTGCTCGCCACCGTACAGCGTGTCGGCGAGCGCGAGCGCGGTCTCGGTCTTTCCGACACCGGACGGGCCGCACAGCAGGAACACGCCGTGCGGCTTGGTCGGATCGTCGAGCTTCGCGCGCGCGGTCTGGATCCGCTCGGCGATCAGTTCGACCGCATGCCGCTGGCCGACGACGCGCTCGCCGAGCGTATCGGCGAGCTTCAGCACGGCCTGCGTTTCGTCGCGCACCATCCGGCCGAGCGGAATGCCGGTCCAGTCGGCGACGACGGCCGCCACCGCATGCGTGTCGACGGCGGGCAGCACGAGCGGCGCATCGCCCTGCACGTCGGCCAGCGCCTGCTGTGCGGCGGCGAGACGGGCCTGGATATCGGCGCGCGTGGCGGCGTCGAGTTCGGGCGACGGAGCGTCGTCGAGCAGCATGGCGCGTGATTCGACGATCGCCGCCAATGCATTGCGTTCGGTTTGCCAGCGCGCGTCGAGCTGGTCGAGCGCGGCCTGCGCGTCCGAAATGTCGGTGTCGATCGCGTCGCGCCGCGCGGCATCGCCAGTGCCGAGCGCGCACTCGCGGCCGATCCGCTCCTGCTCGACGCGCAGGCTGTCGATGCTGCGGCGCGCATCCTCGATCGGCGCGGGCACCGCGTGCTGGCTGACGGCGACGCGCGCGCAGGCCGTGTCGAGCAGACTGATCGCCTTGTCCGGCAACTGCCGGGCGGGGATATATCGATGCGATAGCGTGACGGCGGCCTGCAGCGCATCGTCGAGCACGAGCACGCGGTGATGGGCTTCGAGCTTCGCGGCGAGGCCACGCAGCATCGTCAGCGCGGCCGTCTCTTCCGGCTCGTGCACATGGACCAGTTGAAAGCGGCGCGTCAGTGCGGGGTCTTTCTCGATGTACTGCTTGTACTCGGACCAAGTGGTCGCGCCGATCGTGCGCAGCAGGCCGCGCGCGAGCGCGGGCTTCAGCAGGTTCGCGGCGTCGCCGGTGCCGGCCGCCCCGCCCGCCCCGACGAGTGTATGCACTTCGTCGATGAACAGGATCGCCGGCCGCTCGGACGACATCGCTTCGTCGATCACACCCCGCAGCCGGCTTTCGAACTCGCCCTTCACGCTCGCGCCAGCCTGCAGCAGCCCGATGTCGAGCAGGTACAGCGCGACGTCGCGCAGCGACGGCGGCACGTCGCCGGCCACGATCCGCAGCGCGAACCCTTCCGCGACAGCCGTCTTGCCGACGCCGGCCTCGCCGACCAGCAGCGGGTTGTTCTGCCGGCGCCGCAGCAGGATGTCGACGATCTGGCGGATCTCTGCGTCGCGACCGACGACCGGGTCGATCTCACCGGCCCGCGCGCGGGCGGTCAGGTCGACGGCAAAGCGCGCGAGCGCCGAGCCGTCGGCGGCCGCTGCTCCGCGTACGGCCGCGTCACCTCCCGTGCCGGCAGATCCGGCCGGTTGCGCCTCCGGCGAACCGTCGACGATCGATTCGAGTTGATCTGCGAGCAGATCCGGCACGATGCGCTCGAATTCGCGCGTGATCGCCACCAGCACGTTGCGCAACTGCGGCGTCTTCAGGATCGCGAGCAGCAGCACCGCACCGCGAATGCGGGTCGCGTCGTATTTCAGCGTTGCATAAACCCACGCGCGTTCGACCGAGTCGTCGATGTGCGCGGACAGGTCCGACACCGATCCCGCGCCGCGCGGCAGCCGGTCGAGCGCCGCGACGAGCCCGCGGTCGATGGCCGCCGCATCGATCTCGAAGCGGCGCAGCACGCGTTGCAGGTCGCCGTCGGGCCGCTGCAGCATCTGCTTGAACCAGTGCGCGAGTTCGACATACGGATTGCCGCGCAGCCGGCAGAATCCGGTCGCCTGCTCGAGCGTCTCGTAGAGGAACGGATTCAGTTTTCCGAACAGGTTGACGCGGCCGATATCGGACATGACGGTTCCCGGTTAGGCGGTTTCGCGATGAAGGGCCGTGGCGCCGCCCCGCACGTCGTAGCGGACGACGAGGTCGCGCGCGGGGCCCGGTTCGAGCCGCTGCCCGAGCCACGCGGTGCGGCCGATACCCTGCGGCTTGCCGAGCGCGATGGCGGGCACCGCGTCGGCCGCCAGTTCAAGCTGCACGTCCCAGTCGAACTCGATGCCGACGTATTCGCGCACCCATAACGCGAGCTGCCGCGCGTGCGGCCCGCCCGGCAGGAAACGACGGTACGCGTCGAGCGATAGCGGACCGAGCACGATCCGGAAGCGCGACTGCGCATCGCGTACCGCGACGCCGAGCGCGACGGCGCCGACGCGCAACGTCGGCCGTGTCGCGCGGATCGTGCAGCGCTGCGAGCGCTCGATCGTGACCCACTGTGGCACGTGCTCGACGATGCGCGCCTCGACGCCGAAGTGTCGGCGCAGGATCTGCACGAGCCCTTCCGGGTTGCGCGTGTGCCGCACGAGATGGCCTGCATGGAAATAACGCGCATGCGGTGCGAGCGGGTCGGTACCGGCATCGGCCTCGGCTTGCGCGGCCGACTTGTCACCGTTCGCCGCTCGCCCGATCAGGCTCGCGACATAACCGTCGAACCGTGCGCGTTCGGGGCGATCGAGGCTCACCGTCGGCTGCGCATCGGCCCACGCGCGGTAGAACAGCAGGATCAGCCGGTGATGAAACAGGTCCGCGAACGCGGCGAACGTCGGGTCGTCGTGCTGCGCGGCGCGCTCGTGCGCGTATTCGGTCAGGTGCGTCGGCAGCGGCCCGTTCGGGCCGAACAGCCCGAAACCGTGGATCGCGATGCGCGGCGGCGCGGCGCCGTTCTCGTACACGCCGGCCAGCATCGACGCCGCGAACGCGAGCGACGGCTGCTGCCCGAGCCGCACAGCTTCGTCGCGCGGCCGCGCGGCATGGCCGAGCGGTGCGCGGCCGGGCGACAGCGCGTCGAGCCAGCGCAGCGCCTGGAACAGGTCATAACCGTGCGGCGCGGCCCGCAACCGCGCCCACCACGCGTCGCGGCGGGCGGTTTCGGTGGCCGGCGGCGCGCCGGGAGACGTGTCGCGCTTCATATCGCGGGCCGCCTGCCGATGCGCGCCGGCCAGTGCGCGAGCGTGCCGCGCTGCACGCTGGTCAGCACGCATTCGGCGAACGCGTTGATCGACACGTGACGCGCGAAGAACTGTTCGAGCACCGCGCCGAGCAGGAACGGACTGTCGCCGGAGAATGCATGGTCGTCGACGGTCACGTTGACCTGCACGCCGCGCCCGAACATCAGCGGCCCGGACGCGGGCAGCCGCCGGAATACGGGCGAGAACGCGACGCGCTGCACGCCGTCGATCTGCCGGCGCATCGCGGCGTCGGCCGGGTCGGCGTGCAGGCCGAGCAGTTCGCGCAGCGCATGCGCGCCCTCGTCGTCGTCGAGATCGGTCAGCGTGTGTCGCGCGAGCCCGAGATGGCGGATCAGCCGCCACGCGGTTTGCGCATCGGCGATCGGCGGGCGTGGCCGCGACGGGCCGCGAATCGCGACGATGCGCTCGACGGGCGCCGATACGCGCAGCGTGAACGTGTTCGCGTCGCCGGGCGGCTGCAGCAGCACGAGATCGCGGTTGGTGCACAGCGTGTCGGCGGACAGATAGCGCATCGTCTCGTCGTATGGCGCGCACTGGCTGTCGACGAGCGAGACGTAGGTCTCGCTGCCGACATAACCGGTGCGCGTGCCGTTCGCGCGTGCCTGCGCGGACACCAGCCGCGGCTCGCGCCGCACCGTGTAGTAGGCGCCGTGATTGCCGTTATCGCCGGCGAACGACGCGTGAAACGGCCGGAATTCGCGCGACTGGCCGTCGTCGCGCTGCTCGCTCGCAAGCCGCTGCACCGCATAGACTTCATGGTCGAGCGGCCGGCTGCGATCGACGACGACATGATGTTCGCGTGCGCCCGGCTGCAGCGGAATGCGGTCGGCGCGACGCGCGAACAGGTTCACGGCCGGCGTGCAGTTCAGCGCGAGATGGCGCGCATCGACGGCCGCTTCGAGCGCCGCATCGTGACGGTCGAACAGCACGGTCAGCTCGCACTCGTCGCCGGTCGCACGCGCCAGCGCGGCGCGCAGCCCGCCGATGCTGAAGAACAGGAAGCGCGCTGGAAACGCGAAATACTCGCGCAACAGCCGGTAGCCGTGAAAGCTGCGGCCGTCGTCAGGGAGGATCGCCTGCGCCGGATCGAAACCCTCGTGGACGATCGCATCGGCGTCGAGCGGTTGCAGCCAGCGCGGCGGCTGCCCCGGGTCGTGGCACACGGCGCCGAGCGCATGCGCGGCGATCAGTTCGAGCAGATGCAGCGCGTCGCGTTCGGGGCCCGCGAGATGGAACGTCAGCCGGTCGAGCGGCAGTTGCGCGAGCGTGGTGCCGCCGCGCGCCTTCAGCCGGATGCGCAGCGCGCCGCGGACGTCCTGGCGCGCCGCGACGGCGCCGCGCGGCAGCCACGACGGCGCGCCGGTGACGGTCGCATCGGTCAGTTCGAGCGGCCACAGCGTCAGGTCGTGCGCGGTGCGGAATTCGCACGCGGTCTGTTCGGACGCGGCCGGCCGCGCGCGCAGCGCGGTGCCGGCCGGCAGCCGCCAGCCCTGCGCAAGGCTGCCTTCGTTCATCATCGGCGCGAACCGCACGATCGCCATCGACGGCAGCGGCGCAATATAGCCGGGATACACGGCGTCGAGCAGCGCCTGCGTGAAGCGCGGAAACTCGGCGTCCATCTTCAGCTGCACGCGCGCGGTGAGGAAGCTGAACCCTTCGAGCAGCCGTTCGACGTACGGGTCGGGCGGGCCCGATTCGTGCAGCCGCAGCCGCGCGGCGACCTTCGGGAACTGTTGCGCGAATTCGCCGCCGAGCTCGCGCAGGTACGCGAGTTCGCGGTTGTAGTAGTCGAGCAGGCGCGTATCCATCGCGTCAGGTTCCCGCCACGGATTGCAGCGACATCGCGCCCGTCTCGAGATCGAGGTCGGAGCGCAGCACGAATTCGAGCGGATGCGGGATCGACCACAGCGTGCCGCGGATCTCGAACAGCAGCACGTTGTGGCGCCGTTCGCCGGCCCGGCCGCCCGGCGCATCGAGCACGCTGCGGACCTCGACGCTGTCGGGTGCGATGCGCGGCTCGAAGCGGACGATCGCGTCGCGGATCGACGCCTCGACCGACATCCGCTCGACGCCCGACATCGGCTTGCCGACGAGCGGCCGCATGCCGTAGTTGAGCACCGACGCCTGCGCATGCGCGAACGCCGACCAGTCGACGAAGCCGTCCTCGGCGTTGCGCGTGTTGAGCAGCCACGCGAGATCGCGCAGCACGGCCGCGCGCAGCCGCTCGGTGCCGATCCATTGCGCGCCGGGCGCTTCGGTCGTGCGCTGCGGTGCATCGTCGGTGAGCCGGTCGAGCAGCGCGGGTTGCAGCCGGTCGCGCAGGCTGCCCTCCCGGCCGTCGCGGGTTCGCGGGTCGTCCATCGTCGTCTCCGTGCGGGTTCGACCCGTCACATCTCGGTGTTTTCCTTGATGTTCCAGCCGACCGTCACCTCGGCGCCCTTGCCGCCGTTGTCGTTCTGCTGCCAGTACTGCTTCTTCACCTTCGCGGCCTGGAAGCCGTAGTGCATCATCAGCCGGTCGGCGACGTCGCCCGGGTCGATACCCGCGACCTGCGCGGACGTGACGAGCACTTCCTGCAGCGTCACGCGCATGAATTCGACCTGCGTGCCGCCCGTCTTGCACGCCGAAATCTCGACCGAAGAAAGATGCTTGCCGTTCGCGCAGTTCTTGATGATCGCGGGCGCGCCCTTGTCCATGTACGCGGCGACGACGAGGTCGTTGAAGCTCGCCTTGCCCGCGTTGCCGCCGCTGCCGCTCGCCATCGCGCCCGGCTGGCTCGCGCCCCACGTGAACGACTGGATGTCGGTCCAGCCCTTGTGCTGTGCGTCGGCCGATTCGCCGGTCACGCCGTCCACCTTCATAAACATTGCCACGCCCATAACCGTCTCCGTTTCGGTGCGATGTCAGGTTGAATGCCGGTTGCCGTTCACTCGTTTGCCGCCTTCGCGGTCGGCAGCCGCGAGATGAGCCGCAGCGACACGGTGAGCCCTTCGAGCTGGTAGTGCGGTCTCAGGAAAAATTTCGACGTGTAGTAGCCCGGGTTGTCCTCGACCTCGTCGACGACCACCTGCGCGGCCGCGAGCGGCTTGCGCGCCTTGGTTTCCTGCGACGAGTTCACGGGGTCGCCGTCGACGTAGTTCATGATCCAGTCGTTCAGCCAGCGCTCCATGTCGTCGCGTTCGCGGAACGAGCCGATCTTGTCGCGCACGATGCACTTCAGGTAATGCGCGAAGCGGCAGCACGCGAACAGGTACGGCAGGCGGCCGGACAGGCGCGCGTTCGCGGTCGCGTCGGGATCGTGGTACTCGGCCGGCTGGTACAGCGACTGCGCGCCGATGAACGCCGCGAAATCCGAGTTCTTCCGATGCACGAACGGCATGAAGCCGTTCTTCGCGAGCTCGGCCTCGCGGCGGTCGCTGATCGCGATCTCGGTCGGGCATTTCTGGTCGATGCCGCCGTCGTCGGTCGGGAACGTATGGCTCGGCAGCCCTTCGACCGCCCCGCCCGATTCGACGCCGCGGATCGACGAACACCACCCGTACTGCTTGAACGAGCGGTTGATGTTCGCGGCCATCGCGTAGGCCGAATTCGCCCACGTATAACGATCGTGGTTCGCGGCGTCGGTGTCTTCCTCGAAATCGAATTCGTCGACCGGATTGGTGCGCGCGCCATACGGCAGCCGCGCGAGAAAACGCGGCATCGCGAGGCCGACGTAGCGCGAATCCTCCGACTGCCGCAGGCTGCGCCACGCCGCGTATTCGGTGTTCTGGAAGATCTTCGTCAGGTCGCGCGGGTTCGACAGCTCCTGCCACGAATCCATCTGCATCAGCTCCGGCGACGCGCCGGCGATGAACGGCGCGTGCGCGGCCGCCGCGATCTTCGACAGCTCGCCGAGCATCTCGACGTCGGGCGGGCTGTGGTTGAAATGGAAATCGCCGACGAGGCAACCGAACGGTTCGCCGCCGAACTGCCCGTACTCTTCCTCGTAGATCTTGCGGAACAGCGGGCTCTGGTCCCACGCGACGCCCTTGTAGCGCTTCAGCATCCGCGCGACCTCGTTGCGCGACGCGGGCAGCGCCTTGATCTTCAGCAGCTCGTCGGTCTCGGTGTGCGTGACGAGGTAATGCAGGCCGCGCCAGGCGCCCTCGAGCGTCTGGAACTCGTCGTGATGGAGGATCTGGTTGATCTGCTCGGACAGCTTCCGGTCGATCTCCGCGATGATCTGCTTGACGCTGCCGTACGCGTCGGTCGTCATGCCGACCGTATGTTCGAGCGCCTGCTGCGCGAGCGTGCGCACCGCGCGCTCGACCGACTCTCGTGCCTCGGCGGTCTTCGGCTTGAATTCCTTTTGAAGCAGCGCGGCGAATTCGTCGTGCGCGACGGCCGGCTGCGCGGCGTCGCGCGCGTCGCCGCGGGATTGGACGGGGTCATTCATCGCGGGCCTCCGGTTGGGTCGCGTGGCCGCCCTGCGCGGGCTCGGGCGGTTCGCGCACGAGTGTCTTCAGCAGGTCGGGATCGTTGATCGCGCGCTCGATCAGCTGCTCGGCGCCGTGCTTGCCGTCCATGTAAGACAGCAGGTTCGACAGCTCGGTACGCGCTTCCAGCAGCCGGCGCAGCGCGTCGACGTTGCGCGCGATCGCGGCCGGCGAGAAATCGTCGATCTGCTCGAACGTCATGTCGACGTTGAGCATCCCTTCGCCCGTCAGCGTGTTCGGCACCTGGAACGCGACGCGCGGCGCGACCGACTTCATCCGCTCGTCGAAGTTGTCGACGTCGATCTCGAGAAACTTGCGCTCGGGCAGATCCGGCAGCGGCTCGGCACGCTTGCCCGCCAGGTCCGAAATCACGCCCATCACGAACGGCAGCTGCACCTTGCGCTCGGCGCCGTAGGTCTCGACGTCGTACTCGATCTGCACGCGCGGCGCCCGATTGCGCGCGATGAACTTCTGTCCGCTGCCCGCCGCCTTGGTTCTGTCCGTCATCGTCTACTCCTTCGCATCGATCAGGTTGCGCAATCCGTGGTCGCCGCCCGTGTGGCGGCCCCTTTCGTTGGTTTGGTTCGTTTCATTCGCTTCGCTCGCCGCTCAGCAGGTCCAGCTTCGGCAAACTCTCCGGCGCGAGATCGCGGATGATTTCGTAGAAGTCGAGCGCGAGCAGCCGCTGCGCGCGCCGCAGCAGCAGCGGCGCCGGATGGCTCGGTTCGTGCAGCTCGAAATAGCGGCACATCTTGTCAAGGCCGAGCCGCACGTCGTCGCGGCTCGTTACGTCGGCATCGCGCCACGCATGGCCGTTCGGCATCGCCGCCAGCGCGGGTTGTGTGCCACCCGCCTGCAACGCGTCGCCGGATGCCGCCTGAGGCGCGGCCACCGCGCCGTCCGGCGCACCCGGTCGCGGCTCGGGCAGCGGCACTTCGCGCACGATCCGCTGCAACGCCTTCTCCGCATCGCCTTCATCGGGCGCCCATTCACGGCCGAGCTTGTCCGTCACGCACACGCGGATCGCATCCAGCGCGTGCAATGCGGCGCGTGCCGCGTCGAGCGGCGTCGTGCCGTCGTCGCGCGTGGCCAACAGCGCGGCGACCAGGCTGTCGCGGCTGCCTGCCACGGAGCCGCCCGTTTCGTCGCGGCCGTCGAGCAGCCGTTCGGCGTCGCGCACGCTCGGGCCGCCGTCGAACAGCGGCTGGCGGCGCGCCGCACGCGCGCAGTCGTGCGCGCCGGCCACGTCGGCGAGCGCGTTCATCCGGGGCGTCGGATCGGGTTCGCCGTCCGCGTCGAGCCGCGGATGCAGGTCGTCCCACCGGCGCTCGAGCAGGTTCGCGACGACCGCGAGCGCGTCCGCATAGCCGGGAATGCCGTGCTGCTCGGTCCAGCTGCGCGCGAGATATGCGACAACGCGCAGGTCCTTCGTGCGCGCGGACAGTGCAAGCGCGAGCCGCTCGACCGCGTGCCAGTCGGGCGCCTCGGCCGGGATCACGGTGTCGCCGTACTGCTGCTCGGCGCGCGGCGTCGCACGCTCCTGCAGTTGCAGGAACTCGGCGTCGTATTCGAGGTTCGCGCCGCACGGTGCATCGGGCGCGACGTCCGCGAGCAGCCCGCCGATCAGGTCGGCGCGCGGGGTTGCCCACGGTACGCCGCGCGACCCGGGAGCAAGCGTGGCGGCGGCCAGCGCCGCCTGGCTGATGTCATTCGAATGCATAGTCGATGTTGATCGGTTTGCTGCCGAAATCGACCGCCAGGGTGCGGCGCAGCGGCGGCAGCGAGCCGTTGCGGATCTCGATCTGGTACACGCCCGGCGTCAGCGATACCGAGCGCAACGGCGGGCTCGCGCCGCGCCGCGCGCCGTTCACGTAGACGTCGCCCCACGGCCGCACGTTGAAGCGCACCTGGACGGTTTCCTGCGTCTTCGGCGGACGTGGCTCGGCAGGCAGCAGGTTCACGGCGGCGATGGTCGTGTCGGTTTCCGGTGGCGGCGCCGGAGTTGGCGTCGTGGTTGGCCGCGCTGCGGCTTCCGACGGCGGCACGTTGATGACGCGCTCCGATGCATCGAGGCTGCCGGCCGGCGCGATGGTCGAACGGGAGCCGGCTTGCGACGGGGCCGGGTTAGTGACGGTGGTCGCGACCTGCGGCGCGGCGGCGGCCTCGACGGCTGGCGTGCTGGCCGGTGCGGCGGCGACGGGCGGCGGCGGAACCTGCTCCGACGATCCGGCCGGCAGGCTCGATGGCGGCACGACGGTCGGCGTCGGTCCGCGTTGGGCCAGCGCGGCGTCCGGCGCGCTCGCGGGCGATGACGTGCCGGCCAGCGGCTGGCTCGCACCGGGCGCGGCCTCGTCGGCGACGCGGGCGGGACTCGACAGATAGGTCGCGGCGAGCCCGATGGCGATCAGCGCAACGAGTGCGCCACCGACGTAGACGGGGATGCGGCGGTTGCGTGCGGGGCCGGGTCGAATGCCGGACGGTGTGGATGCGCCGCCCGACGATGATGCCGATGCGGCGGGATGCGGCACGGTCGCGCTGGCAGCACCGGCATTCGGGCTCGTATTCCCGGCATCCGCCGCACCACGCTTTCCGATGTCGGCGTCGACGTTTGCCGGTCGCGTACCGGCCGCGGGTGGTTCCTTTGCGCGCTCGCTTTCACCGCCGGGTCCATCGGATCTGACCGACTGCGGCGCATGCACTGCCGACGCTGCCATCGTTCCCGCAGCCGCAAGCGCGGCGCCTTGCGCGGCCACCTTCGATGCCGATGGGGCGCCGGCCTCCGAATTCACACCGGACACCGCAGACGAAGCAGATGCAGTCTCCGCCGGCACCGAAACATCGTTCGCCTGCCCGGGCCGCGACGACTGCACATCCGACGCAGTCCCGCCCTCGCCGATAGCCGCCGCAGCACCAGCCGACGCGGTGCCGGCCGCAGCGGAAGCATCACCCTTCCCGTCCCCGCCGCTGCCCGCATCGCCCACCGGCACGACCGCCGCGCCATACCCGCCGCTCGTCCGGTCGAAGTCCCGCAACCCGAGTTCCGCCGCGAACGCCGCGACCGATTCCGGCCGATCCGGGATCCGCAACTGCAGCGCATGATCGACCGCCGCGAGGAACGCCGGGCTGTACACCTCGCCGGCCGGCAACTCGCGCGACGCGAGCGGCCGGTACGTGTCCTTGATGCTGCGCACGACGGCCGCGGGCGGCAGTTCGCCGGTAATCATCGCGTGCATCACCGCGCCGAGCGCGTAGAGGTCGGTCCACGGCCCCTGGCTGAACGCGGGGTCGTCGGTGTACTGCTCGATCGGCGCGTAACCGGGCTTGATCATCATCGCGCCGTCGTCGACGAGATCGCCGATCCGTTTGCGCGCCGCGCCGAAGTCGAGCAGGATCGCGTTGCCGTTCGGGCGGATCAGCACGTTGTCGAGCGCGACGTCGCGATGGAAGCACTGCGCGCGATGCAGCGTATCGAGTGCGCCGAGCAGCGCGGCGACGATGTTGCGCAACTGCGTCTCGCTGATCCGCATGCCGCCGTCGAGCAGTTGCTTGAGCGTGCGCCCTTCGTAGAACGGCATCACCATGTATGCGGTGCCGTGGCTTTCCCAGAAGTGCAGGACCTTGACGAGCCCCGGATGGTCGAATTGCGCAAGCAGGCGCGCCTCGTTGAGGAACGCGCCGCGCCCCGCGTCGAACGCCTGCGCGAACCGCTCGGAACGCAGCGACACCGTGTAGTCGCCGCCGCGCGTCGCGAGCATCGACGGCATGTACTCCTTGATCGCGACCGCGCGCCGCAACGTGCGGTCGAACGCGCGATAGACGATCCCGAAACCGCCGATCCCCAGCACCTCGTCGAGCTGCAGTTCGCCCAGGCGATGGCCGAGCGGCAGCGGTCGCACCGTGAATTCGGATGCGTCGCCGCGTGTCGCGGTGTCGTGCTCGTTGTCTCTCGATCCTGGGTCCTTCATCTCCACCACCTCTCGAAACCGCGTCCTTTCTGCTCGTCGCTCACGCCGCGCCCGGCGGCCTGCTAAGCTCCGCCGAACAGCGTCAGGAACAGCGCGTTGTCGGGCGTGCCCGTATGCGCATGCGTGCGCAGCGGCGATCCGTCGGCGCGGTTGGTCCACCAGAAGCTGGTGCCGCCGTGCGGATCGAAATAGCCGGACAGCCCCGGCCACGCGGCCGGCGCCGGCCGCTCCGGCAGCGCCGCCGGCAAACCGTCGACGATGTCCGCGAGCGTGCCGCCGCCCGGCGCGAGCCGCACGCGTTCGAGCGTCTGCTCGAGATGGCCCGGCGCGCGCGCATGGCGGATCGCGTCGAGCAGCGCATGGCCGACCTGCCAGTAGAACGTGTCGGCGGCGTCGGGCAGCCCGTTCCAGTAATCGGTCGCGCGCATCGGCAGCGTGACGATCACCGGGTAGTAGCGCCCCACGCGGTCGCAGCTCGGCGCGAGGCAACCCGATTGCACGCACGACGCGCCGGCGCCCGCCGGGATCAGGAAATTCCAGACCGGCGCGACCGTGTAGTGGCGCTCGATCTCGTCCGCGCCGCGCTGGCGCATCGCGGCCATCCCTTGCAGGAGCCAGCGTTCCCACCAGAGCGCGAGCGCATGCGGCAGCCGGCTGTTCACGAAGTCGCCGGCGCCGGGAATCTTCCCGTACCAGGCCGGCGCGTCGCCATCGGCGCGCGCGAGCGGCGGTGTCGGGCTCATGGCTTCGGAGGGCATGTAAAGGACTCCATCTGGGGCAGCCTGAACGGATTGCGGACACTGCCCGCATTCACCTGCAGCACGATCGGTTTGCCGTCGACCGTGAAGCGCGCAATCATCTGGTCGGAGCCGCGCCCGGCCGACACGCCCGCGCGGTCGAACAGCCGGTGCAGCGCCCACGGCCCGTCGGTCGTGAAGCCGTCGGTCGTACCGGCCTGCCCCGACACCTGCAGCCGCACCTGGTTGCTGCCGCGCGGGCCCGGCCAGTCCACCGCGCTCTGCACGAGCGGGCCGTGCGCGTAACGGACGATCTGCCCGTCGACGTCGAGCACCATCTCCGTGATCGACGGGTCCATTTCGAGCGGCTGGATCTGCACCTTCAACTGCGCGGTGCGCGCTGCGCCGCCGAAATAGACGTCGCGGATCACCGCGGCCTTCTCGAACGACGCAAGCATCTCGATCGCTGACGGATCGGCATCGGCATTCCGGTTCGCGAAGCGCCACGGGTGCGACGTCGTATCGACGATCGACTGCAGGTTCTTCTGGAAGAAATCGTCCATCAGCCCGCCCGGCGCGAACATCTGCGCGAAGTCCGCCGGCGCGACGTCGCGCGACGATCCGCGCGCGAACGGATAACGGCCCGCGATCGCCTGCCGGCAGAAGTCGCCGACGTTCGCGCCGGCGCGCTGCATGACGCTGTGCTGCTCGACGGTCGCGACGCTGCCGTTCGCGACGTTCGACAGGTCGTCGAGCACTTCGCGGAATGGCGTCGGCAGGCGGCCGGCCTGGGCACGCAGCCGCGCGGGCGCGTCGGACGGCGGCGGTTGCGCGCCGCTGCGGAGCGCGTCGTCGGTGGCCGTCAGGTACGTGTACAGCGCGTCGATCGACTTCAGCACCGCGTCGAACGCCTGTGCCTGGTCGCCGCTGCCGGGCGCGAACGCGCGCAGCCCGGCGAAGTGGCTGTCGACCACCTGCTCGGCGCTCGCGGGCGCCGCAGCGGACGGATTCGCGTCGCTGGCCTGGCCCGCGAAGATCTGCGACAGCGAGCTGCGTGCCTCGTCGACCTTGTCCTGCGCACGCGACGCGAGATTGCGCGCCCCGCCCGGCGCATCGCCGAGCGCCGTGTCGCGCGCGAGCGCGATCATCAGCCGCGTGAGCGGCGAATCGGCCGACGACAGCGCGCGCGCGACCTGGATGCTCTGCGCGAGCGTCGCGGTGCGCTGCAGCTTGATGTCCGCGAGATAGTCGTCCCAGATCTTCAGGTAGTCGTTCAGGTAAAGCTGGCGGATGTCGCGCGCCCAGGCGGCCGCGTCATTCGGTCCCGGGATCTCCGACAATCCGAGGTTCAGCACCCACACTTCCTCGCGCCCGTACGCATCGACCTCGCCGGCCAGGCGCGGCGCGAACACGTTGCGATAGCCGTTGCGCGTATAGAGGCCCGGCACGCCTTCCGACAGCGGCTTGCCGCTTTGGCGGCGGAACACCAGCGACGCGTCGGGGCCGACCGCGCGCGCGACGCTGAAGTCGAACGCGGACGTCGCCGGCCGCAGCGTGCGCGTGAGCTGCCGGTACAGCCGCTGCGAGAACGGCACCTGCCGCAGCCGGTCGCGCACGTCGGCCACGAGCCGCTCGTTCATCGGATACGGCGATACCGCGACGCGGCTGCCGAACAGCGCGGCGAGATGCGCGCGCAGCGCGGAACGTTCGGCCGGCGAGAAATCGGGCGGCAGCGCGCGC
The DNA here is from genome assembly GCF_001039005.1 of Burkholderia cepacia. Lineage (GTDB taxonomy): Bacteria > Pseudomonadota > Gammaproteobacteria > Burkholderiales > Burkholderiaceae > Burkholderia > Burkholderia theae. The sequence goes on from NZ_LDWR01000012.1 coordinate 37,273, forward strand.
TCCATTTCCAGATCGACGACGGCCTGCACGAATGCCGGATCGTAGTGCGCGCTGTCGTACAGCATCAGGTACGCCTTCAGCGCCGCATACGCGTATTCGGTCTCGTCGGGCCGCGCGTCGCGCAGCGCGGCTTCCATCCGGCTCGCGGCGATCGGCAGCAGCACGTCGTCGAGCGCGCGCCGGTACACGGCGTCGACGGCCTCGTCGATCTTCTCGCCCTGGAACAGCCCCCACCGATACGCCAGAGGCGGATGGGACAGGTCGACGCCGCCCGCATTCGCGAGGCGGCCGAGCGCGTCGAGCACGGGCAGCAGCCGGGCGATGTCGGCCGCGTCGGAGAACTTCGCGCCGGCGATCTGCGCATCGACGGCCGGCACGCGCGCGGCGATCTGGTCGAGATACGCGCGGTTGTTCGAATAGCTGCGCAGCCACGCGACCAGCACGGCCACGCACACCAGCGCGAGCAGCGCGTAGCCGCCGATCTGCAGCACACGCCGCTTCTGATGCCAGCGCAGGTCGCTGCCGGCCAGCGCGGCCTCGCGGAAGATGTGTTCCTGCAGCAGCGACTTCAGGAAGAAGCTGCGCCCGGTCGAGCCGACCTGCGCAACCGGCGGCACGCCTTCGATCTTCAGGAAGCGCTTGATGCCGCTCATCACGCGATCGAACGCGGTGCCTTCCTGCGTGCCGCTCGTCAGGTAGACGCCGCGCAGCATCGGCATCGGCTCGAAGCTCGAGACGGAAAACACTTCGGCGACGAACTGGCCGAGCATGTCCTGCAGGTCGGCGATCTGCTGCGGCAGCAGGTACGTCATCTCGCGCTGGCGCGCATCGGTCTGCGCGGCCAGCAGTTCGGGCAGCCCGTCGTTCAGCCGCTGGTGCAACAGCCGGTATTCGCGGTCGAAGGCCGCGCGCAGGTCGAAGCCGGGCGCCTCGCTCTGCGCGAGCGGGAACGTGAAGCCCCACACCTGCGCGCATTCCGCACGGCCGTAGTTGCCGAAATATTCGGCGAAGCCCGCGAGCAGGTCGGCCTTCGTCACGAGCAGGTACACAGGAAAGCGGATGCCGAGCTGCGCGCGCAGCTCGAGCAGCCGCTTGCGCAGCACCATCGCGTGCTGCGTGCGTTCGGTTTCCGATGCGCCGAGCAGGTCGGCGACGCTGATCGTCAGCATCGCGCCGTTCAGCGGCTGGCGCGTGCGGTATTTCTTCAGCAAATCGACGAAGCCTTTCCACTCGGCCTCGTCGAGCGCACGGTTGCCCTCGTGCGTCGTATAACGGCCGGCGGTATCGATCAGCACCGCGTCGTTCGTGAACCACCAGTCGCAATGCCGCGTGCCGCCCACGCCGCGAATCGCCGCGCGGCCGAACTGTTCGGCGAGCGGAAAGCTGAGCCCGGAATTCACGAGCGCGGTCGTCTTGCCCGAGCCCGGCGCGCCGATGAACACGTACCACGGCAACTGATACAGATACTGGCGCGACATCCGGTCGAACCAGCGCGGCAGGCCCTTGCGCACCGTGTCGGCCTGCCCGAAGCGGACTTTCTTCAGCAGCGTCGCGGCTTCGTCGAAGCGGCTGCGCAGTTCGTCGAGCTGCGCCTTCGCCGGATCGTCGGCGGTGGCCGGCCCCGGCACGGCCTCGCGAAGCTGGTTCAGCAGTTGCGCGTTGAGGCGGCCGGCACGCCAGCTGCGCCATGCGACGCGCGCGCCCCACGCGGCGAACAGCACCGCGATCGTCAGCCCGCGCGCCCAGCCGCTTTCGAGCGGACGGACTTCGGCGAACGCGAACAGCGGGCCCGCGAGCCACACGAAGCATGCGAGCACGACGAGACCGGCGAAGGTCCAGATCTCCCGCGACGGCAACGGCCGGACGAAACGCGCGACAGCCTGGTTCATGTCAGTTGGCCCCCTGCGTCGCGCCGACGGCGGCGCTGCCGGGCGCCGGCAGTAGCGTGATCTCGACGCGCCGGTTCAGCGCGCGGTTCGCGGGCGTATCGTTTGGCGCGACCGGATCGAGCGTGCCGCGCCCTTCCGCGGCGAGCCGCTCCGGATGGTCGAGCCGTGCGGCGATCATGCTGCGCACGGCTTCCGCGCGTTCGCGCGACAGATCCCAGTTCGACGCGAAACGCGCCGTATGTACGGGCGTGTCATCGGTATAGCCGGTCACGCGCACGTTGCCGGGCACCTTGTTCAGCGCATCGGCGACCCGCGCGAGCACCGGCGCGTAACGGTCGATCACCGATGTCGAGCCGGACTTGAACAGCCCGTCGCCGCGCAGCACGATCACGCTGCGATCGGCGTCGTCGCGCACCGACACGAGGCCGGCCGCGATCTCGGGTTCCAGGAACCTGGCGATGCGCGGCGTCGGTGCTGGACGCGGCGGTGCTTGCGCCGGCTGCAGCTTCGGCACATGCAGCGCGTCGATCGATGCGAACAGTCGATCCGAATGCCCGGCGAGTGCGATGCGCAGCCCGACGAACACGCCGAAGCCGATCAGCAGCGCGAGCGCCACGCACACCCACAGCGGCACGACGAAACGGCGCGCGACGTCGCGCGTGACGACGTCGCGCCAGTGCGGCGACAGCGCGGGTTCGAATTCGCCGCGCACCGAGCGGATCGTCAGCGCGAGCTGGTGGCGCAGCGCATCGAGTTGCGCGTGGCCGTTGTCCAGCACGCGATAACGACCCTCGAAACCGAGCGCGAGACAGAAGTACAGCAGCTCGAGCAGGTCGAGATGCTGGCGCGGCTGCTGCGACAGGCGTTCGAGCAGATGAAAGAACTTCTCGCCGCCCCAGGTCTCGTTGTGGAACGACACGAGCAGGCTGTGCGACGACCACACGCTACCGCCCCATGGCGTCAGCGCGGCCGCCTCGTCGAGCGCCGTGCACAGGCAATAGCGCGCGCCGATGATCGCCTCGGACGGCACGCCGGCTTCCTGCGCGCGTGCCTCAAACTGGCGGATCTCGACGACGAGATGCTCGCGCAGCCACGCCGGATTCGGATGATGGACGGTCGAGCGGATCTGCGGCACCAGATTGAGCAGCGGGTTCGCGGCCGCGACGAGCGGGTTCGTGCCGCTCGCGGCCCAGCGGCCGGGCCGCGGCTGCGTGGCCGTCGGCCCGGCCGGACCCGCCGCGCCCGCCGTGGCGGCCGGATGCATGCCGCCCGGATTCGGCGGCACGAATCCGCCGGCGCCGGCGGAGATCGAATCGGGGGAAGAATTCATCGCGATGCCCGCCCTCACCCGCGTATCGCCCAGAACTCCATCGAGAGCCCCGGGAATTCGCCGGCGAAATGAAAAGCGAGACCGCCCGAGCGCGCCAGTTGCTTCCACAGGTCGCTGCCCTTGTCGATCTCGAAGTACGTATGACCCGCGTGATACGGGATCTGCCGCGGCGCGACCGGCAACTGGCGCATCGTGATGCCCGGCAGCTGCAGCTGTACGAGATCACGGATCCGCTCGACGGGCCCGAGCTTCGCCTGCGCGGGAAAGCGGGTGCGCAGGCTGTCGGCCGGCACGTCCGCGCGCACCGCGAGCACGAAGCCGGCCGTGTCGCGCAGCGCCGGGTCGGCGAGCGTCGCGACGCGGATGCCGTTGCCCGCATCGCGCAGTTCGATCTGGATCGCGTTCTGTTCGAGCACCGTCGACAGCGATCGGCGCAGTTCCGTCATCAGTTCCGCGAAGCTCGTGCGCAGGTCGTCGTGCACGTAGACCGCGAGCGACTGCGGGCGCCGGCCGGCCGCCGTGAACGTGCTCAGGTCGCACGCGAGCTTCAGCCAGTCGCAGAACAGCGCTTCCGGATGCGTCGAAACGTGCTGCTGCGCATGCCAGGTCAGCGCGAGATAGCGGTTCACGAGCTGCAGCAGCAGGAAATCCGCGACTTCCGACACGCCGCCGCGCCCGGGTTCCGACAGCCGTTCCGCGAGCGCCTCGCTGCGTTGCGTGAGCAGCCCGTGCAGTTCGCGCGCATACGCCAGCAACACGGCATCGCGCTGCGCGACGAGCCGCGGCGGGATGTAGCCGTCGTCGACGAGCAGCCGCGCGTCGGTGCGCCGCTCGACGATCCGCGCGACGCCGAGCGCGTGCCAGTCGCCGGTCAGCTCGGCTTCGAGCATCAGCCGCACGTTCAGGCGTCCCGTTTGCAGCAGCGCGGGGCCGAGCGCGACGGCGTTCGCGTCGGCCACTTCGTATTCGCGCACGACGTAGCGGGCGACGTCCGCGTTGCCGTTTGTGCCGTTTCCACCGTTTCCGCTGTTAGCGGCGCCCGCACCGAACGACACTTCCTCGCCGCCGCCGCGCCACAGCGGCAGCGCGAGCACGACGAGCTGGTCCTTCGCGTCGGCGGGCACGTCGAGCGGCTCGGGGAGATCGTCCGGATGCGCCAGGTCGAACGGCGTGCCGTCGCGCATCACGCCCGATGCGGCGCGCAGCGCGACCTTGCCGAGCGCGAGCTGCTCGCGATCGATTTCCAGCGCGTCGAAGCCCCAGTAGAAGCCTTGCAGCGGCAGGCAGCGCAGCGCGACGTAGCGTTCCCAGTGCCGTTCGAGCTGCTGGAAATGCTGCGGCCGCAGGAACATCCCTTCGGTCCACACCACGCGCTGGCGGAGTGCGGCGACCGGCGTCGCGGACATCGTCGGTTCGGTCATGGGCGCTCCCGCGCGTCGTTCAGCGCGATGCCGCCGTTCCTGACCGCGATCGACAGCTTCAGCTCGCCCGGCGACGTCTGCCAGAACTTGTAGAGATTGAGCTGCTTCGCGCGCGGCAGCGGCACCGTCAGCCGCCAGCGGTTCTTTTCGAGCACGCGGTATTCGGCGACGACACCGATCGCGCCGGCCTCGACGTTGCCGCGATAGTGCAGCGTGCGCGAGTCGCCCGGCCGCAGGATCACGCGGTCGGTGCCGAGCAGGTCCGCGCCGAGCACGTTCTCGGGCTTGTCCTGCAGCGAGAAGAAATCCGCGCTGTCGAACGCCGATGCCGCGCGGAGCTGGAATACCTTCAGCACGATCGGCGACGGTTTGCGGTTCATGTCAGGGTTGACGTCGGGTGCCACGTCGACCGTGATCGCATACGGCACCGCCGCGGCGTGCTCCGTCGCGCCGCACCCCGGAAGCAGCAACACGCATCCCCATACGATGAGACTGCTCGACCGCCATTGCATATTCCACCCTCGCGACCCAATAGCCATTCGCCGATCCTGGACTACGGAACCGGATGGTCTGATCAAAAAAGGGACAATTAATTGACCGGTAATTGTGTAACTCGAATATCCTTCCATCGCAATTTGTGCCGGCAAATCGTTTTTTGTAAAAGCCGGGTCAAATCATCCGTGGTTTGTAAAAGTAAATTTGGCGAGATGACAGGTCATTTGATTGGGTTTGTTCATTTAACGTAAAAAGTTAATCCGACCGGTTCGCCATGGCGGCCCGGTTCTATTGCGTGGACACCTGTCGGATGGGCTCGGGGCGCAAGCCGGCCGGCCGCCGGGCAAGGGACGCCCGCGACGTTGATGGTGTGCCAAGCTATTCGTGTCGCGCGAACGGACGATCCGTTTTTTCGTGCATTGACGAGCGCCGACAAAACAACTGACGAATCCGAAAAACACAGCGAACTATAGGTTCGTTTTTTTGGATTCACAAGGACTGAAATTCGTAGTGATTTTCTATTTAATTGGAATCGGATCGCTTAAATGAAACAAAACGTAACAGCAACAGCGATGCCGATGATTGGCACTAGAATCCAACAGCGCTTGTGTGCCACCTTCCAATTACGCGAATTCTTAATTTCAATAATGACAGGCCGTTCATTGTTCGTTGTTTTGCTCGGCGCGTTGTGGCTGGGGGCCGGCGGGTGCAGCACGTCCCCGCCGCAGTCGGCCGCGCGCACGACGGTCGACAGCGCGCGCGCCGCGTACGACAGCGGCGACTACGGGCGCACGATCGCGTTGCTGAGCCATGCGAAGGAGATCGACGGCGCGGACATCAACACGCAGGTCGCCGCGCACAAGCTCCTCGCATTCAGCTATTGCGTAACGAACCGCGTCGCGCAGTGCCGCGCCGAGTTCTCGAGGATTCTCGACCTCAACCCGCGCTTCGACTTGTCCGCTGCCGAGAAGGGCCATCCGATCTGGGGGCCCGCGTTCGAATACGCGCGCCGCAGACATGCGTCGTCATCCTGAACGAACCGGTCGACACCCGAGCGCTTCATCCACCGAGCGACGTATGACATGCAACTGATCGTGATCGAACATGCCGGCGAGCCGGTCGAAAACGACTCCTACGACGCCGTCGTGTTTCATCCACCGGGCGGCACTATCGGCCGCGCCAGCGACAACCATCTGGTGCTGCGCGACGACACCCGGCAGATTTCGCGGCTGCAGGCACTGCTGCAGGTCGGCGACGACGCGTGCCTGCTGAAGAACCTGAGCAGCGTCTCGACGATCGAGGTGAACCGCGAGCCGGTCGGTTACGCGCAGGAGCGCCCGCTCAATTCCGGCGACATCATCCGCATCGGGCCTTACGTGCTGCGAGCGGAGCGCGACGACGGCGACGACGCGCCGGTCATCGACATGGCGCCCGATACCGGAGTGCACGTCGACAGGCGAGGCGCGCCGGAAGCCGCCGCCCCGCAATCGTCGCGCCCGCCCTCGCCTTCGCCTTCGCGCGACGATGCGAAAGGCGCCGGCAACCGACTATGGGGGCTGCTCCAGGATCGTCTCGCGCCGCGCGGCAAGGCGGCGGATGCCGGTACACGGCCGGGCGGTCCCGCACGCGCGGATGCCACGCAGCCTGCGCATCACCCCGCGCCGGCCGAATCGCCCGCGCCGTCGCAGCGCGACCTGAATCAGTTGTCGACCGATCCGCTCGACCTGTTCGCGCAGTCGTCGGGCGATATCGGCGGCACGTCGGGTACCGCGTCGTCGGCTGCTCGTGGCGATGCGGAGCGCGACACGCCGTCCGCGACGCAGGCCGATCACGCGCCGGAGTGGACGCAGCACGTGCGCGTGCAGCCGGCGGCCGCACATGCCGATACGCGGCCGGCCGACGAACCGGCGCCGCATGCGGCGCGCGCACCGGCACCGCCGACGCCCGACGAGTTGCTGAATGCGTTCTTCGAAGGCGCCGGGCTCGATACGGCCGCCGAATCGCATCAGTGGTCGGCCGAACAGCTCTATATCGCGGGCCAGTTGCTGGCGCTGTTCGCGAACGGCACGGTCGAGCTGCTGTCGTCGCGCAGCATCCTGAAGCGCGAGGTGAAGGCGCACATGACGATGCTGCTCGATCGCGAGAACAACCCGCTGAAGCTGCTGCCCGACGGCGGCGCCGTGCTGCGTCAGATGTTCGGGCTGCCGCTGCCGGGTTTCATGTCGCCGCAGAGTGCGGTCAGCGATGCGTTCCAGGATCTGCACGCACACCAGATCGGCATGGTCGCCGGCATGCGCGCTGCGCTGATGGACCTGCTGACGCGCTTTTCGCCGCAACGGCTGCGTGAGCGTGACGATGCGATGCGCTGGTACGAGAAACGCGTCCCTGCGCTATACAAGGCGCGGATGTGGGATCGCTACGCGGCGACCCATCGCGATACGGTGTTCGCGATCGAGGACGATTTCGCGTCGGTGTTCGGCAAGGCGTTCCTTGCCGCGTACGACGCGGAGGTGGAAAGCTATCGCGGCAGCAGTCGGCACTGAGTCGCCCGACCGCACAGCCGGCAATGACTAAATTGGGATACGCTCGCCCTGCACAGGCAATCGACGCCGGTCAGGAGCGAAATGAGCACATTGTCGGAGACCCTCGATCCATCCGCACCGCCGCCGCGTGTCGCGCGGCTGGTGCTGGTGACGCCGGATGGCGCGGTGGTCGGTTGCCTGCCGCCGATGCCTGTCGCGATTCCGTGGTGGCAGGAAGTGGAGTCGGTCGTGCGTGCCGCGCGCGAGCGCCATCGTGTCGACGTGACGATCCTGCGCCTGCTGGAAACCGCTCGCGACCGGGCACCGGGCGGCGAAGTCACCTATCTGGCCGAGATCGCGGAACCCGTTCCGGCCGAATGCTGGACCGGGAACATCGAACCCCATTCACTGCGCCAGCGCTACGCGCGGCCGGGCGGTCCCGCGGCGGATCTCGGCTGGGCGGCGCGCGTGCTGGCCGATCGCGGCTTGTCGGCGACGGCCAAACCCGTCCAGGTGCGAACCTGGAATCTGTCCAGCGTCTGGCGTATCCCGATTGGCGGCCAATCGGCCTGGCTGAAAGTGGTGCCGCCGTTCCTCGGTCATGAGGGCCGGGTCATCACGGCGCTGGCCGGCCGGCGGGTGCCGACCCTGCTGGGCCATGACGAATGCGGGCGCATTCTGCTCGCGGAGATCCCGGGCGATGACCAGTTCGACGCGGCGCTGCCGCAACTGCTCGGCATGGTGACGCTGCTGGTCGACATGCAGGCTGAGTGGATCGACCGCATCGACGCGTTGCGCACGATGCGCTTGCCCGACTGGAGCGGCGCCAACCTGGCTGCCGATATCGCGGACGTCGTCGAGCGAACCGGCGCTACACTGTCGCGCGACGAACGTGCGTCGTTGCGGCATTTCACGAGCGGTCTGGCGGCCCGGTTCGCCGAAATCGATGCGTGCGGATTGCCGCATACGCTCGTGCACGGCGATTGCCATCCCGGCAATTTTCGCGGCACGCGCTCGGCGCTCACGCTGCTGGATTGGGGCGACAGCGGCATCGGCCACCCGTTGCTCGACCAGTCCGCGTTTCTCGACGCCGTTCCGCGGGACTACGCGGCGACGATCAAGGATCACTGGCATCGCGAATGGCTGGCGAAGCTGCCCGGCTGCGACCCGACGCGCGCCGCCACCCTCCTCGCGCCGATCGCCACGGCCCGGCGCGCGGTGATCTACCAGCGCTTCATCGACAATATCGAACCGTCGGAGCAGATCTACCATCGCGGCGATCCGGCCGACTGGCTGGGCCAGACCGCGGCGCTGGTCGCGACGCCGGAGTGAACGCGGGGTAGTCCTCGCCGACGCGGATGCCATGAATCGCCACGGCATGAAGAAGTGAAACGCCAGAAAAAACGGCGCAGGCCGGGCACGAGACCCGACCTGCGCCGCTCGCGCGCGCCGCACCAAGGCGGACGACGCGCACATGGTCCACCAACCGTCAGACGGCCATCACCGTCACCGACTTCGTGACGAGGTACGGCTCGAGCGCTTCCGGTCCGCCTTCCGACCCGTAGCCCGAATCCTTCACGCCGCCGAACGGCATTTCCGGCCACGGCGTTGCCGGCTGGTTGATCCACAGCATCCCCACCTCGAGGCGCTGCGTGAGCAGGTGCACGTTCGCGAACGAACGCGTGAACGCATAACCGGCCAGGCCGAACGGCAGACGATTCGCTTCCGCGATCGCATCCTCGAGCTTGTCGAAGCCGCGAATCGCCGCGACCGGGCCGAACGGTTCGTTGTTGAACACGTCCGCCTCGAGCGGCACGTTCGCGATCACGGTCGGCGCGAAGAAGTTGCCTTCCGAGCCGATCCGCTCGCCGCCGGTTTCGATGCTCGCACCGACCTTGCGCGCGTTGTCGACGACCGATGCCATCGCGGTGAGGCGACGCGGGTTCGCGAGCGCGCCGAGCGACGTGCCTTCCTCCAGGCCGTTGCCGACCTTCAGCCCTTCCGCGTGCTTGACCAGCGCGCGCGTGAATTCGTCGCGGATGCTGTTGTGCACGAGGAAGCGCGTCGGCGAAATGCAGACCTGCCCCGCGTTGCGGAACTTCGCGCCGCCTGCGGCTTTCACCGCGAGCGCGACATCGGCGTCCTCGGCGACGATCACCGGCGCGTGCCCGCCCAGTTCCATCGTCGCACGCTTCATGTGCTGGCCCGCGAGTGCGGCGAGCTGCTTGCCGACCGGCGTCGAACCGGTGAACGTGACCTTGCGGATCACCGGGTGCGGGATCAGGTACGACGAGATTTCAGCCGGATCGCCGTACACGAGGCCGATCACGCCGGCCGGCACGCCCGCGTCGACGAACGCGCGCAGCAGCGCGGCCGGCGATGCCGGGGTTTCTTCCGGCGCCTTCACGAGGAACGAACAGCCGGTCGCGAGCGCGGCGCTCAGCTTGCGCACGACCTGGTTGACCGGAAAATTCCACGGCGTGAACGCCGCGACCGGGCCGACCGGCTCCTTCACGACGGTCTGCTGCGCGCCGAGGTTGCGCGGCGGCACGATCCGGCCGTACACGCGGCGGCCTTCGTCCGCAAACCATTCGATGATGTCGGCCGCCGACAGCATTTCGACGCGCGCTTCGGTGAGCGGCTTGCCCTGTTCCTGCGTCATCAGCTGCGCGATCGCGTCGGCGCGTTCGCGCACCAGCGCGGCCGCCTTGCGCATCGTCGCCGCGCGCTCGTGCGCGGGCACCTTGCGCCACGCTTCGAAGCCGCGTTGCGCGGCGGCGAGCGCACGGTCGAGATCGGCGATGCCCGCGTGGGCCACCTTGCCGATGACCTTGCCGGTCGCCGGGTTCACGACGTCGATCGTCTTGCCGCTCGCGGCGTCGACCCACTCGCCGTCGATCAGCAGTTGCGTATCCGTATAAGTCACGTTAGCCATCCAGACACCCCTACATTGCGTCGATAAAACGCGCGCTGCCGCTCATGGCTGCGCGCCGGTTGACAGAAAGAGCAAAGCCGCCGGGGCAGACAGGCACCCGGCGGTGCCGACGGCAGGCACACCGGCCCGCCGCCGTTCCGCATGAGGCCGCGCTCAGCGCGCGGCCGCCGTCGCCTTGCGGAGTTTCGCGACGTCCGCCGCCTGCACGGGCGGCGCGCCGTTGTTCCAGCCGGCGCGCATGAACGTCAGCACGTCGGCGATCTGCCGGTCGTTCAACTGGTTCGAGAACGCCGGCATCGGATACGCGGACGGCACGCCATCGATCACGAGCGTGTCGCTGCCGTTCAGCGTCACGTTGATCAGCGACGATGCATCGGCCTCGAGCACGTTCGGATTGCCGGCGAGCGGCGCGAGCAGCGGCGCGTAACCGCGCCCGTCCGCGCCATGGCAATGCAGGCAGTAAGCGTTATACACCTTCGCGCCCGGATCGGCCGCCGGCCGGCCCAGCACCACCTGCGTCGCCTTCGGATCATAGCTGTACGGCGGCGCGCCCGTGCCGCCCGCGGCCGGCAGCGACTTCAGGTAGCGGGAAATCGCCGCCAGATCGTCGTCGTTCAGTGCCTGCGTGCTGTGGTTGATCACGCTCACCATCGAGCCGAACGCCGTGGCGTGCCGGTTCGCGCCGGTCTTCAGGAACTGCGCGACGTCGGCGTCGTTCCAGCGGCCGAGCCCCGTGTTGGGCTCGCCGGTCAGGTTCGACGCGAACCAGTTGTCGATCGGCGCACCCGACAGGAACGCCGCGCCGCCTTCGTCGAGCGCCTTCTCCTGGAAGCCGACGCCGCGCGGCGTGTGGCACGACCCGCAGTGCCCGAGCCCCTGCACGAGATACGCGCCGCGGTTCCACATCGCGTCCTTGGCCGGCTTGTCGGCATACGGCGTCGTGTCGAGGAACACCGCGTTCCACAGCGCGAGCGGCCAGCGCATGTTGAGCGGCCATGGGATGTCGGACGGCCGGTTCGCCTGCTTCACCGGTTCGATGCCGTGCATGAAGTACGCGTACAGCGCCTTCACGTCGTCGTCCTTCAGCTTCGCGTACGACGGATACGGCATCGCCGGATACAGGTGATGGCCGTCTTTCGCGACGCCCGCGCGCAGCGCGCCCGCGAACTCGGCCTCGGTGTAGCCGCCGATGCCCGTGTCCGGATCGGGCGTGATGTTGGTCGTGTAGATCGCGCCCATCGGCGTGACCATCTTCAGGCCGCCGGCGAACGGCGTGCCGCGCGGCGCGGTGTGGCACGCGACGCAGTCGCCCGCTTTCGCGAGATACGCGCCGCGCGCGACGAGCGCGCTGTCGGCCGGCGCCGTCGGCGTGGCGTGCGCGGCCGTGCCGGCCAGCAGTGCGGACAGCGCGAGCAGCGAGGCGCCGAGCGTGTTCAGGGTGAGGTTTCGCATGATCGTGCCTCCCCTCAAGCCGTCTTCAACTGGTTGCCGACCGGCAGCTTGCGCAGCCGCGTGCCGGTTGCCGCGAAGATCGCGTTCGACAGCGCCGCCGCGGTCGCGGCCGTGCCCGGTTCGCCGATCCCGCCCGGCGCTTCGCCGCTCTTCACGAGATGGACCTCGATCGGCGGCGTCTCGTTGATCCGCAGCATCCGGTAATCGGTGAAGTTGTTCTGCACGACGCGGCCGTCCTCGATCGTGATCTCGCCATACAGCGCGCCCGTGATCCCGAAGATGATGCCGCCCTGCACCTGCGCCTCGATCGTGTTCGGATTGACGACCATCCCGCAGTCGACCGCGCACACGACGCGTTTGACCTGCACCTCGCCGTCGTCCACCGCGACGTCGATGACGATCGAGAAGAAGCTGCCGAACGCGTGCATCACCGACACGCCGCGCCCTTGCCCCTTCGGCAGCGACGGGCCCCAGCCGGCCGCCTTGGTCGCGACGTCGAGCACGTTGAGCGCGCGCGGCGTCTTGCCGAGCAATGCACGGCGGTACTGCACAGGGTCGGTCTTGGTCTGCGCGGCCAGCTCGTCGATGAAGCTCTCGACGACGAAGGTGCTGCGCGTCGGCCCGACGCCGCGCCAGAACGCGGTCGGTACGTGGCGCGGCTCCTGCCGCACGTAGTCGATCAACTGGTTCGGCAGGTCGTACGGCAGGTCGGTGGCGACCTCGACCGCGTCGGGATCGACGCCATCCTTGAACGCGGGCGGCGCGAAGCGCGCGAGGATCGACGAGCCGACGATCCGGTGCTGCCATGCGACCGGCTTGCCATTCGCGTCGAGGCCGGCCGAGATCTTGTCGTAGTAGTAAGGCCGGTACATGTCGTGCTGGATGTCTTCCTCGCGCGTCCAGATGACCTTCACGGGCGCGTTGACCTGTTTGCCGACCTTCACGGCCTGGCCGATCATGTCCGTTTCGAGCCGCCGTCCGAAGCCGCCGCCCAGCAGGTGGTTGTGCACGACGATCTTGTCCGGCGGAAAGCTCGTGAGCCGCTGCACGGTATCGACCGCCCGCGTCGGCACCTGCGTGCCGACCCAGATTTCGCAGCCGTCGCTGCGCACGTGCACCGTGCAGTTCACGGGTTCCATCGTTGCGTGTGCAAGGAACGGCTGTTCGTAGACGGCGTCGATGCGCGTCTTCGCACCCGCGAACGCCTTGCCGACGTCACCGTCCTTGCGTGCGACCGCGCCCTTGCCGTTCGCCGCGGCCTGTGCGAGATCGGCGACGATGTCCTTCATCGATACCTTCGCGTTCGCGCCTTCATTCCACTTGACGACGAGCGCCGACGCGCCGCGCTTTGCGGCCCACGTGTGATCGCCGACCACCGCGACCGCGTTGTCGACGCGCACGACCTGGCGCACACCGGGGATCTTCTTCGCGGCGGTGTCGTCGACGCTCGCGACCGTGCCGCCGAACACCGGGCTGTTCACGATCACCGCGTACAGCATGCCGGGCACGCGCACGTCGAGGCCGAACTGCGCGGTGCCGTCGACCTTCTCCGGCGAATCGAGCCGCTTCGCGGGCGTGCCGATCAGCTTGAAATCTTCCGGCTTCTTCAGCGCGACGTCCTTCGGCACCGGCAGCTTCGCGGCCGCATCGGCGAGCTGGCCGTACGACGCGCGCCGGCCGCTCGGCGGATGCTGCACTTCGCCGTTCGCGGCGCGGCAGGTTGCCGGATCGACATTCCATTGTTTCGCGGCTGCCGCAACCAGCAGCGTGCGCGCGGTCGCGCCCGCGCGGCGCAGCGGCTCCCACGCGTAGCGCACCGATGTCGAGCCGCCGGTGAGCTGGCCGCCCAGCAGCGGATCGAGAAACAGCTTTTCGTTCGGCGGCGCGTGATCGAGCGTCACGCTCGACAGCGGCACTTCGAGTTCCTCGGCGATCAGCATCGGCAGTGCCGTATAAACACCCTGCCCCATCTCGACCTTCGGCATCACCAGCGTGACCTTGCCGGCGCGGTCGATCTGCACGAACGCGTTCGGCGCGAACACGCCGGCGCGCGCGGTTTCATCGCCGTCGCCGCCGATCACCGAACGGCGCGTGTCGTCGCCCGCGGCCGGCAGGCTGAAGCCGAGCAGCAAGCCGCCGCCCGCCGCCGCACCGAGCGACACGCCGAACTTGAGAAACGAACGACGCGACACGCCCGCGGCGGCCCGACCTGCTTCGATCAGTCCTTGCGACATGTCAGGCTCCCTTCGCGGCTTGTTTGACCGCCGCGCGAATCCGGTTGTACGTGCCACAGCGGCAGATGTTGCCGGCCATGGCCGCATCGATGTCGGCGTCGCTCGGGTTCGGGTTCGACGCGATCAGCGCGGTGGCCGCCATCACCTGCCCCGACTGGCAGTAGCCGCACTGGACGACGTCGAGCTCGCGCCACGCCTGCTGGACCTTGTGGCCGGCCGGCGTCGCGCCGACGGCTTCGATCGTCGTGATCTTGCGGCCCGCGACGGCCGCGACCGGCAGCACGCACGAGCGTGCGGCGACGCCGTCGAGATGCACGGTGCACGCGCCGCATTGCGCGATCCCGCAGCCGAACTTCGTGCCGGTGAGGCCGACGACGTCGCGCAGCACCCAGAGCAAGGGCATGTCGTCGGGGGCGTCGACCGTGCGGGTTTCGCCGTTGATGTTAAGGGTGACCATACAGCCTCCGGGGCCGGTGTATTGGGGAAACGGCGCGAACGGCACGCCGTGCGGGGTCGTCATGTTCATCGCCGTCGCGCGGTGCGCCACGGGTGCCGCGCGGCCCGGGTGGGGCGAGCCGCGGCGGTGGTCCTGCGGTTGTTACTCGGCCACGTCGAGGCCCGACAGCACCTTGATGACCGGCGGCGCCGTGAACCAGTCAGCCGACTTCGCGCGGAATTCGCCGAAATACGGGCTGGCGAGGTGCGCGTCGAATGCGGCCTGATCGTCGTAGATCTCGTACAGGTGCAGGTTCGGCGAGCCGTCCTGCTCGCGGAACAGGTCGTAGCGCCGGTTGCCCGGTTCGGTGCGCGTCTTGGCGACCATGCTGCGCAGTTCGGCTTCGGCTGCCTGCGCGTGTTCGGGTTTCACGAACAGCGAAGCAATCACGTGAAGCGCCATCTTGTCACTCCTTTCGAAACGGAATCGAGCATGCCACAAGCCGGCGTCGCGTGACGCCGGCGTGCAGCCGTATGCAGTTGCCGTGCGGTGGTATCAGGCCAGTTCGTCCGGGCCCACGCGCACGACGACCTTGCCGAAGTTCTTGCCGGCGAGCAGGCCGATCAGCGCGTCCGGTGCATCGGCCAGGTCGGGGACGACATCTTCCAGCGTCTTCACCTTGCCCTGCGCGACCCACTCGCTCATCTCCTTCATGAACGGCGCATAACCGGTCGCATAGTGATCGAGGATGATGAAACCCTGGATCCGGATGCGTTTGCGCAGGATCGTGCCCATCAGTGCCGGTACGCGGTCACGGCCGCTCGACACGGCGGTGTCGTCGTATGCCGAGTCGTTGTAATGCGCGATGATCCCGCACACGGGCACGCGCGCGTGCTCGTTGAGCAGCGGCCAGACCGCGTCGAACACGGCCCCGCCGACGTTCTCAAAATAGACGTCGATGCCGTTCGGGCACGCGTCTTTCAGCTTGGCCGCAAAGGCCGGATCGCGGTGGTCGACGCAGGCGTCGAAGCCGAACGTTTCAGTGACGTACGCGCACTTGTCGGCGCCGCCCGCGACGCCGATCACGCGGCAGCCCTTCAGCTTCGCGATCTGGCCGACCACCGCGCCGACCGCGCCGCTCGCCCCCGCGACGACCACGGTTTCGCCGGCCTTCGGCTCGCCGATCTTCAGCAGCCCCGTATAAGCGGTGAAGCCCGGCATGCCGAGCACGCCGAGCGCGTACGACGGATGCGCGAAGTCGCGGCCGAGCGGAATCAGGTCGCGGCCGTCGGACAGCGCATAGTCCTGCCAGCCGGCGCCCGCGACGACGAGGTCGCCTTCGCGGAACGCGGGCAGGTTCGACGACACGACGCGGCTGATCGTGCCGCCCACCATCACGCCGCCGAGCTCGACCGGCGGCGCATAGGACGGCGCGTCGCTCATCCGGCCGCGCATGTACGGGTCGAGCGACAACCAGACCGTGCGCAGCAGCACCTGGCCGGCGCCGGGCGTCGGCACGTCGCCGGACTCGGAGCGGAAATCATTCGGCGTCGGCGCGCCGACCGGGCGCGAATTCAGGATGATCTGGCGATTTGCGGTCTTGCTTTGCGGCATGTGAGCCTCCGTCAACAGGAATAAACGTGCTTCGTGGGCACGATCGGTTATCAGGGATGGACCAGCAGAAGATGCGCGCATGTGGCAGCGGCAGCGTCGGCGGTCAGGCCGTCGCGGTCGCACACGTGCGGTTGAAATGATCGGGACAGCGTAACGCGGAGCAAGGCGTTCGTCATGCGTGATTGAGTAGACCAGTCGTCTAGAATCAGGGTAAAAACAAGGCGCGCTCATGCGCGCCCGGCTTACGACTGCGCTCCGTCATGCGCGGCCGGCGGCAGGTTCAGCATGCGCCGCGTTTCGGCCATCGCTCTTTCGAGCGGCTTGCGGTTGCGGTGAATCTTTTCCAGCAGCGTCGCGCCGAGCCACAGCTCGTAAAGGATCGCGGCCGTATGAGGCGGATCGTCGACCGCGCTCAGCGAGCCGTCGGCCAGCCCTGCCTCGATGCCGCCCGCGAGCCGCTCGATGATCTGGCTCGTGCCGTTCCGCAGCACCGCGCGCATCGCTTCCGACAGGTCCGACACTTCCGCGCCGAGCTTCACCGCCAGGCACTTGCCTTCCGGATCGTTGGCGCACTGCGTGTGCAGCCAGTTGCCCCAGTACGTCATCAGGCGCTCGGCGCCCGTGCCGGCCTGATGCTTGAACAGGTTGTCGAGATGCGCGAGATAACCTTCGAAATACGATTCGAGCAGCGCTTCGCCGAATGCCTCTTTCGAGCCGAAGTAATGGTAGAACGAGCCCTTCGGGATGCCCGCCGCAGCGAGAATCTCGTTCAGACCGACCCCCGAAAACCCCTTGTGGAGCATGATCGGCTTCGCGATATTCAGGATGTGCTGGCGAACTTCCGCGCCTGAAGATGCATTCATGATGGCGTATGGTAGCAACGATTAGACCGGTCGTCTAGTAACCTCGAACCGGCATGTTTAGCGGCACTTTACCCGATCCTCTCCGGGCGCCCAATGCCCGGCCGGCTTTCTCCGTCACCTGCTCCCGCATAACCGCGTGCCGGCGTCACACGAGCGACTCGGTTTCGTCGCACGCGTTTCATCGATCTCCCGCATAAATACGCGCGGCGCATCTGCCGGCGAGCGCGAAACCGCGGCCGGCATTGCACACGTGTGCAATGCGCCGGACTGTCGTTGCCTCCTCCCGAACCCGTGACCAGGAACGCCCATGACTGCTTCGAAACCCGAACGCCCGTCCGCGCCGAACCGCCGGCGCTTCATCCAGCGCGGCGCCGCGCTGACCCTGTCGCCGCTCGTCGGCACGCTGGCCGCCTGTGGCGGCGACGGCAGCACGACGTCCGCGTCGTCGTTCGCCGCCGCCGGCGCGGCGGATGCGTCCGCGCGCAGCTACGGCATCGCCGATCGCTCGATCACGATCAACGTCGTCAATGCGATCCCGTCGACGACGCTCGCGTTCGGCAACGCGGCGAGCCAGAGCGGGTCGGTGCCGCAGGCGTCGCAAGCGCTGGTTGCAACCGGGCAATCGACTGCCGTCAGCGCGTCGAACAGCTGGGGCGATTGCGCGGGATCGTTCAACCTCGGCGGCGGCGATGCATCGTTCGCGATCTCGTACACGCATCCGTTCGGATCGCAACCGACCACCGTCAGCGTTACGCCGTCGGCCGGCTACGTGTCGGGCGCGGACGCCGCCACGTTTCCCGGCCACGACTCGGTCGCGAATCTCAACCTGTATCGCGGCGTCGCGACCGCGAACGGCGCCTGGGTCGTCCCGCTCGCGCAGCTCGCGACGCCGCCGGCCAACAACTGCCAGGATTTCGCGAACAGCATGTTCGGCAGTAACGTGCGCACGGCCGCGGCGATCCAGTCGGCCTACCAGAGCACCGGCCCGCTCGGCTACGTGCCCCCCGCCGACTTCACCGGCGGCCAGCTTGCGGGTTTCGTTGCGCAATGGGTGCAGCGCTGGCAGAACGGCGCGTCGTATGGCGAGCTGCCCGGCGCCGATGCGCAGCTCGTCGATGCGCTGAAGCAGTACGTGTCCACGGCATCGAGCGCCGGCCCGCTGACAATGTGGGTGCCGCAGATCGCGTGGCAGGCCGGCTCCGATCCGGCCGTGTTCGCGCTGACGGGTTATCGCGCGTTTCCGTTCGTCGATGCGCAAGGCAACTGGATCGCGGACACGCTGACCGCGTTCCTGACGCTGCTGGCGGCCGGTTCGCACCTCGTCGCGATCAGCGCGACGAGCGACCTGCCGGCGGGCGTCACGATGCAGGCGTTCGACAGTTTCATGGGGGCGAGCGGGCTGACGACATCGACGGATATCGGCAATTCGCACTACGCGTCGGTCGTGAACACGACGGGCCGTTATTACCTGAGCGTCGGCAGCGATTTCGCGCCGGCGAACTGTGGGCTGATCCTGTCGTTCCTGTACGGGCGCACGGTGAACAACCTGCTCGCGGGCGCCGGCACGTACAACACGTTCATCCAGCTCGAAGGCTGGCAAGCCGGCGGTTCGCGTCACAACGCCGATTACGCGACGTATCAGCAGACGCTGTGGAATATCTCGACGTATGGCGCGTCCGCGTACAGCGAGAAGCGTGCGACGTCGATCTTCCTCGCGCCGGCCGGCTGGACGCCGCAGGTCTATCAGACGACGCGGATGATGCCGTACGTCGGTGCCTACGCGCAGTCGAACGGCACGCCGCAGGGCTGGCTGAACACGTCGCTTGTGACGATACCGGCGGACGCGCCGCCGCTGCCGTCGAAGTATGTGCTGAGCTGAGTTGAATGGGCAGGCAGGCGTTTCCGGTGCGGCGCATCTCGCCTGTTTCGCCGCTTGCCTGCCTCGGTGTGCGTCGGTGTGCCTCAGCGTGCGTCGTCTTCGGCTGACGCACGCCGGCTGCTGGTTTCGCCGTCAACGCGCCGCTTCGTCGGCACGCTTTCGCGTGCGCGTTCTTCGCTCGTCTCGCTGCGCGGCCGGCGCCGTCTTGGCGCCGCGCAGCGGGGCCCGGCGCGCGAGCACCGTCATCTCTCGTCTCAGCGCATCGAGCTCCTTGCCGCGCGCCGCATCGGTCGCCTGCGCACCGTCGAGCTGCCCCTGAAGGACGCCGCATCGATGCAGCGCGTCGCCGAGTTGCGTCTGCAGCGTGGCGATGTCTTTGCGGTGCTGCGCATCGCGTTGTTCTGCGCGCGATGCCGTGGCATCGAGTTCCTTTTGCAGCCGCGCGGCGGCGAGCCGCTCGCGATCGATCTCCTGAAGCGCCCGCTTCTCCGATGCGCGCAAGCGTTCCTCGGCCCGGCCCGCGTCGTCGCGCAGCCGGTCGAGCTGGGTGGTGAAATCCGCGCGAGCCTGCACGAGTGCGCGATCGCCTTCCGTGTTGTCGGCCTTCAGGCGTTCGACGTCCGATTGCAGTGCGCGCCGCGACGCGTCGTCCGCCGCCCTCACCTGCTCCAGTTCCTGAATGCGCACCTGCGCGGTCAGCAGCGCGGCTGTGCGTTGTTCCAGCGCTGTTTCGGTACGGCCGAGTTCGGCCTGCAGCGCGGCGACTTCCGCGTTCGCCGCCGCCCGCTCGGCTTCGACTTCCGCGCGCAGTGCGTCGAGCGCGGTGGCCGCTTCGGTGCTCGATCGATTCCACAATGCCGCGACCAGCTCGCCGGCTGCCGCCTGCAGATCGGCCGGCAGGTCGGGATGTTCGATACGGACGCGACTCTTTTCCCTCAGTTCCGCCCAGAACTCGCCGAGGACGGCCGTCGGCGTGCTCATGCTGCCCTTGCGAACGAGCTGGTACAGGCGGTTCGCGGTGGGCGTGATGCCGAAGCGGAAGAACAGCAGCGCGCAGGCTTCGCGATACAGCTCGCGGGTTTTCGGGAAGTCGGCCTTGAGGCGCTCGATTTCGGCGGTCAGGCGGGGTTCGTCGGCAGCGAGATCGGACATGGCGGGTTTCGTCGGTGATTTCTTCAATAATATAACGTAAACCGTTAAATATCCAATCATCGCGATCTATTGATTTGACATTATTTCTATAATGTTGAGATAGAAGGATGCCGGCGCGGCGCGCGGAATCTCGGCCGTCTGTCTGCACAAATTTGTAACTGCCTCTCTTTCAGCGATTGACGTGCGGCGAAGCCTTGTCCAATAAGGCGCGGCGACACAGCAGTCGACTGGAATTGGAGCGAGGGCGGTCGCTTACAAATGGTGTCGTATGACGGACAGCTGGCGGCGGTCTTCGCAATTTTGTACCTATCCGAGCGGCATGTGACGGGCCCTGGGTCGCTGCGGGTACTGCATTTCCGTACACTAGATGCGATGCCTATGTACCGGCGGCACCTGTGGAGGGCGCGTGACACCCTTGCGTTTATACGTGGACACCGAGTTCACTGATTTTCTGGATTGCGACCTGATCCGCATCGCGATCGTGTCCGCGGACGGTCGAGAATTTTATGGTGAGCGCTCCGATTTCGATCTCCGGAGCTGCAGCGAGTTCGTGCGCGCGGCGATCTTGCCAGTTCCCTGATCGAGGGTTCACGCGCGAAAGATTGCACGATACGTTGCTTGGGGGGGGCTCCATCAATTTTCTGGCGAGCCTGAGCCACGGATACTGTGTTTTGATTACGGCGGGGACTGGGAGCTACTGGTTGACCTGCTCGGCGACGTACCGATTGGTTCGCAGGCTTGCCATCTTGGAGGCGCGTCGTTGGATCACCACAAAATGGAAGCGTATTACCGCAAACACGGCGGACGACACCGCGCACTTCATGACGCGCGTGCGAATTGCTACGCGGCGCTCGCAACTGTTTCTGACTAGGGCGCCATCCGCCGCGTCGTTCTTGTTGCGGATGTTGAACGCCTTTACGAATTCCCCTGGCATCAGCTTGACCTGATGCCCCATCAGCACCAGCTTGCGTGCCCAGTGATGCGCTCCGCCGCACGCTTCCATTCCGATAAGGCAAGGGGACCAGTTCGCGAAATGTTCAAGAAACGCAGCGCGTCTGATTGGCTTGTTCGCAACCTCGCCAGTGTCATGGTCTACGTAATGCACCTGGAAAACCGTCTTTGCAATGTCGATTCCAACTGGTGTCAGATTCATCGCTAGCCTCCGCTTCGCCGTGAAGATCCAGGTGATCTTGCGCTATGCGCTCGCTCATGTCGAAGGCCTGCGCCTCACGATACGGGAGGGAGGCGTCCATACCATTTCTCTCAAGAGTTGGAGCCTCCATAAAACTCGGTACGGTTCACAGTTCGGGAGGAGTTACAAAATTCTGCAACCATCTGATAGAAGAACAATATTGCGCAAAGAGCATTTGCACAATTTTGCAACCGCCCAACCACCCAGCCGCTGAATGCTGTTGGAGGGGAGTTACAAAATTTTGCAACCAAACAACTCGCCTGCGACGCCTCGTATCACGCAACCGAGGGGCGCAATCGAAGTCGCGAGCCACGGGGCACCTTTGCCCCACCACAACAAATTCGCACGAAGGCCCTCCCCAAGTCTGCGCGCACCATGTCGCCGCGAACTACCTAAACGGCGAGGCCAATGAAAAGCCCAGCGAGAGGCTGCCCCCCCCCCCAAGAGCGTCGATGATCGCCGCCAAAAACATCCCTTAAAGGCGGACGAAGCCCCCCCCTTGAAGACCCTCGGCTCCTACACCAAAAAGAGATATATGCCAATAAAATTCCTGTGAAACATGGTAACCTCGAATAAGAAATCGGCAGTTGATGTGGCGCCGCCAGCGGCACCATCACGCCAAAAAATATCCCAGGACCACCAATGGCAAAAATCCTTCTGTTCGTACATGGCACAGGCGTACGGGAATCTGGCTATTTGGCATCAAAATACCTTATCGAGCAGAAACTAAAGCTTTACGGTGCCGAAAAATCGAAAGCCGGCACGACACGTCAACCCGTGCGCTTCGCTGAGTGTTTTTGGGGCGCCGAGCTTGGTGCGCGACTTAAGTTTGGGGGGGCGTCTGTCCCCCTGTACGAAGAAACTGCCGGGCGTCGCGACGAGAAGAGCTCCGCGCCGGAGCAATCCTGGGATTTGCTACTGCTGAATCCTTTGCTCGAGTTGCAGGCCTTTGTTTTACGGGGTGACGGGGGGCACTCGTCTGCGGCCGTACGCTCTCCGAACCAGACACCACCCGCAGACGTGTTGCGGGCGAAATTTGCCGCCTTGCCCGGCAACCAGGGCGTGGTCGACGCACTTGCCCCGTACACCGTTCCTGCGCCAGATGGTGTAGTGGACGCCGCTGCCAGCCTTAAGACGATTGTTGAATGGATAATCGCGTCCGAGCCCTTTGTCGATGCCCAAAGAAGTCCGGTTTCGGGGAAGGATGGCCACCGCGAGGTGCTGGCGCGGGCCGTGCTTGCTTCAGTGTTGAAGCAGGCCTTGTTCAATGGATTACCGGTACCTGACGAAGACGGTTGCAAGGAGTTGACTAAGATCATCGCCCAAGCAATAGCTTTCGATACCCGTGGCGTGGCTGGCCTGTTACTGAACCCACTTCAGTCAGTAGGCGCGTCAATAGGCACATGGTATTCGCGCCGCAATCGTGCGGAACTGACTGATGGCACGGCACCGGCGGCTGGCGACATCTTGGTGTACCAGGCGCGTGGCGCGGAATTGCGCGACTTCATCTGGGACAAACTCGTCGCACTTTCCCATCATGAAGTCTATTTGATGGCGCACAGCCTGGGCGGCATCGCTTGTGTGGAAACGTTGATCGAACGAGGGAGGCGAGACAATCTCAAGCATTTGATTACCTTCGGTTCGCAAGCGTCATTCCTCTACGAAATCAATGCCTTGCGCACATTGCCCAATGACAGGAAGCTACCGGCGAACTTTCCTGCCTGGAGCAACTTTTACGATCCCAATGACTTGCTCAGCTACTTGGGACAGGGAGTCTTCGGTGATCTGGTGAAGGACTACCGCGTAACGAGCAAGTTGTCGTTTCCGGCAGCGCATAGTGCGTACCTGAGCCATGAGCCCTTCTGGCGCCAAGTATTCAACTTGTTCGATGATGCTTGATGTCGCCCCTGACCAAGTTTACGCCGTTGTGGTCGGTATTGATCACTATGGGTATGGGCCTGACTGGACGCTTGCCGGCCCGGCGCGGGACGCGCAGCGATTTGCCGACTGGTTGCTGGGCCAGGGTGTCCCGCTGAAGAACATCGCTGTCTTTCTCTCTGAGTCGAGCTGGCAAGAACCAGAGATCAAAGCTTGGAAAGCGCGACTGCGGGACGAGATTTCTGAGAGGCTTGCCACTGCCGATAGAATCAGCAGCTATTTCGCCGCAGAACTCTTTCCGAAGCTCAGGACACTGCGAAGACAGCCATGCGCGCTCCTGGTGTACTGGGGCGGTCATGGTGTGTTGGACGACCGCGAATGGCGCCAGTATTTGTTGACGACCGACGCGGAGCCCAACAATCCCAAGTGCATTTGTGTGCAGCACATGCTGCGCGCCGCCGCCTGCCGCTCGATGGAGCATGTGCAGAAGCAGGTATTGATTTTTGATGTTTGTGCAACCAGCTTCGGCTCGCTGGGCGAGACCAACCAGCCCATGGTGGTCGCGCTCTCCGGCACCGGCGAGTTCGCGCTGGCGACGACGCAATACCACATCTATGCCGCATCCAAGGGACAGCAGACGAAAGACGACAAGGAGAAGCAGCGCGGCGTATTTTCCGCCCTCTTCCTGCAAGCTCTGGCCAACCAGAACTCATGCACCTTGGCGGACGTTGAAGCGGCCTTTAAGGCGATCGAGCATCACCCGGAACTGGAAGACCAATATCCGGTGTTGCGCAAGGATGGCTATTCAGTCGATCATCGGGGACGCGCGAATCCGCCGCTGTCCTCCCTTGCGCGGGATTTGCTAAGCGTTACTGCGGGTCTGAGGTTGAACCCGAAATCGACCCAGCGCGCTTATCTGCGCTCACTGCCTTCTTCTGGCCGGAGTGTCACTGGCACCGACCTTCAGGCATATATCAAAGACCTGGACGATACCCGGCCGGAGTTTGATGATGCCGCACCGCCGTTGATCGAGTTCGCTAAACGCCTCGCGGACATCTGCAACAAGCCAGAACTGGCGCAATGGGCCCGTGCCAATGCCCCCGATGGCACCTATATGCTTCTGGAGGGGAAACTGGACGCAGAGCTTAGGGTCGCACAGAGACCGCATGCTGATTTGTTTGTGCTGATGGAGCAGCGCGACAGCGCAGCCATTCAGTGGTGGCTGGAAACGCCTGATGATCGATCGGACACCCAACGAATGACCATAGCCTGCGCTCCAGGCAACCCTCTGCCGACGCTGCAAGAACATCTACCCGACATCATTGATACGGCCTTGGGATATATCTATGACAATCAGGATTTACGCATCGGCTTCATCGTTCCGACCGAATTGTTGATCGCCGGATTTGAGAACATCATCGTAAACTCGGAAACTGGTGACCGCCGCCCTCTAATCGCCGGCTATCAGGTTCTTTATCATTGGGCTGAGCCGCTCACGGTGTCGAATTTGCACCCTCGATTCGTCAGCCGTCGCCGAGAGACGCAGCTCGCTATATCCAACTACATCACAAACGGCGGTAGCGCTCGCCTTGTTTGGTTGAACGCTGGCAGCGCAGACGGTGCCAACCCGAAGTTCTATGATGCAACCGCGCAGCAAATTGGCACTCCGGGTCCTGTTTGCCTTGCTCTTGAGCATGTATCTTCCGATTCGGAAGATACCAGGATTCACTCCCTTGCTGCATCGTTGCGGGCGGGAATTCCGTGCTTGTTATGGCTACCACAGCCAGACGATCCGGGCCAGAGTGAAATCAGGCGTGCCAAGGTACAGCGTTCGTTTGATCGCCATGAACTTGCTCGTGCGCCACTTCGGGTGCCGCACGAGCAAGCGAACGACTATGAAATGCCCACGATAGAGGGGCTGGGCATCGTATGGGATTTACCAGAATACCTTCCCAAAGCCGCCCGTCATCAACATCGATTTCACGACCCATCATGAAGAAGCCTCGCAACGACAAGCTCCGGCCCGACTGGCGTGTCTACCTCGGCAACCGCCAGGAGCGCGAATGCTGGGATCTGCCCGAACCGCCACCATGGCGGCCGCGTCGTGCCTTGCCCGAGAGCGTACCGGCAGACGAGAAGCGCCCACCCTTGGCTGCTGCCACTATCAATAACGGTAGAACCTATCAAGTGGACGACGACGCCATCCAGATGGTTAATGCCGCGATCCACCTTCGCCGCCCCTTGCTGGTCACCGGTAGCCCCGGCAGCGGCAAATCTACGCTGGTCGATTCCATTGCCTATGAGTTGGGCTTGGGTGAGCCCTTGCGCTGGGGGGTGACCTCACGCAGCACACTGCGCGACGCGCTGTACAGCTATGACGCGATCGGTCGCGTGCAACACCAGCAGCAAGACGCAGTGAACACGCAGCTTGTCACCATCGGGAATTTCATTGAACTCGGTCCGCTCGGTACGGCCATGCTACCGTCGCACCGACCGCGGATTCTCTTGATCGATGAGATCGACAAAGCCGACTTCGACCTGCCTAGCGATCTACTCAATATTCTCGACGAAGGCCGATTTCATATTCCTGAATTGAGTCGCCTAGGCCGACAAGATATTGAGGTGCAAGGCTTTGGCGGCAACGGCAAAGTCCGAATTACCGACGGCAGAGTCGAGTCTTATGAATTTCCTCTGGTCATTCTCACCAGCAACGGTGAGCGTGATTTTCCAGCCCCGTTTCTTCGCCGGTGTCTGCAGCTTCGAATGCCCGACCCGTTTGCGAACCGCGAGCGCTTGACTGCCATTGTCGCGGCGCACTTGGGCGCGTCTATGGCGGAGCGTTCGAGCGACTTGATCACCGAGTTTATCGATCGCGCCCAACGCGGCGAGTTGTTAGCGACGGATCATTTGCTCAATGCAGCGCAACTGGTCATGGGCGCCTACGCAATGAACGACGATGATAGAGCGTCCCTCCGTAACCGACTGCAAACCGGGTTGGGACGAAAGAGCTGATGCACGAGGCCCTCATTCATTGTCTGGCCACGGCTGGACTGACGTCAGGTGCAGACGAAGTCCTGGATATCGTCTGGCTGGCGGCCCGTATCGACGCCGCAAACGAGGCCAAACGCCCAGCACGGGAGGCAGAGGGCGAGGATGAGATGCGCGCCGAAGCGGCCGAAGTCAGCCCCCCCGTTACCGACGAGTCGACAGCGATCAGACCGCAGCCTGCCGCTGCCCTGGCCTCTTCCCCGGTGCCGCAAGTACATAGGGAGTCGCTGTATGCCGATACAGTCACCGGCACTTTGCGCGGCGACACACTGCTCGTGCCGGGTGTAGCACGTATCGCGGCAACGGAGCACTACCGGCGTGCCCTGACGCCTTTTGCGCGGCGTGTACCATCGTGGCGAAACGGAATATTAGATGAAGAAGCGACCGCCACACACGCAGCCGACAGCGGTGTCTGGTTACCAATCATGCGGCCCAGGCGCGAGCGACAGTTCGACGTGGCGCTGGTGATCGAAGACTGTACGAGTGCGGAGATTCGCCGCCAAGCGCTGGGCGAACTTGCCACGATCCTGCGCCAGGATAGCGGCTTGCGCCACGTGGACGTCTACCGTCTCAGCGGAGACGTCCATTTGCGTCTGACGAACATAGGCAACGGCCGCGACTATGGCATGCAAACGCTGGCCGGCGACAACCACGGCAGACTGGTGATCTTTGCCACGGATGGAACCAGTAAACGGTGGCGCAATGGTAGCGTACAGCGGTTCATCCACGGCCTGGGACAGAGGACATCCGTGAGCATGTTGCACATGCTGCCGCGTGCCGCGTGGCGCCATACTCACATTGGCGCCCCGAGTCTGATGCTGTATTCCTCGGCTCCCGCCGGGCCCAACACCCGAATGGGCTACGAAGCGCCGTGGTGGCTGGATGACAGCGAAGACGAGGGCTTGGTTATTCCCTTGCTTGAGTTGGATCCCGCGAGTATCGGTGCATGGGCACGCGGCATTAGCAGCCAGGGCGGCGCCATGCCTGGGGTCTATATCAGCATCCCGAAGACCGAAATGACCGAGCCTGCTCCGGATACCGCGCCAACTCCAGGCGAACGAGTCGCACTGTATCGCAGCATCGTTTCGACTGCCGCCTACGACATGGCAGTGTTCCTCTCACGCATCGATCCTGTCACGCTACCCATCATGCGCTTGGTGCAACGGACGATGCAGCCCGACACTGACGAGGGGGTATTGGCCGAAGTGCTGGTAGGCGGCCTATTGCAGCGCCAAACAATCGATGATGGCGGACAAGAGCGGCATTACCGTTTTTTTGCGGGCGTGGCCGAAGCACTGTTCAAAGAGCTCCGGTATAGCGAAGAAGACCGCATCAAGGAACAACTGCGACGGGTGGGTGATGCGCTCGCGGAGAGCGCTAGACGAGAGAGTGCTCACTTGGCCACGTTTGAATCCCCGGCCGGGAATGCCCGGTTGAGCGAGTGGGCCTTGCCATTCGCAGACGTCTCTCGTACGGTTCTGGAAAACTGGCGGGCGCCAGAGGTTTCGGTCGAGGCATCGACGCGTCCCCCTGAAGAGCCACAAGTCTTTGTGGGCCGAGAACAGGAACTCGGGCACCTTCGGGCATGGCGGGCCGTCGCCCAAACCGAGTCCGCGACACCGCTTATGATCACCGGTCCCGCCGGTATCGGCAAGACATCCTTATTGGATTACTTCCTGTCGCATGGGTTGCCAACACAACACCAGGCCGCGGACTACGTACGCGTGAATGCCACACCAGGCACTCCACTACTGGACACGCTGGCGACTCATTGGCCAGACCGGCCACAAGAAGGCAATTCCGCCGACTGGCTTTTTGACCGCCTACGTCAAAGCAGGCGTCTGGTCGTTATCGACGATATCGATACCGAGGCTGCCTACGAAGAATGCGTTGCACTGAATCGTCAGGCCTACGACTTCCCTATGCTGCTTGCCGGACGGTACGCAGTCGGTGATTCGACTCGGCGCGAGAACTGGACTGTGATGAAACTGGACGGTCTGAATGTCGAAACGAGCACGACGCTGCTGCGCCGTCTGAGCGACAGCGCAATGCCGCAGTATGAGTTGATCGGCGCTATTGCCAAAGCGCTATTCGGGCTGCCGCAAGCACTGTATATCGCAGCCAAGATATTGAACAATTCACTATTGCAAGATAACCTGTCGTATTGGCTGGGTCTTGACCGGCAAACGTTCAAAGCGTCCGCTAGCTTGCCTGAAGCAGAGAATTGCTTTGACGATTTGGTACGTCGCTGTACACCGTACTATCACGATCTATGCCTGCGCTGGCCGTTCAAGTTGGGACGTAACGTTAAACCGCTTCAACGCCTGGCATTGCTGGCCCACGGCCCCATGGATGGGGCCACTGACAATCTGGCCAATGCCATCATTGCGCTACCGCGCAATACCTCCACGCGTAGCGACGACGTGCCGGACGCCGCGAACATCTGGGAAGCAGCACATGCCCTGAATCTCGTCCAGCAACGCGAAACGCTGCGACTTGTTCCTCTGTATGCAGCATGTCTTCGCGCGCAATATCCCGAACTTGCCGCGCCGGCCATGGAGCAATGGACAGCATGGATTCTCAAGCGCGTAGAGGGGGGGGAGTCGGATTGGCCTGAGTTGGATTCAGCGAGAACCGCTTTGGAAGAGTGGCTGGAGCGCAGCCCTCCCGATGCCGGCAACAGAATCGGAGATGGCTTTATAGCGTATGCGATGGAAGTCGGCCCGATGACGGCGTGGCGCAGCTTCTGCCATCGCATGGCAAGCGTGCACAAGGGCCTGTTACGGGCCAAATGGCACCTCCACGCCGCGACCTTGGCGCAACACGATAACCATCAAGCCATTGCCATGATGGAGTTGCACAAGGCTGCGGAGATCGCAGACCAAAGCAGTGAGCCCGGCGCAGCAGAGATCCTGGCCAAAGTCGAAGCGCTACGGCGCACCCTGCGTGGGACTACGCCGCATCCGCCGCCCGTGACTGCCAATATTCAGCTCCGTGACTACCAACACTGGTTGTCGCGGATGGCCGTTCAGGCAACCGAAAACGCCAACTTAAATGGCGGTCGCATAGGGCTTGTATTGCAGCCCATCGGCACTGGAGTGACCAATACACTGATTGACTACGTTATTGAATGCCGTCGCCTAAAACAGACAGTGAATCTGCCGTACATCATTGTTGCAAACAGCACGTCAATTGCCGCGGATATCAGTGATTCTTTTCTTCGCTCCAAAGCAGTCGAGCTATCCGGCCAGCCGCTGACATCGACTGTTAATTCAGGCGATGAGTTAGATTATCTCTTATCGAAAAAACGGCGGCACATCATAGTAACAACGGCGCATTGCTTGAGAAAACTGCGAGATGCGGAGGATCGCGCTTGCTTGATCATAGGCCTGAATTTGCATCATCAGTCGCTCACAAATCTAAAATTATTTAAGAGAGCAATTCGAATTCAATTCGGCGATGAGCGGTTACTATTAGGGCGTTCTGCGATCGGGGCTTTCGGTCCGCTTATCGCACAGTACAGCCGCAATCAAGCCGTGGAGGCGGGCTATTTGGTCGCACCGCGAATTCGTCGTGATCGAGTTTTGCTCGGCCACAAAATCGATAAGCATCGACTGTTTGAGGATGTAAAGATATTTCAAGAGATTTACAAAAAAATATTCGATGAGCGCTTGCGCTCGGGAAGGCAACCTGGGAAAGTCATCTTTATAACAAAAGACATCGCTACCGCCACACTAGCAATGAATTTTTTGAGGGAAATTCCAGAACCGACACTGACTCCAATTATGCTTGGAGCCGGTCAATTTCGAGATAAACAGTTGCAGAAATTTTCCAATGTCCCCAACGCCTCGTTGCTGGTGACGTCAGCACAAGTCGCATCGCTGAGTTTGATCAATATCGATACTTGCTATCTGTTAAGCAAGCTTTCCCCCTCAGCCCTGTTGCGTGTGGAGTCATTTGTCAATCGCCCCCGGAACAACAACATAGCAGGAGAAATTGTGGATTTTGCTCGAAATGATTTACGGATCATTGAATCGGCGAAATGGCGCGGTAACCAATTGGGTGAAAACGCGCGCCCCTCTTGAGCGACGGGATCGAGAATTCCGGAAGCTCGTCAGTGATTTCCGCCAAACGACCAAGCATCGGCGGGAAGGAGTACGTAGGCTTGCCTTAGATCGAAGCCGTAGACGACGCCTCACCTTGCGGCTGGCCCCGCGCGGGGCCGCATGAACGACCACGTCGGCGCCGAAGCCAAGACCGCCGCGACGGCCCCAAGCAGGAACGCCCGGTGGTAGCCGTTATTGAGCGCGACGACGGCATCCGCACCGACGGCGACCAACCATCGGTGCGTGCGGCCGCCAAGCTTGCCAGGCCCATCGCGTCCAGCACGATTATCGGCATGCCATGCCTCGTTAAACGTCGGCCACTCGGAAAGATTGACCAATTTCCCGCACACTCGGCGCTCCGAATACTCGGCTATTCCGGGGCAGTTTCCTTCAACTACGGCGCTCGCCATTGGGACCTCCTAGTACTATCACTATCCAAGGGCTAGCAAGGGCATGGCCTGAAGACTAGATCGGCTTTCGTCAGTTCGGTAGGAGGATTTACAGAATTCTGTAACCGCCTAGCCGCAGAGCCGCTAAATGCCGTTGGAGGGGAGTTACAGAATTCTGCAACCAGACGTCTCGGTTGTCGGTGTGCACGATTTTGTAGCCGCCCCCCCCTCGCGAGGGATCCGGCGGCACGACCCAAGCGTTACCCGGTCAGGCTGGGCGGCTTCACGCCGCGCATCTTGGATGTGGACTGGGAGGTGGATCGGCGGTTTGAAAACCAGCGCCTGCTGGACAACTGGCGACTACGGCATTCACATCCGCGCTGACGGAACGGCGGCGAGGGTCGCTGGATCGCTGCGGGCGCAGCATTTCCGCATGCTGGACGGCGGCCAAACACCGACGGCAACCGGAATGGCATATCCATCACCGCTGAGCCGTCCCCCGTTCAATGTCGCTCGCGGCGGGATCGTTCCAGACGAGATCCGGGAGAGCGTGCAAGGTCGGAAGTGCCCGAGACGATTACGGGCAGTTGAAAGTGACGTGACTGGAGACACGCCCACGGCGGCTACATGTCCGCCGTGGTACGCGATTCGGGAATATTCAGAACCCCGGGAGCGACATCGAATGCGGAACCTGGCCGGAGAATGCCGGTACCTTCTCGTGCGCGAGTAGCCAGCGCTTCCGGTCCAGGCCCCACGCATACCCCTTCAGATCGCCGTTGCTTGCGATCACCCGGTGGCACGGCACCACGATCGCGACAGGATTGGCGCCATTGGCTGCCCCAATGTCGATCGCGGCGCGGGGGTCTTCAAAGCCCAGTTCCTTCGCGAGCTTTCCGTATGTCGTCGTCGTGCCCGGCGGAATGCGCCTCAAAGCGCCCCACACGCGCTGCTGCAGATCGGTGCCGACCGTTGCGGTCGGCAACGCGTTGATAGCGGTCAACTCACCCGCAAAATATCGGTCGATGGCACGCTCGATCACTTCCGGCGCCGGGCGGCTCGTGACTTCGGTCACCCCATAGTGTTCGCGCAGGCCACGACGCAGATGCGTGGCGTGGCTGGCAAACTCGAGTGCGCGAATCGCATCCTGGGTATCGGTGACAAGCAACATGCCACCCATCGGGGTTTCAAGATGACTCTGAAAAAGCTGCATGATTCGCTCCCGATCGAAAGCACGTTACGGTGCACCTACTTTATCTGTGTGAAGCCGCAGCCGAACTCCGTCTCTTGCGCTCTCATTCGTGTTCTTCTGCGTGCATTCCGATGCTACTTCGCGTCGTGGAAAATGACGCCGAGCGTACGCCGCTCGCCGCGGCGCAATCGGCTCACGCCATGCCGGAGCGCGGCTCGATAGAACCCTCGCGACGACTTCACCGGCCGATGGTTCACCGCAAGAACGACCGCGTCGCCTTGCCGAAGCGGCACCACCTCGGCCCGGCCCGGCTTCTTCGGATCGCTTTCGGTCAACAAGAGCTCGCCGCCGTCGAAATCCCGCCCGGGCTCGTCGAGCAGGAAGATCGCCTGCAACGGGAACACGAACTCGCCGTACAGATCCTGGTGCAGGCAGCAATAGTCGTTCTCACGGTAGCGCAAAAGCAGTGGCGTCGGCCGGGTCTGTCCTGCGTTACGGCACACGGTCTGGAATTCCGAAAGCGTCGCAGGAAACCGGGCGTCGATCCGCATCAAGCCATGCCAGCGGTTCGCAATGGGCGCCAGCCGTGAATAAAGCGATTCACGCAGTTGACCGACGATGTCGGGCAGCGGTCGTGCGAAATACTTGTATTCGCCTCGGCCGAACGCGTATCGCTCCATCACGATGCGACTGCGAAAGCGCGCTTCCTGGGGATAGTAGCCTGCTACCTCGCTGCAGAGCGACGGCGCGAGCAGTTTGGGAAGTATCGCGTACCCGTCGTGCGTCAGGTCTCGCTCAAATGCCGCCCAATCGATCGCTGCGATCTTGGCGTCGACCGACGTGTCGGCTGATTCCCCGTCGACATCCACAGGATCGGCGTCGAGCAACAGCGTTGCCTGTCTGGTCATGAGTGCGGCTCCGTAGTACGTGTTTTATTTGAATGCGATGCCGTGGCCGCCTTCCACGCCGTGTACTTTTCCGGCAGGCAGACTGCGCACGGACGATAGCCGGCCGCTACAGCGGTCGCTTCGTCTTGAAAGAACACGCGGTGTTTGACGTATTCGCCACGCGCGATTGCCCGCAACGCGGACCGGCAATCGAGCCGGCCGTAGATGCGGTTGCGTCGATGCCCGCCGAGTGTGCCTGGCACGTCGCTGTCGTACGGCTTGCCGTCTCGGCCGATCAGTTTGAATCGCGTGGATTGCGTCACGTTCGCTGTCTTCCAGCCCGTCAATGGGCATTGTGAAAAGACAGCTCGACGCCAAGCCGCTCACCGCCGCGAACGCGGCTGATCGCATGCTTGAGATTGACGCGGTAGTAGCCCTTGGTCCCCTTGAAGGGGCGCTGTGCGGTGCTGATGATCGCGGCGTCTCCCAGCATGAGCGGCACAACCATCGGGCGCGACTGCATTCGCGGCCGCTGTTCGGTGAGCACAAATTCTCCACCCGTGAAGTCCTTGCCGGCTTCACTCAGCAGCACGACGACCTGCATCGGAAAGACGTGCTCGCCATCGTTGCTCTGATGCAGCGCCAAATGATCGCCGGCACCGAGTCGGTTCAGATGAGACAGGGGTTGGCTTTGCCCGTCGTCGCTGTTACGCCGCAGGAAAGCGTTCAATTCCAATGGATATCGATACTCGACACCCAGGATCTCGTTCCAGCGATTGGCGATGGGTGCAAGATCTCGATACAGCGCGGCACGCCAGGACGCCAGCGGCTCCGGCAGTTGCGCACCGAAGCGCAAGATTTCCCCGCGCCCCAACGCGAGCGAATCGAGCGACACGCGGCGCCCCACCCCGTCCTCGCTGATCTGGCGTGCGAGTTCACGGGTCTCGTCGCGGTCAAATGCACCGGGCAGCAGCGCGTATCCCTCGGAATCGAGTTGCGCGCCGATGTCGATCCAGTCCGGCGCGGCGCAGCTGATGGCAGTTTCGGTCATTTTGGAAGTGATGTTGGGGTTTGAGTTCGGCACGCTCAAGATTTGGCTTCGCATCGCAGGCGCTCGCGTTTGCGGTCGACGCCTCGTCGGTATGGAAAGGAATACCTCGAATTTACATGCGACAGCTCCGAGCCGAACTCCATTTCTTGCGGTAGTACTCGCGTACCGCGATGCGATTCACCAACCGGGAAATCGTGCGATCAACCTGATCCAGATCGTCAGGCAACCGGCGTCGCGCATGTAGCGCAATGCCTCGCTCGCGCGCCACGTGCACGGTACCCGTCGTAACCAAATGGAATCGGCTCCGGACCGATACATCCACACGATCGTCGCTGCCATCATTTGTTGCTCCGGGGCCATCGCGCGAAAACCGGCCCGCCATGCGGCCATTTCTGCCGGATGGTGTTCCCCGGATCGCTCGTCGTAGGCGGCCGGGCAGATACCCCGATGGAATTCCCCCTGGCTGCTGGAACAGAACAGCCGCGACAGTCTCAATTCGGTGATCGCCTGTTTCAGGACGGTGAGGAAGTGGGCCGATGTTCTCATCGCGCTGACATGCGTTTCGCCGGCCAACGCCTCCAGCGACAGCGCAGCGTGCTCATCGAGATCCAGCGATCGAGCAACCAGCCGGTCCAATCGCGTTTCGTCCATCGGCGCCGAAATTTGAGACTGCGCGTGCAGCACGTGCAGGATCGCCTCTACGTCGCTGTCAGTCTTTTCGCACTCGGTGACGAATTGAGAATCGATGTTCAACACTTCCGGTCTTTGACTTTGTGAACGGGTGATCGTGTGCACTTCCGCTACACGTGCGATTCGCTTTCTCGTCGAGAACGATATCGGTTGGAGACGAATGATTCGATCCGTTTCTTGCTTTCTAATTTTCCCGAATCGATGCCGTGAACGCTGACGACGATTCGTTGAATGGAACGACAAGAAACGAATAGAAGTGCGGATGCTCGATCGCTATCGTTCGTTCCGAGCGGAGCCACTCCGTCTCTCTATCAACCGAGATCACCAAGGAGTCGAACATGTCGAAGGAAGACGATAACAAGGCAGTCGTCGGTCGCTGGTTCACGAATTTCTGGGGCGAGAAATGCGACCTCCGCATCGTCGACGAAATTGCGGCGCCGGACATGCTGCTGAAGTACTCGCTCCATGAGCCACGTCGTGGCCGTGAGGATATCAAGGCATTCATGACCGACTTCCGCGCGGCGTTCCCGGATCTCAACTTCTGGGGCGTCACCGATCTGATCGCCGAAGGCGACTACGTGGTCGGTCAGTGGGAAGGTGGCGGCACGCACACGGGCCCGGCGTTCAGCGACTTCCTGATCGGGTCGCTGCCTGCCTCGACCGGCCGGCGAATGCACTTCACCGGGACCACGGTCCTTCGCCTGAAGGACGGTCTGATCGTCGAAGAGCTCGGCCTCGACGACGGCGTGACGGCACTCACGCAACTCGAGCTGATCAAGAAAGCCTGAGCGCGGACACGGTCGGTTCACCGGTCGGATATTGGCCGTAGCAAAACCACGAGCACGGATCGGCTCAAGTCGATTCGTGCTTTTTTAATGCGCGAATGGTAACGGGAGCGCGCTGACCCATCCGTCATCTCCGTCCCGACCCGCCCGCTCGGCAAACGCCGCTGCAAGCGCCGCAAAAGCCGTGACCATTGAGCGCTCATGCCGGACATGCTTACCGCCGCCGCCCGGGATGCCGTGCGCCGCGTTGCAGGACGGCGCACCGGAATCGGGTCCGGTCCGAGCCACGTCCGCCGCTTGTCATTTACCTGCCACCGTCGACCGGTAGCGTTCGGGGCTGACCCACGCCATCGACAGACGAATCCGCCATGCAGCGCACGTCGCGCGCCACGCCCCACGTTTATGCGGCCACGTCCCGCGCCCTTGCCGTCAGCCTCGCGATCAACCTGCTGCTGCTCGCCGTCGAGACGGTCGCGGCGTGGTCCGCGCATTCGTCGGGGTTGCTTGCGGACGTCGCGCACGCGGCGATCGATCTCGCGGCCGATGCGCTGATCCTCGTCGCGTGCCGGCTCGACGCGCGCCTGCCGCCGGAGCGGCGCCCGACCTACGAACCGCTCGCGCTCGCCGGCCTCGGCGCGTTGCTCGCCGCGACGGGCGCGCAGATGATCTGGCACGCGATGAACCGGTTCGATACGCCGCCCGTCGTGCAGCCGGTCGCGACGACGCTCGCGCTCGTCGCCGTGACGCTCGCCGGCAAGGCCGCGCTGTCGTACTGGATGCTGCACAAGGCGCGCGAAACGGGTTCCGCGCTGCTCGAGGCGAGCGGCTGGCATGTGCGGACCGATGCGTTGTCGGCGTTGCTGGCGGCGCTCGCCATGAGCGCGGCGCTGGTCGGTTTCGGCCGTCTCGACGACGTGGCCGCGCTTGCGATCGGCGCACTCGTGATCCGCACGGGCGCCGGTTTCATCCGGCGCGGCTGTGCGCAGTGGCCGGCGCTGGCGGAGTGGGCGAACCGTTCGACGCGCGGGTCGTGAACGCGGGCGGCATCGTTGGGCATTGCGCCGAGGTGTGACTCCTTCCAACACTCGCAATCGGTGATCGGCCGGGCAGAATGACAAAGAGGCTCGCGTAGTGCGAGCCTCTTTTGCGTGATGTCGTCATCGGCACGCGACGCGTTGCCCCATACCGATGAATCGCCGGACGAATGCGGCCGGCCCCGATGGTTCGGTATCGCCCGCCGCTTACCCGAGCGGCACCACGCTCCCGAGCAGGATCCGCACGAGCGTCGCCTGGCGCGTGACGCCTGTCTTCGAGAAAATCGCACGCAGGTGCGTGCGCGCCGTGTTCTTGCTGATCCCCGATTCGTCCGCCGCTTCCTCGAGCGTCAGCCCGTTCGTCAGCAGCAGCGCGAGCGACGTCTCGGCGGGCGTCAGGTCGAACAGCTTGCGGATGATTTCCTGCGCGCCCTGCGGCTTGCGGTCGGGGTCGCGCAGGAACAGCGTGACGGCCGGCCGCCGCTTGTTGTCCTCCGACCAGTCGGACAGCAGCACCGTGCGCACCAGCAGCCCGAGGCGCGGCTTGTCGAAGCTGCGCGTGATCGGCATTGCCTCGACGGTCGCCGCGGCCGTGCCGTGGTGTCCCATCACCGCGTGGCGGATCAGCCGCTTCAGCGTGCGGTTCTCCTGCGCGTCGGTTGCCTCGATCGTGCCGCGCGCAATCGTCAGACCGTTGTTCTGCTTGAGGATCTCGTCGGCGACGCTGTTCATGTCGATGATCGTGCCGTTCTCGTCGAGCGCGATCGTGCCGACCTGCATCCGGTCGATCGCGTTCGCATAGATCGACCGTTCGACCTCGGCCGAATCGAGCCGCGAATGCAGTTCGATCGCACGCTTCAGGTGCGGCAGCAGCAGCGCGCAGATCGCCTTGTCGCGCGCGGAGAACTGCTTCGACGCATGGTTGCGGCACACGCGGAACCGGCACTCGACGCCCGACGGCGTGCGCAGGTCCGCGCCGAGGATATAACGCACGTCCTGCGGCTTCAGGAATTGCTTGTACAGCTCGCTCGACAGCCAGCCCGTGTCGCCGAACACGTCGTCGACCGTCACCACGCGATCGGCCGGCAGGCCGACGAACGGGTCGAGGGAATAGTAGTAATCGTTGTAGGCCGCCTGGCCGTCGCCCGGGACGACCGGGCCGAATTCCGATGCGTGCACGGACAGCGGCGCGCGGCGGTCGCTCGCGGCCGCGCGCAGGATCAGCGTCACGTAGTTCGCCTGCAGCCAGCGGCGGACGAGTTCGAGCGCACCGGCCCACGGCGGCGTCTCCAGCGGCCCCTGGTAGATGCGTGCCATCAGCTCGCTGAAATCGGCGACGCCGATATCGGCCTCGTCACTTGTTGCCTGGCTCTCTTGCGGAGCCCATCTCGTCTCCATCAGCACGCTCCATCCTCCATACGACATGTTTCCAGTGCGATTTGGTCTCGCCCCCATGATTAGGACGCGTCTAAATTCCGGCGTCATCGGGGGGATTCACTGAATAGTGAGAATTGGCCATCCGGGCGGGCGAACCATCGTCCAATCGGATGATGTGGCGCCCTGCCCGCTGCGCTGGAATGCCCGTCAGGCCGTGCCGGCAAGCGTCCGGCCCGGACTCAGGGAAAACCGCGACACGGGTTTACCTGATTCAGACCGCATCCGATTCAGACAGGAGTTCCCATGCCGCTCGACCCCCAGGCGCAGGCGCTGCTCGCCGCGTTCGCCCAAGCCCCCGCGATCGATTTCGCCCAGCTCACCGTTCCCGCCTACCGTGCGAGCCTTGCCGCGGGCGGCGCCTTCGCGCCCGGCGATGCCGTCGCAGCCGAGGAGGACTGGCGGATTCCCGCCTCGGGCCGGCAGTTGTCCGCGCGGTTATATCGGCCCGATGCCGATGGGCCGTTGCCGCTGACCGTGTTCTTCCACGGTGGCGGTTTCGTGTCGTGCGGCATCGATTCGCACGCGAACCTGTGCCGCAGCCTCGCGACACGCGCGCGCACGCTCGTGCTGTCGGTCGACTACCGGCTCGCGCCCGAGGCACGCTTCCCGGCGGCCGCGCACGACGCGTGCGATGCCGTGCGCTGGGCCGCCGCCAGTGCGCGCGATCTCGGCGCGCGCCCCGGCGCGGTGGCCGTGGCCGGCGACAGCGCCGGCGGCAATCTCGCGGCGGTCGCCGCGCTGCAGTTACGCGGCTCGGGCATCGGCATCGCGCATCAGTTGCTGCTGTATCCGGTCGTCGATTGCGCGACCGAGCATCCGTCGTATGAATCGCTCGGCGACGGCTACTTCCTGACGGCGGAGATGATGCGCTGGTTCAAGCACCATTATTTCGACGCCGGCGCCGATCGCGCGTCGCCGCTCTCGAGCCCGCTCGCCGCGCCGGACGTCGCGGGCGCGGCGCCGGCGACGATCGTCAGCGCCGAATTCGATCCGCTGCGCGACGAGGCCGAAGCGTATGCGCTGCGTCTCGCGCAGGCCGGCACGCCGGTGACGCTCGTGCGCTGGCCCGGCCAGTTGCACGGTTTCGCGAGCATGCTCGGCGCCGTCGATGCGGCCGACCGCGTGCTGACGTTCGGCGCCGACGCGCTGCGCCGCGCATTCGACGCGACGGAGGCGCAATGACGCTCGCCGGCACGCTGGAGATCGTCGACGAGCTTCGTGCGGGCCGGATGGTCCTGCTCGTCGACGAAGAGGATCGCGAGAACGAAGGCGATCTCGTGATCGCGGCCGATCACGTGACGCCCGACGCGATCAATTTCATGGCGCGCTTCGGGCGCGGCCTGATCTGCCTGACGCTGACCGCCGAGCGCTGCGAGCAACTGCGGCTGCCGCCGATGGCCGATCACAACGGCACGCCGTTCGGCACCGCGTTCACCGTCAGCATCGAGGCGGCCGAAGGCGTGACGACCGGCATTTCGGCGGCCGATCGCGCGCATACGATCCGCGCGGCGGTCCGTGCGGGCGCTCGCCCCGACGATCTCGTGCAGCCCGGCCACGTGTTCCCGATCGCCGCGCGCCCGGGCGGCGTGCTGGTGCGGGCGGGGCACACCGAGGCTGGCTGTGATCTCGCGGCGCTCGCCGGGCTCACGCCCGCGTCGGTGATCTGCGAGGTGATGAACGACGACGGCACGATGGCGCGGCTGCCCGAACTGAAGGCGTTCGCCGCGCATCACGGGCTGAAGATCGGTACGATCGCCGACCTGATCCACTACCGCCGCGAGCACGAATCGCTCGTCGAACGCATCGGCGAGCGGCCGCTGCATACGCCGTGGGGACGGTTCCGCGCGATCGAGTATCGCGACACCGTGCACGGCGCGCCGCATCTCGCGCTCGTGCGCGGCGAACCCGATCCGGCGACGCCCGTGCTGACGCGCGTGCACGAATGCCATTCGCTGCTCGACCTGCTCGACGCGGAGCCGTCCGCGCATTCGTGGCCGCTGCACGCCGCGCTGCAGCGGATCGATGCGGCCGGCTGCGGGGTCGCGGTGCTGCTCGACTGCGACATGCGCGGCGACGCGATGCGGATGCCGGCCGCCCATGCGCGGCGCGACGGACGCGTGACGGGGATCGGTTCGCAGATCTTGCGCGACATCGGCGTGCGGCGGTTGAACGTGCTGTCGAGTCCGTTCCGACTGCCGGCGCTATCGGGGCACGACCTGGAGATCATGGCGTTCATTCCGCTCGGGGACGACGATCCGGAAAGCGCGCGGGGTGCGCACGCGAACCCGCTGCGGGCGGCTTGATGCTCGGGTGACGGGCGGGCGTCGTGTGCGGCGCTCGTAGTCGGGTGGGTTGATCGGGTTTTCGCGTTACAGGCGATCGTTTGTTTGTGTGGAATACAGCCCCAAGCCTGTAATTGGCCGCTGCTTGCCATCGTTGATGTCTGCTCGGAGGGCGGCTCGCCGCCCTCCGCCATCACGGCTCGTCCACCCGGACGATGCGCGCCCGCACCACCGTCGCACAATGATCGCCGTGCCTATTCCCGACGCCCGTGCCCTCATGGATTCAGCTGACCTCACGACCGCGTTCAGCCCGCTGCAGATCGGCCCGCTGACACTGCGCAACCGCCTGATCAAATCCGCCACCAACGAAGGCATGACGCCGAACGGCGTGCCGTCGCGCGCGCTCGTCGGTTTTCACGAGCGCATTGCCGAAGGCGGTGCCGCGCTGACGACCGTCGCGTACTGCGCGATCAGCGACGACGGCCGCACGTTCGTCGATCAGGCACGGCTCGACGTGCCGACGGTCCGGCAATTCCGCGCGCTGACCGACGCCGTCCATCGCCACGGCGCGGCCGCGTCCGCGCAGATCACGCATGGCGGCTTCTTCACGTTCCTGCCGTCGCTGTCGACGAAACGGCCATTGAGCGCGTCGGGCGGCTTCAACAAGGTCGGCGTGATGAGCGGCCGCTTCCTGAAGCGGGCGATGACGCACGACCAGATGTCGGCGGTCGCCGACGAATTCGCTCAGGCGGCGCGGCATGCACGCGATGCCGGTTTCGATGCGGTCGAGATCCACATGGGCCACGGTTATCTGCTCAGCCAGTTCCTGTCCCCGCTGTATAACCGCCGCCGCGATACGTACGGCGGCGACGCGGCACGGCGCGCGGCGTTCCCGGTCGAGGTGCTGCGCCGCGTGCTCGACGCGGTCGGCCGCGATCTCGCCGTGGTCTGCAAGATCGGTGTGACCGAAGGCGTGCGCGGCGGCGGAACGGCCGACGACGCGTGCGAGATCGCACGGCGGCTCGAAGCCGAAGGTGCGCACCTGCTCGTGCTGAGCGGCGGGATGAACGTCGAGTCGGTGTGGCAACTGTTCGGCAGTCCGCTGCCCGGCGACGCGCGTGCAAACGCCGACAATGCGATCGTGCGTGCCGCGATGGCACTGCAGAAGCTCACCGAACCGAAGATGGGTGCGTTTCGCGAGATGTATTTCCTCGAACATTCGAAGAAGGTGCGTGCGGCCGTCCGGATGCCGCTCGCCTACCTCGGCGGCGTGCGTTCGCGCGGGAACGTCGAGCTCGCGATGCGCGAAGGGTTCGATGCGGTCGCGCTCGCACGGGCGCTCGTGTTCGAGCCGGGTTTCGTCAACGGCCTGCGTGACGGCCGGCTCGCGCAGTCGGGCTGTACGTCGTGCAACCGCTGTGTCGTGTCGATGTACACACCGGGCGGCACGGCGTGCGTATTGCGCGAACCGAACGACCCCGCGCCGAACCGGGTGCCGGCAGCCGGCGCGTGAGGTCCGACGAGTGACGCGGCTCGGCGCTCAGCCCGCGTCGCGCGCCCGGGCGAGCGCCGCGAGGTTCCCTTCCCCGAACCCGTGGTGCCCCTTGCGCTGCACGATCTCGAAGAAGATCTCGCCGGGCCGGCGCTTGACGAAGGTCTGGAAGAACAGGCGCGGCACGCCGTCGTTGCCGATCTCGCCGTCGACCAGCACCGCCCGGCGGCGCAGTGCGTCGAGATCGACGCCGTGCCCCGGCAGCCGCGCATCGACGTCGTCGTAATAGCGTGCGGGCGGCTCGATGAATTCGACGCCGTTCGCGCGCAGCGCATCGACGCAGGACAGGATGTCGTCGGTGGCCAGCGCGACGTGCTGCACGCCCTCGCCCGGATGGTCGGGCAGATACGCGTGCATCAGCTCGGTGCGCCGCGTGCCTTCCTCGTAGACCGGAATCCGCACCGCGCCGCA
Source organism: Burkholderia cepacia (assembly GCF_001039005.1). Lineage (GTDB taxonomy): Bacteria > Pseudomonadota > Gammaproteobacteria > Burkholderiales > Burkholderiaceae > Burkholderia > Burkholderia theae. Next base: position 79,426 of record NZ_LDWR01000012.1, read on the forward strand.
CGGCGACACCATCACGCGCGAGTCCTCCGACACATGCCAGTGCGCGTCGATTTCATGGATCTCGCGAAAGTGCAGCAGATCGTGGTAGAAATCCAGCCACTCCCGCATGCGCCCCGCGCCGACGGTTTGCGTGAAATGGTCGACCTGCTGCAGGCCGACACCGACGCAGTCGAGATCGGTATGCGCGGTCGCGATGTCGATCGGTCGGAAATCGATGTCGAAGATCGAGATGTCGCCGACGCCGCCGCGCTGGCCGTCCTTCCCGCGCCAGCGATCGACGAAATAGAGATGCGAATCGCCGATACCCTGGATCGCCGGGATCTTCAGCTCGCCGACGCCGACCCGCTCGCCCTCGAATGCCCACGCGCCGAGCTCGATCGCACGCTCGAACGCGCGCCGTGCGCTGGCCACGCGCAGTCCGATCGCGCAGACGCCCATCCCGTACTCCTCCGCGTAGCGCGCGGCGAACGACTCGGGCTCGGCGTTGATCAGGAAATGCATTTGCCCTTGCCGGTACAGCGTGACGTTCTTGCTGACATGCCGCGCGATCGCCTTGAACCCGAACTGCTCGAAGCGTTGCGCGAGCGCTTCCGGCACAGGCGCCGCGAATTCGACGAATTCGAGGCCGGCCATCCCGAGCGGATTGGCGGCCGGGTCGGCGACGGGCGGCGTATCGCTGGACAGGGGGTGGGAATTGCCGGGCATTCCAGTCTCCGGGGGCATGCGGTCCGTGGGGATGGCACCCGTTGCGTGCGGCATGCGCGGCCGATGTGGCGGCCGGGCCTCCGCCCCGAACGGGCGAGTTTTCGATGCTGCAGATTTTAACCAAATCGTTCACGGCGGCACACCCTGGCCGAACGGGATATCCGTAAGACGCTTAGTGCAAACCCGGAAAGCGTTCGATAATCGCACGGGTTTGAACGATAATCGCGCACTTTATCCGATTGGCCAATTGCCGCCGTACGGCGCGCGCCCTATTCTCCGTTCACCCATCGACTTCAATGCAGCATCGGACGCGGCGCCGCCACGATTAACGATGCGCCGTACCAGGAGACACCGCAATGACCCCAACCTTCGACACCCTCGACGCCGCCGCCGGCGCCCGCGCGCGCAGCCAGGCCCGCAAGGCCGCGATCGGCAGCTTCGTCGGCGCTGTCGTCGACTGGTACGACTTCCTGCTGTACGGGATCGTCGCCGCGCTGGTATTCAATTCCGAGTTCTTCCCGAAAGTCAGCCCGACGATGGGCACCCTCGCGGCGTTCGCGACGTTCGGCGTCGGCTTCCTGTTCCGGCCGCTCGGCGGCGTCGTGTTCGGTCACTACGGCGACCGGCTCGGCCGCAAGCGGATGCTCGTGCTGACCGTGATGCTGATGGGGCTGTCGACCGTCGCGATCGGCCTGCTGCCGGCGTTCTCGACGATCGGCTGGTGGGCGCCCGTGCTACTGGTGCTGATGCGCGCGGTCCAGGGTTTCGCGGTCGGCGGCGAATGGGGCGGCGCGGCGCTGATGGCCGTCGAGAGCGCGCCGAAGCAAAGGAAGGCGTTCTACAGCAGCGGCGTGCAGGTCGGCTACGGTGTCGGGCTCGTGCTGGCCACGGGCATCGTGTCGATCCTGAGCCACACGCTCGGCGAGGCCGCATTCAAGTCGTGGGGCTGGCGCCTGCCGTTCGTGTTCAGCATCGTGCTCGTGCTGATCGGGCTGTGGGTGCGCAAGAACATGGACGAGTCGCAGGAATTCGTCGAGAAGGTCGAACACGGCAACCGCAAGCTGCGCCTGCCGGTGCTGGAAGCGCTGACGCGCCATCCGAAGGCGTTCCTGCTGATCATCGCGCTGCGGCTCGCCGAACTGTTCACGATGTATATCGTCACCGCGTTCGCGCTCAGCTATTCGACCAGCAACCTCGGCATGTCGCGCGACCTGTTCCTGAACATCGGGCTGCTGGTCGGCGCGGTGAGCTGCGTGACGATCCCGTGCTTCGCGTGGCTGGCCGACCGTTACGGCCTGCGCCGCATCTACCTGATCGGCGCGCTGATCGGCGTCGCGTCCGCGGTGCCGTTCTTCGTCGCGCTCGAGGCGCGGTCGATCGCGTGGATCGTGATCTTCTCGATCCTGCTCGCGAATGCCGCGCACGACATGGTCGTGAGCGTCCAGCAGCCGCTGTTCACCGAGCTGTTCGGCGCCGAATACCGTTACAGCGGCGCGGGCGTCGGCTACCAGTTCGCGAGCGTCGTCGGCGGCGGCTTCACGCCGTTCATCGCGGTCGGCCTCGTCAGCGTGGCCGGCGGTTCGTGGCATCTCGTCGCCGGTTATCTCGCGGTGGGTTGCCTGATCTCGCTGGTGGTCGCCGCGCGGATGCGGGCGGCGCAGTGACGGCCTGACCGGATGGCCGACCCGACTCGCGGTCGGCCATCCCTCCGCACATCTGCATCGCGGGCGCGACGTCAAACACTGTCAGTTACGCGTGCCAATCCCCCATTTCCCCTCTGAACATTCCACGCCGCCCGCCGACCAATGGCATCATATGGGCCTACGTCAGTCACCGATACGCCCCCATATCATGTCGAATCTCATCGTCCACGGCGGCACTCCGCTGCGCGGGGACATCAAGCCGTCCGCGAACAAGAACGCCGTCCTGCCGATTCTGTGCGCCACCCTGTTGACCGATCAGCCGCTGCGCCTCGTCGGCGTGCCGGACATCACCGATGTGCGCAAGATTCTCGACATCTTCCGCACGCTCGGCAGCGATGTGTCGGTCGACTTCACGACGGGCCTGCTCGAACTCCACCATCGCAACACGAAGTTCGATCCGGCCGTCCACCGCCTGCCCGAGGCGATGCGCTCGTCGATCATGCTAATTCCGCCGCTGCTCGCGCGCTTCGGCGTCGCGCGTCTCGAGAACGACGTGAAAGGCTGCACGCTCGGCGTACGCGAGATCGATCCGCACGTCGAGGTGTTCGAGCGTTTCGGCGCGCACATCGAGCGCACGTCCGATTCGCTGATCGTCCGCACCGACGGCCCGCTGACGGCCAACGATCACTGGTTCGACTACGCGTCGGTGACGACCACCGAAAACTTCGCGCTGTGTGCGACGACGGCGAGCGGCACGTCGACGCTGATGAACGCGGCGTCCGAGCCGCACGTGCAGGAGTTCTGCCAGTTCCTCGCGATGATCGGCGTCACGATCGAGGGCATCGGCACGTCGCGGCTCTGCGTGACGGGCGGCGGCAAGCTCGGCGGCGGCGAGTTCCGCTTCGCCGAGGATTTCCACGAGATCGCGACGTTCCTCGCGCTCGGCGCGATCACGGGCGGCGACATCACGGTGCGCAACTCGTCGCCCGAGCATTTCCCGCTGATCGACCGCACGTTCGCGAAGTTCGGCGTGAACGTCACGCACCGCGACGGCTGGTCGCGCGCGGAACGCGACGGCCCGCTGCGCGTGCGCCGGCCGTTCACGCAGAACATCCTGACCAAGGTCGAAGCCGCGCCGTGGCCGTACCTGCCGGTCGACCTGCTGCCGATCTTCATCGCACTCGGCGTGCGCGCGGAAGGTAGCGCGATGTTCTGGAACAAGGTCTACGACGGCGCGCTCGGCTGGTCCGGCGAACTGTCGAAGTTCGGCGCGCACGTGCTGCTGTCCGATCCGCACCGGCTGATCACGTTCGGCGGGCTGCAACTGACGCCGGCGCGCGTCGAGAGCCCGTACATCATCCGCGTCGCGATCGCGCTGCTGATGGTGGCCGCGAGCATCGAAGGCCGCTCGGAAATCATGAATGCGTTGCCGATCCGCCGCGCGCATCCGCACTTCGTCGAGAACCTGCGCTCGGTCGGCGCGAACGTCGAGTGGACGAGCAGCGAGTAAGGCGGGACCTTCCGCGGCATCCTCGCGCCGGCCGTGCGACTGCCCGGCTAGCGCGCCACCCGACGTGGCCGCGCAGCAGGCGAGCGGCGCGGCCACGCGGGTTATCCGGGTACGCTCAGCCCGCTTTGGGACGGGCGCCCATCGCGGCCAGCACGCCGATCTCCGCAATTTCCTGCCGCTGACCGGCGACCATCGACTGCGCAACCGCGCGGACCATCAAGCGGTGGCCGTATTCGCCGGCGAAGCGGGCCATCGCGAGCGCGCTCGCATGGTGCCGCAGCATCAGGCTCAGAAACAGCGCATCGAATCCGTCGCCGCTGCTGTGCATCAGCCGATCGAGCTCCGCGTTCGTCGCGAGCCCCGGCATCGCATTCCGGTTTGCGTGGCACTGGTCGATCAGGCGCTCGTATTCCTCGTCATAGCGTCGCGCGTTCCGGTAGGCGTCGACCATCCAGGCCATGTCAGTCCGCGGTGTGGTGCGAGGCGCCTGCCATAGCATCAGCCATCCCTGCATCTGGCCGATTTCGACGAGTTGCTCATGCAGGATGCGTTCGGCCAGTGCACGAACGTGAAGCGACCCCTTGTCGTACGCAAGTTGTGCCATCAGGACAGCCTGCTCATGATGCAGCGACATATCCTGGGCGAAGCCCACGTCGACCGGGCTTTCCGCGCTGGCGCTCCGGGCGTTGACGACGAGCACGGTTTCGCGCGCGTCCGTGGCCGGTTCGACCGCGGACGCGCGATGCAACGATCCGGTCAGCGCCGCGCCTGCCGCGATCAGGGCACACAGTGCGACCGGTACGAGTGCACCGTGCATTTTGACGCGAATCTGTTTCATGGCGCCCCCGAGACGTCAGCCAAAGATCGCCGCACGCACCGTCGACACGACCGAAAGCAGCCAGCCTGCCGGGCCCGCATTCGACGCCATCGCGCTCCGCACGTCCAACGACTGTACTGCGGCGCTGCCGGACGCTGCCCCGACCGGATACACCCCGTTGTTGAACTTGAGGACCATGAATCCGTTGTCCTGGCAGGTGACCCAAAGCTGGCCATTGACGAAACGCGGCGGCGACGAACACCAGTCCGTGGACAGATTCGCTCGCCCGCCGGTCAAGGTTCCGGCCAGGAGCTTGACCGGATCGACCACACCGCCATTGATCAACGGGTACTGGATCGGCAGCATCGCATGCTCCGAACCCGGCAAGGTGTTTCGGTCGCCGGGACGTGCCGGCGGATTGTAGTAGGCGATTTCCCTCGGATGCATCGGATCGACGATATTGAAGACGCGTATGCCCGACTGGAAATATCCGCACGCCAGCGCGGTCGGATTGGCGATCCGGTCGACGTTGCAATAGTGCACGTCGTACTGGAACGCACCATTGCCCGCACTGTCGGCCACAGCCGCCGAACGGTTCTGCGGAAGCTGAATCGCGAGGCGGAGGTGCGAAACGATTTGCGGCTGCTGCTCGTTCGTGATGTCGATAAAGCGCACGCCGCCGTTGTCGAGCTCGTCCGTAACAATCAGGTAATTGCGGCCGCCGTAGGTGACCGGAATCGTCTTCTGCGTGACCGAGCCGTCGGTCCAGTAAATCGCGCTGACCTGCCGAGCCACCGGCAGCGGAAGCCGGTTCTGGATGTCGCTGACGTCGACGATCGCGACGCCCGCGGGAAGCGCGCTTGTGAGATACATCCGGTTGCCGTCAGGGCTGAACGAGAAACCGTGATTGGTCACCAGCGTCGATCCGTTCAGGTAGATCGTTTTGGGCGCCGACGGATTGCTGACGTCGATGGCCGTCATGCTGCCCGGCACGAAACCGGTCGTCCAGTAGGTCCGCCCGTCCGGCGACCAGCCGCCTTCGTGCGCCGCATTCGCGAGCGGCGGCGTGTTGCTGCTCAACAGCATTCGATTGAGCAGTTTGGGATGCGCGCAATCCTTGACGTCGTACAAATCAAACATGCCGACGCCGATCAGAGGGCCGACGCCCGCGCCCGCCAGCATGGTGCCCTGGTCGTTCACCTTGAGCGTCTCCCAAGTGCCCGTGTACATCGCATTGGTGGTCAGATTGGTCGAGAACGCGGGATGCGCCGGATCGCTGACGTCGACCACCTGCAAGCCTTCGCGCGTCTTTTGAGGGATCCCGTACCACGACGTTGCCATGTATGCGCAGGTGCCGGTCGACGCGTTGACCCATGACGCGCCTTCGCCGCGATACTGGCCGACCAGCGCCATATTGCAGGTGTAGCCCTGCTGGTTGCGCCCGTTCTGCCGGTCGGCAAGCGGGACTTCCCCTTGCAGCGCGGTCTCGGGCGTGGAGCCTGCTCCGCAATGGGCAGCAGGGACTGCCGTTGTGCCATTGGTCGAGATGTCGTTTGCGGTGCCCGCCCAGGCGAGCGGGCCCATGAGGCTCGAAGCCATGCCCAGCAGAATCGCAAGCCAGCGAGAGGAACGGCGTGTGCTCCTTGTTCTCGTCACGATTGTCTCCGTTTAATTATGCATTGGTGTGCCAGGTCGATCTTTTATCAAGCACCGGGTCGCAATTCGGCCCACTTCTTCATTGGGGCCGACTCGGCGCCTCAGTACGTTAGGAAAGCAAACTGACTCGATTCTTACGCACGAAGCGGCGGCGGCATGACGCGGCGTCGGCTGCGGAGCGTAGCGAAATCGGATGAGAGGTCGGCGATCGGCGATCGCGGTGGGCGCCCGCAGGCATCAGGAACACGACGCCAGCGGCCGATGAGAGAGCGTATTCGGACTTGTCTGATTGATTCGGCGCCAGTCGCAAACGTAGGCGATCTCCCTTCCCGCACCGAGGCCGATCACGGCCGCCGAATCCGCGACCCGACGGGAAATGGCACTTCACATGAAACCCCGATTCACTCTGACGCAAATGCGGGACGTCTGGATCGACGCGTATCGTCATACGGATGTCGAACAGCTCGATTTCGTGGCGAGCCCGCATTTCTTCATCCAGCACGAGAATCGCGTCCGCACGAAGGCCCGGTTTCTGACGCGCATTCGCGTCCTGGCGGGCGACCATGCGTCGGCCGCCGCCCCGGGTGCGTATCGGGATGAAGTCAGACAGATCGTCGAGCGCGGACCATGGGCAACGATATCGGGTATCGCGTCCGTCAGGAGGGATGGGACGATCGACGCGCGTTTCGATTTTATTGAGCTCTGGTGCGTCCGCGATGCGCGATGGCGGATTGCGGCGCTGTGCTACGAACACCAGGAAATCGACGCGTATCGAGCGAGCTCATCGATTGGGCGTTGGTCGCGCACGGATTTGACGTCTCGCCCGCAAAAAACGGCCACGAAGGGCGCATCGAAAGCCGCTCCGCCCCCGTCAATTTGCGCGATAATCGCCCACTCCTGAGCGATCACCGCACCGCTTTCCGACGATGAAAAAGCCCGAACTCGACCGACGCGACTGGATTGCCGGCCTCGAAAAAGGCCTGATGATCCTGGAAGCCTTCGACAGCCAGCACGCACGCATGACGCCCACGCAGGCCGCCGCGCGCACCGGCCTCACGCGCACGGCCGCGCGGCGCTACCTGCTGACGCTCGAATCGCTCGGCTACGTGTACACCGACGGCAAGCTGTACGGCCTCACGCCACGCGTGCTGCGGGTCGGCTGGTCGTACTTCGATTCGGCACGCCTGCCGCGCACGGTTCAGCCCTATCTGCAGCAACTGAGCGCGTCGCTGAACGAATCGGCCTACGTGAGCGTGCTCGACGGATGGGAGCTGGTGTTCATCGCGCGCAACGGCGTGTCGCGCGTGATGACGACCGGCTTCGTGCTCGGCGCGCGCGTGCCGGCGCCGCTCACGTCGCCGGGCGTCGTGCTGCTCGCCCATCATCCCGATCGCGAAGCCGTGCGCGCGTGGCTCGACGACACCGAACTGCCGCCGTTCACGCCGCACACGATCACCAACAAGGCGCGCCTGCTCGAACAGGTCGACCACGCGCGCGACGCGGGTTTCGCGGCGATCGAACAGCAATTGCAGGTCGGCGTGCGCGGGATCGCGGTGCCGCTGAAGAACCGTCACGGCGACGTGGTCGCCGCGCTGAGCACGAACATGCCGATCGGCACGGAGACGACCGATGCCGCCGTGCGGCGCGTGCTGCCGCACCTGCAGGAAGCCGCGCTCGCGATGCTCAACGTGTTGTAGGAACCTGCGAAGACGGCGCATCCGCGCTGCGAAAGCAATTGCACCGCGTCAACTTCACCCTTACCCGATCCGCCACCACCGAGGCAGCAGATCGCGCACTTCGCGCCGCCGGTAACGGTCGTCGATCAGATGCACGACGCCTTCGTCGCGCTCGGTGCGGATCACGCGTCCGGCCGCCTGCACGACCTTCTGCAGCCCCGGATACAGGTACATGTAGTCGTAGCCGTTGCCGAAGCGCGCGTCCATCGCACGCCGCATCTGCTCGTTGACGTCGTTGACCTGCGGCAGCCCGAGCGTCGCGATGAATGCGCCGATCAGCCGCTCGCCGACCAGGTCCACGCCTTCCGAGAACGCGCCGCCCAGCACCGCGAAACCAACGCCGCGCCCGCCCGCATCGAAGCGCGCGAGAAACGCGTCGCGCTCGTTTTCGGCCATGCCGGGCGCCTGCGCCCACACGGGCACGTCCGGGTGGCGCGTCTGCATCAGCGCGACCACCCGCCCGAGATAGTCGAAGCTGCTCAGGAACCCGAGGTAGTTGCCGGGCCGTGTCGCGTACTGCGCGGCGATCAGGTCCGCGATCGGTTCGAGCGAACGGTCGCGGTCGCGCCAGCGTGTCGACACGTGGCTCGCGACGCGCACCGTCAGTTGCTCGGCGCGGAATGGCCCGTCGACGTCGAGCCAGCCCGTATCGCCGGGCAGCCCGAGTGTGTCGCGGTAGAAGTGGAACGGGCTCAGCGTGCCCGAGAACAGCACGGTCGCGCGCGCGGCTTCGTAGCGCGGCGCAAGAAAGGCGGCCGGGATCACGTTGCGCACGCACAGCGTCGACTGGACGCGGTGCCGGCGGCGAGCCGACGCGACGCCGTCGAGCGCCGGCTGGCGCGGCATCGGTTCGCCGTGCAGCGTCGCGTCGAAGATCGATGCGCTGTCGAATGCGTCGGCGAGCACGCCGAACTGGATCGCCTCGAAATGAAACCGCAGCAGCGCGTCGCCGTTCGCGCGCGGCGCGTCGGTCAGGTGTTCGCCGATCGCCGCGACGAGGTTCTGCACGGCCGACACGATCGGGCCCGGAACGTCCGGATACGCCGCATAGCGCTCGGCCTGCGCGCGATTGACCGTGCCCCACGCGCGGGAGAGCCGGTCGAAGGCCTTGCGCAGCGCGGCGGGCGCGGCTTCGCGCGCGGCCGCGAACGCGAACGGATCGAGCGACGCGCTGTACATCTTGCGCGCGCGGTCGAGCAGGTTGTGCGCCTCGTCGACGAGCACGCCGACGCGCCACTGGTTCTGCTGCGCGAGCGTGTGCAGCATCGCACTGCTGTCGTAGTAGTAGTTGTAGTCGCCGATCACCATGTCCGACCAGCGCGCGAGCTCCTGCGCGAGGTAGTACGGGCAGACGTCGTGCGCGAGCGCGGCAGCACGCACCGTGTCGCGATCGAGCAGCCCGGCGCCGATCGCCGCGTCGCGCGCTGCCGGCAGCCGGTCGTAGAAGCCTTGCGCGAGCGGGCACGATTCGCCGTGGCACGCTTTGTCCGGATGCTCGCACGCCTTGTCGCGCGCGACGAGCTCCAGCACACGCAGCGGCAGCGCGGGCGTGCCGGCGCCGAGCGTCGTCGCCGCTTCGAGCGCGAGCGCGCGGCCGGGTGTTTTCGCGGTCAGGAAGAACACGTGGTCGAGCTCGCCCTCGCCGCACGCCTTCAGCAGCGGGAACACGGTGCCGAGCGTCTTGCCGATGCCGGTCGGCGCCTGCGCCATTAGGCAACGCTCGTCGCGCGCGGCACGATAGACGGCGACTGCCAGCTCGCGCTGGCCGCTGCGGAACTGCCCGTGCGGAAACGCGAGCGCGCGCAGCGCGGTGTCGCGCGCGGCGCGATGGGCCGTCTCGCGTTCGGCCCAGCCGACGAAACACGTGCACTGCTCGGCGAAGAACGCCGCGAGCGTGCTCGCGTCCAGCGTTTCCGTCAGCACGGTCTCGCGCTCGGACACGATGTCGAAATACACGAGCGCGACGTCGATTTCGGCGAGACCGCGCGCGTCGCACATCAGGTGCGCGTAGATCTTCGCCTGCGCCCAGTGCAGCGCGCGGTGGTTGGCCGGCATCGCGTCGAGGCTGCCGCGATAGGTCTTGATTTCCTCGAGCCGGTTCGACACGGGATCGTAGCCGTCCGCGCGGCCGCGCACGGTGAGCGTGCCCCACGTGCCCGTCAGCGCGATCTCGGTTTCGTAACGCGCGCCGCGATTCGACGTGACCGCGCCGTGGCCGGCAATGCCTTCGAGCGCGGTCGGCGCGGGCGTGAAGCGCAGGTCGAGATCGCCGCGCCGCGCGGTGAACTCGCACATTGCCCGCACCGCGACGACGTAACTCATGCGGACAATCCCGCCGCTTCGGCCTGCGCGACGCCCGCGCCGGCCCACTCGACATCGACGACGCGCACCGGAATGCCATGCGCGACGCAGTACGCGAGCCAGCGCGTCTGGTTGTCCTGCAACCGGTCGCCGGGGCCCTTCACCTCGATCAGCTCATAGCGGCGCTCGCCGGGCCAGAAGCGCACGAGATCGGGCAGCCCAGAGCGGTTGCTGCGGATGTCCGCGAGCAGGCGCGTGAACCACAGCCGCAAGTGCTCGGGCGGCAGGCAGTCGAGCGCCTCGTCGAGCAGTTCGTCGGTCAGCACGCCCCAGAACACGAACGGCGACTGCAACCCCGCCTTCGTCGCGAAATGCCCGCGGATCGTGTCGCGGTATGTACCCGAATCGAGTTGCGCGAAGCATGCGGCGAACGCGTCCGCACGGCGCACAGCGAAATCGGGCGCATGCAGGTCGGCCGGGCCGCGCTGGAACGGGTGGAAGAACGCGCCGGGCACGGCCGCGAACACGGGCTCCCAGCACAGCAGCCCGAACAGCGAATTGATCAGCGTGTTCTCGACGTAGTGGACCGGCGAAGCCGGCTGCGCGAGGTGGTCGCGCACCGCGAACTCGACGCTGACGAATGCTTCGGGACGCGCAAGCACGAGCGTCTCGCGCGGCACGTCCGTCGCGGTGGCCGCGCGTTCGACGCGCTGGCCGAGGCGGCGCTGCAGGCGCGGCAGCATGCGCTCGACGCGCTGGCGCTCCTCGTCGCTCTCGAAGCCGCCGCGCGCATCGAGCGCCAGCGCGAGCGCGTCGTCGTCGCGCCCGCAGCGCTCGAGCACGCGGATGCGCCGATGGCGGCTGCCGGGCCACGCGCTGCGTGCGTACGCGTCGAGCGCGGCGGCCCAGTCGGCCCGGCGCTCGCACGTCTGCCCGAGGGCGAACAACAGCTTCGCGCGACGCGTCGCGAGCCACGGCTGCGCGCAGTCGACCGCATCGATCGCGCGCATCAGGTCGTCGAACGGCAGATCTTCCGGCCAAACGTCGAGCGCGTCGCGGCACATCTGCAGCGCGAGGTATGCGTCGACGTCGCCACGCTGCTGGAATGCGCGCGACGACGGCGCGATCGGCACGCTTTCGTACTGGAACACGCCGAGATCGGCGAGCACGAACTCGCTCCAGTCCTGATGGAGATTGCCGAAGAACATCAGGCGCAGCCGGTCGCACAGCGCGCCGACCGTCACGCGCAGCACGACGTCGCCGGCCTGTGCGCACCATGTGTCGAGCGGCTGTGCTACGTCGTGCGCGGGCCGCACCCGTTCGAGCCATTCGGGCTTGCGCTCGCCCGCATGCGCGGCGAGCGACGGGAAGATGCGCAGCAGATCGGCCTTGGTCGACAGCGCGAACAGTTCGTCGAGCGTCAGCGCGGGCGCCGGATCGACCCAGCCGAGTTCGACGAGCGGCGCGGCCGCATCGAGCGCGCAGCCGATTTCGTCATATACGAGCTTGCTGGCGCGGAAGTCGGACCCGTTGCGCATCAGCATCCGCACGAGGAGCGCACGCGACGCCTGCGGCAGCGTCGCGAAATGCCGGACGAACGCGTGCTCGTGCGCGTCGAACAGGTCGTCGTAACGCGCGCCGAGCCAGGCCAGCGCGCGTTCGAAATTGGTCAGGTAGTAAAACGCCGGGGGCGTCGGCGAAACAGGCGTCACGGAGTTTGATCACTGTACATTTGTACAGGTCGGAATCATATCAAATGTGACGCTGCCCGGCCCCGGTCAGAACTGGTAATTCACCGACATGTCGAACACGCCGTTGGTCGACTGCTGCGTGATCGGGCTGCGCGCCGCGCGGCCGACGAGCTGTTCGATCGCGCCGTCGATCGTGACGAACCAGTGCTTGTTCACGAACCAGGCCATCGTCACCCCCGCGCCGACCGACTTGAGCCCGGCTCCCGACGAATAGGCCGGCAGCCCCGAGCGCGCGGCGCCGCCCTGGTTCACGCCGAACCAGCTGTTCATGTAGCGCGAATCGGCGAACGACACGGTCGGCCCCGCGAACCAGAAGAAATGCTCGTTGCTGCCCGGCAGCGGCATGTACGCGGAGAAATCGCCGACCCAGCCGTTCGAGCCGCCGATGCTGCGCCGGATATCCGCACGCAGCACGAGCGGAAATTCCTTCGAGATCACGTAATCGGCCGCCAGTTTCATCACCGGTGCCGCGTTGATGTTGTCGAGGCCGTTCAGGTGCTCGGTATCGTCGGCCGAACGACGCCCGAGGTCGTAACCGACGGACAGGCTTACGCGCCAGTTCGGCCCGCGCAGTACGTTCGCGCCGAGCCCCTCGCCCGTCGACAGGAAGAACAGGTCGCGATAGCGGATGTCGAGATTCGGGCCGCCCAACACGCGATAACGGTCGGAGCCCGCATAGCGCGGCTGCAGCGTCATCGCGGCGCCCACGCTGATATCCCAGGTGGAAATGTTCGGGTCGTACAGTTTCTCGAGCGGCACGCCCGCCGAGTATTGCCACTCGCCGAGCGGCGAAGGCGTCTGGGCCGACGCGTCGCGGGCGCCGGCCGCGGCAAGCGCCGCGCAGGCCGACAGGCCGGATACGAACCGGCGTGCGCCGGGTGACAGCAACGGGCGAGCAACAGTCATCAAGGCGGTCTCCGTCGGTTGCGCGAAACGAACCTGAGGGAAAGCGCGTCGCGCCTCCTCGGCTGCAGCGGCCGGCAGCCTGCGGCGCGAACGTAGTGTGCGCTGAATTAACGGACATCCTACGCGACGCGCGCGCAGACGCAAAGCGCCCACTGTACGCGGGCACCTTGCCGCATCCCGGAACGAAGCGGTGAAGCGTGTTGGAATCAGAAGCGTTCGACATGATAGTCGCCGGCCAGCGCGGCCGCCCCGCGGGTCGGCGTCATCCGCGAGAAGCTGCGTGCGAGCGCGAACGGACGGACGGCGCACGTTGCGCGACGCGTGCCTGCTGCGCGCACTCGAGGCCGTATGGACGGTTTCGTTCCATTCGCGCGCTTCATCCTTGCGGTCGAACCTGCGCCGTTCGGGACGATAGACCGACGATTCGTCCTTCCCCGTGTCGAACCGATCACGCGCGCGGTCGAATTCGCCGCCGCAACCGTTCGCGTCGTAACGTATCCTTTCCGAAGATGGATGCATCACGATGTCCTCTCCGTTTCAGCGGCGCGCAGGCATCGAGCGGCCGATGCCGGGCAGGCACGGCGCTCGCGCGCTGCATCACCGACAAGGAGGTTCGACCATGAACGTTCAAGTCCCCGGCCGCCGCGACACCATGTTGCCGGCTGCCGGACTGTTCCGGCTCGCCACGTCGCGCCCGCCGTCCAAAGACAAGACCGAAGAACGAATCGACGAAGGGCTCGAGGAGTCGTTTCCGGCCAGCGACCCGCCCGCCGTCGGCGGCGCGACCCGTATCGACCCCGCCAAGCCGGCTGACAAGCACGAACGTCGCGCGCCGCACGTCCCGCCCGCGCCCCGCGATCAGGGCTGACGGCGGCACCCGGCTCGTGCTGCGTTTCATCGCGGCGACGCCGCGCCACTTCGACGGCAACGAGCCGCGCGCGGCGAAGGCGCTCGGGATCAGCCTGAAGACGCTCCGCAACCGGCTTGCGCCGATGCGCGACAGCGGCCGCTCCTGACCTGCGCGGCCGCGTCCTGCGCGAGTCGCGTCACGCGACCTTGAACCGCCCGACCGTGGTCGCCAGCGCGTTTGCCTGCGATTGCAGCGCGGTCGCGGCGGCGGTCGACTGTTCGACGAGCGCCGCGTTCTGCTGCACCATTTCGTCGAGCTGCGTGACCGCGCGATTCACCTCCTGGATGCCGCGCGTCTGCTCGTTCGCCGCGTGCGTGATCTCGGAGATGATCGTCGTCACGTTCGACACGTTGGAGACGATCTCGCGCATCGTGTCGCCGGCCTGGCGCACCTGCCCGGACCCGGCCGACACGCTCGCGACCGTCGATTCGACCAGCACCTTCACTTCGCGCGCCGCCTGCGCGCTGCGTTGCGCGAGGCTGCGCACTTCCTGCGCGACGACCGCGAAGCCGCGGCCCTGCTCGCCCGCGCGCGCCGCTTCGACGGCGGCGTTCAGCGCCAGGATGTTGGTCTGGAACGCGATACCGTCGATCACGCCGATGATGTCGCCGATCCGGCCCGACGCTTCCTCGATCTTCTCCATCGTCGCGACCACGTCCGACACGACCACGCCGCCGTGCGACGCGATCCGCGACGCGGCCGCCGCGCGTTCGTCGGCCTGGCCGGCCGCGGCGGCCGACTGGCCGACCGTCGCGGTGATCTCTTCCATCGACGCAGCCGTTTCCTCGAGGCTCGCCGCCGCCGATTCGGTGCGCGACGACAGGTCCTGGTTGCCTGCCGCGATCTCGTTCGCGGCCGTGCGCACCGATTCGCTCGCGTCGCGGATCTGGCGCATCACGTCGTTCAGCTTGTCGACAAAGCTGTTGAACGAGCGCGCGATGTCGGCGACTTCGTCGCGGCCGTCGACCGGCAGGCGCTGCGTCAGGTCGCCGGCGCCCGAGCCGATCGCGGCCATCGCCTGGCGCACCTGCGACAGGCGGCGGAACGCGGTCGCCGTGATCGCGCCGATGATCAGCGACGCGACGCCGACGATCACGACCAGCGTGATCAGCGACGCGGTCAGCAGCGAACGCATCCCGGCCGTCGCTTCGGTCTTGTCGAGCAGCACCAGCGCATACCAGTCGGTGCCCGGCACGGGCCGTGCGCGCACCAGCTTCGCGTCGCCGCCGACGCTCACCTCGACGGGCGCATTCGCGGCCGCGACCGACGCGGCCCCCATCGCGCCGAGCTCGGGCGACACGTCGGCGACCGCCTTCAGCGTGAGCTTCGGGTCCGGGTGCGCAACGATGTGGCCGCTGCTGTCGATCAACATCCCGAAGCTCGCGGGCGTCGGGCGGATCGATTTCACGTTGGCGATCACGCTGTCCATCGCGACGTCCGCGGCGACGACGCCCTTCAGCGCGCCGTCGCGCAGGATCGGCACCGCGAACGTGACCACGAGGTTGCCCGTGCCGGCGTCCACGTAAGGCGGCGTGACGACCGGTTTGCCGGCCTGCGCGGCCTGCTTGTACCACGGGCGGCCGGTCGGGTCGTAGTCGGGCGGAATGCCGGTCGGGTCGGAGAAGCGGAACGCCTTGTCGGCGTAGCCCGCGTAGACGTTCGTGAAGCCGCCGGCCGCGGCCATCTGCTTGAACACCGGCAGCGGATCGGGTGCCAGCGCGGCATCCTGCAGCGATGCGATCATCCGGCTCCGGGTGGCGACCCAGTCGGCGATCCCGACCACGTGGCCGCTCGCGACGGAGGTCAGGTTGCGGTCGATCGCGTCGTCGTTGTACGAGTGCGCAATGAAATAATTGATCAGCGTCGTGGCGACGAGCGCGAATACGACGATGGCGACGCACGCGGCAAGGATGCGGGCGCGGATGGACGAGAACATGGCAACGACTCGGTAAGGGAGCGCGAACGCCCGGTGGACGAATTCACCGGGTAAACGGCAATCGCGCCACTTACTTGAGGCCGTTGTGACAATTCAGTGAAACGTATGACGAAATACGCCGGCGACTGTCGGCGTATCGTCAGGATGGTTGCGCCCGGCTGACGCCCCGCGCGAAGGCTGCCGAGCGCGGCAACCTGCGTGCGGGAATCACCGGCGCTTCGGGTCGGCCGGCTCGCCGTCGGCCGCCTGCATGAAGGTCGAGCGGGATCCGGCCGCGGCCCGGCGACGGAACGGGTAACGCCCGCGGCGTCAGCCTTGGGGAGCGCCCGTCATAGACGATGGCTCGGGCGTGGATCGGATTCCGCGGGCGGCGCACCGGCCGACGTGTCGTTGTCGACGAGATCGCCCTGCTGGCGCATGCGTTCGCGCAGGTGCCGGATCGCGAACACGTGGATGTAGTCGTGCACGCGCGCGCCGGAAGACAACACGCGCACTTCGTCGTCGAGCATCGCGCGCAACTGATCCGCGCCGATCGCACGCTGTTCGGCGGCTTCCTTGAGTGAATCGAGCAAATTGTCCTTGGACATCGACGAACTCCTGACGGTCGAGGAACGAAAAGATGACGGTACCGGAAGCTTAAAGACTGGACGGCCGCGCGGCGTGCGATGCGCCCGCGTGTGTTTGCGCGCGATCAACGGCACGTTGCGTGCCGCCGTGCCGATCCGTCCCCGGACCGGCCGCGCATGGTTCGCGGCGTAAACTGCCCGCGAACGAGACTGGAAACCTTGCCACGCCACCCCGGGGCGCGGCACCGGCTGACGGGCGGGCGGTCGAACGCCGCGCGGTGCCGATGCAGAGGGGAACTTAGACTGGCCGAAATCATGCGTCAAGCGACGTCCGACGCACGCCGTTCATTCATCGGAACGAATGCGCCGGGTCGCCGCCGCACCCGCCGATCGGCCGCCGCGCGTGTCAGCGGATTCCGATACGCGCCGCGCAATACCTGACAGCGACTTCAGCGCGCGCCGCTTGGCAGCGCGCGATCGCCGCACGATACTGAGTACATGAACGAAACGTTCATACCGGGTCATCGCTCAGCCGGCCGTCGAGCCGGCATGCGGGGTCCGGCGCGGGAGACCAACCATGAAACATCGCAATTTTCCGGGCCGGGACGGCCAGCGGCGCGCGTCGGGCAACGCGCGTGCCCTGCCCGCCCGGGCCGCGTCGGACGGCAACCGCCCGGCCGACGATCTCGACACCTTGCTCGCGCTCGCACGCGAAGCCGGGCTGCTCGTCACGCTGGACGGGCAGATCGGCCGCGAAAAATACCAGAGCGTCGCGGGATCGCTACTCTCGCTGCAACGGTTTGCCGCCGCACTCCGCGCGCGGGCCGCGGCCGACGCGCCGGCCGTTTCGGAGCCTCGCCGCAAGGCGCGCCCCGGCTGGCCGCACGCGAACCGTCTGCGCAACCGCACGTGCAGTGTGTGCGCGCCGCTGCATGCGATGCGCCAACACCGGTGTGTCCGCCGCGGTGCCGCCCGTCGGCACGACCTGCGGTCGATTCTTCGCATCACCTGAGCGCGCAAGCAGCCGGCACGGCACGAGGCCGTGTCATGGCTGCATCCCGCACTCCCCTCTGCAACGCCTGCCGCGCACTGACGGCAGCGCCACACATGCCGCGACCGCGCGTCATCGCACGCCGCGCAACTCGGCGGCATGCACAACGATTCCCGCGAGGAAAGAAAGCCGACGGGGCCAAAAACATCAATGGGGAAAGCGGACGGGGTGACTTGCACCCCGCCCGTCCTCCAAGGCAGCCGGTGGCTGCCTACCCTCGTGCCAGAGAGTTCTCGGTCGGATGACGCACCATTCGATGCATGGCACGGCTCCGGAAGTGATGTGATCGATGCTCGTGCTCATGCGTGGCCGTCGTTACGCATGCTCGACAGACCAGCCGCATCGCCAGATGTTCCGTCAATGTCTCACGCGATAAACACGCCATTTCTGATGCAGGTCAACCCAAGCCCGCTTTGCGCTCGACACCGCGCGATTCATTCGTCCCCGCGCACGAGCAGCACCGGCACTTGCGCGAGGTGCGCAACGCGGCGCGCGACGCTGCCGATCAGCCAGGCGGCGAGACCGCGCCGGCCATGCGTGCCGACCACCAGCAGCTCCGCCCGCCAGTGCACGGCGTCGCGCATCAGCGCATGGGCCACGTCGTCGCTCGTCGGGCGGGTTTCGACGACGCCGCGCTTGGTCGGGTTCCCGGTCGCATGGAACAGCGGACCGATCTTCGCGAGCGCATCCTCGCCCTCCGCGCGGTACGCATCCTCGAGCGCGCGCACCGGCACGATATCGGTCAGACGAACCGCGCGATCGATCACGTACGCCGCGTACAGCAACGTCGTCGGCGCCGCGAAGCCGAGCCCGACGCGCACCGCGTGCAGCGAAGGCTCACTGCCGTCGACCGCGAACATCAGCCGCTGCAGCGTGCCGTCCGACGGTCGCGCATAGGTGGCCGGCACGATCAGCAGCGCACAGCGCGCACGCGTCGTCAGCGTGTCCGACACCGCGCCTTCGACAAGCCTCAGCAGCCCGTGATGCGGATTCGCGCCGACCATCAGCACGTCCGCGCGCCACGCCGCCGTGTCGTTCACCAGTGCATCGGCGACCGAACCGCCCGTGACCGACGTATCGACGATGGTCTGTTCGACTTCGATACCGCTGTCGGCGAACAGCGCCGCGATTCGCGCGTTGATGGCTTGCGCGTCTCCGATCATGTCCTCGCGTGCGGACGTCAGCAGCGCGTCGATGCGCGGGATGTCGGGCAGCACGAGGCGCGGATTGTCGATTGCGCAGACGATGCGCAATCGCATGCCGGGACGCAGCAGCGTGCGCGCGTAGCGCGCGGCGGACAGCGATTCGGGCGTCGGATCGACGGCCAGCGCGATCCGCGCGAGTGTCGGAATGGACTGGGCGGGCTGCATGGCGAAAGCCTCCGTGCGTGCGCGTCGTCGCGGAGCGACGACGGGAACTTCGCGCGGAAGCGGCGCGCGGCGGCCGGACAGCCGCCGCGGTCGCAGGGATCGGCGGGTAGCCACGCGAAGCGCGGACAAGGGATTTGTTCAGCATAGGACGTCCGGCCCGCGCGCGCATGATCGCGATCAACGATCGCGCAGCCCCTGCCCGCGCCGCTTACGACTTCGTCGGCACCGATGCCGCCGGCCGGTTCGCGTAGAACAGCGCATACGCGATGCCGAGCAGCACGATCCATACCGGCCCGATCACGAGCGCGATGCGCGTATCGGGCGTGAATGCCATCAGCACGACGACCAGCGCGAGAAAGCCGAGCGCGATATATGAACCGAGCGGATAGAACGGCACGCGGATCGGCAGGCGCGCGATCTTGTCGGCCGACAGCGTGCGGCGAAAGCGCATCTGCGCGATCAGGATCACGCACCACGTCCAGATCGCGCCGAACGTCGACACCGACGTGAGCCACGTGAACACGTGCTGCGGCGCGAGATAGTTGAGCAGCACGCCGATCAGCAGCAGCGCGACCGACACGATCACGCCGTACACCGGCACGCCATTGCGGTTCACGCGGCCGAGCTTGCCGGGCGCCTGGCCCTGCTGCGCGAGGTTGTAGAGCATCCGCGCGGTGCTGAACAGGCCGCTGTTGCATGACGACAGCGCCGCGGTCAGCACGACGAAGTTGATGATACCGGCGGCGGCCGGAATGCCGAGCCGCGAGAACGTCATCACGAACGGGCTGCCCTGCGTGCCGATCTGGTCCCACGGATAGAGCGACATGATCACGAACAGCGCGCCGATGTAGAAAATCAGCACGCGCCAGAACACCGAGTTCACGGCCTTCGTCAGCGATTTCTCCGGGTTGCGCGCCTCGCCGGCCGTGAGGCCGAGCATCTCGACGCCGAGATACGCGAACATCACGATCGGCAGCGCGTCGATCACGCCGCCGATGCCGTTCGGCATGAAGCCGCCGTGCGCCCACAGGTTCGAGATGCCGGTCGCGACACCGCCGTTGCCGATACCGAACGCGATCATCAGCCCGCCGCCGATGATCATCAGCACGATCGTGACGATCTTGATCAGCGCGAACCAGAACTCGAATTCACCGTACAGCTTGACCGCGATGAAGTTCACCGAGCCCATCGTCATGAGCGCCGCGAGCGCCCAGATCCAGTTCGGTATGCTCGGGAACCACATGTGCATGTAGACGCCGACCGCCGTGATTTCCGCCATGCAGGTGACGATCCATACGAACCAGTAGGTCCAGCCGGTCAGGTAGCCGGCGAGCGGGCCGAGGTAGTCGCGCGCGTAGCGGCTGAATGCGCCGGCGACCGGATTGGTGATCGCCATCTCGCCGAGCGCACGCATGATCAGGAAGATCGCGATGCCGCCCAGCAGGTAGGTCAGCAGGATGGCCGGGCCGGCCGTGCGGATCGCGGTGGCCGAGCCGAGGAACAGGCCGACGCCGATCGTCGCGCCGAGCGCCATCAGGTTGATGTGCCGCTCTTCCAGCCCGCGATGCAACTGGTCTTCTGGTTGTTTCAAGTTCGTCTCCTGGCAGCCGCACGCGGGCCGCCATCATTGTGTCGATGTCAATGCGCGACCGTTCATGCCGATACTGGCAGCCGAAAACGAAATAATCCCTGCCGTCGATTTCCAAATGAGAAACGACTCGGATACTGCGCCAATCCGATGGGAATCGCCGTGGATTATCCGTATTCTCCGGAACAATCCGGAAAACGGATCGGGCCTTTCACTGAATACGCCCGTGCGGCCCGTGCGACGCGGCTTTGCGCGAGACGGACGGCAACGGGATCAATCGTTTTCGGCACGAACGAATGCGCGTCGAATGTGTGCAATCAAGCACACGCAATATGCAGGCGGGATTATAAGAATGATCGGACGTTTCACGCCAGCCGATTTTCGCAAAAATCGTGGTGCGTGAAACGGATGGGGGAATTGAAATGCGCGCGACATCGCGCGCGCATTTATTTGGACAGTGTCGCGCGCACCGTATATTCGCCTTCGAGCGCCCCGTGTTCGGGACGCACGAAATAACGCGACGCATCGAGGTCGGCCGGCAGCGGCTCGACCGGGAAGCCATGCTTCTCCCAAGCATCGAGGCCGCCCTTCAGTGCCCGGATGTTGTGGATCATCTTCTTGCGCTGCATCTTCGCGATCAGGCGCTTCGCGGTCGCCTCGTTCGGGCACACGCAATAGACAACGATCGGCCGTTTCAGCATTTCCGGGTCGAGCAGGTCCGGCGAATCGAGATCGACCGGCACCGCGCCGGCGATCCGGTACGGCTCGCGCTCGCGAATCGCTTTCGGTCGTGCGTCGAAGATCAGCGGCGGCTCGTCCGACGTCATCATCTCGACCAGTTGCGGGGGCGAGATGCGTACCTGGGCGAGATAACGGCGGAACTGCACGCGGCGCACCCAGCGGTACAGCAGGAACGTGATGAAGATCGCGAGGAACGCGTCGAGGATCGTGCCGCCGCTCGCGCGCACCCAGAGCACGAACTGGACGATCTGGTCGTGAATGGCCGCGCCGCCGATCAGCCAGAACGCGGCCCACAGCGACGCGCCGGCCAGATCCCAGAACAGGAACACGCCGATGCCGATCGCGGTCGTGCCGAGCAGCGGCGCCGACACGAGGCCGAGGCCCGGCAGGAATTTGGACAGCACGAGCAACGGCGCACCGTATCTTTCGAATACGTTACGCGCGAAGCGCAGCGTCGTGTCGAGCGACAACGAGAAGCGCACGAGGCCGTTCAGCAGGCGACGGCCGCGCGTACGGCCCATGAAGAACCACAGTGAATCGGCGAGCATCGTCGCGCCGATCGCCGCCGCGAACATGCTGGTCCACGACGCCTGCCCCATTGCCGCCATCGTGCCGCCGAGAATCAGCATCGGCACGGCCGGCACCGGCACGCCGAGCTGCGTGATCAACACGCTCGCGAACACGGCCCAAGGGCCGAGCGACGATGGAATTGCAATCGGAAAGTGCCACACGGCGGCGCTCCTGGAAGACATGCGGGCCGTGCGACCGGGGGCGTCGAGACGGCTGCGCAACGGCCGCCGCGGCACGTCCGCGGCCGACCTTGTGCATGACGGGCATTCTAAACGGGTTTGGCCACAATCGCGCGGAACACCCGCCGCCCGCGCGGGCTTCGGGCCGCTCCTGCGCCGCAACCGCGCTCACGCGTCCGGACGCGGCGCGAGCTGTGCGACGTGTTCCGCGTAGTCGGGAAACGCGGCGGCCAGCGTGGCCGGATCCGCCAGTTCGAATTCCGCGAACTCGAACCCCGGCGCAACCGTGCAGCCGACGAGCGCGACGTGCTCCGGCAATGCGCAGCGCGCGCCGAACCAGCATCCGGCCGGCACGACCGCCTGGAACACGGTGCCCGGATGCGTAAGCGGGTTGCCGAGCCGGTGGATCGTCAGCCCGTCGCGTTCGTCGAGCACCCACACTTCGATCGGATCGCCCGCGTAGAAATGCCAGACCTCGTCGGAACGGATCCGGTGCCACGACGAATAAGCGCCGTTGCACAGCAGGTAGTAGATCGCGGTCGACGCGGCGCGCGGCGCGCCGTCGGCTGGCCGCACGACCGCATCGGTCGCGCGGTAGGTTTCGCGGAAATAGCCGCCCTCGGGGTGCGGCTGCAGATCGAACTGGCGAATCAGGTCGGCGGCGGAAATCGGCATGGCGGATGACGTCGGAGAGGTAAGGAACCGGGCATCCGGCATACACCCCGTTCATCGCGGATGCGACCGGGTACTGACGGATGCCGGGGCGTCGATCGCCGCGGCCATGCACGCGGCGAAGAAGCGGACACCGGTCGATGCTGCCAGAACTGCGTGTCGGGATGCAACCGCGGGTGCGCAAAAACGCCCATGCGGGCGCAGCATCCGGGGCGCCCTCGGCCCGACGGCGCATGCGTCGAACGCGACAAACGCATTCACGCGCGGTGCGCCGATCGGCGCGTCGCGCGTTTCATCACGCAGACATCTGGCGAGTGCGAACGGCAGTCCCCTGCCCGCGATCGCTGATGCGTCAGCGCCGCACCGCGTGCATCACGCGGCCGTCGGCGCGGCCGGCTCGTCGTGCCGCACCAGCAGCACGGGCCGGTCGGCCGCGCGCAGCAGCGATTCCGCGACGCTGCCGAGCAGCAGCCGGCGCAGCCCATGCCGCCCGCTCGTGCCCATCACGATCAGGTCGGCGTCGGCTTCGGCCGCCGTGCGCATCAGCACCGTGGCGACGTCCTCGCCGTATGCGTCGAGCGCGCGCACCGAGCCCTGCACGTGCTGCTGCTCGAGTACCGCTTTCGCGGCGTCGAGCACCGGCGTCGCGGCAGCGGTGGCAGCCGCATCGCCGTCGCGCTCGGCCGCGAAGCCCGCATCGACGTCGACAAGCTGCGGCCGGTGCTCGACAACGTACGCGCAAGTGACCTCGCCACCGGACGCCGCTGCGATCCGGATCGCCTCGTTCAGCGCGAGACGCGCGCTCGGGCTGCCGTCGAGCCCGACGAAAATCCGCTTGTACATGGTCCGTCCCTCCGACCGGACACGCGTCGCGCGTTGCGCAACGGCGGCCCGTTATCGCAAGCCGACCCGGTGCCGGCTTGCCTGCCGAACAGTCTGCCCCACGCGCCGACGCGCCTCTTGATACGCGTCAAGCGCGGCCGGCACGCCCGCTGCTCCGTGCCGTTTGCCGCATTTTCAGCTGACCCCATTACATAAAAAGTGTAAAACGCGCACAATTTCATCTTGAAAACAGACGTTGCACGCAGCCGGTGCGAGTTTTGCCCGGTTTTGCCGCGCTGCCCGAGTGCCAAGGGTAGCCCCGACAACCGAATGACCATCGAATGACCGCCAGTGGAACCCCGACGCGTGATGCCCGAGGGCCCACGCGCCTCCAGATCATGTTACGCCAGCCGCTCGCGGCCGGCGTCGTTGCGCTGTGCGCCGGCGCGGTGCTGTCGCTCGGCGTCGCCCTGCTGGTGCGCGAGCAGTGGCAAAGCGCCGTCCGTACGCGCTTCGAACGCCGCACGACGCACGTGACCGCGATGCTGCGCCACGAACTGCAGTCCGGCGTCGCCGTGCTCGAGGGCGCGCGCGGCGTGTTCAATCTCGTCCCGGAAATGACGTCCGAGCAATGGCGTCGTTATGCGGAGACGCTCGATCTCGACAGCGGCCGCTCGCCGGTCCGGCAGATCGGCTATGTCCCGCTGCCGCCCGCGACGCGCAGTGCCCTCGCCGGCGCGAGACCGATGCCGGCGGGCGCGTTCGCGGCCGCGACGCTCAACGCGCCTGCATCGAGTTCGTCGGTCGTGCGCTTCGGCGCGTCCGACGCGGCGCCGCTGGCGCGCGCGCTGCAGTCCGGCGACATCGCGCTCGGCGTCCACTCGGCCGACGACGATACATCCCGCGACGCGCGCACCCTCACGCTGTTCCTGCCGGTGACCACCTCGCCGCATGCGGCCGCCACGCCGTCCGGCACGCGCGAAGCCGGCGCCGACGGGATGCTGTTCGCGGCGCTGAGCCCGCGGCGCCTGGTCGAGCGCGCGCTCGACGCGGAACGCGGGATCGACCTGTGGGTGACCGCCGGCGGCGATCGGCACGCGATCGTCAGCGTCGAGACGACGACCGACGAGGCGTCGACGTCGCCCGACCTGTTGCGGCGCACCGAGGAACTGAATTTCGGCGGCACCGTGCTGACGCTCGCCTATTCCGCGGACGGCCGCCCGAGCGCGACCGGCGCGCAGCGCGCGGCCGGCACCGTGCTCGCCGCGGGGCTGATCGCGTCATTCGCGTTCGCGGCGCTCATCCATGCGCTCGTGCGCGGCCGGTCCGGCGCCGCGGCGGATGCCGGCGCGAGCAGTCGCGGCATCCTCAACGAGGCGCGGATGATGGGCATCATCCGTTCGTCGATGGAAGCGATCATCACGATCGACGAGAAGCAGACGGTCGTGATCTTCAATCCGATGGCCGAGCAGGTGTTCGGCGTGTCCGCGATGGAGGCGATCGGGGCGCCGCTGTCGCGCTTCATCCCCGAACGGTTCCGCGCCGCGCACGCGAAGCACGTCGACCAGTTCGGCGTGACGGGCGTTTCCGAGCGGCAGATGGGCCGCCAGCGCGTGCTGTTCGGGCTGCGCGCCAACGGCGAGGAATTTCCGATCGAGGCGTCGATCTCGCAGATCCGCGATGCGTCGGGCAAGCTCTACACGGTGATGCTGCGCGACATCACCGAGCGGCTGCGTGCCGAGAACGCGCTGAAGCAGTCGCGCGAGGAATTGCGCGAGCTGTCGGCGAACCTGCAGAACGTGCGCGAGGAAGAAAAGACCCGCATCGCGCGCGAACTGCATGACGATCTCGGCCAGCAACTGACCGCGCTGAAGATGGACCTGTCGGTCGTCGAGCAGCAGCTGCGCGTGCCCAGCCGCGCGCAACCCGACGAGGGCATGCAGTCGCACCTGCAAGGCATGCGGCGGCTGATCGACGCGACGGTCGCATCGGTGCGACGCATCGCGGCCGACCTGCGGCCCGTGATGCTCGACGATCTCGGCCTCGTGCCCGCGATCGAATGGCTCGCGAACGATTTCACGAACCGCTACGGGATCGATGTCGAGCGTCACATCGAAACCGGCGGCCTCACCTTCACCAGCGCGGGCGCAACCACGCTGTTCCGCATCGTCCAGGAAGCGCTGACGAACGTCGCGCGTCATGCGGATGCGACGCGCGTCGCGCTGCGGCTCGACGTCGAGGAAGGCTTCTGCGTGTTGCGCGTCGCGGACAACGGCCGCGGCGCGGCGCCTGGCGGTCCGGCCCACGAGGACAAATCGTTCGGCCTGATCGGCATTCGCGAACGCGCACACATGCTGGGCGGCACCGTGACGATTGACACCGCGCTCGCGCGCGGTTTCTCGATTACCGTGTCATTTCCGCTCAGTACCGTTCAACAGGAATCGCTTATCTCATGATCAAGGTGCTCATCGCCGACGACCATACGCTCGTGCGTGACGGTCTGCGGCACATCCTCCAGAACGCCACCGGATTCGAGGTGGCCGGAGAAGCCTGCGACGGCCCGTCGACGATTGCGCTCGTGCGTTCGACGCCCGCGCAGGTGCTCGTGCTCGACCTGTCGATGCCGGGCCGCAACGGCGTCGAACTGATCAAGCAGATCAAGGACGAGAAACCCGCGCTGCGCGTGCTCGTGCTGACGATGCACGCGGAACAGCAATACGCGGTGCGCGCGTTCCGTGCGGGTGCGTCGGGCTATCTGACGAAGGAAAGCGCGAGCGCCGAGTTGGTCGGCGCGGTGACCAAGGTGGCATCGGGCGGCGTCTACGTGAGCCTCGCGATGGCCGAGCAGTTCGCGCAGAGCCTGAACGAGCCGGCCGAGACGTTGCCGCACCAGCGGCTGTCCGACCGCGAATTCGACGTGTTCCGGCGGATCGCCGCCGGCCAGACGCTGACCGAGATCGCGCAGGCGCTGTGCGTGAGCGCGAAAACAGTCAGCACCTACAAGACGCGGATCCTGGAAAAGATGCAGATGCCGCACGAAGCGGCACTGGTGCGTTACGCGATGCGGCACAAGCTGCTCGACGAAACGGACGACGTGTAACGGACGACGTCCGGCCGCAGCATGCGGCCGGTTGCACCGTGCGCGACCTTTACTTGGCAGGCACCGGGCACGCGAGGTCGCCTTCCTCGCAGGACAGATAGCCCTTCAGCGTTTCGGTGCGCGCCTTCGTCAGATCGTCGAGGCAGGTCGACACGACCATCGGATACACGCTGCCGCCCTCGGCGTTCGCGCTGGAGAAATTGCATTCGGCATCGCGGTACGCGATCCACGCGCGCTGCGCATTCACCAGTTTGTCGGCAAGCGGGCGTACATCATGCAGGCGCGCGGTGACGGCCTGGTAGGTCCGGTTCAACTCCCCGTCGGATTTCTTGTACGCGCGGTCGGCACACACCGTCATCGCCGCCTGATCCGTCGCGTCCGCACAATTCGTCTGCGCATGGGCGACGTTCGCCGCCAGTGCCAGCGAGCACAGCAGACCGGTCAAGACACGCATGGATGCTCCTTGTTGTTCGTTGAGGTCGTGGAACCCGGTGCGGAGCCTGACGCCCCTTCCGCGCCTCGGCGCGCGGCGACACCGTCCGCGATGCTAGCGCACGCGCGTTCGCTTGTCAGCCGGCATCAAGCGCGCGCCGGCTTGCATATCGTTCACGCGCGCCTACACTGGAAAATCGATACGCCGCTTCAGGCCCGCGCTATCGCATCCATCCCGTCTCCGCTTCCGCGCTTTCTTCAGCGCATTTCGCGTTCGTGCCGCCGAGCGGGCATGACGTTTCGTCAGCCGGTTTCCTCTGCCCTTCGCAACGCGCAATCGCCGTCGCTCCCTGGAGGAAATCATGAGCTATCACCTGGAAGGCCGTCTGCTCGAGGTCTGCAACTGTCGCGTACTGTGCCCGTGCTGGATCGGCGAGGATCCGGATTTCGGCGTGTGCGACACCATCGTCGCATGGCATGTGGACAAGGGCACGGTCGACGGCGTCGACGTCGGCGGCAACACGATCGCCGCGGTGTGTCGTGTGCCGGGCAATATCCTGCAAGGCAACTGGACGGCCGCGATTTTTGTCAGCGACACGGCGTCCGAAGCGCAGGAGCAGGCGCTGCTCAAGGTCTATACGGGGCAAGCCGGCGGCCCGATCGCCGAGCTCGCGAAACTGATCGGTACGGTCGTGTCGATCGAGCGCGCACCGATCAGGTTCGACGTCGAGGGTGCACGCGGCACACTGTCGATCGGCACCGACTACCACGCGGAACTCGAGCCGTACCTCGGCCCGAGCGGTGCACAGACCACGCTGACCGACACCGTGTTCTCGACCGTGCCCGGCGCCCCCGTATTCGTCGGCAAAGCCCCCGTCTATCGGTCGAAGAATGCGGCGATCGGCATCGACGTCGATCTGAAGAATCACAACGCGTTGCAGAGCACGTTCCTGTTCGACGCGTGAATCGCGGTCGCACGGCAACAGCCATGGCAGCGTCGCTGCACCGGCGCCTGTTTCCGGTTGTGCTCACGAGCCTCGTTGCATTCGCGTGGGTCACGTTGTGGGCGTGGACGCGCAGTCCGTACGGGCGTTATCTCGAGCACGGCGACGGCGACGCCTCCGCACCGTTCAGCGTGCTTTGTCGCGCGCTGCCGGGCGGCGCGTTATGGCTGCCGGCCGTGCTCGACGCGGCCGCCTGGACGCTGATGATCCTGGCAATGATGCTGCCGACGACGCTGTTGCTGTTCGACGCGTTCGCGCGCGTCGTCGCGAGCCGCCCCGACCAGACGCGCCTGCTCGCGCTCGTCGGCGTCGGCTACGTCGCCGCGTGGAGCGGCTTCGGCCTCGTCGCGCACGGCCTGCATGCCCTTGTGCTGACAGGCGTTGCGCACGTACCCGCACTCGCGTGGCGCGGCTGGTTGATCGGCGCGGCCGTGTTCGCGCTCGCCGGCGCATTTCAGTTCAGCCGTCTGAAGGAACGCTGCCTGGATCGTTGCCGCACCCCTTTCAGTTTCGTGATCAGCCACTGGCGCGGTCGCGCGCCGCTGCGGCACGCGTTCGCGCTGGGCGCAAGCCACGGGCTCTTCTGCGTCGGGTGCTGCTGGGCGCTGATGCTGCTGATGTTCGTCATCGGCGCCGGCAGTCTCGGCTGGATGCTGTCGCTTGCCGCGCTGATGGCCCTTGAGAAGAACGCGACGTGGGGACGGCAACTCACGGCGCCGCTCGGCGCCGCGCTGTTCGGTGCGGCCGTGCTGATCGTCGCGAACCACGCATGAGGCCCGCGATGCGCCCGCCCGCCTCCGTATTTGCGCTGCACCTGCGGCCGGGCGTGCGGGTCGTCGCACTGACGTCCGTCGCGATGCTCGCATTCGCGTCGAATTCGCTGCTGTGCCGGCTCGCGCTGCAGGCCGGGCGGATCGACGCGGCCAGCTTCGGCAGCGTGCGACTCGTGTCGGGCGCGCTCATGCTCGCGATCATCGTGCGCACGAGTGCGCGACGGCCCGCGCCGCCCGCGGACTGGCCCGCGGCGGCGATGCTGTTCGCCTATGTCGCGTGCTTCTCGTTCGCGTATCTGACCGTCAGTGCTGCGACCGGCGCGCTGATCCTGTTCGGCGCGGTGCAACTGACGATGTTCACGGCCGGATGGCGCGCCGGCGAACGGTTCGCCCCGGCGGGCTGGGCCGGCTTCGGCGTCGCGCTCGGCGGGCTGCTGTATCTGGTGTCGCCTGGGCTCGCGGCGCCGACGCCGCAAGGCGCAGCGCTGATGACCGTCGCCGGCATTGCGTGGGGCATCTATTCGATTCGCGGGCGAAAGCCTGCCGATCCGGTCGCGGCGACCGCCGGCAACTTCCTGCGTGCCGCACCGCTGGCGCTCGCGTTGAGCGCCATGCTCGCCGCCCGCATCCACCTGACGCCGGCCGGCGTCGCGCTTGCCGTGCTTTCCGGTGCGCTCACATCAGGCCTCGGCTACGTCGTCTGGTATGCCGCGCTGCGGCACCTCACGGCCATGCGCGCCGCGGCGATCCAGCTGTCCGTGCCGCCGCTTGCCGCGTGCGGTGCCGTGCTGTTGCTGTCGGAACAGCCGACCTGGCGGCTTGCGCTCGCGTCTGCCGCCATCCTCGGTGGCGTCGCGGCCGTGCTCGCGACTCGTGCCCGCCACGCGAGCGCCGCGCGGTGACGCCAGGCAGGCGCATCGCGCACGCTTCGGCTCATTCGGGGGTGCAGAAACAAGCGTGTCATCTTCGGCGCGCTGCTCACGCGCGCCGCAAGATGTCCGCGACCGATTCGGCTGACGGCAATTCGTAGGTTCGCCAGATCAGCGCGCCAGCTCGGTCGATCACCTGGACCTGCGTGCTGTGATTGTCGAGTCCTGTGAGGCCGCCGCCAAACAACGCCTGCAATACGTCGACATCCTTCAGCTCCGGCGCGGCCGCGATCCAGCCCGGCCTCGCATCGAAGCGTGCGAGCCACGCGCGCATCCGCGCGGGCGTGTCCTCGAACGGATTGACGCTGAGCGACAGCAATTGCACGTCGGGGTGCCCGCGCGGCCCCAGCAACCCTTGCACGCGCTGGAACACGGCGCCCTGGATAGGACAGGTCGACGAACAACCGGTGAAGAATAGCTGCAATGCCGTCACCCGGCCGTTCAGCAGCGCGTGCAAACGGGTCGCGCGGCCGTCTGCCGTGTGTATCGGTACGTCCGGCACCGGTACCGGCGGCGTGACGCGCCCGCCGTGATAGCCGACGATCGGGACGGCGGGCGCCGAGCCGGGTCGCAGCGCCGCCAGCGCGAGCGCCGCCGTCAGCCACGCGCGCCGCCGACGGGCGTGCTCGTCCAGCGCGCTCATGCCCCGCCTCCGTTCAAATATCGCCAGAGCGCCGTGCAGTCGCGTTCATTGAGCGTGTAGCGCGGCATCTCGACGTTGACGAGGACATAGGCCGGATCGACGCCGGTGCGCAGCAGCACGCAGAAGGCGTCGCGATCGTAGCGCGTCAGCGGGCCGCCGCGCCGGCCGCGCGGCGCAGTCAGCCAGTCGTGCGTGAGACGCGGCGCAAGCGAGTTCGGCACGGCCGGCCCCGCGCCCGCCGCATGGCAGTTCGCGCAGCGCACCACGGGCGGCGGCAGGCTGTCCGGATGCGTCGACAGCCGCCCTTGCAGCGGCGCGGCGCCGCCGAAGAGCGCCTGACCGCGCGCGGGAGGGTCGCCGGCCGCGGCGGCGCTCCCGCCGTACATCGCCATGGCGACGCACGCGCCTGCCAGCCGCGCCGCCACGCGCCACCCGAATCGGGGATGCGGCATCACGAGATCTGCAACGACGTCGACACGCTCGGCACGCCGTTCGCGTCGAGCGCGAACAGCATGTAATAGCCGGGCAGCACCACGCCGGCATCCGACGGGATCGCGAGCCGGTACGATGTCCCGCTCGCATTGACGATGGACAGCGGAATGCGGCGCTGATCGTTGTTCGTCGTGTGCGTCACCGACGACAGGCGCATCAGCACGAATGACGCGACCGGACCGCGCGTCGCGACCTCGATCGATGCGCCGCGACTCGTCGCCGAAGGCGCGCTCGCGATTGCGGGGCGCGCGGCCGGCGAGCCATCGGCATTGAGCAGATAGGGCGGCGTGAGGATCTCCGCGTTCAGGTGATTGTTCACGCAGCCGGTGCCGCACTGCCCGCCGCCGCCCGCGAACACGCGGCCGTCCGGCAGCAGGATCGCCGTGCTGTGATAGGTGCGCGGCGTCTGCATCGGCTTCAGCAGATTGAAGCGCTGGGTCTTCGGGTTCCAGATCTCCGGAACCATGATCGCCGTCGTGTCGGTGAACGGCATCGGCAGGCTCTGGCCGCCGATCATCACGATGCTGCCGTCCGGCAGAATGACGCTGTTCGCGAACGCGCGCTGGTAGGTCATCCCGTTCAGGCGTTGCACCGTGACCGGCTGGTTCGGTCCGCGCGTGATGTCGATCTGGTAGACCGCATTCGATGCATAACTCGACGCGCTGCCGTTCTGCTGGTACGACTTCGCGCCACCGGTCTTCAGGATCTTGCCGATGTCGTATAGCGACGCCGTGCCGTTGATGCTGTAAGGATCGGCGCCGCGCGTGCCGGCGGACTGGATCGTGCCGCTGCCGTTGGTCGAGATCCAGTTCATCTGCGCACTCGGGCCGGCGTGGAACACGCTGCCGTTGCTTTGCGCGAATAGCCACAGGTGGTTATCGCCCCGATAGATGCCTTGCGGATCCGGACCCACGATGCCGGTTTCCGGGACGCCGGACAGCACCGTCCAGTTGGCGCCGTTCCAGACTTCCGCGCTCTTGCCACCCTGGCCGCCGCTCCACGAGCCGCCAAGGGTCAGCACCGAGCCATTCGACAGCAGTGTGTCGCCCTGATAGCCGCGCGGAATGTTCATCGTCGCCGATGCGCTCCACGTGTTGCTGTTCCAGTCGTACAGCGTCGTCTTCGGACTGCTGTCGCCGCCGTTCACGAGCACCCTGCCGTCGGACAGCATCGCCGTGCCCGGGCAGAACATGTCAGAGCCCGCGGACGTCTCCAGGAATTGCGTCGCCCGGTTCGTCGCGGGGTCGAACAGCGCTGTCTGCGTCTGCGTAGCCTTGTTGCCGACGTCGTTCTGGAAGCTGAAGGTCTGGTCCGCCGACCACATCACGAGCTTGCCGTTCGGCACGTTCGCAATGCCGATCGGATTGACCGGCAGCGGGATGACGGGACTCCACGCCGACGGCAGCGTAACCGGGAAGCTCTGCGGCAGGCCAAGCGTGAACTGGTCATTCAGCGCGGTTGCACCCTGGCACGGGTACTGGACCAGCGCAGCGCCGTCCGTGAGCGCGCCGCCGCTCACGTTCGCACACATGCCGCTCGCGACCGACACCAGCCGGTAGTTCGAGCCTGACGCGGCAGCGACGGTCCACTGGTCGTTCGTTTGCGCATCGCTTTGGCACGGATACTGGATCAACGGCGTGCCGCTCCCTCCCGTGCCGCCCGACACGTTCAGGCACTGCCCGGTGCGCTGGGACACGACGTGATAGCCGCTGCCGGCCGGCAGCAGCGACCAGCCCGCGTTGCTCTGGGTCGAGCACGCGCCCTGCACGATCGCGGCGCCCGCATTGGTCGAATTGCCGCTGACCGTCAGACAACGACCGCTGCTCGCGGACACGATATTGGAGAATGCGGCGACCGGCAGATACAGGTTGAACTGGTCGTTCAGCGCGGTTGCGCCCTGGCACGGATACTGGATCAACTGTGCGCCCGACGCGCGCGAGCCACCGTTGACGTTCAGGCACATGCCGCTCGAGACCGACACGATCCGGTAGCTTGCGCCGACGGCCGTGATGGTCCATCGGTCGTTGGTCAGGGTGTCGCCCTGGCACGGATACTGGATAAGCGGCGTGCCGCTGGCACGCGAGCTGCCCGGCACGTTCAGGCACAGGCCGCTGCCCTGCAACACGATGTGATAATTCGCGCCGACCGGCACGAACGACCACGTCGTGTTGCCCTGTCCCGCGCACGAGACCTGCACGACGCCCGCGCCGGTGGCGGCCGAGTTGCCGGCGATTGCGACGCACTGCCCGCTGTCCGCCGACACGATGTCGGAATAAGACGCCGTGACGGCCGCCGCGGCGCTCGAAGGCAGCCACGCAACGAAAATCGACATGCACACGCACAAAAACGCCTGTCGCCAGGCAAGCCCAGACACTTGCATGATCCCCCCCGTGGTCCCGTTTTAATTTCCGGTCGTATTAAAACGTCGAATCCCCGGATCGGGATGTACGGTGGGCCACTCAATGGAGACGACGCAAAAAAGCCCGCACTCGTCACGAGTGCGGGCTTTTCGATACCACGTTGGCCGCGGCCCCGAAGGCCGCTATCCGGCCACCGGCTTAGTGGCCGAAGAAGACCGACGAACGATCGGTTGCGGCCGGCACGACCACGCGCTGACCCGCTTGCGACGTTGCGGCGGCGTTCGCGCCGTAGCCCGTTGCGTCAGCTTGCGCGCCGGTCTGCGCAGCGGCGATCTTTGCCTGTGCGGCCTGGATGTTCTCCGGGTAGTTCATCCAGTCGTTCGGGTTGTAACCGGCCTTTTCGAGCTGGACCAGCTCGGCGCGCACTTGCGCGCGGGTCAGCGGCTGCTGGTTCGATTGAGCGAACGAGACGACCGGTGCGGCCACCAGGGCGGCCAGTGCAACTGCCTTGATCAGCGATTTCATGATGCGTTACCTCCAGAATTGTTTTGTCAGGCGCTTCGGACTCGGAGTCGTTGCGCATGAGTAGAAGTCTAGGAGGCACGACTATCAGGGTAAATACTTAAATCGCAAATTCACTGTTGACGGAAATCGCACAATCTCGCGGGAATAACGCCATTCATCAGATGATTATCGACATTCACGCGCCGAATGTTGCGATACGGCCTCCGGCGCGCGCTGCCGGCGTGTCAGCGCGGTTGGCCGGTGTCCGCCAACGCCATCAGCCTGTCGAACAGCAGTGCCTTGAGGTGAACCAGATCGTCACCGCCGGTCTCGCCGAACGCCGCGTGATGAAGCGTCAGCGCCGGCGCGGCCGGGTCCGCATGCACGGCCCGCACGGTGCCGTCGAGTACCAGCCATTCGACGCGTTCACCCGCCGCGTACGGCAGCCGCACGCGCAACGGCTCACCGGTTGCGGCGATCGTCCGGTCGACGGCAATCGACAGCCCGCTCAGGCTGATGTCGTGCACCAATCCGATGGCTTCCGTCCCCTCGGCGCCTCCCGTGCAGCAGGCCGCGATCCGCACCGGCACGCGCGGCTCCGCGCGCGTGCGCAACCGGTCGACGAAGCCCGGCGGCGACAGGATCATGAACGGTGCGGTGCCCGACGCCTGCACCGATTCGACCGTCGCGCCGAAGCGGGACACCGCGGCCCGGCCGATCGCCACCGCCTCGACGTCGTCGCCGCGCGCGAATTCGAGCACGACCGCCGGCAGCGGCTCGACGAACAGCGCGCCCGATGCGGCGATACCGATCAGCCGGCAGCGCTGCAGCGTGCGTGTCGTGCCGACCCGGCGGCGAATGCCGATCGCGGCGCCTGCCGACAACCCCATGCGCGTGGCCGGCGGCACCTCGCCATGCACGGGCGGATCGATGTCGGTGGCATCGCGCCGGCGCACGGGTCGGAAATGGTCGAACAGGAAAGCATGCTGCGCGGGATCGCGCAGGATCGTGCCGGCCGGCAGCAGCGCGGCGCCGTCGGCATCGAAGAGATCGAAGCCGAGCGGGACGCCGGCAGCGAGATCGTCACGCGCGAGCGCGACGTAGTCGGTGGGAAGTCGCATCGGAAAAGCGCGGAGCGACCGCGCGATCTGTCGTGACAACTTGATTACGGCAGCATCGCGCGAAATCTGAACGGCTCCGTTACTGCGAAGCGCCAGTCGGGCCAGTCGCGTCGGGCGCGACCGACGCAGGCGGCTGGGCCGGCGTGGCCGAAGGGGCTGCGGTTGGTGCGCTGCCTCCGTTCGTCGTACTGGCACCCGCCGGGGGCTGCGCGGGCTCCTGTTGCGATGCGCCGGCCGACAGCGCGGCGGCCGATGCGGCCACTTCAGACGCCGGTATCCATTCCTCGACGATGCCGCCGGACGCCGCTTCGGGCGCCGATGCCGCCGACGCGCCCGATGCCTCGCTTTCGTCGGCCTCGGGCGGACGCTCGATACGCTGCGTCCTGACAGATGCGGGTGCCTTCTGCGGCTCGGGCCTGAACCACGTGTCGAACAGGTCCGTCACGCGCTCGCGCAGCGACCCGAACCAGCCGGGCGACGGCTCGGTATCGAATTTCGCCTTGGTGTCGACGATCCGGGCGCGCTGCGCGCGCTGGAAGAAATCGCCGACGATCGGCAGCGCGCTGTGCGCGCCCTGCCCCCAGTAATCGCTGCGCAGCGTCACGCGGCCGTCGTCGAAACCGACCCACGCACCGGCCACGAGACCGGGTTGCATCAGGATGAACCAGCCGTCCGCGTTGTCCTGCGTCGTGCCGGTCTTGCCCGCCACGTCGCCGCGGATCCCGAAACGCGTGCGGATGCTGCCGCCGGTGCCGCGCGTCACGACATCGCGCATCACGCCGAGCAGCACCTTGTCGGTTTCGGCATCGAGCGCGCGCTCGGGCGGCGCCGGCGCGTATTCGGCGAGCACGTCGCCCTGGCGGTTTTCGATGCGCGTCACCATCTGCGGCTCGACATACAGCCCGCCGTTTGCGATCGTCGCGTACGACGCGACCATTTCCTTCAGCGTGACCGGGCTCGTGCCGAGCGCGAGCGACGGCACGCGTTCGAGCGGACTTTCGCGCACACCCATGTCGCGCGCGAGCCGCGCGACGGCCGCGGGCCCGACCTTCTCCATCACCTGCGCGGTGATCCGGTTGCGCGACAGCGCGACCGCGTCCCGCAGCGTCATCGGCTTGCCGGTCGGCGGCACGTCGTCGTTCGGCCGCCAGATCTCGCCGCCCTTCAACGGGATCTCGACCGGCTGGTCGAGGAACGTGTCGTCCGGCTTCATCCCGTTCGCGAACGCGACGCCATAGACGAACGGCTTGAACGTCGAACCCGGCTGGCGGCGCGCCTGCGCGACGTGATCGAACGGCTCGCTGGTAAAGTCGCGGCTGCCCACCCACGCGCGGATCTGCCCGTCGCGCGGATCGATCGCGAGGAAGCCGGCCTGCACGTCGGTCTTCGTCTTGCACAGTGCGCGCAAGAAACCGCGGTCGGCCGCGAGCAGCTTCATCGCGGCCGCGTCGTCCTTGCCGGCGTCCTGCGCGGCCTTGTACTCGGGCGACTCGCGCATGAAGGTGCGGAACACCTCGTTGTCGGTGCCGCAGCCGTCGCGGCCGCTCCACGCGTTGTTCGCGATGCCCTGCAACTGATTGCCCTGCAGCGTGAGCGCCTGCGTCGCCATCTGCTGCAGCCGCGAGTCGATCGTCGTGCGCACGATCAACCCGTCCGAATAGATGTTGTAGTCGTTGCGGTCGGCCCACGCGATCAGCCATTTGCGCAACTGCTGCGCGAAATGCGGCGCGGGCCCCGGCGGCTCCTTCTGGCGCTCGAAATCGATGCGCAGCGGCCGACGCTGCAGCTGCGCGAACTGCGCGGGCGACAGCTTGCCGTACTTCACCATCTGGCCGAGCACCGTGTTGCGCCGCTGCAGCGCACGCTCGGGATTCAGCACCGGGTTGTAGTAGCTGTTGCCCTTCAGCATGCCGACGAGCGTCGCGCTGTCGAGCACGTCGAGCTCGTCGGCCGACTTGTCGAAATAGGTACGCGCGGCCATCTCGACGCCGTACGCGTTGTACAGGAACGGCACCGTGTTCAGGTAGGTCTCGAGGATCTGGTCCTTGCTGTAGACGGCCTCGATCTTCAGCGCGGTGATCGCCTCCTTCACCTTGCGCGTGAGCGTCGGAGCGCGGCCGATCTCGTCCGGATACAGGTTGCGCGCGAGCTGCTGCGTGATCGTCGAGCCGCCCTGGCGATCGCCCGAGAACGTATGCAGCGCGGCCGACGCCGTGCGCTTCCAGTCGAGGCCGTGATGCTCGTAGAAGCGATGGTCCTCGGTCGCGATCAGCGCGTCGACCATGTGCGGCGAGATCTGCTTGAGCGGCACCCACTCGCGGTTCGACGGCTTGAATTCGGCCAGCAGCTTGCCGTCGGCGGACAGCACCTGCGCGGGCTGGTCGACGCGTGCCTTGCGGATGTCGCCGATGCCCGGCGTGAACGGGATGAGCACCACCACGTACAGCGCGAACAGCGACGGCACGGCGGCGGCCGTGAGCAGCACGCCGCGGCGCGTCGGATGACGGAGATGGTGCCACGCGGTGGCGGCGAGAGGCTTGACCCTCGCGGCGGCGGCAACCGCGACGGGTTGGGCGCGCGCGACCCATCTGGCACAGAAGTCACGCACTGACGACACGTTTCGGCGATTCACGCGGGTGGGGGTTCGGCTGAAAAGGGTGCATCGTACCAAAACTCGCGCGGCCCGCCGGCCGGTGGCCGATTTGCGGCGGTCCACACGCAAAAAAGGCGCGTGCCCCGCAACGGGAACGACGCGCCAAACCTGGTACAACAACCGGGAAGCCGCGCGACGGCGGCCGATCGGCGCCGATGCTCAGCGCACGAGAAAACCGTAGGTCAGCGGATCGCGTTCGTCGACGATCCAGTTCGCGAACCCGCAGATATGCGCACTGCCCTCCACTTCCGGGATCACGGCCGGGATGTCGCCGACCGTCGTTTCGCGCAGCACGCGCCCCTTGAAGACCGTGCCGACGATCGATTCGTTGACGAGCGTGTCGCCGGCCGCGAGCATCCCGCGCTGGTACAACTGCGCGACGCGGCCGCCGGTGCCGGAGCCCGTCGGCGAGCGGTCGACCTCGCGATCCGCGAACACGCAGCAGTTCGCCTGCGTCGAGCCCGGATGACGCGGCGCGTTCGCGATGATCGTGCCGTAGATATGGTTGATTTCCGGAATCTCCGGATGCACGACCGGGTACTTCGCGTTCGCCGCGGCCTTCACTTCCGCGCCGAAGCGAATCAGCCGTTCCACCGCCGACTCGCGCACCGGCAGGTCGAACGGCGCGCCGTCCACATAGAAGTAGAACGCGCCGCCATATGCGATATCGCCGGTCACGGTGCCGAACGACGGCGTGTCGACCGACACGTCGCGCCGCCAGATGAACGACGGCACGTTGACGAAGCGCACGGGCCCCGCATGTTCGCCGTCCCACTTGACGAAGGCCTCGATGAAGCCGCACGGCGCGTCGATGCCGACCCGCGTTTCCGGTACCGTGCGCTGCACCCAGCCGAGCTCGACCGCCGCAGTCGACAGCGCGATCACGCCGTGCCCGCAGTGGTCGCTGTAGCCTTCGTTGTGCACGAAGATCACGCCGAAATCGGCGTTCGGCGACACGGGTTCGGTCAGGTAGCCGCCGTACATGTCGGCGTGGCCGCGCGGTTCGAACATCAGCGCGCGGCGGATTTCGTCGGCGTTCTCCTTGAGCCACGCGCGGCGCTGGACGATCGTGTCGCCCGGCAGGCGCGGCAGCCCGCTCGTGACGATGCGGAACGCTTCGCCGCCCGTATGGACTTCGACGGTGGAAAGGGATCGGGAAATTTTCATGGTCGATCGAATACGTGGAAACGAAGGACGGCGGTCCGACCGCCGTCCGGTGGCAGGCCGGTTATTTCGCGTACGGTTCCGGCAGGCCGTTGCGGATCACGTAGACGGTCGTCGGCGCGCCCTTCAGGTCGCCGTTCG
Organism: Burkholderia cepacia; assembly: GCF_001039005.1. GTDB lineage: Bacteria > Pseudomonadota > Gammaproteobacteria > Burkholderiales > Burkholderiaceae > Burkholderia > Burkholderia theae. The sequence continues at coordinate 118,172 of NZ_LDWR01000012.1, forward strand.
CGTCGAACGAATAGGTGCCGGCGACACCCGCATAGTTCGACTTCGCGAGTTGCGCGGTCAGCTTCGCCTTGTCGGTGGTCGTGCCGGCCTTGACCATCGCGTCGGCGAGCAGCTTCATGCCGTCGTAGTAGTTGACGCCGTAGACCTGCGTATCCGTGTGATAGGTGTCGTGGTACTTCTTCAGGAATTCACGCCCGGCCGGCGTCTTCTCGAGCGCGACACCGCCCTGCGCGCAGTAGACGATCGATGCCGCTTCGCCCGCGACCTTGCCCATGTCCGCCGAGCAGATGCCGTCGCCGCCGAGCAGCTTCGCGCGCAGCCCGCGCTGCTTCATCTGCTTGGCCATCGGCGCGCCCTGCGCCGCATAGCCGCCGAAGAAGATCACGTCGGGGTTGCCGGCCTTGATCTTGGTGAGAATGCCGAGGAAATCGGTGGCCGACGAACTCGTGTATTCCTGGTCGACGATCTTGATCCCGTTCGCCTTCGCGACGCTCATGAACTGCTCGGCGACGCCCTGCCCGTACGCGGTGCGATCGTCGATGACGGCCGCGGTTTTCGCGTTCAGCGTCTTCGCGGCGAAGGTGGCCATCGTGCCGCCGAGTTGCTCGTCGCTCGCGCCGATCCGGAAGATGTTCTTGAAGCCCTGCTTCGTGAGCGCCGGATTCGACGCAACCGGCAGCATCGGCACGCCGGCAGTCGAATACACGCGTGACGCCGGGATCGCGACGCCCGAGTTGTACGGCCCAAGCACCGCGACGACGCCCTTGTCGACGAGGTTCTGCGCGACCTGCACGCCGGCCTTCGGGTCGGCCTGGTCGTCGTCGGATACCAGTTTGAACGTGACGGTCTTGCCGGCGACCTTCACGCCGGCCTTGTTGAGCTCGTCGACGGCGAGTCGCGCGCCGTTTTCATTGTCCTTGCCGTTCGCGGCCTGCGGGCCGGTCAGCGGCGCCGAATGGCCGATCATCACGACTTCCTGCGCGTGCGCGGAAGTCAGCGCACCGGCGGCGACAGCCACCGAGAGCGCGGTCATGAAGTGTCGCATGATGTCTCCTGATTGGTTTTGTGTGAAACCAATGTAGGACATGCGTGGTCACATCGCAAGCAATATCAAAATATTTTTCGCATATTTGGTCATATTTCATACCAGAGCAGCGCTGCGTGCGTCACTTTGGCGTGATGTCGCGCCGCACGCGGCGGATGTGCTGCTCGACATAGAACGCGGCCGCATCGGCGTCGCCGGACACGATCGCCTCGTAGATCAGCCGGTGTTCGGACACGTAGAGCCGGATCCGGCCCGCGTCGTAGATGCCGTCGTCCTTCAGCCGCTTCCAGAGCGGCTGGTCCATCGTCTTCGCGACTTCGTCCGCAATCTTCACGATCAGCGCGTCGCCGGTCATCAGCGCGAGCTGCCGGTGGAACAGCCGGTCGCTCTCGTTCCACAGCGCGCGCTGGTGCGGATCGTCGACGTCGGTGATGGTTTCCATCTGAGCCAGATAACGCTCGGCCCCAGGGTCGGCCCGCCCGTGCGTGGCCGCGAGGCGCGCGATCGCGGGCTCCAGGATCAGCCGCACGTCGAGCGTCGACGTCGGGCTGAAGTCGGCCTCGGACGCCGCGTGCATGTCGCCGCGCTGCGCAAGCACGTCGAGCGGCGACGCGACGACATACGTGCCCGAATTGCGCTTCGTGTAAACGAGCCCTTCGTTCTGCAGCGCGCCGAGCGCTTCGCGCACGGCCGGCCGGCCGACCTGGAACAGCCCCGCGAGCTCGCGCTCGGACGGCAACCGCGAATCGGCCGCATAGCGTCCCGCACGGATCTCGTCGCGGATCTTCTCGGCAACCTGCTCGTAGATCTGCAGCGGCCTGAAACCGCCTTCGAGTGATTCGGGACGCGCGGACATCATCGTGTGGCTCCTGCCCGGTCGTGGGCGTGGATTTGGAATGGGTTCGCACTATACCGGAGCAGCGCCGGTACCGATGCCATGCGACCCTTCTGGACAGATATTAGAACCAAAAGCGGCGCGATGCTTTATTTTCTGGCTTGCGGGTGCGCCAGCAAGTGGTATAGATTCGATCCACACTGCCCTGTGTCACGGTATCCGGCAGCTCCGTGGCGGGCGCGGCATGCGCCCGTCGTCCACGCTCACCGACGCATACGACGTACACGATGACCGCCCTTTCCCCGATTCCCGTTTTCGATGCGGCCGACACGGCCGCGCTGCTCGACTACCCGGCGCTGTTGGCCACGCTCAGGCAGGCCGTCGCCGAGTACGCGGCGGGCGAGATCGTCAGCCCCGAACGCCTGGTCGTGCCGCTGCAGGCCGGCGGCGTGATGCTGTCGATGCCGTCGAGCGCACATGACCTCGCGTCCCACAAGCTCGTGAACGTGTGCCCCGGCAACGGCGCGCGCGGGCTGCCGACGATCCTCGGCCAGGTCACCGCGTACGACGCGACCACGGGCGAGATGCGCTTCGCGCTCGACGGCCCGACGGTCACCGGCCGCCGCACGGCGGCCATCACCGCGCTCGGCATCGACGCGCTGCATGGCGCGGTGCCGCACGACATCCTGCTGATCGGCACCGGCAAGCAGGCGGCCAATCACGCGGAGGCGCTCGCGGCGATCTTTCCCGAAGCGCGCCTTCACGTGCGCGGCACGACCGCCGACAGCGCGGCCGCGTTCTGCGCCGCACACCGCGGGCATGCGCCGCGGCTCGTGCCGCTCGCCGGCGATGCGATTCCCGAGGCGATCGATGTCGTCGTCACGCTGACGACGAGCCGCACGCCGGTCTACCGTGAAGCCGCGCGCGAAGGCCGGCTCGTGGTCGGGGTCGGCGCATTCACCGCGGATGCGGCCGAGATCGACGCGAACACGGTGCGCGGCAGCCGGCTCGTCGTCGACGATCCGGCCGGCGCGCGCCACGAGGCCGGCGACCTGATCGTCGCGCAGGTCGACTGGCAGGATGTCGCGTCGCTTGCCGACGTGCTGAACGGCACGGTCACCCGCGGCGGGCCGCTGCTGTTCAAGAGCGTCGGCTGCGCCGCGTGGGATCTGGCTGCGTGCCGCACGGCGCGCGATGCACTGGACGCGCGCCAGGCCGGCTGACCCGGCGGCGCAGCCCGCCGGCCGCGCATGCGGCATCGCAACATCGGAGCCGCTCCGGCGGTTTCCCGTACGCGTTGTAGGAAACGCCCTACAACGCGTCGAAGCGGCCTACACAAAGTTCCAATTCGGCCGATTTCATTTTTCGCGGCGCAACACGATACTGCCGGCATGAATGCCAGCCTGTCACCCGCCGCGCTCAGGGTGTTTCTCGTCGATCACGCCGTCGCCGTCCGGCAGCGGATCGCGCTGCTCGTCGGCGCGATCCGCGGCGTTGCCGTCGTGGGTGAAGCGGAAGACGGCCAGGACGCGTGGATGCATATACGCAGCAGTCACGCCGACGTGGTGATCGTCGACCTGCGGCTCGCGGACGGCAGCGGTCTCGACCTGATCGGGATGCTGTCGAAGGCCGCGCCGCGCGTCGTCACGATCGTGCTGACGAATCACTCGGCGCCGGCATTCAGAGAGGCATGCGCGACGGCGGGAGCCGACTACTTCTTCGACAAGACCGTCGAATTCGACGCTGCATGCCGAGTCATCGAATCCCTGGTGCACGCTCGCGCGCACCATCCCTGACGAGCCGGAGCGATTCATGTCCACCGCCACCGCCTGCGCCGCCGACGTACCCGTCGCGCCCCGCCCGACGATTCCGCTTCGCGCGGTCGCGCGCGCCGATGCCGCCAAACATCCCGCCGCGCGCTGCTCGGTCTGCGCGATGCGCTCGATGTGCCTGCCGCCACATCTGACGCCGGCCGATTTCGGCCGGCTCGACGCGATCATCTGCACGACGCGGCAGGTTCGCCAGGGCGACGCGCTGTTCCGCACCGACGATCCGTTCCAGAGCATCTATGCGGTGCGCGCGGGTTCGTTCAAGACGGTGATGATGCATCGCGACGGCCGCGAGCACGTGACGGGCTTCCAGATCGCCGGTGAAACGCTCGGGATGGACGGCATCGGCGGCGGCCAGCACTGCTGCGACGCGATCGCGCTGGAAGACAGCGTCGTGTGCATCATCCCGTTCGGCGCGCTCGAAGCGGCGTGCCGCGAGATGAAACCGATGCAGCACTTCCTCTACCAGATGCTGAGCAGCGAGATCGTCCGCGAATCGAGCCAGATGCTGCTGCTCGGCACGATGTCGGCCGAGCAGCGGGTCGCGCATTTCCTGCTGAATCTTTCTTCGCGTTTCGAGGCGCGCGGTTATTCGGCGACGGAATTCAACCTGCGGATGACGCGCGAGGAAATCGGTTGTTATCTCGGGATGAAGCTCGAGACCGTCAGCCGGATGTTCTCGCGGTTCCATCGCGACGCGCTGGTCGAAACGCGCGGCAAGCGCGTGCGCATCATCGACGCGCAAGCGCTCGCACGGGTCTGACGCACGACGCAGCGCCGCCCGTGCGGCGCGCCATGCGTCACCGTGCTGTTTCCCCGGTCGCCGCATCGCGCAGCGCCACTCTTTGATCGCCCGCCTGCCACGCGATCAGCGCCTGTTCGGCCTGCGCGAATGCGCGGCGCAGCGCGTCGTCCACGTCAGCGCCGACACACGGCGGCAGCGGCCTGAGCGCCGCGTCGTGCATCACCAGGTCGAGCCGCACATCGAACGTGCGTGCGCCATCGGCCGCGCCGCGCGATTCGATCGCGAGGTGGCAGCCGTCGATCAGCGCGCGGAACCGTTCGAGCCGCACCAGCTGCGCGCCGGCTTCGGCTTCGATCGCGGCGGCGCCCGCGAATCCCCGGCAGGCAATCTGCATGCCCACGCCCATGTCGTCTCTCCTGACGGGCCGCCCGCTCGTCGACCGCCTTGCATGTGCCGCCCGCACTGACATGCGGCGGCACGTTTCCCGTGGCGTGGCGCGAATTCTTCGTTCGCTGCCTGGCCGAGTGTTCGCCCGCGCCTGCATCGGCGCGGGACCGTTCATACGTTGAATACCTGCGACGACTTCATTTCGATCCACGTCATTCCCGCCCGCAGCCCTTCGATCATCGCCTCACGCTCGGTCGGATACGCATGACTGTGCTCGAAAGTATGATGAAAGCGTGCGGCGCCGCTGCCGTGCTCGACCGACACGCGGCAGCGGAATTCGCCCGATTCGCATGGGCGCGTCTCGACTTCGACCGACCAGTCGCGTTCGTGAATGTTGCCCTGCAGTGACATGCCCCCTCCTGCGTATCAGTCTTCGAGCCGGAAGTGGCCGCTGTGCAGCAGCACCGGCCGGCCGCCGATTTCCTCGAGCATCCGTCGCGCCATCGCCTCGATCGCCGACCGGTGTCCTTCGAACGCGGCCAGCAGGTCGCGTTCGAGCAGCGACGGTGCGCCGAAATGGTCTTCCAGCGCCTCGGCCGTGATCGCGCACTGCACGCAACGTCCGTCGACCAGCGCCGAAAACGCAACGACCAGGTCGCGTGCGCAATATTCGGGCGGCTCCGGCGGGAAGGCAATCTGCATCTGTTCGCCTGTCATCGTCGTGATCACTCCATGACGAGAGCATAGTGGCGCGCGCGGCCGCGCGCTTGACCCATATCAACCGGTTCGCTGCGTCAGCCCGCGCCGGGCTCGATCGCCGCGCCGCGCTCCGCGAGCAGCTCGCGCAGCACGCTGCGGTGGCAATGGTTTTCGTCGTCGCAGTAGCAGCCGATCGAGAGCGCGGTGGTCGCCGACAGCGCCGCCAGCAGGTCCAGCACCTTCGCCGGATCGCCATGCGCCATTTCCGCGCGGAAGTGACGCTTGAACGCACGCCATTCGGCGTCGGTTTCGGCGGCCTGCGCCTGGGCAACGAGCTCGGGGCTCGGCGACAGCGTCGGTAACCACACATCATAGTAGTTGCGAGACGCGAATTCCGCCTTCGGCACGCCACGCGGCGGCCGCCGCACGGTGCCGATCCGCAGGCCCTCGCCGGCCGCGCGCGGTGTGCCGAGCTGAATGATCCGGATACCCATGTCGCTCCTCTGTCTTGCGTCCGATTCCGTGATCGTACCCCCGCGGCGGCGCTCGCGTCAGCCGGGTGGCACACATAGCGGACGCAAATAAAAAACCGGCTGCCCCCACGAAGGGAGACAGCCGGTTCGGCCTGCATCGCGGCGCGCCGCGTTCAGACGCCGCTTTTCAGCACCTTGCCGATCGCGTCCGCGACGATGCCGACGTTCGAGTCGTTCAGGCCCGCCACGCACATCCGGCCCGAACGCAGGATGTACACGCCGTGCACTTCGCGCAGCGCGTCGACCTGCGATTCGGTCAGGCCCGTGTACGTGAACATCCCGCGCTGCTTCACGTAGCGCGTGAGCGCTTCGCCGCTGACGTGGTCGCGCAGGCCGTCATGGATCGACTGGCGCATCCGCGCGATGCGGCGGCACATCGCCGACAGTTCCTCTTCCCACTGCTTGCGCAGCGCGGGCGTGCCGAGCACGGCCGCCACGACCTTCGCGCCGTAGGTTTGCGGGTTGCTGTAGTTCGAGCGCACGGCGCCGGCCAACTGGCCGAGCACGCGCTCGGCCGCGGCCGCGTCTTCGCAGACGACGCTCAGCCCGCCCACGCGCTCGCCGTACAGCGAGAAGTTCTTCGAGAACGAGTTCGCGACGAGCGCCGGCACGCCGCGGCGGGCCAACTCGCGCACCGCGAACGCATCCGCGTCGAGGCCCGCGCCGAAGCCCTGGTACGCCATGTCGACGAACGGCAGCAGCCCGCGCGCCTCGATCACGTCGATCAGCTTCTCCCACTGGCCTTCGTCGAGGTCCACGCCGGTCGGGTTATGGCAGCACGCGTGCAGCAGCACGATGCTGCGCGCCGGCAGCGCGTCGATCGCCGCGAGCATCGCGTCGAACTTCAGGCCGCCCGTCGCCTCGTCGTAGTACGGATACGTGTTCACCGTGAAGCCGGCGCGCTCGAAGATGAAGCGGTGGTTTTCCCAGCTCGGATCGCTGAGCCACACCTGCGCGTCCGGGAAGTAGCGCTTCAGGAAATCGGCGCCCACCTTCAGCGCGCCCGAACCGCCGAGCGTCTGCAGGGTCGCGATGCGGCCGGCCACGCGGGCCGGGTGATCGGCGCCGAACACGAGCGCCTGCACGGCGTCGCGATACGCGGCCAGGCCGACCATCGGCAGGTACGGCTTCGGGCCGCTTTCGCGCTGCAGCCCGGTTTCGGCTTCGCGCACGGCGCCCATCACCGGAATCCGGCCTTCGGCGTCGAAATAGATCCCGATGCTCAGGTTGACCTTCTGGTCGCGCGGATCTTTCTGGAAGTTCTCGTTGAGCGTCAGGATCGGATCGCCCGGGTACGCGTCGATGTGTTCGAACATGGCTTGAGTCTGTCTCGTTTGGAAGAATCGTCGGTCGTGGCCTGCGTCAGCGTGCGGACGCGCCGTCGCGCATCGCATAGCCTGCATTCTTCTGACGGAAGCGATACCCGATCGCGAGCACCGCGAGCCATACCGGGATCAGGTACACCGACAGGCGGAGATCCGGCGTCAGGTACATCACGACGAGAATGCCGGCCATGAATGCCAGGCACAGGTAATTCGTGAAAGGATAGCCCAGACTGCGGAAGGAAGTCTCCTCCCCGGCTGCACGCTTGGCCTGGCGGAACTTCAGGTGGATCAGGCTGATCATCGCCCAGTTGATGATCAGCGCCGACACGACGAGGCCCATCAGCACCTCGAACGCCTTGCCCGGCATGAAGTAGTTGACCAGCACGCACAGGCCGGTCGCGAGCGCCGACGCGCCGAGCGCGGCGAGCGGAATGCCGCGCTTGTTCACCGAGCACAACACCTTCGGCGCGTTGCCCTGCTGCGCGAGGCCGAACAGCATCCGGCTGTTGCAGTACACGCCGCTGTTGTAGACCGACAGCGCGGCTGTCAGCACGACGACGTTCAGCACGTTCGCGACCACGTTGCTGCTCAGCGCATGGAAGATCAGCACGAACGGGCTGCCGCCGCTGACGACCTTCTCCCACGGATACAGCGACAGCAGCACGGCGAGCGCGCCGATGTAGAAAATCAGGATGCGGTAGATGACCTGGTTGGTCGCGCGCGGGATGCTGCGCTTCGGATCGTCGGCCTCGGCCGCCGTGATGCCGACGAGTTCGAGCCCGCCGAACGAGAACATGATCGCGGCCATCGACATCACGAGGCCCGACACGCCGTTCGGGAAGAAACCGCCGTGCTGCCACAGGTTCCTGACGCTGGCTTCCGGCCCGGCATGGCCGCTCGCGAGCAGCCAGCCGCCGAAGCCGATCATCCCGACGATCGCGGCGACCTTGATGATCGAGAACCAGAATTCGGTCTCGCCGTACGACTTCACGCTGGTCAGGTTGATCAGGTTGATGACGCCGAAGAACACGAGCGCCGACACCCAGGTCGGCACGCCCGGCCACCAGTACTGCACGTAGATCCCGACGGCCGACAGTTCGGCCATGCTGACGAGGATGTACAGCACCCAGTAATTCCAGCCGGACAGGAAGCCCGTGAAGTGGCCGAAGTACTTGTTGGCGAAGTAGCTGAACGAACCCGCGACAGGCTCGTCGACGACCATCTCGCCGAGCTGGCGCATGATGAAGAACGCGACGATGCCGGCCACCGCATAACCGAGCAGCACGGACGGGCCGGCCATCTTGATGGTCTGCGCGATGCCGAGGAACAGCCCCGTGCCGAGCGCGCCGCCGAGCGCAATCAGCTGGATGTGCCGGTTCTTCAGCCCGCGCTTCAGGCCGTCGCTCTCGTTTCCAGAAACCATGTCTTCTCCACTCTGTCCGCCTCCGCCTGAAGCGGTGCGGCGCGCCTCGGTGTGCCGGGCGCTGTTTTACTGTGTCGGTGGCCGTTCGTGGAGCCACCGGGTTGGGGACTGCAATCTTCGCGTGGCGGCGCCCGATTCGCGTCGGCGTGCCCGGCAGACTTGCCGCCCGCGCCGCATTGCTGCGGCCGCACACGAAAATCCGGGGTCAGTTTAGCGTCGCGACCGCGAAATCGGGTTTCGTAACCCGTTCATGCAAACCCTACATTATGAGATAAGATTGCATCCAGGAGACAAAAGAGGAAACAAAATGCCAGAACCGGCTCTCGACCGCATCGACCGCCATCTGCTTTCGATCCTGCAGGAGCACGGCCGCGCGTCGAACCTCGAACTCGCGAAGGCCGTCGGCCTGTCGCCCGCGCAGACGCTGCGGCGCCACCGGCGGCTCGAGGAAATCGGCGCGATCCGCCGCTACGAAACCCGGCTCTGCCCCGACACGCTCGGCTTCGGCGTCACCGCGTTCGTGCACGTGACGATGGAGCGCGGGCATATCCGCGACCTGTCGAAGTTCCAGAAACTGGTGTCCGATCTCGCGCAGATCCAGGAATGTTTCTCGGTGACGGGCGATATCGACTACGTGCTGAAGGTCGTCGCGCACGACCTGAAGGGGCTGTCCCGGTTCCTGCTCGAAACGCTGATGCGGATTCCCGGCGTAAGCGGCGTGCATTCGAGCGTGTGCCTCGACGAGATCAAGTGCACGAGCGCGATGCCGGTCGAAAGCTGATGTACCGGGCCGTGCGCCCGGCCCGTTCTGCCGGCGCGTTCAGCGCACCGCTTCGAACGCGCTGATCAGCAGCGCGCCGGCCGCGATCACCGCGCAGCCGGCCGCACGGCGCGGCGTCAGCCGCTCGCCGAGATACACGCGCGCGATCAGCGCAGCGAACACCACGCTCGTCTCCCGCAGCGCCGACACGGGACCCATCGGCGCGCGATCCATCGCCCAGATCACGATGCCGTACGCCAGCGCCGCGAACACGCCGCCGCAGGCGGCCTTGGCCGTCTCGCCGACCTCCTGCGTCAGGCGCAGCGGCCCCGCGCGCAGCCGGTAGTACGCGGCCATCATTCCGCCCGTCAACACGAACATCCACGCGGTATAACCGACCGTGTTGCCGCTCTCCCGCACGCCGATCCCGTCGACCACGCTATACGCGGCGATTGACACGCCGGTCGCGAACGCAGTCGGCAGCACCTGCATCATCCGGTGCTTCGCGCCGCGCCCGATCGCCAGGATGCCCGCGCAGATCAGCACGAGCCCGACTTGCGCGCCGGCGTTCAGGTGCTCGCCCGCGAACGCCGCCGCGCCGAGCGTGACGAGCAGTGGCGCCGTGCCGCGCGCGACCGGGTACGCGACGGTCAAGTCGCCGTGCTCGTACGCACGCACGAGCAGCAGCGTATAGACGACGTGGATCACGGCCGAAGCGACGACGCACAGCCAGCTCGCGGGCGTGATCGGCGCGGCGGCCGGCAGGAACAGCAGCGCGAACAGCCCGATCGCGATCTGCAGCACCGTGGCCGAGCGCAGCCGGTCGCCGCTGCTGCGAACCAGTGCATTCCACGATGCATGCAGGAATGCGGCACACAGAACGGCAAACAGAACGGGGATCGGCACGCTGAATACTCGCTGACGGTCGGCTACGCGAAGTCGTCGCCGCAAGGCGTTCATCGTATGAATCCGTCACCCGATTGTCAAAAAACGGGGCCCGCGCGGCGTCATGCGCGCACCGGCCGACCGAGCCCTTTCGCCCGCCCCGCATGGCATCCGCGGCAACGGCCGCGCGCGCCGTGGAATATGTCACTGAGGTGGCGTGCGGTCTGCCCCTTTCCGTTCTCTTTCGCTTGCCGCTGCGCCGTAATGAAATCGATACCGCAGCGCAATCGTCGCGAAATCACTCCGTCCCCATATCTTCATACGCGACTGTTCCAATGCGCGTGCTCTCTCACGAGCTCCGCGCCGAACCGACACGGCGACGGGGCCGCTCTCCACCATCGAAGACCTTACCTGGAGTTTCCCGATGTTCCGTCAAGCCTTGCTTGTCACCGCCTGCGCTGCCGCGGCGCTCGCGCTGTTCGCCTGCGGTGGCAGTGATCCGACGTCGACACCCGCCGTGTCGTCGCAGGACGCGCTGCAGACCACCACGCCGATCAAGCACGTCGTCGTGATCTACGGCGAAAACATCTCGTTCGACCACTACTTCGGCACCTACCCGAACGCGTCGAACCCGTCGGGCGAACCGGCATTCACCGCCAAGGCCGGCACGACGACGCCCAATGGCCTGACGGGCACGCTGCTCACCGCGAACCCGAACTTCACGAACACGGCCAACGGCACCGACGCGGCGAACCCGTTCCGCCTCGACCGCACACAGGCCGCGACCGCCGACCAGAACCACGCGTACACGGCCGAGCAGCAGGCCGAGGACAACGGCCTCGCCGACCTGTTCCCGAAATACACCGGCCGGGGCTCGTCCGGCGGCGCCGGCGCGTTCGGCACGAAGGGCCAGGTGATGGGCTACTTCGACGGCAACACCGTGACCGCGCTGTGGAACTACGCGCAGCGCTTCGCGATGAGCGACAACATGTACACGACGTCGTACGGCCCGTCGACGCCGGGCGCGCTGAACGTGGTGTCGGGCCAGACCAACGGGATGCAGATCGTCAAGTCGTCCGCGCAGCCGTCGACGCTCGCGAAGAGCTCGTACTACATCAATGACGGCGCGGGCGGCCTCACGATGATCAACGACGTCGACCCGGGCAACGACGTGTGCTCGAGCACGACCGACCAGGCGTTGATGAGCGGCAAGAACATCGGCGACCTGCTGAACAGCGCGAAGATCTCGTGGGGCGGCTTCATGGGCGGCTTCAACCTGTCGACGACCAACAGCAACGGCACGACGGGCTGCAGCCGCAGCACGGTCGCCACCGCCGTGAACGCCGCGACGTCGGACTACATCCCGCACCACAACTGGTTCCAGTACTACGCGTCGACGTCGAACCCGCAGCACACGCGCCCGAGCTCGGTCGCAGCGATCGGTTCGAGCGTCCAGACTGACGGCAAGACCGCCGAACCCGCGAACCACCAGTACGACACGGATGACTTCTTCGCCGCCGTGAAGGCCGGCAACTTCCCGTCGGTCAGCTACCTGAAGGCCCCGGCCGCACAGGATGCGCACGCGGGTTATTCGGATCCGCTCGACGAGCAGGCGTTCGTGACGAAGGTCGTCAACTTCCTGCAGCAGCAGCCGGACTGGCAGAACACGGCCGTGATCGTCACGTATGACGACTCGGACGGCTGGTACGACCACGTGTACACGGCGCCGACCCGCGCGTCGTCGGACCCGGTCGACCAGGTCAACGGCAGCGGCAAGTGCGGCACGGGCGGCACCACCGGCGTGAACGGCTCGACCGTGAACGGCCGCTGCGGCCCGGGCGTGCGGATTCCGCTGATCGTGATCTCGCCGTACGCGAAGCAGAACTATGTCGACCACACGATGATCGACCAGTCGTCCGTCGTGCGCTTCATCGAGGACAACTGGCTCGGCGGCCAGCGCATCGGCGGCGGTTCGTTCGATGCGACGGCGGGCGACCTGCGCGGGCTGTTCGACTTCACGTCGAAGCCGAACTCGACGCCGCTGTACCTCGACCCGACGCTCGGCACCGCATTGAGCGCGGCACCGGCGATCTGACCGGCGTGCAGTGACCGCAGGCCGGCGCATCATGCGCCGGCCGTTTCCATTTAATGCGCCGCCTCGCGCGGCGCCCGATTTCAGACCGACAGCATGACAGCTCGCCCCGCGTTCCCGTCCCCCGACGCCTCCGGCACCCCCGCGCCGCGTTCCC
>NZ_LDWR01000120.1 GCF_001039005.1 Burkholderia cepacia
CGTCGCCAAGGTCATCGAGTAAGCCAGTTATTCGTTGATCGACAGTTTTGGGGCTGGCAGCAGCCGGCCCCAACATGGTTTAGGGGTATAGCTCAACTGGCAGAGCGTCGGTCTCCAAAACCGAAGGTTGGGGGTTCGATTCCCTCTGCCCCTGCCAAAAAATAGCCACGTGTCCTACGTGGCATTTGTTTTAAGGTGTTATGGCGAATCCATCCGTCGAAACTGTAAATACCTCCGGCGATAAGCTGATGCTGGCCCTGGGCGTATTGTTGGTCTTGGCCGGATTCGTGGGCTTCTTCTGGCTGGCCAATCAGCAGTGGTATGTCCGCGGTGCCGCGTTGGCGGTAGGTATCATCGCCGGCGTGGCCGTCGGGCTCATGTCCGCACCTGGCAAGAGCCTCATCGCCTTTGCCAAGGATTCGTACAAGGAAGTCCGGAAGGTCGTATGGCCTACCCGCAAGGAAGCGACGCAAACCACACTCGTCGTGTTCGGTTTCGTGCTCGTAATGGCGATTTTCCTCTGGTTGAGTGACAAATCGATCGAATGGGTGATTTTCTCGGCGATTCTGGGTTGGAAATGATATGAGCGATACTCCGGCATCCCCGAGCGGAAAACGTTGGTACGTCGTGCACGCCTACTCCGGTATGGAGAAGAGCGTGCAACGCGCGCTTCAGGAGCGCATCGAACGTGCTGGCATGCAGGACAAATTCGGTCAGATCCTGGTTCCGACCGAAGAAGTGGTCGAAGTCAAGGGCGGCCACAAGGCTGTGACCGAGCGTCGTTTCTTCCCCGGCTACGTGCTGGTGGAAATGGAAATGACGGACGAAACGTGGCACCTGGTGAAGAACACCGCGAAGGTCACCGGTTTCGTCGGCGGTGCGCGTAACCGCCCGACCCCGATTTCCCCGAAGGAAGTCGAGAAGATCATGTCGCAGATGCAGGAAGGCGTCGAAAAGCCGCGCCCGAAGACCCTGTTCGAAGTTGGCGAGATGGTGCGTGTCAAGGAAGGTCCCTTCACGGACTTCAACGGCACCGTCGAGGAAGTCAACTACGAAAAATCGCGCGTGCGTGTGTCGGTCACCATCTTTGGCCGCTCAACACCGGTCGAACTCGAGTTCGGTCAGGTCGAAAAAGTTTGATCCCGATTCGGTGGGCAGCCTTGGCTGCCCACCTTCGCGCTTACGGTCCGCGTTATGGCCGTTGAGGAGCGTCAGTAGCCAGCGGCGAAAGCGCGTTATCACTCACCGAACGTCGTCTGGCGTTCCAACGAGGTTTACAAATGGCAAAGAAAATTGTCGGCTTTATCAAGCTGCAGATTCCTGCAGGTAAAGCCAACCCGTCGCCGCCGGTCGGTCCGGCACTGGGCCAGCGCGGCCTGAACATCATGGAGTTCTGCAAGGCGTTCAACGCGCAGACTCAAGGCATGGAGCCGGGTCTGCCGGTGCCGGTGGTCATCACGGCATTCGCTGACAAGAGCTTCACGTTCGTGATGAAGACGCCGCCGGCGACCGTCCTGATCAAGAAGGCGGCGAAGGTGGACAAGGGCTCGAGCAAGCCGCACACCGACAAGGTCGGTTCGATCACGCGCGCTCAAGCTGAAGAAATCGCAAAGACCAAGATGCCGGACCTTACGGCAGCTGATCTGGACGCAGCCGTTCGCACCATCGCTGGTAGCGCACGCTCGATGGGCATCACTGTGGAGGGCGTGTAAATGGCTAAGATCTCCAAGCGCCGTCAGGCATTTGCCGCCAAGGTTGATCGTCAGAAGCTGTACGCGATCGAAGACGCACTGAGCCTCGTGAAGGAATGCGCGAGCGCGAAGTTCGACGAGTCGATCGACGTCGCAGTCCAGCTCGGCATCGATGCGAAGAAGTCGGACCAGGTCGTTCGTGGTTCGGTCGTTCTGCCGGCCGGTACGGGCAAGTCGGTTCGCGTTGCTGTGTTCGCGCAAGGCGAGAAGGCCGAGCAAGCGCGTGCAGCAGGCGCGGAAATCGTCGGTATGGAAGACCTGGCAGAGCAGATCAAGGCTGGCCAGATGGACTTCGACATCGTGATCGCTTCGCCGGACACGATGCGTATCGTCGGTACGCTCGGTCAGATCCTCGGCCCGCGCGGCCTGATGCCGAACCCGAAGGTCGGTACGGTCACGCCGGACGTCGCAACCGCCGTCAAGAACGCAAAAGCTGGTCAGGTGCAATTCCGTGTCGACAAGGCCGGTATCATCCACGCGACCATCGGCCGTGCATCGTTCGAGCCGACCGCGCTGCGTTCGAACCTGTCGGCGCTGATCGAAGCGCTGCAGAAGGCGAAGCCGGCAACGAGCAAGGGCGTGTACCTGCGCAAGATCGCACTGTCGAGCACGATGGGCGTCGGCGTGCGTGTCGACCAGGCTACGCTGGCAGCACAGTAAGCAAGTATTCGGGCCGCTTCGCTCGCGAAGCGGCCTTTATGGGCTTTGGGCGGTTGTTCGTGCAGCAAGGCGGGCAACCGGTTATCAAAGACCGTTGGTGGGGCGCAGCAGTCAGGTGATCCCTTAATTCAAGCCAACGCAGATGGCGAACCCGAAAAAGTTTTGCAGTGGTGAAGCCGCAGGCCGTGAAGCGATTCGCGGCGTGAGGTGGAAATACTCCTAACGAGGTCGGACGCCGTTGTTGAACGAGGTACGTGAGGTTTCGTGCCGAACGTATCGTTTCTGGAGGCTAACCGTGCCGCTTAATAGAGAAGACAAGCAAGCCGTCGTCGCTGAGGTTTCCGCGCAAGTCGCGAAGGCCCAGACCGTTGTGCTGGCTGAGTATCGTGGAATTGCGGTTGGCGATCTGACCAAGCTGCGCGCGAAAGCGCGTGAGCAACAGGTTTACCTGCGCGTGTTGAAGAACACGCTGGCGCGTCGCGCTGTTGAAGGTACGCCGTTTGCTCCGCTGGCAGAGCAGATGACTGGCCCGTTGATCTACGGCATCTCGGAAGATGCAATTGCTGCTGCTAAGGTCGTCAACGACTTCAGCAAGAGCAATGACAAGTTGGTCATCAAGGCTGGTTCGTTCGATGGCAAGGTGATGGACAAGGCTGGCGTGCAAGCGCTGGCAAGCATCCCGAGCCGCGAAGAACTGCTCTCGAAGCTGCTGTTCGTTATGCAATCGCCTGTTTCGGGCTTCGCGCGTGCTCTCGCCGCGCTGGCCGAGAAGAAGCAAGCGGAAGCTGCGTAATCGAACGTGCATCAGCGTCATTGATCGCTGGCTGTATCCGAATTCAATTTAGGAGTATTTCAAATGGCAATCGCAAAAGAAGACATCCTGGCAGCAGTCGAAGGGATGACCGTTCTGGAACTGAACGAACTGGTCAAGGCGTTCGAAGAGAAGTTTGGCGTGTCGGCAGCTGCAGTGGCAGTCGCTGGCCCGGCAGGCGGCGGCGCTGCTGCTGCTGTTGAAGAGAAGACCGAATTCACGGTCGTTCTGGCTGAAACCGGTAGCAACAAGGTCAGCGTGATCAAGGCCGTTCGCGAACTGACGGGCCTGGGCCTGAAGGAAGCGAAGGACCTGGTTGACGGTGCACCGAAGCCCGTCAAGGAAGGCGTCGACAAGGCTGCTGCTGAAGAAGCCAAGAAGAAGCTGGAAGAAGCAGGCGCGAAGGTCGAAATCAAGTAAGTTTCGACGCGCTGTGCGAAGGCTGGCGGTATTTTCACCGCCGGCCTTTTTGTGCTTTGTGGGGACGTTATTCTGGCACTCATTCGGGAGCCCGAATAATTGGCCCCAGAAGCCAAAGATAACCGTCTAATCGTTGTCATTGGTCACGATTGGCGTTTCTCTTTGTCTTCTGAAGCGACTGCAGAAGGCAAGTTTGGTCGGGTAGCGGGCAACACAGGCATCCGCTGCCGTCAGCCAGCGGTTGGTAGCGGCCAACCACCAAGCTTCTCGGCTCGTTCAAGCCGTCGGACGGCCATCGGGTCTCAGTCGGTGAACACTCGGGTTTGAAACGTCCAGGTATTCCGCCTCGATAGCACCCGCCGTGATTCGGAGATCGTATGCAATATTCCTTCACCGAGAAGAAGCGCATTCGCAAGAGTTTCGCGAAGCGCCCCATCGTTCACCAAGTTCCGTTCTTGCTGGCTACCCAGCTTGAATCATTCAGCACGTTTCTGCAAGCCGATGTGCTGGCGACGCAACGCAAGCCTGAAGGTTTGCAGGCCGCGTTCACATCGGTATTTCCCATTGTTTCGCACAACGGCTTCGCGCGCCTCGAGTTCGTGAGCTATGCGCTGTCCTCGCCGGCATTCAACATCAAGGAATGCCAGCAGCGTGGCCTGACGTACTGCTCCGCGCTGCGCGCGAAGGTCCGCCTTGTCATCCTCGACAAGGAATCGCCGAACAAGCCGGTCGTCAAGGAAGTGAAGGAGCAGGAAGTGTACATGGGCGAAATTCCGCTCATGACGCCGACGGGCTCGTTCGTCATCAACGGCACCGAGCGTGTCATCGTCTCGCAGCTGCACCGTTCGCCGGGCGTGTTCTTCGAACACGACAAGGGCAAGACGCACAGCTCGGGCAAGCTGCTGTTCTCGGCACGGATCATTCCGTACCGCGGCTCGTGGCTCGACTTCGAATTCGATCCGAAGGACATCCTGTACTTCCGCGTCGACCGTCGCCGCAAGATGCCGGTCACGATCCTGCTGAAGGCCATCGGCCTCACGCCGGAACAGATCCTCGCGAACTTCTTCGTTTTCGACAACTTCACGCTGATGGACGAAGGCGCGCAACTCGAGTTCGTGCCCGAGCGCCTGCGCGGTGAAGTCGCGCGTTTCGACATCACGGATCGCGACGGCAAGGTCATCGTCCAGAAGGACAAGCGGATCAACGCGAAGCACATTCGCGACCTCGAAGCCGCGAAGACCAAGTTCATCTCGGTGCCGGAAGACTATCTGCTCGGCCGCGTGCTGGCGAAGAACGTCGTCGACGGCGATACCGGCGAAGTGATCGCGAGCGCGAACGACGAAGTCACGGAAAGCGTGCTCGAGAAGCTGCGCGAAGCGGGCATCAAGGACATCCAGACGCTCTACACGAACGATCTGGACCAGGGCCCGTACATTTCGTCGACGCTGCGTGTCGACGAAACGACCGACCGCACCGCCGCGCGCATCGCGATCTACCGCATGATGCGTCCGGGCGAGCCGCCGACCGAAGAAGCGGTCGAGGCGCTGTTCAATCGTCTGTTCTACAGCGAAGAAGCGTACGACCTGTCGAAGGTCGGCCGTATGAAGTTCAACCGCCGCGTCAGCCGTGACGAGATCACCGGCCCGATGACGCTGCAGGACGACGACATCCTCGCAACGATCAAGATCCTCGTCGAGCTGCGTAACGGCAAGGGCGAAGTGGACGACATCGACCACCTTGGCAACCGTCGTGTGCGTTGCGTCGGCGAACTGGCGGAAAACCAGTTCCGCGCGGGTCTCGTGCGTGTCGAGCGCGCGGTCAAGGAACGCCTCGGCCAGGCCGAAAGCGAAAACCTGATGCCGCACGACCTGATCAACTCGAAGCCGATTTCGTCGGCGATTCGCGAGTTCTTCGGTTCGTCGCAGCTTTCGCAGTTCATGGACCAGACCAACCCGCTGTCGGAAATCACGCACAAGCGCCGTGTTTCCGCACTGGGCCCGGGCGGTCTGACGCGCGAGCGCGCAGGCTTTGAAGTCCGCGACGTGCACCCGACCCACTATGGCCGCGTGTGCCCGATCGAAACGCCGGAAGGTCCGAACATCGGCCTGATCAACTCGCTCGCACTGTATGCGCACCTGAACGAGTACGGCTTCCTCGAGACGCCGTACCGCAAGGTCGTGGACAGCAAGGTGACCGACCAGATCGACTACCTGTCGGCGATTGAGGAAGGCCGCTACATGATCGCGCAGGCGAACGCCGCGATCGACGAGAACGGCCAGCTGATCGACGAACTCGTGTCGTCGCGTGAAGCCGGCGAAACGATGATGGTCACGCCGGACCGTATCCAGTACATGGACGTGGCGCCGTCGCAGATCGTGTCGGTTGCAGCCTCGCTGATCCCGTTCCTCGAGCACGACGATGCGAACCGTGCACTGATGGGCTCGAACATGCAGCGTCAGGCCGTGCCGTGTCTGCGTCCGGAAAAGCCGGTCGTCGGTACGGGCATCGAGCGCACCTGTGCGGTCGACTCGGGCACGACGGTTCAGGCGTTCCGCGGTGGCGTCGTCGACTATGTCGACGCAGGCCGTATCGTGATTCGCGTGAACGACGATGAAGCGGTCGCAGGTGAAGTCGGTGTCGACATCTACAACCTGATCAAGTACACGCGTTCGAACCAGAACACGAACATCAACCAGCGTCCGATCGTGAAGATGGGCGACAAGGTCTCGCGCGGCGACGTGCTGGCCGACGGCGCCTCGACGGACCTGGGCGAGCTCGCGCTCGGCCAGAACATGCTGATCGCGTTCATGCCGTGGAACGGCTACAACTTCGAGGATTCGATCCTGATCTCGGAGAAGGTCGTGGCCGACGATCGCTACACGTCGATCCACATCGAAGAGCTGAACGTCGTTGCACGCGACACGAAGCTCGGGCCGGAAGAAATCACGCGCGACATCTCGAACCTGGCGGAAGTCCAGCTCGGCCGTCTCGACGAATCGGGCATCGTGTACATCGGTGCGGAAGTCGAAGCGGGCGACGTGATGGTCGGCAAGGTCACGCCGAAGGGCGAGACCCAGCTGACGCCGGAAGAGAAGCTGCTGCGCGCGATCTTCGGCGAGAAGGCATCGGACGTGAAGGACACGTCGCTGCGCGTGCCGTCGGGCATGAGCGGTACCGTGATCGACGTCCAGGTGTTCACGCGTGAAGGCATCCAGCGTGACAAGCGTGCGCAACAGATCATCGACGATGAACTGAAGCGCTACCGTCTCGACCTGAACGACCAGCTGCGCATCGTGGAAGGCGACGCGTTCCAGCGTCTCGCGCGCATGCTCGTGGGCAAGGTCGCGAACGGCGGTCCGAAGAAGCTCGCGAAGGGCACGAAGATCGACCAGGCTTACCTGGAGGACCTCGACCACTACCACTGGTTCGACATCCGCCTGGCGGACGACGAAGCAGCGGCACAGCTCGAAGCGATCAAGAACTCGATCGAAGAAAAGCGTCACCAGTTCGACCTCGCGTTCGAAGAGAAGCGCAAGAAGCTCACGCAAGGCGACGAACTGCCGCCGGGCGTGCTGAAGATGGTCAAGGTGTACCTCGCGGTGAAGCGCCGTCTGCAGCCTGGCGACAAGATGGCAGGCCGTCACGGTAACAAGGGTGTCGTGTCGAAGATCGTCCCGATCGAAGACATGCCGTACATGGCCGATGGCCGTCCGGCAGACGTCGTGCTGAACCCGCTTGGCGTGCCGTCGCGGATGAACGTGGGTCAGGTTCTGGAAGTGCACCTCGGCTGGGCCGCGAAGGGTCTCGGCTGGCGTATCGGCGAAATGCTGCAGCGTCAGGCGAAGATCGAGGAAATGCGCGTGTTCCTGACGAAGATCTACAACGAGTCGGGCCGCCAGGAAGATCTGGAAAGCTTCACCGACGACGAGATCCTCGAACTCGCGCGGAACCTGCGCGAAGGCGTGCCGTTCGCAACGCCGGTGTTCGACGGTGCGACCGAGGAAGAAATGGGCAAGATGCTCGATCTGGCCTTCCCGGACGACATCGCGGAACAGCTCGGCATGAACCCGTCGAAGAACCAGGTCCGTCTGTACGACGGCCGCACGGGTGAAATGTTCGAACGTCGCGTGACGCTTGGCTACATGCACTACCTGAAGCTGCACCACTTGGTCGACGACAAGATGCACGCGCGTTCGACGGGCCCGTACTCGCTCGTCACGCAGCAGCCGCTGGGCGGCAAGGCACAGTTCGGTGGCCAGCGTTTCGGTGAAATGGAAGTGTGGGCACTCGAAGCGTACGGCGCGTCCTACGTGCTGCAGGAAATGCTGACGGTGAAGTCGGACGACGTGAACGGCCGGACCAAGGTCTATGAGAACCTGGTCAAGGGTGATCACGTCATCGATGCAGGCATGCCGGAATCCTTCAACGTGCTCGTGAAGGAAATCCGCTCGCTCGGTATCGACATCGATCTCGACCGCAATTAATCGGACTACGGAGAGAAAGCAATGAAAGCTCTGCTCGATCTATTCAAGCAAGTCCAACAGGAAGAAGTTTTCGACGCGATCAAGATCGGTCTGGCTTCGCCTGACAAGATCCGTTCGTGGTCGTTCGGCGAAGTGAAGAAGCCGGAGACCATCAACTACCGTACGTTCAAGCCGGAACGCGATGGTCTCTTCTGCGCGAAGATCTTCGGGCCGATCAAGGACTACGAGTGCCTGTGCGGCAAGTACAAGCGTCTGAAGCACCGCGGCGTGATCTGCGAGAAGTGCGGCGTCGAAGTGACGCTGGCGAAGGTGCGTCGCGAACGCATGGGCCACATCGAACTGGCCTCGCCGGTCGCGCACATCTGGTTCCTGAAGTCGCTGCCGTCGCGTCTGGGCATGGTGCTCGACATGACGCTGCGCGACATCGAACGCGTGCTGTACTTCGAAGCATACGTGGTGATCGAACCGGGCATGACGCCGCTGAAGGCGCGGCAGATCATGACCGAAGAGGATTACTACAACAAGGTCGAGGAATACGGCGACGAATTCCGTGCCGAGATGGGCGCGGAAGGCGTGCGTGAACTGCTGCGCGCGATCAACATCGACGAGCAGGTCGAGACGCTGCGCACCGAGCTGAAGAACACCGGCTCGGAAGCGAAGATCAAGAAGTACGCGAAGCGCCTGAAGGTCCTCGAGGCATTCCAGCGCTCGGGCATCAAGCCCGAGTGGATGATCCTCGAAGTGCTGCCGGTGCTGCCGCCGGAACTGCGTCCGCTCGTGCCGCTGGACGGCGGCCGTTTCGCGACGTCGGACCTGAACGACCTGTATCGCCGCGTGATCAACCGTAACAACCGGTTGAAGCGTCTGCTCGAGCTGAAGGCACCTGAAATCATCGTCCGCAACGAAAAGCGGATGCTGCAGGAAGCTGTCGACTCGCTGCTCGACAACGGTCGTCGCGGCAAGGCGATGACGGGCGCGAACAAGCGTCCGCTGAAGTCGCTCGCCGACATGATCAAGGGCAAGGGCGGTCGTTTCCGTCAGAACCTGCTGGGCAAGCGCGTCGACTACTCGGGCCGTTCGGTCATCGTGGTCGGCCCGACGCTGAAGCTGCACCAGTGCGGTCTGCCGAAGCTGATGGCACTCGAGCTGTTCAAGCCGTTCATCTTCAACAAGCTGGAAGTGATGGGCGTCGCGACGACCATCAAGGCTGCGAAGAAGGAAGTCGAGAACCAGACGCCGGTGGTGTGGGACATCCTCGAAGAGGTGATCCGCGAGCACCCGGTGATGCTGAACCGTGCGCCTACGCTGCACCGTCTCGGTATCCAGGCGTTCGAGCCCGTGCTGATCGAAGGCAAGGCGATCCAGCTGCACCCGCTCGTCTGCGCGGCGTTCAACGCCGACTTCGACGGTGACCAGATGGCCGTTCACGTGCCACTGTCGCTCGAAGCGCAGATGGAAGCGCGCACGCTGATGCTTGCGTCGAACAACGTGCTGTTCCCGGCCAACGGCGATCCGTCGATCGTGCCGTCGCAGGATATCGTGCTGGGTCTGTACTACGCGACCCGCGAAGCGATCAACGGCAAGGGCGAAGGCCTGTCGTTCACGGGCGTGTCGGAAGCGATCCGCGCGTACGAGAACAAGGAAGTCGAGCTCGCATCGCGCGTCAACGTGCGGATCACCGAAATGGTCCGCAACGAAGACACGTCGGAAGGCGCGCCGGAATTCGTGCCGAAGATCTCGCTGTACGCGACGACCGTCGGCCGCGCGATCCTGTCGGAGATCCTGCCGCACGGCCTGCCGTTCTCGGTGCTGAACAAGCCGCTGAAGAAGAAGGAAATCTCGCGCCTGATCAACACGGCGTTCCGCAAGTGCGGTCTGCGCGCGACGGTGGTGTTCGCCGACCAGCTGATGCAGTCGGGTTTCCGTCTCGCGACGCGCGCCGGCATTTCGATCTGCGTGGACGACATGCTCGTGCCGCCGCAGAAGGAAACGATCGTCGGCGACGCCGCGAAGAAGGTGAAGGAATACGACCGTCAGTACATGTCGGGTCTCGTCACGTCGCAAGAACGCTACAACAACGTGGTCGACATCTGGTCGGCAACGTCGGAAGCGGTAGGCAAGGCGATGATGGAGCAGCTGTCGACGGAACCGGTTGTGGATCGCGACGGCAACGAAACGCGTCAGGAGTCGTTCAACTCGATCTACATGATGGCGGACTCGGGTGCTCGTGGTTCTGCGGTTCAGATTCGTCAGCTGGCCGGTATGCGTGGCCTGATGGCGAAGCCGGACGGCTCGATCATCGAGACGCCGATTACGGCGAACTTCCGTGAAGGCCTGAACGTGTTGCAGTACTTCATCTCGACCCACGGTGCACGTAAGGGTCTGGCTGATACGGCACTGAAGACGGCAAACTCGGGTTACCTGACGCGTCGTCTGGTCGACGTGACGCAGGATCTGGTGGTGGTCGAGGACGATTGCGGTACGTCCAACGGTGTCGCCATGAAGGCGTTGGTCGAAGGCGGTGAAGTCGTCGAAGCGCTGCGTGACCGTATCCTCGGTCGCGTGACGGTGGCTGACGTCGTCAATCCGGAAACGCAGGAAACGCTGTACGAAACGGGCACGTTGCTCGACGAAGACGCGGTCGAAGAAATCGAACGCCTCGGCATCGACGAAGTGCGCGTGCGTACGCCGCTGACTTGCGAAACGCGTTACGGTCTGTGCGCAGCCTGCTATGGTCGCGACCTGGGCCGTGGCTCGTCGGTCAACGTCGGCGAGGCAGTCGGCGTGATCGCGGCACAGTCGATCGGCGAACCGGGCACGCAGCTGACGATGCGTACGTTCCACATCGGTGGTGCGGCATCGCGTGCGGCAGTGGCTTCGTCGGTTGAAGCGAAGAGCAACGGTATCGTGCGCTTCACGGCCACGATGCGCTACGTCACGAACGCGAAGGGCGAGCAGATCGTCATTTCCCGTTCGGGCGAAGCGATGATCACCGACGACTTCGGTCGCGAGCGCGAGCGTCACAAAGTGCCGTACGGCGCGACGCTGCTGCAGCTCGACGGCGCAACCATCAAGGCCGGCACGCAGCTCGCCACGTGGGATCCGCTGACGCGTCCGATCATCACCGAGTACGGTGGTACGGTGAAGTTCGAGAACGTCGAGGAAGGCGTGACGGTCGCGAAGCAGATCGACGACGTGACCGGCCTGTCGACGCTGGTCGTGATCGACGTGAAGCGTCGCGGTTCGCAGGCTTCGAAGAGCGTGCGTCCGCAGGTGAAGCTGCTCGACGCGAACGGCGACGAAGTCAAGATTCCGGGCACGGAGCACGCAGTGCAGATCGGCTTCCAGGTCGGCGCGCTGATCACCGTGAAGGATGGCCAGCAGGTGCAGGTCGGTGAAGTGCTCGCACGTATCCCGACCGAAGCGCAGAAGACGCGTGACATTACCGGCGGTCTGCCGCGGGTGGCGGAACTGTTCGAAGCGCGTTCGCCGAAGGATGCCGGCATTCTGGCGGAAGTCACCGGCACGACGTCGTTCGGTAAGGACACGAAGGGCAAGCAGCGTCTCGTCATCACGGATCTCGAGGGCAACCAGCACGAGTTCCTGATCGCGAAGGAAAAGCAGGTGCTGGTCCACGATGCTCAGGTCGTCAACAAGGGCGAAATGATTGTGGACGGTCCGGCCGATCCGCACGACATCCTGCGTCTGCAGGGTATCGAGGCGCTGTCGCGCTACATCGTCGACGAAGTGCAGGACGTGTATCGTCTGCAGGGCGTGAAGATCAACGACAAGCACATCGAGGTGATCGTTCGCCAGATGCTGCGTCGTGTGCAGATCACCGACAACGGCGATACGCGCTTCATCCCGGGCGAACAGGTCGAGCGTTCCGACATGCTGGACGAGAACGATCGCATGATCGCCGAGGACAAGCGTCCGGCTTCGTACGACAACGTGCTGCTCGGTATCACGAAGGCATCGCTGTCGACCGACTCGTTCATCTCCGCGGCATCGTTCCAGGAAACGACCCGCGTGCTGACCGAAGCGGCGATCATGGGCAAGCGCGACGATCTGCGTGGCCTGAAGGAAAACGTGATCGTCGGCCGTCTGATTCCGGCCGGTACGGGTCTCGCGTTCCACAAGGCACGCAAGGCGAAGGAATCGTCGGATCGCGAGCGTTTCGACCAGATCGCAGCGGAAGAAGCGTTCGACTTCGGCACGCCGAGCGCGCCGGCAGCCGAAGAGCCGCAACAGCACCCGGCAGCCGAGTAAGCGCGGGCGGCGCGAGCCGCCTCGCCTCGCTGTCATCGAAACCGCCCGGTTCTGCCGGGCGGTTTTTTTTATCCGTCGTTCACGTGCATGACGCGCCTGCGCAACGCCGGCGGCGACCGCTTGCGAGCGGTGTGTCGCATCGCTGCAGGCCCGTCATGCACGCGAACGAACCCTGTCCGATTGGCCAACATTGCACGATTCGCCACGCGTCGTGCGAGCGGGTTGTTAAACTTGCGGTCATCGTTCTGCCGTCCTCGTTCTCATTCATGTCCCGCGCCCTCGAAATTCTCGACGAAGTTTTTGGTTATTCCGCATTTCGCGGCCAGCAGGGCGAGATCGTCGAACACGTCGCCAGCGGCGGCGATTGTCTCGTGCTGATGCCCACCGGCGGCGGCAAGTCGCTGTGCTACCAGATTCCGGCGCTGCTGCGCCGCGAGACCGGGCAGGGCGCCGGCATCGTCGTGTCGCCGCTGATCGCGCTGATGCAGGATCAGGTCGCCGCGCTGCGTGAAGTCGGCGTGCGCGCGGCGTACCTGAATTCGACGCTGTCGGGCGCCGAAGCCGCGGCGACCGAGCGCGCGCTGCGCGAAGGCGAGATCGACCTGCTGTACGTCGCGCCGGAACGGCTGATGACGGGGCGGTTCCTCGAGTTGCTCGAACGCGCGAAGATCGGCCTGTTCGCGATCGACGAAGCGCACTGCGTGTCGCAATGGGGGCACGATTTCCGCCCGGAATACATCCAGCTGTCGGTGCTGCACGAGCGGTTCCCGTCGGTGCCGCGCATCGCGCTGACCGCCACGGCCGACGAGATCACGCGCGACGAGATCATCCATCGTCTCGCGCTCGACGAGGCGCGCGTGTTCATATCGAGCTTCGATCGCCCGAACATCCGCTACCGGATTGTCGAAAAGGACAACGCGCGTTCGCAACTGCTCGACTTCATCCGCGCCGAACACACGAACACCGACGGCACGACGGATGCGGGCGTCGTCTATTGCCTGTCGCGCCGGAAGGTCGAGGAAACAGCCGAGTGGCTGAAGGCGCAGGGCGTGCGCGCGCTGCCGTATCACGCGGGAATGGAGTTCGAGGTGCGGCAGAAGCACCAGGAAATGTTCCAGCGCGAGGAAGGTGTCGTGATGTGCGCGACGATCGCGTTCGGCATGGGCATCGACAAACCCGACGTGCGCTTCGTCGCGCACCTGGACCTGCCGAAGAGCGTCGAAGGCTACTACCAGGAAACGGGCCGCGCGGGCCGCGACGGGATGCCGGCGAATGCGTGGATGGCGTATGGCCTCGGCGACGTCGTCCAGCAACGCAAGATGATCGAAGAGTCCGATGCGGACGACGCGCACAAGCGCGTTCAGACGTCGAAGCTCGACGCGCTGCTCGGGCTGTGCGAGACGATCTCGTGTCGCCGCGTGCGGCTGCTGAACTACTTCGGCGAAGAGAGCCGGCCGTGCGGCAACTGCGACACGTGCCTCGAGCCGCCCGATTCGTGGGACGCAACGCGCGAGGCGCAGATGGCGCTGTCGTGCGTGTTCCGCGCGCAGCGCGCGAGCGGCTTCAATTTCGGCTCCAGCCATCTGATCGAGATCCTGCGCGGCGGGCGTACCGAAAAGGTGTTGCAGCGCGGCCACGACCAGCTCACGACGTTCGGGATCGGCGCGTCGCTGTCGGAACCCGAATGGCGCGCGATTTTCCGGCAGCTGGTCGCGTACGGCTACCTGGCCGTCGATCACGGCGGCTTCGGCGCGCTCGTGCTGACCGAAGCCGCGAAGCCTGTGCTGAAGAACGAGGAAAAGGTCACGCTGCGTCGTTATGTGAAGCCGCAACGTACGCGCCAGTCGTCGAGCCGCAGCGGCACACGTGTCGACCCGACGGCCGGCATGGGCACGCGGGAGCGCGCACGGTGGGATGCGCTGCGCGCGTGGCGTGCGGAAACCGCGAAGACGGACGGCGTGCCGGCCTACGTGATCTTCCACGACGCGACGCTCGCGGAAATCGCGCGCAACGCACCGGAGTCGATCGACGACCTGCGCCATATCCCCGGCATGGGCGTGCGCAAGCTCGAGCGCTTCGGCGACGAGATCATCGACGTCGTCGAATCGGCCTGACACAGGTGTTCCGACCCTTCCGGTAAACCACGCGGTTGCCCGGTAAATCACGCAAGCCGTTGACTTGGTTGGTATTTCCGGAATATTATGCTGGGTTCCGGTATTCGGTGGGTCAGGTCGCGTTCCAAGGTTCGCGTCCGTTTTGCCGGCCCGGAAGTCAACTGTGCGTCGATTCTCGCTTTGCCCGAAATCGATGCGCGGATTTTGTTCAATTTCAGGAATAAACAATGCCAACCATCAACCAACTGGTTCGCAAAGGCCGTCAGTCGGAAACGACTAAGAGCAAGAGCCCGGCCTTGCAGGACTGCCCCCAGCGTCGCGGCGTGTGCACCCGTGTGTACACGACGACGCCGAAGAAGCCGAACTCGGCACTCCGTAAGGTCGCCAAGGTTCGTCTGACGAACGGCTTCGAAGTGATTTCGTACATCGGCGGTGAAGGCCACAACCTGCAGGAACACTCGGTTGTGCTGATCCGCGGCGGCCGTGTGAAGGACTTGCCGGGTGTGCGTTACCACATGGTTCGCGGCTCGCTGGATACCCAGGGCGTCAAGGATCGTAAGCAAGCGCGCTCGAAGTACGGCGCGAAGCGTGCAAAGGCTGCGAAGTAAGCAGTTTTTGATCAAGGATCGCCGTAGGGCGGTCGAGGCGGGAGTGCCGGATTGCCGGTGCTGTCGAGTAAGTGGTCACCCGGCCAAGCTGGTTAGTCGTGAAGATGTGATCGGGTTTGTTGGTGGCCGCGGGGCTGGATCCAGCTCCAACTGAACAAGTAAAGGAAGAATCATGCCGCGTCGTCGCGAAGTCCCCAAGCGGGAAGTGTTGCCGGATCCGAAGTTCGGCAACGTTGATGTAGCCAAGTTCATGAACATGCTGATGCTGTCCGGCAAGAAGTCGGTCGCAGAGCGCATCGTTTATGGCGCATTCGAACAGATCCAGACCAAGGGTGGCAAGGACCCGCTGGAAGTGTTCACGGTTGCGCTCAACAACGTGAAGCCGGTGGTCGAAGTGAAGAGCCGTCGCGTTGGTGGTGCCAACTATCAAGTTCCGGTCGAAGTGCGCCCGTCGCGTCGTATGGCATTGGCGATGCGCTGGCTGCGTGAGGCTGCGAAGAAGCGCAGCGAGAAGTCGATGGCTCTGCGCCTGGCAGGTGAACTCTCCGAAGCGGCCGAAGGCCGTGGCGGCGCGATGAAGAAGCGCGACGAAGTTCACCGCATGGCAGAAGCCAACCGCGCGTTCTCGCATTTCCGTTTCTAAGCGCCTGGCTGGGCTTTTTCGGAAATAAATTCCGGGCGGGTGCGCTTTTCAGGCGCCTCGCCCGTTTGTGTTGAAGCGCGATGCAGCAGGGCTGCATCGCGCCATCCCAGTAGAGGATCAAAGTGGCTCGCAAGACTCCTATCGAGCGCTACCGCAATATCGGTATTAGCGCTCACATCGACGCCGGCAAAACGACGACGACCGAGCGCATTCTGTTTTACACCGGTGTGAACCACAAGATCGGTGAAGTCCACGACGGCGCAGCCACGATGGACTGGATGGAGCAGGAACAGGAGCGTGGCATCACGATCACGTCCGCTGCTACCACGGCCTTCTGGAAGGGCATGGGCGGCAACTATCCGGAACACCGCATCAACATCATCGACACCCCGGGCCACGTTGACTTCACGATCGAAGTGGAGCGCTCGATGCGCGTGCTCGACGGCGCGTGCATGGTGTACTGCGCAGTGGGCGGCGTGCAGCCGCAGTCGGAAACGGTGTGGCGCCAGGCGAACAAGTACAAGGTGCCGCGTCTCGCGTTCGTCAACAAGATGGACCGTACCGGCGCGAACTTCTTCAAGGTCTATGACCAGCTCCGTCTGCGCCTGAAGGCAAACCCGGTTCCGGTCGTGGTGCCGATCGGTGCGGAAGAAGGCTTCAAGGGCGTCGTCGACCTGATCAAGATGAAGGCGATCGTTTGGGACGAGGCGTCGCAAGGCACCAAGTTCGACTACGTGGACATCCCGGCGGAACTCGCCGACACGTGCAACGAATGGCGCGAAAAGATGGTCGAGGCGGCTGCAGAGTCGAACGAAGACCTGATGAACAAGTACCTGGAAGCGGGCGAGCTGTCCGAAGCCGAAATCGTAAAGGGTCTGCGTGACCGTACGATCGCGTGCGAAATTCAGCCGATGCTGTGCGGTACCGCGTTCAAGAACAAGGGCGTGCAGCGTATGCTCGACGCCGTGATCGATTTCCTGCCGTCGCCGGTCGATATTCCGCCGGTTACGGGCGAACTCGAAAATGGCGAGAAGACGGAGCGCCGTGCTGCCGACGACGAGAAGTTCTCGGCACTCGCGTTCAAGATCATGACCGACCCGTTCGTCGGCCAGCTGATCTTCTTCCGCGTCTACTCGGGCGTTATCAATTCGGGTGACACGCTGCTCAATGCGACCAAGGACAAGAAGGAACGTCTCGGCCGTATTCTGCAGATGCACGCGAACCAGCGCGAAGAAATCAAGGAAGTTCGCGCGGGCGACATCGCTGCCGCGGTCGGCCTGAAGGAAGCGACCACGGGCGACACGCTGTGCGATCCGGCTCATCCGATCGTGCTCGAGCGCATGATTTTCCCGGAGCCGGTGATTTCGCAGGCAGTCGAGCCGAAGACGAAGGCTGACCAGGAAAAGATGGGCCTGGCGCTCAACCGTCTTGCTCAGGAAGATCCGTCGTTCCGCGTGCAGACCGACGAAGAATCGGGTCAAACGATCATTTCGGGCATGGGCGAACTCCACCTCGAAATTCTCGTCGACCGGATGAAGCGTGAATTCGGCGTGGAAGCGACCGTCGGCAAGCCGCAGGTGGCATACCGCGAAACCATTCGCAAGTCGGCCGCGGATGTCGAAGGCAAGTTCGTCAAGCAGTCGGGCGGCCGTGGTCAGTATGGCCATGCAGTCATTACGCTCGAGCGCAGCGAACTGGGCAAGGGCTACGAGTTCATCGACGCGATCAAGGGCGGCGTGATTCCGCGCGAATACATTCCGTCGGTTGACAAGGGTATCCAGGAAACGCTGAAGAGCGGCGTGCTGGCAGGCTTCCCGGTCGTCGACGTGAAGGTCACGCTGACGTTCGGTTCGTACCACGACGTCGACTCGAACGAAAATGCGTTCCGCATGGCCGGTTCGATGGCGTTCAAGGAAGCAATGCGCCGTGCTGATCCGGTTCTGCTCGAGCCGATGATGGCCGTGGAAGTGGAAACGCCGGAAGACTTCATGGGTAACGTGATGGGTGACCTGTCGGGTCGCCGCGGCATCATCCAGGGCATGGATGACATGGTTGGCGGCGGCAAGATCGTGCGCGCCGAAGTGCCGTTGTCGGAAATGTTCGGCTACTCCACGTCGCTGCGTTCGCTGACGCAAGGTCGCGCAACGTACACGATGGAGTTCAAGCACTACGCTGAAGCTCCGAAGAACGTTGCGGAAGCGATCATCAGCGCGAAGTCGAAGTAATTCGCGATCACAATCGATTATTTTTGAAAGAAGAGAATCATGGCAAAAGGTAAATTCGAGCGGACCAAGC
>NZ_LDWR01000121.1 GCF_001039005.1 Burkholderia cepacia
CGTGAAGATAGTAACGGGGCGACATGAACTGTACCGCAGTGGGTGTGGATATCGCGAAAAGCGTCTTTCAGGGCCATTACCTGGACGAGACAACCGTAAGCGCGAATTTCTCCGCACATAGCGCGTGAGTTCGAAAAGCGTCACGCTTGCGTCCGCAACCCACACTTGCGGACGCAACCACGATGACACCTGACACGATTGACCTCGATTTCCTGCCTCTGAAGGTGACGCACATCTCCCCAAACGGCAAACGATCATTTGATCCCGATGGGAAGCGCCGCCTGGTCAAGGCATGCTTGTTACCCGGCGCGTCGCTATCTGGTCTGGCGCTCAAGGCTGGGGTGAACGCAAACCAGCTGCGCAAATGGGTCGAGATGTATCGGAAGGCAAGCGCAGTCGCTACGTTGCCGAAACCAATCGAAGCCGAAGCATCGACATTCGTTCCAGTGGTGATGATCGAGAGCGGGACGCTGGAGGCGGTAGAGGCTACGCCGGAATCTCTGTCGGTGTGTCGAGAATCGCCGTCGGCGCCGACAGTGGTGCAGCCGCGAGCCCGCCTGTCGGTACGACTGCCCAGCGGTATCGTGATTGACCTGGAGTGCACTTCGCAGGACACGGCGCTCGTCAAGGCGATGATCGTGGCGCTGGGGGTGAGCTGATGTTCCGCTTCGACGCCGACTTGCGGATTTACTTGCACCGCGAGCCGATCGACTTCCGGAGCGGCATCAACAGTCTGGTCACACTGTGGTCGAACAGTCGATGCAGCTCGATCCCCTCGCGCGCGCCGTGTATGCGTTTCACAACCGTAAGCGCAACCGTGTGAAGCTTCTGCTTTATGATCGATCCGGTTTCTGGCTGATGTTGAAACGCCTCGAGACGGACCATTTCGTATGGCCGCGCCGTCAGCAAGCGGTGATCGAGCTGACGACGGAGCAGCTTCACTGGCTGCTCGACGGCATCGACATCGACGCCGTGCGTCGCCATCCCAAGCGGCAGTACGTCCACGTGGACTGAGCCGCACCGAAACAGTTGTTGCCGGTAAACAACGGCCGGCACGGCTGTTACGAATTGCCGTAAACCTGTGCGGCGTCGCGCTTCGCTATCGTGAAGCGCATGAAAGATCCCTTCCAGTTGCCGCCGGCCGCCACGATCGATGAGCTGATGAAGCGCCTCGAGGCGCTTGAAGAACAGTATCGTCTCGCGCTGGCGCAGCGCTTTGCACCGAAGAGCGAGAAGCGCAGTGATCGCCTGTTCAACGAGGCCGAGCAGATCGCCGAAACCGACCCGGCCGAAGAGGATGACGACCTGCCTGCGCTGCCCGATATGGGACTGCCGGACGCCACCTCCGTGCCTGGCAAACGCGGTCGCAAGCCACTGCCAGCGCATCTGCCACGCAAGCGTGTGGAATACGATCTGCCCGAGGATCAGAAGACCTGTACGTGTTGCGGTAACACGCTGCACCGCATCGGCGAAGACGTCAGCGAGCAGTTGCACTACGAAGTCAAGGTCACGGTTCTCCAGAATGCCCGCTTCAAATACGCGTGCTGGCATTGCGAGACCCATGCCGAACGGACGCCGATCGTGCTTGCGCCCATGCTGGCACAACCGTTGCCGGGCGGTCACGCGAGCGCAGCGATGATCGCCACCGTCACGACCGGGAAGTACGTCGATGGCACGCCGCTGTACCGGATGGCGGATGTGCTGGCGCGCTCGAACGTCCCGGTCAGCCGCGGCACGCTGGCTAACTGGATCATTCGGCCCAGCGAGTTGCACTACAGCCGGCTGTACGA
>NZ_LDWR01000122.1 GCF_001039005.1 Burkholderia cepacia
TCTTCTCGCGCCGCGGCTTGGGTGGCGGCAGTAACGGCTCGATCAGTGTCCACAATTCATCGTCGATGATCGGCTTGGCCATCTCCTCGGTCTCGGTTGTTCCGATGCCTGAGGTTAACAGCTCGCCGCGAAAGTTAACAGCCCCACTTGGCCTTTTTGAAACCGTTTCTAAGGAGCGTGTCGCGCTCGCCGACGGCTATCGCGAGTCGAAGGAATCGTGGGTCGAGTTGCTGCTGGACCTGAAGGCTCGTGGTTTGCAAGCCGGCCCGCTGCTGGCTTGTGGCGACGGTGCGATGGGCTTGTGGGCGGCGCTCGAGGAAGTGTTCCCGCAGACGCGGCACCAGCGCTGCTGGTTTCACAAGATCGGCAACGTGCTCAACGCCTTGCCGAAGTCGCAACAGAGCAAGGCCAAGGTAGCGCTCGCGGAGATCTGGAACGCGGCGACGCGCGCCGATGCGATCGTCGCCTACGATCACTTCGTCGCGACCTATACGGTCAAATATCCGAAAGCTGCCGAGAAGATCACGAAGGATCGCGACGATCTGCTCGCGTTCTACGACTTCCCGGCCGAGCACTGGCAACACGTGCGCACGACGGATCCGATCGAGTCGACCTTCGCGACAGTCCGCCATCGCACGACCCGCACGCGCAACTGTCTATCGCGCGCGACATTCCTTGGCATGGCCTTCAAGCTCATCGAAGCAGCTGAGCAGTCGTGGCGCCGCATTCGCGGTGTCGACAAGATCGGACAGCTCTTGAAAGGCGTGCCCTTCAAGGACGGAACACCGGTGACCGAGAGCGCGCCGGCTTCTGCGCAACCGCTTGCCGCCTGATCATGCCAGCCGACCGTCGTACACCACATTTGACATTAGCTCCTTGCATGATGGATTCTCCCAAAAAAGCACCCTACAAGCGTAACCCTCGCTCGTGAGGCGGGGATGACCATCTCATTAAATCTGACAGGCTCTGGCTTGTGTTAGCAGATCTTAGTCGCACCTCATCAGGTTTCAATCAGGATCGCAATAAGGGCCTCGAGTAGTCTTGCAATCAAGTCTCGGTGCCTGCCTGTCGCTGGATCGCATGTCAATCCACACGCTTCCAGCTGGTGCTTATACTCCGACCGAAGGGACACATGCTCAAGAAATTTTCCAATGGGTTCACATCCCGGCCAGAGTTACTGATCGTGGCGTTGATGATCACGATCATCGCGATGCTGATCATTCCGATGCCGACATGGGTGATCGATTTCTTGATCGGCCTGAACATCGTCATTGCGATTCTCGTTTTCATGGGTTCCTTTTACATTGAGCGGATTCTAGACTTTTCTACGTTTCCTTCGATTCTGCTCATTACGACCCTGTTCCGCCTCGCGCTCTCCATCAGCACCAGTCGTCTGATCCTGCTCAACGCCGATGCGGGGCACATCATTGCCACCTTTGGCCGCTTCGTAATCGGCGATAGCCTAGTGGTCGGTTTTGTCGTGTTCTCGATCGTCACGATTGTGCAGTTTATCGTGATCACGAAGGGCTCGGAACGGGTTGCAGAAGTCGCCGCGCGGTTCTCGTTGGACGGGATGCCGGGCAAGCAGATGAGTATCGATAGCGATCTGAAGGCCGGGATCATCGATGCAGAACAGGCGCGAGAACGCCGTAGCGTACTTGAACGCGAGAGTCAACTGTATGGATCATTTGACGGCGCGATGAAGTTCATCAAGGGTGATGCTATCGCCGGCATCATCATTGCACTGGTCAACCTGGTCGGCGGTATTTCGGTGGGTGTGCTGCAGCAAGGCATGGATATGTCGCAAGCGCTGAACACGTACACGATGCTGACTATTGGGGACGGCCTTGTGGCGCAGGTTCCGTCGTTGCTGATCTCGATCGGTGCCGGCTTCATCGTTACCCGGGTGAACGGAAGCGACACCAATATGGGTCGCAATATTATGAGCCAGCTGCTCGGCAAGCCGTTTGTGCTGCTCGTAGCGGCGCTGCTTGCACTGTCGATCGGGATGCTACCCGGCTTTCCTCTACCGGTGTTCGCGCTGATCGCTTCGTCTCTTGGCGGCCTGTACGGCCTGCGAATGTGGCGCGAGAAGCGTGCGAAGGTGCCGGCAGCCGGCGAAACTGCGTTGACCTCCTTCGACGAGAGCGAATCGCCAGAGCTCCCCGATATGGAGGCGCTGCCGGCTGAAGCCGTGCCGTTCATTCTGTTGCTGTCCCAGGCGCGTGCGGCTAGTCTCGACGCCGCTGCGTTGATGCAGCGTTTCCGCAGTCGCTTTTTCCTCGACTATGGTGTCACTATCCCTGATTTCGTCGTTCGGCATTCGCCCGGTGTCGATGAGCATGGTGTCGTGTTAATGATTAACGAAATACGCGCTGCGCAAATGGAGATCCACTTCGAGCGCGTTCGCATCGTCAATCCGGCGGATACGTTGGCCGGATTGCAATTATCGCTGGAGCGAACGGCGGACGGTAGCGTGTGGGCGCTGATTCAGGATCAGACAACCTTACAGAAGATGGGCATGCAGACGCGCTCGGCGGAAGAGGAGTTGTATCGCGTGATGGCCGGCGTTATGACCCGTCACATCACAGAGTTTTTTGGTGTGCAGGAAACCAAGAACACGCTAGACAAACTGGAAGCCAAATATCCAGATCTACTCAAGGAAACCTATCGCCATGCAACGGTGCAGCGCATTTCTGAAGTGATCCAGCGCTTGCTTGGCGAGCGTATTTCGATCCGCAATATGAAGCTCGTGCTGGAGGCGCTCGCGCAATGGGCGCCGCGTGAAAAGGATGTGCTGTCTTTGGTTGAGCACGTCCGCGGAAATTTGGCGCGGTACATCAGTCACAAGTTCGCAATCGGCGGCGAGCTGCGCGCGTTGGTGGTGTCGGCGGAAACTGAGGAAGCGGTTCGTCAGGGTATCCGCGAAACATCGGCCGGCGTTTTCCTGAATCTCGCGCCAGCCGAGGCCGCCACGGTGACCGATGCTTTTGCGGCTGCGTTGCAGACCACCACCCTGGCTCAACGCGACATGGTAGTGCTTACGTCGGTAGATGTACGCCGTTTCATCAAAAAACTGCTCGAGAACCAGTTCGAGGAACTGGAGGTCATCTCGTTCGCGGAGGTGTCCGATGGCGTTGCAATCAATGTAATAAAAACCATTTAAGGAAAACGTAGAGATGCAAGCCAATTTGCCTCAACTCGTGCGCGACGCACTGAATGTCATGGGCTGTGATCCGTCTCTGATTGGCGAAATGGACGCTCACGCGCCAATCGCGTTTGAATTTCGTGATCGGCCACAGTTTTTCCTGGGGGACTTAAACAAGGGAGTATGGCTGTGGTGCCCTATCGCCGAGTATCGGCCGTCGGTCATCAAGTCCGCGGCGGCGGATTTGATCGAGTTGATGTTCGAGCCCGTTGATTTCACTGTGAATGGATACCTGATGTTGGTGCGTGACGAAGACGAGCAGCTTGTAGTACAGGCTTTGCTGTGTCACGAGGTGATGGAGAGCCCCGAATTGATGGCCGGGGCGCTCAACACGTTCTTTGAGCGTGTTGAATCATTCTCGAAGGCGCTCATTCAGTGACTACGCCGACTCTTCTGCGCCGTGGCGCGCATCTCGTCAGCCAGCACGGGTCCATTATCGAGGCTTCGTTGCAAGGCGTCGCGGTGGGCGAGGTTTGCGAATTGCGCGCGTCGCCGGACATGACTGAGATATGTGGCCGTGCTCAGGTTGTCGGCTTCAAGGAGGACAGGACCGTTCTCAGCCTGATGGGTTCACCGCAAGGCTTGTCCCGGGCCACTGTCATCATGCCGACTGGTGCTGGTTTGACGGCACGTATCGGAGACCATCTGGCCGGATGTGTTGTCAATGCGGCTGGCGATGTGGTTGAGCGACTGGCCGGCGAATCGGGGCTGATGGCCAGTGAAGCGCGTTCGGTGGACACGGCTCCGCCGGTCTATTCGGAACGGTTGCCTGTTGAAACACCGCTGAACACCGGAATCCGTGCGATCGACGGCTTGCTCACCTGTGGGCTCGGCCAGCGGCTGGGCATCTTCGCGGCAGCCGGTTGCGGCAAGACTTCGCTGATGAGCATGCTGATCAATCACGGTGAGGCCGATCTGTTCGTGATCGGGTTGATCGGTGAACGCGGTCGCGAAGTAACGGAGTTCGTGACTCACTTGCGGAAATCGGGATCTGGTGCGCGGTGCGTGCTGGTTTATGCGACGTCGGACCAGGCACCGGTCGATCGCTGCAACGCAGCATTGCTGGCTACGACCGTTGCCGAATATTTCCGAAGTCAGGGGGACAACGTAGTGCTGTTCATCGATTCGATGACGCGCTATGCGCGTGCGTTGCGTGACGTTGCGTTAGCCGCCGGCGAAATGCCGGCACGGCGCGGCTATCCGGCTTCAGTCTTTGACGCGTTGCCGCGGATTCTGGAGCGCCCTGGGTTGACGCGCCAAGGCAGCATCTCGGCGTTCTACACCGTGTTGCTGGAAAGTGAAGATGAAGTCGATCCGATCGGAGAGGAAATCAAGTCCATTCTGGACGGGCACATTTATCTAAGCCGCAAGCTGGCGGCGCGTAACCACTACCCAGCCATTGACGTATTGCGCAGCGCCAGCCGCGTGGCCGGCTCGGTTATGTCTGCGGAGCAGCAGGAGCTTGTCGGCCAAATACGGACTGTGTTGTCGCGACTTGAGGGGTTACAGGTCTATGTAGATCTCGGTGAATACCATCGCGGCGAAAACCCTGACAACGACCGAATCATGCAACTTCAGGAACCGCTTGATGTGTTCCTTAGGCAGCGTGCGGACGAACGGGGGGTGACTGGCGCGAGGCTGCTGGAGGTAATGAGCGATGCCATTAGCTAAGGCGCGTAATCTCGTGAGGTTGAGTGAGAGCCGGGTTCAGCGTGGACGCAAACACGTCGCTATTGCCGAACGCGACATGGAGCGGGCGCGCAAGGCCGTTGCCGATGCGAAGGCCGTGCGTGACGGGCTGGTTGCGCTGCGAAATACCCGTAACGCGGACGGTGAAGTACTGGATCGACAAGCATTGTTTACGCAGCGGCGGCGCCTGGCCGTCGTGCAACAGCAAATTCATGAACACACGCTAGTGCAGCGGGACGCGAAGGAACGTGAGGATGCCTGCGTGACTGCAATGCGCGAGGCTGAGCAGCGTATGTCGGTGCTTCAGCGCCGGAATGAGAAGTACCAGCGGTGGCTGACGCGATTGAAAAGGGAGCGCAGTCGAATGAGGCTTCGCGAAGAGGACTCGATGATTGAGGAGCTTGTGACATGTCGCAGACAGGATTGAATGCAACGATTCCGGCTCATGCTTCCGGGAGCATCGCGCCCGAGCAAGATGTTGAGCAAAATTCTGAGCACAAACGCAAAGACCATCGCCGCCAGTCGAAGCAAACGTTCGAGCAGAACGTTATGCAGATGTGGCAACGCTTGCCGGAAGACCAGCGAATGACGTTGACGAGTGCGGGGGGGCAGGATGTACACGACGCTGCTCGGGAAACGTCGCTTAATCAGAATGGCAGCTTCAAGAAGCAGTCTGGGCATGATACCGGATCATCATCGCGTAATGGTTGTGCTGTAAGCGACGCGAGTGAACGATTCGCATTGACGCAGCGGCATACTGGCCGCAATGAAAGCGGTGCCCGCGAACCAGGTCGACACGATTTCGATGCGGGCGCGAATGCCGTCGGACATGAAGACACGCAAGCCGATTCGATGCGCGATGCTCGGGATACGCCAAAGCAATCACCGTTTGCGCAGCTGAATCCGTTCTCAGTCGGCGCGGCAGATACGGCGACGTCTTCCGACGAGCACCGGCGCGCCGTGCTTCAGGGCGCCGCCACAGAATCCATTGCGGGCGCCGCGCTTCCCATTCAGTCAAAAACGATGGTACACGCTAGTAATAGCGAACATTCCACGCCACCCGCGCCGCAGCAGGCGAATGTACTCAGGCGGGCAGTGGCGATGTCCCGCGAATCATCGTCGGAGCCTCAAGGTCTGGTTTGGAATTTTCAGAGCTGGGGAGACCTACGCTATGTGCGTATCGAACAAACGGCGGGCGTCGGCCTGTTGTTGCGTCCATCCGATGCGCAAGTCGGGCAGCGGTTGCACGATGCGCTGTCCCAGTCCGGCAAGCCGCACTGGCAACTCGCGGGCGAAGGTGAGCAGCATTCCGACGGGCATGGCAAGCACGCGCGGGATGACGGCCGAGACGAGGAGGACGCGTGAATTTCGAGTCGGTTTCCGCTTCATTGCGTCGATCAGATTTGAGATTACGGCGGGTGGCGCAACAAGACTTGATGCGTCGACAGCAGGTTTTGCATTTGCAGCGGGCCGGGTATGGCGATGTGCGTGAAGCTCGCCCTCCTCGCCATGCCGATTACATACGGGTGGACATCGACAGTCCGGGCGGCAAATGGTCGGGCTGGGTTCCACTATTGCCATGGCTGGCTGGGATTGCGCCAGACTGGGCTGGACTAGGCGGTGCGGCGCGGTCTCCTCGCATTGTGCTGACACTGTTCGATGCCCAGCCTCAGGCGCTGACGGGACCCGGCCCGTGGTTTGAAGGATGTCAGGCCCGCGCGCTTGTGATCGAAACTGGTGAAAATCTTCCCAATCAATTGCTGCAATTGCCTTTTGCTACAGGGCATATGTACTGCTCGTCTTTGCCGGAAAGTTTGATGCCACGCGAGGCACTGTCCGCTGACATAGTGCCGACGTTGCCGGTGCCGCTGGATTGGCTTTTGGGCGTCAGCGCGGTCAGCCTCCGCGTGTTACGACGAATGCGGCCCGGTGATGTCATGCTGATTACCGACGCGCGGTGCCGTGTCCACAGTCAAGGCATGGCGCTGTTCGATTATGTGGTGACCGAAGAGGGAGTGGTAATGGAAAATTTGATAGAAAACGCAAAGGAGCTTGAAGTCGAAGCACCGGTGACGTCATCCTCATTCAACATCGAACGTTTGCCTCTGACGGTCGAATTCGTGCTTCAGCAGAGCACGGTGACATTGACTACGTTGCAGCGCATGGAACCCGGGCAGGTCTTCCCGATGGAGTCTGACGCTGCGCGCAGGGTTCGACTCCGCGTGAACGGACAATGGGCAGCGCAGGGCGAACTAGTGCAGCTCGACGCTGGCTTGGGCGTGGAGCTGACGGAGATCTTTATGGAGCGCGGCGATGTCGAATGACATTTCGCTGATCGCCGTACTGGCGCTAGCGACGCTCGTGCCTTATCTGGTGGCCTGTGGAACTTGCTATGCGAAGATTTCGATCGTATTCAACATCGTGCGCAACGCGCTCGGCTTGCAGCAAGTGCCGTCCAATCTGGTGTTGAACGGCGTGGCGCTGATGCTGTCCGCATTCGCGATGATGCCGATTGCCCGCCAGGCTTACGCTTACTACGCGGAGCAAGGCATTCAGGTAAACAGCGTGACGTCAATTGTGCAATTCGTCGAAGAGGGCCTGGGTGGATATAAGGGTTACCTGAAACGGTATGCCGACCCTGGCCTTGTCCAATTCTTCGGCCGGATTGAAGATGACCGCAACATCGTGGCACGAGGCAAAACGTCGCCCGATGAGCAAGCAAATGACGCGAGCGACTCGCTGACCATATTGCTACCAGCTTATGCGTTGAGTGAACTCAAGAGTGCGTTCAAGATCGGCTTCTATATCTATCTTCCTTTTGTGGTCGTCGATCTCCTTGTGTCGAGCATCCTGCTGGCGCTGGGAATGATGATGATGAGTCCAGTCACGATCTCGACCCCGATCAAACTACTACTGTTCGTCGCGATGGATGGCTGGTCTCTACTGTCTGAAGGACTGATCAAGCAGTACCTAGCGCTAGGGCATCACCACTAGGAGCGGACTTGGACAATCTCGTTTTCGCTGGCAATAAGGCGCTGTATCTGATGTTGGTCATGTCGGCTGGCCCGATAGTGGTGGCCACCGTGGTTGGCTTGCTGGTGGGAATCGTGCAGACCGTGACGCAGTTGCAAGAGCAAACGTTGGCGTTTGGCGTCAAGCTCGTGGCCGTGTCGCTGACACTGTTCCTGATGTCCGGCTGGCTTGGCGAACGGATGCTGAATTTCGGTCGTGAAGTGCTTGCGTTGGCGTTGAACTGACGATGCTGACATACGACATCTTGACCTGGACCGGCTGGTTGGCACTTGGGTTCGTGAGAATCTCGCCGGTGTTCTACCTGCTGCCGTTCCTGAACAGCGATGTGCTGACCGGCTCTGTGCGCAATGCGTTGATCGCGCTGGTCGTGATTGGCTTAATGCCGTTCCATGGTGACGCGCTGCCAGCGGTAACGGGCCACATTCCGTTCTATTCTGGCCTGATCGTTCGTGAGTTTATCGTCGGCATTCTGCTTGGATTGATGCTAGGTGTGCCGTTCTGGGCGTTTCACGCGCTCGGCTGCATCATCGATAACCAGCGCGGAGCGACCATCAGCAGCAGCATGGATCCAGCCAATGGTGTCGAAACGTCTGAACTCGCAGGTTTCCTGAACGTATTTTCCGCAGCGATCTATCTGCAGCGCGATGGTCTGGTTCTGATGATGCGAACCCTCGCTGACAGCTATCGGATCATGCCGCTAACAGGTGAATTCCATCTGGCGCTGTATCCCGTGCTCACGTTGATCGGTGAAACCGTGTGGAATGGGGCCGTACTAGCTTCGCCCGTGCTGATCACGCTGCTGTTGACTGAAACCGTACTCGGGTTGCTGTCGCGGTTTGCACCGCAACTGAATGCATTCTCAGTGTCGATGACAGTCAAGAGCCTGATCGCAATATTCGTGATGCTTCTGTACTTCGGTCCGGAATTGCCACATCGAATGATGGCTTTGGCCGCACCGCCATCTCTCGCCCGTTGGATCACGGGGGGGTGAACACATGTCAGCGAACAAGACCGAGAAACCGACACCCAAGCGCCTGCGAGACGCGGGTCGCAAGGGGCAGACCTTCAAACCAAAAGACCTGTTCATCCTGGTTCTGTTGCTGTGCGGAGCAGCGTATCTGTTATCCGGAATGCCACTCACGCCGATACGTGATCTGTTCGTGGGTCTGGTCCAGCGCAACTTCGACGTATCGCCACAGGCATTTATTGTCGTGGCGGCCGAGACGTTCTTCCGTCTGGCATTGCCTTTCGTGGGGATGTGCGTGATTGCTGGCGCGTTGCCATCGCTGCTGCTGAACCGGTTTTCAATGGCGACGGAAGCCTTGAAGCCCAATTTGGGCGCGTTGAATCCGATGAAGGGATTCAAGAAGATTTTCAGTATTCGCACGATCAAGGATGCGGTCAAGAGCGTGCTGTATTTGATCGTTATCGCATCGGTCGTGCCCGTGTTCTGGCATCTGCACCGACACGAAGCGTATGCGCAGCTTGACTCGACAAGAGTCACGGATCTGTTCGCAGTATGGCGCGACATGGCGTGGGATCTCTTCTGCCTGCTGCTGCTCAGCATAGCGGTGGTGGTGGTGCTTG
The DNA here is from genome assembly GCF_001039005.1 of Burkholderia cepacia. Classification (GTDB taxonomy): domain Bacteria; phylum Pseudomonadota; class Gammaproteobacteria; order Burkholderiales; family Burkholderiaceae; genus Burkholderia; species Burkholderia theae. The sequence goes on from NZ_LDWR01000122.1 coordinate 9,518, forward strand.
ATGCGCTCGCCGAGTATTTTCTGTTCATGAAAGACATGATGATGGATCGGGAAGAAATCAAGCGCGAGTACAAGGAGCAGGAAGGCAATCCGGAAGTTAAATCGCGCCGGCGCGAGGTGCACATGGAAATCCTTTCCGAGCAAGTCAAGTCGGACGTCGCGAAATCGAAGTTCATCGTCGCGAACCCGACGCACATATCGGTCGGTATTTACTTCAATCCGGAAATCGTGCCGCTGCCTTTTGTGTCGCTGATGGAAACCAATCAGCGAGCACTGGCAGTGCAAGCGTACGCGAGGAAGATGGGGGTGCCCATCATTCGGAATGTGCCGCTGGCGCGCAAAATATTCCGAACGACCAAGCGGTACAGCTTCGTCAACCTCGACGAGCTTCAGGAGATCCTGCAGATTCTAAAGTGGCTCGAGGATGTCGAGAAGGCGGGAGGGGTTCCTCTCTCATCGTTCTGATCGAGTAAGCGTTTCATGGAGTTATCTGAAATGAATCGGAAGGCATCTAGAAACAATACTGAACCATCTATGCGGCCCCATTTTGAGAAGGAGGGTTTGAGGTGCCGCTGGTTACGCGCCGATACATTCGAGATGCCGATACTACGGACTGTCCACCCATAAGCAGCCTTGCTGTGTGCCGTGGCTGTCATTCCATCTCGGGACGGCTTGACGTAAACAGCGGCCAGCTGTGAGCATCAGCTGAGTGCTGATGACACACCGAGACTCTGCTGACAGCGAAGCCCTACCTGAACCGCTTGATCAGATCCCTACCGACGAGCCCGCCTACATCATCGGTGCCGATGGCGCGCCCGATACACAGGCATGCTACGCAATGATCACGCCGGCTTCGTGTCAGTCGCGAAGCCGGCGCCAACAGGCCGCCCCCGAACCGAAACCGCGCTGGGTTGGCATTTGGTTCCATCGAATTTCTCGGTTCGATGCGATTTGCGCGGGTAATCGAGATCTAATTCTATTATGTCCGGATTGTTTTGGCTAACCAGGGTTGCAGGTGCGCGAATTAATGGTATATTTTTTGATATTGAGTAAATTTAAGCGGGGGTGTGTGGAAGATTTTTTGGGAAACGTTTCATTGTGCTCATCAGAGTCCAATCAAGATCGAAATGTGGGCTTCGGATAATATATTGATCGTATTCTGACGCCATTCCGTTTCTTGATCTCCATGATCTGTTTGTCTCTCCAAAGTGTTTATATTAAAAATAAAGGGGGGCATGCTCAAGAAGTCGGCTGAAGGATTAATCTGGCTAGAGTTGTCGAGCGTAACGCTGATGGTCGAAATCATTTCAGCGCTGGTTGGTCAAATACCAACCGGCCTGATGGATTTTAAGATCGGCCTACTCTGGCTTATGAAGATAAAATGGGCGCGCCAGGAATTCTGGGGGCTCCGTTGGAATGCGAGATGTTCCATATCGTAAAGCAATAAAATTGAAACGAAGCGGAGCCGACTCAGCAGATTTTTGCATGGCTTGACGGCAGTGAGAGAGTGGCCGCGTTTCCGTCCTCTTCACCTTGACGAACGAGCGTTTTATTAAAGTCACGCGACCTTGTCCGTGAGAGTATTTTTCAACCTGCTGCGATTCGAACGTCGCAGTATTTATAGGAGTTGAGATCCATGAGCGAGAATGTTTCGAAAGAGAACGTTGCCGCGCGCGTTCTGGATGCCGTGATGAAGGGGGCTTTGCTGAAGGATATCCACGGTGTTCCCGACGATGTGATGGAGGGCATCTATGCATTTGCATTCGATTCATATAACAAGGGGCAATTACAGCAGGCCGAGGAATTTTTCCGGTTTTTGTGTCTTTATGATTTCCGAAACGCAGACTACATGATGGGGCTGGCGGCCGTATTTCAGCTGCAGCAGCGTTATCAGCAAGCGGCCGATCTGTACACGGTGACTTACGCGCTGTCGAAGAACGATTTTCGTCCAGTGTTTCATGCGGGGCAATGCCATCTTTCGTTAGGTAAGGTGGGAAAGGCGCGACAGTATTTTGAAATGGTGGCCATGCAATGCAGGGATCAGAGCCTGCGAGATCAGGCGCAAGCTTATTTAGACGCTCTCGCCGATGCAAAGACGTCGAAAATTGAAGCAGTCGAAGACGATAACTAATGAGGAAGGCGATGAATATTCGAGTTACTCAAGATATTTCACTTTCCAGTTTGATGGGAAAGGTAAGTGAATTGTCGACGAAGGGTGATCAGCAGCAAAAAAGTACTACGTCTACCGCAAGTGATCTGAGCCAGGTCGGGCGATTGCGATCCAGCTGCTCGGGAAAGGGATTGGACCCGGAAAGTGCAAGAAAGGCGATGGAGGTAGTGGCCAATCGGCTTGCCGGTCCGATGAATGAAGCGGACGCACGCGCGCCGGGGAGCCGATCGAACGCGCCGGTTCTTGTCGCACCGAAGCGGGCTGCTGCACCCAATGAAACGGCATCGTCGTCCAACGTTGGGACTATGAATGGGTTGACCGATACCGCCAAGGAGACCTTTCTGCTCGCCTCTCTCGGGCAGTTGCTCGGTAACAGCTCATTGGATCAACTCAACAACCAGCTGGACATGCTGGATGCTCAGATGCAGAGCCAGCAAAGCGAGGCCACTCAGAACTCGGCGGCATTCAACCAAGCGGTGGAACAGGCTGACCAGGCGAAATCTGATGCGGAGAATGCAGTGAGCCAGGCTGTCCAGGCAGTCAGTACGGCAAAGAGCGACACGATTGACGCCAATAAATTGGAGGAACAACTGGCGGGCATGAGCCAAGACGATCCTGATTATGACAGCGTTAAGACAGACGCCGATGCGGCCGAAACGGCTGCCGCCAACGCGGTAAGTATGGCGAAAGAGGCGGTGAAAAACGCGGTTTCTGCCTTGAATACCTATAGCGACGCCGTCGAGCAAGCCGACAGTATTCTCGACACCTTGGCGCCAACCGCGCAGGCGCAGCTGACCCCGTCAGTTCAGTCTCATCTTTCCGATGCTGCGAAGCTGACGGCAATGATGGCCGCTTGCCTCGAAATCACCGGCAAGGCAAACGAGGACGATCTGAAGAGCAAGCTGGAGATCTTCCAGGCGATGCAGGAGAGCCGACAGGCTGACATGGAAGCCCAATCCGCCGATTTCGAGCAGCAGGTGCAGAGCCAAAAAAACATGGGTTGTATCGGCAAGCTTGTGTGTGCGGTGATATCGCTGATCGGCGTAGTCGGTGCGGCGTTTTCCGGCGGCGCTTCGCTGGCTATCGCCGCTATCGGCCTCGGCATCATGGCGACTGACAAGATCGTCAAGGCTGCAACCGGCGTCGATTTTATTGCCGAGGCGCTCAAACCGCTGCTGAATGATGTGCTCAAACCGCTGGTGCAAGCGATTTCCCATGCGGTGACTGGGCTTCTCGAAGATCTAGGCGTGAATGCAAAGACGGCATCGATGGTTGGCTCGATCGTCGGTGCCGTAGTGGGAGCCGCAGCAATGATCGCGATGATCGCTGTTGTCGCGATGGTTGGAAAAAAAGCTGCCGCGAAGCTGGCAGAGAAATTTGGGGAAGCCATTACGAAAGCGGTGGCCAAGATGGTTCCCGACGTTGTCAAGGAGGTCGCAGGCAAGATCGGAGACATGGCTGCGAGCGCGGCAGAGAAACTGTCGGAGCAGATCGGTCTCGCAGACGATCCTGAGTCGCGAAAGATTTTCGGTAAAAAGCTAGAAAAAGGTGCTCATATCGGGCGGGCAGTCGACGCAGTGAGTACGAGTGCCATCCGGGTGGTAAACAGTGTGAGCGAAAAGAATGCCGCGGACGCACTGGCCGCTCTCCATTTCGATGAAGCCATGATGGAGATGAGTCAGGCGATCTCGGAAGCAATAGATCAGTATACGCAAACGAGCAAGATGCTGAATGAAATGATGCAGCTCGCCAGTTCCGCCATGGAAGCTGAAATGCAGACCGGAATGTTCATTGGCCAGCAGACACGTGCGCTTTGAGTTTTTAATCGCTAATGTGTTTTATGCTTTATTTTTGTATTGCATTTAATCTATATGGGTGAATAATCATGTCTATTAATCCTATCCAGACCTATCAAACCCAGAATCCGGTGACCCTGAATAAGCTTCAATCGGAGTCGGTGATTTCAGATGACAGTTTGGCGTCTGTTGACAGGTCGAAGTCAAAGAAGGCATCGGAGAATCTTGCCATCCTGGTCGGTTCGGTGGCGGCTCAGACCCAGGCCGGCGCGTCAATGCTGCCCAGTGCGGTGCAATTGCGGGCCCCGGAGGGCGGCATGGCGCTTCAGGCGCTGGCTCAGCAAGTGGGCCGGCTGGCTGGAAGCCGGCCGGAGGCCGCCGTCAATGCTGGTGGTCCGGCGAACACGCAGGCTACGGAAACGTTCGCAAACATCACAACTCCGGAATACAACGATCTGATGGTGGAGCTTGAAGCAGTGATGTTGTCCGCCGCGCAGGCGAATGCCGAGTTGAGTGGCCAATTCGGCATGCTTGCACAAACTGAGGCAAAGGATGCCGCTAATAATGAAGTGAGTGCGGCGCAGAGTCAGATGACAGGTCAGATCATGGGCGCAGTTATTGGCAGTACGTTGGCGGTTGGTGCCAATGCGATGACTGTTTCTTCGCTTGATCGCGAGGCGAAATCGATCGACAAGAATCTCCGCCCTGCAAGCGGGCTCGAAAGCGCTGCAGAAAATGGGCGCCGTGAAGGCGCGCGCGAGAACAACTTTGAGGATCTCTTGTCGGCGCCGGCGGCGAAGCAAGCAGGCGATTTCAAGCTGACAGATCGAGAGGTTGGTCTTGACAGTCAGAAGATGCGCTCGCGAGCCTCGGTTGTCCAGGTGGCGGGACAGGTTGTACCGGGCGCAATCGAGAGCGGCTTCAATACGGAAGCAGCCGACGACAATTCGAACCGTGATATGGCCAATGCCACCGGCGCGGTGTTCAAGGAATTGGTCCAGGAGGCAGCTAAGCAGGACGACAACGATCGCAGCGCATTGCAGAAAGCGGCCCAACTTCTCGAAAGTTTAATGGAGCAAACCGCCGCTGCGGACGGCAGCATCGCCGGCAACATGCATGTTTAATCGTTGATTAATACCGGGTCCTTGCCATGGCGACGTGTGACCCGGACTGAGATGAGGATTGCCACCATGACAACTGGAATTGATCGTCAGATGCCGGTAGTTAACCTTAATCCGGGAAGATCGCAGGATGTACCGGCAGGCGAAGCCACTTCCGATCCGGCCAAGTCTTCGAGTAAGGGGAAGGCCTCCAATGCTGGTAAATCCGCAGGTGCGGGACAAGGGGCGTCGGCAGCGCTAGGCGCGACGTCGCTATTGAGACGTTTGAGCAGTATTGGGGGCATGCTCCAATCGAGTCGGTTGCCGACCAACGCGACGGGGATGCGTTCCGCCAAGCAAGTCCAGGGTGCACACGTGCAGATGACCCTGGCTGTCCACAAACTGTGTGGGGTGCTGCTCGACGCGAATCAAATATCCGGTTTCGGATCCGAGCTTAAGGTGGCTTATGTTGCAGCGGGTGGTGGTGCCATCGTTGCAGCGAATGATGAAGGATCTTCATCGGACAGTGATTTTTCAGATTTCGGATTTTGCAATGACCTGGCGGAAGCTATCGGTGATATCGAATCAAATTACCTAGACGACTACTTTACTGCCATGGAAGGTTATTTGGAATTTTTTGAGGCCTTCACCAACGTCGTTAGTGAATTGGGGGGGGATGTCAAGATGGATAGTGATTCAAATTATGTTGATTTTAATATCGGATCGCTGATTAATGATTTGAATGGACTTATTAAAAATGTTAATGATGGAACCCTAGGTGTTCTTGGAACGTTCGATAGTAAATCGGATGCGGATGCATTTGCCAAGGCTTTGGGCTTGCCGTCCAGCTGCGTATCTGATGAGGGTGGTAGTTACGAAGTTAAAGTGGATATTACGCCGCTGACGGAAATGGTTGGCGATCTAACGAGCCTGGAAAGTAATTCGACAAGCATCGGAAACGGAGATTACAAGGTTGATACGGCAGCATTCCAAGCATGGGAGGACGGATTTGATGCTCAGAAAGACCAGGTTCAAAATTCGGTGCAAGTATTGAGCCAAAAATGTAATCAGGCCAATTCAATTTTCGATAATCTTGTCAAAGTCCTGAGCTCAACCATCACATCCATGGCTGACACCGATAAGACATTCCTGCAGTCGTGATAAGGGGATATTTTGTCGGGGTGTTGCGTGTCGATGGAGTGTCGGGGTGAAGGAGTTATGTGTGATTGAAATATATTGGGGGTAGATTATGGGTGGCACGATTTCTGGGTCAGCATTTTCCCGTGAGTTCCCGTCAAGTTATTATAAAGGTGGTGAAGGGCGGGCGGGGTTTGAGGGTTTATTTAATGGAGTTTCTTCGGTCGTTGAGAAATCAATAAAGGCGACCATGACGCCATCAACTTCCGTGAATGATGTTTTTCGATCTGATGTTACTTCGGTGAAAAGTGCAGATCAAAAACTTGCAGAAAATGGAAGGGGGGGGCATCAGAGTTCGATCATGTCGAAAGAGAGCGCTTCGAAGATATTGAAAGAGCTGGGTGTCGATCCTGAATCTTTCGGGTGTGGTGATAGATTGCATGAAAAATTGCAAAATAAGTTGGTGGAAACTGCTTTGGGCAAGGCGGAGACGCGAGTTGGCAAGAAAAATGACTTGCTGACTGAGCGTATGCGTAATTCTCCAGTGGCGCGTGCTCAACTGGAAACGTTTGCTACCACGGTGACATGCTTGAAAATGTTTCTGGCAGAGTCGGCCTCCGGTAGTAACGCAGCTGAGAGTGCCGACCGGAAATTGGACGGGCTGATGGCTAGGTATGCCGATCTCGCTGTCAGAAATCCCAAGGCTTTCGGTCCGACCCATACACACGACAGCTCCGCCGTTAAGGGGGGGAGAGATCGCGAAAATCTGGAACAAAAGCTAAATGAAATTATGTCAGATTTTAAACCGAAAGACGTTCAAAAATTCGTGTGTGACAAGGTGCTGGATCCGATCCGGACCCTCACCTACGGGGAGCAAAAGGAATCGATGTGGCAAGTGGTGATGCAACAGAAGAACGAACCGCACCTGAGATCTTTCGGATCGGCGTTTGACGCTGAAAAGGGCTATTTGGAGCATGGGCTAAACGTGGTGCAGTTACTCCAGATATGTCATGAATTGAATACGCGAGCACCTGATAGTCTGATTCCTAAGCAGACCAAACCGGATAACAAGGTCCCGGACCGTGATGCCGGGCCGGTAATTAATATCACGATTGGCGATATTTCGTTCGATAGTCATGATGTACACGTCAACGTGAATGTAGGTCAGGATGTGCAAGCAGCGCCGGCGGAGCCGGTTTTGACTCCGGTGGAAATCGTTACCGCGAGGGCGTCGGAAGTACTGCCGGGTGAGCCGTGGGAAGAAGCCTTTGAATTGACCTCAATAACACAGCCGAAGGCTGACATTCTACGGTACAGGAAGCGATCGCCCGCGTCGGAGCCTAAGCCGGTACAGCCGCGATATGCTGAGG
>NZ_LDWR01000123.1 GCF_001039005.1 Burkholderia cepacia
CTGCCGTCGGGCCGCAGCGTCGCGATCGGCGTGCCGTTCCTGTGGCTCGCGGTCTTCTTCGCGCTGCCGTTCGTGCTGGTGCTGAAGATCAGCTTCGCCGACCAGGTGATGGGCATCCCGCCGTACACGTCGCTCGTCGAGTTCAAGGACGGCGTCGTGCACTTCGCGCTGCAGCTGTCGCACTACGCGTTCCTGCTGCAGGACGACCTGTACATCGCGACCTACCTCAGCTCGCTGAAGATGGCCGCCGTGTCGACCGTGCTGTGCCTGCTGATCGGTTACCCGATGGCGTACTACATCGCCCGCTCGGAACCGAACCGCCGCAACGTGCTGATGATGGCCGTGATGCTGCCGTTCTGGACCTCGTTCCTGATCCGCGTGTACGCATGGATCGGCATCCTGAAGGACGACGGCCTCCTGAACCACACGCTGATCGCGCTCGGCATCATCCACACGCCGCTGCGCCTGTATCACAGCGACGCGGGCGTCTACATCGGGATGGTCTATTCGTACCTGCCGTTCATGGTGATGCCGCTGTACGCGCACCTGGTGAAGATGGACCTGACGCTGCTCGAAGCCGCGTACGACCTCGGCGCGAAGCCGTGGGTCGCGTTCACGCGGATCACGCTGCCGCTGTCGAAGAACGGGATCATCGCCGGCAGCCTGCTGGTGTTCATCCCGGCGGTGGGCGAGTACGTGATTCCGGAACTGCTCGGCGGTGCCGACACGCTGATGATCGGGCGCGTGATGTGGGATGAATTCTTCAACAACATGGACTGGCCGATGGCGTCCGCGGTGACGGTCGCGATGGTGATGCTGCTGCTGGTGCCGATGGCGCTGTTCCAGTACTACCAGGTCAAGGAACTGGAGGAAGCGAAATGATCAAGCCGAGCAAACCGCTGTCGACGGGCGTCCTCGCCTTCGGCTTCCTGTTCCTGTACATCCCGATCATCAGCCTGGTCGTGTACTCGTTCAACGAGTCGAAGCTGGTGACGGTGTGGTCGGGCTTCTCGCTGAAGTGGTACGCGGCGCTGCTGGAGGACGACGAGCTGCTGACCGCCGCGTGGCTGTCGCTGAAGATCGGTCTCCTGACGGCCACCGCGTCGGTCGTGATCGGCACGTGGGCGGGTTTCGTGCTCGCGCGCTTCGGCCGCTTCAAGGGCTTCACGCTGTACACGGGGATGATCAACGCGCCGCTGGTGATTCCGGAAGTGATCCAGGGCATCTCGCTGCTGCTGCTGTTCGTGGCGCTGGAGCAGATGTTCGGCTGGCCGAAGGGGCGCGGGATGCTGACGATCTGGATCGGTCACGTGATGCTGTGCGTGTCGTACGTGGCGATCATCGTGCAGTCGCGCGTGAAGGAGATGAACAAGTCGCTGGAGGAGGCGGCGCTGGATCTGGGCGCGACGCCGCTGAAGGTGTTCTTCGTGGTGACGCTGCCGCTGATCTCGCAGGCGCTGCTGTCGGGGTGGCTGCTGTCGTTCACGCTGTCGATCGACGACCTGGTGCTGTCGGCGTTCCTGTCGGGGCCGGGGTCGACGACGCTGCCGCTGGTGGTGTTCTCGCGCGTGCGGCTCGGGCTGAACCCGGAGATGAACGCGCTGGCGACGCTGTTCATCACGGCCGTGACGATCGGCGTGATCGTCGTGAACCGGATGATGATCGCGCGCGAGCGGCGCCGGGTGGCCGACATGAAGGCGGCGTTCGCGGTGGCGTGA
>NZ_LDWR01000124.1 GCF_001039005.1 Burkholderia cepacia
TCGACCGGTTGAATCCGCAGCCGACTCTCACCTGACAGGATCGACCGTAACCCAGAGCAGACATACGCGCTTCCCTATAGCGGTCACTCCTTTAGGATCATGATTCTATGTCTGCATACCCGTCAACTTTTTCTACCCTGTCCGTTTTCCAAAAAAGAAAGTAAGCTGCACAAACAAAATAAAACACTAGCCAATGACCCGAGAAACCTCTTAACTCATTGGCCTTGAACGCGGTGAACTCGGACACCGTCAATTTTCGAATAAGTTTGCCGTGATTCAAGAGAACGTATCTACCATCTTGCACCGCAGGATTTCCACCTTCGCTGTACAGCATAAACACGAAAAAATTCACGATCGCGTAGACGAAAAGCATGATGCCCATCACGGCGATCCAGTTCGGCACTCCTTTCCTCAAACGCCACATTGCACGTTCGCGCCCCAAATCCTTTCGGGATAGAAACAAAAAAGGAATAAACACAATAAAGATGCCGACATGGAGCATCCAGACGGACGGAATGCGGGCCGCGAGGTTCACGCCCATTAGGGCAGCCACATGCACACCAAGTGAAATTACAAAGCCAATCAGAGCAACAGTGCCCAAGATATGTCGCGTTGTTTGATTCATTGGCAGCAGAGACACTTCGCAGGAGAAGTTGGCTTCGTCAGAGACATAGAAACATCACCTTGTTGGAGGGGATTGTCGACGATTTGCGCGCCTATGTCGATCGTCAGCTCGTGGCCGGAAGCTGCCCGATATGCCCCGCCGAGTAGCTGCCCCTTTGTTGGCATACGAGTTGCGACCTAAACGCCCAAAGCCCCCCCTTGGCAGCTCACTTAGGTTGCTGTAGCCGGTCTGCCACAAACGGGACAAACGATGCGTTTGGCGTAGCTGACGAGCGTGAGGCCGCAGCACGTTCCCTCTTGCTCGGCCCCTGCCCCTCGTCGACAAATTCCCCGGAATATTGAGGCCGCGCGAGCACAAGAAGTGTCCAAGGTGATGGCACAGCGGACGTCTCATTGAATCGGTGAGCCCCCGCGAGCACGAATTTGGCCGACTCCCATTCCGGACGTCTCACTTTGGCCTCGCGTGCCTCCAACGCCAAAGCGATCACTTCGACCAGCTGCCGCTCCGGCAGCGAGGTCAGGCCGTCCACAAGTTCTCGATTTTGCAAAAAACTCATCGAATTAACGATCCTATCCAATCAATGAGGCGGCGACGGCGGTTGCATAGCCTTCAGATCGTCGCCGTCGGAGATTTTCTGTTCGCTGAGTGAACCAGCCTCTCTCCAATATCCGTCAACCTGGTAATTCGGCATTTATCTAGCGCTGCGCTAATCGTGGCTCACTTGCTTAAGCCACACGTTTAATTCACGCGTACGATCACGCGTTCTGTCGATTTCGCAAGTCAGTAGATCAAGATTACGATCTGCGCCTGCCTCATTTATCAGATACCAAGCGGCACATTCGTTGCCGAGAAAGCGGACCCATTGCCGCTGAGCCTCGACAAATTTCACCTTGAGCGCCGGATAGTCGACGTACTCGTCACGTGGCCGAGACATCAACTTCAAAACCTTTTGGTAAGTGCGGTTCAATTCGTCGTCTGCTTGCTGAAATTCATCTTGACTACGCTGCAGCAAGCACTCGGGCGCCACGCTATCAGGTACGCAACTCCGCGCTTGCGCAGCGGTGAACCACGAAAATGTCAACGCCATGGCGACGCCGAGCGCAGCGCGACGGAGGCTGGGCACCGATGCGCAGATATGCATTCTTGCCACCATTCCTGTTTTCCTCATTCATATGGCGATTGGAGTAACTCTGGCGTCGATCGTGGTCGACAGCGCCGGCTGAAGCGCACATCGTTGACCTACTTTAAACAAGCGCAATCAACATTGGAAAAACCGATTGTCAACGAACTACGCGGCCATGTCGAGTGACTGAAAATTGCCGTGTGGAGCCCATCTGCGATGGGCGGCACCCGCCCCTGAACTGCCCTTCGGAATTGTCAAAGAGCATCACTCAACAGCGAGCGCGGTTGTCTTCGCTGGTAGTATGGCCTTCAAGACTCAACGCGCTCGACTGGCATATGTACCCATCGCTAACCGAAGACAAGCCACTAGGCACCTATGCCGACCGTGACGGATCTTTCAGGTCTGAATATCAAATCGGCATCAGACTGGTCTGGGTAAGATGCCGGCATTGTCGCGGATGCCTGGCGTGCGTTGGCCAGGTCGATAAGATGTTGTCCGGCATATGGGCCGCCATGCCCCGCGCCGTCGCGATTGCCGAGGATTACTCTCGAACAAGGATCCCCGAGTTCTGGAGCAAGCATGATTCGTCTCAACGAGAAGGGGCGCGCTTGGATGTGTGGGGCATATCCATAACCCCGAGCCTTGGAGAAGCAAGATTTGATATTTCCAGAAATCTTCGCTTTGACTTCTCGTCTCCGACATTTTCGAAAGACGATTACTGGAATGACAATCCCATCTTACTTCCCGATTTACCTGACCCGTACCATGTGTACGTAGTTCGCGACAGCGTTGGCGGACTCAGTGTGGCTTCGCCAGAGAGTCAATCGCCTTAGGCTACCCCTCCCGAGCTGGTGGCGAGGCCGCTTAGCGCCACCGTTCCCACATCAACGCATTCTGGCAGTCCGGGTAATAAATCCGCCGTCTTTGTTTCATTTGCAACACCTCCACTACTCACGCAGCGTCACGTGTGTTGCATCGACGGGTTGAATCCGCAGCCGACTTCGGTCAGGGCTTAACGTCCCCTTGCCTGGAGCCCGTGGCCGCAGCAATGCGGCCTTGTGCAGCGACAAGTTGGTCATCCGTGGTCGCCACCAGCCACAGACGTGCCTGCTCCTCGATCTGGCGGTTGTGGTCCTTCAACGGGCCCATCGTGGCAGCGGCCTTCCAGACCACTGGGGCGATTCGGCTTTTCCTGCCCGACGGCGCGCCTACCAGCAGGCAGTAAGGTCCCAGCGGAAGCGATACGAACGGAAGTGCCGGACTGGCGCGCACGCGCCAGTCGATGAAGGGCGTGTCGCCGATAAGCAGCGGCATGGGCAAGCCGTGGAGCACACTGAAGTCGTACAGCGCCAGTTGCTCCCGCATGCCGACGTAAATACGCCGGATATCGGCAACAACCGCCGCGCGGATCTCGTCATCGAACATCGGCTCCTGCGCGTAGCGAGCCAATGCCTCTCGAGCCTCCCATTGATATGCGCTGCACAGGCCAATCTCCACGCAATCCTGGACGGCGCGCTGAACATCCGCTACAGAACCGGCTTCCTCCGGCTTACCCAACTGAGCTGCCCGCAAAAACCGGGCAAGTCCTGCGTCGTGGATCGCAGGACGATCCGCGGACGCATCGTCTTCAGCGCCGTTGCCAAGGGGCACGTAGACATATTCCTCGGCTGCGAAATGCGATTTCTTGCCGTCGTCAAACTTGATTTCGCCATCAACGTAGTCCAGATAGCGAGTCCCGATTCGACCATGCTCCCAAACCCAGTTTTTCAGGAGCGGACGTAGTGGATGCAGCCTGTCTTGATCGGTCATTGAATCCTCCAAGCTGCCCAGTATAGTTCCAAGTTGTCGATTGTTCCCCGGAGGACACTGCGATCGATCAAATCAATGGATCAGCCCTTTTCAATCAGTGGCGCGGAGCCCTGCGAACTCGGCAGCGACCGGCACGACAGGCGACCATCGATCCACCACCGCCATTGGAACCTGCGTCGCGTCAACGGCTGATTACTGGATACCCGCCAAGGCAGGCTCGCGCAATTCGACGCCCTTCGCACCGAGATCCGTGCACTGATCACCGAGATTTCGCACGCGGCCGACGTTGAGCTGCTGGACCTGATGGCCGACGAGATCGGCCCGTTCTCTCGCCACAAAGCCGCGCAGGATGCGCGCACCTGGGCAGCAACCGCCGGCATCACGCTGGAAGCTGGCTTGACGCAGCTCGCGCGCTCGATGCCTGCCGATCGAAAAGGAACATTTCGCGTATGACTGTAGCGGTGAAACCAACCTGCCTTGATATCACGTCGGTTTCTGCCGCAATCTTCTGGTCGACGCGTTGGATGGCTCACGCGCGAAATCTAAGCGTAGGTCGAAGCGAGAATCGTGTCGGAATTTTTGCCCCTGCAAACTGCGGGACCGGCCGTCGAAGGGCAAGAAACGATGAGGGTCAGGGACCACCCAAGCACTGCAAGCGTCTGCACCCAATTCCACGGGCACAGATGCTTCAGCGCAGGATGGCCGACTGAACAATCGAGATGCCGGACACTCAATTTTCGTTCATTATTCTGTTCAGATTGGAATTGAAATCTTCAACGGTTAAACTTGCGTACATAAAATTATTGAACAAGACATCAAATGGATTTCGCACCTTATCACCAAGGACCGCGCTCATATCGATGGCCGCCTCCAATGTATTAAACAAATTCTGCAATTCAGGAGTCAGATCGCTGTATTTTTGAGACATAGTAGCCCACCATTTTAAGAATAGTCACACACTTACATCACACGCCCATCTGGATCGGCGCAGCAATTCTGATATCTCAATCCTCATTGATGTAATAATCAACAGTCGCATTATGCCCATCTCCGCCTGTATGGCCGACTTTAAATCCATCCGCATCGCAATCGATCAAATAATCACTGTCAGTGAGATACGGATTCGACCAGTTGACATAGACGGTCAACGTCGATTGATCGAAGAATTGATACTGAATAGTGCCCTGCGTGCCGGTGTTATAGCTATCGGACTCGCTCCCCCATTGCCCGACATCACCAGGCGAGATCTGATCGGGAGGTGAGGTTACCCACTTACCGTGCTCCAACCGAACCGACGATTTATCTAGCGTCAATACAAATTTCGTGTTGTTGGTAAACTTCGCGATCACGCTACGTGCAGCCATTTCAGTCACTCCTCACTCAAAGTAGCACTACCGACTCACCACATCATCACGCGCTAAAATTGCATTGCAACAATACTATTCTTAAAAAAATAGGACAAAAAATACTGCCAAGAAAGCTGTCATTCTTGACAGTCCAAATAAGTCAGAAATGCGACCATGCCTTTCGCCGTAGCCCCCCAAGTGCGGCCGATTGAGACACTGGCCCGCACTGGAGCATCGGGTGCGACAACGACTCAACCGTTCGCGCAGCACCTTTAGTTCCCCAATGGGAACTGCTCTTGCGTACGTTCGAAAGCTGCTGCTGGCGCGACGCCGAGAGCGCACGTGGCGCGAGGGATGGTGAGTCGAGTACGGCCAATTCTTCCAGCTTCGAACTCGGTTTTACCAGCCAATACCGACGTTGGTTATCGCGTCCGTGCCGGTTGTAAGCGCCGTCGACGCCGCGAAACATATGCCCGAGAATTGCTTCACCGATTTCGAACGGACACCCCAAAGCAGCCGGCATCGTACGGACTGCAAGGCGAAGGTCATGGGGTGCCCAATACGTAACGGGAAGGCGAGGCCGCGTCTGTGCCCGCCGCATTTCACTGCAGGGCATATGATTGCGGCAGTACCTGCGTACCAGCCCTGACGAGAGCCAAAGCTGCTGCGCGATCATGTGTGCCCGGATAGCGTGGTGACGCACTATGGAGCAGGCACGCACCGCAACCCCAGACCGTCAATCTGCCACCCAACGAGCCCCCCATGCCCCTCGCCCCCGCCGTC
>NZ_LDWR01000125.1 GCF_001039005.1 Burkholderia cepacia
CGACCGGTTGAATCCGCCTTGAGCACCGCGATCGGAGTGCAGCAGCAAGCCCGGTGGCGGCTTGCGTTGCCAGCACGCGCTGCGCAACGCCTGGCAGACCAGATCCGCGTTGATCCGCTCGGACATCGACCAGCCGACGATGCGCCGGCTCGTCAGATCCAGGATCGCGGCCAGATACAACCAGCCCTCGTCGGTCCTGACGAAGTTGATGTCGCTTACCCACGCCTGATTGGGACGCCAGCCGTCGAAACGCCGATCCAACAGATTCGGCGCCACCGTCAGGCGATGCGTAAGCGTGGAGCCGATACCGTGTTGACGGCGTGAGTTACCGGTTTCCCCAACGATTGGAAGCCATGCGTAGCAGCGTGGCATTGGCAGCACGCAAATCGAACTATGGAGTGTTGTCTCGCGGAATCGCCAACGCGCCAACAACCCGATCATGGTCGGCCAGAACTGAGAATAATAATCGGTGGTTTCATGGTATTCCGCAAACCTCACGCGGGAGATCACCATGTCCACCGACGCATGCTTGGCGCACCTTGCTCGCCGAGATTGGCTGTTGAAAGGCCCACTGAGCAACTTCATCACTTCATACATCGAGACCCTGCAGAACCGACGCTATGCAAGGGGTACCATCGGGGCCTATCTTCGCTGCCCCGCACATTTCAGCTACTGGATGATGTCTGAGCGGTTGGCTGTCACGGGCATTGACCACGCGCTTATCGAACGCTTCATTCGACTTCACTTCCCCACCTGCGCCTGTCCGGCACCGTGCCGGTCTGTCGTATCGGAGACGCGGGCGGCGCTCCATCATCTGCTTGAACTGTTGCCCAATGCGAGCGCGACGACCACTAAAACGATGAGCCCGATGGTCGTCGAGCTCCAGCGTTTCCACGATCATTTGCAGAACACCAGTGGCTTGACATCGTCGACGTGCACCTACCGCGTGCGACATCTGGAGGCATTCTTTACCAGTCGCTTCGAGGGCAACGTTCCCAGTATTGAACGGCTGACTACTGGAGATATCGACTCATTCCTGCATGACCTTGCAGCCCGCTGGAAACCCAGTTCGCGCGGTGTCATTTGCACGAGCCTGCGCAGCTATTTGCGCTTTCGTGCGATGCGAGGTGACGATACCCGGATACTCGCCGCGACACTACCAGCTATTGCAAACTGGCCGCGTCGGAGTCCTCCGAAGGTGCTCTCGGACGTTCAGCTCAGACACTTCCTGCAAGCGTTCGACGTAAGCGATCCAGTTGGTCTACGAGACTATGCCATCGCCCGCTGCATACTCGATCTCGGCCTGCGGGGAGATGAAGCCGCCCACTCGACGCTGGACTGCGTGGATTGGCGAAACGGGATTGTGACGCTTCATCGCACCAAGAGCCAGCGCGCGCAACATCTGCCCCTGCCGGTACAGACCGGCGAAGCCCTTACTTGCGGATTTCGGTGATGGTGATCAGGCGTTTCGGCGAACGTGATCAGTTTGGAAGGTGGTGTTGCGCGGTCAATGGATTATAACGAAGGTGATCACGATCAGGATGCGGAGGACTGCTTGGCGTTGGTTTTTCGCATCGATTCACCCTTCAACGGCAGCTTGTGGGCCTGATGGACGAGCCGGTCGAGGATCGCGTCGGCGAGCGTCGGGTCCTGCAGCCACGCATGCCAGTGTTCGAGCGGTAGCTGACTGGTAATGATCGTGGATCGCGTGCCGACGCGATCGTCGAGCACTTCGAGCAGGTCATTTCGGGCACTCTGATCGAGGTCCTGCAGGCCCCAGTCGTCGAGCAAGAGGACGTCCATCTTGGCGAGCTGCTCGAGCCGCCGCGTGAAGCTGCCGTCGCCGTGGGCGATCTTCAATTCCTCAAACAGGCGGGCGACACGGACGTACATCACGGAGAAGCCTTGTCGGCACGCCTGCTGCCCGAACGCACATGCGATCCAGGTCTTGCCTGCGCCGGTCGGCCCCGTCAGGATGAGGTTCTGCGCGTTACGGATCCAGTCGCAACCCGCGAGTTCGGCGACGACGCTCTTGTCGATGCCGCGGCTCTGCCGGTATTCGATGTCCTCAATGCAGGCCTGGGGATTCTTGAGTTTCGCAGACTTCAGCAGCCGTTCAAGCCGCAGGGTATCGCGCCAGGCAAGCTCGCGTTCGACGACCATGCCGAAGCGCTCTTCGAACGACAGGCTGGTGCTGGCGGTCAACGCCGCTTGTTCCTCGAATGCGCGGGCCATGCCGTCGAGCTTCAGGGACTTGAGCTGGGTTAAGGTTTGCTGCGTCAACATCGCGACCTCCTTGGGTCAGTGGTAGTAATCAGGCCCACGCACGTTCTCGTGATCGGGCGAATGCCATTCGGTGAGAGGAATCGGGGGCACCGGCTGTCGATCCAGACCGGATTCGAGGATCGACAGCACGGAGCGGCGTGTCGGTGAGCCGATCACGAGCGCCCGCTGGCAGGCAGCTTCTAACCGCTCCTTGCCATACTTACGCGAGAGCGACAGCAGTCCGAGGCACGCGCGGTACCCCATCTCGGGGTGCGGCCGGTTGGTCAGCAGGTGTTTGACGATCGCTTCGGCACCGGGGCCGACGGAGGCGCCCCAGTTCAGCAATCTCCCGGGCGTCCATTCCATGTGGGCGCGGTGCGCCGCCGGCATATGCTCGGGCAACGTCGTATGCTTGTTCCGGAGTCGGCTGCGAGCGTGGGCGGCAACGCGCTTGCCGCGGTGCAGGATCTCGACGCCGTGGCGCGTGACGCGCGCGTAGACTTCTTGGCGCACAAGGCTGTGCGGAACGCTATAATAGTGGCGATCGACTTCGACGTGGTAATCGATGTTGACGCGGCACTTCACGAAGGTCGCGATCTCGTATCGGCGTGTCGGCAACGGGCGCAGCGCCAGACGGTCTAGCCGCTCGAACCATTCGCGGCGGTTGTCGTCGAGCTTCTTGAACGGACGTCGGTTCAGGTCGGCGATCAGCTTGCCGATCGCCTTGTTCAGCTCGGCCAGGCTGTAGAAGCGATGGTTGCGCAGCCGTGCGAGGATCCAGCGCTCGACGATCTGTACGCCGACCTCGACCTTTGCCTTGTCCTGCGGCTTGCGCGGCCGCGCCGGCAACATGGCGGTCGCGTAGTGGTTCACGAAGTCCTGCGTGGTGTTGCCCAGCACCGGTTCGTACCGGTCGGCCTTGGCGATCAATGCCTTGGGGTTGTCGGGCACCAGCAGCTCGGGAACGCCGCCGTAGAATTCCAACGCGTCGATCAGGCTGCCGATCCAGTCGGGCATGGCCTCGGAACGCGTCGCACATGCATAGGTGTAGTTCGAGGCGCCGAGGACGGCCACGAACACGTGGGCCTTGAACGCGACGCCGCCGTCGCGGCCGAGGATCGGCACGGTTTGCCCGGCGAAGTCGGCGAACAGCGTCTCGCCGGCGCGGTGTTGCTGACGCATCGAGCGCTTCAGCGCTGCAGCCCAGTCCTTGTGCCGCTGGCAAAACTGCGTATAGCGGTAGGTGCGTTGGCCTGGGTGGGCCTCGACGTACTCCTCCCAGAGCAGTTGCAGCGTCACGCCCTTGCGGCGCAGGTCGCGGTGCATCACCGCGTAATCCGGTTCGACCCAGCGGGTCGGGACGGCTGCTTCCTCCGGCAGGTCCAACCTGATCTCGAGCTCGTCGTCGGCCAGCGGTTCGACGGTGTCCCAGTCGAGGCCCGCCGCGCTGGCTCGCGCAGCATACGCCGAGATGGCGCCGACGCTGATGCCGATCGCGCGGCTGATCTGGCGGTGCGACAGGCCGCACGCCCACTTCAGCCGCAGTACTTCCTTCAGTTTGCGCATGCTCATCCGATGTGCTGGCATCAACCTGTCCCCTAAAAAGAGACAAGGCTAACGCCCGTCGTTGATCACATGCGCAACACCACCGCCGAGCCGGAACGGCCATCCTGCTTCGGTCGCGTGATCAGCTGCTTCGGTTCGCTGATCACTCATTCCGGGAACGTGATCACCTGTTTCGGCAAGATGATCGCTCGTTTCGGAAACCGGTGATCAGCGATCACCTTCGACCGAAACGGCCGATCACCATCAATCGGAACCACTGATCACGTTCACCGAAATACGCACCTTACTCGTTATCTGCGGGAAGGTCGTCCCCGAACCGATAGTCGCGCCATATTCGTGCGCCACCGTGCACCCTTTGGTGTCCCCCTCAGCGTAGCGGCCATCCGTAATGCAATGAATCGTGCGTTTGCACGCAGCGGCCTGGCGGATCATTTCTGCAGTACGCATGTGCTTCGGCGTTCGACAGCAACGCGGCTGCAGAAGGCCAGCGTGTCGCTCAAAGAGATCTCGGACCTGCTGCGACATCGGAGCTTGAACACAGCTAGGGTGTATGCGCGTGTCGATTTGGAAGGCTTGCGCAGCGTCGCACTGCCGTGGCCGGGGAGCATATCATGAGTGCCACCGTAACCTGGACGGCTCGCGTGGCCGCATATCTTGCCTATCGCCGCAGCTTTGGCTTCGAGCTAACAATCGATGGCCGACAGGTTGAATCGTTTGCCCGCTTTGCCGATCAATGCGGTGCGGAGACGTTCACTCTGGAACTCGCAGCAGACTGGGCGCGGGCGTCGAAGCGTCCAAACCGGATCCGTTGGGCACGGCGCATAGAGGTGCTGCGCAGCTTTGCCAGATTCTGCTTGCGCACGGACGCGGAAACGATCATACCCCCGCGGAATCTCTTCGGCCCCGGACACCGACGGCTTGTGCCACATATCTATACCGACGTAGAACTGCGAACCCTCCTGGTAGAGACTGACCGCCTTGGACCGCCCGGAAGCTTACGTCCGGCCACTTACCGCACGCTGTTCGGGTTACTGGCGGCAACCGGACTGCGTATCTCCGAAGCGCTGGCACTGACCCGAACCGATGTAGATCTCGAGGTTGGAGTACTTGATATCCGGGACGCCAAGTGTCATCAGCGTCGTTTCGTTCCCTTGCATGCGAGCGTCCCGCCACATTTGAAGGCATACGCGGAACTACGTGACCGCCTCGTCTTGCGTCCCGGCTCCGATCACTTCTTCGTGCGCGACGACGGTCGACCTGTTGATCGGCGGAGGGTGCTGTATGCGCTGCATTCGCTTTGCAGACAGCTTGGCTGGCAGCCTCGTGGAGATTACGTGCATCACCGGCTACACGATCTGCGCCATACCTTTATCGTACGCAGCGCCTTGCGCTTCCATCAACAGGAAGAGGACGTCGCGCGGTGTCTATCGGCCTTATCGATCCACGTGGGCCACGCGAAGGTAGTCGATACGTACTGGTACTTCACAGGCATCCCGGAACTGATGGCCATCGCTGGCGAGCATTTCCACCGCTATGCCGAAGGAGCATCGACATGAACCCGCTACTCGCCGAACCAACTGAGTTCGCGGCATTGCTTCAGCGCTTCTTTGCCGAGCGCATGCTTCAACAGCAGGCCGCCAGTCCGAGAACGGTAGCCGCTTACCGGGATGCCTTCCGGCTGGTGCTGGCCTATGCCGAGCGCGAACTCGGAAAGCCACCGGCCAAACTGACGCTGGGCGACTTCGATGCGGAGCTGATTCTCGGCTTCCTCGCGCATGTCGAAGCTGCACGGCACAACACCGTACGGACCCGAAATGCGAGGCTCGCGGCAATACGGGCCTTCGCGCGATACGTCGCCACCCAATGCCCTCCGGCGCTGTTACTCGCCCAGCAGATTCTCGCGATTCCGATGAAACGCTTCGACAAGCCATTGCTTGGGTTCCTGTCCAGAAACGAAGTTCAGGCGCTCATCGATGCACCCGACTCAACGACATGGTACGGACGCCGGGATCGGGTGCTCCTCAAGATGCTCTACAACACCGGCGCTCGTGTTTCTGAGCTGACCGGCATACACGTCGACGACCTGGAACTCGACATCACGCCATCGGTACGCCTGCACGGCAAGGGGCGGAAACAGCGAACCGTACTACTGTGGAAGGAAACTGCCGTCGAGATTCGCCGCTGGATCGAATTCGCCGGCTTGCAAGAGACTCAACCTCTGCTGCCTAACCGCTGGGGAAAGCCGATGACCCGATCGAACGTAGCCGAACGAATCGCACGGGCTGTAAGCACTGCAACGGCCCAATGTGCTTCGCTGCGCGGACGGACGATCTCGCCACATACGCTGCGCCATACGACAGCGATGCACTTGCTGCAGTCCGGGGTTGACCTCACGGTCATTGCGCTTTGGCTCGGGCACGAGAGTCCGGTGACGACCCACGGATACATTGAAGCTGATCTGACCATGAAGGAGCGTGCCCTGGCCGCAATCACGCCGCCCAATACCCGAGGCACGCGTTACCATCCGACGGACGCGCTGCTGAAGTTCCTGCAAGCGCTTTGATTATGTGTAGTTGAAAGGGGCAAGTCGTCCTGACAGCGGGGGCTCGCCACGAGCACTCAGCATAATCGTGGACCGGACATAACGGCGCCCGATCGCCACCCCGCGCAACGCGCGCTCAACTGGCAGGTTATCGATTTCCAGATGCCCGTCGTCACAGTAGCGCGTAAGCGCTTCCCACCGGTTCAGCGCATAGAGAATCGCCCGACTCGTGTCGGATTTGCGCGAGAGCGTTTCCAGCGTGGTACTCAGCCACGCATGGAGCTGATCGAGCAAGGGCCTGCTATGTGTTTGCCGGTACGCCTGTCGCTCATCGGGCGGCTTGCCCCGGATCGCTTCCTCGATCTTGTACAACGCGCCGATACGCTCCAGCGCCTCGGTGTTCAAGGCATTCGGCCGCGCGGCATGCAGTTCATAGAACTGTCGCCGAGCATGTGCCCAGCAGGTTGCTTCGGCTACCCGCCCGGTTTCGTAAATCGCCTGGTATCCGCCATAGGCATCGGCCTGCAGCGTACCGCTGAACGATTCGAGATGCTGCTGCGGATGGATGCCCTTGCGGTCGGCCGTATAGGCGAACCAAACGGCCGGCGGCGTCATGTCGGCTGAGTACCGGTCGTCGCGCACGTAGACCCACAGCCGTCCGGTTTTCGTCTTGCCATTGCCCGGCGCGAGCACCGGCACAGGCGTATCGTCAGCATGCAGCTTGGTGGCTGCCATGACGTGCCGGCGTAAGGCGTCGACCAGCGGTTGCATCAGGCTCGCACCATGCCCCCCCCATTTCGCCAGCAGCGAGCGATCCAGATCGACACCCTCACGCGCATAGATCGCCGACTGGCGGTACAGCGGCAGATGGTCCGCGAACTTCGAGACCAACACATGAGCCAGCAAGCCCGGACCAGCCAGGCCGCGCTCGATGGGGCGGCTCGGCGCTGCAGCTTGTGCGATGTGATCGCAGCACGTGCATGCTAGTTTCGGGCGCACGTGGCGGATCACGCGGAAGCTGGCCGGTACATAGTCCAGCTGCTCGGAGACGTCCTCGCCGAGTTGCTTCATGGGGCCGCCGCACGCCGCGCAGGTTTCGCACGATTCCGGCCAGTACGTCAGGATCTCGCGTGGCAGATGCTCGGGGAGCGGTTTGCGGGGCGCTTGTTCCGGTGCGGTACGCGGCGTCTTCGGAATCTCGATGGGGGCGGCGCCTTCGTCGGCCTCGAGCTCTTCCAGTCGCAACTCGAGCTGCTCGATCTGACGGTCGAGCTTCTCGGAGCTCCGGCCGAACTGCATGCGGCGCAGTTTCGCGATCAGCAGCTTCAGATGCTCGATCTCGGCCTTGGCGGTGGCGTTCGCCGCCTTGTGCGATTCGACCACGTCTTCCAGATGCCCAATGCGTGCATCGCGCTCAAGCAGCATGGCCTTGAGCGCTTCGACGTCGTCCGGATAGGCGTTTGCCGTGGTCATGCCGGCAGTCTACGCGGCGGCCGACAAGTTTACAACGCCGATGTCGGCTCCGTCGTGCGGACTGGTTGCCGCCAGTCGATACCTTCGAGCAGCATCGACAGTTGCGCCTGGCTCAGGCACACTACGTCACCATCGGCACGTGGCCACACGAACCGACCGCGCTCCAGGCGTTTCATCAGCAGACACATGCCGTCGCCGCTCCACCACAACACTTTGACCAGATCGCCACGCTTGCCGCGGAACACGAACACGTGGCCGCTGAACGGGTCTCGCTCCAGCACGGTCTGGACCTTCGCGGCCAAGCTATTGAAGCCCGAGCGCATGTCGGTCACGCCGGCGGCCAGCCAGATCTTCGTGTGGCTAGGTAGTCAGATCATGCTGTCGGTCCCGACGTGCCGCGCAACATACGGAGCACCAGCAACAGCGTGGCTTCATGCGGCGAGCCTTCGATGCGCACTCGGGTGTTGCCTACGCTGATCTCGATGGCGCCTGCCGGAGCGGCACTGGCGACCGGCGCCGGGGCCGGGGCCGGTTGCTCGATCTCTTGCGCCGGTGCCTCCACGGTCACGGGCAGCAAATCCACCGGATCGTATTCGCCGGCACGCAATGCTCGACGCCATTTGAACACCAGGTTCGGATTCACCCCATGCTCCATCGCCAGACGCGCCACCGATATATCCGGCTCGCAGGCCAGCTTGGCCAGATGCCGTCGAAATTCGATCGGGTGATTCGGGATGCCTTTGCGTGAAGTTCTCTTCGGCGTATCTGTTGCCACTTTGGTCCCCACTACTTTGGTGGGGACTACTTTGGCAACTTCCTTTCACATCGTCGAGACGGTGCTGGGGACACGCTTACATACAGACAAAAAGTTATCAAACTTCTTGCTGTACGTGAATTCAGGGCAGGGTCAGGTCACGAGGGCTAGTTCCTGTTGCTCGTGCAGTCGCAGTTCATTCTGGATCCGACGCGCACCTTTGCGCTCGGCCCGTAGTCGGACGATTGTCGCCCGATCGGCCTCTGTGACCTTCCAGTTTGGACTGCGGAGTGGACGACGGCTTTGGGATCGAAGACCTTCTTCGCCAGCTTCCTGATAGCGACGCAGCCATTTGCGAAGCGTCGGTCTGGAGATGCCACATCGCGCGCGCACGAGGCTGGCATTGCCGGTCTCGTAATACATGCGCACCCAACGTAATCGTGCGGCAATCTCTCGGTCCATCGCCTCATTCTAGTTGAAACGATGTCTATGAATCACACACCTTAGAACATGCCTGCCGGACTACGTTGAGTCTCTCAAATTACGCCTCGTCTACGACAGGCGTCGTTCATTGACCACATTCGGTGTTCCAGCGTCACCGCCGATACGCCGATTCCCTGGCAGGCCGCTACCACCTGTGCCTTGCACTCCTCACTATAGCGTTGCCGCCGCCGACGCTCCTGGAGTGCGATCCCGATTCGATAGTGTTCACGTGTCCGATTGGGACCGTTGGAAGGCGAAAAACCGAGGAAACCTCAGAAATGTGCCGGAGCATGCTTGTCGTGCGGCCGATCCATCAGAATTTCATCAAGATCAGCTGGCATCTCCTCATTAACCTCAGGTGCGCCATACAACATCGCACTCGCAATGCAACCGTCCCTGGCTACGAACGCCTGATGAAAACTATATTCTTAAACTCATATCTTCTGGCCGCTCTCCTATTCGGCACCCTCGACATCACTCCCGCTCATGCCGAAAAAACTCGCGTCGGCGAAAACGCCGCTCAAGATCATTCTGCGAAAACGCAGCCCCTTAGTAACACATTACCATCTCAAGCGACACAGGAATCCATCAACCCAACACATTCCCCAGCTTTGGACGATGGCTACGTGGCCGACCGGGAGAATCTTCGGGCCTTTCTCGAAGCACTCTCGGCTCGTATCGGCAAGCCAATCGTAGTTAGCAACAAAGCCGCGAAAAAGCAGATTAGCGGACAGTTCGACGTTAGTAAACCACGCATACTTTTGACACAGATCACTGAGAAATTAGGATTAATCTGGTACTCGGACGGGCAAGCCATCTACATCTACGATAACTCAGAAATTAAAAGTGCGGTGGTAGGACTAAAGCGCGTATCGATGCCCGTTTTTGAAAGCTTCCTTCGGCGCTCCGGACTTCTGGATCCACGCTTCCCATTGCGAGGCCAGCCGCTTGAAAAGACATTTTACGTATCCGGACCGCCGGCATATGTCGATCTAATCGTCAACGCCGCAGCCTATATGGATAAATCGCGCGATGTCGAAAGCAATCCGAAGGAAAACTTTGGCGTGATTCGACTAAAGAACACGTTCGTAACCGACCGTCAATTCCCTCTGCGCAGCCAGACTGTCACTATACCCGGTATGGCAAGCGTCATAGCCAATATCCTCCAAGATAGCGATACGAAGATCCAAACCACGGTGGTGGGCGGCACCAACTCGGAGACAACCCCACGTGCCAATCCCCTGCCCCCATTGCCACAGACAGACGGCACACATTCCCTCACGACGGCGCCGGCCTCTATATCCAGCTCAACCGCGCCCGCGTCTCCACTCCCTGGGAACGAAGCCACGTCCACTCAGACCACACCCATCCGCATCGTGGCCTATCCAGATACCAACAGCCTCGTGATCAAGGGTACTCCTAGTCAGGTTCAATTGATTGAAAATCTGGCTGCCGCCCTGGACGTAGCCAAGCGGCACGTCGAGTTGAATCTGTGGATCATCGATGTTGAAAAGAGCAATATGGATGCACTTGGCATCAAATGGCAAGGACAGGTTCACACTGGCAGCTTTACTGCGACGCTGAACGCCGGATCGATCAGCACACTGGATGGCACACAGTTCGTGGCCCAGATTAACGCATTGAGCGAGAAAGGCAAGGCTCAGATAGTTTCCCGACCGGTTGTGCTGACTCAAGAGAATACCCCTGCCGTCTTCGATAACAATCGCACCTTCTACACTAAGCTTGTCGGCGAGCGCTACGCCGAACTTGACCAAGTCACCTACGGAACGATGATCAACGTACTTCCACGTTTATCTGATAATGGCGACGAAATCGAAATGTTGCTGAATATCGAAGACGGCAACCAGGTACAAACTGCGGACGGCACTACCGAGAGTGTCGATGGCCTTCCGACTGTCGGCAGGACGGAGATCGGCACTGTCGCCCGTGTACCGAGAGGAAAAAGCTTGTTGATTGGTGGTTATACAAGGGATGAGGTCAGCACCACCGAAACGAGGGTACCTGGTCTATCGTCCATTCCGTTCGTTGGCGCACTATTTCGTTACAAGACACATACCAATTCCAGCGCCGTACGCATGTTCCTAATTCAGCCAAAATTGATCGACAGTCCATTGTCACCAGATGCCGACTCGTTTGGTCAGTCTTTGATTGACAACCCGCGAATAGCGGAATCTGCCCTCATCGATGAAATCCGTAATTATATGAATCACACTAATAGCAAAAACTCCAATGGCACACATTGACGGCAATAGCGGCTTCAAGCGCCCGCTCCTTCAGCCTCGATTGGATGAAAAAGCAAACGAAGCAGCACAAAGATCAAGCGAGGCAGAGGAAGAGAGCTCAGCAACGATCGGTGGACTGACACTCACCCTTGCTGTCGCAGATAATATGAGTTCTGCGATGGCTCAGTTCGGGCGCCGCCGCGAGCTCGAGCGGAAAGGCATGACCCTATCGGAAAATTTCGACAGGGTGTTGGAGGAAGACGTCCACGGCAAGGCCGATCAGCTCATGGATGCCGCATGTCGGCCCCATCTAACCGCGAAGGATTTGCAAAACATTGCTCAGCAGCAGTTTCCGGACGCAAGTGACCTTACCCTAGTATTACAAGAGCTATTGCGCCGAAGGGAAATGGAAAAGGCAGTGCGTAAGCGACTTGATCGCTTGCTGAAGGATTTAGAAGAAACGACGCCCCCGCAGCGACGAAAGGCGGGGATCAACAGTGGCCTCAAAGCGAGGCTAGCGGGCCGCAAGTTGCAACTGAAGCCGGCGCTTCTACGAGAAACCTATCGAGAATTCCTTGGTAACGATAGCAGTCCAATCGATATCTATGCTGATTGGATTGACTGCTATGGTCACGAAAGACGCGACGGCGTTATCGAATTTATTGAAGGCGCACTGCTGGCGGACATGACAGCCGTCGATCCTAGCTGCCAACTAACCGCGTTCGGCGATTTTCTACAGCGAATGACTCAGATCAGATCGCTGCGCTGCGCGGATCGTCAATTCATTGGAATGATGTCCGAAACACCATTTCTCGAAAATAAGTCCAGTGAAAAAGACTGGCTCATCTTTATGATCCAGATACTTCAGGACGCGAATGCATTAGAGGCGGCCCTGCTTGAACTGAGCCGATATTGGATGACTGAGGCAGACTGGACCGTAAAGGCCACGTTGTTACGTATATTGAAACGGGCCCTCCGGCAAGTCCCGCCATCTCTATTTTCAGAGAATGATGCGTACTCCCGGATCACCGTCGATCTAGAAAGAATGATGACCATGGTGTACCGGCGGGAGCGTCGAGGTTAATTCCTCGCTTTTATCTAGATTCGGAAGGACAAGCTATGTGGCTATCGCCAACCGTTGTTTGGGCGTACACGGTCAGCCCTGCAATTACCCACTCCGATTCAGGGCGAGCTCATAAGCCAGTTGAATATCAGTGAGGCGCCGCGGACCGCGCCACATAACGGAATTGCCTGGAGGCGAATCACCGGCACGGGTCAGATATCCCCAAGCCACGCGACCTTGATCAGGTGTTGCGAGAGCGTTGGCGCCTGAGTGGCAAGTCCGGGACCACGCTTCGAGTAATTCCATTTCGGTCGATGTGAACACCGTGTCGGGCGGAACTTGCGGCGCACACCGGCTGATCATGGTGAGCCCAAATATGCACCAGTTCAGGATGCAAAACACGGAGGTCGGATTCGCAAGCCGATCGGCGGTGCGCAACTTCGAGTCCGGACTTGAGAATCTTGTGGGACGTTTCGATCTTCCAGCGCAAAGCGTACCAGTCGAGCTTCTGGATTGCCTCGGCACGTGATCTGTGATCGGATGGGGAGATTGGTCTGCAGCTTCCATTCGATGCTGGGGCGGCCAGGCAGCGCATTGCGCTCTTGCGCGCGAATCACCGTGAGTTGCAATGCCGGATAGCGGTTCTGCTTGCCGATTGGCGTTAGCATCGTCATTTTCCGATAACGAGGCTCAAGGGTTACGGCCACAGGATGTCCCTTCGCGTCACGAATCTCGATACGGTGAAGTCCTCTGACCCTAACCTGCTCCATTTCGTCCGCGATAGTGGACCGGCCAAAGTTTCATAGACACTCACGAGCCGTTTAGCGCGTAGCGCCGCTCAAACTCTACAGGTGACAGGTCGCCAGTGGACTTGCCCCTGCATGACCGGACACGCGGTCACGCTTAGGTTGGAGAATTTGCTCGCAGGCGAAACTCGCGTGGCGAGCGGTATTTCAGGGCGCTGTGCGGATGCGACTCGTTGTAGTGGTCGAACGCAATGGCCAAGTTGTGCAGCGCCGTTCGGGCATCGGGCTTGGGCATCCACGACACGTAATCGCGCTTCATCGTTTTGACGAAGCTCTCGGCCATCCCGTTGCTCTGCGGACTTCTCACGGGTGTCGTGACCGGCTTCAAGCCGATTTGTTGCGAGAACGTCAGCGTCTCGTCGGCAATGTAGCAGGAACCGTTGTCGCTCAACCACTCGATTTCGCCGTCGGTCCGCAGCGCGCCGTGGAAGCGGTTTTCGACAGCCTGAAGCATGACGTCGCGCACCATGTCGCCGGTGTAGCCGCCCGTGGTCGCAACCCAGCTCATGGCTTCCCGATCGCAGCAGTCCAGCGAGAAGATGACGCGTAAGGGCGCGCCGTCGTCGCAGCGGAATTCGAAACCGTCCGAACACCAGCGGACGTTGCTCCTGTCCACCGCAACCTTGCCGTCGTGCCGACGAGTAGATGGGGCATGACGAGGTCGGCGTTCGAGCAGTAAGCCGTGGAAACGCATGACGCGATAGACCCGTTTTGCATTGCCGCGAGGTTGGCCCAGCGCGTCTCGGTTTCGCCTCAGCAACGCCTAGGCACGCCGGTAGCCATACGTAGGCAGCTCGCCAATCAGTTCTCGCAGTTCGGTGATGAGCGGCATATCGTCCAGTGCAGGTGTCTTGCGCCGGTCGACCCATTCAGCGAGGCGCTTCGATTTGACCGTGAGATTCGAGCGCGACACACCCAGGACTTCACAGACCGTCTTCATCGGTCGTCCCCCGTAGAACAAAGCAAAGTTGCCACAACTTCGCTAATAAACTTGTCAATTCCCCCGCCAGCCGTCGCCCAGCAAGAGAAACATTCATAAAATCAATCACTTGCCGCGCGCGAAGTAAAGTTGTCACCGGTGCGGCGCCGCGACGGTGTCAATTCGGCGACCGCGCTGCGCGGCACGCCGTTTTCCGCTCGCCGAGTTTGGCAATGAAATGATGATGTAGTGATAAGAAAGATTATCTTGTCCACCTCAATTTGCATCCCCCTCTTCCCCGCTACTGCTCGTGGCCCGCGCGCGGACGAATGCGGGCAAGATCATGGGCAGTCGCGTGCAGCTCCACCGGGTCAACTGCCCGATAGCGCCGCAGCGTCGACAGCTGAACGAGACAAAGCGCGGCAGCCGGACGGCCAGGATACGATAAACCTGCTCCACGCTAATCGTTCGTCATCGCCTGCAGGCGAATGCTGCCATCGAACGTCGTGGTT
Source organism: Burkholderia cepacia (assembly GCF_001039005.1). Lineage (GTDB taxonomy): Bacteria > Pseudomonadota > Gammaproteobacteria > Burkholderiales > Burkholderiaceae > Burkholderia > Burkholderia theae. The sequence goes on from NZ_LDWR01000125.1 coordinate 14,627, forward strand.
TACCGACCCGCGCCGCTTGATCAGTCAAGGTAGCATCGATCATGTCTTGCACGATGCAACGCTTGCCCGACGCAGGAACCTCGCACACCATAAGCACGAGTTCCTGACCGGGACCTGCCGGCACGCGCATCCCAACTTGCTCCGGGACGCCGCGCGCGTCGAAACTCAACCACTTACTTCTGTGCAGAATTCCAATAGCAGATCACTTAAGTAAACATTGGCAAACGTGACCGCCGCACCGTCAATGCGAATTGGTGGTCAAGGTGGGATATTGCATCTTTTTCTCTTCCGGCGCCGAGGTCGTGGTTGCCACGCCGGGAGATGCCGCCGCCATCGCTTGAACCAAGTTCTCGGTATTGCTGTCTGACAATTGCCCGTCGTCGTCCGCTACGTTGCTCCCGCTCCAGTCCGAAGGCGCAAGACTGTTCTCCGGATACTCGCGAATCGAGTGCTCCGCACTGCGCGAAGTAGTGTATCTATTCAATCCTACTTCGGCCACATCAAGAGCCTCTACAAAAGGAACACCCAGAGATGAATCCAAAAAGATCTGCCTTACCTCTCTTTCATTTCGCTCATTATTAAATATGCACAAGACTGGCTTTTCGCCAATTTTCTCAAACAAAGAAATAATGTCACCCATATTTTCGCGTAAATAGTCATTTACGCCACAAATATCATTCGCCTCAAATCCTGACGAAAAGTCGATATATGCAGCAGAAATTGCAGAAAAATAATCGCCAATCGGAAGAAATAACACTTCACTAAGATTGGGATCATAATTCACCAAACTATTGATGTGCTCCCTGTCGGCCAGCCTACCTTTTTCTATGTGTTTTTTGACCGCCAAAAGATCATCCTTCGCCGCCAACCTCTCAAACACTCCTCCAGACTCCTTATCAACTTTAAAATGCTTATCCCGAAAGCCACCCGACTCCCCTACCCCCCGAACAAAGGCCTTCCCATTGATATCGACCACCTCTCGATGCGCAAAATTTAGAGAATTATGCTGACTCGGAAAGGCATTTTGCACCCGAATACGATCCTCATCAATAACCGCCCCAAAAGACATCTCGTCAATACGCTTTGACTGAATAACCGCATCCAGCTCATCCATTTCCTCCTGGATTTCAATCCTACCCATTTCATCACAATCACCGAGACTCTCCGTCAGTTGATTTCGATACTCAACAAGATTTCGATTATTTGCGTTCGATGTCGCCGTTCCGAACAGAACATCTTTACATCCTTTAAATAATACGGATCCAGAAAAATTGGCAACCCCACCGCCTCGCCCAGACGAATACGAATCCTTCCTGTTTTGCGACGCACCATTCAGTTTTTCAATATCAAAATCCTTGATATTCGTTTTCCCGGAAAACGATGTAACAAGAATTGGCGAGTTATTTCGATTAAATTGTCGCTCTATATTTTCCCCGCGAAGAAACTTGCCAACACTCGTATCAGCCAAATTCCCCTCAACGGAAACCAGCTCTTCAAAAACGGCATCCGGAACAAGCCGACAAAGATCAGGGGTTCCACGAATCACCATAAGGCAGATATCTTTACTTTCCGGAAGACTTTTCAGCGACAATCCAGATAGATCACACTCGACACTGCAATTAGAAATGGCCGATCTGATAATATCACTCGCCAGCCTCTCATCTCCTCCGAGTGACTCGCTCGCCCATTTCTCCAAAGACTCAAGCCGCTCCGCAGAATTACTTGAGCCTGACGCGCAAGGCGAAATAGCATTAAATGACGCACCGATCAACAACATCCACCCCCTTTGCTCACTCAATAAAAATTGACCACAATTAATTTGGGATACTAAAAATAACGTCACCGTCGCTTTCAGAAAGCGCTCCCTGATTTTTGCAAATCAAACCACCGCCTTAGGGATGCTCTGCATAACACGCCCCCGGATGTGCTTGCGGAGGATCGACGAGCAAGCGAACATGTAGGGCATGAAACAAACGGAC
>NZ_LDWR01000126.1 GCF_001039005.1 Burkholderia cepacia
CGGTCGTGTCGAACCTGTCGAGCTCGCACCTGTTGAGTGACACGGCACCGGCGTGGAACGACGACGTGTTCGTGTCGTGGTCGCCGGCCAGCGGCGTCGTGCTGACGCAATGAGGACGACACGATGAGAACCTCTGCTTCCACTCCGTCCACGCCGGTGTCGCCCGGCGCCGCGAGCACCGGCGCCGGCCGGGCCCGCCCGGGCCGCTTCGCCGCGCTGTCGCGGTTGCTGCCGTCGGGCCGCAGCGTCG
>NZ_LDWR01000127.1 GCF_001039005.1 Burkholderia cepacia
GGTGGATTCAACCGGTCGTCGCAACACTAGGTTGTTGAACATATCTGAGATACTCGTCCAGAGCTTCAGCAGGCGTCTTCCAGCCGAGTGTTTTCCGGGGCCTAGTGTTCAACGTATTAGCAACGGCCTGAATCTCTCGAGCGCTCCACCGGGACAGGTCTGTGCCCTTTGGGAAGTATTGTCGTAGAAGGCCGTTCGTGTTTTCGTTCGTGCCACGCTGCCATGGGCTGTTCGGGTCGGCGAAGAAGACCTTCACACCAGACTCAATGGTGAAGCGGGCATGATCGGACAGTTCCTTTCCTCGATCCCAGGTCAATGATCGCCACAACTGGGCAGGCATGCTCGTCACGGTTTTCTTGAGGGCGTTGGCCATTGTGACAGCCCCATAGCCGGCCAGCGCGGGACCATTCTTCGTCCTGGGAGTCAGCCCGTAGCCTTCCTCGCGAGGCAGGTGGACGAGCATGGTGAATCGGCTTGATCGCTCGACCAGCGTTCCGATCGCAGACCGGTTCAAGCCGATGATCAGGTCGCCTTCCCAATGTCCCGGTACAGCACGATCTTGAGCTTCCGCAGGACGTTCGGAGATCATCACATCTTCGCTGACATGCGCCCACGCCTTGGCTTGCACCCTGGCCCTTGGCACTCTCAGCGCTCGTCCGGTGCGCAGATAGGTCACCAGCTCGCGCTTGAGCGCACCACGCCCTTGAATGTAAAGTGCCTGGTAGATGGCTTCGTGAGAGATACGCATGGTTTCGTCATCTGGGAAGTCGACTTTTAAGCGATGGGCAATCTGTTCTGGTGACCAGCCATTGACCCATTTGCGATCACTGCGTTCTGGCTTATTCCGCCCGATGAACGCAGCTTGACGAGGCCCCGCAACCTTACGTCCTTTAGCGTCATGAACCTGGCCCTCCAGGCGCTCTTGCACATAGCGGTGTAGCCTCGGGTTTGTCGCAAGCTTTGCCGGTTTCGGTCGCCTGGCAAACAGTTCCGCCTTCCACTGTGCGACTGATGCCCGATAATCGAGGCGGCCGCCACGAGTTGCAGCATTACGCGTGAGCTCTCGTGAGACCGTTGACGCGCTGCGGCCAATACGGCGAGCGATCTCACGCACTCCGACGCCTTCGGCTGAGAGTAATCCTATCTCTTCACGCTCAGCAAACGACAAGTACCTCCCGGATATTGGACTTGCCATGAATAACGGCATACCGCCACGCTGGCGAAACCAGCGCGTGCCTGCGGCCTGAGATATACCGACCGCAGTTGCAGCCTTCTCGCTTGTGATTCCGGTCGCAACCTGCTTCCAAAACTGACGCTCGACCTCATGCCGAAGCGACGGTGCGCCTGGCGAGCGCATCGCTCCTCGCCCCGTCAACTGTTGTATCCATTTCGATGGACGACCCATGAAACACCTCCTGAATTAAGGTGTTGCGACGACCGGTTGAATCCGCC
>NZ_LDWR01000128.1 GCF_001039005.1 Burkholderia cepacia
GACCGCCAGTCGCGATGAACTGCAGGCGCTGCAGCTCGAGCGCATGAAGTGGTCGCTGCGCCACGCGTACGACAACGTCCCGCACTATCGCCGCACGTTCGATGCGGCGGGCGTGCATCCGGACGACCTGAAGACGCTCGCCGATCTCGCGAAATTCCCGTTCTCGACGAAGAACGACCTGCTCGCGCGGCACCGCGAAGAGCCCGAACGGATAGTTGTCACGCAGGTCGTTCTTCGTCGAGAACGGGAATTTCGCGAGATCGGCGAGCGTCTTCAGGTCGTCCGGATGCACGCCCGCCGCATCGAACGTGCGGCGATAGTGCGGGACGTTGTCGTACGCGTGGCGCAGCGACCACTTCATGCGCTCGAGCTGCAGCGCCTGCAGTTCGTCGCGGCTGGCGGTCTCGATCGGCTCGAGGGCGGCGGCAGGGTGAGTCATCGGGGTGCTCCTCCAATGGAGTGATGTCGTTATCGTGATAGAAGTGACGGGGCCGGCGGCTACGACCGGAACGTGCGGCCGGCCGCATGCAGCGCGGCGATGCGCGGCGACACGCGATAGCGGTCCTCGCCGTAGCTCGCCGCGAGGTTCGACAGCACGCGAAACACGCGGCCGATGTCGATCGCATCGGCCCACGCGAGCGGGCCGCACGGGTAGTTCACGCCCTTCTCCATCGCGAGATCGAGATCGGCGGGCGAGCACACGCCCTGGTTCACCGTGTCGGCCGCCTCGTTCGCGAGCATCGCGACGGTGCGCATCGCGACCATTCCCGGCACGTCCGCGACGCCGACCACACGAAAACCCGCCTGCTGGATCAGGCCGACCGCGTCCGCATACGCCGCATCGCCGCACTGGAGCGCGCGCGTCAGCGCGACGAGCCCGGCCTGTGCGTAATCGCGCGCGAGGTCGACGAGCACGAGATCGGCCACACCGGTTTGCGCCGCACGCGCGGTTGCCGTCCGGCCGTCGGTCAGCGCGATCGATGCGCGGCCGGCCGTCGCGAGCAGGTCGTCCGGATGCGCGCCGGCCTGGCGGGCGAGCGCGATGCGTTCGGCGAAGCGCGCATGCAGCGCGGCGGCCGGGCCGTCCTGCGCGTACAGCACGACGTCGGTCGGCGCATCGCGCGGCGGTTCGAGATCGGGTGCGGGCGGCGTCGCGCCGTCCGCGTATGAATAGAAGCCGCGCCCCGACTTGCGCCCGAGGAAACCCGCGTTCACGAGTTCCTGCTGGATCAGCGACGGCGTGTAGCGCGGATCGTTGAAGTACGCGCGGAAGACCGACTCGGTCACCGCGAAGTTCACGTCATGGCCGATCAGGTCCATCAGCTCGAACGGCCCCATCCGGAAACCGCCGGCCTCGCGCATCACCGCGTCGATCGATGCCGGCGTGCCGCCCTGCTCGTTCAGCACGCGCAGCGCCTCCGCGTAATACGGGCGCGCGACGCGGTTCACGATGAAGCCGGGCGTCGATTTCGCCATCACGGGCTTTTTGCCCCACGCGGCGGCGGTCGCGTACAGGACCTGCGCGACCTCGGGCGCGGTCGCGAGCCCGCTGACCACCTCGACGAGCGCCATCAGCGGCGCCGGGTTGAAGAAATGCAGGCCGGCGACGCGTTGCGGCACGCGCAGCCCGGCCGCGATCGACGTGATCGAGATCGACGACGTGTTGGTCGTCAGCAGGCACGCGTCGTCGACATGACCCTCGAGGGTCGCGAAGATCTCGCGCTTCACGTCGAGCCGCTCGGCCGCCGCCTCGACGATCAGCGCGGCCCCCGCGAAGTCGGCCAGCGCGCGCACCGCACGGATCCGGTTGCCGGCCGCATCGGCCTGCGCCGGTTCGAGCCGGCCTTTCTCAGCAAGCCGCGCGAACTGCGCGCGGATGCCGGCCAGCGCCTTGTCGCAGGCCGCTTCGTTCAGGTCGTACAGCAGCACCGTATGGCCGGCCGCCGCCGCGACCTGCGCGATGCCCGCACCCATCGCGCCGGCGCCGATCACGCCGACGACGGCCGACGGCGCCAGCGCGCCCGAGTTCACCGAATGTGCAGAGGAAACAGCCATCGCTTGCGATCCGTCATGAAGTGGAGGTGCGAGCGATTATAAACCGACCGGTCGGTAGATTTATGTCAGGGCGAGCCCGAATTTGTCGTGCAAGAGACCGTTACGGAAACTGCAAAGACAAAAAAATGAAGGATTGGGGCACTTTTTGTAAACCGAAAGGTCAACGTAAGCGTTCGAATATGAGATAGTGGCCCCCAAACGCCTGATAAAATTCGACAAACCGCCGGATTTCAGGGGGAAACCGCGTGCTGCGCCACCACCGCTGTCCATCGTCCGCCGCCCTTTCAGGGTCGGAACCGAGCCTCCGGCCGGCGCGTCATCACGTGTGCTCGCGTCGCCGTCCGCGGCCAGCCGCATCGAACCGCTTCATCCAGCGACGGGCTTCGGCCCGCCCGCGCCCCTCGCCGCCTCATGGCGGCGAACGCATGGCAGCGCCGTTACGCGCCGCCACCCTTCGGTTTCATCGTCCTCGTTCGGCGGATAGTACGGCCGGGCTTCGTCACCCCGTGATGGCGCGTCGCGCGCCGCCACTCGCATAAGGAAACCCTCCATGCCGCTCTCGTCCAACCAGCTCCCGCGCTGGACCCTCTGGGCCCCGCTTGCCGCATGGCTGGTACTCGCGCTGTCGCGCGTCGTGCCGGCCGAAGGCCTCGTCATCGCGGTGCTTGCCGCCGCACTCGCCGGCGCCGTGTTCGCCGCCGTCCATCATGCGGAAGTCGTCGCCCACCGCGTCGGCGAACCGTTCGGCACGCTGGTGCTCGCGATTGCCGTGACCGTCATCGAAGTCGCGCTGATCGTGTCCGTGATGCTCGGCGCGGGCCCCGAGAAATCGGGCCTCGCGCGCGACACCGTATTCGCCGCGGTGATGATCATCTGCAACGGCATCGTCGGCATCTGCCTGCTGGTGGGCGCGTGGAAGCACGGCGAACAGGACTTCCAGGGGCGCGGCGCGAGCAAGGCGCTCGCGGTGCTGGCTTCGCTGTCCGTGCTGTCGCTCGTGATGCCGAACTACCTGAGCGCCGCGCCGGGCCCGTTCTTTTCGAAATCGCAGCTCGCGTTTGCCGGCGTATCGTCGCTCGTGCTGTACGGCGCATTCGTGTTCGTCCAGACCGTGCGCCACCGCGACTACTTCCTCGCCGCGCACGACAGCGCAAACGAGTCGGTGCACGCCGCGGCGCCGAGCACGCGTACCGCCATCATCAGCATGGTCCTGCTGTTCGTGAGCCTCGTCGCGGTCGTGCTGCTCGCGAAGCTGCTGTCGCCGGCCGTCGAGCACGCCGTGCTGAAGCTTGGCGCGCCCGAAGCCGCGGTCGGCATCGTGATCGCCGCGCTCGTGCTGCTGCCGGAAGCACTCGCGGCCGTCACCGCCGCGCGCGCGAACCGCCTGCAGACCAGCATGAACCTCGCGCTCGGTTCCGCGCTCGCGAGCATCGGGCTCACGATCCCGACTGTCGCGGCCGTGTTCATCTGGATCGGCCAGCCGCTCACGCTCGGCATCGGGCCGATGGAAACCGTGCTGCTGGCGCTCACCTTGCTGGTCAGCACACTGACGCTCAGCCAGGGGCGCACGACGGTGCTGCACGGCGTCGTGCACCTGTCGCTGTTCGCCGCGTACCTGTTCCTGTCGGTCACGCACTGACGCCCGAAAACGCGCGGCCCGGCGGATCACTCCGCCGGGCCGCGTTTTTTTACGTCCCTTCACCCGTCTTCGTTCACGTCACGCCATCGTTACCGGACCGGAATCACCAGATGCTGGCCCGCCAGGATCAGGTTCGGGTTGGCGAGGTTGTTGCGGCGCTGGATCTCGCGATAACGCTGGCCGCTGCCGAGCTTGCTCGCCGCGATCATGTTCAGCGTGTCGCCCGCCTTCACCACATAGGTGAGCTCGCCCGACGCGGCCGCGGTCGTCACCGCCTGGTCGCTGACGAAGTACTTGCGCAGCAGGTCGAGATACTGCGGCGACTGCTTGAGCTTCGCGATTGCGGCGTTCAGGTAGATCAGCAGATCCTGGTCGTCGGCGCGCACGCCGATCTTGTACGCGATGTTCGAGCCGTCGAGCTTGGTCACCGCGAACTTCAGGTCGGTGTCCTTGATCGAGCTGACCGCGAACGGGTAGTCGTAGATGAACGCGTCGACCGTATGGCCGTCGATGCTCTTCGCGATGAAGGCCGGATCGGAATCGTCGACCTCGACGAACCGGACGTTCGGATACTGGCGCGTGACGAACGCGCGCACGTCGGGGTCGCCCTTCAGGATGCCGACCGTCTTGCCCGCGAGATCGTCGATCGAGCGGATCGCGGAGCCTTGCCGCACGATCAGCGAATAGCCGAAATCGTCGACGTACGGCACCGAATAGACGACGCCCGAAGGCGTGTTGTCCGGGAACGTCAGCCCGTCCATCGCCACGTCGACGACGTGGTTCCCCTTGGCATCGGTGTCGAGCAGTTGCTTCGGCACGCCCGGGTACGTGTCGACCTCGTGACGCGTATCGACGGCGATCGGCTTGCCGCCGTGCGAGAACGACGGATCCGCGAACAGCAGCCGCGCGAATTCGACGTTGAAGCCGTGCGGGGCGCCCTTGTCCTCGCCGAAGAACGGCTCGCTCGGGTTCTGCACCGAGATCCGCACGATGCCGTTTTCGGCAATCGACTTCAGCGCGCTGGCCTGCGGCGTGAAGCCGGCCGGCAGCACGCTGGCCGACGGCTGCGCGGGCTGGCCCGTGTCGCCCGTCTGGGCGGACGTCGAGGACGGGGCCGCGTCATGCGCGGGAATCAGCGTCGACAGGCCGCCCTGATGGACGATCCATACGCCGACGAGCACTACCAGAAACGCGACTGCGCCAAGAAGTTTTTTCATGGTTGCGTGCCTGCAGGAAGTTATTGTTGTTTCGACGGCAACGAAGCGGGATTCGCCGCATCGGGCGCGGGCACATGGCTGCCGTTCATCACCGCCTGCTGCTGCGCCTGCTTGACCTCGGGGTTATCCATCAGCGACGTCTCCATTTCGGAGAACGCCTTGTTGACCGAGCGCATGACCGAATCGACGGCCACGTCGGTCTTGATCTGCTCGAACGTGTCGGACGCCTGCCGGCCCGCGAGCTTGTTCATCTGCTGCGCCGCCTGAGACATGTCCCACATCGCCTTCGCGCGGTCGATCGCCGACGCGAAGTTCTTCAGTTCCGCCTGCACCTGCTTGTAGCGGCCTTCGCGAAACGCGAGGAGCTGCTTCATCGTGTCGAGCTGCGACCGGAAGCGCGGCGCGTCGTCCGGATACTGCTTCTCGAACAGCTCCGTCTTGCTCTCGAAGTTCTTCACCTCGGTGCGGAACGCGGTGATGCTGTCCGCGAATTTCTGCGCCGCCTGGCGCTTTTCCGCGAGCTGGTTGATGAGCGTCTCGATCGGATTCGCCTGCGCCTCCTCGACGATCATCCTCACCTTCTGGTTCGCGAACTTCATCGCGACGACCGGCGCGAAATAGATCGCGCCGAGGCCGATGACGCCCGCCGTGATCAGCGCGATCATCCCCTTCAGGATGAACAGCGCGGCCGGTGCCGCGATCGCGACGCCGGCAATGATGATCGCCCACTTGACCAGCTTTACCTTGCCACTCCCCGAACTGCCGTTTGCTTCTTCATTCGAAAGCTGCGACATGAGTTTTTCTCCTTGAACCTCGAACCGAACTGCGTGAATTTGCTTCTTCAAGCTGAATCGAAATGCTTCGGACTCCGGGGCCGCCGGACGGTCAGGACAGCCGGCGGCGCAATACGACGACAGGCGCCGGCGGGCGTCACGAGACGCCGGTGTAGGTGCCGTTCAGGATGCGGTGATCGGGGGTAGCGGGCTGCGGCGCGATGCGGCGGGTCGGAGCGGCGCCGTTCATCGTCGCGGCCATCGCGCAAACGGGAGAGTGTACCGATGCACGGTACGAAACGGGATGACGGATACGTGACGCGACGGGCGTCGGGTGAAACGTAGTTCCGGCGGGCCGACGGAGGCGGGGCCGGTATTCCGGTACGAGTACGTAAAGGCTCATCGTTGTTCTTTTGCGTGTCGCGGGTGCAGGAACCGCGCGGCCGGCGCGTCCCGCTCCAAATGCACGGACGTATCCTGCGCCGACCGGCATGCAGCGTCAAGCGATCCGCGCGGCGCCTCCCGGAAGGTCGCGTGAACGAGTACGGCCCGCTCCGTTCCTGCGATGGAACACGGGCACCGCATCAGCTTTCGAAACGGAAAGGATTCCTGCGATCGATCCATCCCGCGCTCGCTCAGGATTGCTTGCCATCGCGGCACCGCAAGCTTCCGGATTGAAAGCTTGTGACACAACGCGAACGCGCTACGCCGCCGCGCCGTCCTGCTCCTGCGCGAGAAACCGTTCGACCATCGCGTTGAACACCGGCAGCGCCGGATTGTCGTTGTCGGCGCGCCACGCAAGATACAGCTCGGCCGCCGCGTCGACGCCCGCCAGCGGCCGGAACATCACGCCGTCGACGTGCAGCTCGCGCGCCGACGCCGGCACGAGCGCCGCCCCGAGCCCCGCGCGCACGAGGCCGAGAATCGTATGCGTCTGCCCGACGTAGTGCAGGTAGTTCGGCAGCCGCCCGGCGCCCGCGAACATCCCCGAGATCATGTCGTGGAAATACTTTCCCTCGTTCGGCGAATACGCGATGAACGGCTGCCGGTCGAGCTCGTCGGGGCCGATCTGCTCGTACGCGGCGAGCGGCGCGCCTTCCGCCACCGCGACGAGCATCGGTTCGCGCTGCACGAGCCGGTATTCGAGCGGCTGGCGCGCGGCGCGCTGGCGCACGAAACCCGCGTCGAGCATCCGCGACGCGAGCGCGTCGATCTGCACGGTCGACACCATCTCGCGCAACTCGATATCGACGTCCGGCAGCGCATGCGCCGCGTGCGCGAGCAACTCCGGAATCATCCGGTAGGCACTGACGGCCGTGAAGCCGAGCGTGATCCGGCCGGCCCCGCCGTGCGCGACGCGCTGCGCGGCCTGCTCGGCTCGTGCGGAGAATTCGAGGATGTGCCGCGCATCGCGCAGGAAGCGCTCGCCGGCCGCGGTCAGCCTGACCTGCCGGCTGCTGCGCTCGAGCAGCGCGATGCCGAGCGCGTGCTCGAGCAGCTGGATCTGCCGGCTGAGCGGCGGCTGGGTCATGAAGAGCCGCCTGGCCGCGCGGCCGAAATGCAGTTCCTCGGCGACCGCGACGAAGCAGCGAAGCTGGTGCAGTTCAATCATCCAATTCTTGAATCAATCGATAGTCTTTTGATGTTAGACCGATATCGATACGATTTCTATACTCGGTTGCACCTGATGCACGGCCCGCGCCGCGCACGACGACCGAGACCTTCATGACCATCGACATCCTGCTCACCCAGCCGCTCCCCGACGCCATCGACGCCGAACTGTCCGCCCGCTACGCCGTGCACCGGCTGTATGCGGCCGAACACCCGGACGCGCTGCTCGATCGCGTTGCATCGCGGATCCGCGGCGTCGTCACCGGCGGTGCGAACGGGCTGTCCGCCGCGCTGATGGACCGGCTGAGCGCGCTCGAAATCGTCGCGATCAGCGGCATCGGCACCGACGCCGTCGATCTCGACCGCGCGCGGGCACGCGGCATCCACGTGACGACGACGCCCGACGTGCTGACCGACGACGTCGCCGACATGGCGATGGGGCTGATCCTGATGACCCTGCGCGACCTCGGCATCGGCGAGCGGATTGTGCGCGCCGGCCGCTGGGGCAAGACGGCCCAGCCGCTCGCGACGCAGGTGACCGGCAAGCGGCTCGGCATCGTCGGCCTCGGCCGTGTCGGGCGCGCGGTCGCCGAGCGCGCGCAGGCGTTCCGGATGCCCGTCAGCTACTTCGGCCCGCGCGAACACCGCGACAGCGGCTATCGCTTCGTGCCCGACCTCGCCGCGCTCGCGCGCGACAGCGACGTGCTCGTGATCGCGGCATCGGCCGATCACGGCAACGTGCTCGTGACGGCCGACGTGCTCGCCGCGCTCGGTCCCAAAGGATTCCTGATCAATGTCGCGCGCGGCAAGCTGGTCGACGAAGCCGCGCTCGTGCGCGCGCTCGCCGACGGCACGATCGCCGGCGCCGGTCTCGACGTGTTCGCGAACGAGCCTCGCGTGCCGGCCGCGCTGCTCGAGCTCGACCGCGTCGTCGTGCAGCCGCATCGAGCGAGTGCCACGCGCGAGACACGCGACGAGATGGGCCGGATCGTGCTTGCCAACCTGGCCGCGTGCTTCGCGGGCCAGCGCCCGCCGACCAGCGTCACGCGCTGACCGCCGCACGCTCCCGTTACAACACCGGATGCCTCCGCACGACGGAGGCCAGGAGACACGCATGCCCAATCGATCCAGCGGCGCCGCCCTCGCCGCGTCGCCCGCCGCCTCGCGTACGATCGGCCGCGTCCGTTATGCCGTCCTCGCGCTGATTTTCGCGGTCACCGTCATCAACTATGCGGACCGCGCGACGATGTCGATCGCCGGCACCGGCGTTGCGCACGACCTCGGGCTGACGCCCGTGCAGCTCGGCATCGTCTTTTCGGCATTCGCCTGGGCCTATGCAATCGGCCAGATCCCCGGCGGCTGGCTGCTCGACCGCTTCGGCGCGCGACGCGTATACGGCCTGAGCCTGCTGCTGTGGTCGGGTTTCACGATGCTGCAGGGCACGGTCGGCTGGCTTGCCGTGCAGGGTGCGTCCGCGACGCTCGCGCTGTTCGCGATGCGCTTCATGCTCGGCCTCGTCGAATCGCCCGCATTCCCGGCCAATTCGCGAATCGTCGCATGCTGGTTCCCGACCGCCGAACGCGGCACGGCGTCGGCGCTGTTCAATTCCGCGCAATACATGGCCGTCGTGCTGTTCACGCCGGCGATGGCGTGGCTCACGCATGCGCTCGGCTGGGAACACGTATTCCTGTGGATGGGGCTGCTCGGCGTCGCGCTCGCCGCGCTGTGGTTCGCGTGGTATCGCGAGCCGCATGGCCACCCGCGCGTGAGCGACGCGGAGCGCGACTACCTGCGCGCACACGGCGCGCTCGTCGATCTCGAGGCGAACCGCGTGCGCCATCGGCCGCGCGTGTCGTGGCACGACGTGTCGCAACTGTTTCGCCACCGGAACCTGTGGGCGATCTATATCGGCCAGTACTGCATCACGGCGCTCACCTACTTCTTCATCACGTGGTTCCCGATCTACCTGATCAAGGGACGCGGGATGACGATCATGGAAGCCGGCTGGGTCGCCGCGCTGCCGGCGATCTGCGGGTTCACGGGCGGCGTGCTCGGCGGCGTGCTGTCGGACTGGCTGATCCGGCGCGGCATGCACCCGTCGCGGGCGCGCAAGACGCCGTTCGTCGTGGGGATGGCAATGGCGACACTGCTGGTGCTGGCGAACGGCGCATCGTCGAACGCCGTCGTGATCGCGCTGATGACGATCGCGTTCTTCGGCAAGGGGCTCGCGGCGGTCGGCTGGGCCGTGCTCGCCGACACGGCGCCGGAAGGGATGGTCGGCCTGAGCGGCGGCGTGTTCAACGGCCTCGGCAACATCGCCGGGATCGTCACGCCGCTCGTGATCGGTTATTTCGTCGCCAGCACGGGTTCGTTCGCCGGCGCATTGTGGTTCGTCGCCGCGCACGGGCTGATCGGCATCGTCGCGTACGCATGGCTCGCGGGCCGCTTCGAGCGGATTCGCATCACGCCGCGCGCATGAACCTGGCCGCGGCGCACGCGGTTCGGACCGTGCATGCCGTCAAGCGCGCTTGCGGCCGCCCGGCGTGTGCTCGATCTTCAACCGGTCGAGTTCGCGCAGGTCGTTCTCCAGCGCGGGCGTGAGCGTCGTGCGCAGGTGGTCGAGGAACGTGCGGATCTTCGCGTCGAGATAACGGCGCGTCGCGTAGACCGCATACACGCTCACCGTCTGCAGCCGGTACTCGGGCAGCACGCGAATCAACCGCCCCTCGCGGATGTCGTCGAGCACCGTATACAACGCGACGCACGCGATCCCGCGCCCGGCGCGCACCGCGACGCACAGCGCGTCCGGCACGTTGACCTGGAACGGTGCCGGCTGCAGTTCGTAGACAGTCTCCTCACCGTCGTTGCGCTCGAGCCGCCATTCGCCGGCCGGCGATGCGGGCGTATCGAGGCGCAGGCACACGTGGTTCGGCAATTCGTCGGGCGACTGCGGCGTGCCGTGACGCGCCAGGTATTCGCGCGACGCGACCAGCACGCTGCAGCTCGTGCCGCAGGTCTGCGCGACATAACCCGAGTCGGGCAACTGCGACGCCGTCACGATCGACACGTCGTAGCCCTCCTCGACGAGATTCGGCATCCGCTGCGCGAGCGTCAGTTCGACCGACACGTCGGGGTTGTCCTCCTGATAGCGGACGATCGACGACACGACATGACTCTGCCCGAGCCCCGTCATCGCATGGATGCGCATCTTGCCGCTCGGCCGCAGCAGCGCGTTGCGCGCCTCCGCGTTCGCGTAGTCGATTTCCGCGAGGATCGATTTCGCGCGCTCGAAATAGCGTTCGCCGCTTTCGGTGAGGCCGAGATGGCGCGTCGTGCGATGCAGCAGGCGCGTCTGTACGTGCGCTTCGAGGTTCGATACCGCGCGCGACACCTGCGCGGTGGTCGCGTCGATTTCCTTCGCGACCGCAGTAAAACTGCCGGCTTCGACAACGCGCACGAACAGGCGCATGTTTTCGAGCATGTCCATTGAATTGGCTTGGGGAGAGTCAGTGGGGAGGCGTCGGCGGCGCTCGCGTCAGGTGGGGAACGGAACGCGGCCGCGAACCACGTCGAATCGATCACCGTGCCGGGAGAAAGGCGGGAGAGCGGGCATCGCGTACGTGATTCTGGGATAACGGGGGATTCAGTGGCCCGAATTGTACGCCGCCGCGGACAAACTTGCGCGCTTGCCCGGCGCTCAAGCTTTCTTCCGAAGAAAGGTTTTTGCAAGTGTCGCGCGTCGCGCACGTGCAACGGCTTGATGCACCGCGACAATTTATATCACAACGCGATATAATTCCGCGCTTGTCGCCGCGCGCGTCCGCGCTGTCATTTTTACCGCTTACCGTCCATGTCGTCAGGCTCCTCTTCGTCGCGCCGCACCTTGCGGCAATGGCTGCACAGCTTCATTCCCCATCCGATGTCGCTCGGCTGGCGCGAGCGCCTGCGCTCGTGCACGGGCGCGCTCGTCGGCATCGCGACGGTCGGCGTCACGATGCGGCTGCTGCCCGGCGTGCCGGGCCTCGTGCCGCTGCTCGTCGCGCCGATGGGGGCGTCGGCCGTGCTGCTGTTCGCGGTGCCGGCGAGTCCGCTCGCGCAACCGTGGTCGATCATCGGCGGCAATCTGGTCGCGGCGACGGTCGGTGTCGCGTGCGCGTTATGGATCGCCGATCCGATCACGGCCGCCGCGGTCGCGATCGCGTGTGCGATCGGCGGCATGTTCGTGCTGCGCTGCGTGCACCCGCCGTCGGGCGCCGTCGCGCTCACGGCCGTGGTCGGCGGCCCGGCAATCCATGCGCTCGGGTTCAGTTTCGTGCTGGAGCCGATCGCGCTGCAATCGGCGATCCTGCTATCCGCCGCGCTCGCCTATCACGCGCTGACCGGGCACCGCTACCCGCACGGCGGCGTGCGTCCCGAAGCAAAACCGCAGGCAGGCGCCGCCGCCCCGGCGCGCGGCGGCTTCACGCGCAGCGACCTCGACGCGGTACTGAAGCGCCGCAGCGAATGGCTCGACGTCGATCCGGACGATCTCGAAACGCTGCTGCGCGAAACCGAGATGCAGGCTTATACGCGCACGTTCGGCCAGCTCACGTGCGCCGACCTGATGACGAAGAATGCGATCGAGGTCGCGCCGTCGACGTCGGTGACGGCCGCGCTCACGCTGCTCGACCGCCACCGCGTGAAGGCACTGCCCGTCGTCGACGGCGACGGCCGCCTGACCGGCATCGTCACGCGCGCCGACCTCACGCGCCAGTTGCGCCGCCCGACCCCGCTGTGGCAACGCCTGTCCGCACGGCTGCCGCAATCGCTCGGCGGCCAGCCCGCCAGCGTCGCCACCGTGATGACGCGCGACGTCGCGTTCGTGCCGCAAACGATGCCGATCACGGCGCTCGTGCCGCTGTTCACGCATTCGGGCCATCACCACATTCCCGTCGTCGACGCATCGCGCCGGCTCGTCGGGATCATGACGCAGACGGATCTCGTGACGGGCCTCTACCGGCAGACGCAAATGCTCGAGGCCGCTTAGCGCAGGCGCAACGCGCCGACGCGACGCGAGTGGATTCATTTCGCTTCAATTCGGCCATTTATATCATATTGTGATATATTTACCGCTACCGAAACCGACTGCCCGACCGACCTCGATGAACGATACCCGACGCGCGCTGAACAAAAGCGATTTCCAGCAACTGTCCGAGTTCCGCTACCAGATGCGCCGCTTCGAGCGCTTCTCCGAACGCGCCGCGCAAAGCGAAGGCGTGACGCCGCTGCAATACCTGCTGCTGCTGCACATCAAGGGTTATCCGCACCGCGAATGGGCGACCATCGGCGAGCTCGCGGAACGCCTGCAGGCGCAGCATCACGGCGTCGTCGCGCTGGTGACGCGCTGCGAGGGGCTCGGGCTCGTGAAGCGCAAGACGAGCGAAGCGGACCGCCGGCAGGTCGAAGTCCACCTCGAACAAGCCGGCGAGACGCTGCTCGCCCGCCTCGCGGCCATGCATCGCGCCGAGCTGAAGTCGCTCAAGGACGCGTTCCAGGTTCCCCAGATAGATTACTGACCCTTGCCTTTGCCACCCCGATGAACGCTCCACACAAACGCGATTTCTCGACAAACGACCGCCTGCCCAGGATCGCGTTGCTTGCCGCCGGGATCGGCCTCCTCAGCACGCTTGCCGCGTTCGTGCTGTTGAGCCTGATCCACCTGTTCACGAACCTCTTCTTCTTCCAGCAGTTCTCGTTCGCCGACCGCTCTCCCGCGAACAACACGCTTGGCGCGTGGGTGATCGTCGTGCCGGTGATCGGCGGGTTGATCGTCGGGATGATGGCACGCTTCGGTTCGGAAAAGATTCGCGGCCACGGCATTCCCGAAGCGATCGAGGCGATCCTGTTCGGCAAGAGCCGCATGTCGCCGAAGGTCGCGATCCTCAAGCCGCTGTCGTCCGGCGTCGTGATCGGCAGCGGCGGCCCGTTCGGCGCCGAAGGCCCGATCATCATGACGGGTGGCGCGCTCGGCTCGCTGATTGCGCAATGCGTGCACGTGACCGCCGCCGAGCGCAAGACGCTGCTCGTCGCGGGTGCGGCCGCCGGCATGACGGCCGTGTTCGGCACGCCGGTCGCCGCCGTGCTGCTCGCGGTCGAACTGCTGCTGTTCGAATGGCGTCCGCGCAGTTTCCTGCCGGTCGCGCTCGCGTGCGCGGTGGCCGGTTTTGCACGCGCGCTGTTCTTCGGCGTCGATCCGCTGTTTCCGCTGACCACGGCCGCGCCGACGCCCGTCGCGCTGCTGTCGTGCATCGTCGCGGGCCTGCTGTCGGGCATGCTCGCATGCGGCCTGTCGGCTGCGCTGTATCGCGTCGAGGACACCTTCGCGAAGCTGCCCGTGCACTGGATGTGGTGGCCCGCGCTCGGCGCGATCGTGATCGGCATCGGCGGCTGGCTCGAGCCGCGCGCGCTCGGCGTCGGCTACGACGTGATCGGCGACCTGCTGCACCAGCACATCGCGCTGAAGATCGCGCTCGCGCTGCTGATCGTGAAGGCCGTGATGTGGGTGATCGCGCTCGGCTCGGGGACGTCGGGTGGTGTGCTCGCCCCGCTGCTGATGCTCGGCGCGGGCCTCGGCACCGTGCTGTCGCCGATGCTGCCGGGCGGAGATCCGGCGCTGTGGCCGCTCGTGTGCATGGCCGCGACGCTCGGCGCGACGCTCGGCGCCCCGCTGACCGCGATCGTGTTCGCGTTCGGCCTCACGCACGATGCCAACGCGCTGCTGCCGCTGCTCGCGGCGACGCTCGTCGCGCACGGCTTCGCGACCATCGTGATGAAACGCTCGATCATGACGGAAAAGATCGCGCGCCGCGGTTATCACATCTATCGCGAATACGGCGTCGATCCGCTCGAACGGCATGACATCGCCGAAGTGATGACGTCGGCCGATCTGCTGGTCGCGATCGACGGCGCGTCGACGCTCGACACCGTCGAGTCGCAGTACTTCGGCGCGAAGCAGACGCACCGCGCGTACCCGGTCGTGCAGAACGGCCGCCTGCTCGGCCTCGTCGATCGCGCGACGCTCGACGCGCAGCGCGCGCAAGCCGGAGCCGACACGCCGATCTCGGGCGCGTTCGCCAACCGCGCGCCCGCCGTCGCGCTTGCGCACGAAACGTGCCGCGTCGTCGCGTCGCGACTCGCGATGCTCGGTCTCGAACGCCTGCCGGTCGTCGACGACGAGCAATCGCTGCGCATCACGGGCATCGTGTCGCGCAGCGACCTGATCAAGCCCGCGCTCCAGCATTTCGACGACGAACAGAAGCGCGAGCGCTTCCGCCCGGTCGTCCCGGTCAACCTGCGCGACGCCGGCACGCGCAAGGCCGGCTGACGCCGCGAGCCTGCGCGGCACGCCAGCCGCGCACGGCCCCCCTCACCCCACCTCGTTGCACGATGCAGCGCGCACCTCGCGCGCCGCATCGCATTCCGCTGCTTCCCGCGTTTAAAGTTGGTTAACAATCGAACCGACGAAAGTTTGTCATCATGGTATCCATGCGACGGGGCCAACAAACAATTCAGCCATTCCAATTCGCAATCACATAAAGAGTCGCGGCACGGCATGCACCGACATGCCGCTCGCCGTGGCCGTCACCTCACCTCACGACCGGGCAGCGCGCCGACCGGGCAACGCATGACGTCGTTGCCGCGTCACCCGTCCACCGACGGGCCGCACACGATGCATGTTGTGCCGCAGCAGCGCCACCAAGCACCGGAGCCTCCGTTTGGCAAGCGCGTTAACAACTTGTTTCGGAATAGCCGGAACCGTGCTTGTTCGATGCGATCTCACTTGCACGCAGTCCTGCTGCGCATCCCACTCAATCAATCACGACTCGAGGGAAATAACGTGAACGCAAAATACTTACCGCTCATCGCATTGACCGTGGCATTTTCTGCTCATGCAGCCGATTCTGCCCTGCAGAACGTGGGACAAAGCCAGAAACCCGCCGACCAGGTGGCGCAGTGCATCGCCAAGACCTGGGCCGACAAGTCGCAGCAACAGGTAACGTCGCAGTACGAACTGGCGAACGGCCTCGCGATGGCCGTTTATGCGCCGGGCCAGCAGCCGCCGAACGGTGCCGCCGCCGTGGTGCGTCCGGCCAACGCCGCGAACGCGAAAACCTGGGTCGGTTTCCGCGGCGGCGATACATCGTCGGCCGGCGACATCAACGCCTGCCTGTAAGTCACGAGAACAGGCGCTTCGGATGGCCTTGCGCCATCCGCTTGCGACAGCCCCGCTTCGGCGGGGCTTTTCTTTTTCTGCCGCCCGCGCTTACAGGTAGCTGCAGACGTAATCGAGCGTCTCGAGCACTTCGATGTCGAAGCGGCTCTTGCCCGGCACCGAGAACGATTCGCCGGCGCCGTAGGTCTGCCACTCGCTGCTGCCGTCGAGCTTCACGCGGCACTTGCCGGCCTGCACTTCCATCAATTCGGGGGCGTCCGTGCCGAAGTTGAGCGCGCACGGCAGGATCACGCCGAGCGTCTTGCGCGTGCCGTCCGGGAAGAGCACGGTATGCGACACGCACTTGCCGTCGAAGTAGACGTTTGCGCGCTTGACGACCGATACGTTGTCGAATTGGGTTGCACTGGTCATGTGATGCCTCTGATTGCTGGATGCCGGATGGCGATGTTGTTGGAGGCCGGCCGGAGCGGCGGGCCGGTCGCTATGATACCGGCTCGCGCGACGCACGCCGCAACCGCACGCCGCTACGCCCGCGTCATCCCGTGAAACGGCAGCGGCGCCAGATCATCAGGATCACTACGCGATGACGCTCGCGATCGGCAGGCATCGGCTTACCGCAGCCCCTTGCGTCGCGCGGAATCGCGCAGGCAGTCGAGCAGCATCGCCGCGGCCGGCGTCAACGGGCTGTCGCGACGCGTCACGACCTGCACCGACACGGCCGGCAACCGCTCGCGAATCGGCAGCACCGCCAATTCATCGCGCGCCCACTCCCCTTCCAACAGCTGCTCCGGCATCGACGCAATCAGGTCGCAACCCGTCAACAGACGGTGCGCGAGCCCGAAGCTCGGGCATTCGACGACGCGCGCCGGCACCGGCAGACCGTACGTGACGAACGAATTGAACAGCGCCTGCGTCGAGCTTTCCGGCGACGGATTCATCAGCCAGTCGGCCTCGACGAGATCGGCGAGCGACGTGGCCGACGCGAGCGGATGCCCCTTGCGCGCGACGATCAACGAACGGCTCGCATAAAGCTCCGCATGATCGAACTCGGCCGCCAGCAATTCGGGCACGACGACGACCACCGCGAAATCGAGCGAACCGTCGTGCAGGCGTGGCAGCGCGACGCCCGGAAACCCTTCGATCAGGTTGACGCGCGCCACCGGAAAGCGCCGCCGGAACGCGCGAAACGCATCGGGCAGGATCGTCACGGCGGCGGCCGGCGTGATCGCCGCCGAGACGGAGCCCGTCAGCGCCCCCTGCGCCTGCTCGATGTCGTCGCGGGCACGCTGCATCTCGGCGACGATCAGCCGCGCGCGCACCTGCAGTTGCTGACCGAACGCGGTGAGTTGCACACCACGCGCGGTACGCACGACGAGCGACACGCCGAGCGCGATCTCCAGTTCCTTGACCGCCTTCGTCAGCGCCGCCGGCGACACGTTCAGGCGCCGCGCGGCCGCGCGAATACTCCCTTCTTCCGCGACGGTGACGAACGCTTTCAACTGATGGTATTTCATGGCGGCAATGCGTGATCCGTGGAAACCCTGTACCCGACCGTGCGTACCGGTTCAGGGTATTCCCGAGCGGCAACCGGTGGTGTGCACCAAAGCAATTTATCAGCTTCTAGTGAGCAAAAGAAATTTATATGCTCTCTCGTCATATGCACGACAAACGCCCCACCTGCCCCACAGGAGAGACCATGCTGCAAGCCGTGAACCCCGTCATCCCCGGCATCGCCGCGATCGCCCCCGAGCTGGTCGAGGTGCGCCGCCGCATCCACGCGCATCCCGAACTCGCGTTCGAAGAGACGCTCACGAGCGATCTCGTTGCCGAGTTGCTCGCCGGCTGGGGTTACGAAGTGCATCGCGGCATCGGCAAGACGGGCGTCGTCGGCGTGCTGCGCGAAGGACAAGGCACGCGCACCGTCGGACTGCGCGCCGACATGGACGCGCTGCCGCTCGCCGAAGCCACGGGCCTGCCGTACGCGAGCCGCCATGCGAACAAGATGCATGCATGCGGCCACGACGGTCACACCGCGATGCTGCTGTGCGCGGCGCGCCACCTCGCGGCGACGCGCCAGTTCTCCGGCACGCTGAACCTGATCTTCCAGCCGGCCGAGGAAAACTTCGGCGGCGCGAAGTCGATGATGGACGACGGCCTGTTCGATCGCTTCCCGTGCGACGCGATCTTCGCGATCCACAACATGCCGGGCCGCGCGGCCGGCGACATGGCGTTCCGCACCGGCGCCGCGATGGCGTCGGCCGACCGCGTGACGATCACGCTGCGCGGTGTCGGCGGCCACGGCGCGATGCCGCACTTCGCGCGCGATCCGATGTCGGCCGCGGGCAGCATCATGGTCGCGCTGCAGACGATCGTCGCGCGCGAGGTCGACGCGCAGCATGCGGCCGTGATCACGGTCGGCAGCGTGCAGGCCGGCGAGACGTTCAACATCATTCCCGAAACCGTCGTGATGAAGCTGTCGGTGCGCGCGCTGAACGCCGACGTGCGCGCGCTGCTCGCGCGCCGCATCGAAGCGCTCGTGAAAGGCCAGGCCGAAAGCTTCGGCATCACGGCGGAAGTCGACTACGACTACGGCTACCCGGTGCTCGTCAATCACGCGGAACCGACCGCATTCGCGGCGGACATCGCGCGCCAGATGCTCGGTGCCGAACGCGTCGAAACCGACGCCGCGCCGCTGATGGGCAGCGAGGATTTCGCGTTCATGCTCGAAGCACGCCCGGCTGCTACGCGTTCATCGGCAACGGGATCGGCAGCAAGGGCGGCTGCATGGTGCACAACCCCGGCTACGACTTCAACGACGACATCCTCGCGATCGGCGCGAGCTACTGGGTTCGCGTCGCCGAAGCCTGGCTCGCGGCCTGACGGCCCTTCACCACGCAGTTTCGCGCTTACCGGGGGAACCCCATGGAAACGTCTGCCCTTTCGCTCGCCGGCACGCCGCCCGATACACACGCCGCCGCGAAAAAGCGCCGGCTGATCGCCGCCGCCGCCGTCGGCAACGCGCTCGAGTTCTACGACTTCACGGTCTACAGCTTCTTCGCAATCCTGATCGGCAAGCTGTTCTTTCCCGTGCATTCGTCGTTCGGGCAGCTGATGCTCGCGGTCGCGAGCTTTGGCGTCGGCTTCGTCACGCGTCCGCTCGGCGGGCTCGTGATCGGCATGTACGCCGACCGCGCCGGTCGCAAGAAGGCCATGATCCTGACGCTGCTGCTGATGGCGCTTGGCACCGCAACGATCGCGGTCGCGCCGACCTTCGCGCAGGTCGGCATCGCCGCGCCGCTGCTGCTCGTGCTCGCGCGCCTGCTGCAAGGGTTCGCGTCGGGCGGCGAAGTCGGCGCGTCGACCACGCTGCTGCTCGAACAGGCGCCGCAGCATCGGCGCGGCTTCTATGCGTCGTTCCAGTTCTCGAGCCAGGGGCTTGCCGCGCTCGCGGGCGCGCTCACCGGCGTCGCGCTGACGTCGACGCTGACTGCCGCGCAGCTCGAAAGCTGGGGCTGGCGCGTGCCGTTCATCATCGGCACGCTGTTCGTGCCGCTCGGCTACTGGCTGCGCCGCACCGTCGAGGAAGTGCCGGCTGCCGCGCCCGCCGCCGCGCATGACGAGCCGGTCGCGTCGCTGCCGCTCGCCGACGTGCTGCGCCATCACGGCAAGGCCGTGTTCGCGGGGCTCGGCGTGACGATCGGCGGCACGTCGATCCACTACATCATCGTGTTCTACATGGCGATCTACGGCGTGCAGGTGCTGCACCTGCCGACCTGGCTGTCGATGACGGCCGGCTGCGTCGCCGGCGCGATCCTGATGCTGGTGACGCCGATCGGCGGCCATCTGTCCGATGTCTACGGGCGCAACCGGATCATCTGGTGGACCCGCATCGTGCTGATGGTCGCGGTGTATCCGGCGTTCATCGCGCTGAACCGCTGGCCGGGCGCCGCGTCGCTGCTGTCGATCATCGCGGCGCTGTCGATCGTGCATGCGATCAATGTCGGCGCGACCGGCGCGGTGCTCGGCGAACTGTTTCCGCGTGCGGTGCGCGCGACCGGCGGCGCGCTCGTGTACAGCGTCGGCGTCGCGATCTTCGGCGGCTTCGCGCAGTTCTTCGTCACGTGGCTGATCGCGGCGACCGGCAACCCGAATGCGCCCGCGTGGTATGCGATCGGCTGCGGCGCGTGCACGCTGCTCGCCATCCGCTGCATGGACGAAAAGGCCGGGAAGGCACTCGACTGAACGACGGTCGATGCGGCCGGCAGCCGCGCGCCGTCAACGAAAAAGGCACGGGTTCGACGCCCCGTGCCTTTTGCACATCTGGCGCCGCTCGCGCTCAGAACGTATGCATCATCCCCACATACGCACCCGTCTGCGACTCGCCCGTCAGCGGGCTCGTGCCCGACGTCGCATCGCGCGGCGTCGCGAGCAGCGAGAAGTTCGAGTTGCCGCCGTTGCGTACGTACGCGACCGTGCCGTACAGGAACGTGCGCTTCGACAGGTTGTACGTGGTGCCGAGCACATACATCATCGCGTGGCCCGACGGATCGTGCGACGCATCGCCGCCGCCGTCGCCGACCTTCACGTAGTACCCGCCGCCCGTCACGGCCCACTGCGGCGTCGCGGTGTAGGTCGCGCCGAGCCAGTAGTGATCGGCGCGATCGGCGACACCGGCCGGGCTGTCCGGCGCCTGATAGTGCGTATAGGCGCCCTGGATCTTGAACTTCGACACCTTCACGTTCGCGCCGACGAAGTACTCGCGCGACGCGGTGAAGATGTTGCTGAACTTGCCGTTGTTGTCGCGCAGCTCGTCGTAGATGCCGCGCACGTCGAGCAGCGGCGAGTGGTACGAGATCATGATCCCGTCCGAGCGGCCGAAATCGTCGGCCGCGCCGTAGTTGAAACCGCGCGACTGGTTGCCGAACGCGTATTGCGCCTGCACGTCGAAACCGCCGATCACCGGGCTGTGATATTCGATGTTGTTGCTGGTCTGCTGCCAGTTGCGGCCGCGCACGAGCGACGCGGACGAAAACGCCTGCTGCACGAACGGATCGAATTCCCACACGCCGTCGCTGTCGATGAACAGGTTACGGCCGGCCTGCAGCTGGCCCCACGTATTGCTCTTCAGGCCGACATACGCGCGCCGCGACCACATGCGTCCGCCGCCCGTCTGGCCGTTCATCACCTGGAACGCGGTTTCGAGATCGAAGACCGTCGACAGCCCGCCGCCCAGATCCTCGATGCCCTTCAGGCCGAACATGCTGGTGCCCCAGTCGCCGCTTTCCGCGGCCCAGCGCGACTTGCTGCCGTTCGGCGTCGCGATGTGGTTCAGGTACTCGATGCCGCCGTCGACACGGCCGTACAGCGTGACGCTCGTTTGTGCGAAAGCGGCCGCCGGCGTGGCGGCCGCAATCAGCCATGCGAAATGTTTGAGTCGCAAAATGATGCCCCCTCGGAATCTCGACCATCCGACGCGTGCCCCATGCGCGCGCCCAGGGTCTGTTTATCCGCGATCGATCGAAAAACGCCCGGGGCCCGCTGCGCAGAGCGCGAGCAGGCCGCCCGAGATCGCGATGTTCTTGTAGAAATGAATCATGTTGTTGATCTGCTCGCCGCCCGTCATCGTCCAGTAGTGGTGGCCGATGATACCGGTGCCGATCGTATACAGCGCAAGCAGCAACGCAAGTGCGCGCGTCTGGAAGCCGACCAGGATCGCGATCCCGACGAACAGCTCCATCACGACGGAGATCGCGGCGGACATGATCGGCGCGGGCGCGCCTTCCGAGCCCATGAACGCGATGGTACCGGGGAAGTCGATGATCTTCTTCCAGCCGAACATCACGAACAGGATCACGAGGAGGATGCGGGAAAGCAGCAGCAGCACATCGCGTTGGGACGCGAGAAACGGTTGATTCGGTGTCATGGTGTCGATCAACGAAAACGATGCGCGGCTGGCGCACCGGATTGCCAGTGAACCGGGACGGGCCGCCGCCTGCGCTGCCCGCCCCGCTCTGCAACAACCGGCATCGGGGTCCGCCCGATGTGCTGTGCTCCTCCTCTTGTTCGATGCCGCTCTTCTTCGATATTGCCCTGCCGCGTCGTCGCGCGCCGCGTCAACGCAGCTTCGCGACGTCCTGCTCGGTCACCTTCGCGGCCGGATTGCCGAACTGCCCGGTCAGGTAGTTCGTCAGCGCGGCGATCTGCGCATCCGACAGCTCGTAGCGGAACGCCGGCATGCCGACATCCTCGCTGCCGGCCTTGCGCTGCACGCCGTTCAGGATCACCTGCACGAGGTTGGTCGGATTCGACGCGCCGACCGTCGAGTTGTGGAACAGCGACGGGTAATAACCGTCCGGCGTGCCCTTGCCCTGCATCTGATGGCAGGTCGCACAGTTGCCGAGATACAGCCGCGCGGGATCGATGCCGGACGATGCGAGCGCGACGCCGCGCAGCTTCAGGCCGTCCTCGGCCGGCTTGCCCCACGACGAGCGCGACTGCTTCGCGTCGCCGCTGGCAACCGCCGGCACCGTGCGGATGTACGTCGAGATCGCGCCGATGTCGGATTCCGTCATCTTCGAGAAGCTGTGCTCGACCGCCTCGGCCATCGGACCGGCGGCCTGCGCGACACCCGGCACGCTGCCGGTGCGCAGGTACTGGACGAGCTGCTGCTGCGTCCAGCCGCCGATCCCCGCATTCGGGTCGGACGTGATGTTGTAGCCGTCCCAGCCCGCGAGCACCGAGCCCGACAGGAAGCTGCCGCCCGTCTCGTCGAGCGACTTCTCCTGCAACGCGATGCCGCGCGGCGTGTGGCACGTGCTGCAGTGCGCGAGGCCCTGCACGAGATACGCGCCGCGGTTCCACTCGGCGCTTTGCGCCGGCTTCGGCTCGTACGCGCCATCCTTCAGGAACAGCCAGTTCCAGATCTTCAGCGGCCAGCGCATGCTCAGCAGCGCGGGGATCTCGTTCTTCGGCGGCGCCTGCTTGACCGGTTCGACGCCGTGCATGAAGTACGCGTACAGCGCCTGCACGTCGTCGTCGTTGATCTTCGCGTACGACACGTACGGCATCGCCGGGTACAGGTTGTCGCCGTTCTTCGACACGCCGTGACGCACCGCGCGCTCGAAGTCGTCGAACGTCCAGTTGCCGATGCCCGTATCGGGATCGGGCGTGATGTTGCTCGAGTAGATCTTGCCGAGCATCGGCACCGGCATCCCGAGGCCGCCCGCGAACGGCTTGCCGCCCTTCGCGGTGTGGCACGCCATGCAGTCGCCCGCGATCGCGAGGTATTCGCCGCGCTTGACCAGCGCCGGATCGGCCGCGTCGGCCGCGCGTGCGAGACCCGGCAGCGCGAGGCAGCCGGCGACGAGGAAGGTGAGAGTAGATTTCCGCACGGTCAGACTTCCTTCTTCAGCGTGTCCGACATCCGCAGCGCGAGCGCCGCGATCGTCAGCGTCACGTTCACCGTACCGACGGTCGGCATCGTCGAGCTGCTCGAGATGAACAGGTTCGGATGGTCGAACGTGCGGCAGTCCTTGTCGACGACCGAGTCGCGTGCATCCGCGCCCATGATCGTCGCGCCCGTGATGTGGTTGTTCGGCGCGAACTCGTCGTTGAAGACGACTTCGGTACCGCCCAGCACCTTCGCGGCCGTCGCGTAGACCTCGCGCGTGTGCACGGCGCCGCGCTTCACGTAATCGTCGATCGCGTACGTGATCTCGGGGCGCGGGATGCCGATCGCGTCGGTGGCCGTCTTGCTCGGCACGATGCGGTTCTCGGGTTGCGGCAGGATTTCGTGGAAGCAGTCGAACTCGACGAAGCGCGCGGAGCGGTCGCGGATCTGCGCATCGAGCTCCTCGGGCTTCATCAGCTTGCCGCCCTTGAGGATCTTCTGCGTCTCCTGGTTGATGCGCGACATGTTCGACAGGTGGATCTTCTTCGCGGCTTCGGTCGCGCGGAACGGGCCGTCGCGGAAACCGATCAGCGACGTCATCTCCTGCGGGCCGCGGCCCGGCCACAGCTTGTCGTTCGCGTAGAACGACACGCCGGTGCCCGGGTGGTCCATCAGGTTGCGGCCGACCATGTCGGAGCTGTTCGCGACGCCGTTCGGGAAATCGCGGTTCGCCGACATCAGCAGGATCTTCGGCGTCTCGATGCCGTTCGCGGCCACCACGAAGTACTTGCCTTCGACGCGATGGTCGGCGCCCGACTTGTCCTTGTAGACCGCGGCGGTGATGCGCTTGTCCGGCCCGGTTTCGAGCTTGTAGACGACCGCGTTCTCGATCAGCTTCGCGCCGGCCTGCTCGGCCTTCTCGACGTGCACGATGCCGTTGTACATCGCGCCGATCGGACAGATCGGCATGCAATTGTTGTTCCCGCAACAGGTTGGCCGGCCGTCGTACGGGCGGCTGTTGCGCGCGACCGGCTCGGTCACCACGTGGAACTTCGGGTCATAACCGTTGAGCGCGCTCTTGATCGTCTGCTCGTTGAACGACAACGGCAGCGGCGGCATCGGGTACGGCGCCTTGCGCGGCGAGTAAAGATCTTCCTCGGGGCCCGGGCCCCACACGCCGAGTTCTTCCTCGGCACGCTGGTAATAATGCTCGAGGTCGTCGTACTGGATCGGCCAGTCGCGGCCGACGCCGTACACCGTCTTCATCTTGAAGTCGTTCGGGATGAAACGCCACGCCGACGCGGCCCAGTGCCACGTCGTGCCGCCCACCGCGCGGATGTACTGCGAGTTGAACTTGTGCTCGCCCTTCAGGATCAGGTAGTCGTTCGGCGGGCCGTATTCCGGATGCGGCGCCCACGCGCTCGACGGGTACGGCGCCATGAAGTCCGTCTTGTCGGGCTGGTTGCGAAAGCGCTCGACGATTTCCCAGCGCGGCATGCGCGGGCCGGCTTCCAGCAGGATCACCGACTTGCCCGCCATCGCGAGCTGGTGTGCAACGATCGCGCCTGCGACACCCGATCCGACGACGACGACGTCGGCCTTTTGCGTATCGGTATCCGCCATCAGGCTTGCCTCTCGATCGGTTTTTCGGCCCAGAAGCCGGGTTTGTTGGGGCAATACGAAGGGATCACGAGCGTATCGGATACGACGCTGAACATTAATGCTTCTTCGTAGGTAATCACGACGTTGTCGACGATGCCGAGATACCACGCTTCGAGAATCTTCAGCGCGAGCGCTTCCTGATCGGGATTCAGCGAGCCGGACGCGAGTGCGCCGGCGAGTTGCGGCAAGCTGTCGGCCGTCTTGAACGAACCCTTCTGCAATGCCTGCAGGAAGCGCTGGCCGAGCACGCGGCTCAGCCCCTTCTTGCCGGTCAATGCTTCGGAAAGCGTCATGAACGTATCGAGCGGCGCGGTGCCGGGATCATCGGCCAGGGCCCGCAACGCCAGCGAGCCCGTGAGGCCCGCCGCCGTCAGCGCCAGTGCGCCCTGCAGCCATTGACGCCGCGTGATGCCGGTTGCGGTTGCGTCGCCGTTGCGACGCGAGTGGGGGGTGTTGTCGTTGTGCATGTTTCCTTCTCTCGAACACCGGATTCGGGAAAACCACGCTTGATATTTCTCAAACATTGGCGCGGACCTGAAATGTACGCGCTCAAATCGGATCGAACAATCTTTTTATAGTCCATTAAATGTTCCGCAATCCGAGACAATCGACATTTCGCTGCTTTTTTGTGTCGCTGACGCGACAAAATTGCGGCGGACGCGCGGGTGTCGCAGGCCGGCGACATACTGCGACTGCGCGCGACGATGCGTGCGCATGACCGTCGGTTAGAATCGCGTGCAATCAAACAGAAAGCTTCCCTCAGAGGGCGATCGAGCGATGAAGCAGCACGACAAACAGAACAAAGCGAAGCGAACCAACCACACCACCCGGCTCGTCTGGCGCCTCGGCGCCGTCGCGGCGCTCGGCGGTGCCGCGGCCCTGTCACTGCATGCGCTCGCGGCGCGCACGGTGAGCGTATCGCCGCAAGGCACCGTCACCGAAGTCCGGCAAAGCGTCGTCAAGTTCGACGAACCGATGGTCGCGTTCGGCTCGGCCTCCGCGCCGAATCCCGCGCGCGTGACCTGCAACGATTCCACCGCCGCACGCGGCCAGGGCCACTGGCTCGACGACAAGACCTGGGTTTACGATTTCGAAAACGACCTGCCGCCCGGCGTGCGCTGCTCGGTCGCGCTCAACGATACGCTGCGCTCGGTCGCCGGCAACGCGGCCAGCGGCCCGCGCCGCTTCACGTTCCAGACGGGCGGCCCGTTCCCGGTGAACGTGCGCCCCGGCTCGCGCGAGATCGAGGAACGGCAGGTCTTCGTGATGAAGCTGAACGGCCCGGCCGAACCGCGCTCGGCGCTCGCGAACATCTGGTGCGAAGCGGCCGGCATCGGCAACCGCATCCCCGTCACGGCCGCCGATGACGATACGCGCAACGCTCTACTCGACCATTTCGGGCTGAAGAAGGATGCCGCGCGCGTGCTGACGCTGTCGTGCGCGCAGGCGCTGCCGGCCAGCGCGAAGATGCAGCTCGTGTACGGCAAGGGGGTCGCGAGCCCGAGCGGCATCGCGAACGAAACCGAACGACGCTTCGATTTCACCGTGCGCGCGCCGTTCGCCGCGAGCTTCTCGTGCGAACGCGAGAATGCAAAGGCGCCATGCACGCCGCTGCGCCCGCTCACGCTGTCGTTCAACGCACCGATCTCGCGCAAGAACGCCGAGGCGATCAAGGTGCGCGGCCCCGACGGCTCGCTGTCGCCGACCTTCGCGGCCGACGACCACAGCGAGGAAGTGACGACCGTCACGTTCAACCCGCCGCTGCCCGCGCAGGCCGGCCTGACGATCGAACTGCCGTCGGGCCTGCGCGACGTGACCGACCGCGCACTGTCCAACGCCGACCTGTTCCCGCTCGCGACGCGCACCGCGCCGATGCCGCCGCTGGCGAAATTCTCGTCGGGCACCTTCGGGATCATCGAGCGCTTCGCCGAACCCGATACGCCCGCGCTCGTGCCCGTCACGCTGCGCAACGTCGAGGCCGACCTGCATATCGCGGGCCTCAACGCGGGCGGCGCGCAATTCGCGAACCTGAAGGTCGAGAACGACACCGCGATCCGCCAGTGGATGCGCACCGTCGACCGCTTCGACAACTGGTCGATGACGGCCGGTTCGATCGACAGCCAGATTCCCGGCCTGCTGGAGCGCAAGGGCCAGCACCCGGTCTACGTGCCGCTCCAGGCCGGCGAAAAGCAGCCCGCGGCGAAGGATCGCCGCATCGACGTGCGCTCGCTGTCGCTGCTCAAGGGCGAGCCCGGCGCGCAGGCACTGACGCTGCCGCAGGCCGACCCGAAGACGCTGCGCCCGTTCGAGATCGTCGGCGTGCCGATCGACAAGCCCGGCTTCTACGTGCTCGAACTCGCGTCGCCCGCGCTCGGCCGCTCGCTGCTCGCGAAGCCGTCGAGCATGTATGTGCGCACCACCATGCTCGTCACGAACCTCGGCGTGCACCTGAAACAGGGTCGCGAGAACAACCTCGTGTGGGTCACGACGCTCGACAAGGGCAAGCCCGTGCCGAATGCGCAGATCCGCGTGTCGGACTGCAACGGCGACGAGATCGCGGCCGGCAAGACCGACGCGCAGGGCCTGCTGAAGATCGACGGGCCGTTCGAGCCGAAGCACGAATGCAGTTCGTCCGAACGCTTCGACGACTACTTCGTGTCGGCACGCGTCGACGATCCGAAGACGGGCCCCGACATGGCGTTCGTCAGCTCGGGCTGGAACCGCGGGATCGAATCGTGGCGCTTCAACGTGCCGACCGACACCGACAGCGCGCCGACCGTGCGCGCGCACACGGTGTTCGACCGCACGCTGCTGCGCGCGGGCGAAACCGTGTCGATGAAGCATTTCATCCGCACCGAGACGCTGCAGAGCCTCGCGTTCCCGTCGCAATACCCGACGCGCGTGACGATCCGCCATCTCGGCACGGGCCAGACGTACAAGCTGCCGCTCACGTGGGCCGCCGACCACAGCGCGGACACGCAGTTCACGCTGCCGCCCGCCGCGAAGCTCGGCGAATACAGCGTCGAACTCGAAGGCGGCCCGGAAGACGCGCCGACCGCCACCTATTACAGCGGCAGCTTCCGCGTCGAAGCGTTCCGCCTGCCGGTGCTGAAGGGGTCGATCGGCGCGCGCGACGCGCAGAAGAGCCCGCTCGTCGCCATCAAGGAAGCGCCGCTCGCGGTGCAGATCGACTACGTGTCGGGCGGCGGCGCATCGAACCTGCCCGTGCAGGTGTCGGCGCTGATGAAGTGGGCGTCGCCGCCGTTCGCGGATCGCTTCGAGGATTTCAGCTTCACGCCGTATCGCCCCGACAAGAGCGACGGCAACGCCGACGACGATTCGCAGGACGGCGACAACACGTCGGCGTCGAACAATGATCCCGACGCGACGAAGCTGATCGCCGACAAGCTGCCGCTGACGCTCGACCGCAACGGCGCGGGCACCGTCACGCTCAAGGGCCTGCCCGACGTCGACGCGCCGAAGCGCATCGCGCTCGAGGCGACGTTCGCGGACCCAAACGGCGAAGTGCAGACGATTCGCGGCGACACGATCCTGTGGCCGGCCGCGGTGGTGGCCGGCATCAAGGCCGGCCGCTGGGTGTCGGTCGGCCAGCGCGTGCCCGTGCAGGCGCTGGCAGTCGACCTGCAGGGCAAGCCGCGTGCGTCGGTGCCGATCGAGATCAAGGGCGTCGCGCACATCACGACGTCGTCGCGCAAGCGGATGGTCGGCGGCTTCTATGCCTACGACAACAAGAGCGACACGCGCGACCTCGGCGTGCTGTGCTCGGGCAAGACCGACGACAAGGGCCGCATGGCCTGCGACGCGACGCTCGAACAGGCCGGCAACATCCAGCTGATTGCGGTCGCGAAGGACGGCGACGGCCGCACGTCGAACGCCTCGACGTCGGTGTGGGTCACGCGCGAGGACGAACTCTGGTTCGGCGGCGACAACACCGACCGGATCGACGTGATCCCGGAAAAAACCTCGTATGAACCGGGCGAAACCGCCCGCTTCCAGGTGCGGATGCCGTTCCGCTATGCGACCGCGCTGGTTGCGGTCGAACGCGGCGGCGTGATGGAAACGCACATCGTCGAGCTGAACGGCAAGAACCCGACCGTCGACCTGAAGGTCGGCGAATCGTGGGGGCCGAACGTCTACGTGTCGGTGCTCGCACTGCGCGGCCGGATTCGCGAAGTGCCGTGGTACTCGTTCTTCACGTGGGGCTGGAAAGCGCCGGTCGAATGGGCGCGCGCGTTCTGGCGCGAAGGCCGCCACTATGAAGCGCCGACCGCGTTCGTCGACCTGTCGAAGCCCGCGTTCCGCTATGGCCTCGGCGAGATCAAGGTCGGCACGGGCGTCCACCGTCTCGGCGTGACCGTGACGACCGACGCGACGCGCTACACGGTGCGCAGCAAGGCGCAGGCGCACGTGAAGGTCACGCTGCCGAACGGCCAGCCCGCGCCGGCCGGCACGCAGATCGCGGTCGCGGCCGTCGACGAGGCGCTGCTCGAACTGATGCCGAACAACAGCTGGGACCTGCTCGACGCGATGCTGCGCCGGCGCGCGTACGGCGTCGAGACGGCCACCGCGCAGATGGAAATCGTCGGCCGCCGCCACTTCGGTCGCAAGGCCGTGCCAGCGGGCGGCGGCGGCGGCGGCGCGCCGACGCGCGAGCTGTTCGACACGCTGCTGCTGTGGAATCCGCGCGTGACGCTCGACGCGAACGGCAGCGCGACCGTCGAGGTGCCGCTGAACGACGCGCTCACGCGCTTCAGGATCGTCGCGATCGCGGCGGTCGGCCCCGACCGTTTCGGCACCGGCAGCACGTCGATCCGCAGCACGCAGGATCTGCAGTTGATCTCCGGCCTGCCGCCGCTCGTGCGCGAAGGCGACGCGTTCCGCGCGCAGGTCACGCTGCGCAACACGACCGACCGCGCGATGCAGGTCGTCGTGACGCCGCGCGTGACCGGCCTCGACGTCGCGCCGCAAACCGTGTCGCTCGCGGCCAATACGGCGACCGAGGTCGCGTGGACGATCACCGTGCCCGAGCAGGCGCTCGACGCGGCCGGTGCGCTGAACTGGCGCATCGAGGCGGCCGAGCAAGGCGGCAAGCGCGCGTCCGACGCGCTGGCGGTGGCGCAGAAGGTGGTGCCCGCGCTGCCGGTGACCGTGCAGCAGGCGACGCTCGCGCAGGTGGACGGCACGCTGACGGTGCCGGTGGCCTCCCCGGCCGGCGCCGCAAACAACGCGCAAGGCTTGCCTCGTGGCGGCATCGCCGTGTCGCTGCAGTCGAAGCTCGCCGACGGGCTCCCCGGCGTGAAGCGCTGGTTCGAGCGCTATCCGTACCGCTGCCTCGAACAGCAGACGTCGCGTGCAATCGGCCTGCACGACCCCGCGCAATGGCAGGCGCTGGTGGCACGCATGCCCGTCTACCTCGACAGCGACGGGCTCGCGAGCTACTTCCCGCCGTCGTCCGACGATTCGCACTACGGCAGCCCGACGCTGTCGTCGTACCTGCTCGTGGTGTCCGACGAGGCAAGCCGTCTCGACCCGCGCTTCGCGCTGCCGGAAGACCTGCGTACGCAGCTCGAAGCCGGGCTCGCGCGCTTCGTCGACGGCCGCATCGAGCGCAACGCATGGGCGCCGCGCCAGGATCGCGACCTGCGCAAGCTCGCCGCGATCGAGGCGCTGTCGCGCTACGGCGCCGCGCAGGGCCGCATGCTCGGCTCGATCGAGATCGCGCCGAACCAGTGGCCGACGTCGGCGGTGATCGACTATCACGCGATCCTGACGCGCGTGAAGGACATCCCGCAACGCGACGAGAAGCGCGCGCAGGTCGAACAGATCCTGCGGGCGCGCCTCACGTACCAGGGCACGCAGCTCGTGTTCTCGACCGCGCGCGACGACGACCTGTGGTGGCTGATGACCAGCAACGAGACCAATGCAGCCCGTCTCGCGCTGGAATTCGCGGGCGACCCGGCGTGGAAGGACGAGATGCCGCGCGTGACGGCCGGCCTGCTCGCGCTGCAGCGCCAGGGCGCATGGCAGACGACGACGTCGAACGCGCTCGGGCTGCTCGCGGTCGAGCGCTTCTCGCGCACCTACGAGAGCACACCCGTATCCGGCGCGACGAAGGTCGTGCTCGGCGGCGACGCGCGCTCGATCTCGTGGTCGCAGGCGCCGGCGCCCGCCGACACGCCGGCGTCGGCCACCGCGGCCACCCGCGCCGCCGCCGCGCGCAGCGTGATGCTGCCGTGGCCGCGCGCCGCGCAGGCACCGGCCACGCTGTCCGTCACGCAAGACGGCACGGGCCGCCCGTGGGCGACGATCGAGAGCCTCGCGGCCGTGCCGCTGCGCGCGCCGTTCGCGGCCGGCTACCGGATCACGAAGACCGTCACGCCCGTGTCGCCTGCCGTCAAGGGCGTGCTGACGCGCGGCGACGTCGTGCGCGTGCATCTCGACATCGATGCGCAGAGCGACATGACGTGGGTCGTCGTCAACGATCCGATCCCGTCCGGCGCGACGATCCTCGGTTCGGGCCTCGGCCGCGATTCCGAAGCGGCGACGCAGGGCGAGAAGACGCCGAACGGCGCGTGGCCGGCCTTCATCGAGCGCGACTTCGACGGTTATCGCGCGTACTACGATTACTTGCCGAAGGGCAAATTCTCGGTCGAGTACACGGTGCGGCTGAACAACGTCGGCACGTTCGGGCTGCCGCCGACGCGCGTCGAGGCGCTGTACGCGCCGTCCGTCTACGGCCTGTGGCCGAACCCGCCGATGACCGTGAAGCCGGCCGACGCGGGCAAGTCGTGAGCATGTGATGATTGATCTGGTCTTGCCGCGGCCGGCGCGTTTCGCCGGCCGCGTAATCGTCGCCGTGGTGCTGGCCGCGCCGCTCGTCGCGCATGCGCTGCCCGGCTACGACGACGTGCGCCGCAACTGGCGCAGTTCCGACTGGGTGCTGCTCGCGCGCGACGGCACGCCGCTGCAGCGCACGCGCGTCGACCTCACCGAACGGCGCGGCGACTGGGTGTCGCTCGCGGATGTATCGCCCGCGTTTCGCGAGGCGATCGTCGTTTCCGAGGACAAGCGTTTCTACGAACACAGCGGCGTCGACTGGCGCGGCATCGCCGGCGCCGCGTGGGGCAACCTGTGGAACGAACGCACGCGCGGCGCATCGACCGTGACGATGCAGCTCGCCGGGCTGCTCAGCGATTCGCCGCGCCGCTCGGGCCAGCGCTCGCTGCCGCAGAAGGCCACGCAGGCGATGAACGCGCTGCTGCTCGAACGCGGCTGGCGCAAGGACCAGATCCTCGAGGCCTACCTGAATCTGGTGCCGTTCCGCGGCGAGACGGTCGGGCTCGGCGCGCTGTCGCAGGTACTGTTCGGCAAGGCGCCGTCCGGCCTCGACGCGCGCGAGGCCGCGATCGCGGCCGCGCTCGTGCGCGCGCCCAACGCGACGCCCGCGAAGGTCGCCGAGCGCGCGTGCCGCATCCTGCACGACATGCATGCCGAGCAGGCATGCGCGTCGCTCGACGGCTACGTGCAGCTCGTCACCGCGCGCCCGGCCAACGCCGTGCGCGACGACGGCGCCGCCCTCGCCCCGCACTTCGCGCGGCGCATCGCGGCCGAGGTCAGGCCGGCGGCCGGCGCGCAGGTTCGCACGACGCTCGATGCGCCGCTGCAGCGCTTCGCGCGCGACACGCTGGTGCGCGCGCTGACCGAACTCAACGCGCCCGCGCACCGGCGCAACGTGCAGGACGGCGCGGCCGTCGTGATCGACAATGCGACCGGCGAGATACGCGCATGGGTCGGATCGTCGGGTGCGTTGTCGAGCGCGCGCGACGTCGATGCCGTGCTCGCGCCGCGCCAGGCCGGCTCGACGCTCAAGCCGTTCCTCTATGCGCAGGCGCTCGACGAAAAGCGGCTGACGGCCGCGTCGCTGCTCGACGACGCGCCGATCAACCTCGCCGCCGGCGGCGGCCTGTACATTCCGCAGAACTACGACAAGGATTTCAAGGGCTGGGTGAGCGTGCGCAGCGCGCTCGGCGGCTCGCTGAACGTGCCGGCCGTGCGCACGCTCGTGCTCGTCACGCCGCACCGCTTCGCCCGCACGCTGACCGCGCTCGGCCTGCCGCTCGCGCAGGAAGGCGACTACTACGGCTTCAGCCTCGCGCTCGGGAGTGCCGACGTCACGCTGCTGTCGCTGACCAACGCGTATCGCGCGCTCGCGAACGGCGGCGTCGCGCGCAAAATCGTCGACCTGCCCGCGCCGGCGTCCGGTGCGTCCGGTGCGTCCGGTGCGTCCGGCGCGTCCGTTGCATCGGCGCCCGCGCATGCGGACGGCGGCACGCGCGTGTTCAGCGAAGCGGCCAGCTTCGTCGTCACCGACATCCTTTCCGACAACAACGCGCGCGTCCGCACGTTCGGCTTCGACAACCCGCTCGCGACGCGCTTCTTCTCGGCGGTCAAGACCGGTACGAGCAAGGACATGCGCGACAACTGGACCGTCGGCTTCACGTCGCGCTACACGGTCGGCGTGTGGGTCGGCAATGCGGACGGCTCGCCGATGTGGGACGTGTCGGGCGTCACGGGCGCGTCGCCCGTGTGGTCGGCCGTCGTCGGCTACCTGCACCGCGACCTGCCGAGCCGTGCGCCGCGCGCGCCGGCCGGCGTCGAGACGCGCCGCATCACGTTCGAGCGCGACATCGAGCCTGCGCGCAACGAGTGGTTCATCGCGGGCACGGCGCTCGACACGATCCGCCTCGCCGCGCCCGTCACGCCGGGCAAGGACGGCGCGCGCGCGCCGCTGACGATCGGCGCGCCGACCGACGGCACGATCTTCGCGATCGACCCGGACATTCCGCCGAAGAACCAGCGAATCTGGTTCGAGCGCTCGGCCGGGCGCGCCACGAAGTTCGCGTGGCGGCTCGACGACAAGGTGATCGGGCATGCCGACCGCATCGCATGGATGCCGTGGCCGGGGCGGCACCGGCTCGAACTCGTCGACGCGCGCGGGAATGTCGCGGATACGATCGGCTTCGAGGTGCGCGGCGCATTCGCGAAAACGGCTGCACGCAAGCCCTGAGCGCCTGGGCCGGCCGCTTGCCGACCGCGCCGCGCTGCCGCAAGGCGCGCGCCGCCGGACGGCCCGCCCGGCGGGAACGATGCGCTCTCTCGACGTTGTCGGTCGACGCCCGGCGTGACCCGTTCCGAACGGAACTGAAAGGATTCCGGCCCGACCCGCAAATGGACAAGCAGCGCGCGGATCCGGAACCTAGAATATGAACAGCGCCGCTGCCCCGGGCGCACACCGGTTGCTCCCTTCTCCCGGACACCCGCGACCATGAACATTCGCCCTACGCACTTCACCCGCCCCGCACTGGGCGCGCTCTGCGTCGCCACGCTCGCGGCGCTCCCGGCCTGCAACGGCGACGCCTGCTTCGGCGTCGATGTCTGCTTCAACAACAACACGCAAACCGTGTCGCTGTCGGGCACGGCCGCCACAGGCGACGCGCTCGCGAGCGCGCCGGTCGCGGTCAGTTGCGCGGTGGGCTCGGCCACGACGCTGACTGACGGCGGCGGCAACTACAGCTTGACGATCAATGCCGCTCTGCCGTGCGTGATCACCGTGACGTCGGGCGGCACGAGCCTGCATTCGCTCGCGTATGCTGGCGGCACCTTCAACACGACGCCCGAGACCGAGCTGATGCTGGTCTATCTCGCCGCGCAGCTCGGCACGAACACGGCCGGGTTGATCGGCAATTTCCAGGGCAACCTGCACTTCCAGCAGGTGATGAACAGCCCGAATGCGGTGCAGGACGCGCAATCGGCGGTCGTGACGAATCTGCAGCAGCGTTATGCGCTCACGCTGGCTACGCCGGCATTCCTGACAACGTCGTTCTTGGTCGGGCAACCGGGCGTCGACAGCGATCTCGTCGCGCTGGCCAAGGCCGGTGCGATCGATTCGAACGGGCTGCCGGATCCGGTTGCCGTGTCGCTGCTGACGCAGGCGGGCACCGCGCATCCGCTGTAGGCGGACCGATCGGGCGTCAGGCGCCCGCTTCGCGCGTATCGTCGGCCAGCAGCGCCCACCGTTCGTGGTCGCGCCATTCGCCGCCGATGCGCAGATAGCGCGGTGAAAAGCCCTCTTTCCGGAAACCAAGCCGCCGAACCAGCGCGATCGACGCATGGTTGCCGGGCTGGATGTTCGCTTCGAGCCGATGCAGCCCGAGCTCGCCGAACGCGACGCCGATCGCCGCGCGCAGCGCGTCCGTCATCAGCCCCTTGCCGCTGAATTCCGCCATCCCGTAGTAGCCGAGATACGCGCTCTGAAACACGCCGCCGACGATCTCGTTGAGGTTCACCACACCGGCTACCGCCCCGGACGTCCGCTCGCGCGCGACGAGGCCCACATTCGGCCCCGTCAGGCAGCGCGAGAACCATTGGTCGAATCCCGCCTGGTCGGAGAACGAATCGACCCACGGCAGATGGTGGCTCCGGCTCGCGCGATTGGCGGCGATCAGGTCAGCGGCGTCGGTGCGCGCGACACGGTTCAGCAGGATCAGGCTCATGGTTCGGTCGGATGCGATGGATTGCGCGGGTGGTCCGGCAAGCGCGGCCGTTCACCCGCGTCGGTCGCCCGCGCCGGTCGCCCGCGTTCGTTCAACGAAACGCTTACGCGGCTTCCCCGCTCCCGCACACGACCGGCGCGGCCTGCTGCTGCGTCAGATACCGCAGCAGCTTGGTCACCATCCACACGACGATGAACGATAGCGCGACGAAGAACACCGCGAGCGGCGTCAGCACATGGATCGACACGAAGCCGGCCAGGCCCATCATCGCGGACGACACGAGCAGCAGCGCGCACCCGAGGATCGCGCTCGTCAGGCCCGCGATATGCGGAAACAGCGAATTGCCCTTGGCCATCAGCGTCGGATACATCGCGCCCGCGCAGAAGCCCATCACGAGCACCGGCGTCGCGAGCGTCCACACGCGCAGGCCGACTGTGAGCGCCAGCACCAGCATCGCGACCGACGCGCCCGCCATCACGCGCGCGCCGATGCGCAGCCGCTGCTCGGCGCTCGGCAGCCCGCGGCCGTGAATCCGGTTCGACAGCCCGCCGAGGAAATACATCAGCCCGATGCCGAGCGCGAGATAACCGAAGAAGGTCGGCGGCTTGTGCAACGTGGTCTGCACCATGAACGGCCCGACGATGTTGAACACGAGCAGGATGCTGTAGCACAGCCCCTGCGCGAGAAAACAGCTCTGGAACACCGGGCTCGCCAGTACCTTGCCCGCATTCGTCATCAGCGTGCGCGGTTCGAGATGCACCGGTTTCGGCAAGGTTTCTCGATAGCGCCACAGCAGCGCCCACATCACCAGCGAGTAGACGAGCAGGAACACGAGGCAGGCGCGCCAGCCGAACCACGTCTGCAGGTGCGCGCCGATCACCGGCGCGATGATCGGCGCGAGCCCCCACGCGATCGACATGTACGTGAACGCGTGCATCAGCGCCTGGCCGGAGAACGAATCGGTGATGATCGCCTTCGCGAGCAGGTTGGTGGTCGCGATCCCGAAGCCCTGCAGGCAGCGCGCCAGCACGAAGGTCTCCAGGTTCTGCGCGCCGAGCGACAGCAGGCAGCCGATCGTGTAGATCACGAGCCCGAACGCAAGCACGCGCTTGCGCCCGTATGCGTCGGCGATCGGGCCGAAGATCAGCTGGCCGAGCGCGTAGGCCGCCATGTAGCCGGACACGCTCGACTGGATCGCCTGAGGCGTCGTCGCGAACGACCGTGCCATATCGGGCAGCGCGGGCACGTAGATATCGATCGCGAGCTGACCCGCGGACGCGAACAGGCAGATCAGGAACAGCAGGAAGCGCGGCGAATTCGACTCGCGCGCGGGGGTGAGCGTGGCGTTCATGACGACTGGGAAGGATGTCGGGCAGCGGTGACGCAGCCGCGCGATGTTCGAATTGCGAACACGCGTGCGGTCGTGGCGAATGGCGTATTGTGCCTGTTGTTGCGTCAGGTGACAGGATTCCCCTGGCGCGGACGAGGTTGAATGCCGATTGCGGCACATCCGGAAATGCGCTAGTGCCGGGGCGATTTCGATCGTCAAGGCCCCCGGCCGCACGCGGGCCGAAAATCGGCGCATGGCGCATGGCGCGCCACTCGCTCCCATCCTCGACACCGCCGGCATGCGCCGGCGGTTTTTCGTCGCGATACCGCGATCAGTACACCATCAATACTGCGCCTGGTCCGTCGGATTCCTGAACAGCTGCTTCATTTCCGCCGACAACGGATAGTTGAGGCTCACGCCCTTCGGCGGAATCGGTTGCGTGAACCACTGGTTGTAGAGTTTCTCGGCCGCGCCCGACGTCTGCAGCTTCGCGATCACGCCGTCGACGACATGCTTGAACGCGGGATCGTCCCTGCGCATCATGCACGCGTAGTTCTCGTGGACGAGCGGCGTGCCCGCCACCGTATACGCACCCGGGTTGCGATCCTTCGCGATCTCGCCGTACAGCAGCGGCTCGTCCATCACGAACGCGACCGCGCGCCCGGTCGTGACGTTCATGAACGCTTCGGCGTGATCCTTCGCGCTGATGATCGTCATGTTCATCGCCTTCTCTTCGTTGAGCTTGCGCAGCAGGCGCTCGTCCGACGTGCCGGCCGTCGTCGCGACCGTCTTGCCGGCCAGGTCCGCGAAGTCCTTCACGCCCGAATCCTTGCGCGTGCTGAAGCGGATCCCGTACAGAAAGATGCTGTTCGAGAACGCGGCCTGCTTCTGCCGTTCGAGCGTGTTGGTCGTCGATCCACATTCGAAATCGATCGTCCCGTTCTGCAGCAGCGGAATCCGGTTCTGCGACGTGATCGGAATTTCCTTCACCGTGAGGTTCGGCAGGTTCAACTCCGTCTTCAACTGGTCGATGATGCGCGACGAGATGTCCCTCGAGTAGCCGATGTTTTTCTGCTGATTGTCCGAATACGAGAACGGCACCGACGATTCGCGAATGCCCAGCGACACGATGCCCGTGTCCTTGATCTTCTTC
>NZ_LDWR01000129.1 GCF_001039005.1 Burkholderia cepacia
CGGTTTCAAAAAGAGACGTAGGTACTGTTAACTTGTCCGGCAAGCTGTTAACCTGAGCCGTTGTGACAACCG
Source organism: Burkholderia cepacia (assembly GCF_001039005.1). Taxonomy (GTDB): domain Bacteria; phylum Pseudomonadota; class Gammaproteobacteria; order Burkholderiales; family Burkholderiaceae; genus Burkholderia; species Burkholderia theae. The sequence continues at coordinate 73 of NZ_LDWR01000129.1, forward strand.
GATCAGGGAGATGGGGAAGCCGATCATCGATGACGAGCTGTGGAAATTAATCGAGCCACTTCTACCGCCAGCCAAGCCACGTCGATTCATGTATCCCGGGCGCAAGCCAGTACCGGATCGTGCCGCGCTGACAGGCATTCTGTTTGTGCTGAAGACCGGCATTCGCTGGCGCGATCTTCCCGCGGAGATGGGATGCGGTTCGGGCGTGAGTTGCTGGCGGCGACTGCGCGACTGGCAGCAGGCCGGCGTGTGGGACGCATTGCACTCGCTGCTGCTTGCCAAACTGCGAGCGGCCAACCAGATCGACTTCTCCCGTGTCGTGGTCGATTCCTCGTCGATTCGTGCGGTTGGGGCGGGCGAAAAACTGGCCCGAACCCCACCGATCGCGCGCGACTCGGTTCCAAACACCACATCGCCACCGACGCCCACGGCACGCCGATCTCGGCGATCCTGACTGGCGCAAACCGTAATGATGTCACGCAACTGATTCCTTTGATCGAGTCGATTGCGCCGA
>NZ_LDWR01000013.1 GCF_001039005.1 Burkholderia cepacia
AACTGCAGCGCGTGCGCGACGCCGCGCACGCCGAAGGCCATGCGGCCGGCCACGTCGAAGGCCAGGCGCTCGGCTACCAGGCCGGTCTCGAGCAGGGCCGTGCGCAGGGTTTCGAGGCCGGCCAGACCGATGTGCGCGAACAGGCCGCGCAGCTCGCCGCGCTGGCCGCGTCGTTCCGCGAGGCCGTGTCGACCGCCGAGCACGATCTCGCGGCCGACATCGCGCAACTCGCGCTCGACATCGCACAGCAGGTCGTGCGCCAGCACGTGAAGCACGACCCGGCCGCGCTCGTCGCGGCCGTGCGCGACGTGCTCGCGACCGAACCCGCGCTGTCCGGCGCGCCGCATCTCGCGGTGAATCCGGCCGACCTGCCCGTCGTCGAAGCCTACCTGCAGGACGATCTCGATACGCTCGGCTGGAACGTGCGCACCGACGCGTCGATCGAGCGCGGCGGCTGCCGCGCGCACGCCGCGACCGGCGAAGTCGACGCGACGCTGCCCACGCGCTGGCAGCGCGTCGCCGCGGCGATCGGCAAGGTGAGCACGTGGTGACGCGGCCGCCCGAATCGCTCGCGCACGACGGGATGACGCCGCTCGAGCGCGAACTCGCGCTCGCGTCGTTCGGCCCCGCTGCGCACGACGCCGCGTACGACACCGCACACGACGCAAAACAGCACGCAGCCGCCGCGGCCGACGCCGCGCCGCGCGCGCCGCACAATCCGCATCTCGCGCACTGGCGCACGCACCTGAACGGGCTCGCTGCACGCAGCCACCGCGCGCTGCCGCTGCGGCCGTGCGGGCGCCTCACGCGCGCAGCGGGCCTCGTGCTCGAGGCGATCGGGCTGCGCCTGTCGGTCGGCGCCGAATGCACGATCGAACTGCCGCCCGGCAGCACGCTGCCGCATGCGCAAGCGGAAGTCGTCGGCTTCGCCGGCGATCGCCTGTTCCTGATGCCGACCACCGACGTCGCCGGCGTGCTGCCCGGCGCGCGCGTGTGGCCGCTCGAAAGCGCGCTCGTCGCCGATCCGCTCGCGGGCGCGAAGCGGCTGCCGGTCGGCTGGGAGATGCTCGGGCGCGTCGTCGACGCGTCGGGCCGCCCGCTCGACGGCCTCGGCCCGCTCGCGTCGAAGGTCGACGCGCCGCTGTCGGCGCCGTCGATCAACCCGCTCGAGCGCGAACCGATCCACCACGTGCTCGACGTCGGCGTGCGCGCGATCAACGCGCTGCTCACCGTCGGCCGCGGGCAGCGGATGGGCCTGTTCGCGGGCTCCGGCGTCGGCAAGTCGGTGCTGCTCGGCACGATGGCCCGCTACACGAGCGCGGAAGTGATCGTGATCGGGCTGATCGGCGAACGCGGCCGCGAAGTGAAGGAATTCATCGAGCAGATCCTCGGCGAGGACGGGCTCGCGCGCTCGGTCGTCGTCGCGGCGCCGGCCGACGTGTCGCCGCTGCTGCGGATGCAGGGCGCGGCCTACGCGACGTCGCTCGCCGAGTATTTCCGCGACCAGGGCAAGCACGTGCTGCTGCTGATGGATTCGCTGACGCGCTATGCGATGGCGCAGCGCGAGATCGCGCTGGCGATCGGCGAGCCGCCCGCGACGAAAGGCTATCCGCCGTCGGTGTTCGCGAAGCTGCCCGCGCTCGTCGAGCGCACCGGCAACGGGCCGGAAGGCGGCGGCTCGATCACCGCGTTCTATACCGTGCTGACCGAAGGCGACGACCAGCAGGATCCGATCGCCGATTCGGCGCGCGCGATCCTCGACGGCCACATCGTGCTGTCGCGCGCGCTCGCCGAGGCCGGCCACTATCCCGCGATCGACATCGAGGCATCGATCAGCCGCGCGATGACCGCGCTGATCGACGAAACGCATCTCGACCACGTGCGGCAGTTCAAGCAGATGCTGTCGCGCTACCAGCGCAATCGCGACCTGATCGCGGTCGGCGCCTACGCCCCCGGCCGCGACGCGCAGCTCGACCGCGCGATCGCGCTCTACCCGCGCATCGAGGCATTCCTGCAGCAGGGCTTTCGCGAATGCGCGCCGTTCGCATCGAGCCTTACCGCGCTCGATGCGCTGTTCGACGCTTACGGAGGCTGATCCAGATGGCTCACGGCTTTCCCCTGCAGTTGCTGCTCGACCGCGCGCAGGAAGACCTCGACACCGCCGCGAAGCAGCTCGGCACCGCGCAACGCGACCGCAGCTCGGCCGCCGAGCAGCTCGACGCGCTGCTGCGCTATCGCGACGAATATCACGCGCGCTTCGCGCAATCCGCGCAGCACGGGATGCCGGCCGGCAACTGGCGCAATTTCCAGGCGTTCATCGACACGCTCGACACCGCGATCGCGCAACAGCGCAACGTGCTGGCCGCTGCCGAAGTCCGCATCGACGAGGCACGCCCGAACTGGCAACAGAAGAAACGCACCGTCGGCTCGTATGAAATCCTGCAGGCGCGCGGCGTCGCGCAGGAAGCGCAACGCGACGCGCGGCGCGAACAGCGCGACTCCGACGAACATGCCGCGAAAATCCTGCGCATGCGGGCCGACGCGGCCCGCTCGTCGTAACCGACCACCGCATTCGAACGAGAGAACGCCATGCCTCCCCTGCCCCTGCTCGGCGCGCTGATCGACACCGCCGGCGCCGCACTCAAGGCCGCCCGCGGCTCGAATTCGTCCGGCACCGCCACCGGCAACGACGCCGCGTCCGCGTCGACTGCCACGGCCGCCGTACCGTTCGCGCAGACGCTGAAGCAAAGCGTCGTCACGCGTCACGACGCGACGATTTCCGGCACACGCGATGCATCGACGAAACAGGCTTCGTCGACGCCGGCCGCCGGCGCGAAGCCGTCCGCCACCGACGACGATTCGTCGGACGACGACACGAACGTCGCTGCCAACCCGAACCCCAGCCCCGACGCGGCCGCGCTCGCCGCCGCCGCGGCCGTGCAGGCGCAACTGCAGGCGCGCCCGGACAACGCGACGCCGGCCGATGCCGCTACCGCCGCTGCCGCCGCCGTTGCCGCTGGCACGGCGCAAAAGACGACCGTGGCCGGCCAGCCCGACGCCACGGCGACGCTTGCGGATCACGCAGCCAAGGATGCTGCCGCCCAGCCGGACGCGCCAGCGTCGGGCCACGATGCGCTGCAGGCGGCGCTCGCCAAGCTGACGGGCGGCTCGGGTGCGATCGCGATGCCCGCGACCGGCACGACGGCGTCGGCCGCGACTTCGGCACCGGCGTCGACCGCATCGACCGGCGCCGCCGCCGCACCACTCACGCCGAAGGTGCCGACCTTCGACCGCACGCTCGCCGACGCGAAAGGCGCACCCGCCACCCAGCAGACGCCGACGCAGGCCACCGCGCAGTCGCTGCAGGCCGCCGCGAACGCGCAGTCCGGCGCACAGCACGCGCTCGCGGCAGCCAGCGACGCGACGGATCCGGCCGCCAGCGCGACGCTCGCGGCCGGCGCAACGGCTGCGGCCGCGGCGCAGGCCAACCTGCAGCTGTCGCCGGCCGCGAGCGCGATCGCCGCCGCCAACGCGCACATGCTCGCTCCGCACGTCGGCACGCCCGACTGGACGGACGCGTTGAGCCAGAAGGTCGTGTTCCTGTCGAACGCGCACCAGCAGAGCGCCGAGCTAACGCTCAATCCGCCCGATCTCGGTCCGCTGCAGGTCGTGCTGCGCGTCGCGGACAACCACGCACACGCGCTGTTCGTGTCGCAGCACGCGCAGGTGCGCGACGCGGTCGAAGCCGCGCTGCCCAAGTTGCGCGAAGCGATGGAAGCGGGCGGGCTCGGGCTCGGCAGCGCGACCGTCAGCGACGGTGGCTTCGCATCGCAGCAGCAGAACCCGCAACAGACCTTCGCCCACGGCCAGTCGCCGCGACGCGGGAACGCCGGATCGTCAGCCGTCGATGCACCGGCCGACGCTGCGCAATCCGCACCGGCCGCCACGAGCGTGAGCCGCGCCGGCCTCGTCGATACGTTCGCCTGAGCATGATTGCCGCCCGGTGCGCGCCGCTCAGCGGCCGTGCACCGCCGCGGCTGCCGCGCCGCTCGGCACACCGCCCTTGCGCGCCGCGACGATGAAGTCCGCCGCGCGTTCGCCGATCATCACCGACGGCGCATTCGTGTTCCCGCCGACCAGCGTCGGCATCACCGACGCATCCACCACGCGCAATCCTTCGACGCCACGCACGCGCAATTGCGGATCGACGACCGCGCGCGCATCGGCGCCCATCCGGCACGTGCCGACCGGGTGATAGATCGTGTCGGCATGCGCGACGATCGTCGCGCGCAACTCGGCTTCGCTCTGGTCCGCCCGCGTGTACAGCTCGCGCCCGCCCTGCGACGCGAGCGGCGTCTGCGACAGGATCCGGCGCATCGCCTGCGTGCCGCGCACGAGCAGGTCGAGATCGCGCGCATCGCTGAAGAAGCGCGGATCGATCAGCGGCGCGTCGCGCGCATCGCCGCTCGCGAGCGCCACCGTGCCGCGGCTGAACGGCCGCAGCGCGCAGACGTGCAGCGAATAGCCGAAGCCCCAGTGCATCTTGCGATTGTGGTCGTCGACGAGCGCCGTGCAAAAATGCAGTTGCAGGTCGGGACGCTCGAGCGACGGATCGCTCTTGATGAAGCCGCCGGCCTCCGCGACGTTGCTCGTCATCATCCCTGTGCGGCTCGAGAAATAGCGCGCGAGCGCGGGCGTCATCTTCGCGATCCCGCGCAGGCACACGCCGACCAGCTCCGACGAATTCACGCGCGTGTTGATGATGAAGTCGATATGGTCGATCAGGTTCGTGCCGACGTCCGGCGCATCCTGCACGACCGCGATCCCGTGCCGGCGCAATTGCTCCGCCGGGCCGATCCCCGAACACATCAGCAGTTGCGGCGAATTGAACGCACCGGCCGACAGGATCACTTCCGCGCGCGCGCCGAGCGTCTCGACGCGTCCGTTGCGCGACAGCTCGACGCCGACCGCGCGCTTGCCGTCGAACGCGACGCGCAGCACCGTCGCGTCGGTGATCACGTGCAGGTTCGACCGGTTGCGGCCGTAGATATAGGCACGCGCGACGCTGCAGCGCGAGCCGTCGCGGTGGGTGACCTGATAGAAGCCGACGCCTTCCTGCGTCGCGCCGTTGAAATCGTCGTTCAGCGGATAGCCGGCTGCGTGCGCGGCCTGGATGAATCGTTCGGAGAACGGATTGCGAAAGCGCAGATCCGACACCGACAGCGGGCCGTCCGCGCCGTGCCACGCGTCGGCGCCGCGCGCGTTGCCTTCCGCGCGGCGGAAATACGGCAGCACGTCCTGCCAGCCCCAGCCCGTCGCGCCGAGCTGCGCCCATTCGTCGTAATCGCCCGGGTGGCCGCGCGTATAGATCATCGCGTTGATCGCGCTCGAGCCGCCCATCCCGCGCCCGCGCGGCTGATAACCGCGCCGCCCGCCGAGGCCCGGCTGCGGCACCGTTTCGTAACCGTAGTTCGTGCCGAGCTTGAACGGCACCAGCGCCGCGATGCCGACCGGCATGTTGACGAGCAGGTTGCGCTCCGTATGCGACCCGGCCTCGATCAGCGCGATCGTCGCGTCGGGACAGGCATCGGCGAGACGGCCTGCCAGGCTCGATCCGCCCGAACCGCCGCCGACGATGATGTAGTCGTATTGCATGTCACGTCTCCGTCGTGTCATGGAAGGCGCCCGGCACCGCCGCGCGACCGCGTCCCCTCTTATAGGGTCTGTTTACATATGGAACGCACATGCGAATGCCCGAAATCGCTCGTAGGGCAAGAAGTGAGGAGCGCCGTTTGGCCGAGCCAAACAAGCGACGAGCGACGCCGCCATACGGGCGATTTCGGGCATTCCCGTGACATGAACTCTTTAATTTGGGGTTGCCCCGAGAAGGGCCGCTCGCCACGTTGCGCTCCTTGCGAATACGTCAGTATTCGCGGCGTCGCGCGCCTCGCGAGCGGCCCTTCTCGGGGCAACGCATGCGCGTTCCATATGTAAACAGACCCTAGTGTTCGGGCATTGTGGAATGACGCGTCGCGCGCGCGGCGCGCCGATTCAAGAGCGATTCCTCTAAACGCCCGCGTGAACTAAATTTAAGATGTATTGATTCGCTTCGCGCGACGCGCCGGCCACGAGAAGCCGATCCGTCGCGAAACGGGAGAGACGACGATGCAGCGCCAGGTTCTGCAGGCCGCGTGGCGACCGGGTTGTCCGGATACGACGCGTGCGGCCCGCATTTCATTTCAAACGGCTGCCGGCGCGAGGACGATCGGCGTCATGCGCGCAGCCGATCGAAATCGAACGGCACACGTCGTCGCCGACCGTTTGGACGGCTTTCCGCCGCAGCAACAGGATGCACTGCGACACGAATTGGCATGCACGTCGTGCCGCCCTGCTTCCGCGCATCGGCACGCGGTCGCACGGTGGCGTCGCGTGCCCGGTCGTCACGGCATCAGGCCGTGCGCGCATGCCGTGCGGCACGACGTTCGCATGCTGAAACCGTCGCGCGGATGCGACGCTCGCCGCACGCTGCAACCGGTTTTCGAACACCCGTCGCATCCGGCCCCGCGCCGCGCGACGCGCATCATCCCGATCCGCGCCGCCGCGCTCGCCGAGCGCTCGCGTGCGGCGTGACGGCCGGCCGACAAGCCAGGCCCAACTGGAGGAGACGACATGAAGAACGACCTGCCCGAACTGGCCCCGCAAGCACTGCCGTCGGCCGATGCGCTGACGTCGCTGCTGCGCGACCAGCGCGCGGCCTACCTGCGCGCGCCCTACCCGGCATGGGAGACCCGCGTGCAGCACCTGCGTGCGCTGCGCATGATGCTGATCGACCATGCGGATGCGCTCGCCGAAGCGATCAGCGCCGATTTCGGTCATCGCTCGAAGCAGGAAGTGCTGCTGTCGGAAATCTGGATGGCGAAGGAAGAAATCGACGACGCGCTCAAGCACGGCAAGCGCTGGATGAAACCGATCCGCAAGCCGATGAACAAGTGGCTGCGCCCGGCGCGCGCGAAGGTGATCCCGCAGCCGCTCGGCGTGGTCGGCATCGTCGTGCCGTGGAACTACCCGGTGCTGCTCGCGGCCGGCCCGCTGATCTGCGCGCTCGCCGCCGGCAACCGCGCGATCATCAAGATGTCCGAACTGACGCCGCGTACGTCCGCGCTGTTCGAGCAACTGATCGCCAAGACCTTCACGCGCGACCACGTCGCGGTCGTGAACGGCGATGCGGAGGTCGGCGCCGCGTTCAGCGCACTGCCGTTCGACCACCTGCTGTTCACCGGCTCGACGCACGTCGGCCGCCACGTGATGCGCGCTGCCGCCGACAACCTCACGCCCGTCACGCTCGAACTCGGCGGCAAGTCGCCGGCGATCGTCGGCCCGAACGCGCGCTTCGATGCGGCCGTCGACGCGATCGTCGCAGGCAAGACGCTGAACGCGGGCCAGACCTGCATCGCGCCCGACTACGTGCTGCTGCCGCGCGGGATGGAAGCCGCATTCATCGAGCGCGCGCGGGCCCGGTTCGCGAAGATGTATCCCGACCTGTCGGCCAACGGCGACTACACGACGATCGTGTCGCCGCGCCATTACGCGCGGCTGCAGCAGCTCGCGAGCGACGCGCAGGCCGCCGGCGCGCAACTGCATCCGCTGTCCGACGCACCGTCCGATCCCACGTCGCGCCGCTTCGTGCCGTGCGCGGTCACGCAGGTGCCGGCCGCGTCGCAACTGATGCAGGAGGAAATCTTCGGGCCGCTGCTGCCGCTCGTGCCGTACGAGCGGCTCGACGAGGCGATTGCGTACGTGAATGCGCGCCCGCGTCCGCTCGCGCTCTACCTGTTCGACGAGGATGGCGGCACGATCGACCGCGTGATGCACGAAACGATCTCGGGCGGTGTGACGATCAACGAAGCACTGATGCACATCGCATGCGGCAGCCTGCCGTTCGGCGGTGTCGGTGCGAGCGGCATGGGTGCGTATCACGGCTACGACGGCTTCGTGACGTTCTCGAAGATGAAGCCCGTGCTCACGCAGGCGCGGCTGAACACGCGCGCCCTGATCGCACCGCCGTACGGCAAGCGCTTCGCCGCAGTGATCAAGCTGATGCTGAAGTTCTGATCGGAACGGGCCGCGCGCATCGCGCCGCGGCCCGCGCAAGTCCGCCGCGCGGCGCAGGTGCCGCGCGCGCCGTCACACGGGCCAGAGCGGCCCTTCCTGCATCGCGCCGATCTGCTCGCGCAGTTCGAGCACGCGCGCTTCCCAGTAACGATGCGTGTTGAACCACGGAAACGCGGCCGGAAACGCAGGATCGTTCCAGCGCCGCGCGAGCCATGCCGCGTAGTGGATCAGCCGCAGCGTGCGCAGCGCTTCGACGAGATGCAGCTCGCGCGGCTCGAATTCGCAGAAATCCTCATAGCCGGCCAGCAGGTCCGCCAGCGCGCGCGACGCGCCTTCGCGATCGCCCGGCAGCAGCAGCCACAGATCCTGAATCGCGGGCGCCATCCGGCTGTCGTCGAAGTCGACGAAATGCGGGCCGGCATCGGTCCACAGCACGTTGCTCGGATGACAGTCGCCGTGCGTGCGCAGCAGCCGGATCTCGCCGGCACGTTCGAACGCGGCCTCGACGCCTTCGAGCGCGAGCGCGACGGCCGTCGCGTACGCGGGCCGCACGTCATCCGGAATGAAATCGTGCGCGAGCAGGTAGTCGCGCGGCTCGTAGCCGAACGTGCCGATGTCGAGCACCGGACGCGCGACATACGGCTGCGTCGCGCCGACCGCATGGATCCGGCCGATGAAGCGGCCGAGCCATTCGAGCGTGTCGCTGCGATCGAGATCGGGTGCGCGGCCGCCGCGCCGCTCGAAGATCGAGAAGCGGAAACCGTCGAACGCGTGCAGCGTGCGGCCGTCGAGCGTGCGCGCGGGCACCGCCGGAATCTCGCGCGCGGCGAGTTCGGCGACGAACGCGTGCTCTTCGAGGATCGCGTCGTCCGACCAGCGCGCCGGGCGGTAGAACTTCGCGACGACCGGCGGGCCGTCTTCGATGCCGACCTGGTAGACGCGATTTTCGTAGCTGTTGAGAGCGAGCAGGCGCCCGTCGGTGCGCTGGCCGGCCGGCATCAGCACGCTGTCGAGCGCATCGAGCACGCACTCGGGCGTGAGCCCGGCGAACGGCGGGCCGGCGGGAGAAGCGGGAGCGGAAGTAGCGTCTGTCATGCCCCGCATTGTGCCGCCAGCCGGGTCGAAAGACGAGCGTCCGGTGCGACGCGCGTGCTCAGTGAAGCGCCGCGCCGGCCGGCAGCACGGATTCGCCGGTGTCGATCAGATCCTCGAGAAAGAACGGCTCGGTGTTGAGTTCCTTCGACTCGCCCGGTACGCCCGCGTACCAGGTCACCATGGCCATGTCGCCCAGGACGCGCTGGACGATGCCGCGCGCGCCCTTCGGCACCGCGATATGGGTAGTGCAGACAATCGACCCGACATGCATGATGGTTCCCCACTCTTGAATCTTGAAACCCGGCCCGCTGACGAGCCGGCAAATGCACGATCCGCGCCGCTCTCACCGGAGCGTTGCGCGTAATCCCATTGTTCACGGTTTATCGAAGCGCGAAAAGAAGAAGAAGCAGGCGATGTGCCGCGAATTCGTCGAATGTCTCCAATCAACCACTGCGCCGCGCGTGCGCTTGCATGCGCGGTTGCCCCCATCATACCCTGTCGAATGTGACTGCCCGCCGAATCCGCCCGGCGCCGCGGCGCGCACGCGATTGACGCAACGGGCGTGCGCCACGCGAAGCCGACGCCAGTTGCACGGGATGCCGGCCTTGCGTTACCTTTGACACTCGTTCGCGTTCAACCGCATTCCGACACGATGCATCCGCTCACGTCCGCTCTCGCAAAATCCCGGCCGCAGTTCGACTCGCGGCCGCAGGCGTGCGCGCATCCGTCGGTTCTCCCGCCTCCTGTCGCACCGCCGCTCGTCGGCGCCGCGCCGCCCCCTCCGGCGGCACGCGCCGGCTGACCAGCCGGTTTCCGTTTCGTCTTCCCTTCGCCGTCAGTTGCCGTTCGTGCGTCGTGACGCACGGTTCGCTGCTGCGCGTGCGGATGGAACGTTCCGATCCGTTCGACAGGTGGATTCACATGGTTTCGTTCAAACGCGCGCTTGCCGCGCATGGTGCGACGTCGCTCTTCGTGCTGCTGTGGAGCAGCGGCGCGATCTTCGCTGAACTCGGTCTGCGTCACGCATCCGCGTTCGTCTTTCTCACCGCGCGTTTCGCGCTCGCCTCGCTCGTGCTGCTCGCGCTGGCCTTCATGCGCAGACGCTGGCTGCCGCCGCGCGGTGAACGGCGCATGGCCGCGCTGACCGGCTTGCTGATGATGGGCGGCTATTCGATCTTCTATCTGCTCGCGCTCGAGCGCGGGATCGCGCCGGGCGTGCTCGCGACGATCCTCGGCGTGCAGCCGATCCTCACGCTCGCGATCGTCGAGCGGCGCTGGCAGCCCGTGCGCGTCGCGGGACTCGCGCTGTCGCTGGCCGGCCTCGCGCTCGTCGTGTGGCGCGGCGTGGGTGGCGTCGGCCTGTCGGCCACGGGCATTGCGTGCGCGCTCACGGCGCTCGTCGCGCTGACCGCCGGCTCGCTGCTGCAAAAACGCGTACGCGCGGCACCCGTCGACGTGCTGCCGCTGCAGAATGCGATCGGCCTCGCGCTGTGCGTAACGATCGTGCCGTTCCGGCCGGTGTCGTTCGACATGAGCTGGGCGTTCGTCGTACCGCTCCTGTGGCTCGGCATCGTGATTTCGGTGATCGCGCAACTGCTGTTCTACCGGCTGATGCAGCGCGGCGATCTCGTCAACGTAACGAGCCTGTTCTATCTCGTGCCCGTCGTCACCACGCTGATGGATGCCGTCTGGCTCGGCAACCGGCCCGAGCCGCTCGCGCTCGCCGGCATGGGCGCGATCATCGCGGGGCTCGCGCTCGTGTTCCGCGCGCCGGCCACCCGCGTGCAACCCGACCGCGCGTAAGCGGACAGGCCGCCGCGCCCGCGGGTGCGGCGGCCCGCATCGGACGCATACGACAATTCCGCAAATATCGAAAGGAACGGGAAAGATACGTGCAAGGCGTTCGTCTTGCTTGCAGGAAAGGTGCGCGATTCGCCGGGCTTTCCGCTGATTTTTAATGGTTCGGATAGCGAAAAGCGCTGCCGGTTGCCTATACTCGAATTGACCGCCCTGCTCGCAATCGGGTCGGACCAAGACTAGAAACACCCGGCATGGATCTGGAGTAAGCGCTGAAGCGCCCTCCGGCCGACACTGGAGACACGCATGACCACCTATTTCACGATCGGCGACTTCATCCTGTTGATTCCGATGGCGCTGGCCGGAGCGCTATTTCTCGGCGCGGTGCCGTGCGCAACCGAATTCCGCCACAACTTGCTGCGTGTGCTGGGCGTCATCCTCGGCGTCGGCGTCGCGGTATTGCTGGTCGAAGGCCTGCCTGCGCTGCTCTAACGCGAGCTAGCGTACCCCGTTGCCTGACGCGCATCGCTGCACCGCAGCGATGCGTCGGGCTGTCTGCAATACCGCACGCGATGTTTCGCATGCCGTATTGCCTGCCGGTCAGATGGCCTGATCGGTGGACGGCTTTTCCCAAAGATTGATGCCGCCTTCCGTCGCGTGACGATCGATCTCCGCGAGTTCCTCCGCCGAGAATTCGAGGTTCTTCAGCGCGCCGACGTTTTCACGCACCTGCTCCGCCCGGCTCGCGCCGATCAGCGCGGACGTTACGCGGCCGTTGCGCAGTACCCACGCAAGCGCCATCTGCGCGAGGCTCTGCCCGCGCCGTTCGGCGATCGCGTTGAGCTTGCGCACATGCTCGAGGTTGTCCGCGCTCAGGTGGTCCTGCTTCAGCGAGCCGCCGCCCGGCTTGTTCACGCGCGCGTCGGCCGGCACGCCATTCAGGTACTTCGACGTGAGCAGCCCCTGCGCGAGCGGCGTAAAGGCGATGCTGCCCGTGCCGACGTCGTCGAGCGTGCCGAGCAGTTCGCTCTCGATCCAGCGGTTCAGCATGTTGTACGAAGGCTGGTGGATCAGCAGCGGCACCCGGTACTGCGCGAGCAGCTCGGCCATCTCGCGCGTCTTCGCCGCCGAATACGACGAAATGCCGATGTAGAGCGCCTTGCCCTGCTGCACGGCCGACGCGAGCGCGCCCGCCGTTTCCTCGAGCGGCGTGTGCGCGTCGAAGCGGTGCGAATAGAAGATGTCGACGTAGTCGAGCCCCATCCGCTGCAGGCTCTGGTCGAGGCTCGCGAGCACGTACTTGCGCGACCCACCGCCGCTGCCGTACGGCCCCGGCCACATGTCCCAGCCGGCCTTCGTCGAGATCAGCAGCTCGTCGCGATACGGCCGGAAATCCTCCTTCAGCAGCCGGCCGAAGTTGGTTTCGGCGCTGCCGTACGGCGGCCCGTAGTTGTTCGCGAGATCGAAGTGGTTGATGCCGAGGTCGAACGCGGTGCGCAGGATCTCGCGCTGCGTCGAGATCGGCGTCGAGTCGCCGAAGTTGTGCCACAGGCCGAGCGACAGGGCGGGCAGTTTGAGCCCGGATTTGCCGCAGGTGCGGTATTGCATGTCGGCATAACGTTCGGAAGCTGCTTCGTAGGCCATGAGTATTTCCGTCGGGACGTCGGAGGGAGGGGCGCGCGCCGGCCGCACCCAGGGCGCGACGGCGGCGAAGAAAACGCATGACGGCTATGGTAGCGAAGGCGACCGATGCGCGCACGGCAATGGACGCGACCGCGGTGGTCGCCTACACTGCGGCGTCTCGAATCACCGTTACAGCGAGGTTGGTATGTCCCGGGTCATCTCGGTTGCGCTGCTCGTCGGCGGCGTCGTGCTGCTGTATTTCGGCGGACAGTCGTTCCATTCGATCAACGACGACATGTCGCGCTTCTTCACCGGCTCGCCCGCGACGAAGACGATCCTGCTGATCGTCGGCGGCGCCGTCGCCTCGTTCATCGGCCTGATCGGCCTCGCGATGCCGGGCAGCAAGCGCTGATCGCACAACCGCGCGACGCGCGAACGGCCCGCGTCACCCGATCGGGCCGTGCAAAACGAAACGGGCGGCCAGGCCGCCCGTTGCTCCATTCGCCCGCGATGCGCAGTGTCGCATCTCGCGATCGCGACGGCCTCGCCGGCCGTCCGATCCGCGCCTAGAACTGCACTTCCGGCTTCGCCGCCGAGCGCGTACCCGGCACCGGCCGGTTGCTCGCGCCATGGTAGGTGTACACGAGCGAGAACTTCACCTGGTCGGAACGGTTCTGCCCGGCCGAATGCAGCGTGTTGCTGTGGAAGAACACGACGTCGCCCGTCTGGAGCGGCGGGCACGTCGCCGCATCGATCATCTTCCGGTTCTCCGGCAGGTCGCCGCGGAAGAACTTCGCATCGTCGAACGCTTCCGGCCCGAATTCGGCCGTATGCGAACCCGGCACGAGCCACAATGCGCCGTTCTCGTTCGTTTCCGGCCCGAGCGCGAGCCACACCGACACCATGTCAGGCCGCTCGAACGACCAGTAGCGGAAATCGCGATGCCAGCCGGTCAGGCTGCCGTACGCGGGATGCTTCGTCATCATGCAGTTGTGATGCGCGCGCGACAGCACGGGCTCTTCACCGAAATACTCGCGCATCCACGCGCCGATTTCGGGTGCGATTGCGCGCTCGGCGAATGCCGGATCGCGCGTGTACGCATCGAGCAGCCGCCGCACCGTGTGCCCGCCCGGCGCATGCTTCGACTCGGGTGCGCCCGGGTAGCGCAGGTCCGCCTCGAACTCGATCGGCTCGGCGGCCTCCCGCAACTGGCGCTCCGCGATCTGCTTGAGCGCCGCGCACTGTTGCTCACCGACGAGGCCACGCGCGACGACGAAGCCGCGTTCGCGCAATTCCGCGACTTGCGCGCGGATCGATTCCGACTGCAATGGAGACGACATGGGATGCCAGACGTTTATTGTGTGAATGTGACGATTGTAAATCGGCGCCGGATGCGGCGAACAGCGCCATTGTCGTGCGCAGGGGCATGCCAATCGCCGATTTGATCCGGGTCAAGGGAACTGTGCGGCGCGGCGGTGGCCTCACCGACAGGCGGTATGCGGCACACGCCTTGTGGCACAAGGGTTTATCGCGACTTTTGCCCGTCATGAATCCCCTGTAGCCTGACGCGGCCTGTCAGTTCTGGCGGGCGCGGCACGCAGCGACTTTCGATAAGATCCGTTGCGCCATCCGAGGCCGTTCATACCAGTGCGCTCTTCAAGGGCGCCACCCATACAAGCGAAGCATCGTTCACATGCCATTCCGTCTGACTTCCCGATTCAGCCACGCTGCGAAGCGCGTCGTGCCGTCCGCTCCTGCCCGCTCGCTGCGCCATCACCGCGCACGCACGCAGGCACTGGCCGAGCATACTCACGCACACAGCCGGCTGGACGGCATCCGTGCGTGGTTCCACGCGTTTTTCTCGATGGTGAGCACGCAGGCGTTCGCCCGCCGTGCCGGCCTGCGCTCGCTGCTGCAGAAGCCGTCGTCGATGCGCGCGCTTGCGCTGCGCCGTGCGCTCGGCCCGCAGCGCCGCGTCAACCGCCCGCGCCGCCTCGCGGCCAGCAACGGCTGGTTCGGGTTCGGGTTCGGCGCGCGCTGAAATCGCGCCGGCGGGCACCGCCCGCCATGATCGCCGCCGTTGCGCCGGCGATCGAAACCCATAAAAAAACCCCGCCAATGGCGGGGTTTTTCATTTCAGGCGAACGACGCTTACGCGACGCGTGCCGTCGGCTCCACGCCGGCCGCTTCGGCCAGTGCGAGCGCCTTGTCGGTCGCTTCCCACGAGAATTCCGGCTCTTCGCGGCCGAAGTGGCCGTAAGCAGCGGTCTTCTCGTAAATCGGGCGCAGCAGGTCGAGCATCTTGATGATGCCCTTCGGACGCAGGTCGAAATGCTCGCGCACGAGCTTCGTGATCACCGCATCCGACACGCGGCCCGTGCCGAACGTGTTGACCATCACCGAAGTCGGCTCCGCGACGCCGATCGCGTACGACACCTGGATCAGCGCACGCGACGCGAGGCCGGCGGCGACGATGTTCTTCGCGACGTAGCGGCCTGCATATGCAGCCGAACGGTCGACCTTCGACGGATCCTTGCCCGAGAACGCGCCGCCGCCGTGCGGTGCGGCACCGCCGTACGTGTCGACGATGATCTTGCGGCCGGTCAGGCCGCAATCGCCCTGCGGGCCGCCGATCACGAACCGGCCGGTCGGGTTCACGAGGAACTTGATGTCGCCCTTGATCAGGTCGGCCGGCAGCGTCGGCTTGATGATTTCCTCGATCACGGCTTCGCGCAGCGCGGGCAGTTCGATCTCCGGTGCGTGCTGCGTCGACAGCACGACGGTGTCGATCGAATGCGGCTTGCCGTCGACATAGCGAACCGTCACCTGCGACTTCGCGTCCGGGCGCAGCCATTGCAGGCGGCCGTCGCGGCGCAGGCTGGCCTGGCGCTCGACGAGACGGTGCGACAGGTAGATCGGCAGCGGCATCAGTTCCGGCGTTTCGTCGCACGCGTAACCGAACATCAGGCCCTGGTCGCCCGCGCCCTGGTCGAGGTTGTCGTCGTGTGCACGATCGACGCCCTGGGCGATGTCCGGCGACTGCTTGTCGTACGCGACGAGCACCGCGCAACCCTTGTAGTCGATGCCGTACTCGGTGTTGTCGTAGCCGATGCGCTTGATCGTGTCGCGCGCGATCTGGATGTAGTCGATGTTGGCCGTCGTGGTGATTTCACCGGCCAGAACGACGAGACCCGTGTTGCACAGCGTTTCCGCCGCAACGCGCGAATATTTGTCCTGCTCGAGGATGGCGTCGAGAATCGCGTCCGAGATTTGGTCCGCGACTTTGTCCGGATGGCCTTCGGAGACGGATTCGGACGTGAAGAGATAATCGTTTGCCACTTTTTCAAGCTCCTGTTTGGTTACGGTTGGTTTCACGTAGCCAGCTTCGTGGGGCCTGAAGCGGCGACGCTTTAGCGGATTACCAGTACCGGGCAGCGCGTATCGCACCGTCCGGCTTCGCCCCGCAAGTTGTCAGTTAACTCGGCGAAGACCGTATTATAGCGGCTTTCCTGAATTGTCACAGAGTGCCGCTCGTGCTGCATCTTCCACCGTCTTACTCCCCCGTTCGCAACGCGCCGGTCAGCCGGCCCCACGGAGGTTTCGCATGCTAGGCCGCCTCGGCACGCACCTCGCCATCGGCTTCCTGAAACTGCTCGCCCGGTTGCCGTACGGCCTGACCGCACGGCTCGGCGACGGTCTCGGCTGGCTGCTGTACCAGATCCCCAGCGGGCGAAAGCGCATCGTACATACCAATCTGAAACTCTGCTTCCCGGACTGGAGCGACGAGCGGCGCGAGGAAGTGGCCGGCCTGCATTTCCGCCACGCGATCCGCAGCTACGTCGAGCGCAGCTACCAGTGGTTCGCGTCGGAACAGGCCTACCGCAAGCTGTTTACGGTCGAGAGCGAGGTCGACCTCAGCGATCCGGACATGCCGCCGACCCTCTTGCTCGGTTTCCATTTCGTCGGCATCGAGGCCGGCTCGATGGCGATCAATCTCGCACTCGGCCGCACGTGCGGCTCGCTCTACACGCCGATGAAGAACCCGGAAATCGAAGCCGCGGCCAAAGCCGGCCGCAGCCGCTTCGGTGCGGAGCTGGCGAGCCGGGCGGACAGCGCGCGTACCGTGCTGCGCTGGCTGCGCGACCGCAAGCCGGTGATGCTGGGCGCCGACATGGACTACGGGCTGCGCAACTCGACGTTCGTGCCCTTTTTCGGCGTACCGGCCTGCACGCTGACGGCGGTCGGCCGGTTCGCCAAGACCGGCCACGCGCAGGTTCTGCCCTTTATCGGCGAGGTGCTACCGAACTACAAGGGTTACCGGCTGAAGGTCTTCAAGCCGTGGGCCAACTACCCGACCGGCGACGACGATCTCGACGCGCGACGGATGAACCAATTCCTCGAGGAACAGATTCCGCTGATGCCCGAGCAGTACTACTGGGTCCACAAGCGCTTCAAGACGCGCCCGCCCGGCGAACCGAGCCTGTACTGACCCTGCCGGGGCGAAAGCCGCGGGCGCGCCGTCAGGTGCGCGCCTGCGCCCTCGCCACCTTCGGCGCGCCTTTCGCGCGCGCCTGCCACAGATCGTAGGCCGACTGCTGCGCGAGCCACAGATCCGCCCTTCCCCCGTTTTCCTCGCCGAGCCACGCTTCGAGGCGCAGCGCCATTTCCGGCGAGATACCGGCATGGCCGTGCAGGATGCGCGACAGCGCCGCGCGCGTCACGCCGAGCTGCGCGGCGGCTTCGGTGACGGTCAGACCGAGCGCCGGCAGCACGTCATCGCGCAGCGCTTCGCCCGGATGGGGCGGATTGAAGAGGCGTGTCATGGCTTGAATCATCTCAGTGATAGTCCTGGTAATTGACCAGGACGACATCGGGGCCATCGAATCGGAACGTCAGGCGCCAGTTGCTGCTCACGCTCACCGAGTAGTAACCGTCCAGCCCGCCGGCAAGGCTGTGGAGGCGCCAGCCCGGCACGTTCATGTCGAGCGGTCGGCTCGACACGTCGAGACGGGCAAGCAAGCGCCGCAGCCTTGGAGCGTGGTCCGGCACGATGCCCGCCTTGCTCCCGTTCATGAAAAACGCTTCCAGTCCCTTGTGCTGCCATGACTTGATCATGGACCTCCCGCGCTCGAGTCGCGATGTCGACAGCATGGCCTGTATGCGTATAGCCACACTATACGAATCGCGCGATTACCCTGTCAATTTGACCCGTACGAAATCGTGCGTCCGGGGTGTCCAGTCCTTTCGCCGCGCGTCGGGCACGCAACGCCGGCCTCGCCTCTGCCGCGACAACGCCCGCCACACAGCGTGAATTTGTCCCCTCGCTGCGGACGCGACCAGTCGACCGATCGACAGATGCCGCCCGTTCCGCCTTCGCCGACGACGCGAAACGCCCGCCCGCGCAGGACGCCCCTGTCGGCTGCATGTATCATTTGCGGTTGAGATCAGCACGACGAACGAGGCCGCCCGGCGTGACGGCGGGCCGTTCGCATCGTGCCGACCGCCTTGTTCGCCATGGAATTCCGGACCCAGTGAAACTCTCGTTCACCAAGATGCACGGCGCGGGCAACGACTTTGTCGTGCTCGACGGCTATTCGCGCGCGTTGCCGCTGCTTACCGAGGCGCAGGTGCGCGCGCTCACCAGCCGGCACTTCGGCATCGGCGCCGACCAGTTGCTGCTCGTCGAAAAACCGACCGTCGACGGCGCGGATTTCAAGTACCGGATCTTCAATTGCGACGGCGGCGAAGTCGAACACTGCGGCAACGGCGCACGCTGCTTCGTGAAGTTCGTCAGCGATCGCGGCCTGACCGACAAGCGCAGCGTGCGCGTGCAGGTCATGAAGGGCCTGATCACGCTGACGCTGCAGGACAACGGCGAGGTCGTCGTCGACATGGGTGCGCCCGTGTTCGCGCCGGCGCAGGTGCCGTTCGATACGGCCGGTCCAGGCGCTTCGGGTCTCGACGGCCGCACCGAAGGCCGCGACACGCTGTGGCCGCTCGACGTCGGCGGCGCGACGCGCTGGATCTCGACGGTGTCGATGGGCAATCCGCACGCGGTGCAGATCGTCGACGATGCCGAAGCGTATCCCGTGCTGGAAGAAGGCCCGCTGATCGAGCACCATGCGCGCTTCCCGCAGCGCGTGAACGCCGGCTTCATGCAGATCGTGTCGCGCAACGAAGTGAAGCTGCGCGTGTACGAACGCGGCGCGGGCGAGACGCTCGCGTGCGGCACGGGCGCGTGCGCGGCGGTGGCGGCCGGTATTCGGCGCGGCCTGCTCGATTCGCCCGTGACCGTGCACACGCACGGCGGCACGCTGACGATCGGCTGGGACGGCGCGCGCGACGAAACCGCCGCGCTGATGATGGCCGGCCCCGCCGCGACCGTGTTCGAAGGCGAGATCGACCTGAACGCCTGACCCTGCAACGTCCTTGATAACTGAACGCGCCAGCCACATGAACGATCGCGAAGTCGCCGACTACCTGCTCGCCAATCCCGAATTCTTCGCACAGCACGCCGAACTGCTCGCGACGATCCGTCTCGCGAACCCGCACGGCAAGGCCGCGATCTCGCTGCAGGAGCGGCAGATGGAGATGCTGCGCGACAAGAACAAGCATCTCGAGCGCCGGCTCGCCGAGCTCGTGCGCTACGGCCACGAGAACGACAGCCTGTCCGCGAAGTTCAGCCGCTGGACCGCGCGCGTGATCGCGGAACGCGATCCGTACGCGCTGCCGCGCACGATCGCCGACGGCATCGCCGACGTGTTCGACGTGCCGCAGACGGCACTGCGCGTGTGGGACGTCGCCGACACCTACGCGCAGGCCGACTTTGCGCGCCAGGTCGGCGAGGAAGTGCGCCTCTTCACGAACGGCCTGTCGACGCCGTACTGCGGCGCGAACACGGGCTTCGAGGCCGCGCAGTGGCTCGCGCCCGCGGTCGCCGCGTCGGCCGCGCATGCGGCGGAAGGCGCTGAAGCCGCGCCGGCCGGCGACGGCTCGGCCGCATCGGTCGCGCTGCTCGCGCTGCGCGCGCCGCTCGCCGGCAACGATGCGCCCGCGTTCGGCCTGCTCGTGCTCGGCTCGCCCGATCCGCGCCGCTTCCACGACGGGATGGCCACCGACTTCCTCGCGCAGATCTCGACGCTCGCCAGCGCCGCGCTCACGCGCCTGCTGCCGCACTGATCCGCCGCACGCGATGACAGACGATCCGGTCGCCGCCTACCTGTCGAACCTGAAGCACGTCAGGCAGCTGTCGGAACACACGCTGCGCGCGTACACGCACGAACTCGATGAGCTGAAGAAGCTCGCGGCCGGCCGGCCGCTCGAAGTGCTGACGGCCGCCGACATGCGCGGCGCAGTCGCGCGCGCACATTCGGGCGGGCTGTCCGCGCGGTCGATCTCGCATCGGCTGTCCGCGTGGCGCGCGTTCTACCGCTGGCTCGCGCAGCGCATCGAGATGCCCGCGAACCCGGTTGCCGCGGTGCGCGCGCCCAAACGGCCGAAAACCCTGCCGAAGGCGCTGTCGGTCGACGACGCATCGGCATTGATGGACGCGCCGGTCCCCGGCACGACCGAAGGCATCCGCGACCACGCGATCCTCGAGCTGTTCTATTCGTCGGGGCTGCGCCTGGCCGAGTTGATCGGGCTCGATGCCGTGTACACGCAGGCCGACGGCTACCGCTCGGCCGGCTGGCTCGATCTCGCCGAAGCCGAAGTCACCGTGCACGGCAAGGGCAACAAGGAGCGCAAGGTGCCGGTCGGCCGCAAGGCGATCGATGCGCTGAACGCGTGGCTCGCGGTGCGCGGCGAATTCGTGAAGCACGACCCGCATCCGCTGTTCCTGTCCGTGCGCGGCAACCGGATGGCGCCCGGTGTCGTGCGCGAGCGCGTGAAGCGCGCGGCACTCGCCGCGGGCATCCCCGCCAACGTTCATCCGCACGTGCTGCGTCACTCGTTCGCGACGCACGTGCTGCAGTCGAGCGGCGACCTGCGTGCGGTGCAGGAACTGCTCGGCCACGCGAGCGTCGCCGCGACACAGGTCTATACGTCGCTCGACTTCCAGCATCTCGCCAAGATTTACGACAGCGCGCATCCGCGCGCGAAGAAGCGCGACTGACGCGTTTCCCGTGTTACCCGCCGTGCGCGGCGACCGACAGCGGTCGGCTTCGCGCGCGGCCCACCTCGATCTCATCATGCAAACCGTCACACTCAAGCCGTCCAAGGAAAAATCGCTGCTGCGCCGCCATCCGTGGGTCTACGCCAATGCGATCGACCGCGTCGACGGCAAGCCCGCGCCCGGCACGACCGTGATCGTGCGCGCGCACGACGGCCGCTTCCTCGCGCGCGGCGCGTACAGCCCGCAGTCGCAGATCCGCGTGCGCGTATGGAGCTTCGACGAGAACGAGCCGATCGACCACGCGTTCTTCAAGCGCCGCGTGCAGCGCGCGGTCGCACACCGCACGACGATGGTGTCGGGCACCGGCGCGGTACGGCTCGTATTCGGCGAGGCCGACGGGCTGCCGGGGCTGATCGTCGACTACTACGTCGCGGACACCGCCGAAGCCGGCGCGGCGCCGCGCGGCCAGCTCGTCTGCCAGTTCATGGCCGCGGGCGTCGAAGCGTGGAAGGACGCGATCGTCGCGGCGCTTGCCGGCGCGACGGGCTGCCCGAACGTGTACGAGCGCTCGGACGTGTCGATCCGCGACAAGGAAGGGCTCGAACAGACGACCGGCGTGCTGGCGGGCGATGCGCCGCCCGCGACGCTGATCGCGAACGAAAACGGCGTGCGCTATCACGTCGACGTGCCGAACGGCCACAAGACGGGCTTCTACGTCGACCAGCGCGACAACCGCGCGCTCGTCGCGCAGTACGCGGCCGATCGCGACGTGCTGAACTGCTTCTGCTACACGGGCGGCTTCTCGCTCGCGGCGCTCAAGGGCGGCGCAAAACGCGTGGTGTCGATCGACTCGTCGGGCGATGCGCTTGCGCTCGCGCAGCAGAACGTCGTGGCCAACGGCTTCGACGCCGAACGCGCGACCTGGCTCGACGCGGACGCGTTCAAGACGCTGCGCCGCCTCGTCGACGAAGGCGAGCGTTTCGACCTGATCGTGCTCGACCCGCCGAAGTTCGCGCCGACCCGCGACAGCGTCGATCGCGCGGCGCGCGCCTACAAGGACATCAACCTGAGCGGCTTCAAGCTGCTGCGTCCGGGCGGCCTGCTGTTCACGTACTCGTGCTCGGGCGCGATCGACATGGATCTGTTCCAGAAGATCGTCGCGGGCGCGGCAGCCGACGCGAAGGTCGACGCGCG
Organism: Burkholderia cepacia; assembly: GCF_001039005.1. Classification (GTDB taxonomy): domain Bacteria; phylum Pseudomonadota; class Gammaproteobacteria; order Burkholderiales; family Burkholderiaceae; genus Burkholderia; species Burkholderia theae. The sequence goes on from NZ_LDWR01000013.1 coordinate 21,935, forward strand.
CATCCTGAAGCGGCTCGGCGCGGGCGTCGATCACCCGCTGCTCGCCGCGTTCCCGGAAGGCGAATATCTGAAGGGCCTGCTGTTGCAAATCGTCTGATCGCCCCGATCTTGGCGGACACCACCGTCCGCCGGCCCTGCCTGGCGGGCCAGCGCTTTCGCCTGTCGTCCGGACGACGGGCGAGGGCTTGACAGGTATGTTTCAATGAATGGTTGTGCGCCCCGGCTCGCAGCGCGAGGGCGCGACGCACATTCTGGTTTTGACCCCGATTCACGAACCACAGGCGACCGACATGGCCACTCCCGTCACCATCCTTACCGGCTTTCTCGGCAGCGGCAAGACGACGCTGCTCAAGCGCATCCTGAACGAACCGCACGGCATGAAGATCGCCGTGATCGAGAACGAGTTCGGCGAAGAGAACATCGACAACGAAATCCTGGTGCAGGATTCGAACGAGCAGATCATCCAGATGAGCAACGGCTGCATCTGCTGCACGATCCGCGGCGACCTCGCACGCGCGCTCGGCGATCTCGCCGCGAAGAAGCGCGAAGGCAAGCTCGACTTCGACCGCATCGTGATCGAGACGACCGGCCTCGCGAACCCGGGCCCGGTCGCGCAAACCTTCTTTATCGACAGCGAAATCGCCGACGACTTCCTGCTCGACGCGGTCATCACGCTCGTCGACGCGAAGCACGCGAACGCGCAGCTCGACGAACACGAAGTCGTGCAGCGCCAGGTCGGTTTCGCCGACCGCCTGTTCATCACGAAGTCGGACCTCGTCGACGACCAGACCGTCGCCGGCCTCAAGCACCGCCTGATGCACATGAACCCGAAGGCGGCGATCAAGGTCGTGAATTTCGGTGAGGCAGACATCAAGGAAATCTTCGACCTGCGCGGCTTCAACCTGAACGCAAAGCTCGAGATCGACCCCGACTTCCTCGCCGAAGACGACCACGCGCATGACCACCACGATCATGACCATGGTCACGATCACGCCGATTGCGACCACGATCACGGCCAATGCGCGCACGATCACGACCACGGCCATCACCATCACCACCACGCGCACCACGACGACAAGATCAAGTCGTTCGTGTACCGCAACGACCGCCCGTTCGACCCGAACAAGCTGGAAGACTTCCTCGGCGGCATCCTGCAGATCTACGGCGAGCGGATGCTGCGCTACAAGGGCGTGCTGTTCATGAAGGGCGTCGACCGCAAGGTCGTGTTCCAGGGCGTGCACCAGATGATGGGCAGCGACCTCGCCGCGAAGTGGCTGCCGGCCGAGAAGAAGACCAACAAGATGGTGTTCATCGGTGTCGACCTGCCGCAGGACCTGATCACCGACGGCCTCGACGCCTGCCTCGCCTGACGCACGCGGGCGCGGTCGCGCACCCCGCCGCCCGGCCGCCTCCGCGGGCCGCCGCGGCGGTCGCGCGGCGCCCTTTCCGGGCAGGGTTTCGCCGTCATCGCTTTTTCGCGATTTGCGCGTTATATTTTCTAGATATTGGCGCAGCCGACGGGGATCGACCCGATACGGCGCCCGCTTGCGATTCAGTTACAATACGTGCCCGCTGGAGTACGGCAACAAACAGGCCCGGTTCTTGCTGAACCAGTTTCCGGGCATCGCAACCGCGCCGGATCGCCCATCCGCCACCCGGCCGCGGCCGATGCGATCTGCCGCGCAGCACACCGGTTCGCCGCGCGCAAATCCGCGCCAGGCCTGTCCTGGTATTTGAGAACCGGTTTTTCCAGAGGCTTTCGGCCCCGCGGCGGCAAATCGCAAATGATTGCAAGCGCGGTTGCGGGTAATCCCAAAGTGCAGGCAATATCTCTTGATTTGCCGCACATTGAAGAAGCAAGCAGATGACGAAGAAACTCTTGACCGAAGCCGAAATCCTGAAGATGAGCGACAAGGATTACATGAATGAGGATCAGCTCGCCTTCTTCAAAAATCGGCTCGAACAGTTGCAGGCGGACATCCTCAAGAATGCAGGCCAGACGACCGAGAACCTCCGCGAGACGGTGATCGTGCCCGATCCCGCCGATCGCGCGACGATCGAGGAAGAGCACGCGCTCGAGTTGCGCACGCGCGATCGCGAACGCAAGCTCCTCAAGAAGGTTCAGCAGTCGCTCGCCCGCATCGATTCCGGCGATTACGGCTGGTGCGAGGAAACCGGCGAGCCGATCGGCATCCCGCGACTGCTCGCGCGCCCGACGGCCACGCTGTCGCTCGAGGCGCAAGAGCGCCGCGAGTTGCGCCAGAAGCTGTTCGGCGACTGATCGAGCGGCGTTCCGCTCCGACACGCTGCTTCCCGAAAGCGCGCGGCCTGCCGCGCGCTTTTTGTTTTTCCGGCACCGGTTCCCGGGTCGGCTCCCGCTCATATCGGGCTTGCGCCGGCCCGCCGGATTTGCCTCCCGCCTCTTGATATCCCGGCGCCCGCCCTAAAATGAAACGGACGCGCGCCGGGCCGCTCCCCGGCGCACTGCGATTCACGCGGCGGCGCCTCGCGCCGCCCGACTCTTCCCCGTTTTTCTCAAGGAACGCAGATGGAGCAATTTCACGGCACGACCATCGTTTCGGTCCGGCGCGGCGACAAGGTCGCGCTCGGCGGCGACGGCCAGGTAACCCTCGGCAACATCGTCATGAAGGGTGGCGCGCGGAAAGTGCGGCGGATCTACAACAATCAGGTACTGGTCGGATTCGCGGGCGGCACCGCCGATGCGTTCTCGCTGCTCGATCGCTTCGAGGCGAAGCTCGAGAAGCACCAGGGCAACCTGACCCGTGCGGCCGTCGAGCTCGCGAAGGACTGGCGCACCGACCGGATGCTGCGGCGCCTCGAGGCGATGCTGATCACGGCCGATGCAACGACCACGCTCGTGATCACCGGCAACGGCGACGTGCTCGACCCGGAAGGCGGCATCTGCGCGATCGGCTCGGGCGGCGCGTACGCGCAGGCCGCGGCCCGCGCGCTCGTCGAGAACACCGAGCTGTCGCCGCGCGAGATCGTCGAGAAGTCGCTCGGGATCGCGGGCGACATGTGTATCTACACGAACCACAACCGCATCATCGAAACGATCGAGTAAGGACCGCACCATGAGCACCATGACCCCTGCCGAGATCGTCTCGGAACTCGACAAGCACATCATCGGCCAGAACAAGGCGAAGAAGGCCGTCGCGGTCGCGCTGCGCAACCGCTGGCGCCGCCAGCAGGTCGCCGACCCGCTGCGTACGGAAATCACGCCGAAGAACATCCTGATGATCGGGCCGACGGGCGTCGGCAAGACCGAAATCGCGCGCCGCCTCGCGAAGCTCGCCGATGCGCCGTTCATCAAGATCGAAGCGACCAAGTTCACCGAAGTCGGCTACGTCGGCCGCGACGTCGACAGCATCGTGCGCGACCTCATGGAAACCTCGGTCAAGCAGACGCGCGAAACCGAAATGCGCAAGGTGCGCAGCAAGGCGACCGACCAGGCCGAAGACCGCATTCTCGACATCCTGCTGCCGCAACCGCGCGCGGTGGGCTTCGGCGGGAACGCCGAACACGCGAACGACGACAACAACGCGACGCGCCAGACGTTCCGCAAGCGCCTGCGCGAAGGCCAGCTCGACGACAAGGAAGTCGAGCTCGACCTCGAGCAGCCGTCGGCCGGCATGGACATCATGGCGCCGCCCGGGATGGAAGAGATGACCGAGCAGATCCGCTCGATGTTCTCGAATCTCGGCAGCGGCAAGAAGCAGCGCCGCAAGGTGAAGATCAAGGAAGCGCTGAAGCTGCTGACCGACGAGGAAGCGGCGAAGATGCTGAACGAAGAGGAAGTGAAGACGAAGGCCGTGCAGAACGTCGAGCAGAACGGCATCGTGTTCCTCGACGAGATCGACAAGATCACGTCGCGCAACAATGAAGGCAGCGGCGGCGAAGTGTCGCGCCAGGGCGTGCAGCGCGACCTGCTGCCGCTCGTCGAAGGCACGACGATCAACACGAAGTACGGGATGGTGAAGACCGATCACATCCTGTTCATCGCGAGCGGCGCGTTCCACCTCGCGAAGCCGAGCGACCTGATTCCGGAACTGCAGGGCCGCTTCCCGATTCGCGTCGAGCTCGACTCGCTGTCGGTGGAAGACTTCGAGGCGATCCTCGACGCGACCGACGCGAGCCTCGTCAAGCAGTACCAGGCGCTGCTCGCGACCGAAGACGTGCAGCTCGACTTCGCCGACGACGGCATCCGCCGCCTCGCGGAGATCGCGTATGCGGTCAACGAGAAAACCGAGAACATCGGCGCGCGCCGGCTGTACACGGTGATCGAGAAACTGCTCGAGGAAGTGTCGTTCTCGGCCGGCAACCACGCCGGCGAGCGCGTGACGATCGACGCGAAGTATGTCGACCGGGCGCTCGGCGAAGTGTCGCAGGACGAGGATCTGTCGCGCTACGTGCTGTAACGCGCGCGGTATCCGATGAAAAACGGGCGGCCCCTTTGCGGGGTCGCCCGTTTTTCGTTGGTGCGCCGCAAGTCGTACGGAATCGGCGCGCGTCGCGCCGCTTACTGCCGCACCGGCTTCTTCGCGAGCTTGCGCTGCAGCGTGCGGCGGTGCATGTTCAGCGCGCGCGCGGTCGCCGAGATGTTGTTGTTGTTCTCGGCCAGCACGCGCTGGATGTGCTCCCATTCGAGCCGGTCGACCGACAGCACGACCGGATTCTCGAGCGCCTCGTCGGCCTGCACTTCGGTCGCGTTGGTCTGCAGCGCGGCCAGGATCGACTCGACGTTCGCGGGCTTCGCGAGGTAGTTGTCGGCGCCTTCCTTCACCGCCTGCACGGCGGTCGCGATGCTCGCGTAACCGGTCAGCACCAGAATCCGCGCGTCGGGCTGCAGGTCGCACAGCGGCGCGATCAGGCTCAGGCCCGAATCCTCGCCGAGATGCAGGTCGACGGTGATGAACTGGAACTTGCCGCCCGCGGCAAGCCGGAGCGCCGCCTCCTTGTCGTGCGCCTGCTGGACCGCATAACCGCGGCGCTCGAGGCCGCGCGCGAGCGTGCCCGCGAACACCTCGTTGTCGTCGATCACCAGGAAATTGTTCTCGCTCATGTGGTTTCTCCGTCTACGTGTTGGTTGAGGCGACCGGCGCCGCGACGCGCACGACCGGCAGGCGCAGCACGGCCCGCGTGCCGGCCGTTCGTTCGGCCACGCGTTCGCCCGCGCGATGACCCGATGCAGCAGCGGCGTGACCATTCGCCGCACCGCCGGCCCGCCCGTTGCCGCCCGCCGCGCGCGGCGTGACATCGGACAGTTCGATTTCGCCGCCGAGCCGCGCGGCCGCACTGAACGCGAGGTACAGGCCGACCCCGTGCCCGCCCTGCGTGCTGTCGACCGGCATCGCGCCGAGCGATTCGCGCAGCGCGGCCGGAATGCCGGGCCCGTCGTCGCATACCTCGAATTCGATTTCGTCGGCCGCGCGGTCGTGCGCGACCTTCGCGGCCAGCGTCACGCGCTGCGGGCTCGCCCGCGCGGCGTTGTCGAGCAGGATCGTCAGGATCTGGCCGGCCGCGACCGTGTCGTCGAGCGCGACGCCCGCCGGACGCGCGCCGAGCAGCTCGAACTGCACGTGCGGATGCCGCAGGCGCCAGTGCTCGACGAACGTGTCGAGCCAGTCGTCCACCGGCTGGCGGCTCGCCGGCGCGCTCGCGCGGCTGCGCAGGCGCGCGAGCGCCGACGTGCAGAGCGTCATCTGTTCCTCGAGCACCCTCAGGTCGGCCTCGTAGCGGGCCAGCCCCGGATCGGCGCGCGCCGCGTCGCGCAGTTCCTCGGCGAGCATCGCGATCGTCGACAGCGGCGTGCCCATCTCGTGCGCGACGGTGGCGGCCTGCACGCCGAGCGCAACCGCCCGCTCGTCGCGCAGCAGGTGCTGCTGCGCTTCGCCGAGCGCCGAATCGCGCTGGCGCAGCGCCTTCGACATGCGCGCGACGAACCACGCGATCAACCCGACGCTGACCATGAAGTTCGCCCACATCCCGGTGCGGTAGTAGTCGAACAGGTTCGCGGGATTGTCCATGTTGAGCGGCACCGAATCGAAGCCGAGCGCCGCGTAGCAGGCGACCGCGAACGCCGCGAGCCAGATCATCAGGTGCCACGGCAGCACGGCCGCCGCGATCGCGAGCGACGGCAGGTACAGCGACACGAACGGGTTGGTCGTGCCGCCCGACAGGAACAGCAGCGCGGACAGCGCACCGAGGTCGACCCACAACTGGCCGAGCAGCTCGAAATTGGTCTCGGGCCGCGCGCGCAACACACGCACCCAGGTCAGCGCGTTGAAAACGATTTCGAGCGCGATGACCATCAGCATCGCCGGCAACGGCAGATGCACGCCGAAATAGGTCTGCACGACGCCGATCGTCACGAGCTGGCCGATGATCGCGAGATTGCGGAGCCAGAACAGGTGACTGAGGTTGACGCGCCCGGTGGTGGTGATTCGTTGCATCCGGGCAGTTTACCCGTTTAGCGGGCGGCGCCCCTAGCGGGGCCGGATCGGAGCCGGCGAACGAGGCGCGCACCGCATGCACGGCCCGCGCCGTCAGCCGGCCGCGCCGGTCATGCGCTGCGCGATCTCGTCGGCCAGGCACTCGGGGCACCGGCAGCGCGCGCCGGCCGCAGGCTGGGTGCCGCCACCGGGCAGCGCCGGCATCGACGCGCACCAGCAGTCGAACGGTTGCGTGCGCGCGCCGCAATCGAAGCCGCGCCCGCAGCGCGGGCAGCGCGCACGGTGCGGGGCGGAACGGGCGGCGGCGGCGGCGGCGGAATCGGTCATGGCGGAATCGCGGAAGCGGGCGTGAAGTCGCCCCACGCGACAAGCATAGCGCGGCGCACGGATCTTGCACGCCGGCCGCCTGGCCAAAGTGCGCCCCGAACGAGCCCGCCGCCGCTGCCCGCGCACCGTAGCCCGCATCGCGCGGCGCCATAGCCGGCGGGCCGCCGCGCAAGGTGTCAGACCCGCGCACACCGCCTTCCGGCCAGCCCAAAAACCCGATGCTGCGCTGCGCCACTCCTGTACAATTCGCCCTGTTTCAACCGTTCCCAGCCAGAGCTGCCGCCATGTCCGAGCCCATCGACCTCTCGCAGATCGCCCCTACTCTGAAAGCAGAAATCCTCGCCGAAGCGCTGCCGTACATCCGCCGCTACCACGGCAAGACCGTGGTCATCAAATACGGCGGCAATGCGATGACGGAAGAACGGCTCAAGCAGGGCTTCGCGCGCGACGTGATCCTGCTGAAACTGGTCGGCATCAATCCGGTGATCGTCCACGGCGGCGGCCCGCAGATCGACCAGGCGCTGAAGAAGATCGGCAAGGCCGGCACCTTCATCCAGGGCATGCGCGTGACTGACGAAGAGACGATGGAAGTCGTCGAATGGGTGCTGGGCGGCGAAGTGCAGCAGGACATCGTGACGCTGATCAACCACTTCGGCGGCCATGCGGTGGGCCTGACGGGCAAGGACGGCGGCCTGATCCACGCGCGCAAGCTGCTGATGCCGGACCGCGACAACCCGGGCCAGTACATCGACATCGGCCAGGTCGGCGAAGTCGAGGCGATCAACCCGGCGGTCGTGAAGGCGCTGCAGGACGACGCGTTCATCCCGGTGATCTCGCCGATCGGTTTCGGCGAAGACGGCCTGTCGTACAACATCAACGCCGACCTCGTCGCGGGCAAGCTCGCTACCGTGCTGAACGCCGAGAAGCTGCTGATGATGACCAACATCCCCGGCGTGATGGACAAGGACGGCAACCTGCTGACCGATCTGTCCGCGCGCGAGATCGACGCGCTGTTCGAGGACGGCACGATCTCGGGCGGCATGCTGCCGAAGATCTCGTCGGCGCTTGACGCCGCGAAGAGCGGCGTGAAGTCGGTGCACATCGTCGACGGCCGGATCGAGCACTCGGTGCTGCTGGAAATCCTGACCGAGCAGCCGTTCGGCACGATGATCCGCTCGCATTGAGCGCGCGCCGCAAGATCGTCAGCCCCGACCTGCCGGCCCCGCTGCGGCGCCGGCGCATCTCGCGCAGCCGGCCGCGCGCCGGCGCGCCGGTCTGGCTGTTCGATCTGGACAACACGCTTCATCACGCGTCGCACGCGATCTTTCCCGAGATCAACCGTGCGATGACGCAGTACATCATCGACGCGCTGCAGATCGAGCGCGTCGAAGCCGACCGGCTGCGCACCGGCTACACGCAGCGCTACGGCGCGGCGCTCCTCGGCCTCACGCGCCATCATCCGATCGATCCGCACGACTTCCTGCGCGCGGTCCACACGTTTTCCGACCTGCCCGGGATGCTGCGCGCCGAGCGCGGCCTCGCGCGCATCCTCGCCGCGCTGCCGGGCCGCAAGCTGGTGTTGACCAACGCGCCGGAGAACTACGCGCGCGCGGTGCTGCGCGAGCTGCGCATCGAACGGCTGTTCGAGCGCGTGATCGCGATCGAGCACATGCGCGACCGCCGCACCTGGCGCGCGAAGCCCGACCACACGATGCTGCGCCGGACGCTGCGTGCCGCGCATGTTCGGATGGCCGACGCGATCCTCGTCGAGGACACGCGCGGCCACCTGAAGCGCTACAAGCGCCTCGGCATCGGCACGGTCTGGATTACCGGCCATCTTCCCGGCGACCTGCCGGGTACCGGCCGCCCGCTTTATGTCGACCAGCGGATTCGTTCGTTAAAATCGCTTCGACTGGGCACTCGATCGGGGCGACAGAAATGCAGCCGACTCACCCGCAGGACCAAGCCGTAACGGACGATCAGGCATCACCCACCCGCACCCGTACGCGTCCGAAACCGGGCGAGCGTCGCGTGCACATCCTGCAGACGCTTGCGACGATGCTCGAGGCGCCGAAGCGCGAGAAGATCACGACGGCCTCGCTGGCGGCCCGGCTCGACGTGTCGGAAGCCGCGCTGTACCGCCATTTCCCGAGCAAGGCGAAGATGTACGAAGGGCTGATCGAGTTCATCGAGCAGTCGCTGTTCGGCCTCGTCAACCAGATCGTCGAGAAGGAGCCGAACGGCGTGCTGCAGGCCCGCACGATCGCGCTGACGATGCTCAGTTTCGCGGCGAAGAACCCCGGCATGACGCGCGTGCTGACGGGCGAGGCGCTGGTCGGCGAGGACGAGCGCCTCACCGAACGCGTGAACCAGCTGCTCGATCGCATCGAAGCAACCGTCAAGCAGTGCCTGCGGGTCGCGCGCACGGAGGCGAATGCGCCCGACGGTGCGGCACCGTTCGCGCTGCCGGCCGACTACGACCCGGCCGCGCGGGCGAGCCTGCTCGTCAGCTACGTGATCGGCCGGTGGCACCGCTTCGCGAAAGGCGGGTTCCAGAAGCCGCCCGGCGAGCAGGCCGACGCGCATCTGCGGTTGATCCTGCAGTGACCGGCGCCTGACGCGCGCGTCCAGCGCGCTCGCGATGCAGCCGATGCTGCGTCGCAATTCGAACTCGTCCAATATCGCATTCCCTCCGATCGGGTTAATTTTCACCCGTTTGCAATACAACGGGAGTGATCCGGTGAATCGCGAGTTTCCGCATTGTCAGACGTCCTCCGGCCGACAGCGCGCCGTGGCCGCGCCGCGCCGTTCTCTGCCGGCCGCACCACGCGCACCGCTGCTCGCGCATGCCGCGCTGCTTGCCGGCGCGATCATCCCGTGGCCATCATCGGCCCAGATCACCGACGGCGGCGCACAACGCGCGGACGGCGTCACGCTGGAAACCGCTCCCGGCGACTATTCGACGAGCAACTTCGGCAGCCCGGTGTTTTCCGCAGTCAACGGTGGCGTGCTGACCACCACCGGCAAGACGCGGCTGTTCGCGACCGGCACCTATTCGTCGGGGGCTTCCGCTTTCGGCGACGGGTCGCGCATCGCGCTGCGCGACACCGAAATCCGCACCCGCGGGTTCATCGGGACGGGCATCGACGTTCGCGCAGGCAGCAGCGCGACAGCCGAAAACATCTCGATCGACACCGACGGAAGAAGTGCACACGGCGTCTATGTCGACGTCAGCGGCAGCCGCGTCGACGTCACCGGCAGCGCGATCGTCACGCGCGGCCGCGAAGCGCACGGCATCGCGGTGAACAACGCACCCGGTGCGATCGTGAACGCCACCGATACGATCGTCCGCACCAGCGGCGACTTCGCATACGGCACGTTCGTCAGCTACGCCGACATCCATGCAACGCTTGCTCGCACCGACATCCGGACGAGCGGGGACTACGCGTCCGGGCTGTTCATGCCCGGCGCGTCCTCGGTCACGTTCAGCGACGCGCGCGTGGCCACCGACGGCGACCAGGCGCTCGGCATCGACACGCGCAGCGGCCGTGTCGAACTCGCGCGCACGCACGTGCACACGCAAGGCATCAACGCGCACGGGCTGTATGCATCGCAGGAAGGTAGCGAGACGCCGGTGGTGCTTGCAACGGACACCGACGTGACGACAGCCGGCGACCGTTCGGTCGGTGCCATCGCGCGGCTCGGCGGCAAGGTCGCCATGACGCACGGCGGGATCGCGACGGGCGGCGAACGCGCGTATGGGGTGCTCGCCAGCGGCGCCGGCTCCGTCGCGTCGCTCACGGACGCCACGGTGACGACGAGCGGCGTGGACGGCACGGCGCTGCGGGCAAGCGCCGGTGGCACGATCGGCCTGTCACGCACCGACGTGCGCACGACTGGCGACGGCGCGTGGGCCGCCGGCATTCACGGCGGCACGCTGACCGTCGATGGCGGCTCGCTCGTCAGCGAGCGGCACGGCGCGATCGACGTATCGGACGCACACGTCTCGCTGCAAAACGGCGCGCGCGTCGCCGGCGGCAACGGCACGCTGTTGTTCGTCGACGCACGCTCGGGTGCGCCGGTGCGGCTGACGCTCGATACGGACGCGCAAGCCGCCGGCGACATCGTGAACCGGCCGGCGGACGGCGGCGCCCCGCCGTCGCCCGCCGTGACCGATGTCGTGCTGTCCAATGGCGCCGCGTGGACGGGCGCGACCGATGCGGTACGCGCGCTGTCGCTCGACACGAACAGCCGGTGGACCGTCACCGCGGATTCGTCGGTCGGCTCCGTCGCGCTGAACGGCTCGACCATCGCATTCGCGCCTTCCGATGCGGGCGCGCCGCGCACGCTCGTCGTCTCGGGCGACTATGCGGCGCGCGACGGCAGGCTCGTCGTCAACACGACGCTGAACGACGACGCATCGCCATCCGACCGGATCGTGATCGACGGCGGGCACGCGTCCGGCCATACCGGCATCGTCGTCCGGCGTGCCGGCGGCAACGGCGCGCAGACCACCGTCGGCATCCCGATCGTCGAGACCCGCAACGGCGGCACGACGGACACCACCGCATTCACGCTCGACACCGGATCGGACGGTTATCGCCGCAGTTTCGGCACGGTGTCCGCCGGCGGCTACGACTACATGCTCGCGCGCAGCGGGAACGGCGGAAAGGAACACGACTGGTATCTCGTTTCCGCCGCGCGGCCCGAGCCGCCGGTGCCGCCCGGTCCGGTCGATCCCGAACCGCCTGTCCACCCCGAAATCCAGCCGCCGCCGCCTCCGCGCGCCGTCGCACCCGAGCCCGACGCGTATCTGGCCAATGCCGACGCCGCAGCGACGATGGCGATCCACACGCTGCATCAACGGGAAGATCGCACGCTGCGCACTGGCGATACCGCATCACGCCCGCTCGACGGCGCTGTCTGGCTGCGCGCAGAGGGCCAGATCACATCGGTATCGGGCGGCAATCGCAGTGTGTCCGGAAACGGCCGCCTGATTCACGCGGGCGCCGACCTGTTCCGTTTCGACGACGGTCGCGGCGGCCACTTCCGGGTCGGCGCGATGGGCATGTACGGCAGCCAGACGAGCTGGTCGACTCGCCCGCTGTGGAATGCCATCGAGCAGCGCGTCGCCGATGCCACCGCGCGCGGAAGCGTGTCCGGTTACAACATCGGCCTGTACGGCACCTGGTACGGCAACCGCGACATCCTGATCGGCCCTTACGTCGATGCGTGGGCCCTGGTCGGCGCCTATGCGAACAGCGTCGGCGGCAGTCTCGCGACCGACTCGTACCGATCGCGCACCGTGACGGGTTCGCTGGAAGGCGGTTATTCGTTCCGTTTCTACGAGCGCGGCGACACGCGTTTCCATGTCGAGCCCGAAGCGCAGCTCGTCGTGTCGGACTATCGCGCGGACGCCCATCGCGTTGCGGGCGGTCGTCTCGACGGGCAGGGCTCGGCCGACGTGCTGACCCGCGTCGGCGTACGCGTGCATGGCGTGACGATCACGCCGTCCGGACGTGAACTTCGGCCGTTCATCGACGCGAACTGGTGGCATGGCCCCGGGTCGCGGACGCTCACGCTCGACGGCAATGCGTTCTCGTTCGACGTGCCGCGCGATCGCGCGGCATTCCGGATCGGCGCGACCGGGCAGTGGTCGAAACGCTTCGCGGTATCGGCCGGCCTCGGGCTGGAATCGAACCTGTCCGACTATGCGGTCGTCAAGGGCGAGCTGGCGGCGAAATACCGGTGGTGACACCATGCGCCGACGGCCCGCCGCGGCCGCCCCGAAATCCGCTTGCCGCAAATTCCGCTATACTTTGCCGACATGCCGCCCCCTTGGCGGCATGTCGGAAGCGCGCCGATTTGCTGACTCGATTGCGGGCGCGCGAACCGGCCGGGGCCTCGTCCCGGCGGTTCACTACAAATGCGGCTAAAGAGGTCGTCAGCCGCGCACCTCCGACTCCGCGCATCGCCGACACCATTTAGCTGCCCAGTCATAAGGCGGAACGAATGGAATCGATCGGCATCGTCGCTCCACAGACCATGCACTTCGCCGAACCGCTACGCTTGCAAAGCGGCAGCGTGATCGGCAACTATCAGCTCGTCGTCGAGACGTACGGCGAGCTCAACGCCGCGCGCTCGAACGCGGTGCTCGTCTGCCACGCGCTCAACGCGTCGCACCACGTCGCCGGCGTCTACGCGGACGATCCGCGCAGTACCGGCTGGTGGGACAACATGGTCGGCCCCGGCAAGCCGCTCGACACCAACCGCTTCTTCGTGATCGGCGTGAACAACCTCGGCTCGTGTTTCGGCTCGACCGGCCCGATGAGCACCGATCCGTCGACCGGCAAGCCGTACGGCGCGCGCTACCCGGTCGTCACCGTCGAGGACTGGGTGCACGCGCAGGCGCGCGTCGCCGACGCGTTCGGCATCGAGCGCTTCGCCGCGGTGATGGGCGGCAGCCTCGGCGGGATGCAGGCGCTCGCGTGGAGCCTGATGTATCCGGAGCGCGTCGCGCACTGCATCGACATCGCGTCGACGCCGAAGCTGTCCGCGCAGAACATCGCGTTCAACGAGGTCGCGCGCTCGGCGATCCTGTCCGATCCCGACTTCCACGGCGGCGACTACTACGCGCACGACGTGAAACCGAAGCGCGGCCTGCGCGTCGCGCGGATGATCGGCCACATCACGTATCTGTCCGACGACGACATGGCCGAGAAATTCGGCCGTGCGTTGCGCCGCGCGGACGGCGCGCTCGACGCGTACAACTTCAGCTTCGACGTCGAATTCGAGGTCGAGTCGTACCTGCGCTACCAGGGCGACAAGTTCGCCGACTACTTCGACGCGAACACGTACCTGCTGATCACGCGCGCGCTCGACTACTTCGACCCGGCGAAGGCGTTCGACGGCAACCTGACGGCCGCGCTCGCGCAGACGCAGGCGAAATACCTGATCGCGAGCTTCTCGACCGACTGGCGTTTCGCGCCGGCGCGTTCGCGCGAAATCGTGAAGGCGCTGCTCGACAACAAGCGCACGGTCAGCTACGCGGAAATCGACGCGCCGCACGGCCACGACGCGTTCCTGCTCGACGACGCGCGTTATCACAACCTGATCCGCGCGTATTACGAACGAATCGCCAACGAGGTGGGTGCATGAACCAGCAAGCGCTGAATTCCCTGTCCGCGCGCGCGGACTTCCGCACGATCGCGCGCTGGGTCGAGCCGCGCTCGACCGTGCTCGACCTCGGCTGCGGCGACGGCTCGCTGCTCGCGCTGCTGATGGAGGAGCTGGACGTCACCGGCTACGGCATCGAACTGAACGACGCGGGCGTGCTCGCGAGCGCGAAGAACGGCATCAACGTAATCCAGCAGAATCTCGAGGATGGCCTGCGCCTGTTCGAGGACCACAGCTTCGACATCGCGATCCTGTCGCAAACGCTGCAGACGATCCACCAGACGGCCGCGATCCTGCGCGAAACGGCGCGCGTCGGCCGCGAGTGCATCGTGTCGTTCCCGAACTTCGGCTACTGGTCGCACCGGCTGTCGGTGCTGCACGGCCGCATGCCCGTGTCGAAATCGCTGCCGTACCAGTGGCACAACACGCCGAACGTCCGGGTGCTGACGATCAAGGATTTCGAGGCGCTCGCGCCCGAAGTCGGCGTCACGATCCTCGACCGCGTCGTGCTGCACGAAGGCCAGCCGATTCGATGGGGAGCGAACTGGCGTGGTAGTCTTGCTGTCTACCGCGTCAAGCGCAGCTGAGCCGGGGGGCCGTTGACGGACGCCGGGCCTGGCCCGCGCCGCTCCCTCCGCCGCGCGCTGCCGCCGCAATCAGTCAACGCTACCCAGTTCCAGTCCATGTCGAAAACGCCACACGAGGCGCCCGCACTCACCGCTCACGAGGATCACCCCGGCTGGCGAGCCTATCTGAACACGCACATGCTGATCTGCGTGTTCCTCGGCTTCACGTCGGGGCTGCCGCTCTTCACGCTCGTCTACCTCGTGCAGGCATGGCTGCGCTCCGAGGGCGTGAACCTGAAGGAAATCGGCCTGTTCGCGCTGATCCAGTTCCCGTATACGTGGAAGTTCCTGTGGGCGCCGCTGATGGACCGCTACCTCCCGCGCCTGCCCGGCTGGCGGCCGGGCCGCCGGCGCGGCTGGATGCTGCTCACGCAGGTGCTGGTCGCAGGCGCGATCGCCGCGCTCGGCTTCGTGTCGCCGCGCGATTCGATCTGGACGGTGGCCGCGCTCACGACGCTCGTCGCGTTCTTCGGCGCGAGTTCCGACATCGTGATCGACGCGTACCGCCGCGAGCTGCTGCGCGACACCGAGCAGGGTCTCGGCAACGCGGTGCACGTGAACGCGTACAAGCTCGCCGCGCTGATTCCCGGCTCGCTGGCGCTGATCCTGTCCGATCACATGCCGTGGGATGTCGTGTTCGCGATCACCGGCGCGTTCATGCTGCCGGGCATTCTGATGACGCTCGTCGTGCGCGAGCCCGAAGTGGTCGGCACGCCGCCGCGCAACCTGCGCGACGCGATCGTGCTGCCGTTCCGCGAATTCATCCAGCGCGACGGCTGGGCCGGCGCGCTGCTCGTCATCGCGTTCATCTTCCTGTTCAAGATCGGCGACACGATGGCCACCACGCTGTCGACGTCGTTCTTTCTCGACATCGGCTTCTCGCGCACCGAGATCGGCATCGTCGCGAAAACGACCGCGCTCGTCGCGAGCGTCGCCGGCGGCATCATCGGCGGCGTCTGGCTCGTGAAGATCGGCATCGGCCGCGGGCTGTGGATCTTCGGCGCGCTGCAGATGGTGTCGACGCTCGGCTTCGCGTGGCTCGCACAGCTCGGCCCCGGTTCACCCGTGCTCGCGATGCTCTACGACTTCACCGTGTCGACGAGCCACGCGATCGCATCGGCGCTGTCGATCTTCGGCATTACCGTCGCGCCGCAATTCAGCCCGATGACGGTCGCGCTCGCGCTCGTCTACGGCGTCGAAACCTTCACCACCGGCCTGACGATGGCCGCGTTCGTCGCCTATATCGCGAGCACGACCGATCCGCGCTACACGGCCACGCAGTTCGCGCTGTTCACGAGCCTCGCGTCGGTGCCGCGCACGCTCGCATCGGCCGCGAGCGGTTTCGTCGTCGCGAAGATCGGCTGGTTCGACTACTTCATCGTGTGCACCGCGCTCGCGATTCCCGGCATGCTGCTGCTGTTCAAGATCGCGCCGTGGAACGGTACCGCACGCAACGGCGAGGCCAGCCGTGCGCAGTAATCGCCTGCACCGCCTCGCGCGGGTTGCGGCTGCGTGGAGCGTCGGTGCCGCGGCATTGGCCGCGGGGTTCGCGCACGCGGCCGACACCGGCGCGAGCGCGGCGGGCTCCGCGCCGGCCACTTCGCCGCCCGCGGCCACGCCGTCGACCTCCGCCGCGCCCGTCCCGCCATCCGCCGCCGAAGCCGCGCAGCCGACCGGCGGCGCCGTGCAGGCGAAGGCTTATACGCAGACGCCGCAGCAGATCCGCTACGGCAACGCGATCGCCTTCCGCACGCTGATCCCGTCGCCGCTGCTCGAGCAGCTCACCGCGAACGAATACGCGCAGATCGTGCAGGCGGCCGCCGACAGCGACCGGCTGCTGCCCGCGAACCAGCCGCGCGTGAAGCGCCTGCGCGCGATCGTCGCGAAGCTCGCGCCGTATTCGGTGAAATGGAACGATCGCGTGAAGAACTGGACGTGGGACGTCAACGTGATCCGCTCGCGCGACATCCGCCTGACCTGCCTGCCGGGCGGCAAGGTGCTCGTGTACGGCGGCATGCTCGACCGCGTCCGCCTGAACGACGACGAGCTCGGCGTGCTGCTCGCGCACGGCATCGCGCACGCGCTGCGCGAACACGCGCGCAGCAACTTCAGCGCGACCTCGCAGACGTCGCTGCGCGCGGCCGCGCTGCCGCCGCTGTTCGGCGTCGGCGATCCGCTGCCGCAGGCACTGAACCTCGGCGAGCGCCTGCAGGCGCTCCATTACGACCCGACCGACGAGACCGAAGCCGACGTGATCGGCGGCGACATCGCCGCACGCGCGGGCTTCGATCCGCGCGCGGCGATCACGCTGTGGGACAAGCTGGCGGTCGCGACGCGCGCGAACAAGGCGACGGGCTTCATCTACACGCACCCGTACAGCACCGCCCGGCGTCAGGATCTGCTGAATCGCCTGCCCGACCTGATGCCGCTGTACGCGAAAGCTACGGCCAAGCGCGTCGACACGCTGCCCGACTACGCGGGCATCAGCGCGCAGCGGCGCAAGGTCGTGCGGCGCTGAGCGCTAGGCATCCACGTCCGCCGCGGCCGGCCGGACGCCGATTTCACGCATCCAGCGCACCTCGTCACCCGGGCTGCGGCCGAACAGCCGCTTGAACTCGCGGCTGAACTGCGACGCGCTCGCATAACCGACGCGCGCGGCCGCCGTGCCGGCGCCGACCCCGTCCTGCACCATCATCAACCGCGCCTGATGCAGCCGCGCGGCCTTCACATACTGCATCGGCGACGTCGCCGTTACGTGCTTGAACTGCGCGTGGAACACCGCGAGGCTCATCCCGGCCTCGCGCGCGAGCGTCTCGACGTCGAGATCGGCCGTCAGCTCCGCATGGATGCGCCGCAGCGCCTTCGCGATGCGGCCGAAGTGATGCTGCTGGACGAGCGCCGCGCGGATCGCGTCGCCCTGTGCGCCGGTCAGCACGCGATACGCGATCTCGCGCATGATCGCCGGCCCCAGCACGCGCGTGTCGTGCGGCGACGCGAGCGCCTCGAGCAGCCGCACCACCGCGTCGGCCAGCGGCGCATCGAGCGGCGTCGAATAGACGCCGAGCGGTTCGCTGACGGCCGCGCCGAGCGTCTCGTCGAGCAGGATCGCGAGCTCGGCGATCACAGCGAGATCGACACGGATCGAGATCGCGAGAAACGGCTCGTCCATGCTCGCGAAGGTCTCGCATTCGAACGGCAGCGGTACCGACAGCACGAGATACTGCTGCGCGTCGTAGACGAACGAGCGGTCGCCGAGATAACCGAGCTTGCGCCCCTGGCACACGACGATAATGCTCGGTTCGTACAGCACGGGCATGCGCGGCGCGGGACGGTTCACGCGGATGAAGCGCACGCCGTCGAGCGCCGCGAGCGTGTCGCCCTCGTTCGGCGCGAGGCGCGTGTGCAGCTCGATCATGCGGCGCTGCACGCGGTCGCCCGCGTCGGCAAAAAGGGGCTGGAAGCTCATCTGCGTGGTCCTGTCCGGCAAGAGAATCTGGCTCGCAATGTAGCACCATGATGGTGTTTTGACGGCTGTTCGCGTGCAATTCGAGAGAAATAGGCAAATCTTCGAGACCTTCGTGTATTTCGCCGCGGCGCCGCGCTCCTTACGATGACGTCCTGCCTCGCCGCATCGCCACATGATGCGACGGCAGTCTGATTCGCCGGATGTCTTTCCCGGACAAGGAGCCCCCTGCATGAGCACCACCTACGCTTACGCGGCAACCGATTCGCAGTCGCCGCTCGCCCCGTTCGAATTCCAGCGTCGCGCGCTGCGCGACCTCGACGTCCAGATCGACGTCCTCTATTGCGGCGTCTGCCACTCGGACCTGCACCAGGCCCGCAACGAATGGCGCAACACGATCTATCCGGTCGTGCCGGGCCATGAAATCGTCGGCCGCGTGACCGCGACCGGCCCGCAGGTATCGCGCTTCAAGGTCGGCGAGCTGGTCGGCGTCGGCTGCCTCGTCGATTCGTGCCGCACCTGCCCGAGCTGCGCCGACGGCCTCGAGCAGTATTGCGAAAACGGCTTCGTCGGCACCTACAACGGCCAGGATCGCGTGACGGGCGACGTCACGTACGGCGGCTACTCGACGCAGCTGGTCGTCGACGAGGCATTCGTGCTGCGCGTGCCCGAGACGCTCGACCCGGCCGGCGCCGCGCCGCTGCTGTGCGCGGGGATCACGACCTACTCACCGCTGCGGCAGTGGAACGTCGGCCCCGGCAAGAAGGTCGGCATCGTCGGTCTCGGCGGCCTCGGCCACATGGGTGTGAAGCTGGCGCGTGCGATGGGCGCGCACGTCGTGCTGTTCACGACGTCGCCGTCGAAGATCGAGGACGGCAAGCGCGTCGGCGCGCACGAGGTCGTGATCTCGAAGGACGAAACGCAGATGAACGCGCACCTGAACAGCTTCGACTTCATCCTGAACACGGTCGCCGCGCAGCACGACCTGAATCCGTTCCTGAACCTGCTGAAGCGCGACGGCACGATGACGCTCGTCGGCGCGCCGGAGCACGACCATCCGTCGCCGCAGGTGTTCAACCTGATCTTCAAGCGCCGCCGCCTCGCGGGCTCGCTGATCGGCGGCATCGCGGAGACGCAGGAAATGCTCGACTTCTGCGCGGAGCACGGAATCACGTCGGACATCGAAACGATTCCGATGCAGCAGATCAACGCGGCCTACGAGCGGATGCTGAAGAGCGACGTGAAGTACCGGTTCGTGGTGGACATGGCTTCGATCAAGCAGTAAGCCTGAAGGCGAGCTCGCGCGGCGACGTGCGGGCTCGCCAGTTGTGCCGGACCGACATCACGGGCGCGGCACACCATCGACACATACGTCAATCGCTGTCCCGTAGCGAGAATCGAAACGGATTCTCCGGCGTATCGAATCCGAGCCGGAGCGCGTCGCGAGTTTGAGCAAAGCGCCGCCCGTCGAACGTGTAGTACTCGACCCGCAATCCGGTCCGCGCCGCCCTCGCGTCGTCGAACAGATAGCCATTCTTCGGGAATGCCAGTTTTCCGTCGCGCGTCACCACAACGGCCCGGCACGACGAAAGCAGTCCGGGCAGTTGCAGGAACGCCGGCCTGCGCGCCAACGGATCCATCAGCAGGAAGATTTGCTGGTATCGGCTGGCCGCCTCGCCCGACGCACTGCCGTTTCCCTCCACGCAGATCAGCGGACGATGGGCGGCGGTTCGCCCGGCGACGTACACGTTGGCCGAGTCCGGAAAGATGTCGGACGCGCGCTCGCCTGGGAATGCCGTTGCACGCGCAAACCGATAAGTCCGGCCGTTGATTGCGATGCGGTCCTGCCAGAGCTCGATATCGAGCGCCGTTTGCTCCAGCTTGCCATGCAGCACCGCGAAATTGCCCGGCTTGTCCGAATACGCATGAAGCACATGCGCATCCGGCTCGTTCGGGTCGGTCTCTCGGCCAATCGGCCCGTGGAATACCGCGCCCGGCCGTGCTGCGTAGAATGCCTCGTAGCTGTCGTACGACTCGGCCGCGGCACCGCTCGGCAAGACGGCCAAGACTGCTACCAGTATCGCCATGACTTTCATCGGTGTGCTTTCGCTCCCGTCGCCTCCAGAAAATCGCGATTGTATTTCCAAAAAATTGTACTTCCATGGGCGGCTGTTGAAACCCAAACCGAGTCGTAGCGGCCTCGTTCCGCGCCGTTGACCGTTTTCCCAGTCTTCTTGTTCACCACTCTCCATCGCGTGACGAACGACCCCGGGTTCTCCTCTACCTCGAAAATGTTGTGCGAAGGCGCCCCCCACTTAAATGTGTCTTTGACTTTCGGGTGTGATGCGTACGCAGTCATGAAGTCACGACCGTCCCACCAAAACGCGCCATTTGACGGGTCCGGACCTTCATTTTCC
This sequence comes from Burkholderia cepacia, assembly GCF_001039005.1. Classification (GTDB taxonomy): domain Bacteria; phylum Pseudomonadota; class Gammaproteobacteria; order Burkholderiales; family Burkholderiaceae; genus Burkholderia; species Burkholderia theae. The sequence goes on from NZ_LDWR01000013.1 coordinate 42,417, forward strand.
AGCGCTTTGCGCGCCCACTCGACAGCCAACCTCATTCCCGAGTCGGCATCAAGTTTGTCGTCCGAGGTAGACATCAGCTTGTTGAACCGCTGATTGGTGCCATTCCAGGCATAGGCGTAGTTCGGGTCCACTGCACGCAACTGGGATACGCTCTTCCCGCCCCATGCCCGACACCTATTGGCAACAGCAAAGGCGATTCCTCCGATTTCGTCCGAATCATTTGCGACGGATGCCTCACCGTATGCGATCGCAGCAAGCAACCGCAGATCGTCGTTGATCACGTCACTCATCGCGCGCCCCCTGTCCGCCATGCTACGAAGGAGAGATTGGGGTGCATTTTCACCGAGAACGAGCGCGTTGTACCGTGTACAAGAGGCACGTCATCAACGAGCGTGTATCCGTTGCTCAGCACCTTGCAGTTCATTCCTTCGACAGGCTTTCCGGTGATTGCGTCGACAATCTCGAAAAATTGCTCGACATCGTCCTCGGAGGTGTCCGACATCTGTTCTGCACTCGAAGGCGCCGCATGCGCAACAGGCGGTACACCATCGTTCCGTGTCTCCAGAAATATTCCTGGATTGCGACCGACCAGGACCCGATTCCTTTTGCATGGACAGAGTACGAGGTCGCCTTCAACGACCACATCCCGTCCTTTTTCCGACATCCCTTTGCCGGTTCCGAATATTTTGAATGTCCCCTCGCAGTTGCCGCACGTCGCTTCGTCGCCGCTCAGCGCTACGTGCTTTCGATCGTCATAAATCGTCGACGAGTAAGCGAACACGATTCCACGTGTCGTTGTTGGATCGCCATGCCGAATCGCAGCCTTACGCACGGTCGCCCCCAGCGCGAACGGCATCAGACAGAATCAGCGAATACGCCGGATCAAACAGCCCAGGAATCTCCTCACCATCGCGAACAGTAATGCCGAATGCATCCTGTGTGGCGATCACGATACGATCGCCGTTACTCAATTGTGATCCGACAAGTGCAACCGGCCTGTTACCCCACATGGCAGCAAAGCCAGCCCCATCAACGATAGTGGCCTCTGTACCATCCTCGTATCCAACGATATCGCCAACGACTGCGAGCCCCAGATCGTCGATCGTCGCATCGGTAGATACGCGCGAAACCTGGCCACCACGCTCGGTTCGAGCGCCGATAGTTGCGAAAAGATGCGTCGTTTCGTTGATCGCTTGTTTCGACATGCAGAGTTCTCCTGTCTGAATGGACCATCACGGCCTACAAGCGGCCGTGACGAGTAATTCGCGCCTTCGGAAAACACGCGAATATCCGTCGAGTAGTCTCCACAAAACGTGGGATCGTGAATATGGGATGAGTTCGAAAATGCAAGCGCGACCAGAACGGATCAGGGCGCCGCGGAATCGGCATTCGCCAAACGCTGGGGGAAATAGCCGCCGGGCGGCCTGCGTGATCGCTACAACAAACGAAACGGGCCGCATGTTCGACATGCGGCCCGTTTTGCATCCGGCGATCCGGCGGCGCTACCGCGCCCGATGCTCAGCCCCGGACATCACTTCTTGTAGTCGTAGTCGATCGTCAGCGGCGCATGATCGCTGAACTTGATGTCCTTGAAGATCGACGTGCTTTTCGCGGTGCCGGCCACGCCCGGCGTCGCGATCTGGTAGTCGATCCGCCACCCGACGTTCTTCGCGTACGCCTGGCCGCGGTTGCTCCACCACGTGTACTGCTCGGCGCGCGGGTCGAGCGTGCGGAACACATCGACATAACCGACGTCGTCGAACAGCTTCGTGAGCCACTCGCGCTCCTCGGGCAGGCAGCCCGAGTTCTTCTGGTTGCTCTTCCAGTTCTTGATGTCGATTTCCTTGTGGACGATGTTCACGTCGCCGCACAGGATCACCTCGCGCTTCTTCTTGAGCTGCGCGAGGTGCGGCATGAATTCGTCCATGAAGCGGTACTTCGCCTGCTGGCGCTCTTCGCCGCTCGACCCGGACGGCACGTACACCGACACGACCGACAGCTTGCCGTAGCGTGCCTCGACGTAGCGCCCCTCGGAATCGAATTCACTGCTGCCGAAGCCGATGATCACGTCATCGGGCTCGTGGCGGCTGTACACGCCCGCGCCGCTGTAGCCTTTCTTCTCGGCGTGGTGGAAATAGCTCTTGTAGCCGTGCGGCTCGACGAATTCGGCCGGCAGGTCGTCGGCCGATACCTTGATTTCCTGCACGCACACGCAATCGGCCTTCTGCTCGCCGAGCCAGTCGAAGAAGCCCTTCTTCGCGGCGGAGCGGATGCCGTTCAGGTTGGCGGTAATCACTCGCATCATGTCGGTTCCGTTCAGTTCGATGTTTTACAGGGTGGCAGCTTAACGGATCTTCACGCCTTCGAGCTCCGGCTTCGGCGGCGGGAATTCCAGCTTCATGTCGGTCATCGTGCGCAGCAGCAGCTCGGCGATCATCACGTTGCGGTGCGTCTTCGAATCCGCCGGGATCACGTACCACGGCGCATGCTCGGCCGACGTCGCGGCGAGCGCGTCGCGGTACGCGGACTGGTACGCGTCCCAGTGCTTGCGCGCGTCGAGATCGGAAATGTCGAACTTCCAGTGCTTGGCCGGATCGTCGATGCGCGCCTGCAGCCGCGCGCGCTGCTCGTCCTTCGAGATATGCAGGAAACACTTGATGATCGTCGTGCCGTTTTCGACCAGCATCGTCTCGAAATCGCGGATCTGCCGGTAGCGGCGCTCGCATTCCTTGCTGTCGATCGCGTCGAGCACGCGTGGCACGAGCACGTCTTCGTAGTGACTGCGATTGAAGATCGCGAGCTCGCCCGCGGCCGGCACCTGTGCATGCACGCGCCACAGGAAGTCGTGCGCGGCCTCGATCGGCGTCGGCGCCTTGAACGGCACGACGCGCAGGCCGAGCGGATCGACCTCGCGGAACACCGCGCGCACGGTGCCGTCCTTGCCGCTGGTATCCATCCCCTGCAGCACGAGCAGCACGCGCTTCTTCTGCTGCGTGTGCAAGCGCTCCTGCTGCACGTCGAGCTCGGTCGACACGACCGACAGCCGTTCGCGGTCGGTGTCCTTCGAACCGGTCGAAAACGGCTTCGCGGCCGGGTCGAACGCATCGAGCTTGAATGCGGCGGCTTCCTTCTCGCGCGTGCTGTAAGGCACGCGGAAATCGTCGAGCGACGGTTGTTTCGCCATTCGTTCCTCCGTTGGACGGTGTGGTGCATACGATAGCGCACCCGCAAACGCAACGGGCCGCCCCGAACAGGTTCGGCGGCGGCCCGTCGTCAAGCGCGATTCTGGCGCGCGATCATCTTCAGCCGAGCTTCTTCTTCAGCAGTTCGTTGACCTGCTGCGGATTGGCCTTGCCCTTCGTCGCCTTCATCGCCTGGCCGATCAGCGCGTTGAACGCCTTTTCCTTGCCCGCGCGGAATTCCTCGACCGACTTCGCGTTCGCCGCGAGCACCTCGTCGATGATCGCTTCGAGCGCGCCGGTGTCGGAGATCTGCTTGAGCCCCTTCGCGTCGATGATGCGGTCGGCCGCGCCTTCGTCGTCCGCCTTCTCGTCCCAGATCGTCGAGAAGATTTCCTTCGCGATCTTGTTCGAGATCGTGCCGTCGGCGATGCGCTGCAGCACGAGTGCCAGTTGAGCCGCCGACACCGGAATCGCGTCGATCTCGATACCGTCGCGGTTCAGTTGCGACGACACGTCGCCCATCAGCCAGTTCGCGGCGATCTTCGCGTTCGCAGCACCGGCCTTCGCGACCACGGACTCGAAGTACGCGGCCATCGCCTTGCTCGACGTGAGCACGCCCGCGTCGTACGCGGACACGCCGTACTGCTCGACGAAGCGCTGCTGCATCGCGGCCGGCAGTTCGGGCATCCCGGACTGCACGCGCTCGACCCAGTCCTGGCCGATCACGAGCGGCATCAGGTCGGGGTCGGGGAAGTAACGGTAATCGTGCGCGTCTTCCTTGCTGCGCATCGAACGCGTCTCGCGCTTGTCCGGGTCGTAGAGGCGCGTTTCCTGCACGACCTCGCCGCCGTCCTCGATCAGTTCGATCTGGCGACGCACTTCGTAGTTGATCGCTTCCTCGAGGAACCGGAACGAGTTCAGGTTCTTGATTTCCGCGCGCGTGCCGAACTTCTCCTGGCCGACCGGGCGCACCGACACGTTCGCGTCGCAGCGGAACGAGCCTTCCTGCATGTTGCCGTCGCAGATGCCGAGCCACACGACCAGCGCGTGCAGCGACTTCGCATAGGCCACGGCCTCGGCCGCGCTGCGCATTTCCGGCTCGGTGACGATCTCGAGCAGCGGCGTACCCGCGCGATTCAGGTCGATCCCCGTCATCCCGGCGAAGTCTTCATGCAGCGACTTGCCCGCATCTTCCTCGAGGTGCGCGCGGGTCAGGTTGACCGTCTTCTCGTACGCTTCCTTGCCGGCCTTTTCGTTGGCGGGCACCTGGATCGTGATCTGGCCGCCCTGCACGACCGGAATCTCGTACTGGCTGATCTGATAGCCCTTCGGCAGATCGGGGTAGAAATAATTCTTGCGCGCGAAGATGCTGCGCGGCGCGATGGTCGAGCCGATCGCGAGACCGAAGCGGATCGCACGCTCGACCGCGCCGCGGTTCAGCACCGGCAGCACGCCCGGCAGCGCCAGGTCGACCGGGCACGCCTGCGTGTTCGGCTCGGCGCCGAACTGCGTCGATGCGCCCGAGAAAATCTTCGAGACGGTCGACAGCTGCGCGTGCGTCTCGAGACCGATAACGACTTCCCATTGAGTAGCCATGCTTACACCCCTGCCGGAACTTGCTTGTGCCAGTCGGTCGCGCGCTGGAACGCATCGGCGACCTGCAGCATCCGGGCTTCGTTGAAATAGTTGCCGATGATCTGCAGGCCAACCGGGCGCTTCGCGTTCGCGCCCGCGCCGAAGCCGCACGGCACGCTCATGCCGGGCAGGCCCGCGAGGCTCACCGACAGCGTGTAGATATCCGCGAGATACATCTGGACCGGATCGTCGCCCTTCGCGCCGAGATCCCATGCGACCGTCGGCGATGCCGGGCCCATGATCACGTCGCAGGACTTGAACGCTTCCTGGAAATCCTGCGCGATGATGCGTCGGATCTTCTGCGCCTGCAGGTAGTACGCGTCATAGTAGCCGTGCGACAGCACGTACGCGCCGACGAGAATCCGGCGCTTCACCTCGGGGCCGAAGCCTTCCGCGCGCGACTTCTTGTACATGTCGAGCAGGTCGCCGTACTGCGCGGCGCGATGGCCGAAGCGCACGCCGTCGAAACGCGACAGGTTCGACGATGCCTCGGCCGGCGCGATCACGTAGTACACGGGGATCGACAGTTCCGTCTTCGGCAGCGACACGGGCACGAGCGTCGCGCCGAGCGCTTCATACTGCTTCAATGCCGCGTCGATCGTCGCGCGCACGTCGTCGGCGAGACCGTCGCCGAAATACTCGTTCGGCAAGCCGATGCGCAGGCCCGCGAGCGGCTTGCCCGCGTCGTTGCCGGCCACCCACGGCTGGCCGAGGTGGCGCGTGAAATCCTCGTCGTCGCGCTCGAGGCTCGTCGAGTCGCGCTCGTCGAAGCCTGCCATCGCGTTCAGCAGCAGCGCGCAGTCGGACGCGCTCTGCGCCATCGGGCCGCCCTGGTCGAGCGACGACGCGAACGCGATCATCCCGTAGCGCGACACGCGGCCGTAGGTCGGCTTGATGCCCGTCACGCCCGCGAACGACGCGGGCTGGCGGATCGAGCCGCCGGTGTCGGTGCCGGTCGCGGCCGGCGCGAGGCGCGCGGCGACGGCGGCCGAGCTGCCGCCCGAACTGCCGCCCGGCACCGCGTTCGTGTCCCACGGGTTCTTCACCGCGCCGAACGCCGAATTCTCGTTCGACGAGCCCATCGCGAACTCGTCCATGTTGGTCTTGCCGAGCGTGACCATGCCGGCCGCCTGCAGGCGGGCGACGACGGTCGCGTCGAACGGGCTCTCGTAGTTCGCGAGCATCTTCGAGCCGGCGGTCGAGCGCCAGCCGCGCGTGACGAAGACATCCTTGTGCGCGATCGGCAGGCCGGTGAGCGCGCCGCCCGCGCCGCGCGCGAGCTCCGCGTCGGCGGCTTTCGCCTGCGCGAGGGTCAGATCGGTATCGACGTGAACGAACGCGTTCAGGTCCCGCGCGGCGTCGATCCGTTTCAGGTAGTGCTGCGCGAGCTCGACGGCCGAGCATTCCTTGGCAGCGAGCGCGGCGCGCAGTTCGGTCAGGCTTTTTGCGTGCATTGAGTGGTTTTCCTGGGAATTCTGGGTGGCGCGCGGCGCAAGCCGGCCGGCGCACTTGTCATCGAACGCTTACTCGATCACCTTCGGCACGAGATAGAGGCCGTCCTGGACGGCCGGCGCCGGACGCTGGTTGTCGTCGCGATCGACAACTTCCGTCACGGCGTCGTCGCGCAGGCGCTGCGCGACTTCCTGGATCTGTTCGATCGGGTGGGCGAGCGGCGCGATGCCGGCGGTGTCGACCGCCTGCATCTGCTCGACGAGGCCGAAGAATTCGTTGAGCTGGCCGAGCATGTGCTCGGCGTCGGCGTCGGCCATTTCGAGTCGCGCCAGGTGCGCGATGCGTTTCACATCGGTCAGGGTCAGGGCCATGCGATCACCGGAAAAACAAGGCTGCGCGGCGCATCAAAAGCAGCGCCGCGGCGGGGGGTTGGAGGGTGCGATCCCACCCTCAAAAATCGGGACCGAAGCGGCAAAAATACCGCCCGTTTCGATTCAAATACCGTGAAATTATAAGGTATCATTACGCGTTCGACCCAAACCCGGCAGCCTTTTCCCGCACCGTTTCGCCCCGCTTCGGCAAGCCGTGCGTGCTTCGTGCGATCCCCGGTAGACATCACTCGCAGCTTCGTGCGCCGCGGCGGCCGCTTCCGCCACGCTTCCCGAGGCTGTTATTTTTTCCGCTGCCGCCCTCAGCGTTGCACGCCACGCAGGGCCGGCTCAGAGCGAAACAGGATTCTGAATGTTCGGTTTTTTGCGCAGCTACTTCTCCAACGATCTCGCGATCGACCTCGGCACCGCAAACACCCTGATCTACATGCGCGGCAAGGGCATCGTTCTCGATGAGCCGTCCGTCGTGTCGATTCGTCAGGAAGGCGGCCCCAACGGCAAGAAGACGATCCAGGCGGTCGGCAAGGAAGCCAAGCAGATGCTCGGCAAGGTGCCGGGCAACATCGAGGCGATCCGCCCGATGAAGGACGGCGTGATCGCCGACTTCACCGTCACCGAGCAGATGATCAAGCAGTTCATCAAGACGGCGCACGAGTCACGCATGTTCTCGCCGTCGCCGCGCATCATCATCTGCGTGCCGTGCGGCTCGACCCAGGTCGAGCGCCGCGCGATCAAGGAAGCCGCGCACGGCGCCGGCGCATCGCAGGTTTACCTGATCGAGGAGCCGATGGCGGCCGCGATCGGCGCGGGCCTGCCGGTGTCGGAAGCCACCGGCTCGATGGTCGTCGACATCGGCGGCGGCACGACGGAAGTCGGCGTGATCTCGCTCGGCGGCATCGTGTACAAGGGTTCGGTGCGCGTCGGCGGCGACAAGTTCGACGAGGCGATCGTCAACTACATCCGCCGCAACTACGGGATGCTGATCGGCGAACAGACCGCCGAGGCGATCAAGAAGGAAATCGGCTCCGCGTTCCCGGGCTCCGAAGTCAAGGAAATGGAAGTGAAGGGCCGCAACCTGTCGGAAGGCATCCCGCGCAGCTTCACGATCTCCAGCAACGAAATCCTCGAAGCGCTGACCGATCCGCTGAACCAGATCGTGTCGTCGGTGAAGATCGCGCTCGAACAAACCCCGCCGGAACTCGGCGCCGACATCGCCGAACGCGGGATGATGCTGACGGGCGGCGGCGCGCTGCTGCGCGACCTCGACCGCCTGCTCGCGGAAGAAACCGGCCTGCCGGTGCTCGTCGCGGAAGATCCGCTGACCTGCGTCGTACGCGGTTCGGGCATGGCGCTCGAGCGCATGGACAAGCTGGGCAGCATCTTCTCGTACGAGTGATCGTCTAGGCAGTTTCGTTGATATGACGCACCTGCGGCGTGGCCGGATCGCTCGTTTAGAACGAACCGCCGCGCCGTTTGCGCGTCTGAGCATCATTTAACCGATCCCACGCGCCCGGCGCCGACCATGGAATACAGTCCGCCGCCCCTCTTCAAGCAAGGTCCGCCCGCGCTCGCGCGGCTCATCTTCTTCGTTGCCCTCGCCATCGCGCTTCTCGTGTCGGACGCGCGCTTCAGCACGCTCGAAATCCTTCGTGGCGTGCTCGGCACCGTGCTCTATCCGCTGCAGCGCGCGGCGCTCGTGCCGCGCGACCTGTTCATGGGCGCGGCCGACATCGCCGTCACCGGCGCGTCGCTGCGCCACGAGAACGACGACCTCCGCAAGCGCAACCTGCAACTGTCCACGCAGGCCAACCAGGCCGCGGTGCTCTCGCAGGAAAACGCGCATCTGCGTGCGGTGCTCGAGCTGCGCCAGCACATCGCCACGCAATCGACGCCGGTCGAGATCCAGTACGACACGAGCGATCCGTTCACGCAGAAGATCGTGATCGGGCAAGGTTCGCAGCAGGGCATCCAGGGCGGCTCGCCCGTCGTCAGCGAGGACGGCGTGATCGGCCAGGTCACGCGCGTGTTCCCGCTGCAGGCCGAAGTCACGCTGATCACCGACCGCGATCTCGCGATTCCCGTGCAGGTGCTGCGCACCGGCCTGCGCAGCGTGATCTACGGCACGCCGAAGGGCGATTCGCTCGACCTGCGCTTCGTGCCGACGAGCGCGGATCTCGTCGTCGGCGACGAACTCGTCACGAGCGGCCTCGACGGCGTCTACCCGCCCGGCCTGCCGGTCGCGAAGGTCGCGCGCGTCGACAAGCTCGCCGATACCGCGTTCGCACGCGTGACCTGCGCGCCGATCGCCGCCGTGCGCGGCGCCCGTCAGATGCTCGTGCTGCATTACCAGAACGACATCCCGCCGCGCCCGGCCGAGCCCGATTCGGCCGCCGACAAGAACGCGAAGGGCGGCAAGAAGGGCGCGAAGGCCGCCGCGAAGGGCGAGAAAGCCGACAAGGCCGACGCGAACGCGAAGCCGGCCGCCGCGGCCCAGCCCGCCGCGAAGCCCGCGCCGGCTGCGCCTGCCGCTCCGGCCAAGCCCGCCGCCGCACCCGCGAAGCCTGCAGCCGGGCAATCAGGAGCCCAGCGATGAACCGCCCGCAATACATCCTGCAGCCGGTCAATCCGTACTTCATCGTCTTCAGCCTCGCCGCCGCGTTCCTGCTGAACCTGATGCCGTGGGGCCGCCTGCCCGGCGTGCCCGACTTCGTCGCGCTCGTGCTGCTGTTCTGGAACATCCACCAGCCGCGCAAGGTCGGGATGGGCGTCGCGTTCGCGCTCGGCATCCTGATGGACGTGCATGACGCGGGGCTGCTCGGCGAGCATGCGCTCGCCTATACGCTACTGTCGTACGGCGCGATCACGATCCACCGCCGCGTGCTGTGGATGCCGATCGGCGTGCAGGTGCTGTATGTCACGCCGCTGCTCGTCGTCGCGCAGCTCGTGCCGTTCGTGATCCGTCTCGTGATGGGCGCCGCGTTCCCCGGCTGGCGCTATCTGGTCGACGGCTTCGTCGAAGCCGCGCTGTGGCCGATCGCGAGCCACCTGCTGCTGATGCCGCAACGCCGCCCGGTCGATCCGGACGATACGCGCCCCATCTGAGCCGGACCGACCCTTGAATACCCGCCGCCCCCACGCCCGCGCATCGCGCTCCGGGGCGGCACCTCGCCCGCCCGCGCGCGGGTCAGATCGACCCTAACCGCATGACCGAATTCAACGACACCCAACAGCAGCTCTCGAAGTTCCGCCTGCGCGTCGCGGCGGCGGGCGTGTTCGTGTTCGTCTGCTTCGGGCTGCTCGCGAGCCGCTTCTTCTACCTGCAGTTGATGCAGCACGGCAAATACGCGCTGCAGGCCGAGGAAAACCGCATCTCGGTCGCGCCGATCGTGCCGAACCGCGGGATCATCACCGACCGCAACGGCGTGATCCTCGCGAAGAACTACTCGGCCTACACGCTCGAAATCACGCCGTCGAAGCTCGACGACACGCTCGACAACACGATCGACAAGCTGTCCGAGATCATCCCGATCGACGCACGCGACCGCCGCCGCTTCAAGAAGCTGCAGGAAGACTCGAAGAACTTCGAGAGCCTGCCGATCCGCACGCGGCTCACCGACGCGGAAGTCGCGCGCTTCACCGCGCAGCGCTTCCGCTTCCCCGGCGTCGACGTGCGGGCGCGGCTGTTCCGCCAATATCCGCTCGGCACGACCGCCGCGCACGTGATCGGCTACATCGGCCGGATCTCGAAGCGCGACCAGGATCGTATCGACGCGATGAGCGACGACAACGACAGCGACCAGGAAAACTACGATCCGCGCCGCGACGCGAACAACTACAAGGGCACCGACTACATCGGCAAGATCGGCGTCGAGCAGAGCTACGAAACCGAGCTGCACGGGCTGACGGGCTTCGAGGAAGTCGAGGTGACGGCCGGCGGCCGGCCCGTGCGCACGCTGTCGCGCACGCAGGCGACACCGGGCAACAACCTCGTGCTGTCGCTCGACATCGGGCTGCAGCAGGTCGCCGAGCAGGCGTTCGCCGGCAAGCGCGGCGCGCTCGTCGCGATCGAGCCGAAGACGGGCGACGTGCTCGCGTTCGTGTCGTCGCCGAGCTTCGACCCGAATTCGTTCGTCGACGGCATCGACCAGCAGACCTGGGACGAGCTGAACACCTCGACCGACAAGCCGCTGCTGAACCGCCCGTTGCACGGCACCTACCCGCCTGGCTCGACGTACAAGCCGTTCATGGCGCTCGCCGGCCTGACGCTCGGCAAGCGCTCGCCGGGCTGGGGTTTCCAGGATCCCGGCTACTTCACGTTCGGCGGCCACACGTTCCGCAACGACGTGCGCTCGGGCCAGGGCTGGGTCGACATGAACAAGGCGATCATGGTGTCGAACGACACCTACTTCTACATGCTCGCGCGCGACCTCGGCGTGAACGCGATCGCGAACTTCATGAAGCCGTTCGGCTTCGGCCAGATCACCGGGATCGACATCCAGGGCGAAGCGCGCGGGATCCTGCCGTCGACCGACTGGAAGAAGAAGGCGTTCAAGAAGGCCGCGCAGCAGAAGTGGTTCGACGGCGAGACGATCAGCCTCGGGATCGGCCAGGGCTACAACTCGTTCACGATCCTGCAGCTCGCCCACGCGACCGCGACGCTCGCGAACAACGGCGTCGTGATGAAGCCCCACCTCGTGAAGGAAATCGAGGATCCGATCTCGCGCGGGCGCCGCCTGACCGTGCCGAAGGAAAGCGAAGTGATTCCGCTCAAGCAGTCCGACATCGACGTCGTGAAGCGCGGGATGGAGAACGTGATCGAGAACCCGTCCGGCACCGCGTACAAGGTGTTCCGCGGCGCGCCGTACCTTGCCGCCGGCAAGACCGGTACCGCGCAGGTGTTCTCGCTGCAGGGCTCCAACTACAAGGGCCACCTGCTCGCCGAGCACCTGCGCGACCACGCATTGTTCATCGCGTACGCGCCGGTCGACCATCCGCAGATCGCCGTCGCGCTGGTCGTCGAAAACGGCGGCTGGGGTGCGCAGGCCGCGGGCCCGATCGCTCGCCGCGTGCTCGACTTCTTCCTCGTCGACCGCCAGAACCCGAAGAACGAGGCCGCGGCCGTGGCTGCCGCGGCGTCGGCGACCGAACCCGTCAACGCGCCGGTGATCGGCGACGCGAACAAGCCCGCCGCCGTCGCGACCGGCTTCAAGGCGCTGCCGCAGCCCGTCGTGCCGACCGCGGCCAGCGCGGCGGATGCGGCATCGGCCGCCTCGGCGCCCGATGCGTCGGGGGCGGCCGGCGCCAGCGCGACGCGGCCGGCCGAAGCGAGCGCCGCGGCGCCGATGGCCGCGAGCCTGCCGCCGATCCGGCGCCCGCACCGGCCGCGCCGACCCGCCAGCGACGCGCAGCCGCTCGTCGCCACGCCGCGGGACGACAACCACCGTGCGACGGCCCCCGCGAAAGCGGCGGACGCCGGCACCGCTCATTAACGGAGAAAGGCATGCAATTCGACAAGCGCGCCTGGCTCGACAAGATCAAGCAGATGTTCGCGGGTTTCGACCGCCCGCTCGCCCTCATCGTGTTCCTGCTGCTGTGCGTCGGCATCGTCACGCTGTACAGCGCGGCGATCGACATGCCGGGCCGCGTCGAGGACCAGTTGCGCAACATCCTGCTGACGTTCGTGCTGATGTGGGTGATCGCCAATATCCCGCCGACGACGCTGATGCGCTTCGCGGTCCCGCTCTATACGTTCGGGGTCGCGCTGCTGGTCGCGGTCGCGCTGTTCGGGATGACCAAGAAGGGCGCGAAGCGTTGGCTGAACGTCGGCGTCGTGATCCAGCCGTCCGAGATCCTCAAGATCGCGACACCGCTGATGCTCGCGTGGTACTACCAGCGCCGCGAAGGCGGGCTGCGCTGGTACGACTTCATCGTCGCGTTCGGGATCCTGCTGGTGCCGGTCGGGCTGATCGCGAAGCAGCCCGACCTCGGCACGGGCCTGCTCGTGTTCGCGGCCGGCCTCTTCGTGATCTACCTTGCGGGCCTGTCGTTCAAGCTGATCGTGCCGGTGCTCGTCGCGGGCGTGATCGCGGTCGGCTCGATCGCCGTGTTCGAGCAGCGCATCTGCCAGCCCGAAGTGCAGTGGCCGCTGATGCACGACTACCAGAAGCACCGCGTGTGCACGCTGCTCGACCCGACCTCCGACCCGCTCGGCAAGGGCTTCCACACGATCCAGGCCGTGATCGCGATCGGTTCGGGCGGCGTGCTCGGCAAGGGCTACCTGAAAGGCACGCAGGCGCACCTCGAATTCATTCCGGAGAAGCACACCGACTTCATCTTCGCGGTGTTCTCGGAGGAATGGGGGCTCGCGGGCGGGCTCGTGTTGCTGACGCTGTACATGGCGCTGATCGCGCGCGGGCTCTATATCGCCGCGCAGGGCGCGACGCTGTTCGGCCGCCTGCTCGCGGGCTCGCTCACGCTCGCGTTCTTCGTCTATGCGTTCGTCAATATCGGGATGGTGAGCGGCGTGCTGCCGGTCGTCGGCGTGCCGCTGCCGTTCATGAGTTACGGCGGCACCGCGCTCACGACGCTCGGCATCGCGATCGGGATGATCATGAGCGTCGGGCGGCAGCGGCGGCTGATGAAGAGCTGACCGCGCGACACGGCCGCGGCAAAGAAAAACGGCGCCCTGGCGCCGTTTTTCTTTTCGTGTGTTTCGAATGCGGCCATGCAGCGCCGCGCCCGCTCACTGCGGTGCCGCGCCGCCTCCCGATGCCGGCGCCGGTGCCTGCCCCTTCAGCCGCGCGCTCAACTCCTTGAATTTCAGCCCGGCCGTCTCGTCGCCCTGCGCGGCCGCCGCCGCATAGTACGCACGCGCGATGTTCAGGTTCTGCGCGACGCCGTCGCCGCCGCGCTCGTAGAACGACGCGGTCACGTACTGCGCGGTCGGCTCGCCGGCATCGGCGGCCTGCTTGTACCACGCGAACGCCTGCCGGTTGTCGCGCGGCGTGCCGCGCCCGTCGAGGAACTGGTTCGCGAGCGACAGCTCGGCCTGCACGTGCCCCTGCTTCGCCGCCCGCAGGAACCAGCGATGCGCTTCGGCCGGATTGCGCGCGACGAACTCGCCGTCGTCGAACATCCGGCCGTACACGTACTGCGCATGCGACATGTTCGCGTCGGCCGCGCGCTTCAGCCAGCGCAGCCCTTCGTCGACGTTCGCCGTCACGCCTTCGCCCGTCAGCAGCATCATCGCGTAGTTGAATTGCGCGAGACGGTCGCCGCGCTCGGCCGCGTCGTGGAACTGCACCAGCGCCGCGCGATAGTCGCCGGCGTTGTAGTCGGCGACCGCCGATTGCGTCTCGCGCGACGGATCGGGCTTCGCTTGCGGCGCGCCCTGCGCGGCGGCCGCGATGCACACGGCCCACAGGCCGAGCATCGCGCCGATCCGCCCGCGCACCCCGGTCGCACCCTGCGCGCGGGCGCCGCATGCACCATCACCACCGTTCATGACCGTACCTCCTGCAGCGCCTGCCGCGTCGCGCGCAGCAACCAGCTCACGTCGGCCGACAGCGTGATCATCCGGTAGCCGGCCTCGCGGTACTGGCGCGCGCCCGCCGTATCGCCCGCAAAAATGCCGACCGCGACGCCGGCCTGCTTGCCGGCCGCGAGCACGCGCGCCATCGCGGTTTCGACATCCGGGTGGCGGATGTCGCCGAGATGCCCGAGGCTCGCCGCGAGATCGGCCGGGCCGATAAACAGGCAGTCGACGCCGGGCATTGCCGCGATCCGCTCGACTTCGTCGACGCCGCGCGCCGATTCGATCTGCACGATCACCGCGACCTGCGCATTGGCCGACTGCAGGTAATCGCGGCGCATGCCGAACGCCGCCGCGCGCACCATGCCCGCGACGCCGCGCAGCCCGTCCGGCGAATCGGGCGACGGATAGCGCGTGAGCCGCACCGCGTGCGCGGCATCGTCGGGCGTCTCGATGCACGGAAACATCAGCGTGCGCGCGCCGGCGTCGAGCGCGCGCTTCACGAGCCACGGCTCGCGCGCCGGCACGCGCACGACGGGCTCGCTCGGCAGGTGCGCGGCAGCGATCGCACGCAGTTGCGACGCAACATCACGGCTGTCGTTCGGCGCGTGCTCCATGTCGATGCAGAGCCAGTCGTAGCCGGCATGCGCGAGCGCTTCCGCGGCCGAGTCGCTGCCGAGCGACAGCCACAGGCCGTACAGCGGATCGTCGCCGTCGCGCAGGCGTTGTTTGAGGGAATTGGTGAGCGTGCTCATCGATACGGCCTCCTGGACGGAACGGCAATCGAACGGGACAAGCAACAGGCGAAGCGGAGCGCAACACGCCAGGCAGCAAGCACGGCGGCGCCGTACCGGGCCCTGAAACGTCAGTCGGCCGAGGGCGCCCGATCTGACAGCGCGCGGGCGCGTTTTTTCGGTGCCACGCAACGATCATAGCGCGGCGTTACGCGGAATGTGGGAACGGACGGGGAAGCAGTGCCGGCGCGGGACCCGGCCGCGGGGTGCGGTGACAGGCAGCCCGCGCCGGCTGGCGGGGCTGCCGGGAAGGCAGGATCAGCGGCCGGGCTGGCGCTCGACGTCGGCCCAGCAGTTCGGCGTTTCGTACAGGCGCACGCGCTCGAGGCGCAGGTTCACGCCATAGTGCGCGTCGTACACGTTCGCGAGGAGGTCGAACGCGATCGCCGCGAGGTTCTCGACGGTCGGGATCCGGTCGATCACGACGGTCTTGTGGTCGGCCATCTGTTCGAGGAACGAGCGCACGACGTCGTCGCGCGCATAGACCAGGAACGCGTGGTCCCACTTGCTGACGAGGTGCTCCATCGCAAGCGCCTTCACGTCGGCGAAATCCATCACCATGCCGCGGTCGGGCGCCCCCTCGGTATCGACGAGATCGCCGCGCAGCGTGATTTCGAGCACGTAGCGATGGCCGTGCAGGTTCCTGCACTGGCTGCGGTGATCGGGAATGCGGTGGCCCGCGTCGAATTCGAGTTTTCGGGTAATCAGCACGATGTCAAAAGCCGGGGCTCAGGGAATGTTCAGATATTTGTGGGTCTGCATCGACAGGCGCCACTGCGGATGACGTTTGCACCAGTCGATCGCGAGCTTCGTATTGAGGTCGCGCGACGGGCCGTCCATCGGCTGGACGAGGAAATACTCGAAGTCGAGCTTCGCGTAGTCGGCCAGCCGCTGGTTGTCCTGCGGGATCACGACCTTCAGTTCGTTGCCCTTCGTGACGACGAGCGGCGCGTCGGCTTTCGGACTCACGCAGATCCAGTCGATCGATTCGAGCACCGGCAGCGAGCCGTTGGTCTCGATCGCGATCTCGAAGCCCGCCGCATGCAGCGCGTCGACGAGCGGCTGGTCGAGCTGCAGCATCGGCTCGCCGCCCGTGCAGACGACGAAACGGTGCGCTTCGCCGTCCGGCCACAGCCCGGCAATCGTCGCGACGAGCGCTTCGGCATCCTTGAACTTGCCGCCGTTCTCGCCGTCGGTGCCGACGAAGTCCGTATCGCAGAAGCGGCACACGGCCTCCGCACGATCCTCTTCGCGGCCCGACCACAGGTTGCAGCCGGCGAACCGGCAGAACACGGCCGGCCGGCCCGCATTCGCGCCCTCGCCCTGCAACGTGTAGAAAATTTCCTTGACCGCGTAAGTCATCGTCCTTCGTCCGGCTCGCGCCGCTCGCTGTCGATCAGAATCCGTTATCCATCAAGCACTGCCGGCGCACCCGCGTCACAGCGGCGCTTCGGTCACCCGCTCGCCCTTCAGGTAGGCCTCGTAGCCGCGCTTGCGCAGCTTGCAGGCCGGGCATTCGCCGCAGCCGAAGCCCCAGTCGTGCAGTTCCGCGCGCTCGCCCACGTAGCACGTGTGCGTCTCGACGCGGATCAGTTCGACGAGCGCTTCGCCGCCGAGCTGTTCGGCGAGTTGCCACGTTTGCGCCTTGTCGAGCCACATCAACGGCGTCTCGAGCACGACGCGCGTGTCCATTCCGAGGTTCAGCGCGACCTGCAGCGCCTTCATCGTGTCGTCGCGACAGTCGGGGTAGCCCGAAAAGTCGGTCTCGCACATCCCGCCGACCAGCACGCGCAGCCCGCGGCGATAGGCGATCGCCGCGGCGATCGTCATGAACATCAGGTTGCGGCCCGGCACAAACGTGTTCGGCAAGCCGTTCGCCGTCGTCTCGATCTCGATCGTGCGCGTCATCGCGGTATCGCTGATCGCGCCGAGCACCGACAGGTCGATCATGTGATCGTCACCGAGCCGGTCCGACCAGGCGGGAAACTTGTGCTTCAGCGCTTCGCGCACGCCTTCGCGACATTCGAGCTCGACACGATGGCGCTGGCCGTAATCGAAACCGAGGGTCTCGACCGTCTGGTAGCGTTCGAGTGCCCATGCCACGCACGTGGCCGAGTCCTGCCCGCCGGAAAACAACACGAGCGCGCCGTCTTTAGCGTCTGTCCGAATCACCGTGATACTCCGTGAATGTGTAGGCTCGCGTCGCGCTGCGCCCCGGGGCCGGCTGCCGCCGGGCGGCCCGACGCGTGCCGGCCTGCGCCGGCTCGACCAGTATAGGCAGCGCGGTCGGCCGCGAACGCGGCGGAGCGCTTATACCGCCCATCGCGCGGCATCGTTGCCGCGCGTCACGGCGGCGCGTGGCTGGCGGCCTGCCGTGCGCATGAAGCGATGCGCTAAGTCATTGAGCGGGCACGGATTTTATCATGCCCCCGCGAATGCTGCCGGGCGCGCCGCGTATGACACGCAATACCCACCACAAACGAAAAACCCCAAGAACCTTCCGATTCTTGGGGTTGGAACTGCTGGTGGCCTGGGACGGAATCGAACCATCGACACGCGGATTTTCAATCCGCTGCTCTACCAACTGAGCTACCGGGCCAACGAAGAATGAAAGTATATCGAGCTTTCCCCACCTGCTCAAGCGTTTTCGCGAAAAATTTTATATCGCGCCTTCGGACGGCTTCTTGCCGAGCTCGACGCCGAGCTGCTTGAGCTTGCGATACAGGTGCGTGCGCTCGAGGCCCGTCTTCTCCGCAACGCGCGTCATGCTGCCGTTCTCGCGTGCGAGGTGATATTCGAAGTATGCGCGCTCGAACGCATCGCGCGCTTCGCGCAACGGGATGTCGAACGGGATCGCGGCCGTCTGGCCCGCGAGGCCGAGTGCCGCTGCCATGTCGTCGCCGAGCGTCGGCAGCGCCGCCGCGGACGCAACCGCCGCGGGCCCTGCCGCCTGCCCGGCACCGGCCTTCGCCGCCGCGTTGGCGGACACGGGCGCCGCGCCGCGTGCGAGACCGTGCTCGACGGACTTCAGCAGCTTCTGCAGCGCGATCGGCTTCTCGAGGAAATCGAGCGCGCCGATCTTCGTCGCCTCGACGGCCGTATCGATCGTCGCGTGCCCGGACATCATGATCACGGGCATCGTCAGCAGCCCCTGCGCCGCCCATTCCTTGAGCAACGTCACGCCGTCGGTATCGGGCATCCAGATATCGAGCAGCACGAGATCGGGCGCCTGATTCAGCCGGTATTCCCGCGCGGCCTGCGCGTTCTCCGCCGCCTCGACGACATGTCCTTCATCGCTGAGGATCTCCGAGAGCAATTCCCGGATGCCCATTTCATCATCTACCACCAGGATGGTTGCCATTTACGCTGCCTTTGTCTGCACACTTGCTTTTGTCTTAGCGGGTGTCGCCCCGCCCTGCGCGCCCGCTTCGGCGCCTGGCGCATCACTCGCCATCTGCAGGAACAGGATCGACACCTGCGCACCCTCGACGGTCTCGCCGTGCATGCGATTGCGCAGATCGATCCGCGCACCGTGCTCATCGACGATTTTCTTGACCGTGGCCAACCCGAGCCCCGTGCCCTTCGCCTTCGTCGTCACGTAAGGCTCGAACGCGCGGGTCAGGATGCGTGCCGGAAAACCGGGCCCGTTGTCGGACACGGTAAGACGTACCGCGACGCGCGTTTTGCCCTCGGCGTCGGGATCGCCATATTCTACTGTCTTGGTTTCGATCAACACACGCGGATGCGCAGCTTCCACGACCGAATCCTGCGCATTCTGCAGCAGGTTGTGAATCACCTGGCGCAGTTGCGTCGCGTCGCCGCGAATCACCGGCAGCGACGGCGCGAGCTCGGCGACGATCGGGCTCTTGCCTTCATCACCGACACCGTACAGCCCGAGCACCTCGCTCGCCAGTTCGTTCAACTGCAGGTTCGCGAGCACCGCCGGCGGCGTGCGTGCGTATTCGCGGAAATCATCGACCATCCGCTTCATCGCGGCCACCTGGTTGACGATCATCGTCGCGCCGCGCTTGAGCACATCCGCGTCGGACGGCGCGAGCTTGTCGGACAGCTTCATCTGCAGCCGTTCGGCCGACAGCTGGATCGGCGTCAGCGGATTCTTGATCTCGTGCGCGAGCCGGCGCGCGACCTCGCCCCACGCGACCGATCGCTGCGCGGAAATCACGTCGGTTATGTCGTCGAACACGACGACATAACCGGACGTCTGCGGATCGTCGGCCTGCCCCTCGACCGTCGACACGAGGCGCGCGCCGCGCACGAGCAGCGTCAGCGGTTCGGTTTCGCCCGGCATCTCGATCGCGAACTGCTGCTGCCAGTGGCCGCGATCGCCGCTGCCGCCGTCGGACGCCGCCTCGCGATCGGCGAATGCCTTGCGCACCATCGCGCCGAAACCCGCGGCAACGCCGATCCGGTCGAGCGTCGTGCCGATCAGCGCGTTGAACGGCTGCCGGAAGATCCGCTCGGCGCCGCGGTTCGCCGTCGTCAGCCGGAACTGGCGGTCGAGCACGAACACGCCGGCCGTCAGGTTCGCGAGGATGCTTTCGAGATACGTCTTCGAATGCTCGAGCGCGACGCGGTTCTTCTCGACCGCGAGCCGCGCCTCGGACAACTGGCGCGTCATCGCGTTGAACGACTGCGTGAGGAAGCCGAGCTCGTCGCGCGTCTTGATCTCGCGCTTCGGCGTGTAGTCGCCTTCCGTGATCTCCTTCGTGCCCTGCGCGAGCAGGAACAGCGGCCTTGCGAGCTGCTGGCCGAGCGCGAGCGCGAGCATCATCGCGATGAAGGTCGCGAGGAACAGCGCGAGCGTCAGCGTGCCGATGTACATCTTGCGCAGGCCCGTGCGGCCGAGCGACTTTTCCTGATACTCGCGGTACGCGCGCTGCACGGCGTCGGCGTTGTGCGCGAGCGTGGGCGGCACCGGCTGCGTGAGCTGCAGGAAGCGTTCGGCCGGCTGCAGCAGCGACGTCGACGCATCGGGAATCGGCCGCACGACGCGCAGCCGCAGCGCGCCCTTCGCGCCGTGCGCGCGCGGATCGCCGTCGACTTCGCCCTCGATCGCCGCGTACGCGCCGTGTTCGCGCGCCTGGCTCAGCATCAGCGACGTCGGCAGGTCGTCCGGAATCAGCGCCGCGAAATTGCCCGACGCCTGCGCGACGATATGCAGGTCGGGCGCCGCGCCCGAGCCGGCGCGGGTCGGCTCGACGATCGTCGCGTCCTGCACGCCGAACTGATCGCGCAGCCGCAGCAGCGTGAGCGTCGTGCCGTTCGTGTTCGCATCGACGCTCGCGAGCTGGTCGGACATCAGCCGCGCCTTGGTCTGCAGGTCGGACAGCGACGCATCGAGCATCCCGCGGCCGAGGTTCAGGCCGGCCGTCAGCGCCGTCTCGACGTTCACGTCGAACCACGACTCGATACTGCGCGACACGAACTGGTACGACACGATGTAGATGATCCCGCCCGGCACGACGCCGACGAGCGCGAAGAACACCGCGAGCTTCGCGAGCAGCCGCGTGCCGAACTTGCCCTTCCTCAGGCGCACGACGATCATCCCGATCAGCCCGAGCACCACGAGCAGGAACACGAGCGCGACGACGATGTTGGTCGCGTACAGCCACGAGTAGTAGCGATCGAAGAATTCGGTGTTCGCGCTCGCGGCCGCGAGCAGCACGAGCAGCAGCAGCGCGGTGAGCGCGACGGTCGAGACGATCACGCGAACGAGGAGGCTCTTCCCGCTGGCCGCGCGGCGCACTTTATTTAGCACGTTCGGTCACCGTGAAGTTGAAGCGCTTCCAGTCCGACCCGAGCGTCCAGTCGCGGTTGTTCACGGCGTCGACCTGGAACGGCTTCGGCATCAGCGCGGTGTCGAGCTGCATCCGCACCGATGCGTTGTAGGTTTCCCCCAAGCGCACCTGGTTGCGGTCGATCACGTGCCACGACGTGATGTGCCTGACGACCGCGAGCGCGTCCTTCAGCGACGGGAAGCCGAGCTGCAGGCCGCCGGTCGACACGCGGTACTCGCGCGTGAGCGGCTGGAACGACAGGCGCATGGTTTGCGTCACCGACACCGGCTGCTCGTCGAACCAGTACCAGCGCGCGCGGCTCAGCTCGAAGTCGGTCGTGAAATAAAGCGGGATGCCCTTGTTGACGGCATCCTCGAGGTTCGGATTCAGCTCGAAATCGAAGCGGGCGTCGAGGCTCCAGCCGCTTCCGTCGGCCTGGAGCGACGCGCGCTGCACGGCGATCGACTGGGCATGCGCCGGCCGGACGACGGCCAGGCACAGCGCCAACGCGACCATCAGGACGGCCGCGAGCCGAAGTGGAAAAAGGTGTTTGATCGTCACCGTTTCTGAAACCGCGCGTAGAAAAATCCGTCGTGATCGGTGTTCTGGTCGAGTGCGCCGGCGGCCGCCCCTCCCTGCACTCCGCCCGGCAGCAGCTGGCCGGGGGCGTCCAATCGTACCGCATCTTCACAGGCCGCTTCAAACCAGCGGGCCTGCAACTCGCCTTCTTCGGGGAAGATCGAACAGGTCACGTAAAGCAGTTCGCCGCCCGGCTTCACAAGCGGCCACAGCGCCGACAGGATGCGGCGCTGTTCCGTGACGAGCGCCGGGATATCGGCCTCGCGGCGCAGCCAGCGAATGTCGGGGTGCCGCCGCACGATACCGGAGGCCGAGCACGGCACGTCGGCCAGGATGCGGTCGAACGGGCGCCCGTCGTACCACGCGTCGGGTGCACCCGCATCGCCGACACGCACGTCCGCTTCGAGCGACAGGCGCACGAGGTTCTCGCCGATGCGCGCCGCACGCGTCGCATCGCTTTCGAGCGCGACGACTTCCGCGTCGGCCAGCTCGAGAATATGGCCGGTCTTGCCGCCGGGCGCCGCACATGCGTCGAGCACGCGCATGCCGTCGCGTGCGCCGAGCCATTCGGCCGCGAGCTGTGCGCCGGCGTCCTGCACCGACACGACACCGTCGGCAAACCCCGGGATGCGATCGACCGGCAGCGCCGACGCAAGCCGCACCGCATGCAGGCCGATCGCGGTCGCTTCGATTCCGCTCGTGCGCAGCGTGTCGAGATACGCGTCGACGCTCGCGCGGCGCGCATTCACGCGCAGCGTCAGCGGCCCCTGGCGCTCGCCGGCCACGAGGATCGCCTGCCATGCGTCGGGCCATGCGCGCTTCGCCGCGTCGACCCACCATGCGCGGTAATTCCAGCGCGCGACGGCATCGTCCTGCATCGCAGCGACGAGTGTGTCGCGCTCGCGCAGGAAACGGCGCAGCACCGCGTTGACCATCCCCTTCGCGAACGCGAATTCGCGGCGCGCGCCGATCACGGTCACGGCCTGATCGACAACCGTGAATGGCGAATACGCGGCATCGTCCACCGGGTCGAGCAGCAGTGCGAGCGCGCCGGCGAGCACCGCTTGCACGTGCGCGGGCGGCGCCTTGCTGACGAGTCGGCCGATCAGCCAGTCCGCGCTGCCGAGCCGACGCATCGTGCGGTACGCGACGTCCTGCGTCGCGCCGCGCGCGAGCGACTGTGCACCGGGCACCATCTGCGCGAACACCGTCGAGAGTGCCGCCGGCAGCGCGGTGCCGCGCCGCACCGCATCGACCGCCTGCGCGGCCGCGTCGAGTGCGAAGCCGAGCGATTCGGGCGCAAGATGCAGCGCGGACAGGCGCGCCGGGCGGCCGGAAGAAGACGGAGCGGAAGAACGGGTTCGTGTCATCGGTGCGAAATCGGCAAACGGGCGCGGCAAACAAATGCGGCAAACGGCGGGATCACGCTGGCCTCGTGGCCTCGCGATCCCAAACCGCGCATTGTAGCGTGCGACCATGCGGTCCCTTTGGCCCCTTTACCGCATGCACAAATGAAACACCCCGCAGCGCGAAGCGTGCGGGGTGGCGTGGCGGCCCCCGCGCGGCAACGGCCGCGCGGCGCGCCGAGACTTAGTCGAAGCGGCCAGTACGCGCCATCTCCATCAGGCGCGCGATGCGCTCCTCGGTGGCCGGGTGCGTCGAGAACAGGTTCTGCAGGCCGCCGCCGTGCAGCGGGTTCATGATCATCATCTGCGCGGTGGCCGGGTGTGCCTCGGCCGCCTGGAACGGGATGCCGGCCGCATAGCGATGGATCTTGTCGAGCGCGGTCGCGAGCGACTGCGGATCGCCGGAGATCTGCGCGCCGCCGCGATCGGCCTCGAACTCGCGTGCGCGCGAAATCGCCATCTGGATCAGCGCGCCGGCGATCGGTGCGAGCAGCGCGACCGCAATACCCGCGATCGGGTTGGCCGGCCGGCCGTTCTCGTCGCGCCCGCCGAAGAACATCGCGAAGTTCGCGAGTGCCGAGATCGCGCCCGCCATCGTCGCGGTGATCGTCGAGATCAGGATGTCGCGGTGCTTCACGTGCGCGAGCTCGTGCGCCATCACGCCGCGCATCTCGCGCTCCGACAGCACGCGCAGGATGCCCGTGGTCGCGGCGACTGCCGCGTGCTCGGGGTTGCGGCCCGTCGCAAACGCGTTCGGCGCATCCTCGTTGATCAGGTAGACGCGCGGCATCGGCAGGTTCGCACGCGTGGCCAGCTCGCGCACCATCCGGTAGAACTGTGGCGCCGTGTTCTCGTCGACTTCCTGCGCGTTGTACATGCGCAGCACCATCTTGTCGGAGAACCAGTACGAGAAGAAATTCATGCCGAGCGCGAACAGCAGCGCGATCGTCATGCCACGCGAACCGCCGATCATCCCGCCGATCACGATGAACAGGGCCGTGATCGCGGCCATCAGCGTCGCCGTTTTGACCCAATTGAACATACCCACTCCTTATCCGTCAGGGGACCCGCCGCGCATCAAAGGGCGCGACGGAAAATTGTAAGCGATTTGTTAGATAAGGTCTTGCCGGAAAAATTCAATCTCAGCGTTGTGATGTTGCAAGACGCAGGCCGAGACCGACGAAAGCGCTGCCAACCGTGCGATCGAGCCACTTCTTGACGCCCGGCTTGCCGGAAAAGCGCTGCGTGACGCTGCCCGCGACCCAGGCGACCAGACTGGTCCAGACCGTGCTCATCGCGACGAACACCGCGCCGAGGGTCAGGAATGCCCATGCCTTGTGCGGGCTGTCGGCCGACACGAACTGCGGGAAGAACGACACGAAGAACAGCACGACCTTCGGGTTCAGCACGTTCGTCCAGAAGCCCTGCATGAACAGCTGGCGCAGCGGCTTCGCGGCCGCGGCCTGCGCGGCGTCGGTGCCCGACGGCGCGGCGGCCTGCTTCGTGACGATCATGCGCACGCCGAGGTAGATCAGGTAGGCGGCGCCGACCAGCTTGATCACCGTGAACGCGGCAGCCGACGCCGCGAGCAGCGCGGTCAGGCCGAATGCGCACGCGAGCGCATGAACGCAGCAGCCGGCCGAAATGCCGAACGCCGACATCAGCCCCGCGCCGCGGCCCTGCGCGACGCTGCGGCCGACGATGTAGGCGGTATCGGGGCCGGGCGTGACGTTCAGCAGGAAAACCGCGAGCACGAAGAAGCCGAAATGGGTGATGCCGAACATGAAAACCTCGAAACCGGAAAGCGCAGGGAAATTCTACGCGCGCCTGCCGCGCCGCGCGACTCGGCCGTCCGGCCAATTGCGCACGGCTGGCCGGTCGTGTCGAATGACGGTCAGGCCCCGTCAGGCAACGCGAAACGCTGGCCCGCGGCGAGCGGCGAGCCGGCCAGGAATTCGCGTGCGGGCAACCGCTTGCCGCCCGGCTTCTGCAGTTGGGTCACGCGCAGCGCGCCGCTGCCGCACGCGACGATCACGCCTTCCGGCGCGGCTTCGACGATCGTACCGGGCGCCGCGTCACCGTGCGCCGCCACGGGCTCGGCCGCCCACAGCTTGATTGCCGCGCCGTCGAGCGTCGCGACGCCGCCCGGGAACGGATCGAACGCACGCACCTGGCGCGCGAGCACGTCGGCCGGCTTGCGCCAGTCGAGCGCCGCTTCATGCTTGCCGATCTTTTCCGCATAGGTCACGCCGTCGGCCGGCTGCGGCGTCGCCGGCAGCTTGCCGTCGCGCTCGAGCTGCACGAGCGCGTCGACGATCAGCCGCGCGCCTTCGGCGGCGACGCGGTCGTGCAGGGTCGCGGTCGTGTCGTCGGGCGCGATCGCGATACGCGCCTCCTCGATCATCGCGCCGGTGTCGAGGCCGATGTCCATCTGCATCAGCGTGACGCCCGTCTCGGCGTCACCCGCCTCGATCGCGCGGTGGATCGGCGCGGCGCCGCGCCAGCGCGGCAACAGCGACGCATGGATGTTGATGCAGCCGTCGCGCGGAATGTCGAGCACTTCCTGCGGCAGCAGTAGGCCGTACGCGGCGACCACCATCACGTCGTGCGGGGTCGCGCGCAGCAGCTCGATCGCGTCGGCCGCCTCCGCCGGGTACTTGCCCGCGCGGCGCAGCGATGGCGGCTGCGCGACGGGCATCCCGTGCTCGACCGCGTAGCGCTTGACGGCGCTCGCCTGCAGTTTCATCCCGCGCCCGGCAGGGCGGTCGGGCTGGGTGAGCACGAGCGGCACCGGAAAACCGGCCTCGTGGATCGCGGCAAGAGCAGCCGCGGCAAATTCCGGCGTGCCGGCAAAAATCACGCGCAACGTATGGGTCATGACAGCGTTCGGGATCGGGCAGGGCGAACGCGCATTACATCGCGCGTTCGAGTTTCTTCATCTTCGTCTTGATGCGCGTCTGCTTGAGCGGCGACAGGTATTCGACGAACACGCGCCCCATCAGGTGATCCATCTCGTGCTGGACGCACACGGCGAGCAGGCCCTCGCAGTCGAGCTCGAAAGCCTCGCCCTGCTCGTTGAGCGCGCGCACGCGCACGTGGTCGGGGCGCTCGACTTCGTCGTAAATGCCGGGCACCGACAGGCAGCCTTCTTCATAGATCTGCTTCTCGTCGCTCGACCACACGATCTCGGGGTTGATGAACGCGCGCAGCTCGTTCTTCTCCTCGGAAACGTCGATCACGATCACACGCTCGTGCACGTCGACCTGCGTGGCCGCGAGGCCGATGCCGGGCGCCGCGTACATGGTTTCGGCCATGTCGGCGACGAGCTTGCGGATCCGGTCGTCGACCTTGTCGACGGGCTTGGCGACCTTGTGCAGCCGCTTGTCGGGGTAATGAAGAATATTGAGCAAAGCCATGGTGTTCGGTATTCGGTGGAGCGGCGTGCCGCATCAGCCATCCGGCCGGCTGGCGCCGCTGCCGGGATGCAATGAAGATGAGGCGGATGCGTGGCGTATCAATGCCGCGGATCTCGCCTCCTGCAATTGGCCGGGCGCCTGCGCGCGCGGCCCTGTCGAGTATTTCGGATGATGAAAATTTTATCATGGCGCCACGCGGTCCGCTGGCCGCCGCGTTCGAGGGGAGCCTCATGTCCCCGCAAGCGCTGACCGCCTCCGCGCTGCGCGAGTGGCTGCAGCTCGCGCACGCGCCCGGCCTCTCGCCCGCCGTGCTGCAGGCGCTGCTCGACGCCTTCGGCTCGCCGGCAGCACTGCTGCGCGCGTCCGACCATGCCATCGCCGCCGTGAGCAGCCCCGCCGCCGCCCAGGCCGTGCGCGCGAGCGAGCGCGACGATCTCGGCGCACGCACCGACGCCGCACTTGCGTGGCTCGATGCGCCGGGAAATGCGCTCGTCACGCTCAACCATCCGGCCTACCCGCCGCGGCTGCGCGATCTGCACGATCCGCCGCCGCTGCTATATGTAAAGGGCCGGCTCGACCTGCTGAATGCGCGCGGACTCGCCGTGGTCGGCAGCCGTCACGCGACGCCGCAGGGGCTCGCCGACGCCACACGCTTCGCACGCGAGTTGTCCGACGCGGGGCTTTCGATCGTCTCGGGCCTCGCGCTCGGGATCGACGGCGCCGCGCATCGTGGCGGGCTCGACGGCCGGTCGGGCACGATCGCGGTGATCGCGACGGGTGCCGATCTCGTCTATCCGGCGCGCCACCGTGCGCTCGCCCACGAGATCGCCGCGCACGGCGCGATCGTGTCGGAATGGCCGCTCGGCACGCCGGCCCGCGCCGCGCATTTCCCGCAGCGCAACCGGCTGATCGCCGCGCTCGCTGTCGGTGTGCTCGTCGTCGAGGCCGCCCCGCGCTCCGGCTCGCTGATCACCGCGCGGCTCGCGAACGAACTGGGGCGCGATGTGTTCGCGATGCCGGGCTCGATCCACGCGCCGCTCGCGCAGGGCTGCCACGCACTGATCCGCGACGGCGCGAAACTCACGGCGGCACCGCTCGACGTTCTCGAGGAATACGGGCTGGGCGAACCGACGGCGCACGCGGCGGCTGTCGCGTCGTGCTCCGGAAATCCGGATGCGTACGCCGGCGGCCTGCAGGAAACCGAAGCCGCCGGCCGCGGCACCGTTGCCGGCATCGGGAGAGCCGATCCCGCCGCGCCGGCCCGAATCGAAACCGCACAGCCCCCACCGCCCGGCAACCCGTCTGAACAGGCCGTGCTCGCCGCATTGGGATACGGCCCCGTCACCTACGAATGGCTCGCCGAGCACAGCGGCCTGTCCGACGACGTGCTGCATCGCGCGCTGCTCGCGCTCGAACTGGCCGGCCGCGTCGCAAGCCTCCCCGGCGGACGCTTCGCGCGCCTTGACGCGGCGCCCACCCCGCCCGCGCACGGCATGCTACATTTCCCGGCATAGGGGCAGCCACGCCGCCGACGACATACCCAAGGAAATCCATGCCCGCGCTGAATCTCGACACCGATGCGGATCGGATCGCCGAGCGCCTCGCCGATCCCGGCACGTTGCTGGTCGCGTGTCTGTGCGCCGACTGGTGCGGCACGTGCCGCGACTACCGGACGGCCTTCGACCGGCTCGCCGACGCGCATCCGGACGCCTGCTTCGCCTGGATCGATATCGAAACGCATGCTGACCGGCTCGACGAACTCGACGTCGAGAACTTCCCGACGATCCTGATCGAGGATGCCAACACCGCCCGCTTCTTCGGCACGGTGCTGCCGCACGCGGCGATCGTCGAGCGGATGCTGTCCGACCTGAGCGCGGTACCCGGTGCGCCGCACGCACCGAAATTGCGCAATGTGCTGAACGTCGAAGCCTGAATTCACGAGCCGGCCGGCGGTTTTTCGCGCGTTTGCGCGCCCCGCCGTGCCGGGCGCTTGCCGCCGTTGCAGCCCCCCTCTATGATGGGCCGCTTTTTACGCGCTGAGCCGCCGTCGCTGCGGCGTGTGCTATAAAGCGGTCGTAAAAGGGACCCACAACCGGCGAACCCGGTCTACCAACACACACCTGTCATGTCCAAAGCACTGATCATTGCGGAAAAGCCTTCTGTCGCGAACGACATCGCACGCGCTTTGGGCGGCTTTACCAAGCATGACGAGTATTACGAAAGCGACGATTTCGTCCTTTCGTCCGCTGTCGGCCACTTGCTGGAAATCGCCGCCCCGGAAGAGTACGAGGTCAAGCGCGGGAAATGGAGCTTCGCGCATCTGCCCGTCATCCCCCCGCATTTCGACCTGAACCCGATCGCAAAAAGCGAGTCGCGCCTCAAGGTGCTCACCAAGCTGCTGAAGCGCAAGGACGTCGACCGCCTGATCAACGCATGTGACGCGGGGCGCGAGGGCGAACTGATTTTCCGCCTGATCGCGCAGCACGCGAAGGCGAAACAGCCGGTCCAGCGCCTGTGGCTCCAGTCGATGACGCCGCAGGCGATCCGCGACGGTTTCGCGAACCTGCGCAGCGATTCGGACATGCAGCCGCTCGCGGATGCCGCGCGCTGCCGCTCGGAAGCCGACTGGCTCGTCGGGATTAACGGCACCCGCGCGATGACCGCGTTCAACAGCAAGGGCGGCGGCTTCTTCCTGACGACCGTCGGCCGCGTTCAGACGCCAACGTTGTCGATCGTCGTCGAACGCGAAGAGAAAATCCGCCGCTTCGTCCCGCGCGACTACTGGGAAGTGAAGGCGCAGTTCGTCTGCGCCGGCGGCTTCTACGAAGGCCGGTGGTTCGACCCGAAATTCAAGCGCGACGAATTTGATCCGGAAAAACGCGACTCCCGTCTGTGGAGCCTGCCTGCGGCCGAGACGATCGTCGCCGCGTGCCGCGACCACACCGGCACGGTCTCCGAGGAATCAAAGCCGTCGACGCAACTGTCGCCGCTGCTGTTCGACCTGACGAGCCTGCAGCGCGAAGCGAACGGCCGCTTCGGCTTCTCCGCGAAAAACACGCTCGGCCTCGCGCAGGCGCTGTACGAAAAGCACAAGGTGCTGACCTACCCGCGTACCGACGCGCGCGCGCTGCCGGAAGACTACATCGCGACGGTCCAGTCGACGCTCGAGATGCTCAAGGAGAGCAACAACTACCTGCCGCACGCGAAGCAGGTGCTCGACAAGGGCTGGGTGAAGCCGAACAAGCGGATTTTCGACAACTCGAAGATCACCGACCACTTTGCAATCATCCCGACGCTGCAGGCGCCGAAGGCGCTGTCCGAGCCCGAGCAGAAACTGTATGACCTGGTCGTGAAGCGCTTCCTCGCGGTGTTCTTCCCCGCCGCCGAGTTCCGCGTCACGACACGGATCACCGAGGTGGTCGGCCATCGCTTCAAGACCGAAGGCAAGGTGCTCGTCGAGCCGGGCTGGCTGCAGGTGTACGGCCGCGACGCCGAAGGCGCGGACGCGAATCTCGTGCCGGTGCAGAAGGACGAGAAGGTGAAGACGGACGAGATCGCCGCGGTCGCACTCGTGACGAAACCGCCGGCCCGCTACTCGGAAGCGACGCTGCTGTCCGCGATGGAGGGCGCCGGCAAGCTGGTCGAGGACGACGAGCTGCGTGAGGCGATGGCCGCGAAGGGCCTCGGCACGCCGGCCACGCGCGCGGCGATCATCGAAGGCCTGCTCGGCGAGAAATACCTGCTGCGCGAGGGTCGCGAAATGATCCCGACCGCGAAGGCATTCCAGCTGATGACGCTCTTGCGCGGGCTCGGCGTGAAGGAACTGACCGCGCCCGAGCTCACCGGAGAATGGGAATACAAGCTGTCGCAGATGGAGCGCGGCAACCTCGGGCGTGACGCGTTCATGCAGGAAATCGCCCGCATGACGCAGCAGATCGTCAAGCGCGCGAAGGAATACGATTCCGACACGATCCCCGGCGACTACGCGACGCTCGAGACGCCGTGCCCGAACTGCGGCGGCCAGGTGAAGGAAAACTACCGCCGCTTCGCATGCACGAAGTGCGAGTTCTCGATCTCGAAGATCCCGGGTAGCCGGCAGTTCGAGATCCCGGAAGTCGAGGAGTTGCTGCAGAAGAAGGAAATCGGCCCGCTGTCCGGGTTCCGCAGCAAGATGGGCCGCCCGTTCTCGGCGATCCTCAAGCTGTCCTTCGACGACGAGACGAAGAACTACAAGCTCGAGTTCGATTTCGGCCAGGACCAGGGCGGCGAGGACGGCGAAGCGCCCGACTTCTCCGCGCAGGAGCCGGTCGGCGCATGCCCGAAGTGCAAGGGCCGCGTATTCGAGCACGGGATGAGCTACGTGTGCGAGCACTCGGTCGCGAACCCGAAGACCTGCGACTTCCGCTCGGGCAAGGTGATCCTGCAGCAGGAAATCACGCGCGAGCAGATGGGCAAGCTGCTCGCCGACGGCCGCACGGATCTGCTGCCGAACTTCAAGTCGTCGCGTACGGGCCGCAACTTCAAGGCGTTCCTCGTGAAGCAGCCGGACGGCAAGATCGGCTTCGAGTTCGAGAAGAAGGAACCGAAGGCCGCCGCCGCGAAGAAGACGGCAAAATCGGCGACAAAGGATGCCGAAACCGTCACGGAAGGCGCCGAGGAGAAACCGGCACCGGCCCGCAAGACCGCGGCCAAGACTGCCACCAAAACCGCCGCTCGCAAAACGACGGCGCGCAAGACGGGCTCGTAACGGTCAGATCGCCGGGGCCTTCCCCGGTGGATCAGGCTCCGGCAGGCAGCCATAAAAAAACGCGGATCGATCGCTCGATCCGCGTTTTTTCTTGGTGCCGGCGGCAACCGCCGCCCTGCCGTCGCGCCGTTACAGCGGCGACGGCACCGCGACGCGCGTGCGAGGCGAACGCGGCAGACGCGGCGACAGATTCGGGTCGGCCGCCTCGGGCTGCTCGGCACGTGTCTCGACGCCGATCGGCGCGAGCGTCGCACCTTGCGCGGCCCACTGCTCGCCGATCGTCGCTTCGGTCGAGTGACTGAAATGCTCGACGAGGTGATCGATGAACGTGCGCACCTTCGCGGGCAAATGGCGCCGGCTCGGGTAAGCGATGTTGATTTCGACCTGCGGCAGCCGGAAATCCGGCAGCAGCCGCACGAGTGCGCCGTGCGCGATGTCGCTGCCGATCAGATAGCTCGGCAGGATCGCGACCCCCATCCCGAGCAGCGCGAACTGGCGCAGCATCGCCGTGTTGTTCGCGACGATCACGTTGGTCGGGCGCACGCGCACTTCGCCGTCCGGCCCCGTGAACACGCGCTCGTCGCCCCAGTATTCGGCCGGCAGGCTCAGGCTCGGGTGCGCGACGAGCTGCTCCGGATGCGTCGGCACGCCATGCTTCTCCAGATAGCTCGGCGTTGCGCACACGGTCATGCAGCCCGTGGTCAGCCGCCGCGTGACGATGCTCGCGCTGCGCATCTGGCGCGTGACGACGATGCCAACGTCGAAGCCTTCCTCGACGAGATCGACCTGCCGGTCGACCAGCGTGAGATCCGGCACCACTTTCGGGAAATTCTCCGTGTACGACTGCAACACGGGCGCGAGGTTGTGCAGGCCGAACACGACCGGCGCGACGATGCGCAGCGTGCCGACCGGCTCGTGATTGCGCGCAACGACCATCTGCTCGACGTCCTCGAGCTCATCGAGGATCTGGCGAGCACGCTCCAGATAGACCTGACCGGACTCCGTCAGGGAAAGGCTGCGGGTGGTGCGGTTCAGCAAACGCGTGCCGAGCCGACCTTCCAGATCGGCGACGTGACGCGTCGCGACCGCGTTGGAGATATCCATTGCGCTCGCGGCCCGCGCGAAACTGCCGAGATCAGCAACCTTGACGAACACGCGCATCGACTGCAAATGATCCATAAACGACTCCTGCCGCTGTTACAACTTCAAAAAGATGAAGCAAATGCGTAATTCTCCTACGACAGCGGAAATGATGCAGAGTTGCTCAACAAAGCCCCGGTTGACGATAAAAATAGTCAAAAATCCTCGCCATCTGCGGATAGTTGATCCAACTATTCCGATTGAAGCAACAATTGGGTGAACCTCGTCGAGTAAGCAGCCGAATCAGGAAAGACGTATTTGATGCGACACAACAGCGCACCCGGCCGTACCGCACGCGAGCGGCGCCAGGTGTGGCTGCCGCCAATTGCGGCGGAGCGTAACAACCTGTTAAAAAGACACCATGAAGGCAGCCGACGTAGCATCATGTCGGCCCCGGCCGGGCGGGACGGGTGCGCGATGTGCGCCGCCGCCGCCGCTTTCAACGCGCGACACCCGCTCACCATGAAAATTGCCATCCTCGACGACTACCAGGACGCCGTCCGCAAGCTGAACTGCTTCGAGATGCTTGCCGACCACGACGTGAAGGTCTTCAACAACACGGTGCGCGGCCTGGGACAGCTCGCGAGCCGTCTGGCGGAAGTCGAGGCGCTCGTGCTGATTCGCGAACGGACCCCGATTTCGTCGCAACTGCTCGCCAAGCTGCCGAACCTGCGCATGATCAGCCAGACCGGCCGCGTCTCGAGCCACATCGATCTCGAAGCCTGTACCGACCGCGGCATCGCGGTGCTCGAAGGCACGGGCTCGCCGGTCGCGCCCGCCGAACTGACCTGGGCGCTCGTGATGGCCGCCCAGCGCCGCATTCCGCAATACGTCGCGAACCTGAAGCAGGGCGCATGGCAGCAGTCGGGCCTGAAGACGTCGGCCATGCCGCCGAACTTCGGCCTCGGCCAGGTGCTGCGCGGCCAGACGCTCGGCATCTGGGGCTACGGCAAGATCGGCCGGCTCGTCGCCGGCTACGGCAAGGCGTTCGGGATGAACGTGCTGATCTGGGGCCGCGAGCATTCGCTCGAGGCCGCGCGCGCCGACGGCTATACGGCCGCCGAAAGCCGCGAAGCGCTGTTCGAGCAGAGCGATGTGCTGTCGCTGCATCTGCGCATGCACGATGACACGCGCGGGATCGTCAAGCAGGAAGACCTGATGCGGATGAAGCCGACGTCGCTGCTCGTCAACACGAGCCGCGCGGAACTGCTCGAGGAAAACGCGCTCGTCAACGCGCTGTCGCACAACCGTCCGGGGATGGTTGCGATCGACGTGTTCGAGAGCGAGCCGATCCTGCAGGGCTACAGCCTGCTGCGGATGGAAAACGTGATCTGCACGCCGCACATCGGCTACGTCGAACGCGAAAGCTACGAGCTTTATTTCAGCGCGGCGTTCAGGAACATCCTCGCGTTCGACCAGGGCGACATGTCGAGCGTCGCCAACCCGGAAGCGCTGACGCCGATCCGCAAGCGCTGATCACACGGGCCGGGCTGCGCGCGCCGCGCGGCCCCGCCGCTCCGTTCCCCGTCTTCAGGCGGCCACGCGGCCGCCCGTCATCGCGTCGACGCGCGTGAGGAAATGCTCGCCGTCGCGCCGCCCGAGGTCGTACGCATGCCGCATCTGCGACGGGCTCGTGTAATCCCAGCTCGAAATCGGCACCTTGCTCGACGGCTGTACGTACAGCCGCCGCTGGTCGCCATGCGCGACCGTAAACATCTGCGGGCGCGGATACAGCCGCGTGACGAGCACCAGCACGTCGCCGGGCGACGGGTCGAGTGCGTCGACCGGCACGTTGTCGACCATCCCGCCGTCGAGCACGGGCCGGCCGCCGCGGCGCAGCACCGGCGTAAACGGCGGCGTGCAGGACGACTGCAGGATCAGGTCGGCGAGTTCCTCGACTTGCGTGCAGGCCTGAGCGCGCACGAATTCGGGCCGGAAGCCGAGCGTGCGCCCGAGCGTCGGGTGCAGCGTCTTGCGCACGTACTTCTCGATGTTGTACGCGACGAGGCCGGCAGCAACGGCACTGCGCGCACCGAGCCAGCGCGGCACGTGCGACACGCCGATGCGGATCTCCGGTGCAGCGGCGAGCTTCGCGAACGGCTCGCCGTAGATGTCGAGCAAGGCCTGACGGTAGATGCGGTAGTGCGGAAACACGGGCTCGCGCCCGAACAGGTTGCCCCAGTACGCGTTCTTCCGGTTGTGGCGCAGTGCCTCTTCGTAATAGCGCATCACCCACGCGGCGTCGCGCGTATACAGCATGCACGCGGTCGCCGCGCCGGCCGAGATGCCGGTGATCACGCGCGGGCGCAGCTCGAGTGCCGGCTGCGCGACGTCCCAGAAGCCGGCCTGCCACCAGCAGCGATTGCCGCCGCCCGCAAAAACGATCTGGTCGAACATCGCGCCGCTCAGCTGACGAGCGCGTAGGTCGACGTCGCGTGGACGGCCATCTTGCCGTCCTCGTCGAACAGCTCGACTTCGCCGAACACGAGGTTGCGGCCCATCCGCAGCACGCGCGCGGTGACGAGCACGTCGCCCTTGCGCACGGGACGCATGAAGTTGGTGTTCAGCGACACGGTCGTCATCGGCCGGAACTCGCCGAGCGCGGACGAGATCGCGACCACCATCGCGGTGTCGGCGGCCGCCGTGAACACCTGGCCGCAGATCACGCCGCCCGAATGGCGGAACTCGCCGGAAAACGGCAGGCGCAGCGTGACGCTGTCGTCGCCGATCGACACGGGGACCAGACCGAGCGAGCGGACCCATGGGGCCAGCAGGCGATCCAGCAATTCGCGGACTGCGTTTTCGTCCATCTTCGAATACCCAGAAAGCGTTGCGCGACCGCCGCGCAACGCGTGTGGCGTCATCATACCGGGACCGCGCAAACTGCGATCGCTCGTTACCGCGCCGACAGCTGCCGTAGTCTTGACGAAATATTTTGAGGAAATTCGCAGAAAGGACTTGCCAAGCCTGAATTACCCATGCATAATCTTTCTTCTGTTGGGGGCGTTAGCTCAGTTGGTAGAGCAGCGGACTCTTAATCCGTAGGTCGAGTGTTCGAGTCACTCACGCCCCACCAGGAATTCAAAAAGGCCGGTCAGCGCAAGCTGACCGGCCTTTTTCATTTCCGCCGCCCGCTCGTGGCGGCCCGCGCCTGTCACGGTACGCAACCGTACGCCCCTCGCGCATCGTTTCCGCTAGAATCGTCCGACAAATATCACACGACCGGCGCAGGCACTGCCGTTTGCCCGCCGGCACTGAGAGAACATGGGACGTCAGACATGGAAGCATGTAACCGAGACGCGACCATTCAGAGGGCCTGGTTGCGCCGATATCGGCCTGTCCGTCGGGACACGCCGTTCACCCGATCCCCTCCGAATCCGCCGCGCGACGCACGAACCGGATCCGGCCATGCCGGGTAAGGACGCGCTCGCCGCGCTGGCGCTCGGCGTCGTGCTGCTCGTGCTGGCGGGCGTGCTCACAGTCACGGCCGGCCGCGCGACCGGCCACCTGGTCCGCGCGCCGGGCACGGTCGTGCGCATCGTGCAGGACAGCGACGCGATGCGCGCGTACCGGCCGATCGTCGCGTACCTCGCGAACGACGGCCAGCGCCGCGAGGTCGCCGGCAATACCGCGTCGACCGTGCCCGCGTACGACATCGGCGAGAACGTCGACGTCCTGCTCGACCCCGCCCATCCCGACCGTCCCGCACTGATCGACGATTTCGCGCAACGCTGGTTTCCGGCTGCGGTGACGGCGCTGCTCGCCATCGCGTCGTTCGCGATCGGCGTCCTGCTGACCGTCGGCGAGCGCCACCGCCGGCAATTCGACACACCGCCGACCCGGGCCAAGCGCAAGCAGGCGCGGCGCCGCTGGGATGTCGCGATCGTGCTGATTCCGATCGCGATCGGCACCGGCTTCCTGGCCGGCGCCGGCGCGGCCGGGTTGCGTCAGTGGCAGATCGTCCACCTCTATGCGCGCTCGACCGGCCATGTCGTCGAGATCGCAAAAAATGCCCGGTCACCCCGCACGCGCACGTCGCTGTATTCGGCGATCGTCGCATTCACGACCGACAGCGGGCGCCAGATCACGTTCGCCCAGGGCTCGGCGTCGTCGCATCCGGGCCTGCGCGAAGGCGACGCGGTCAATGTGCTGTATGACCCGGTCACGCCCGAGCGCGCGGTCGTCGATCGCTTCTGGGATCGCTGGGGCCTCACGGCCATCCTGTTCGCGATCGGCGCGCCGTTCCTCGCGGCCGGGCTGTTCGTCGCCGCGACGCTGTGGCCCGAACATCGGCCGCACGAAGCCGCTCAATGACGATCGCTCGCCAGCCGCGCGTCAGAACGCCGGCACGCCTTGCGCGAGCGTCGCGATGAACTTCGCGGTGCGCGGATCGCGCGGCCGGCCGAACAGGTCGCGCGACGCACCGGCCTCGACGATGCGGCCGTCGGCGAGAAACACCGCATCGTGCGCGATCGACGCGGCCAGGCGCAGGTCGTGCGTGGCCATCAGCATCGTCGTGCCTTCGCGTGCGAGCTGGCGCAATACCTCGACCACCTCGATGGACAACTCGGGATCGAGTGCCGACGTCGGCTCGTCGCACAACAACACCTGCGGCGACGGCGCGAGCGCGCGCGCAATGGCCACACGCTGCTGCTGGCCGCCCGACAGCGTCGCGGGCCATGCGTCGGCCTTCGCCGCGATGCCGACCTTGTCGAGCAGCGCGAGCGCCCGTTCGCGTGCGCGCTCGCGCGGCCAGCGCTGCACGGTCACCAGCCCCTCCATCACGTTCTGCACGACGCTCAGATGCGGAAACAACTGGAAATTCTGGAACACCATGCCGGTTTGCCGGCGCACCGCGAACACGGCGTCGCGCGACGGCCGGCGCGCCGGTGCGAAGTCGATGCGCGCATCGCCGACAACGAGCCTGCCCGCCTCGGGCACTTCGAGCAGGTTCACGCAGCGCAGCAGCGTGCTCTTGCCGCTGCCGGACGGCCCGATCAGCGCGGTCACGCTGCCCGGCTGCAATGCAAGATCGATCGCGCTCAGCACGCGATGCGCGCCGAACGACTTGTCGATGCGTTCGAGACGAATCATCGCAACTCCGCCTGGAACAGCGCATGACGGCCGAAACGGGTTTCGAGGCGACGTTGCAGCGTGGACAGCACCGAACTGAACAGCAGGTAGATCACCGCGGCTTCGGTATAGAGGATCAGCGGCTCGTAGGTCACGGCCGCGATGCGCTGCGCGGCCTGGAAGATTTCAGGCACGGTCAGCACGGCCGCAAGCGACGTGTCCTTCACGAGCGAGATGAACGAGTTCGACAGTGCGGGCAGCGCGACGCGCGCGGCCTGCGGCAGGATCGCACGGCGCAGCGCCTGCGCGCGCGTCATCGCCATCGAGTACGCGGCTTCCCACTGCCCCTTCGGGATCGATTCGATCACGCCGCGGATCACCTCGGCGTTGTACGCACCGACGTTCAGCGAGAAGCCGAGCACGGCGGCCGTCAACGGGTCGAGCACGATGCCGACGCTCGGCAACCCGTAGAAGATTACGAACAGTTGCACGAGCAGCGGCGAGCCGCGGAACAGCCAGATATAGAAACGCACGACGGCTTGCGCCCAGCGCGGCCCGAACAGGCGCGCGAGCGCCGCGCCGAACGCGAGCAGCAGGCCGATCGCGAACGACGCGAGCGTGAGCGGAACCGTAAACACGAGCCCCGCGTAAAGCAGGGGCCGCAACGATTCCGCCATCAGGTGCAGCCAGGGCGGCATCGTTCAGCCTCGCGTCACGGCTGCGACACGTCGCGGCCGAAGTACTTCTGCGAGATCTTCGCGTAGGTGCCGTCCGACTTGATGTCCGCGAGCGCCTTGTCGATCGCGGCCACCAGTTCGGGGCTGCCCTTGCGCAGCAGCACGCCCGATGCGTCGCCGGCGCCGGTCGTGTCGGTCGCGGCGATCTTCAGTTTCGCGTCGGGCTTGTGCTTGCGGAAATCGAGGTACGACAGCGAATCGTTGATCGTCGCGTCGACGCGCCCGGACATCAGCAGGTCGATCGATTCGTTGAAGCCCTGCACCGGCACGACGTCCGCGCCGTGGGCCGCCGCGAGCTTGCCGAAATTGCTCGTCAGCGTGTTCGCGGATTTCTTGCCCTTCAGGTCGTCGAACGAGCGGATCGTCGTGTTGTCCGTGCGCACGATCAGCACCGCGTGCGACGTGATGTACGGCGACGAGAAAGCGTATTTCGCCTTGCGCGCGTCGGTGATCGACACTTCGTTGACGACCGCGTCGTAGCGGTTCACGTCGAGGCCCGCGATCAGCCCGTCCCATTTGCCTTCGACGAATTGCGGCTTCACGCCGAGGCGCTGCGCGATCGCGGTGGCAATGTCGACGTCGAAGCCGGTCAGCTTGCCCGTTTCGTCGTGGTACGTGAACGGCGCGTACGTCCCTTCGGTGCCGACCCGGAACACGCCGGACGACTTGATCTGCGACAGATCGTCGGCCGCGAGCGCGCTCGTGACGGCAGTGGCCTGCAGCAACGCGACGACCAGAATGGAGCGAAGGAATTTCATGGTGCGGACCCCGAATGATTGGAGGGAGTGATCCCGCGGCACGCGTGTGCCGTTCGAGAGGTCCGCGAATTCTACCGACGCGTCGAAGCGCGGCAAAAACGCAAATCGGCTAACGATATGAGCCGATCGAATAACGCGCCGATCAACCCCTCATTCCGCTAACGAAATCCGTCGCAACGCCGCGCGTCGACCGTCCGACGACTCGTTACCGGCGGTTACAGAAGCGACACCGCGGTATCACCGATTCGGCACGCGCCACGTACCATGAAGACAGGTGAACCGATTGCTCGCGGGCCTTCGCACCCACGAACGGAGTGAACGGCAAATGAAACGCATCCTGTTGTCCTGCGCCGTCGGCATCGCGACCGCCTGCCTGTCGGCAAGCGCATTCGCACACACCGACGTCGGCGTGTACTTCGGCGTGCCGGGGCCGGTGATCGTGGCGCCACCGCCTGTCTACTACGCGCCGCCACCCGTCGTGTACGAGCCGGCACCCGTCTATTACGGTCCGTACTACGGCGACTATCGCTATCGCCGCTACCGGCACGACAACGGCTGGCATCGCGGCTGGCGGCATCACCACGGCGACGACGATTGACCGTCGCCTGACGGCCGCTGCGGCTGCATCCCGCCGGGAGTCATTCCACGCGCCGGCCTTCGAGCCGGCGCGCCCGCATCACACACCGCTTACCAGGGCAGCGAATACGTCTTCGTATTCGTGAAGCTCTTCATCGCTTCCTGCACGCCTTCCTTGTAACCGAGCCCCGAATCCTTCACACCGCCGAACGGCGTCAGTTCGAGCCGGTAGCCCGGCACCTCGCGCACGTTCACGCTGCCGACTTCGAGCTCGGTGATGAAGCGCGTGATGCTGTCGAAGCGGTTCGTGCAGACCGACGACGACAGCGCATAGTCGGTGCTGTTCGACATCCGGATCGCTTCGTCGATGTCGCGAAAGCGCATGATCGGCGACACGGGGCCGAAGGTTTCATACTTCACCAGCGGCATGTCGGGCGTCACGCAGTCGACGACCGTCGGCGAATACAGCGCGCCGTCGCGCACGTTGCCGACCAGCAGCCGCGCACCGCGTGCGACGGCATCGTTCACCTGCTGCTCGCAGAACTTCGCGGCCGCTTCGTCGATCACGGTGCCCATGTCGACCGACGGATCGGCCGGATTGCCGTACGACCATGCACGCGTCTTCTCGACGACCAGTTCCGTAAAGCGATCGGCCACCGACTCGTGCACGAGCATCCGCTTGATCGCCGTACAGCGCTGCCCCGAGTTCTTGTAC
Source organism: Burkholderia cepacia (assembly GCF_001039005.1). Taxonomy (GTDB): domain Bacteria; phylum Pseudomonadota; class Gammaproteobacteria; order Burkholderiales; family Burkholderiaceae; genus Burkholderia; species Burkholderia theae. Next base: position 82,345 of record NZ_LDWR01000013.1, read on the forward strand.
GAGCCCGACACCGCGAGCGTGCTCGCTTCGTCGAGATCGGCGTCTTCCATCACGATGATCGGATCGTTGCCGCCGAGTTCGAGCACCGCGCGCCGGTAGCCCATCCGCGATGCGATCGACTTGCCGATCGATACGCCGCCGGTGAACGTGATCAGGTCGATCGCCGGGTTCGTGATCAACTCGTCCGCGATCTCTGTCGGGTCGCCGGTGATCACCTGCAGCATCTGCGGCGGCAAGCCGGCTTCGTACAGGATGTCGGCGAACAGGTAACACGACAGCGGCACCTTCTCCGACGGCTTCACGACGATCCGGTTGTTGGTCGCGACCGACGGCACGATCTTGTGCGCGACCTGGTTCATCGGGTGGTTGAACGGCGTGATCGCCGAGATCACGCCCAGCAGCGGATCGCGCTGCGTGTACACGCGGCGCTTCTTGCCGTGCGGCGTCAGATCGCACGAGAAGATCTGCCCGTCGTCCTTCAGCACTTCACCGGCGCCGAACGTCAGCACGTCGGCCACGCGCCCCGCTTCGTAGGTCGAATCCTTGATGCACAACCCGGCTTCGGCCGTGATCAGCGCCGCGATCTCGGCGGTGCGCGAGCGCACGATGTCGGCCGCGCGGCGCAGGATCGCCGCGCGATCGTGACGCGTGAGCGTCGGCCGGTATGCGTGCGCGACCGCGAATGCGCGCCGCACGTCGTCCAGCGTCGCCTTCGGCACGGTGCCGACCAGCGAGCCGTCGTACGGGTTGCGCACGTCGATCACCGCGTCCCGATGAATCCGTTCGCCGTCGATTCGCAGTGCTTCGCGACGAATCTCGCGGACGTCCGTCGATGCTGCAATGGCGTTCATGAGTGTGTCCCCTTGCGGATGCGGATGCATCACTGCAGATGGTTGAGCGCGATGTCGATGATGTCGAAGTTGCGCAGCCGCGCGCGGCCCGTGACGTCGGTGGCGACCGGCTTGCTGAAGATCAGCGGCACGATCTGCTCGGAAATCCCGCCGTGCGAGCGCAGCGGCACGTCGAGGCCCGACAGGTCGTGCTTGATGCGGCGCGTGCCGAGCACGACGTCCTGCTTCGAGATCACGATCAGGTCGCCCATCCGCGCGGGCGGCAGCTCGAAGCGCGCGCAACCCTCGGCGCCCGTCAGCACGACCTCGATGCCGTCGACCGCCGCAAGACGCGCGCGCAGCGCATCGGCGTCGGCCGATGCCGGCACGTAGACGGTCGCGAACGAGCCGAGCGCGCCGTGGTGCACGACGTACGGATCGGTGATCGGCAGGATCACGCGCGCCGCATCGTGGCCGAGCCACTCGTCGAACAGTTCCTGCAGGTAGATCACGTTCGGCTCGCCGGTCTCGTCGTCGTGCTTCGCGTTCATCCCGTGGTCGGCCGTGATCGCGACGATCGCGCCGAGTTCGTCGAGGCGCTGCAGGTAGGTGTCCATCATCGCGTAGAACGCGTTCGCGCCGGGCGTGCCGGGCGCGCACTTGTGCTGCACGTAGTCGGTCGTCGACAGGTACATCAGGTCGATCGGGCGCGTCTCGAGCAGGCGCACGCCGGCCGCGAACACGAACTCCGACAGGTCCGCGCTGTACACGCTCGGCACCGGCTTGCCGACCAGTTCCAGCACGCCGTCGATGCCGTTCTCCTCGATGCTCGCCTCGTCGGCCTTTTCCGACGAGAAGCAGATGCCCTTCAGCCCCTTGCCGAGCAGGCGGCGCAGCTTGTCCTTCGCGGTGACGACCGCGACGCGCGCGCCCTGTTCGGCGAAGGTCGCGAGCACGGTCGGTGCGACGAGGTACTTCGGATCGTTCATCAGCACTTCGGCGCCGGTGTCGCGATCGTAGAAGTAGTTGCCGCTGATCCCGTGGATCGCCGGCGGCACGCCGGTCACGATCGACAGGTTGTTCGGGTTCGTGAAGCTCGGCACCACGCATTCGCCCTTGAGCGCCGTGCCGGGCTTCAGCAGGGTGCGCAGGAACGGCGCGACGCCGGCCTCGGCGGCTTCTTCCAGATATTCGTATGCGCAACCATCGACGCAGACCACCACCACGGGCCGGCTCATCCAGTTGTAACGGCGGCCGTTCACTTCCACGGATACAGGCGTTTCAGTCATGACGTTCATTCCTTTCAGTTCGAAGGGGTTGAGCCGTCGGCGCCCGCGCCGCGCCGAAGGGAGGTGTTTTCCATGCTTGACATTAAAATGGATGATTTGTAGATTGTCAACAACATGCAGAGAACAGAAAGCAAAACGACGTAGCAAAGAGAGGGCTGGTCTCCACTCATCCGCCGCGTGCCGCGGCGCCACAGTCAAGGGGTCTGAAGATGAACGAAGTGCCGGTAAACAAGCGTTTGAACGCATGGGCAGCGGGCGCGGCCCGCTTCGCGGTGGCCGCGGCGGTCGCGCTCGGCGCCGCGCAGGCGGCGCACGCAAAGACGTCGCTGCTCGTCTATACCGCGCTGGAAGACGAGGCGATGAAGCCCTACAAGGATGCGTTCGAGAAAGCGAACCCCGATATCGAGATCCGCTGGGTGCGCGACTCGACCGGCTCGGTCACCGCGAAGCTGCTCGCGGAAAAGAACAACCCGCGCGCGGACGTCGTGCTCGGCCTCGCCGCGTCGAGCCTCACGCTGCTCGACCTGCAGGGCATGCTGATGCCATACGCGCCGCAGGGTTTCGACCAGCTCACGCGCAAGTACAGCGACGCGAACACGCCACCGCGCTGGGTCGGCATGGACGTGTGGGGCGCGACGATCTGCTACAACCGCATCGCCGCGCAGGCGAAGAACATCCCGAAGCCGACGTCGTGGGAAGACCTGACGAAGCCGATCTACAAAGGCGCAATCGTGATGCCGAGCCCGGTATCGTCGGGTACGGGCTACCTCGACGTGACCGCGTGGCTGCAGACCTTCGGTGACGACAAAGGCTGGAAATTCATGGACGCGCTCGACAAGAACGTCGCGCAGTACGTGCACTCGGGCTCGAAGCCGTGCACGCTCGCCGGCACCGGCGAATTCCCGATCGGCATCTCGTTCGAATTCCGCGGCCACGAACTGCAGGCGCAGGGCGCGCCGATCGATCTCGTGTTCCCGAAGGAAGGGCTCGGCTGGGACATGGAAGGCACGGCGATCATGAAGACGACGAAGCAGCCCGATGCCGCGAAGAAGCTCGCCGACTTCATGGCGAGCAAGGACGCGAACCAGATCACCGCGCGCTGGTGGGCGATCGTCGCGTATCCGGGCGTCGCTCGGAAGCTGGCCGGCATCCCCGACAACTATTCGGACCTGCTCGTGAAGAACGACTTCGTGTGGTCCGCGAAAAACCGCCAGTCGATCCTCGATACGTGGCAGAAGCGCTACGGGGCGAAAACGCAGCAGTAACGCCGCGACCGGCAGCGGGGCCGCGCCGCGCGCCGCCCCGCGTCACCCTTTCCCTCGTCGAATCCGGCCCCCGGGCCGCCCCAGCATGGAGGCGCGCATGGCACCTTATCTGAGCGTAGAACGCATCGAGAAGCGGTACAACGACACGCAGGTTCTCACCGACATCAACCTGAGCGTGATGAAGGGCGAGATGATCTGTTTCCTCGGGCCGTCCGGCTGCGGGAAAACCACGCTGCTGCGGATCATCGCGGGGCTCGAAACGCAGAACGCCGGCCAGATCATGCAGGACGGCCGCGACATCTCGCGGCTGCCGCCGCAATTGCGCGACTACGGCATCGTGTTCCAGTCGTACGCGCTGTTCCCGAACCTCACCGTGTACGACAACGTCGCGTACGGGCTCGTGAACCGCAAGATGAAGCGCGACGCGATCCACGAGCGCGTGCACACGCTGCTCGCGCTGGTCGGCCTGCCCGACAGCCATCGCAAGCATCCGGGTCAGTTGTCCGGCGGCCAGCAGCAGCGCATCGCGCTGGCGCGTGCGCTCGCCACGTCGCCGGGCCTGCTGCTGCTCGACGAACCGCTGTCGGCGCTCGACGCGCGCGTGCGCGTGCGGCTGCGCCAGGAAATCCGCGCGCTGCAGCAGCGGCTCGGCGTGACGACGATCATGGTCACGCACGACCAGGAAGAAGCGCTGTCGATGGCCGACCGCATCGTCGTGATGAACCACGGCGTGATCGAGCAGATCGGCACGCCGCTCGAAATCTACCGGCAGCCCGCGTCGCCGTTCGTCGCGGACTTCATCGGCCGCGTCAACACGATTCCCGCCGAAGTCGCGCAGGACGGCACGCTGCGCGCGGGTGCGGTCGGCCTCGACTGCCGCCACGGCGCCGCGCGGCCCGCGCAGGGTGCGGCGGTGTCGGTCTACGTGCGGCCGGAAGACCTGCGCATCCGCGTGCCGGGCGAAACGGCCGACAACGTGCTGGCCGGCCGCGTCGAAAAGCTCGAATTCCTCGGCGCATTCTGCCGCGTGAGCTTCCGCATCGACGGGCTCGACGGTCAGGAGATCGTCGCCGACCTGTCGTATCACGACGTCGACCGCACCGGCGTGCAGGCCGGCGCGCGCATCGACCTCGCGCTCGATCGCGAGCATGTCCGCGTGTTCCCGAGCGCGAAGGAGCGACTGCAATGAGCACCGTCCTGACCGAGCGCCGCCGCGGCGCCTCCGCCCCCGCCGACGTGCGGCAGATCACGCACTGGCACGACCGCATCGCGCAGTTCGCGCTCGTCGCGATGGCCGCGCTGATGTCGCTGTTCCTGCTGCTTCCGCTCGCGCTCGTCGTGCAGAAATGCTTCGTCGATGCGGACGGGCATTTCGTCGGCGCGCACAACTTCGTCGAGTATCTGGAAGACAGCGGCGTGCTGCGCTCGATGCTGCATTCGCTGACGGTGGGCGCGCTCGTCACGGCGATCGTCGTGCCGATGGCGTTCACGTTCGCGTATGCGCTGACGCGCTCGTGCATGCCGCTGAAGAACGCCGCGCGCACGATCGCGCTGCTGCCGCTGCTCGCGCCGACGCTGCTGTCGGCCGTGTCGTTCATCTACTGGTTCGGCAACGCGGGGCTGCTGAAGCCGCTGCTGCACGGCCATTCGATCTACGGGCTGCCGGGCATCGTCGCGAGCATGGTATACGCGTCGTTCCCGCACGTGCTGATGATCCTCGTCACCGCGCTGTCGCTCGCGGACGGCCGGCTCTACGAGGCCGCCGACGCGATGGGCACGAGCCGCACGCGCAAGTTCTTCACGATCACGCTGCCGGGCGCGAAGTACGGGCTGATCAGCGCGACGATGGTGGCATTCACGATGTGCATCAACGACTTCGGCGTGCCGGTGGTGATCGGCGGCTCGTACAACGTGCTGTCGACCGACATCTACAAGCTGATCATCGGGCTGCAGGACTTCAACCGCAGCGCGGTCGTGAGCCTGATGCTGCTGTGTCCGGCACTCGTCGCGTTCGGCGTCGACTTCTTCATCCGCCGCCGCCAGCAGTCGCAGCTCGGCGCGCGCTCGACGCCGTATCAGCCGAAGCCGTCGCGCGGCTTCGACGCCGCGATGCTCGCGTACTGCGCGCTCGTGTGCGTGTTCTTCGTCGCGGTGGTCGGCATCTCGGTGTTCGCGTCGTTCGTGAAGTTCTGGCCGTACCAGATGAGCCTCGGGCTGCAGCATTACCGGATGGGGCTGATCGGCGCCGGCATCTTCGACGCGTACAAGAACAGCCTGCGGATGGCCGCGACCGTCGCGATCGGCGGCACGATCGTCGTGTTCGGCGGCGCGTACCTGATCGAGAAGACGCGCGGCGCGCGCTGGCTGCGCGGCTTCATCAGCCTGTGCGCGATCCTGCCGATGGGCGTGCCGGGCCTCGTGCTCGGCATCAGCTACATCTTCCTGTTCAACGCGCCCGGCAATCCGCTGAACGGGCTGTACGGCTCGCTGTGGCTGCTCGCGATCGTCACGGTCGTTCACTACTACGCGTCGAGCCACCTGACCGCCGTCACCGCGCTCAGGCAGATCGACAGCGAGTTCGAGGCCGTGTCCGCGTCGCTGAAGGTGCCGTTCTACAAGACCTTCCTGCGCGTGACGGTGCCCGTGTGCCTGCCGGCGATCCTGCTGATCGCGCGCTACCTGTTCGTCAACGGGATGACGACGGTCTCGGCCGTCGCGTTCCTCTACTCGCCGGACACGCAGCCCGCGTCGGTCGCGATCCTGAACCTCGACGACGCGGGCCAGATGGGCCCGGCCGCCGCCATGGCGACGCTCGTGCTCGCGACGTCGTCGTGCGCGTGCCTGCTGTTCGCGTGCATCTCGCATCGCCTGTTGCGCCGCACGCAGGCCTGGCGCACCCCGCATCGCCGCTGATCCTTTCGCCGCATTCACGTGACGTCCCGACTTCACCAAGGAGACACCATGACGCTCGCCGCCCAGCCCATCCTGCTCACCCCAGGCCCCCTGACGACCTCCGACCGCACGCGCGACGCGATGCTGCGCGACTGGGGTTCGTGGGACAGCGACTTCAACGCGATCACCGCGCGGCTGCGCGAACGCCTGCTGCGGATCGTGCACGGCGAAGGCACGCACGAATGCGTGCCGCTGCAGGGTAGCGGCACGTTCTCGGTCGAGGCGGCGATCGGCACGCTCGTGCCGCGCGACGGCCACGTGCTCGTGCCGAACAACGGCGCGTACTGCCAGCGCCTCGCGAAGATCTGCCGTGTGCTCGGCCGCAAGCTGACGACACTCGACTACCGCGAGGACCGCCGCGTCGACCCCGCCGACGTCGAGCGCGCACTCGCCGCCGATCCGGGCATCACGCACGTCGCGCTCGTGCACTGCGAGACGGGCGCCGGCGTGCTGAACCCGCTGCACGAGATCGCGCAGATCGTCGCGAAGCATGGCCGCGGGCTGATCGTCGACGCGATGAGCTCGTTCGGCGCGATCGACATCGACGCGCGCACGACGCCGTTCGACGCGGTGATCGCGGCATCGGGCAAATGCCTCGAAGGCGTGCCGGGGCTCGGCTTCGTGATCGCGAAGCGCAGCACGCTCGAACGTTGCGAAGGCAACAGCCACTCGCTCGCGATGGACCTGTACGACCAGTGGGTCTACATGCAGCGCACGACGCAGTGGCGCTTCACGCCGCCGACGCACGTGGTCGCGGCGCTCGACGCAGCCGTCGCGCAATACGTCGACGAAGGCGGGCTCGCCGCGCGCGGCGGCCGCTACCAGCGCAACTATCGCGCGCTGATCGACGGGATGCACGCGCTCGGTTTCCAGCCGTTCCTCGATCCGGCGATCCAGGCGCCGATCATCGTCACGTTCCATGCGCCGGACGATCCGAACTACGATTTCAAGACGTTTTATCAGGAGGTCAAAAAGCGCGGCTACATTCTGTATCCGGGCAAGCTGACCGAAGTCGACACGTTCCGCGTCGGCTGCATCGGCCACTTCGGCGAGGCCGGCATCCCCGGCGCCGTCGCCGCGATCGCCGACACGCTGCGGGCGATGGGCGTGCGCCGCGTGTCGGCCGAAGCGGCAGCCTGACGCGACTCGATGCAACCGGCCGCGTGCCCCGGTGCGCGCGGCCGGGTTTTCCTGGTCGTGCGCGGCACGGCCCCGACCCTTACTGACGAAACATCCGATGCGACCCTTCTGGATCGAACAAGCGCTGTTCAACGACGGCGATCTCGCCCCCGCGCTGCAAGGCGCGACGCAGGCCGACGTCTGCATCGTCGGCGGCGGCTTCACCGGGCTCTGGACCGCGATCCAGGCGAAGCAGCAGAACCCGGCACTCGACATCGCGATCGTCGAGGCCGACCTGTGCGGCGCCGGCGCGAGCGGCCGCAACGGCGGGTGCCTGCTCACATGGTCGGCAAAATTCCTGACGCTGCGGCGCCTGTTCGGCGAAGCCGAGGCGATCCGGCTCGTGAAGGCGTCGGAAGCGGCCGTCCAGCACATCGCCGATTTCTGCCACGCGCATGACATCGATGCCGAACTGCGGCTCGACGGCACGCTGTACACCGCGACGTCGCGCGCGCAGGTCGGCACGCTCGCGCCGGTGCTCGACGCGCTCGCCGCGTGCGGCATCCACAGCTACGAGCCGCTGCCGCCCGCCGAAGTCGCGCGCCGCTCCGGTTCCGCGCGCAATCTCGACGGCGTCTACTCGCCGATCGCCGCGACCGTGCATCCGGGCAAGCTCGTGCGCGGGCTGCGCCGCGTCGCGCTCGCGATGGGGATCCGGATCTACGAGCGCACGCCGATGCTCGACTTCACGCCCGGGCAGCCAGCCGTCGTGCGCACGCCGTCCGGCAGCGTCACGGCGGGCAAGCTCGTGTTCGCGATCAACGCGTGGATGGCGAGCCGCTTTCCGCAGTTCGAGCGCACGATCGCGGTCGTGTCGAGCGACATGGTCATCACCGAGAAATGCCCGGAACTGCTTGAACGGACCGGGCTCGTCAACGGCGTGTCGGTGCTCGATTCGCGGATCTTCGTCTACTACTACCGCACCACCGCCGACGGGCGGCTGATGCTCGGCAAGGGCGGCAACACGTTCTCGTGGCGCAGCCGCATCGCGCCGGTGTTCGACCAGCGCTCGCCGTACGAGGCGCAGCTCACGCAAAGCCTGCGCGAATTCTTTCCGTCGCTCGCGGGCGTGCCGGTCACCGCAAGCTGGAACGGGCCGTCGGACCGCTCGGTCACGGGCTTCCCGTTCTTCGGCCGCCTCGACGACGCGCCGAACGTGTTCTACGGCTTCGGTTATTCGGGCAACGGTGTCGGGCCGACCTACATGGGCGGGCAGATCCTGTCGTCGCTCGTGCTCGGCCTCGACAACGCGTGGACGCGCAGCCCGATCGTGCGCGGCCCGCTCGGCCATTTCCCGCCGGAGCCGATTCGTTATGTGGGCGCGCACGTCGTGCGCAATGCGATCCGCCGCAAGGAGCGCGCGGAGGACGAGAGCCGGCAGCCGTCGGCCGTCGATACGTGGCTCGCGAAATTCGCGAGCGCGGCCGGGAAGGCCGACAAGGCGTGACGAGGCGTGACGAGGCGATGATGCAACGACGGTAACGACGCAATGAAAAAGGGACGCTGCGAAGCGTCCCTTTGCTTTTCGGCGACGGCCCGAGTGAGCCTTGCCGGGCCTTACGCGCGCGCGGTTTTGTCCCGCGCCGCCTTGCCCGTCGCGGGCAGCCCCTGCTCGTGCGTGCGGCGCATCCGCGCGAGGCCGTGCGCGACGTGCTCACGCACCAGCGCGACGGCCTTCTCCCCGTCGCCGCCCGCGAGCGCTTGCACGATCTTGTCGTGCTCGGCCGCGGACACGGCGATCGCATCTTCCTCGGCCTCGATCGCGGCCTGGCGCAGCAGGCCGAGCTGGCGCACGAGCCGGCGGTAGGTGTCGGTGAGGTGCGTATTGCCGACGCCGACGACCATCGCGTCGTGGAACTGCACGTTCAGCTCGGTATAGCGCGTGACGTCGTGAGTCTTCGCGGCATCCTTCATCGACTGGATGATGCCCTTCAGCACCTTCAGCGTGTCGGGCGAGATGCGCTGCGCGAGCGCGCGCGCGACCGACTCGTCGAGCATCGCGCGCACTTCGTAGATTTCCTCGGCCTCGCGCAGCGGCACGACCCGCACGGTCACGCCGCGGTTCTTCTCGTTGCGCAGCAGGCCGGCCTGTTCGAGCGCGCGAAACGCTTCGCGCACGGGGCCGCGCGACACGTTCAGCTTGGTCGCGATCTCGACTTCGTTGAGCTTCTCGCCGGGTGCGTATTCGCCGGAGACGATCGCGCGCTCGAGCATGTCCTGGACAATCATCGCAAGCGACTGGCTTTGCAGGAGTTCGATGGCGCTGAGCGTGTTCGGGGCAGTCATGGTCGGGCAGGCAGCGGGGCTGCGGTGAAAACGAGGGCGCCATATCGGCGAATGATCCTTATATACCCTCGGCCCGACACATTGTCAACAGTTTTCAGTTTCCAAAAACCAATCCCGCCCGCCGGCATGCAACCGGCAGGCGGCGGCCGCGCGACGGGCAGACTTCGCCCGAACCGCGCGACGCGCACCGACCGTCAGGCCGAGTGCTTCACCGGCCCCGGATCGCTGTGGCTCGGCCGGCCCGTCTCGACGTGGCCCGCGAAGCGGCGCACGACCTTGTCGTCGCCGCCGCGCAGCGTCGTCGCGGTAATCGTCAGATCGTACCAGCCGTGGCTCGACGACAGCTCGAAGTGATCCTCGACGCGCTCGCCCGGCTCCAGCGTATAGGTGCGCGCATGCGCATGGCTGTACGCGTTGTCGACCGTCATGCGGCACGTCGCGCGCCCGCTGTTGCGCAGTTGCAGGTATACGTGACGGTTGCGCACGTCGTAGCCGATCTTCGCTTCGGGGTTCGCGTGGCGGCCGTCCGCCGCAAGCCGCGTGTTGCCCTGGAACTCGCACAGATAGCCATTCGGGCCGTATGCCGCGAGATGGTATTCGCCGCGCGCGGCCGACGTGCTCCACGTGTCGACGAAACGATCGTGCGCGGACACCGCATAACGACGCGGCGGCGTCGTCGGGTTGCGGCGGTCGTACACGTAGAACGCCGCACCCGCGTCGCCCGAGTTCGCGAAGTCGAGCGACACGGTGTCGTCGTGTCCGCTCACGCGGCTGTGCACGAACAGCTCGTACGGCAGCGCGCGCGCAGGCCGCGTGCCGGGCTCCTGCGCCGGCATCGACTGCTGCGCGGGCACCTGGTACGCCTGGCCGGCCGTCGCGATGTGCTGCGGCACCGTGAAGCTCACCGTGCGCGTGTCGGGCCGCGCGGAGAAGTCGAACGCCGACGTGAGGTCGCCGCAGATCGACCGGCGCCATGCGCTGATGTTCGGCTCCTTCACGCCGAAGCGCGCTTCGAGGAAACGCAGCACCGACGTATGGTCGAACGTCTCCGAGCAGACCCAGCCGCCCTTCGTCCACGGCGAGATGATGATCAGCGGCACGCGCGGCCCGAGGCCGATCGGCTGGATGCCGCCCGGGTCCGCGCCCGGCACGAGCGGGCTCATCTCGCCCGGGTACTTGTTCAGGTCGAGCAACTCGTCGCCGAGGTTCGACAGCAGGTTCGACGACACGATGCCCTGGCCGCCCACGCCGCTCGTGACCGGCGGCACCGGCGGCACGACGTGGTCGAACAGCCCGTCGTTCTCGTCGTAGTTGAGGATGAACACCGTCTTCGCCCACACCTCGGGGTTCGACGTGAGCGCCTCGAGCACCATGTTGATGTAGAACGCGCCGTCGGTCGGCGACGCCTGCGGGTGCTCGCTGTACTTGTACGGCGCCACGATCCACGACACCTGCGGCAGCCGGTTCGCCTGCACGTCGGCCTTCAGCTCGGCCAGCGTGTGGTCCGACGCGCCCTTGTCGACCAGCGGGCCGCTCGCACCTTCCTTCACCTGGAAGCGCTTGAAGAACATCAGCGAGTTGTCGGTGTAGTTGTCGGTCGGGTCGCCCGGGATGCCCGTGCCGCCCTGGTACACCTTCCAGCTGACCTTCGCGTTCTCGAGGCGTTCGGCGTAGGTCGTCCACGTGTAGCCGTTCACGTCGTCGCGCTCGCCGATGCCCGGGCCGTTCGGCGGGTTGCCGTAGATGTTGCGCGGGTCGACCGTGCCGGTCCACAGGTAGATGCGGTTCGGCGCCGTGTCGGCGTGCGCGGAGCAGAAGTACGAATCGCAGATCGTGAACGCGTCGGCCAATGCGTAGTGGTACGTGAGATCCTGGCGCTTCAGGTAGCCCATCGTCAGCACGTCCTGCTTCTGGTTCACCCACTGGTCCCACTGGCCGTTGTTCCAGGACAGGTGGCCGCTGCTCCAGCCGTGGTTCGTGCCCGGCTGGAATTCGGTCGTCTGCTTCGGGTCGAGGTAGAACGGCAGCACGTACGGCGCGGACGGATCGATGCCGCGCGAATGGTAGTTCTTCGTGAACACCGACGCCGGCGGCTGCTGCCACACCGGCGCGCCGCTCGGCAGCAGGTGCGGGCGCGGGTCGTTGAAACCGCGCACGCCGCGCAGCCCGCCGAAGTAATGGTCGAACGAACGGTTTTCCTGCATGAAGATCACGACGTGTTCCACGTCGCGGATCGTGCCGGTGCGATAGGCGGCCGGCATCGCCAGCGCGTTGCGGATCGCGGGCGGAAAGCCCGCGTAGGCGGCCATCGCGCCGGCCGACTGCGCGGCGAGGCGCAGGAAATCGCGTCGATTGTTCGAGGACATGAAGGGAACCCTGTTGTCGGTAGGAGTGGGGTGCCGGTCGAGCGGGGCCGGCGGTCGGTGTGTTACCCGCTATTACCCCGCACCGGCATGTCCCGGCCGTGACCGGTTCCCGCAGGTTTCTTGCGCTGACCCCCAGCTTTTTTTCGAAGCGGCGCACGACGCGCCTTTCATGCGGCCGACACACGCGTGCGCTACGCTGACGCGCGATGAAGAGGGGGGAGAAGCCGAGTCGTGTTCGATCAGCTGAAGGCGTTCCACGCGACCGTCCGGCAGGGCAGCATCACGCGCGCCGCACGCCACCTGGGGGTGAGCCAGCCGACGATTGCCGCGCAGATCCGGCAGGTCGAGCAGGTGTACGGCGTCGAGCTGTTCTACCGCAGCGGCCGCAAGCTCGAGGTCACCGAGACCGGCATCGAGCTGCTGCCGCTCGTCGAGAAGATGATCGCGCTCGAGGCGCAGGCCGACATCATGCTGCGCAACGTCGGCGGCCTGTTCGAAGGGCACCTGCGGATCGGGGCGACGGGCCCGTACTACATCATGGACGCGGTCGGCCGCTTCTCGAACGCGCATCCGTCGATCGCGCTCACGTGCCGGATCGGCAACTCCGAGGAGATCCTGCAGGCGCTGCAGGAATTCCGCATCGATCTCGCCGTCTCATCGCAGCGCAACGACGCCGACGGCCTCGAACGCAAGGTGATCTCGACCGATCCGCTGGTGCTCGTCGTGCATCGTACCCATCCGCTCGCGCGTTTCGACGCGATCGATCCGGCGCAGCTCGCCGACGTGCGGCTGCTGATTCGCGAGGAAGGCTCGATCACGCGCCGCTGCACGGAGACGATCCTGGCCGCGGCCGGCGTCGCGACCGCGTCGGTCGCCGAGATCGGCAGCCGCGAAGCGATCCGCGAGGCGATCCTGCATGGCGTGGGCGGCAGCCTGTTTCCGCTCGGCGAGGCCGAGCGCCATCCGGATCTGCGCGTCATCGCGCTGCGCGGCGTCGACACGACGATCGACGAATACGTGTACTACCTGAAGGCGCGCCGCCAGAGCCCGGCGATCGACGCGTTTCTTGCATGCATCCTGCCGGCGGAGCCCGCCACGCGCGCCGCGACACTCGACCCGACGCGGCGGGCGAACGCGCGCTGAGCCGCCGCGCGTTCGCCGCTTTCGCGCATTTCCTGCTGCATTGCCTGGCGCTTTTCGTCGCGCCTTCCCTCGTTTTTTCCTCGTGCCTTCCTTCTCGCGTCCGGCCACGCGTCACTTCGGCAGCGCCGGAATCATCCATGTGAACACGTGCTGCTGCAGGAACACGAGCACGCCGAGCAGCAGCGTGAGAATCACGCTGTGCCAGAAGGTGCGCGCGAACACCAGGCCTTCCTGCCCCTTCAGATCCGTCGTCGACACGCCGGTGGCGATGTTCTGCGGCGAGATCATCTTGCCCATCACGCCGCCCGACGAGTTGGTCGCGGCCATCAGCACGGGATCGAGCCCGAGCTGCCGTGCGGCGACGACCTGCAGGTTGCCGAACAGCGCATTGCCCGACGTGTCGCTGCCGGACAGGAACACGGCGATCCAGCCGAGCGACGCGGACACCAGCGGGAACAGCGCACCCGTTGACGCGACGCCCGTGCCGAGCGTGTAGCTGATCCCCGAGTAGTTCAGCAGGTACGCGAGCCCGACGATCATCATCACCGTGACGATCGCGATCCACGTCTGCCGCCACGTCTTGACCACGCATTCGAGGAACGCGCCGGCGCCGGTGCGCGTCAGCACGGCGGTGATGATCGCCGACAGCAGGATCGCGGTGCCCGTGCCGAGCGGCTGGAAATCCCAGATCGCCGCATACGGCTTGTGGTACAGCGACACGAACACCGCGTTGTGCAGGCCCGGCCACTTGATCTTCACGTCGCCGATCATCGCGACGTTCGCATGCACCCACACGATCACGACCACCGACACGACGAGCCACGGCAGCCAGCCGCCGAAGCCCGCGCGCGCGGCGCCGGCCGCCGCGGGCACGCTGCGCGCGAGCGCGTATTGCGGATCGGGCTGCGGCCGCCACACCTGCAGGAAGCCGATCGTGACGATCAGCGACGTGAGCGACGACAGCACGTCGGTGAGCTGGTAGCCGAGGAAGTTCGACGTGACGAACTGCGCGATCGCGAAGCTGGCGCCCGACACGAGCAGCGCCGGCCAAAGCTGCCTGATCGAGCGCAGCCCGCCATACGCGCCGACCACATAGAACGGCAGCAGCAGCGCGAAGAACGGCAACTGCCGGCCGACCATCTGGGCGAGCGTCGCGGGCGGCAGCGACGTGACCGCGCCGAGCACGGTGATCGGCACGCCGAGCGCGCCGAACGCGACCGGTGCGGTGTTGAACAGCAGCGTATAGGTGAGCGCTTCGAGCGCGGGGAAGCCGAGCGCGATCAGCAGCGCGCTCGTGATCGCGACCGGCGTGCCGAACCCCGAGATCCCTTCGAGCAGGCAGCCGAACGAGAACGCGACGACCAGCAGCACGAGGCGGCGGTCGTCGGGCAGGTTGTCGAGCATCCACTGCCGGAACTGGTCGAAGCGGCCCGACTTCACCGCGATGTTGTACAGCAGCAGCGCGTTGAAGACGATCCACATCACCGGCACGACCGCGAGCGCCATACCCGCGCCGACCGCGTTGAACGCGAGCCCGGCCGGCATGCCCCACGCGCCGATTGCGACCACGAGGCCGGCGACGAGCCCGGCAAGCGATGCCTGCCATGCGGGACGGCGCAGCACGCCCAGCGCGATCAGCGCGACCGCGATCGGAATCGCGGCGACGAGGAACGACAGGAACAGCGAGTTGGCGACCGGCGTCAACGGCTGCGCGAAGACGATGCCGGGCGGTAGGGCGTCGGTGGGATTCATCGTGTCTCCAGATGTCGACCCGAGTTGGCGCTTTAGCGCTTACTCGGGTCCCATGCCATGTGCGGTCGACCCGAGTTGGCGTTTCGGCGCCCCCGGATTCGGGGCAAAGCGGTCGTTCCACGGTCGCGACGACGATCGGACGCTTGCGCACGCAACGACGTTGCACGGCCAACCGATCAGTCGCTTAAAAGAGGTTAGGAGGCGCGCGGCGCTTGTACAAGGGGGACAAGCCCGATGCGTGGCGACCCGGTGCGAACCCTCCGCTACACGGTGGCCGGCAGATGGCGGGCAACTGTCGCGCTCGACAGGAAGCCCGTCGCGAACGGTTCGCCATCGCGCTCGACACGGTCACCCGCGCAATGTTGCAGGTGCAACAAAAGTGCCTGCCGGCGGGCGGGATGTTTCGTTTGGCGTCCGAAGCCTAGACTGGCCGCATCGATTCCACCCGCGCCGACGACGGCGCGGCACCGGAACCTCACGGAGCGAACACGATGAAGACGATGAAACACGCGGCATGCGCGATCCTGCTGATCGGCGCGGTCTTCGCCGCCCATGCGCAGCCCGCATCGACGCTGACGCGTGCGCAGGTTCGTCAGGAACTCGCGGAGCTGCAGGCCGCCGGCTACCGGACGAGCCTCGCGAGCAGTCCCGACTTTCCGGAGAACATGCAGGCGATCATGCAGCGTGCCGCGCAGGCGCGCGGCGAGGACGCCGGTTACGGCAGCGAAGGGAGGGGGAACGTGGAATCGGGCAAGCCGGCGCTACCGCACGCGATCGATCGCGGCACCTACACCCATCACTGATTGCGGACTGAACCCGATTGAACGGGTAACGGCGCGGCGCCACCGGCGCCGGCCGACACACACACGGCCCGCACACCAGCGCGCGCGGCCGCGTGCATGATCCTCAAACGCTGAAGCGGTTCAGCGTATAAGCACGATAGGCCGCGACGAACGCATCGAACGATCCGGCCTCCTTCGCTTCGAGCTCGGCCTGCTCGGCCAGCGACTTCGCGGCGAGCGCCTGCTCGGTGCTCAGCGTGTCCGCCGACGGCGGATGCGCGCGGAAATGCGCGGCATGCGCTTCGCTCTGCGCCAGCGCGAACCCGAGGAACGACTGCCCGTTCTCGCGCATCGTGCGCAGCACGCGCGCAGATGCGGTGCGTTCCGGATCGGCGAGCTTCTCGCGTTGCGCAGCGATGGCGCGCGTATGCTCGTCGCCGCCGCGGATCTCGTCGAGACGGCGGCCGATGGTTTCGATATCGGTCATCAGGTCGTCCGCCCACGCCTGCAGCGTGATCGGCTGGCCGTCGCGTGCCAGCGTGAGCCCCGGCTTGCGGCCTTCCATCGTCACGCGGCCGAAGTTCGCGTTCGCTTCCTTGTACGCGTCGCAGTCGAGCGCCGCGCTTTCGTCGAGCGCGCACGCGAGCAGGAACGCGTCGATGAAGCGCGCGGTCTCCAGCGCAATGCCGGTCGGCTCGAACGGATCGATGTCGAGGCAGCGCACCTCGATGTACTGCACGCCGCGCGATGCAAGCGCATGCAGCGGCCGCTCGCCCGAATACGTGACGCGCTTCGGGCGGATCGTCGAGTAGAACTCGTTCTCGATCTGCAGCACGTTCGTGTTGATCTGGATCCACTCGCCGTCGCGATGCGTGCCGATCGCCTCGTACGCCGGATACGGCTCGCTCACGGCCTTCGACAGCGCGTCGAGATAACCGGGCAGCGTGTTGTAGTCGACGTGCAGCGCGGCCTGGGCGGTCGTGTTCGAGTAGCCGAGATCGCTCATCCGCAGGCTGGTCGCATACGGCAGGTACAGCGTATCGGCGTCGAACGTCTCCAGCTTGTGCGGCTTGCCGCGCAGGAACTTCGTGTCGAGCGCGGGCGACGCGCCGAACAGGTACATCAGCAGCCAGCTGCGTCGGCGGAAGTTGCGGATCTGCGCGAGATAGCGCTCCGACTGGTAGTCGACGAGCGTGGCCGTCGAGCCTTCTTCCGCATGCAGGCGCCGCCACACTTCCTCGTGCAGCGAGTAGTTGTAGTGGATGCCGGCGATGCACTGCATCGTGCGGCCGTAGCGATACGCGAGGCCGCGCCGGTACACAGTCTTCAGGCGGCCGATGTTCGACGTGCCGTAGTCGGCGATCGGAATCTGGTCGTCGGCCGGCAGCAGGCCCGGCATCGATTCGTTCCACAGCATCTCGTCGCCGAGCGCCGCATAAACGTAGCGATGCAGATCGTCGAGGCGTTCGAGCGTGATGGCGGCGTCGCGTTCCGCGGGCGTGATCAGCTCGATCAGCGCCTCGGAATAGTCGGTCGTCAGCGACGGATGCGTGAGCGCCGATCCGAGCGCGCGCGGATGCGGCGAGAACGCGATCATCCCGTCGCGCGTCACGCGCAGGCTTTCCTTTTCGATGCCGCGCAGGCCGTCGGGCAGATGCTGCCGCGTCGGGCCCGAGCTCAGCGCTTCGAGGCGATTCAGCAGCAGTTCGGACTGGCGGTGAGTCATGGTGTTCGACATGGAGACGCAAGTGCGTGACGGCCGCGCGCAGAACGCCGCGCGCGGCCGGCTGGATTGTTGGTCGCTTCGTTGGTAGCGGGCACTTTAACATCTCGCCGGAACACGCGCTTGAGGTGGCGCCGGGTACGGCGCGCGGGGCGGAGCGGGCCGCCGGACGGGGCGATTGCGGCCGTCGCGGCGTGTGGCACCGGAGCCAGGCGGCACCGATGGGCACGTCGATCACGTGCATTCGTCCGATGGAACGCGATGCGCGGACAGGCGGCGGCAGGTGCAACCGTGCCGCCGAATCGATCATCCGCCGCGCGCGCCGCCCGCCCGGTCGGCCACTTCGTTCCACAAATGCAGCGCCGCGTACGCGCGCCACGGCCGCCAGCCTTCGGTGCGGCGCTTCTGGCTCGCCAGCCGGTCGAGCGCCGGATCGCGTGCGGCGATCGACTGCATCAGCACGAGATCGGAGGCCGGCCACGCATCGGGGTCGCGCCAGGCGCGCATCGCGATGTATTCGACGGTCCACGGGCCGATGCCCGGCAGATCGAGCCATGCGCTACGCAGCGTCGCCAGATCGGCATGCTCGCGGTCGACCGGCACGTCGCCGGCCGCCACCGCGCGCGCCACGCCCGTCAGTGTCGCCACGCGCTTGCCGGGCATTCCGATCTTGTCGAGATCGCACGCGGCCAGCGCGTCGGGCGTCGGGAAACGCCACGCGGGTGCGCCATCGTCGACGGGCACCACACGCTCGCCGGCCCGTTCGACGAGCCGGCCGACGATCGTCGTCGCGGCCTTCACGCTCACCTGCTGGCCGACGATCGCGCGCACGGCCAGCTCGAACCCCGACCATGCACCTGGCACGCGCAGCCCCGGCGCAGCCTCGACGAGCGGCGCGAACCAGGGATCGCGCGCGAGCCCGCCGCCGATCGCGGCCGGATCGGCGCCGAGGTCGAACATCGTCGCGACGCGCGCGGCGAACGCATCGTCGACATGACGCGCGACCGCCCCTTCGACCGTCGCGATCAGGCAATGCTTGCGCGGGTGTTTCGTGACCGTGAGCCGGCCGGAATCGCCGTGCAGGTCGACGATGCGGCGATACGTGCCGTCCGCGACCTGCTCGACACCCGGAATCGCGCGCCCGCTGAAGAAGCGCAGCACGCGCGCCCAGTCATACGGCGCATTGAAGCGCAGTTCCATCTGCGCGGACGGCGGCACATGGCCGCCGTTCACGATTGACGTGATCGTTGTTTTGGCGAGGCTCAAACTGCGCTGCCCTCCGTCACGGCTTCGGTTTCATCGTGGTGGACATGACGCGCCTCGGATGCCAGCAACGTCGCCTTGCGGCGCACGCCCCAACGATACCCGGAGAGCGCGCCGCCCTTTTGCACGACGCGGTGGCACGGGATCGCGAGCGCGACCGGGTTCGACGCGCACGCGGATGCGACGGCCCGCACCGCGCGCGGCGAGCCGAGCGCCTCGGCGATCTCCGAGTAGCTGCGCGTTTCGCCGTACGGAATATGCGTCAGCGCTTCCCACACGCGCTGCTGGAAGGCGGTCGGCGCGATGTCGAGCGGCAGGTCGAACGCGTGCCGCGTGCCGTCCAGGTACGCGCGGATCTGCGTGATGAACGGGGCGAGCCGCGCGGGCGCTTCAACCAGTTCGGCACGGGCGAACGCGTCGTTCAGCTCGCCGACGAGCGCGGCCGGCTCGTCACCGAACGCGATCCGGCAGATGCCCTGTTCGGTCGCGGCGACGAGCACCGTGCCGAGCGACGTCGCCGCGGTCGCATAGTCGATCCGCAGGCCGGCGCCCTGGCGGCGGAACGCGGACGGCGCCATCCCGAGCTCGCGCGGCACCGACGCATAGAGCCGCGACGGCGAATTGAAGCCCGCGTCGACGGCCGCCTGCGTGACCGGCTGCCCGCTTTGCAGCGCCTGCCGCAGCGCGGCACCGCGCTGCGCGGCCTGGTACTGGCGCGGCGACACGCCGACCACGCGCTTGAAGAGCCGTTGAAGGTGGAACGGGCTCACGTGCACGGCATCGCTCAGTTGCTGGAGCGTGAGCCGCTCGGCGTGCGCGTCGAGCACCGCGCATGCGCGGTTGACGATCTCGAGCTCGCGCGGCAGCCCTTCCGGCTGGCAACGCTTGCAGGGCCGGAAGCCGGCTGCACGCGCGGCGGCCGGATCGGTGAAGTAGGACACATGCTCGCGGCGCGGCAACCGCGACGCGCAGGTCGGGCGGCAGAACACGCCGGTCGTGCGCACGGCATAGAAGAACGCGCCGTCCGCATGCGGATCGCGAGTGGTCACGGCGCCCCAGCGGGCATCGTCGGTCGGATAGGCGGTTTTCATCTGAACCTCGCACTCTTTATGTAGTGTAGATGGTGCCTACTCTAGACATCGGCACGTGCCGTCGCGCCCTGAATCTTGCTCTCTGATTCGAGCCGGCGAACCGGGGACACATCATTCAAGCATAAATCCGACAAAACGCCTGCGCCGGCCGTTCCGGCGCGGTTTTCGTCATCGTCCCGTCACCATTTTGCTGCAGTGCGGATGCGACAAATCGCCGTCCTGACGTTTTTTTGCATTCGGAATATTGCGTCGCACCATCGCCGTGTGTATAGTTGGAACTGTCTCCTCCATGTCTCCTCCTGATATGGATTAAGCCCGTTCCGCTCCGCGTGAACGGGCTTTTTTTCGTCTGTCGATTGTGCCGCGTTCCGGCGGGCGGCGCAGGCGCGATGCGTCTACACTCGATGCTCGACGACTGCGAAGGAGTGCCCGCCCATGAAGCCCACCATCCGCGCGATCGATCACATCGTGCTGCGCGTGACCGACATGGCGGCGATGACGCGCTTTTACTGTGACGCCGTCGGCTGCCATGTGGAGAAGGAACAGCCCGATCTGGGCCTCGTGCAGCTGCGCGCCGGCGATGCGCTGATCGACCTGATATCGGTCGGCGGCCCGATCGACCGTCCCGACAGCGGGCCGCCCGGCACCGGACGCAACCTCGATCACCTGTGCCTGCGCGTCGAGCCGTTCGATCCCGACGCGCTGACCGCGCATTTCGCCGCGCATGGCGCGCGGCCGGAAGCCCCTGCGGAGCGCTACGGCGCCGGCGGCTACGGGCCGTCGATCTACCTGTTCGATCCCGAAGGCAACATGCTCGAATTCAAGGGGCCGCCGGCCGCGATCGGTTGAGCGCGGCCGGTGCGCGGGCCGTCACGCGCCCGCGCGCGCCTTCAGGACCGACCATTCGACCGCGATCGGGTCGTGATCGGCGCTCGAGATCCACGCCGCGCCGTCCTGCACCGTGCACTGCAGGCGCATCGTGCGTTCCGCGAGCTGCCCGAGCGCGGCCGCGACGCCATCGGCGAGCGACAGCACCTGCACGTTGCGCAGCCGCTCGACCTTGCTGCGCACGCCCTGCCACCAGATATCCGACGTCTTGCCGCCGTACGCGATCACCGTGACCTGTCCGGCACGGCCGGCCGCCTTCGAGATGCGCCGCTCGTCGGGCTGGCCGGCCTCGATCCAGACGTCGATCGCGCCCGTCAGGTCCTTCTGCCACAGATCGGGCTCGTCGACGTCCGACAGCCCCTTGCAGAATTCGAGCCGCTCGTTCGCGAACAGCGCGAATGCGACGATCCGCACCATCATCCGGTCGTCGGTTTCCGACGGATGGCGCGCCACCGTGAGCGCGTGGTCGGCGTAGTAATGCCGATCCATGTCGGCAATTTGCAGTTCGGCTTTGTAGATCGTGGATTTCAGCGCCATGCGGATGCGGCCCGGGCGGGCATTCGGTTCGGTCGGGCCGTGATGATACCGAATGCGCGCCGCCCGGCGCGTGTCATGTGCACTCCACAGCGCAACGGCCCGGCATGCGCCGGGCCGTGTTCGGTTCGCGCCGCCGGCCAATCGGGCCGGTGCGCTCGCGCGTCGTGCGACTGCGCGGGTTATTGCTTGACGAAGCGCGAATCGGTCCAGAGACCCTGCTGGTCGCTGTTGTCGGCGCTGACGAACTGCACGTCGCCCTGCTCGACCGACACCACGCGGAAACGCTGGCCTTCCGGTACCGACAGGCAACGGAAGTCGTCGAAGTACTGCTGCTTCGCCTGCGATTTGCCGTCACGCTCGTGGCTCAGTACGGAGTCCAGATTGTCTTTCGACAGGCAGCCCCATGCGTTCTTCGTCAGCTGGATTTCCTGCGTCGGCTTGACGGCCGAATCGCCGCCGGCCTGGGCGATCGACACCACGCAAAATGCACCGACGAGGGCAACGAGGACACCGGTTCGTTTCATCATGTTCTGTCTCCAGGCTTGCGGGCACCAGGCTTGGGTTAGCTATGTGTTTAAAGATGATCGTGAACCCGCGTTTTTCACTTTAGAAGACCGGCGAGCGATAGCAAGCACATTTGTTGTGCGATCGCAATAGCGGCGGATTGTCGCACCCCGCGCGCAGCCCGATTTTCGTGCGATGCGCGCACGCGGCGAGGTGTGCCGCGCGGCGGACCGGCCCGTGACACCGGGCCGAAAGCGTTATCCGGCAAGGTTTTCAGAAAAATTACAATGCGGCGATTGAACGGTTTGGATAATCCATTTCGCCATCCCGATCATTTTGATGCGTTGCACCTAAAGTCATCCGAAACGATCTGACTTTACCGCAACGCGGCATCGCATTTACCTGATACAAGAAAAATGCCAGGTATAAGCGCGTGCGTATTTATCCGTATTTCCCCGCATGCCTCCGGCGCCCGCGGAGGCCCCGCCGCGGGTGTCTTTCGTCAGTGTCTTGACCCGGCTTTATTCAGGCCGATTGCTGGCGCTCGAAATAATCGCGCTGAAAAATGCACATGCGATAAGCGTTGTGATACGCGCCGTTTCCGAAAAATTCTTCCTTCAATTCGGCCTCGTGCTGGAATCCGCATTTTTCGTACACGTGAATCGCCGCCGCATTCGACGTATCGACGATCAGGTACAGCTTGCGCATGTTCAGCACCTTGAATGCGTACTCGATCGCAAGGCGCGTCGCCTGGCCCGCATAACCGCGCCCCTGGCATTGCGGCGCGATGATGATCTGGAACTCGCCGCGGCGATGGATGTAGTCGAGCTCGATCAACTCGACGAGGCCGACCAGTTCGCCTTGCGAATCGACCGTGACGAACCGGCGCTCGCGCTGGTCGTGCACGTGACGGTCGTACAGTTGTGACAGTTCCGAGAAGGTTTCGTACGGCTCCTCGAACCAGTAGCGCATGATCTTCGCGTCGTTGTTCAGTTCGTGGACGAAGCGCAGGTCCTGGCGCTCCAGCGGTCGTAGCGCAAGCGTGTTGGTATCGTTCTGGAGTTGCATGTTCAGTCCTTTTTGAGGCCGGCGCACGTGCGAAACGCCCGCGCGGCGCGGCCGCGTTCGGGCCCGTTTCGCACTGTAAGAAATTGAACGCGGGCGAAGTTCAGAGCCTAGAATGGGAGCTAGGGTTCCTGCCACCGCAGGGAGGCTATCGTGATCGAGCAAGTCATACTCGGTATTTTTCTCGTCCTGCCGCTCGTGATCGTGGCGGCGCTGTTCTCCGACGAACTTTGGCAGGAGCATCGGCGTCAGCATCCACGCGACGAAAACGCACCCCATATCGACTGGAAGCACCCGTGGCGCCGCGTGCGACGCGAGCATTGAGTCGATCGCCGTCCCTCCGCAGTGCGTGCCGGCCGGGCCGCCCCGAGCCGGGTAACACGTGGCGCGCCCCGATTCCGCTTCGATCCGATTCCCGCTCAACCCGCGAGACGCCGCCGTGAACGACCAGCCCGCTCCCCCGCCGCACGATATCCCTCACGAAACGATCGATCTGCAGATCGCCGACGTGCTCGCGGCCGTCCGCTACCCGGCGAACAAGGATGCGCTCGTCGATGCCGCGCGCGACGCCGGCGCCAGCAACGAAGTGCTGTCGATGCTCGACGGCCTCCCCGAACAGGACTACGCGGACGTCGACGCCGTCACGCACTGGGTCGCCGGCAACTTCGGCCCGGGGCTCGGCATTTGAGCGCGCGCCAATAACGCGATAGGATCGGGCCGCACCGGTCGCGCCGCGGCCGGATGCGTGCCGTGCCGCCCGGCGCAAGACCGGGCGTTTCCGCACGCGTGTCCGGGGGACTCCATGGAAGGCATCCTGATCCAGCACACGACGCGCCGTCAGCTCTGGTTCGGCGCGTTGACGGCGCTCGTCATCCTGCTTGCGCTCGGAATCGCCGCGCCGCACGCGAACGTCACGCTGCCGGCCGTCGAGCCGTTCATGCCGATGTGCGCGCTCACCGTGTTCACGACCGCGAGCATCGCGGCGTTCTTCCTCGGCGCGCAGTTCACCGTCACGCGCCAGCCCGTGCTCGGTGCGCTCGGCGGCGCCTACGCGTTCACCGCGCTCGCCGTCGCGCTGCAGCTGCTCACCTTTCCGGGCGTGTTCGCGCCGCAAGGCCTGCTCGGCGCGCGCCCGCAAAGCGCCGCCTGGATGTGGGTCTTCTGGCATGCGGGTTTCCCGTGCTTCGTGATGGCCGCGCTGCTCGCGCGCGAGCGGCTGACGCGCGCACCGGTCGGTGACAGGCAGACGCGCCGGTGGGCGGTCGCGCTCGTCGGCGGGCCGGCCGTCGCGGCCGCGCTGCTGTGCGCGTTCGCGCTGAACGTGTCGCTGCCGCCCGCGTTCCATCCGCCCGGCGACGCGGCCTTGCTGCCCGTCAACGGCATCGCGCTCTTCGTGTGGATCCTCAATGCGCTTGCGCTCGTTGCCGTGCTGGCCACCGGCCGGCTGCGCACGACGCTCGACCTGTGGCTCGCGATCGCGGTGCTCGCGTGCCTCACCGACACGACGCTGAACCTGCTGGCCACGAACCGCTACACGGTCGGCTGGTATCTCGCGCGCGTGTTCAGCATGTTCACGCCCGGTGTGCTCGTGTGCGTGCTCGCCTGGGAAGTGACGATGCTGTACCAGCAGCTGTTCGAGGCGCACGCGACGCTGGTTCGTTCTTCCGCGCGCGACGGCCTGACCGGCGCGTACAACCGCAGCCACTTCAACGATCATTTCCACACGCTGTTCCTGCAGGCGCGACGGCAAAGCGAACCGCTGTCGCTGCTGATGGTCGACGTCGACCTCTTCAAGGCCTACAACGACGCGTTCGGTCACGTGAAGGGCGATGCGTGCCTGATCGCGGTCGCGAATGCGCTGGCCGGCGCGGTGAGGCGGCCCGCGGATATCGTCGCGCGTTACGGCGGCGAGGAGTTCGCGATCGTGCTGCCGAACACGGGCGCGCGCGGTGCGCGGGTGGTTGCCGAAGAGGCGCGCGAAGCCGTGTTGCGGCTCGATCTCGCGATGCCTGCTGCGCCGGCGGGGCGCGTGAGCGTCAGCGTCGGCTGTGCGACCGTATCGGCCGACGACTTATCGACACCCGATGCGTTGATCGAAGCCGCCGATGCCGCGCTGTATCGTGCGAAGGATGCGGGGCGAAACAGGGTCGTCGTCGCCTGAAAACGTCTGCTGTTTGGGGCATTTGTTACGGTCATTTTGACCGGAATAATCCGCTGTTACGGATTGCGGAACAGGGATACGAACGCTTACAGCCGGTGTTGCAGGCGCTCGCTATGCTGGGTTTCATATTGAACCCACGCAGGTGAACGCCATGAAGAAAACTCTTTTGCTGATTGCCAGCGTCGCCGTGCTGCTGAGCGGCTGTATCGTGGTGCCTGACGGCGGGTATTACGGTGGTGGCGGGTATTACCATCACCATCATTGGGATTGAAGCGGGGGATGATCCGGATGGGTTTATCCGGATCCTCTCGCCATCAAGCCGGTGTTGTCAGCTCGGCATGCATCAGAAATACCTGCAGCGCAGCGAGCGTTTCGTAGTGGCGACGCTCGAAGCGCGCATCCTTGTGGGCAATCTTCGATCGGCAATGCCTCGACCATCATCCAGTTGGTCGTCCTCGCCGCCCGAAATTCAAAACGCCCCCCATACGTCGACACCGCCCCGGTGGACATCAGCTGTACGAGCGTCGTGGCGACACACCAACGCCCATTCCACGATGCGTAGGCCTCGTTCGCGAAACGCAGATCGCCTTTGATCACTCGCTCACAATTCAACGAGTACCTGTCACCTCAAGTTTGTGGTTTAGGTGCGGGCTGACGCTCGTCCCAATTGCCCTACCAAGACGAACGTCAAAAAGGCGAAACTCCTTTCAGTATCGACAGGCACATCGACGATCCCACGATCCCAGTGCATTTACATGACCAGGGAAATCCAGATTATATTTGGTCAAAAAACAATCATCCGGATAAACATTTCGAACTAGTCCGATTGATTTTCGAGACGTGACCACGCTAGCGTAACAGGCATCGCACGTACCGCTCAACATCGTCGAAGCCAAAGCAGAAATGCCATCAAATAAAGATAAAATCCCACACTTCACAATAAATAAAATTTTTTGGAAATGGAAACTCCATGACGGAGAAGATGGATGCAAGATCGTTCCAAACATCGCGCTATCCATGGATAAACCTGCACCATCGCTTCCGACGCAACAAAAACCGAAGGTGACCGAACCCCAACGTGCCGCCATCGCGCCAAAGCGTGACTCTCTTGACCAAATGGTTGATGATTTGGAAAGGGCCGGCAAGGCTCTCGCACGCTTTCAAGCGTGGCTCAATGCTCCCGATCCTCAAAAACCCGTCATCGTGAAGCCTAAAAGGGATGATTCCGTACCAGCGTTTGATATCCAAGAGATTCCCGCAGCAATGCGCAAAATATACCTCCCAAAAATCTGCCGCTCTGATGGAGCGGTGGTTTTCCGGAAAATTAAATTATTCACGCACCTCTTTGGATGAATCATCAGAAATCAATCAAGACGGAAACCGTACCCCTCCGACATGTACGACATGTCCACCATTAAATTGGATTGGGTTTTGCGCTTCCCCCGGGCGAAGCAGCAATTCGACCACCTTATTAATGAAGCGATTCGCTCACAAAAATCCAGAAATCAACTTCACAAACTACTGATCCCGTATAAAGACTGTGCAACGAGACTCTACACCGACGACATATGCGGGAACGATCTCCGCAATATTCACCGACGATTTCAATTTCAATACTCAAGAGTGGACAGCACGTTTGGGCAAAAAATTGAAACTCAACTGGATGCACAACTTCGCAATAATGGTGTACCTGACGATTTATCTGGGGCGCTGGGTTCCTTCAACATATATGCAGCACTCGGAAGCGTGCGCTTCTCATGGGATGTGGATTCCCACAGAACAACAGCCGAGGTGACGGGAATGTGGGTGTATGTGAAAGACAATTATACATTTACCGACAAACCCGGCGAGCGATCTCAATATTTAGGGCATTGGAGTAGCAACGGGGTCATCGTCGTCCCATATAGTGCAGCCGCTGCATTCTTGAACTCCGAGCATGTCCCATATGTCAAATATGCGGTCGCCAGAGGCAATTCGCTCATCAAAGGGAATGTCTACTATCCAGTGGAGAACGTTGACTTTCGACGATGGGCTGAAATACACACCAGAGGCGGTGACTTTATCATCTACTCCGACAAAAAATATATTCCGATCTCGCCTCCCATAGAAATCCCACTGTGAAAAAACTCAACAATATATTATGAGTAATTCCTTGAAGATTATTCTTACATCACTTCTCATGGCACTGGTTGGTATTTTTTTCTTTAACCCAACACCCCGAGGAGAACAATGTAGAAAATCGACATCTCCGGATGGGACATATATTGCCGATCTGTGTCTCTTAGCCTGGGTTCCAGGCGGAGATTCTCGATATGTCGGCCGTGTGTACCGCGCGCAAACCGGAAGGTTGTTAGCTCAGCACACATTTAGCACACCTACTCCCGAAATTTCATGGAATAGCTACGGCGATGTCTATGTGTCCTTTTCAAAAGGAGACGGCGGGGATGACTCTATATACATATCGCTCCCGCCATCGCTCATCGATCGGCTTCTAGCAGCACGTCCGCACCTGTAAAACCACAGTGCCAATCTGATCGATGGGTACAGACACATTCTATTTCAGGGCAATGGCCGTGCCATTCCCGGCTTGCAGTCCTTTTCGCTTCTATTTCCCGATACAAAACCTGCTGAAAATCACCCCCAGCAGATCATCCGAAGTGAACTCCCCGGTAATCGCATTGAGCTGCTCCTGCGCGAGCCGCAGCTCCTCCGCAAACAGATCGAGCGACTGCGCGCGCTGCTCCGCATGATCCGCTGCCTGCGCGAGATGCTCCTGCGCGGCCCGCAGCGCGATCAGGTGCCGCTCGCGCGCGAGATACACGCCCTCGGCCCCCGCCTGCCATCCCGCGATCCGCAGCAGCTCCGCACGCAGCATGTCGATCCCGTCGCCGCGCTTCGCGGACAGATGCACCTCGGTCAGATCCCCTTCCGCAGCCGGATGCTCGACACAAGCCGGCACACCAGTCAGATCCGTCTTGTTCAGTACGCGCACCACCGGCACGCCGCCCGGAAACCGCGCGGCGATCACCTCGTCATCCGGCGTCAGCCCCGTGCGCGAATCGAGCAGGTGCAGCACGACGTCCGCGCGCTCGATCTCGCTCCACGTGCGCGCAATGCCGATCCGCTCGACCTCATCCTCCGTCTCGCGCAGCCCGGCCGTATCGATGATGTGCAGCGGAATCCCTTCGACCTGGATCGTCTGCGCAACCTTGTCGCGCGTCGTCCCGGCGATCGGCGTGACGATCGCCAGCTCCGCGCCGGCCAGCGCGTTCAGCAGCGACGACTTGCCGACGTTCGGCTGCCCCGCGAGCACGACCGACAACCCTTCGCGCAACAACGCACCCTGCCGCGCATCGCCGAGCACATGCACGAGCTGCGCGCGGATCTTCGCGAGCTTGCCGCGCGCGTCGGCCGCTTCCAGGAAGTCGATCTCCTCTTCCGGAAAATCCAGCGTCGCCTCGACCAGCATCCGCAGCGTGATCACGTCGTCGACAAGCGCATGGATCTGCCGCGAGAACGCGCCGTCGAGCGACCGCCCGGCCGAGCGTGCCGCCGCCTCGGTGCTCGCCTCGATCAGGTCGGCAACCGCCTCGGCCTGCGCAAGGTCCAGCTTGTCGTTCAGGAACGCGCGCCGCGTGAACTCGCCCGGCTCCGCGAGCCGCAACCCGAAGCCGCGCCCCGCATCCAGGCAGCGCTGCAGCAGCAACTGCATCACGATCGGCCCGCCATGGCCCTGCAGCTCGAGCACGTGCTCGCCGGTGTACGAGTGCGGCGCCGGGAAATACAGCGCGATGCCGCGGTCGAGCGGCGCGCCGTGCTCGTCGAGGAACGGCACGTAGCTCGCATGGCGCGGCGCGAGCTTCTGCCCGCACAACGCGTCGATCAGCGGCAGCGCGGCCGCCTCGCCGCCGCGCCCGAACGACACGCGGACGACACCGATGCCGCCCCGGCCGGCAGCAGTGGCAATGGCGACGATCGGATCGGAATCGGTAGCGAGCATGGGAATCGGATGAATCGGGTGGTCAGACAGTGAGTGGTGCGCCCGCGCAACAGTTCGGGCATCGGATCGCCGGCATTGTAGCGTGCCGGCCCACACGCCACCGGCCGCCACGCAGGATTCGGACTCGCCCGAATTTATCCCGCCGGGGATAAGTCGAGTATCAGTCCAACGCAATGTCGCAGCCACCGTTTCGGACGAGTATGCCTGCCGGAGCGGCTTGACGCTGCGTCCCTCAATTCCGTCATCCATCCCGGGCAAGGCCGGGATTCGTCCGAATGAGATACGTTTATCTCATATGGTTGTCTGAAACGCGGCGGTGGAATTGCACAATCTCCCCCATGCCGACATCCGAAGAAAAAGCCGCGTTCTCGGAACGCCTGAAATTCGCCCTGCGGCGCAGCCCGGAGAAGGTCACCGGCGCGACGGAGCTTGCGAACCGATTCAATCTGCGCCACCGCGGAACGCATCCCGTTTCGCCGCAAACCGCGCACAAATGGCTGACGGGCCGCACGATTCCGACGTCGGACAAACTCGAAACGCTCGCCGAATGGCTGCGCGTCGAACTGCACTGGCTGCATTACGGCCCGTCGCCGAGCGTGATCGAGCACCCGACGCCGCAACCGCTGCCGCGCGACGAGCGCTATCCGCCGACGCCCGAGACAATCGAACTCGCGTCGAAGATCGAGGCACTTTCTCCGCATCAGCGCTACCTCGTTCAGGAACTGATCGAGCAGTTCTACGGCGAGCCGAAAATCGAAGCGAAGAAGGCCTGAGCGGGAACGGCACGCGCATCGCACGGCGCGCGCCGCCGCCAGCCAACAAAAAAGCCGCATGGGCGAACCATGCGGCTTTTTTTGCGTGCATCGCGGGCGGCTCGCCGCCCGCGGGTGCGCCGGGCGTCAGGCCGGCTTCTTCTTGACGCCGCCGAGCTTGCGCGTGATGTAGTACTGCTGCGCGATCGACAGCACGTTGTTCACGACGTAATACAGCACGAGGCCGGCCGGGAAGAAGAAGAACATGACCGAGAACGCGATCGGCATGAACTTCATCATCTTCGCCTGGACCGGGTCCGGCGGCGTCGGGTTCAGGCTCGTCTGCACGAACATCGACACGGCCATCAGCACCGGCAGGATGAAGAACGGATCGCGCTGCGACAAGTCGTGGATCCACAGAATCCACGGCGCGCCGCGCATTTCGACCGATGCGAGCAGCACCCAGTACAGCGAGATGAACACCGGGATCTGGATCACGACCGGCAGGCAGCCGCCGAACGGATTGACCTTCTCGGTCTTGTACAGCTCCATCAGCGCCGAATTCATCTTCTGCGGATCGCTCTTGAAGCGTTCGCGCAGCGCCTGCATGCGCGGCGTGATTTCCTTCATGCGCGCCATCGACTTGTAGCTCGCGGCCGACAGCGGGAAGAACACGGCCTTGATCAGCACCGTCAGCAGCACGATCGCCCAGCCCCAGTTGCCGACGTAGCCGTGGATCTTCTCGAGCAGCCAGAACAGCGGCTTCGCGATGATCGTCACCCAGCCGTAGTCCTTCACGAGTTCCAGGCCCGGCGCGATGCCTTCGAGCATGCGCTCTTCTTCCGGACCGGCGAACAGGCGAGCCTGCACGTCGGCCGACTGGCCCGGCGCGATCGCGGCGACCGGCTGCTTCACGCCGACGCGGTACAGCGTCGGATCGATCTTCTCCGCGTAGATGTCGCGCTTCACGCCCTGCTGCGGAATCCATGCCGACGCGAAGTAGTGCTGCACCATCGCGACCCAGCCGTTGTCGGCGGAGGTCACGTAGTCGGCCTTGTTCTTGTCGAGGTCGCTGAAGTTGATCTTCTGGAAGTGCTTCGCGTCCGTGTAGACCGCCGGCCCGAGGAACGTGTGCGAGAACATCGGCGTTTCGACGGCCGTGTTGTCGCGGACGAGTTCCATGTAGACCGTCGGCGTGACAGGCGTCGTGCCGACGTTGTCGATCTTGGTATCGACGCCGATCACGTAGCTGCCGCGCGTGAACGTGTAGGTCTTCACGACCTTCACGCCACCCTTCACCGGCGATTCGAACGACAGCTTCAGCGCGTTCTGGTCGCCCGCCAGCGAAGTCGAGCCGGTGTTCACCTGCGTGTAGACGTCGTTGTGGTTCGGGAAGTCGCCGCCGAGCAGGCCCGAGCGTGCGAGATACGTGTGGCCGGCCGTGTGGTCGAACAGCGTGATGTACAGGTCAGGCTGCTTGCCGTCGCCCTGCTTCTTCAGCGTCAGCTTCGCGAGCGTGCCGCCGCGCGTGTCGATTTCGCCGTCGTACACGTCGGTCGAGAACTTCACGAGCTGCGCCTGTGCGGCCGGTGCCGTCGTCGACGGTGCGGTGCCGGCTGCGGCGGCAGGCACTTCACCTGCGGTCGTCGTCGTCGCGCCCGTGCCCGATGCGCCGCCGGCAGCAGCCGCGGGGGCCGTTTGCGTAGCGCTCGGGAAGAACATCGACGGGCGTCCATGGGACCGCTGCCAGTTGTCGTACAGCATGACAGCTGACATGAAGAAGATCACCCATAGGACGGTGCGTTTGATATCCATGCGTTGTCTCAGAGTCGATGGGACCGCGCGTCGGCTTCGCCGCGAGCGCGAGTGTCGGAGTTGGGCGGCGGGACGAGGTCGATGCCGCCCGCGGAAAACGGATGGCATCGGCACACGCGCCTGACGGCGAGATACGTGCCGCGCGCGGCGCCATGATACTGGATTGCCTCGCGCGCGTAATCCGAACAGGAAGGATAAAAACGGCAACGGTTGCCGAGCAGAGGGCTCACGGCAACCTTGTAGAAGCGCAGCAAGGCGATCAATACCGTTTCCATACCTTGGGCGGCGCCGTTCGGCGCCGCGTCAAAACCGGCCGGGCGGGCGCGAACGCCGCACCGCGGACGGATGCGTCACTCGGACGCGGGCTTCGACGCGCGGCGAGCGATCTCCCGGACTGCCCTGTCGAGCAGTTCGCGGATTTCGGCCGCGCACATCGCCGCGAGCGGGGCGGAAGCCGCGCTCGGCAGCGCTTTCTTGTCGAAGCGCGTGTGCTGCCGCAGCAGCAGGTCGTAACCGGCGAATTCGGCCCGGCGCACGCGAAATGCATCGCGCGCCAGCCGCTTCACCAGATTACGCGTGACTGCACGCGGCGCGTACTTCTTGCCGACGACGAGCCCCAGACGCGCGGGCTGACCGGTCGGCTTGCCGTAGATCACGAAGTGCGCGGAGCGCCGCCAAGGGCGCAAACGAAAAACGGATGAAAATTCATCCGTTTTCAGAAGTCGCGCAGCTTTCGGGAAGGCGGCTTTCGTCTGCAACGGATTCGCACCCGGCTCGACGGCACCTTCCGCAGGACTGCGGACGGCGGACACAGCGCGCAACCTGCCTTAGATGGCGAGGCGCTTGCGGCCCTTCGCGCGGCGAGCGTTGATGACCTTGCGGCCACCTGCCGTCTTCATACGGACACGGAAGCCATGGGTGCGCTTGCGGCGCGTCACGGACGGTTGGTAAGTACGTTTCATGATGTTCTCACTTGTTCGAGAATGTCGAAATTCAGGGGACCGCGTGCCCTTAACCGGAGGCATTCGGGCGAACGCAATCGCCGGGAATACAGGATTGGTTTTCGCGGAACCCGCTATTTAAACCGGTTTTCTGTTGGCGGTCAATACCTTAGGAGTCGTCCGCCTGTGCCGACCCCGGCCGATCCGGCCCTGCGACCCACCATCACAGCCTGTGGATAAGTCCCGCTGTGGCGGCGTTTGGCGTTAGAATCTCGCCTTATCTCCAAGAATCCCGCACGCCGCCTCGGCGCTCGCCTGCCTCTCCACGACTGTGACGCAGGCGTCCGAGGCACGCTCGCACGACCGCTTCGGGCCTTGTTGCGCGATTGCGACAAGGGCGCCTGCGAGCCGCGCTGTGCATGCAAAAAACGACAGTTACTTGATGAACGATTTCTGGCAACACTGTTCCGCACTGCTGGAGCGCGAGCTGACGCCCCAGCAGTACGTGACGTGGATCAAACCCTTGGCCCCGGTGGCCTTCGATGCGTCGGCGAACACGCTGTCCATCGCCGCGCCGAACCGTTTCAAGCTGGACTGGGTCAAGAGCCAGTTTTCGGGCCGGATCTCCGATCTGGCCCGGGATTTCTGGAACGCGCCGATCGAAGTCCAGTTCGTCCTCGATCCCAAAGCCGGCATGCGTAGCGCCGCGGCCGGTGCAGCACCGGGCGCCGGCGTCCCGCGCGCGCCGCTGCAGCCGACCGGCCCGGCCGCCACGGTGGCCGCGATCGCCGCGAACCTGAGCGCGAATGCCGCCGCTGCGTCCAGCGTGCCGATGACGCCGTCGGCCGCCGCCGCGCACCACCTGAATGCCGACGACGCCGATATCGACCTGCCGAGCCTGCCCGCGCACGAAGCGGCCGCCGGCCGCCGCACGTGGCGCCCGGGCCCCGGCGCCGCGCCGTCCGGCGGCGAAGCCGATTCGATGTACGAGCGCTCGAAGCTGAACCCCGTGCTCACGTTCGACAACTTCGTGACCGGTAAAGCGAACCAGCTTGCGCGCGCCGCCGCGATCCAGGTCGCCGACAACCCCGGCATCTCGTACAACCCGCTGTTCCTGTACGGCGGCGTCGGCCTCGGCAAGACCCACCTGATCCACGCGATCGGCAACCAGCTGCTGCTCGACAAGGCCGGCGCGCGAATCCGCTACATCCACGCCGAGCAATACGTGTCGGACGTGGTGAAGGCGTACCAGCGCAAGGCGTTCGACGACTTCAAGCGCTACTACCACTCGCTCGACCTGCTGCTGATCGACGATATCCAGTTCTTCTCCGGCAAGTCGCGCACGCAGGAAGAATTCTTCTACGCGTTCGAGGCTCTGGTTGCGAACAAGGCGCAGGTGATCATCACCAGCGACACGTATCCGAAGGAGATTTCGGGGATCGACGATCGCCTGATCTCGCGCTTCGACTCGGGCCTCACCGTTGCGATCGAGCCGCCCGAGCTGGAAATGCGCGTCGCGATCCTGATGCGCAAGGCGCAGTCGGAAGGCGTGAACCTGTCGGAGGACGTCGCGTTCTTCGTCGCGAAGCACCTGCGCTCGAACGTGCGCGAACTTGAAGGCGCGCTGCGCAAGATCCTCGCGTATTCGAAGTTCCACGGCCGCGAGATCTCGATCGAGCTGACCAAGGAAGCGCTGAAGGACCTGCTGACCGTGCAGAACCGGCAGATTTCGGTCGAGAACATCCAGAAGACCGTCGCCGACTTCTACAACATCAAGGTCGCGGACATGTATTCGAAGAAGCGTCCGGCGAACATCGCGCGGCCGCGGCAGATCGCGATGTACCTCGCGAAGGAACTCACGCAGAAGAGCCTGCCGGAAATCGGCGAGCTGTTCGGCGGGCGCGATCACACCACCGTGCTGCATGCCGTGCGCAAGATCGCCGACGAGCGCAGCAAGGACGCGCAGCTCAACCACGAGCTGCACGTGCTGGAACAGACGCTGAAGGGCTGAGCGCGCGGGCGCGCTTGATAATTCGGCATCCGCCCCAAATTAAGGGGGGCGGTTCGGTTTTGAGGCACAATACTGGTTTGACCGCCCCGGTGGAGGCGGGCCAAGAGCCCGGCCGGCGGGGCGCTGCGAGGCTGCTGCGCTGCAGGCCGTTACTCAACGAAGGAACTCTATGCAACTGGTCAAGACCGAACGAGACACCCTCCTCAGGCCGCTGCAAACGGTCAGCGGCATCGTCGAACGCCGCCATACGTTGCCGATCCTCGCCAACCTGCTGATCACCAAGAACGGCCCGGACGTTTCGTTCCTGTCGACCGACCTGGAGCTGCAGATCACCACGCGCGCCGATTTCGGCGTCGGCGGCGACCAGGTGGCGACCACCGTCGCGGCCCGCAAGCTGCTCGACATCCTGCGCGCGATGCCTGACGGCCAGGTCACGCTGTCGCTCGCCGACAAGCGCCTCACCGTTCAATCGGGCAAGAGCCGCTTCGCACTGCAAACCCTCGCGGCCGACGAGTTCCCGACCGTCGCGCAGGCGAAGGATTTCGGCGCGACCCTCACCGTCCCGCAGAAGTCGTTCCGCCAGCTGCTCGGCATGGTGCACTTCGCGATGGCGCAGCAGGACATCCGCTACTACCTGAACGGCATGCTGCTCGTCGTCGACGGCGACCAGCTGATGGCCGTGGCCACCGACGGCCACCGCCTCGCGTTCTCGTCGATGAAGCTCGAAGGCGGCACGTTCGGCCGCCAGGAAGTGATCGTCCCGCGCAAGACGATTCTCGAGCTGCAACGCCTGCTCGAGGACATCGACGACACCGTCACCATCGACATCGCGCAAACCCAGGCCAAGTTCACGTTCGGCCAGGTCGAGCTCGTGTCGAAACTCGTCGAGGGCAAGTTCCCCGACTTCCAGCGCGTGATCCCGAAGGCGCACAAGAACACGTTCGAGATCGGCCGCGAAGAACTGCAGCGTTCGCTGCAACGCGCGGCCATCCTGACCTCGGACAAGTTCAAGGGCGTGCGCTGCATCATCGCGCCGGGCCAGTTGAAGATCATGTCGACCAACGCCGATCAGGAAGAGGCGCAGGAAGAACTGGAAATTGCCTACCAGGGCGACACCGTCGACATCGGCTTCAACGTCACGTATCTGCTCGACGTGCTCGCGAACCTGAAGGTCGACACCGTGCAGGTGAGCCTCGGCGACGCCAGCTCGAGCGCGCTGATCACGGTGCCCGAGAACGAAGAGTTCAAGTATGTCGTGATGCCGATGCGCATCTGACGCGCGCGACATCACGACACACACCAGGGGGCGGCAAGCCCCTTTGGCGTTTTTATGGCGAACCGACAACCTGTCCTTTCGGTGCCTGACCGGCACCGTGGACGGGCCAGGAAACTGGAGCGGCCCGGCGATTTCTCTCGCTGAAACGCACCGCGCCGCCACTAGAGTGGCCTCGCAGAACCGGAAGATATCCATGAGTGAACAGCACAATTCGCAACCCGATAACAGCAGCTACGGCGCCTCGTCGATCCAGATCCTCGAAGGTCTGGAAGCGGTGCGCAAGCGCCCGGGGATGTACATCGGCGACACGTCGGACGGCACCGGTCTGCATCACCTCGTGTTCGAGGTGCTCGACAACTCGATCGACGAAGCGTTGGCCGGGTACTGCAACGATATCCACGTCACGATTCACGCCGACAACTCGATCACCGTGACCGACAACGGCCGCGGCATTCCGACCGACGTGAAGATGAACGACAAGCACGAACCGAAGCGCAGCGCCGCCGAGATCGTGATGACCGAGCTGCACGCCGGCGGCAAGTTCGACCAGAACAGCTACAAGGTATCCGGCGGCCTGCACGGCGTGGGCGTATCGTGCGTGAACGCGCTGTCGAGCTGGCTGCGCCTCACCGTGCGCCGCAACGGCAAGAAGCATTTCATGGAGTTCCATCGCGGCGTCGCGCAGGAGCGCGTGCTCGAGCAGGTGGACGGCGTGGAAGTGTCGCCGATGCTGGTGACCGGCGATACCGAGAACCGCGGCACCGAAGTGCACTTCATGGCCGATCCGACCATTTTCGGCACGGTCGAGTATCACTACGACATCCTCGCGAAGCGCATGCGCGAGCTTTCGTTCCTGAACAACGGCGTGCGGATTCGCCTGACCGACCTGCGCTCGGGCAAGGAAGACGATTTCGCATTCGCCGGCGGCGTGAAGGGCTTCGTCGAGTACATCAACAAGACGAAGACCAACCTGCACCCGACGATTTTCCACGCCATCGGCGAGAAGGAAGGCGTGGGCGTCGAAGTCGCGATGCAGTGGAACGACAGCTACAACGAGAACGTGCTGTGCTTCACCAACAACATTCCGCAGCGCGACGGCGGCACGCACCTGACCGGCCTGCGGGCCGCGATGACGCGCGTGATGAACAAGTACATCACCGACAACGAAATCGCGAAGAAGGCGAAGGTCGAGACGACCGGCGACGACATGCGCGAAGGGTTGTCATGCGTGCTGTCGGTGAAGGTGCCGGAGCCGAAGTTCAGCTCGCAGACGAAGGACAAGCTGGTTTCGTCCGAAGTGCGGGCGCCGGTTGAAGAAGTCGTCGCGAAGGCGCTGGAAGAGTTCCTGCTGGAAACGCCGATCGACGCGAAGATCATCTGCGGCAAGATCGTCGAGGCTGCTCGTGCGCGGGATGCCGCACGCAAGGCGCGCGAAATGACGCGCCGCAAGGGCGTGCTCGACGGCGTCGGCCTGCCGGGCAAGCTCGCGGACTGCCAGGAGAAAGACCCGGCGAAGTGCGAAATCTACATCGTCGAGGGTGACTCGGCAGGCGGCTCGGCCAAGCAAGGGCGTGACCGCAAGTTCCAGGCGATCCTGCCGCTGCGCGGCAAGGTGCTGAACGTCGAGAAGGCGCGCTACGACAAGCTGCTGTCGTCGGAGCAGATCGTCACGCTCGTGACCGCGCTTGGGTGCGGAATCGGCAAGGAAGATTACAACCTCGACAAGCTGCGCTATCACCGCATCATCATCATGACCGACGCGGACGTCGACGGCGCGCACATCCGGACGCTGCTGCTCACGTTCCTGTATCGACAGATGCCGGACATGATCGAGCGCGGGTACGTGTATATCGCGCAGCCGCCGCTTTACAAGATCAAGGCGGGCAAGGACGAGCGGTATCTGAAGGACGACGTGGAGCTCAACGCGCACATGCTGCGCTTGGCGCTGCAAGGCTCGGAGCTGGTGCCGGGCGAGAACGCGGCAGCGATTTCCGGCGATGCGCTCGGGGAGCTGGCGCGGTCGTATCTGCTGTCGAAGAGCGTGATCGAGCGGTTGAGCCGCTTGTATGACCCGGCCGCGCTTGAAGCGATCATGGATGGCGTTGCGATCGATCTTTCCGATGAGGCTTCGACCGAGGCTTCGGCGAAGGCGCTGCACGCTGCGTTGCATGATGAAGCGCTGAAGAACGAAGTGCGTGTGGTGCCTTCGTATGACCCGGTTCGCGAGCAGCGGTCGCTGCATGTCGAGCGTACCCATCACGGGAACGTGCGGGTTTCGGTCATCGACCAGGAATTCCAGCACACGGCGGATTATCAGCAGCTCGTAACCACCGCGAATACGTTCAAGGGGCTTATTGGGGAAGGTGCGGTCATCAAGCGCGGTGAGCGCAGCATGGCCGTGACGGACTTCAAGAGCGCGATGAAGTGGCTGCTTGCGGATGCCGAGCGGAACGTTTCGAAGCAGCGGTATAAGGGGCTGGGGGAGATGAACCCCGGTCAGCTGTGGGAAACGACGATGGATCCGACGGTGCGGCGACTCCTGCGTGTGCAGATCGAAGACGCGATTGCTGCGGATGGGATCTTTACTACGCTCATGGGGGATGATGTGGAGCCGCGGCGAGCGTTTATTGAGTCGAATGCGTTGAGGGCGGGGAATATTGATGTTTGACATGTAGGTTGTCAGAGATAGTGAAAATTTTGTCACTGAGATGAAAAAAATTTCTCACTATTCGTGAAAATTTGGTCACTGTTGTAGCCCGGTCGACTGCCCATGTCTTCCGGGCTATTTTATTTTTTGGCGCCACAAATCCCATCACACCAAAACAAACGGGTTTTAATGCAATAAATATTGCACATTGCACCAGTGAAAATAACCCGCGCAATAGAAAGACAAAATTACCTAGCAGTATCAAGGCGGTGCCCTTACCATTCGGCATGATCGATTCGCAGCACAAAATACTGCAATAATCATTGACCGCGCGCCGACAATCAATAAAATAACGTCTTCGCCGGAAAAAGGTGCTAATTTTAATCAGAACTGTGCTCACCCAGTAAACTGGCAGCGAGCAAAAAATGGAGAGCAGAATGTAAAAACGGAGCAACCCCCCTATTGGAAGCTTGCCCCGCTGGTGGGAGCTGACGCTACCCGACTTAGACAATCGAAGTATCGTCAATCCCCCGCCTGCGGTCAAGTTTTTGCGTCCAATTTTTTCTGATCTCGCAAGTCGAGAGGGTTTAACGCGCCCTTTTAATTTGCGAGCGGAGCGAATCATGCAAAACAATCCGCATGCCGCCGTCAGGTCGACGGCCAGGCAGGGGATTCATCATACCCCCGCACGACAAGTAGTTCGGCCTACCGGCGGGATTTTCCGCGGCCGTTTCCCTTCCCGAAAGTCAGGCCGATCAGTGGCGTTCGAGTCTTTGATCGAGCGTGACGCCTTGCTTCTCTTCGAGTTCTCTCGCGGCGTGATCAGCTATCGAGAACAACCCTACTCGATCTATTACTCGCTCGAAGGTAAATCGCGGAAGTACACGCCGGACTTTGAACTCACTCTCGCCAGCGGTGCAGTGCTGCTCATTGAGGTCAAACCAGAAGAAAAAGCGCGCGTGCCAGACGAACAGAGGCGACTGCGGCGAATCGGGGAACATTTCTCCGAGCTAGGCGCGCTGTTTCGAGTCTTGACGGACACTCAGATTCGTAGCGACGCGCTTCTGCCTAACCTGAACGCATTGTTCCCCTATTTAAGCAAGCCAATGTCAGGGCTGCAACGACGACTGGCCGTGGCACCGCTCCTCGACGAGCCGCTCCTGACGGTCGCACACGCCCGCGTTCGTCTCGGATCAATTACGGAAGTTTGGCGACTCCTTGCTCAAGATTTACTTACCTGCGATCTGCATCAACCGTTGAGTGAATCGACTGCTTTGTCCATACAAAACCGCGAGCCGAATGATGAAGAACTTTATTTTTAAGGTTGGAGTGACCATCGCTCTGGACGATCAACATCATAGGATCGCGCATCTCACCGCGGATGGACTCGCACACCTAATTGCGGTGGTCAACGGCGCATTAACAGTGACATCGACCTCAGAACTGCAGAAGCAGTATCAATCTGGTCGGCTGCACTTTCTCAACGAGCCCACAAATATCGGCGATCCAGTGCATTCACGGTTGGGGCGCCCGCTGTCAACGTTCCCTAACCGTGTCCGAGAGCAGGCTCTTCGAAAAAAGCAGTACCTTGACATGCTGCTCGCTAGCGGTCCGATAGTCTCGACGCCGGCTGTGCTTGCGCCGCTTATTCAGGAATGCGCGCAAGAATTGAACGACCATTATCCGCCGAGCGCTATCACTGTTTACAGATGGGCTCGTAGCATTTCGCGAGCAGACGGTGACAATAGAGTGTTGATTGATCGGTTCGACCGTCGAGGAGGCGGTGGCAGCAGGTTACCCGTTACGAGTCTGAATTTCCTCCAACAATCGATCGACTCAATATACATGGCGCGTGAACAAACCTCCGTAACCGACGTGTGTGCTGATCTTCGCTACCGGATAGATTGCGAAAATGAATTTCGCAGCGAAAGCGACAAGGTTCGAATGCCGAGCCTTTCCACCGTGTATCGGGCGATCCGTTCACTTGATGCTTTTGACGTGACGGTAGCCCGCCGCGGAAAGCGCATAGCGGACATCACGTTTCGCACAAGTGGCCGCGGCGTCCATGTTGAACAAATCCTCGAGCGCGTGGAAATCGATCACTCGCCACTGGATCTCTTTGTAATCGACGAGAGGACAAAGCTACCCTTAGGCCGTCCAACGGTAACCATCGCACTAGATCGATATTCAAGAATGCCGGTCGGTATGCACGTTGGATTTCAGGGGCCCTCAGTCCACGCCGTTCTCCGGTGCTTGAGGCACGCAATAATTCCGAAGGCGGACCTTCGAGAGCGCTATCCGGATCTGCAACACGACTGGCCGTGCCATGGAAAAATTCGCGAACTAGTCTGCGATAACGGCCTAGAGTTTCACAGCGGCGAACTGAAGAGGGTTGCGTTTGAGCTGGGTATGATCATAACGTTTTGCCCAAAACGCAAGCCGTGGTTCAAAGGTGCCGTTGAACGCTTCCTGAAAACATTGAATTTTCAGTTTGCGCACGCGCTGCCCGGAACGAGTTTCGCTCGATGGTTTCATCGAGAAGATTACGATCCGCAGGAGCAGGCGTTGATCACGTACGATCAGCTACTGCATGTCCTGACGCGTTGGATTGTTGACGTCTACGCACACTCCCTCCATCGAGGAATCAAAACTACGCCGCACGAGAAGTGGGTTACGGGAGCGACGCGTTTTCCGCCAGTGCTGCCGCCGAGCATTGAGGACGTCGATATCACGATCGGGGAAACGCATACTCGAACGCTGTCTCATCAAGGCATTGAACTCGACAACTTGCGGTACAACGATCCCGCACTTCTGCAGATCCGCAGTAAACATGGGCCTCGAGTTGCGGTCGACGTCATTTCGTACTTCGATGACGTTTCACGCATTGCGGTCATCGATCCCGACACCAAGATCCCCGTCATCGTGCCGGCGCTTGATCAGGAATACGCGAGCGGTCTAACGCGAGAGCAACACAGATTGCTGTGTACACGCGCGCGAGAAACTGGCAAAGGGCTAGTCGACCAAAGTGCCCTTGCGCACGCGAAAAGCGAAATCCGAATGCTGGTCTCCGAGTTTGCCCTGAGCAAATCACAACGAAAGCGACAAAAGAGCGCGGCGTGGCGCGGGATCGGAACAGAAGCAGCGGACATATTCGCAACGTCGGCTGACAAAACAGCCCGCAGAAAGCCGGAACCTCACATCGAGAAGCAGTCGGCCGTACCGGTGTCCAAGCTGCCAAAGCTGGTCGGCTTGCTGCTGGATGGCTCTCCAAACGGAAAGGTGTCCACATGATTGATCGACCGTTTTCCGATGAAGACTATGCTCGGATGAAGGAAGTGGAGCGCATTCTCATTCCTCATCGGCAATTTAAGGACGTGGTTGCGCGGTTACAGCACGTCCTTGATTTATCGCGACATGGTGCAGATCCACGTCATACCCTCCTTGTAGGTGAGTCTGGCACTGGAAAAACATGGATCGCTCGTTATATCCGGTCGATACTTCCGGAATCAGAAAGCGAAGATGCCCACATCAAGCCGGTCCTCGTTGTCGAAACTCCAACGTCGCCGACGTTGAAGAGCCTGGCGCAGGCAATGCTTGTTGCACTCGGAGATCCACTGGCAAGCCTTGGCAACGCTGAAGTCAAGCGGCTACGGGCGCTTGCGCTCATGCGTCAGTGTCGGGTCCGGATGCTCATCGTTGATGAACTTCAACATTTTCTCGACCATGGCTCTCACAATTCGCCGCAATCGGTAGCCGACTGGCTCAAAAGCTTCGTGGAAGATGCGCGAATACCGTGTCTGCTAATGGGTTTGCCAAGATCAACGGCAATCCTTACGCTTAACGAGCAACTTCGGCGCCGATTTTCGGCTCGTATAGAACTTGTACCTTTTTCAATTGAGCGCGAAGACGAAGAGATAGAGTTCCGAACAATACTGAATGCCTTGGATGAAATGCTTCCTTGTCAACGCCGCTCAGGCCTAGCCGAGGCTGAAACTGCGCGTCGGATATACATTGCAACC
Source organism: Burkholderia cepacia (assembly GCF_001039005.1). Lineage (GTDB taxonomy): Bacteria > Pseudomonadota > Gammaproteobacteria > Burkholderiales > Burkholderiaceae > Burkholderia > Burkholderia theae. The sequence continues at coordinate 124,882 of NZ_LDWR01000013.1, forward strand.
AACGGCCTAATCGGATACATCAGACGGCTCACGACCGGGGCATTCGAACTGATGGTGGCTGCGAACCAGCCAAGTATCGATCGATCCTTGTTACAACAGGCCTTCGTTCAAGAGATCTGGCGCGGCGGACAGAACGAGCTAAATCCATTTCATCCGAAATTCTCGTTTCGTCGTCTGGATCGACCAGGCGAACCGTTTGCGCCTACCAGCCGCCGAGGGGAAACCCGCGGCACGCGACGCCGTTAGTGGAGGATCAATCGTGAAAGCGCCGTTGATCAACCTCCCACAGACTCGTCCCTTCGAAAGCGTCCAGGGCTTTCTTCTGCGATTGGCGGAAGCCAACGCGTATCCTGCTGTCGAGTGGTTGCAGCGTATTGATGGTCTCCACGCACACCTTCGTGATCTCGTGGGTACCACCATTTTTGGATTTATACCCAAATGGCTCGGTGAGTTGGGCACGCCTGTCATAGTTCCGCCAGGGTTTGACCAAAAATTTTGTCTTGGCCGGCGAGCAAAATGCTGTGTTGCGTGCTTGTTAACGGCGCCGTACTGGCGAACAATATGGGAACATCGGCTATACGTCGCTTGCCACATACACGGCACGGAGTTGGTAGACACATGCCTTGCGTGCGGGAGCAAACTTTGTTGGAGACGAGCGTCGATGATGAGATGTCGCTGCGGAAGTGAGATTTCGTCATGGGAAGAAGTCGAAGCGAGTCGCACTAGCGTCGACGCCGCTCTCCATATTTGGCATGCGTTTGTGAGAGCGACCGGTGTGCGGGAGGACACAGTCGGACGACGGATTAGCGCGCTTGAAGATCTCAGCTTACCCTCCATCGCGTCATTGATTTCGCACCTTGGAGCGACGACGGAGACGACCGAGTACATGTTGACGCCGAAAGCGTGGCGCAACCTTACGTTGTCTGAAACTTCCCGACTAGTAGCTGCTGCCTATTTACGCTTGACCGACTGGCCATTTAAGTTTCACGACTTCCTTCGGGAGGAAGAGCGATCGATTGGAGATGCCGCTGAAACTTCGCTGCAATCGCCACGCGTGCGCCAACTAAAGAAGTTCTTGTTTCACGATCTTGCGCCTGACCTGAACTTCCTTCTCGACGGCTTCCGGGCATACATGCGTGACCAGTCCATGGAGACTCTGGACAGGCGCCGCCGTTGGGCGACAGTTGGCGACATTCAATCGCAGGCGTATGTCACCGCAACCGTTGCCGCTCGTCAACTTGGAATCCGTGCTGCGACCCTTCATGCCTTGACCACACGAGTCGGCGTTACGGAAATCCCCAAACCGGGAGGCGTCCGACGGCACTTCACCCTAATCAAGCGGACCGCCCTTTCGTCGCTTAAGCAAGAGCTCGCGGATGAGATCAGCCTGCGGACCATGAGCTTACTTCTTGGAATTTCGATGCCCCGGGTAGAACAACTCGCTGACGTAGGCATGCTGAAACGTAGGACCGTGACGCATGGACTGATCTCGACGTCGCTTTTCCGTCGTAGTGAGGCGTCGGAGTTGATCGATAGCATCAAAAGTTGCGGGGATGCTGTGGCATGCCCAGATCGCGAGATTTCGTTCGCCGAAGCCAGCAAATATTTTCTGTCGCAGCGAGTAGAATTCGTATCCCTTATTCGTGCAGTTCAAGAGAAGCGTATCAACTTGAGGCGATGGGATGAGAGTGCTCGAGGAATCGCCGGTGCAATTTTTGGACGAGATGAATTCCTCAACTGGCATCGACGACAATGTTGCGCCGGGGGCATGACAATCCCTGAAGCGGCAATTCATCTTCATATCAAGCAAGAAGTCGCGTACCACTTAGTAAAATCTGGCCTACTAAAAGGACGTGTTGCTATTCGTGGTCGACGAACTGCCACTTTGATCACGCCAGTCGCCCTATCGGACTTCGAACAGCGATATGTGTCTGCGGTTGAGCTTGCTACGGCTACGTCTCTGTCGGTTCGGACGATTATGGCACTTCTTTCAGTCGCCGGGATAGCGCCGATTTGTGGTTCGCGAGTGGACGGCAGCCGCCAGAACATCTTTCGTCGTAGCGACGTCAAACGTGTTGTAGAAGCGCTTAATGCTACTGCCAATGCCTGGGCGAAATATAAACGACCGTGAGCGGCTGCTCGGCTCGTTGGGCGGACATACTGCAGGAGGGAACGCGTGGGCACTTTACATCCATGGGAACGCCGAATCTTCATCGACACAGAGTTTACGGATATCGCGGCGCCGTACTTGATAAGTGTAGCCATGGTCGCTGAGGACGGGCCTGAGTTCTATGCGGAGCAAGCGCATGTCGAGAGCGACGCTTGCAGTACCTTTGTTCGCGCACATGTACTGCCACTACTAGGCGCAGATCCAACGCGAATAATGGAACGCGGAGCGTTGCGTGAAGCGGTACGAATCTGGATGGCAATGTTCACTGGGCTAAAACAGCGACCAGTGATTTGCTACGACCATCCCATCGACCTTCAACTTTTGTGGGAACTGCTCGGTGGACGAGCGGCTGGCTGGAAAGTAAAGCTCATCAGCTCACGAATTGATCTCGTTGCGAAGGATGAATATTTCCGATTGCACGGCGGCCGTCACCACGCTCTTTATGACGCACGCGCAAACAGGGCCGCATACCGGTAGCAATAGGCTTGAGGCAGCCCCGCCCACCTGTTGTTGAGCCACAAGTGATGAGATGCCACACATAGGCCGAACTCGGCCATACACGTCAGTCCGAGTTCGGCCATCTACGGATGTTGGCCGCTGCATTCACATGCGCACTCGAACGTCAGCACCGCCCCAGACAACAGCCCAACTTGCACGAATCATGCCGCTCCGCACATTCGGCCAAGACAGCCAGCCGTAACATGAGACGTGCTCATTTATCGATCGGATAGATTACTGTTCTTCCGGAATTTGCGTTTCGGGATCGTCACTTGCGAAGTAGCTTTCGTCGATCTCGATTAATGTTTGCGGTTTCTTTTTTACGCCCACGCCGTGCTTAAGAAGCAGTTCGATAACCTTATCACCATCGATCAAGGTAATCGGCGCTGCACCTGGAAACAGCGCAGCGTCTTTACAACCCTGAGCAAAGCCACCCGTAGTGATGATGGTGCCACGAATTGCACCGTGGTAAGGGAGCGCGCCGCGTAGCTGGTCGAGTACTGGCCGGGTGATATTACCCTTGTGACGCTTTACCTGAACAACCTCTTTGATCTGGGTAATACCGAATTGGAAGCTGGCAACGACATCGACGCCCTTGTCGCCACTCTGCTTGGTAACTACCACATCCTCGTAATCCATGGCCTCGAGAAGGTCCTTGATTAACATTTCAAAACGGTATGGATTCATATTTTCCAACCGTTCGCGAAGCTCTTTGGTTTGGGCGTCGTTGTAGTTCTTGATTGCGCCAAGCACCGCAATGTGGGGACGCTGCACTGTTTCTGGGCCAACTGGGGCAGCATAGCTTATACCTTTGTCGGTGATCGTATAGGTATTGCCTTCCCGTGCTACATAGCCTCGTTCAACAAGGTTCAGCAAGCGGCGGCTCAGAGTGTCCTTGAAAGTTGAAGCAGTACCGTAATTTGAGTTCTCAAGCAGGAATTCAGACCACTCGTCCACTAGATCACCCCGTTTTGCGGGGGAGTGAGCGGCAAGGATTGAGAGAAGTTGCGGCAAGCCCTCCTCTTCGTCGAGCTTTCGCAGTATCGTCGGATTATTTTCGATAAAATCAAGTCCATCGATGCTGGACCTATAGACTCCCTGAGCATCAGGAACTAATAAACCGAAGGTGTTAATGAAAAGGTATGAGCCGTAGATGTGCCGAGGATTAACCGCACCAGAACTTTCACTCCAGATTTTTTTGGCTAATTCTTGGTTAGTACCATGGAGTCGTTGTTCGATCCAATCACTAGGCTGGCTCCAGTCGACGCTATTTTGCGGAGTACCCGTTTGATCGAATAGAGCCTTGATCATGCCCCAGACTGAGTCTTTCGCTTCGCCGTCGAGTATCTGGACAAGCAGCCGGACCTTCGAGTAAAGAGGGAAGAGCGGCGTTCGAACAATGAAATGCTTGTTTTCTGACATGGCGGGATCACTTCGTATTTTAGTTACTGTAAGCCGTGCCTCAAGTGTGTGCACTGCCTGAACGCACCGGCGTTTTCCATCGAGCAAATATATCAACTACGGGGCTGTCCCATCACGGAAACGTGGCACCGTTCAGGATATTAACCTGTTCTATGCTTCTCGATGCCAGCATCAGAAGTGATGCGTTCACGGATGACGCCCTTCCACCCAGTTCTCGCACCACATCCTCAATATCGCCGACTTTCACGCTGTACTGCGGCATCTACTCAATTCCCGTATTCAGTGTATTTTTTTGATTTTCCGTACACCTTCTCTGCCGGATATTTCTTTCTATTGATTTCAATTTTCTCCAACGCGGCCTTGTGGAGATCAATCTCCAGCTTGTCGGCCAGCAACACCAGGTACGCCAAAACGTCTGCCATCTCATACCGGATTGCTGTCAACTGGTCAGCCGAAAGCTCTGCCTTCTCGCCAGAATCGAGCCATTGAAACGGCTCAAGCAGTTCGCTAGCTTCAACGCTCAATGCCACCGCCAAATTCTTGGGCGTGTGAAACTTCAGCCAACCCCGCTCCGCTACAAATTGTCGGAGCACATCGCGAAGTTCTTCCAATTCCATTTTTTTCTCCACTAGGCCTGCATACGACATTTCAATAGAAGGGCCTCTCAGGTCGCCATGGAATTAGCGCCTTCGAGGCCTATAGAAACGGCAGGACCGTTATAGGAATCTGGAAAATATCACAATTTCGAGATAAGACTCCTCTCGCTCTCCCCCCCCTAACCAACCCGTGATAAAGCGCAGCCACAAAATGCGCGAGGAACGTAGCGAAGGCCATCGGATCAGCCGAAACAAGAGCTGCCAACTGCACCCCACCACCCAGCGTCATCGGATACCTCCAGCCGAAAGCATCGCCCACCCGGTCAGCGGCATCACGGCCATCAGCGCCTTCAGCACGAGATGAGCCCCATGCCGGGTGTATCGCCCTGCGCCATCACGCGCACATTTCCGGCGCCGAAATGCAAAAACCCCCGCCTTTACGGGCGGGGGTTTCTGGCTTAG
>NZ_LDWR01000130.1 GCF_001039005.1 Burkholderia cepacia
ACATTAACTGAACGGCATTAGGCCTCGCGGCCCCTTTCCTTTTCCGTTCACCGTCATTCGCCGGCCGGCTGCGCGATTCGCACAGGTACCGGTTCGCGCCGCCGCGCCTGCGCGATGCTCGCGTAGATCACCAACGCGACCAGCACGCCGAGCAGCACGGCCGACGAGCCGACCGTACCGAGTGCAAGGCCACCCTTGGCGACCGGCTTCGTCAGCAGGTCGCCGACCGTCGCGCCGAACGGCCGCGTGAGCACGAACGCGGCCCAGAACAGCAGCACGCCGGAGATTCGCGTGAAGTAGTGCGCGAGCACGATCACCGCCAGCAGCCCGCCGATCAGCAGCGCGCCGCCGCCGAAACCGAGCCCCGAGCTGTCCGCGAGGAAGTCGCCGAGCGCGGTGCCGAGCGTGTTCGAGAACAGGATCGCGATCCAGTACAGCAACTCGACCTTGCGCGTGCGAATCAGGTCGACCGACAGCGATTCGCCGCTGAGCCGCCAGACCGCGAAGATCGCCAGCAGGATCGCGACGAGGATCGACGAGCCGGCGGCATAACCGAGGCCGAGCGTGCGGTCCATGAAGTCGGACATCGTCGTGCCGGCCGTGCTGGTCGCGACGATCACGGCCCAGTAGATCATCGGACGATAGCGCGTCGTCTTGAGCTGCGCGCCCAGCGTCACGAGGAAGAAGCCGAACAGCAGGATCGAGCTCACCGCGTAACCGACGTTCAGTGTCATCGACAGCAGGTCGCCGCCGGTTTCGCCCAGCGTCGTCGCGCAGATCTTCATGATCCAGAACGCGAGCGTGATTTCGGGAAGTTTGTTCATTCGAACCCCTTTTGCAGGATAGCGGCGGGCCGACGCGTGCCGGCCCGCCTTGCAGACAGGATCGAATGTTAGTCGCCGCCGGCTTAACGGAACCTTAGCGGATGTGAAGAATGGAGCCGCCGGCAGGCACGGTCGCGGACGACCGCACCGGTGCCGTCAACGTGCGTGTTCGTGCCGGTAGTGCAGCGCATACGCGAGCGTCAGCAGCACGACGAACACGACGCCGACCACCATCGTCATCCGGAATTCGCGCGTGAACGCGGTCGTGAACAGGATCGCCGCGACGAGCCCCGCACCGAGCAGGCTGCCGAACGGGTGCCCCCACATCCGGAACGCGAGCGCGGGGCCGCGATACCGCGCACGGAAGCGCAGGTGCGTGACGAAGATCATCAGCCACGTGAACAGCGCGCCGAACATCGCGATTGCCATCATCACGGTGAACGCCGTGTCGGGCGCCAGCGCGACCAGCACGGCCGCCACCGCGACGCCGCTCGTCGAGATCCACAGCGCCGCACGCGGCACGCCGTTCGTGCCGAGCCGGCCGAACGCCGCGGGCGCGAGCCGCGCGCGCGACAGGCTGAACATCATCCGCGTCGTCACGTAGAGCTGGCTGTTCATCGCCGACAGCGCCGCGATCAGCAGCACGAAGTTGATCACGCCGGCCGCATACGGCACGTGCGTCGCGGCCATCACCTTCACGAACGGGCTTTCGTCGGTGCCGGCCTGCGTCCACGGGACGATCGCGAGCATCAGCGACAGCGTCAGCAGGTAGAACAGCACGAGCCGGAACACCGTCGAGCGGAATGCGCGCGTGACCGCGTGCTGCGGATCGCGCGCCTCGCCGGCCGCGATCGCGACGGCCTCGATGCTCATGTAGCTGAAGATAGCGACGATCACCGCGACCCAGGTGCCCCACGGCCCCTTCGGCATGAAGCCGCCGTGCGCGGTGTAGTTCGCGAAACCGATACCGGATGCGGCCGGCGCCGACCACACGAGGGTCGCGCCGAGCACGATGAACACGACGATCGCGGCGATCTTCAGCAGCGAGAACGCATATTCGACCGAGCCGTACAGCGTGACGCTCGCGAGGTTCACGGCGATCAGCAGCGCGGAGAAGCCGATCACCCAGTACCAGCCGGGCACGGCCGGAAACCAGTACTTCATGAACACGGCGATCGCGCTGATCTCGGTGCCGATCGCGAACACGACCGCGAACCAGTATGCATAGCGCACGAGAAAGCCCGCGAGCGGCCCGACGTAGTGCTCGGCATACGCGCCAAACGAGCCGGCCGTCGGATGCGCGACGGTCATTTCCGCGAGCGCGCCCATCAGCAGCAGCGCGATCAGCGCGCCGATCGCATACGAGACCAGCACGCTCGGGCCGGCGAGCCCGATCGCGAACCCGCTGCCGAGGAACAACCCCGTGCCGATCGCGCCGCCGATCGCGATCATCGCCATCTGCCCCGACGTCAGCGCGTGGCGCAACCCTTGTTCTCGCGCGACGATGCTGTCGAACGATCGTTGTTGTTGTGTCACTGCGTTACCACTCCCCTGCACCACCATTGCGCCGCCGGCGCCGGATAAAACGAAACGGCGCGGAGAACTTCCCGCGCCGTTCGCATGAACAACGAATTATCGCTTACTCGACTTCGACCGTCTCTTCGTTCGGCTTGTGCGGCGGATTCGCCAGCTTGTCGAACGACAGCAGCACCTTGTCGTTTTCGTCGACGTCGACCGTCACATGACCGCCGTTGACGAGCTTGCCGAACAGCAGTTCGTCGGCCAGCGCGCGACGGATCGTGTCCTGGATCAGCCGCTGCATCGGCCGCGCGCCCATCAGCGGGTCGAAGCCGTGCTTCGCGAGATGCTTGCGCAACGCGTCGGTGAAGAGCGCGTCGACCTTCTTCTCGTGCAGCTGTTCCTCGAGCTGGATCAGGAACTTGTCGACCACGCGCATGATGATTTCCTCATCGAGCGAGCGGAAGCTGATGATCGAATCCAGACGGTTGCGGAACTCCGGCGTGAACAGGCGCTTGATGTCGGTCATCTCGTCGCCCGTTTCGCGGCGCGTCGTGAAGCCGATCGTCGCCTTCTGCATCGACTCGGCGCCCGCATTCGTCGTCATGATGATGATGACGTTGCGGAAATCCGCCTTGCGGCCGTTGTTGTCCGTCAGCGTGCCGTGGTCCATCACCTGCAGCAACACGTTGTAGATGTCCGGATGCGCCTTCTCGATTTCGTCGAGCAGCAGCACGCAATGCGGCTTCTTCGTGACGGCTTCGGTCAGCAGCCCGCCCTGGTCGAACCCGACGTAGCCCGGCGGCGCGCCGATCAGGCGGCTCACCGCGTGACGCTCCATGTATTCCGACATGTCGAAGCGGATCAGCTCGATGCCGAGCGTGAACGCGAGCTGGCGCGCCACTTCGGTCTTGCCGACGCCCGTCGGGCCGGAGAACAGGAACGCCCCGATCGGCTTGTCCATCTTGCCGAGGCCCGCGCGCGCCATCTTGATCGATGCCGCCAGCGCGTCGATCGCCGGATCCTGGCCGAACACGACGCTCTTCAGGTCACGGTCGAGCGTCTGCAGCTTGCTACGATCGTCCTGCGACACGCTTTGCGGCGGCACGCGCGCGATCTTCGAGATGATTTCCTCGATCTCGCTCTTGCCGATCGTCTTCTTCTGCTTCGACTTCGGCAGGATGCGCTGCGCGGCGCCCGCCTCGTCGATCACGTCGATCGCCTTGTCCGGCAGGTGACGGTCGGTGATGAAGCGCGCCGACAGTTCAGCCGCGGCCGACAGCGCACCCGACGAATACTTGACGCCGTGGTGTTCCTCGAAGCGCGACTTCAGCCCGCGCAGGATCGCGACCGTCTGCTCGACGGTCGGCTCGCTCACGTCGACCTTCTGGAAGCGCCGCGACAGCGCCGCATCCTTCTCGAAGATGCCGCGATACTCGGTGAACGTGGTCGCGCCGATGCACTTGAGCGTGCCCGAAGACAGCGCCGGCTTCAGCAGGTTCGACGCATCGAGCGTGCCGCCCGACGCGGCGCCCGCGCCGATCAGCGTGTGGATTTCGTCGATGAACAGGATCGCGTGCGGGCGCTCCTTCAGTTCCTTCAGCACCGTCTTCAGGCGCTGCTCGAAATCGCCGCGATACTTGGTGCCCGCGAGCAACGCGCCCATGTCGAGCGAGTAGACCTGCGCATTCGCGAGGATATCGGGCACTTCGCCGCGCGTGATGCGATAGGCGAGCCCTTCCGCGATCGCAGTCTTGCCGACACCGGCCTCACCAACGAGCAGCGGATTGTTCTTGCGGCGGCGGCACAGGACCTGCACGACGCGCTCGACCTCGGGCTCGCGACCGATCAGCGGATCGATGCGGCCGTCCTTCGCCATCTGGTTCAGGTTCTGCGTGAACTGCGCGAGCGGCGTTTCCTTCTGCGCATTCGCGTCTTCGCTTTCCGCGTTCGCGTCGGTCGACTTCGCGGCTTCACCGCTGTTCGTCTTCGCGATGCCGTGCGAAATGAAGTTCACGACGTCGAGGCGCGTGACGCCCTGCTGCTGCAGGTAATACACCGCGTGCGAATCCTTCTCGCCGAAGATCGCGACCAGCACGTTCGCGCCGGTGACTTCCTTCTTGCCGTTCGACGTCGACTGGACGTGCATGATCGCGCGCTGGATCACGCGCTGGAAACCGAGCGTCGGCTGGGTATCGACATCGTCGGTGCCCGGGACGGTAGGTGTGTTGTCGTGGATGAAATTGCGCAGGTTCTGACGCAGGTCCTCGATGTTTGCCGCGCACGCGCGCAACACCTCGGCTGCCGTCGGATTATCCAGCAGGGCCAGCAGCAGATGCTCGACCGTAATGAATTCATGGCGCGCCTGGCGTGCTTCCATGAACGCCATGTGCAGGCTGACTTCCAATTCCTGGGCAATCATGCTTCCTCCATCACGCACTGCAGCGGATGCCCGGCCTGCCGCGCATGGGTAACGACTTGCTCAACCTTGGTCGACGCGATGTCCCGCGTATAGACCCCACAAACTCCTCGCCCTTCGCGATGGACCTTCAGCATGATCTGCGTGGCCGTCTCGCGATCCTTCTTGAAATACTCCTGGACCACCATCACGACGAACTCCATCGGCGTGAAGTCGTCGTTCAGCAGCACCACCTTGTACATCGAAGGCGGCTTGAGCTTCTGCTGCTTGCGTTCCAGGACGGTACTGTCCTGCTTGTCCGGGATAATCGCCATACACCCATTCTAAACAACTCGGACAGGCCCGCAATCCTGCCATTACCCGACCGACCGGCCGGCGCCCTCCCCGGTATCCCGGAACACGCGATCGTCTTCGCGCCATACGAAAGCCGGCTGCGGTGCCGGCTTTCACGCGTGGCGCGGAACACGAACCGTCAGGGGGAATCGCACCGGAACGTCGTATCCGCATCCAGTATCCCACAAGCCGGGACGACTCGAACGCGTGTCACTCGAGCCTGGTATATGAGCCGATTATGCGGCTTTTCAAGTCCTCGTGCTTGGCCGCATGCTGCAAAGCAAAGCCGGAAAAACCCTGAAAATGGGTTCTTTACAACGGCCCTCTAACCGTCTAAAAATTCCTCTTGACACTCCAATAAAGAGCGCCAACAATCAAGCTGGCACTTTTTTCAAATTGCCAGTTGGCGAAATGAAAGAGGCCGAGGTGAGCTTGTGAGGGGGGAACGGCTGCATTTTCCGGTCGTTTAGCTTTTCGAGCGTGCTCGTGGTAAGTAGCAGCGACTGTGTGACAGGGGAAGTAGGTATGGCAACTGGTATCGTTAAGTGGTTCAACGACGCGAAGGGCTTCGGTTTCATCACTCCCGACGAGGGCGGTGAGGATCTGTTTGCGCACTTCTCGGCTATCACCATGAATGGCTTCAAGACGTTGAAGGAAGGCCAGAAGGTGAGCTTTGACGTCGTTCAAGGACCGAAGGGCAAGCAAGCGTCGAACATCCAGGCCGCATAAAGGCATCGGATATCGGACGAAGAAACCCGGCGCATTGCGCCGGGTTTCTTTTTTTTCAGGCCGGCCAATCGATAATCGATTGGCCGGCCTTTTCGTTCAATCCCGATAATCGAACCCGTATTGTCTTGTCACGCACGCAGATCGGATAGCAGTCCGGCACGTGAAACACTTTCACCGTTTCGTTACACGACCTTCAGCGTACCCATCATGCCGAGATCCTCGTGTTCGAGAATATGGCAATGAAACATGCGCTCGCCGGGCATGTCTTGCGTGACGAGAATCGACACGGTTTCGCCGCTGCGCACGTTCACGGTATCGCGCCATGCGCGGAACGGTTCGATCGTGCGCGAGCCGCCCGACGCACGCTCGATCACCTGGAACTGCGTGCCGTGCAGGTGGAACGGGTGATCCATGTCGGTCGCATTGCGGATCGTCCAGCGCTCGACGTCGCCACGGCGGCTCGTCAGCGTCGCGCGGTGCGGCGCGTAGGTCTCGCCGTTGATCGTGAAGCGCATGCCCGCCGGGCGGCCGTGCGCCGCGCTTTTCATCATCGCGTCCATGTCCATCTCTTCGCCGAACGCGACCTCCTTGTGCGCGACCGGTTCGCCCAGCGGCGGCACCGCGCGCAGCTTCGCCGGCAGCGCGCGCGCCGCGGCCGGCGCAAACGCGACATCGGCCAGGGCCAGCGCCGGATCGGGCGACAGGCTGCCGTGACCGTCGTCATGCGACATCGCCATCTTGCGGCGATCGTATTCGGCCGCCTGCAGCACCGCGCGCGACGCGCGATCGCCGGCGCGCACCAGCAGCTCCGCACGCTCGCCCGGCGCGATCAGCAGCGACGTGACGCGGCGCGGCGCGTCGAACAGCCCGCCGTCGGTGCCCGCGTGCTCGAACGGGCGGCCGTCGTCGAACGCGATGCGCAGGTAGCGCGCGCTGCATGCGTTCCACACGCGCCAGCGCTCGTCGCCGGCGACGTCGATCCGCGGCCGGCGCGCGCCATTGACCAGCACGAACTGGCCTTCGCGGCCGTTCATCCAGTCCATCATGTCGTTCGGCGCGATCGCGCCGTCACGCGCGAGCTTCAGGTCCGACACGAACAGGTTGCGCTCGGGCCAGCCCGCCAGCGGATCGTCGGCGGCACGCACGATGAACGGGCCGGCCAGCCCGCGAAAGACCTGCTCGGCCGTCATCATGTGCGGATGCGGGTGATACCAGTAGGTGCCGGCGCTCCCCTTCGGCAGCGTGAAACGGTACACATGCGACGCGCCGGGCGCGACGGGATCGGACGGGTTGCCGTCCTGGTCGGGCGGCACCGGCAGGCCGTGCCAGTGGATCGTCGACGGCTGCGGCAGCTTGTTCACGAACCGGATCTCGACCGTGTCGCCCTCGCGCACATCGATCAGCGGACCGACGACGGGCCCCTGCGCGCCCGCGCCGAACTGCCAGAACGTGGTCGGCCGCGCACCGCGCAGCAGCGGGCGCGCCACGGGCTGCGCCACCAGCGTGGCCCGGAACGTGCCGGGCTCGCGACTTTCGTTCGCGAGCGTGCGCAACGTCGCGAGCGGCGCACCGGCCGGCAGCGCGTCGGCGGCCGCGAGCGCGGCCGGCGCGGGCTTGCCGTGCTGCCCGTGCCCCGACATCCCTGACATCCCGGGCATGTCGTCCATCTGGTCCATGCCGGCCATGCCCGCATGACCGGCGTGCTGCGCCGACGCGGCGCGCGCGAACAGCGACGCGGCCGCGACACCAATCGCGCGCGACAGGAAGGTTCTCCGTATCATCAATCGTTCCTCGTTATCCATGCTGCGTCGCGCGACCGCCGCGACGCCCGCGCCGGCCGGCTGGCACGCCGATGCGCGACGCAAAACCTGATGCCCGCGTCATCATAACCGCAGGCCCATACCGAAAAACGCCGTCGGCCGGGCGACGATACGCCGCAGGGCGCGACGCTGCCGACCGGATCCGACACGCATCGATCGCCATCTTCGAGCAGCGATGTCTTGCCCTGCGCCGGCGAGTTCAACCCTGACTTATCCATTCCCTTTGCGGCATCCCGCCGATCGCCCGGCGCCTGCCGGACGGCCCCGCATCGGCGTCCGGCACGTCATCGATCCGCGAACCCTCCAATATTTCACGATGCGGAACAAGTCTCTGCGTTGTAAAAATTCGTGGTGCAGGGCACAAATTTCCTGTTTCGCGATGCCAAAAATCGTTCCGCAATACAAAATGAAAGAAATAAGACCATGTATTTAAACACGATTTTTTGTTTAGAGAAGCCGCTCTACGTGCACCATCCGATCGGGTCGCGGACGTAGACTTTGTTCCATGCACTGACGCTTCGCCACGACGTTCGATACGGAACCCGGCGCAAGCAGCCAGTCGGGCCACAGCCGGCCGAGCCGGCGGGCGGCACAACAGAATCGCTTGTGATCAGAAAGGGAGAACGGAAATGAAAGGATTTCGCTTTGGTTCAGCGCTCGGGTCGTTCTACATCCTGCCGGGTAACGGCGGCTGGGAAGCGACGTTCGGCAACGCCCTGCTCGGCGCGTTCTCGTGCCCCGAAGTAGCGGCCGACCACATCTCCCGCGGCGACTGCGAGCAACTGTCCGAACTGGACACGGCGACGCTCGAAGTGCCGCACGAAATCGCCGAGTGGGAAATCGTCCACGTCTGAATGGCAAGCCAACAACGAAAAACGCCCCGGGCGTCCGGGGCGTTTTTCTTTTGTATCGGGTGGCGGACGGCAAAACCCGCCGCGCCGACACACGCATTGGCCCGCGCGCTTGCGCGGCCCGCGTCAGGCGACCGCGTCGACGATGCCGTTCAGCGTCGCGCTCGGGCGCATCGCCTGGCTCGTCAGGTCGACGTTCGGACGGTAGTAGCCGCCGATCGCCTGCGCCTTGCCTTGCGCAGCCGCCAGTTCCTCGAGGATGCGCGCTTCGCTGTCGGACAACGCCTTCGCCACGCCTTCGAACTGCGCCTTCAGCGCGGCGTCCTCGGTCTGCTCGGCGAGCGCCTGCGCCCAGTACAGGCACAGGTAGAAGTGGCTGCCGCGGTTGTCGAGGCCGCCGACCTTGCGCGCCGGCGACTTGTTCTCGTCCAGGAACTTGCCGGTCGCCTGGTCGAGCGTCTTCGCGAGCACGACCGCCTTCGGGTTCTGGTAAGCGTGGCCGAGATGTTCGAGCGACGCGGCCAGCGCGAGGAATTCGCCGAGCGAATCCCAGCGCAGGAAACCTTCCTCGACGAACTGCTGCACGTGCTTCGGCGCGGAGCCGCCCGCACCCGTTTCGAACATCCCGCCGCCGGCCATCAGCGGCACGATCGACAGCATCTTCGCGCTGGTGCCGAGTTCCATGATCGGGAACAGGTCGGTCAGGTAGTCGCGCAGTACGTTGCCGGTGACCGAGATCGTGTCCTTGCCGGCGCGGATGCGCTCGAGCGAGAAACGCGTCGCGTCGACCGGCGTCAGCACGCGGATGTCGAGGCCGTTGGTGTCGTGATCCTTCAGGTAGCGTTCGACCTTCGCGATGATCTGCGCATCGTGCGCGCGCGCCGGGTCGAGCCAGAACACGGCCGGTGCGCCGGTCGCGCGGGCGCGGTTCACCGCGAGCTTGACCCAGTCCTGCACCGGCGCGTCCTTCGTCTGGCACATGCGCCAGATGTCGCCCGACTCGACCGCGTGCTCGAGCAGCACGTTGCCGGCTTCGTCGGTGACGCGCACGACGCCGTCCGCCGGGATCTGGAACGTCTTGTCGTGCGAACCGTATTCTTCGGCCGCCTGCGCCATCAGGCCGACGTTCGGCACGCTGCCCATCGTGACCGGATCGAATGCGCCGTGCTGCTTGCAGTCCTCGATCACGGCCTGGTACACGCCCGCGTAGCAGCGGTCCGGAATCACGGCCTTCGCGTCGTACAGCGCGCCGTCCGGGCCCCACATGCCGCCCGAATCGCGGATCATCGCCGGCATCGACGCGTCGACGATCACGTCGCTCGGCACGTGCAGGTTCGTGATGCCCTTGTCCGAGTTGACCATCGCGAGGCGCGGGCGCACCGCGTATTCGGCCTTGATGTCGGCTTCGATCGCTTCGCGCGTGTCGGCCGGCAGGTCCTTCAGGCGCGCGTAAAGGTCGCCGATCCCGTTGTTCGGGTTGAAACCGGCCTGTGCCAGCACGTCCGCGTGCTTCGCGAGCGCGTCGCGGTAGAACACCGACACGAAATGGCCGAACAGGATCGGATCGGAGACCTTCATCATGGTCGCCTTCAGGTGCACCGAGAACAGCACGTCCTGCGCCTTCGCGTCGGCGATCTGCGCTTCGATGAAGCTGCGCAGCGCGTTGCGGCTCATCACCGATGCATCGATGATTTCACCGGCCTTCACGGCCGTCTTTTCCTTCAGCACCTTCTTCGCGCCGTCGGTCGTCGTGAGTTCGATCTTCACGCTGCCGGCATCGGCGATCAGCGCCGACTTCTCGCTGCCGTAGAAATCGCCTTCGCTCATGTGCGCGACGTGCGCCTTCGAGGTCGCCTTCCAGGCGCCCATCTTGTGCGGATGCTTGCGTGCGTAGTTCTTGACCGACAGCGGCGCGCGGCGGTCGGAGTTGCCTTCGCGCAGCACCGGGTTCACCGCGCTGCCCTTGATCTTGTCGTAGCGGGCCTTGACAGCATTCTCTTCGTCCGTCGACGGATCTTCCGGATAGGCCGGCAGTTGGAAGCCCTGCGCCTGCAGTTCGGCGATCGCGGCCTTGAGCTGCGGCACCGATGCGCTGATGTTCGGCAGCTTGATGATGTTCGCTTCCGGCTGCAGCGTGAGCTGGCCCAGTTCGGCCAGATCGTCGGAACCCTTCTGCTCCGACGGCAGGACGTCTGCGAATGCCGCGATGATGCGGCCGGCGAGCGAGATGTCGCGCGTTTCGACGGCGACGCCGGACGAGCGCGTGAAGGCCTTGACGATCGGCAGCAGCGAATAGGTCGCGAGCGCGGGCGCTTCGTCGGTGAGGGTGTAGATGATCTTGGGCGAAGTGGACATGGTCGATGCGTTGCTACGTGAAAATTGTGACTGAGGAGCGCCGGCGGTAACCGGCGGGGAGCGACCGGGTCGGTCGCGAAAGGGGCGCGCCGGCTCAGCCGGGCGGCGGTGTTGCGAGGGCCGTCATGTTCTACCTTGCAGGGCATCCGGGCCGCATCGCGGCGCCGCGGCCCGCATGCCGGACCGCCCTGCCAACTAACCTGCCATCCACGAAACGCCCCGGCGCCGGCAGTAGGCGCCGGGGCGGCCGGAACCGCGCCGGCCCACCCCGCAAGGGGCTTACATGTTCTCGATCAGCACTTCGCCGAAGCCCGAGCACGACACCTGCGTCGCGCCTTCCATCAGGCGCGCGAAGTCGTACGTGACGCGCTTCTGCAGGATCGACTTCTCCATCGCGGCGATGATCGTGTCGGCCGCTTCCGTCCAGCCGAGATGGCGCAGCATCATTTCCGCCGACAGGATCTCGGAACCGGGGTTCACGTAATCCTTGCCCGCGTACTTCGGCGCGGTGCCGTGCGTCGCCTCGAACATCGCGACCGAATCCGACAGGTTCGCGCCCGGCGCAATCCCGATGCCGCCGACCTGCGCGGCCAGCGCGTCGGAGATGTAGTCGCCGTTCAGGTTCAGCGTCGCGATCACGTCGTATTCGGCCGGACGCAGCAGGATCTGCTGCAGGAACGCGTCGGCGATCGAATCCTTGATCACGATCTCGTTGCCCGTCCTCGGGTTCTTCACGCGCATCCACGGGCCGCCGTCGATCAGCTCGCCGCCGAATTCCTTCTGCGCGAGCGCGTAGCCGGCGTCACGGAACAGGCCTTCCGTGAACTTCATGATGTTGCCCTTGTGCACCAGCGTGACCGACTTGCGATCGTTGTCGATCGCGTACTGGATCGCCTTGCGCACGAGACGCTCGGTGCCTTCGGTCGACACGGGCTTGACGCCGATCCCCGAGGTTTCCGGGAAGCGGATCTTCTTCACGCCCATCTCGTCCTGCAGGAACTTGATCACCTTCTTCGCCTGCTCGGAGCCCGCGGCCCATTCGATGCCCGCGTAGATGTCTTCCGAGTTCTCGCGGAAGATCACCATGTCGATCTTCTGCGGCTCGCGCACCGGCGACGGCACGCCCTTGAAGTACTGGACCGGACGCAGGCACACGTAGAGATCGAGTTCCTGGCGCAGCGCGACGTTCAGCGAACGGATGCCGCCGCCGACCGGGGTCGTGAGCGGCCCCTTGATCGACACCACGTATTCCTTCAGCACCTGCAGCGTTTCGTCCGGGAGCCACACGTCCGGACCGTACACCTTCGTCGCCTTCTCGCCCGCGAAAATCTCCATCCAGTGGATCTTGCGCTTGCCCTTGTAGGCATGCGCGACCGCCGCATCGACGACCTTGATCATGACCGGGGTGATATCGAAGCCCGTACCATCGCCTTCGATATAGGGAATGATCGGCTGATCGGAAACGTTGAGCGAGAAGTCCTTGTTGACGGTGATCTTGTCACCGCCTTCCGGAACCTTGATGTGCTGATACGGCATGATCGACTCCAGTGACGTGGCTGAGCAGGTGATGCTGGTCGAAGCTGCGCGCGCGGCGGGGGCGCGGCATGGCCACCCCGTGACGGCAACAGCGAGCCGCTATTCTAGCGCCCCAACCGGGCACTTCGGCATGAAGCGCGGCACTGCGTATCAAGACCTCACTTATGTCTTATATAAGACAGAGGACTTGCCGTTCCGTATTATGCATTAAGATTCCGCCATTTGCCATAGACCGCCCACCCCGCTTCCCGCGGCGCACCGGGCGGCCGCCCTGCCATGAACCTGATCGCCCTCAACAAGCCGTTCGGCACGATTTGCCAGTTTTCCGCGCACGAGACGCGGCCGTCGCTCGGCGACTGGGTAAAAACGCCCGGCGTCTATGCGGCCGGCCGGCTGGACGCGGACAGCGAGGGGCTGCTGCTGCTCACCGACGACGGCGCGCTGCAGGCGCGCATCGCCGAGCCGCGCCACAAGCTCGTCAAGCGCTACTGGGCGCAGGTCGAGGGCGCGCCCTGCCCCGCCGACCTGAAGGCGCTCGCGCGCGGCGTCGATCTCGGCGACTACGTGACGCGCCCGTGCCGCGCCGAATTCATCGAACCGCCCGACGCGCTGTGGCCGCGCAACCCGCCGATCCGCTACCGCGCCGCGATCCCGACGACGTGGATCGAGCTCGCGATCACCGAAGGCAAGAATCGGCAGGTGCGCCGGATGACGGCGGCCGTCGGCTTCCCGACGTTGCGCCTGGTGCGCGTCGGCATCGGTGCACTCGATATATTCGCGCTCGACATTGCACCGGGCGAAACAATCGCGCTGCCGCCGCGCGCGCCGTGGGACGGTTTCGCGCACGCCGGATGACGGATTCGGGACGCGCGATTTTTTCGTCATCTTTTTCGTCAACCGCCTGCGAAGATCGCGCGTTAAACCACGCAGATGCCAACCTTAGCTATCCGGCATTGGCAGCCGAACCCGTGTTTGCGTCACGAAAGCGACGTTTTCTTCGAATACGATTCGGCGCCCGCAGCGCAAAGAGAAATTTCTTGGAGCGTCTGTCAACCGAAAGGTGGATGGCACCGTTAGACGTCATGACTCCTATGCCGGGTCATTTGGTTAATTAACTAAAGCTGAGGAACACAACATGAACAAACTGATCGCCGCTCTGGTCGCTGGTCTCTTCGCAACGGCTGCTTTCGCACAAGCTTCGGCTCCGGCCGCTCCGGCTGCTGCTGCTCCGGCAGAAGCTGCTTCGGCACCGGCTAAGAAGGCAACGCACAAGAAGCACCACGCAGCTAAGAAGCACCACGCTGCGAAGAAGGCTGCAAGCGAAGCCGAAGCCCCGGCAGCTGCTTCGAACTAAGCAAGCTGGTTGTAATAACGCAGTCAAGAACACGCAGTCTTGCCGTTCTTACGGCGTTGAAAGGCAGGTCACCGCAAGGCGATCTGCCTTTTTCTTTTTGTGCCCGCCCGCGTGCTTCGCGTACCATGCGGGTCTCGTTTTCCAGATAGGAGCCTTGCTGTGCAATTCTCCCTGCGTTCGTCGCTCGGCCGCCTTGCGCGCGCCGCCGTGTTTCCCGCCGCGCTGGCCGTCCTCGCGCTCGGCATGCCGGCCGCCAGCGCGCAGATGCCGCCCGGCGCCAAGCAGCCGACCGAGTTTCCGCGCGTGAAGCTGCGCGCCGGCATGTATGTGATCGACGCGGCCGTCGCCGCGAACGACGCCGACCGCGAACAGGGGCTGATGTACCGTTCGCAGCTCGCGCCGAACGAAGGCATGCTGTTCGTGTTCAACGAGAATGCCGTGCACTGCTTCTGGATGAAGAACACGCTGATCCCGCTGTCGATCGCGTTCATCCGCGCGGATGGCACGATCACCGACATCGACGAGATGCGGGCGGAGACGACCGACAACCACTGCCCGCGCAACAACGGTGTTTATGCGCTCGAAATGAGCAAGGGCTGGTTCGCGGCGAAGGGCATCAAGCCCGGCATGAAGCTCGACGGCCTGCCGAACGCCCAGTAACGGCGATCGTTGCGGCCTTGCGCCGCGCACCGACCGAAGCCGGCCGCCCGATGCGCGCCGGCTTTTTTTTCGCCCTTCGGCGGCGGCGCCCGCCTTGATTCCGCCGGCGCTGGCCGCATCTGCAAAAGCCACGCGCAAGCGCTATGCTTTAAGTCTCGCTTGTTCAAGCCCGGGCCGGCCCAGCCGTCCCGCTTACGATCCGAACCACCAGGAGGTTCACGTGCCCCGCAAAACCCCCATCGAGCGCTATCGCAATATCGGGATCAGCGCTCACATCGATGCCGGCAAAACCACGACTACCGAGCGCATCCTGTTTTACACCGGCGTGAGCCACAAGATCGGGGAAGTGCACGACGGCGCGGCCACGATGGACTGGATGGAGCAGGAGCAGGAACGCGGCATCACGATCACGTCGGCCGCCACCACGGCCTTCTGGAAGGGCATGGCCGGCAACTATCCGGAACACCGGATCAACATCATCGACACCCCCGGGCACGTCGACTTCACGATCGAGGTCGAACGCTCGATGCGCGTGCTCGACGGCGCATGCATGGTGTACGACTCGGTCGGCGGCGTGCAGCCGCAGTCCGAAACCGTGTGGCGCCAGGCGAACAAGTACAAGGTGCCGCGTATCGCGTTCGTCAACAAGATGGACCGCGTCGGCGCCGACTTCTTCCGCGTGCAGCGGCAGATCGGCGAGCGCCTGAAGGGCGTCGCCGTGCCGATCCAGATTCCGATCGGCGCGGAAGATCATTTCCAGGGCGTCGTCGATCTCGTGAAGATGAAGGCGATCGTCTGGGACGACGAAAGCCAGGGCGTGAAGTTCGCGTACGAGGAGATCCCCGCGAACCTCGTCGAGCTCGCGCATGAATGGCGCGAGAAGATGGTCGAGGCCGCGGCGGAAGCCAGCGAGGAACTGCTCGAGAAATACCTGCACGACCACGAATCGCTGACCGAGGACGAGATCAAGGCCGCGCTGCGCAAGCGCACGGTCGCCAACGAAATCGTGCCGATGCTGTGCGGCAGCGCGTTCAAGAACAAGGGCGTGCAGGCGATGCTCGACGCGGTGATCGACTACCTGCCGTCGCCGGTCGACGTGCCCGCGATCCTCGGCCACGACTTCCACGATCCGGAAAAGCCGGCGGAACGTCATCCGAGCGACGAAGAGCCGTTCTCGTCGCTCGCGTTCAAGATCATGACCGACCCGTTCGTCGGCCAGCTGATCTTCTTCCGCGTGTATTCGGGTGTCGTCGAATCGGGCGACACGGTGCTCAACGCGACGAAGGACAAGAAGGAACGGCTCGGCCGGATCCTGCAGATGCATGCGAACGAGCGCAAGGAAATCAAGGAAGTGCGCGCGGGCGACATCGCGGCAGCCGTGGGCCTGAAGGAAGCAACGACGGGCGACACGCTGTGCGATCCGGCCAAGCCGATCATCCTCGAGAAGATGGAATTCCCGGAGCCGGTGATCTCGCAGGCCGTCGAGCCGAAGACGAAGGCCGACCAGGAGAAGATGGGCCTCGCGCTGAACCGCCTCGCCCAGGAAGATCCGTCGTTCCGCGTGCAGACCGACGAAGAGTCCGGCCAGACCATCATTTCGGGGATGGGCGAGCTTCACCTCGAAATCCTGGTCGACCGGATGAAGCGTGAATTCGGCGTGGAAGCGACGGTCGGCAAGCCGCAGGTCGCGTATCGCGAGACGGTGCGCACGACGGCGGCCGATGTCGACGGCAAGTTCGTCAAGCAGTCGGGCGGCCGTGGCCAGTACGGGCACGCGGTGATCACGCTCGAGCCGAATCCCGGCAAGGGCTACGAGTTCCTCGACGAGATCAAGGGCGGCGTGATTCCGCGCGAATTCATCCCGGCCGTCGACAAGGGCATCACCGAAACGCTGAAGAGCGGCGTGCTCGCAGGCTACCCGGTCGTCGACGTGAAGGTGCACTTGACGTTCGGTTCGTATCACGACGTCGACTCGAACGAAAACGCGTTCCGGATGGCCGGCTCGATGGCGTTCAAGGAAGCGATGCGCCGCGCGAAGCCCGTGCTGCTCGAGCCGATGATGGCCGTCGAGGTCGAGACGCCCGAGGATTTCATGGGCAACGTGATGGGTGACCTGTCCAGCCGGCGCGGCATCGTGCAGGGGATGGAAGACATCGCGGGCGGCGGCGGCAAGCTCGTGCGCGCCGAAGTGCCGCTCGCCGAGATGTTCGGTTATTCGACGTCGCTGCGTTCGGCGACGCAGGGCCGCGCGACCTACTCGATGGAGTTCAAGCACTACGCGGAAACGCCGGCCAACGTATCGGAAGGCGTGATCAACGCGAAGACGAAGTAAGCGCCGGGCGTTCGCGCCCTGCCACAGGCCCGTCCGGTTCCGGACGGGCTTTTTTTCGTCCTCTGGACGGATCGATGCGGGCCACGTGCGGCATTTTTGATCGGCATGCCGGGCGTATTTTTCGCATGCCACAATGCCTCGCGATTCGTCAGATGGAACCGTCCCGATGCCGCCCACCCCTGCCCTGCGCCGCCTGCTGACCCTCTATGCCGGCCTGATCGTCGCGAACGTCGCCGTCTGGCTGTGGGCGCTCGCGGTGCTGCACGACCATCCGCTGCTGCTCGGCACCGCAGCGATCGCATACGGGCTCGGGCTGCGTCATGCGGTCGACGCCGACCACATCGCGGCGATCGACGTCGCGACCCGCAAGCTGATGCAGGACGGCCAGCGTCCGGTGTCCGTCGGCCTGTTCTTCTCGCTCGGCCATTCGACGATCGTGATCGCCGCGACGCTCGGCATCGCGCTGACCGCGTTCGCGCTGCGCGACCGGTTCGATACGTTCCGCGAGATCGGCGGCACGATCGGCACCGCGGTGTCGGCAACCTTTCTGCTCGTGCTCGCGTGCGTGAACCTGATGATCCTGCGCGACGTATGGCGGCGCTATCGCGGCGCGCCGGCGCACGTGCACGACGACGCGCATGCGCACCGCCCGGCCGGACTCGTGTCGCGGCTGCTGCGCCCGCTGTTCCGGTTCGTGTCGAAGAGCTGGCACATGTATCCGGTGGGTGTGCTGTTCGGCCTCGGTTTCGATACTGCAACCGAAATCGGCCTGCTCGCGATTGCGGCCGCGCAGGCGAGCCAGGGGCTGCCGGTGTATACGGTCATGCTGTTTCCCGCGTTGTTCACCGCCGGCATGACGCTGATCGACTCGACCGACAACGTGCTGATGATTCACGCGTACGGCTGGGCGATGGACGATCCGCAGCGCAAGCTGCTCTACAACGCGAGCATCACGTTCGTGTCGGCGGCCGTCGCGCTTGCGATCGGCGGGATCGAGGCGGCCGGCCTGCTGGCCGACAAGCTGGCGCTGACGGGCCCCGTGCGCGACGCGCTCGACACACTCGGCGAACGCTTCGGCTCGATCGGCTACGGCATCGTCGCACTGTTTCTCGTCTGCTGGATCGCATCGATCCTGTTCCACCGCTGGCAACGCGCGGCCGACGCGCCCGCACGCTGAGCATCGTTCAGACGTTTCAATTCGGAAACAAAACACCCGCGACGACGTTGCATGCGCCGTCGGGGGCATGCGCTCGCCTTGCGCCACGGGCATAAGCGGCCGGTGGCACGAATCTCGCAGATAGGGATTCGCACGGCGGGCCCGCGTGCCGATCCGCGTTCGCGGCTGGCTTCACGCGCCAGTCCGAGGGCAATCGGCCGCCGACAGGACAACGAATCTTTGCTGGCCCCCTGCACCACACGTAATTAGCCGCGCGGCTACGAGGCATCGCGCGCATGGGGAGGCCATGATGCTCAAGACAAGACAGCCGTTCCGCACGGCGGGACGGTGCTATCGCGCGACCTTGATGGCCGCAGCCGCGTTCGCGTGCTGCTGCTCGTATGCCATTGCGCAGGACGCGGCGCCTGACTCCGCAGCCAATGCGGACACCAGCGCGGACACCATCATGATGGTGGTCGAAGACGCTTCGTCGTGCGCAGCCAATCCGGCTGCGTGCGCGGCGCACGTCTATGCGGGCGGTGGCGGCGGCGGTAACGGAGCCGGTGCGAGCGGCAGTGGTGGCGGGACGGGTAACGGCAGCGGCGGCGGCAACAGCAATGGCAACGGCAACGGCGGAAACAGCGGGAACGGTGCCGTCGGACCTGCTGGCGTCGGCGGATCAACCGGCGCAACGGCCGGCGGTACCAGCGGCACCGGCCGCGGAGGGAACGGTGGCTCCGGTGGTGGTACTTCAGGGGGCGGCACCTCGGGTGGTGGCACTTCAGGTGGCGGTACCTCTTCGGGTGGCGGTACTTCGGGTGGCGGTACTTCGGGTGGCGGCACTTCCGGTGGCGGCACTTCAGGCGGAGGTACTTCCGGTGGCGGCACTT
>NZ_LDWR01000131.1 GCF_001039005.1 Burkholderia cepacia
TCCGGGTCGCGCTCGCCCGACGCATTCTTGGTCGAACTCGGCGCGCTGATCAGCGTCGCGTCCACCACCGTGCCCGCGCGCAGCATCAGCCCCTTGTCGCGCAGGATGTCGTTTACCAGTGCGAGAATCTGCACGGCCAGCTTGTGCTTCTCCAACAGATGGCGGAATCGCAGGATCGTGCTCTCGTCGGGCAGCGCATCGTCCAGTTGTCCAGTCCAGCGAACTCCTGGTACAGCGGCACATCGTGCAGCGCTTCTTCCCTCGCCGGGTCCGACAAGCCGAACCACTGCTGCTGGAAGTGGATGCGCAGCATCGCTTCGACCGCGAACGGCGGGCGACCGCGCTTGCCCGCCGGGGCGTGCGGGGCGATCAGCATGACCAGATCGGCCCACGGCACCACCCGGTCTATCCCGTCCAGGAATTCGCGCTTGCGCGTGCGCTTGGTCGACAGGTTCAGTCCAAGGTCCGTTTGTTTCATGCCCTAC
>NZ_LDWR01000132.1 GCF_001039005.1 Burkholderia cepacia
TTCTACCCGCCACCTTCAGCTCCAACCTGACAGTACCCCCAACCGTCAGTCCTCGGATTCCTTTGAGTTGTAAGAGCGAGACCAATTAAGCACAAGAGCTTTGATCTTGTCTGCCAGGTCGGCCTGCGCCACGCCATTGATTCCTTTCAACGTCAACTCGGTGCGCCCATCGGGGAATTGTTTGAGGATGCCTATTTCGGTTCCATCCTCAAGCCTGAATGGAAACTTGGATTGGTAGTGCACTTTGCTTCGTACGGGGAATCTCGCCCTCGCCTCCTCCGAAGCAACTTGTTCGAGCTTTCGAACGCTAACTTTGCCGTCGACAACCTCTTGCAGCCAGTGTTTTGCGACAGCCTCGCCTGCACGATCGAAGATCAACTTCAGGTTGTAGGCATGAGAAAGCTTGATGACGTCGGCTTGCTTTGCCATTCGTTCCAACAGATTCGCTGGCATCGTTGTTAGCTGTAGAACCTTACTAACATGCTTCGGATCGCGCCCAACGGCGACCGCTAGCTCGTTCTGATCCCGGTAGACCTTGTCGTCGAGCAGTTTTTTCCATGCATACGCGTCGTCAAAATCTGTTTGCTCGTCACGATCCTTGTTTGCGTGATAGGCGCGCAGGTAAAGACTCTTTGCCTCGAGTACGTCCTCGATTACTTCAGCGTCGATGAACTCGTCGCGTCGCCGGGATGCTGCTCGCACCCGGCGTCCGCCATCGATAATTACCCATTTATCAGGATATTTCGGGAGGCGTGTGACCTTGATGGCCTCCAATTGCCCCTGCGACGCGAAGCTCTCGGCGAGCGCCCCAATCGTTTGATCGTCGTAGAACACCCGCGGGTTGTATGGGTTCGGGATAGTATCCGTGACGCGAATTTTCAGCGACCGACGGTCGGAGGCGATAGTTCCTCCTTCCACCTCGTTCGGGGTAAAGCGACTTACGATATCTTCCGAGAGTACGTGTGCTGCTTCACGATGAGCAATCTCGACGACATTGGCAGTGGTTAGCCGCTCCGTTGCGGCCTCCTTCTGTGCGGCCATACCGGCCCGCACCCGGCTCGTCAGGTCTAATTTCCTTCCCGTCATGCGCGTTCTCCTTCGTCGACAGTGGCTGCGTTTCCCGCATGCAAATCAACAACTGCGTCGAACAGCGCCTTGAAGTCTTGTTTGGCGGCCTTGACGTTCCGGAGCCCCTTCACGTCGAATACAGTTCGCCCAAACGCAGCGGCCTGTCGGTAAACCTCGCGCCTCGGAATCTTTTGATCCAGCACTGTGACGCCGCTTTCAGACAGTAACGCGACCATTTGCTCACTGAGCGCCGACCTGGATTCATATTTATTTAAAAAAATTGCAAATTTCCCGTTCGGATTGACTACCTGAGTCCGTTCGATCAAGGAAATCATCCCCTGGTTGCTCCACATTTCAAGAGGGGACACATCTGTTGGAACGAGAGTAACGTCCGCGACCGCAAGAACCCGACCGGTGGTTAGATCCGCGATGTTGGGCGGACAATCGACTACGACGATGTCGTAATCATTCGAGAGAGCCGAGATTTCGTTACCAATCATCTTCCCCAATTTCCCGAGGGAAACAACTCGAAACGGCAATGGTTGATCTTCTCCGGCAGTTGCTGCCCAGTTCATACAGGACTGCTGGTCGTCCGCATCGGCCACGAGCACTTTGTAGCCCTGATCGTGACATGCACCGGCCAAATTTATAGTGGTCGTCGTCTTCCCAACTCCACCCTTCTGATTTGCAACGGCGAATACCAAGCCCATATTGGAATCTCCCAAATCGGTCCGTCAGCGCAAACATCGGCCGCGCGTTCTCCACGTGGAGAACGAATAGATCAGATGGATCTTAGCCGACAATGTAAAGAAATGCAAACAGATTGTATTATTAAACAATGAATGATCATTCTTCACGTGGGGAATCCTGGGGCGAAGCGACGACTCCCCCGATCTTCGAAAGTGTAGGCCGGCGCATCAGTGGACCGGCGGCTTGGCCCGAGAAATTCTCCACGTGGAGAATGGAGGCTCTGAGATGTACGGCCCCCTGAACGATCGATGCGAGTTTTCATTCAGTGGTAGGGGCGACTCTCCACGGAAACTTACAATCGAGTCTCCACGTAGAGACTTCCTCGGTAGCGCCGGCCTCGGATCCGATGCGTTCCAATCTGTTGGCCAATCAATGGGATCGGTTTTTTGGGGGGGGGCTAATTTGCATCGCGTCCATATGCGCTATTCTCCACGTGGAGAATGGGCAGCCGAATCGCCCCGCGTCGCACCGGGGAAGCCAAACATCAGTAGCTTTGCTCAACCCCTTGGTGTGTCCCGTCCTTTCCGTCGAGCCACGCGGACGGCACCGATGCGGTGTCATCGTGAGCCTCGTTCGCATGAGAAATTTGCGGCTAATCGAAGAGAGTGCGGTGTCAATCGATGTTTTCAACTCGGATGCTTCGGGCCGACTCTCGAAGCGAGAGAGGGGGGCATAGCGATCATCGCCGACTCGTGGGGCACTGTACGCGACAGCTCAATAGTTGTTTGCCAAATCGACCTGATCGCCACCATGGAGACCGGGACTTTGATCGTCGAGGTCAAAGGATACCGGCAGTCGGCGCAGGACAGATTAATAGCTGTGACCTCTATCGAGCCCCCATCGAGGGGTCTGCGCTGCCACTAGCTTTTCGGCGCTGGGGGCTCAAACACAAATCCAGCCCGCAGGGCGATGATCCATACTGTGGACGTTGAGCGTCTGATCGAGTGTCCGCGCGGGCGGATCGGAAGGCGGGCCACGGTCGCATCGTTGCTTCCTATGTCCACTTTGAGTTCTGGCGTGTCGGCCTGGCTACGTCGTTCGGACAAGCTACCTGCAGCCGTGGCCTCTCAATCCAACGGGGCGTCGACTCGCCGTCATAGTAACGTTGAGCTCGGTAGTGCGCCGGTGGTCGCCCCGATTTTCGGTGCGCCCGCCGCGACGCCGACCGGCCCACACCCAGTGTCCACAAAGGTGAGCTAATCCGAATCGACGGCGCCCCTGTCGCCGTGCGCACACGGAATTGATAGGATCGGTATGTGCCGGACGCCGAAATCTTGGTCCGGCTGAGGCCTCCCTGACATCGATTGCGGTCGACGACCTTGCCGGAGTTCGTCCTGCTGCATATCACTGATAACAGGTAATACTTCTGGATACCTTTTGCTATGGCAACCTCGATCAAACTCGATGCGTCACTACGGGGCCGGGTCCGGCATCTGGCAAAGCAGCGTCGGCGCACGCCCCACTGGATCATGCGCGAGGCGATCGCGCAGTACGTTGCGCGCGAAGAAAAGCGCGAGTCGTTCAGTCTGCACGTCACCCACGCGGAGATGGACACGTACCTCGCGAAGCTCGAGGCCGGTGAGGGCGTGGAGCCGCCAGCGCGCCACGGCTGACCTGGACACGAACCGCTCATCAGGCCATCGTCTGCCTGCACCGATATCTCACGGATCAGGACCGAACGTTAGCGCAGCGCGCGATCAAGGCGATTCGCGCGGGCGTCAGCGTCTTGATCGCGCAGCCGCGGCTCGGACGGCCGGTGGACGACCTCGATGTCGCATTCCGTGAATGGCTGATCGACTTCGGCGATACCGGCTACATGGTGCGGTACCGGGGCGATGACGAAGCGGTGACGATTTTGAAGATCCGGCACCAGCGCGGAGCCAGGTACTGACACCGCGAGGTCGCGCGGCGCACGCAGGGCGATTCTCCTTCAGCAGGGGCCTCGCCGACCACTCACGCAGGCACGCACGACCGTTAACGACGGCGCGGTGCCGCTAAGCGCACGCAGGGGGGGGGCGATCAGTCACCAGGCAACGGCGCGCATTCCCGACCTACTTGGCACCGGATGCCAGCATCTCGCCGGTGTGGGACGCGGATCACTCGGCGCGCCGGCCAAGCCGCGCATCCCCTTGCACGTCGGGGTGCAAGCGTTCCGTAGGGCCGGCTTGCGCCAGCCGGACGCACGTGGGCGTAACGTCCGCTGAAACCCAGCTTGGCGCAGCGATCCTGCTATGCGAATGTCTTATATCATAGCGACGCCGTGTAGGTCCCGGAACACGCGCTGAGACGTAGAGGAAATTTGCGGACACAATTAATTTCCTTTACGTCAACGTCGTGAAACAAGCTTGCGGCACATTTAACCCCGCTTGTTGATCTCCTGACTCGTCTGAAATCGACGTACAAAGCTGAATCGGGCATTCGGATGAGCGTCCATCCGGCTAGGGAACTGGGGGCAACTTCCAAATTCCCACACTCATTCCCGGATGAGCCACTGATACAACTTGTTGAAGCTTCACAGCTAGCAACTGGCCGGGCAGTTCTCGACTTCGTATCGTCAGGTCCTACGGTCGTCGCTATGTGGTGCTTGAGTCAGACGACAACCGATTAGGTAAGTCAAATACTGATGCTGGAACTATAGCGACCCTGCTTACGAGCAGTACCGAGACGTTGTAAGTCAGCCTCGCTGTGGTGCAGGCTGGTCGGGATACCGCGAGTATGTAAGGGAGATTGCGTTCCATCGGTCTTGCAATGCAAATGTGCAATTCCGATCTGCATCGACGCAACTAACAGTCGTCCTTCGTGTCCCTGCTCGGGGCTTCCCGGTACCATATGGTACCGGGAAGCCGACATCTGGATGTCGTATCCGAGCCGCGTGCTGTCAGGGCTTTGACGTTCCGACCCGTAAATTGGGAGGCCATGCGCTAAACAGCCCCTCGATGCGAGAGGTTACTTCATTTTCGTCGGCACAAATACCACAATGCCTGTCCAAAATAGCGATTCGCGCCCGTTGAAACGCAACAGGGGTTAGTTGGGGGCAGCGGTTTGTGGATCGCCTAACTATGTAGCAAGCTTCTGAGTTCTCCTTTCTCGCGGTCTGGAGGGGTTGTCCATCGCACTGAGGAGCCTTGGGTGCACGCGACCGGCTGCCGCGTCGCCGTGAAACAATTCTGGGTGCCGTATCGAATATTGGAAAGCCTTATTGCATAAGGCGTTTCGGGCATTTGTAACGTATTTGGTGTCGATGTTTCACGAGACTGTGCGCGAGGAAACCACAAGTAGCACCATCAGAAGGTGTTCTGACAGCGGAGATGTCGACTTTGACAGGAATGTGGCATTTGATACGTATTGTGTAGTATTTCATCCGATAACTTCCGTAGGACAAAGCAAAGATGTCAACTCGGGACGTCCGCTGCACAAGGCCTTCGATGCTTCAATTGACAATTTTATTGGCAGTCTCATCAAAATAAACACGTCAATTTGCATAAGTCCGAATTAAATTCGTCAATTCGCGTCCTAGACTTCGAATCCCGTCCGTAAGGCCTTGATCTTATGGAACATTCCCCACCGATTGCGCCGGTCGTGGTCGTGCGGCCGCGCGGTGCGCATCGCTTCGAGACGTTCAGTCCCAAGCTCGCCCGTCGTGTCACGCTGTATCGACGGCCGGCGCTCGCGCAGTGGCTCGTACTCGAGTCCGAGCCGGCGGTGCGCGCCTTTTGCGAGCGACCGGGCTATGTGAGGCTGGACGGACAGCGGATCCTCGCCGACTTCTGGGTGCGCTACGTCGACTGTCAGGAATTAATCGTCCTGCCCGACCCGATGGCGATGCCCGACGGCCAGCCGCAGGCGCCGATCGCGGCCGACGCGATGACGGTGCGGCTCATCGCGCCGGCCGAGCTCGCGGCGTCGCGCGTGTGGGGTGAGAACTGGCAACGCATGCTGCCGTGCCTCATCGCGGCACGCGGGCTGCTGTCCGAATCGCTCCTCGACGACATCACGCGTTTCGTCGCGCACCCCCAACCGTTGCTCGCGATCGAACGCGCGTTCTCAACCGGCGATCCGATGCCGGTCCGCGCCGCGGTGTTCAGTCTGCTGCACGCCGGGCGCATTCAGGCGCCTGCGTTGCACACCGAGGCGCTATCGTTGCTCACGTCTTTTGTCGCGAGCGACACCGTATCATGAATCGCCGCAAACCCGCATTCCAGTCGCTCAACGTCACGACCTGGCCGACGTTGGCGTGGACCGGGCTCGATCCGGCCATCGCCGAGCCCGTCAAGGTACGCATGCAGGCGATCGAGCGCTACGCGCGCGGCGATGCCGTGCACGACATCGAAGCCGCGACCGGCGTCAATCGGCGGCAACTCTATCGGCTGCTGGAGCGTGGACTCGCACCGCATCCCGATGGACGGATCTACGGCTACCGGGCGCTCGTTGCCCACGTGCGTGTTGCGGAGTATGTGCGCATGCAGCCCGTCACGCAATGCAGCGAGCGCGGCAGCCGTGGCATGGTGGGCGCGCTAACGCAATTGCTGGAACGCTATCCGGTGCTTGCCGGCTGGTTGCGGCTGCAGCTCAAGCAACGCCGGGTGACGCTCGAGCAACGGCCCACCGACGGCGACTTGCGCACCCGCCTGCGGGGCCTGCAGGCACTGCACGCGGCGTTTCTGCAGCAGTGTCGGCAAGTCGGCCTCACGGCCGCCGATTACCCGTTCAATACGGCGGGCCACGCGATCCGCTCGCTGTCGGCGCGCGTCAAGACCGAACTGCTGCGTGGCTTCGGCACCGCGGCCCGCGCGGCCGGCGCCGCACACCTCAAAGGCCTGCCACACCCCGACGAGGCCGCCGCGCCGGTTGCCCGTCGTCCGTATCAGGTCGTCGAATTCGACGGCCACCGGCTGGATATCCGACTGAAGGTCGTCGTGCGCGATCCGTTGGGATTCGCGCACGAATTCGAGATCGAGCGCGTCTGGCTGCTGGTGATCCTCGACGTGTGCACGCGCGTGGTGCTCGGCCATCACCTGGTGCTGGCCCGCGAGTACAGCCGCTACGACGTCATCAAGACCATCGAGCAGGCGCTCGAGCCGCACCCCGCTTGTACCTTCACAATCCCGGGCCTGGCGGTCGAACCGCAGGACGGTTTTGCGTCGCAGCGGCTGCCCGAGCTCGCCTACGTGACCTGGGAGTGGATCAAGCTCGACAACGCGAAGGCGAACCTCGCGGCCGACACGCTGACCGCGTTATGCGAATTCGTCGGCTGCAGCGTCGATGCGGGCCCAAAATACCATCCTGACGAGCGGCCCTATATCGAGCGCTTCTTCGGCACGATCGCAAGTCGCCTGTCGTCGCGCCTGCCGGGCTACACCGGCGCGCATCCGCACGACCTGCGCCGGGCGCTGGCCGACCCGAAAGGCAACCTGCGCCTGTACGTGTCGCTCGACGAACTCGAGGAACTGGTCGACTATGCGATCGCCCGCTATCACGGCACGCCGCATGCGGGCCTGAACCACGTCACGCCGCTCGAGGCA
Source organism: Burkholderia cepacia (assembly GCF_001039005.1). GTDB lineage: Bacteria > Pseudomonadota > Gammaproteobacteria > Burkholderiales > Burkholderiaceae > Burkholderia > Burkholderia theae. The sequence goes on from NZ_LDWR01000132.1 coordinate 7,341, forward strand.
ATGGCGTATTGCGTGCGCGGCCAGCATCCACTGCTGACCTGGTTGCCCGAACCCCGTCGTCGCATCCTGTGCCTGATGCAAGCGGCAAAGCGTTGCCGGGTGCGGGGCTATCTCGAACAGGGCGTGCGCCCGCACATCAATCTGTACGGCGTGCGCTATACCAACCCGGTGCTCGCCTGCAGCCCGCAGCTGATCGGGCGTGCGTTGCTGATCTACCTGAACGCGGACGATCTGCGCTGCGTGCGCGCGTTCCTGGCCGACGGCGCCGAGCTGGGCGTGCTCGAGGCGCAGTGGGCCTGGCGCGTCGTGCCGCACAATCTCAAACTTCGGCAGGAAATACAGAAGCTGCGCGGCAAGCGTCGCGCTCGCGCGGCACACGGCGCCAATCCGATCGAGGCGTACGTGCAGCGCAAACTCGGCGAGGCCAGGCAATCGCGCAAGGCGGCCTCCGAGCTCGCGCAAGCGGTGCGGATTCTCGCGGCCGCGCCCACCAGCCGGACGCCGCCCGGTCCCGTGATACTGACGGCGTCCGATTCAGCCGCGGCGCCGGCCACCACGGAAGCCCCACCGCGAATGCCAGCCCGCTCACGCAAACTCGCGATCGGGACGGGCCAGGTCTTTTAACCCCGGGAGGTGTCTTATGTCGCTGCAGATTCCGCGTCCCATCGATCCCCTTGCATCCGTTGGCGACCGGCAACTACCGCATCGCCACGCCCGCGATCGAAGCGTTTTACGCGCTCGTCACCAAGTGTCTGCGGTACCGCATCATGGGCGCGCTCATCTATGGGCCGTCGCGGATCGGTAAGACGCGCGCGATCGAATATCTGCGCTTGCTGTTGGCGCGCGACCTCCCGAAGATCACCAGCTACCACGCGCAATGCGAGCACAAGCCGTGGCATGCCGAAGGCCCGTTCTTCGTCAACCTGCTCGAGGCCGTCGGCGATCACGCGCCCAACGCGGGCACCAATTCGGCCAAGCGGATGCGCCTGACGCTGCGCATCCGTGAGGCGGCCGCCCGCGCCGGCAGCGGCACCGTGCTGCTGTTCTGCGACGAAGCGCAACGCTACAACGAGAACGAATACGAATGGCTGCGCGACGTCCACGACGCGCTCGACCGGCAGCAGATCAAGCTGCTGACCTTTCTCGTCGGCCAACAGGAACTGCTCGCACAGAAGACTGCGTTGCAGATGGCCGGCAAGACGCAGATCGTTGCGCGCCTGATGGTCGAGGAGCTGGCGTTTTACGGGATCCGCCACGTCGACGACGTGGCAACCTGCCTGAACGGCTACGACCAGACCGCGTATCCGGCGGGCAGCGCCTGGAGCTTTACGCGCTTTTATGTTCCGCAAGCGTTCGACGCGGGCTATCGGCTGGTTGACGACGCGGGCACACTCTGGCACACGTTCGAGGCGGCGCACCACCGGGCCAGCCTGCCGGGCGCGCTCGAGATTCCGATGGAGTCGTTTGCGCGTGCGGTCGAAATTGTGCTGAAAGACAGCGAACTGCAGGACGCGGCCGGCTACTGCCCGGCGCCGGCCTTGTGGGCGCACGCGGTGCATCAATGCGGTTACGTGCAGTCCCGCCATGCGACCGGCCGCGTCCTCGTCACCGCGTAGCGGGCCCGCGCTGCGGCCGCCGCGCCTGCCGATCCTGACGCTCGACGAGCAGACCCTGACGCCGTCGCTCGGCTACGTGTTCAATCCGCGCTGGCTCGACCCGTGCGAATCGCTGGTCTCGATCTTATGGAAGGTCGAGACCGTCAACGCGCTGCCCGGCCACGTCGTCGCGCGCTTGATGGGCCCGGACATCGATCCGTACGAAGGCGTGGTGCCGCAACTCGGCGCGGTCAACGTCGCGAGACTGCACCGCACGCTCGGCCTGCCGCTCGCGCCGCTTCAGATCGCCCTGTTGCATCCGAGCCAGCGGCGCCGCTACAGCCCGCTGTTTCGGCACTGCCGGCGGTGCATCGCGCGCGGCTATCACAGCGTGCTGCATCAGATGCTGAATATCCACACCTGCCCGGCGCATGCTCGTGCGCTGGAAACCGCGTGCCGACGCTGCGGCTATCAGGCGCCGTATGTCGTGAATGTCCGATTGCTCGAGTCGCCGTATCGGTGCGCGATGTGTGGCGGCAGTTACGGGGGCGGCGGCTGGTCGCCGGATACCGCGCGTCCGATGCCGCCCGAGTACCGGATCGCGTTGACGCGGCGCTATTACGAACGACACTTGGGATAACGACGCGACTTGGACAGGCGGCCACCGACCAACGGTCCGATGGCTTGATCTGGCTCGTACTGCTCCTTCACTGGGTTGCTCCAGCGCGTCGCGCTTGCGCAAATCGCCGACGGCCGTGCCATGCTGGCCACATGGAGCATGCACACCCTGCACAACCATCATCTGTCTGTGCTTGCAGTGAGCCATCGAGACGTAGGGCATGAAACAAACGGAC
>NZ_LDWR01000133.1 GCF_001039005.1 Burkholderia cepacia
GACAGCGCCGTCGACAGCGTCGACTGCACCGCATTGAGCTGGTTCACGTTGACCGCGTCGGTGCCCTGCGTGCCCGGCGCCACGTTGATGATCTGGCGCTGCTGCGTATCGCTGCCGACCGACACCACGTTCGAGCGGCCGCCGTCCGTCGAATTCGCACCGATCGCCACGGAGTTCGAGCCCGCTGTGACGGTCGGCTTGTCGGAGCCGGTACCGTTCATGTCGGCCGCGACGCCGGCGGCGTTCGTCGTATTCGTCGTCATCAACGTGGACAGCTGACTCAACTGGTTGTTGATGTTCGTCACACCTGTCGACAGCGAGGCCACGTTGTTGTTCGTCGTGCTCAGGCCGGTGGACAGGGAGCTGAGGCCGGCCGCCGTCGACGTCGACAGCGTGTTGATCGCGGTCGA
>NZ_LDWR01000134.1 GCF_001039005.1 Burkholderia cepacia
GTTGATAGGTCAGGTGTGTAAGCGCAGTAATGCGTTCAGCTAACTGATACTAATTGCCCGTAAGGCTTGATCCTATAACAAGTCTGCCTTGTAGATCGGCGCCGTGCGACAGCACTGGCTGCAGGATCCAGAGCGACAAGTTGGATTCTCGTGTGTGATACACACAACCCAAAATTACTGCTTCTTCCAAGATTGGTCGCGCTGCGAAGCAACGCGACAACCCTCTTTGCCTGATGACCATAGCGAGTCGGTCCCACCCCTTCCCATCCCGAACAGGACCGTGAAACGACTCTACGCCGATGATAGTGCGGATTCCCGTGTGAAAGTAGGTAATCGTCAGGCTCCCTAAGCCAGAAACCCCCGCCCGAAAGGCGGGGGTTTTTGCATTTCGGCGGCCGAAATGCACGTGGGCCGGGCGAGGTTCTCACCGCCTAGGCCACACTCTCTCAAGCGCAACCTATTGCGTCGCCGAATCCCCTCAATGGCCGATATGTTTCGCGATTTACTGGCATATTGATCCCATCCTCGATCAAATCTGCACTCTCCCTATGTATCGGCAAACACTGTCATGCATGGTCATCTTTCCATCGTCCACGACGAACGCAGAGTTCGCCGCGCAGTTCGCTCCCCGCGAAGACATGCGTCGCAACTGAAACTCCCCCGCTCCTCCCAACGCTCTTCACGGTCAAATAGGCCAAGATCCGTACGAAATGAACGCTTTATTCGGCGCGTCCACGTAAAATTTGCAAATCCCCATCTCTGCATTCAAAACGATGAACGCCGCCACACAGGTAGCCCGGGCCGTTTGCCCGCACGATTGTCCGGACACGTGCGCAATGCGTGTGACCGTCGAGAACGGCAAGGCGATCAAGGTGACGGGCGACCCGGACCATCCGCCGACGCAAGGCGTGCTGTGCACGAAAGTCAGCCGATACGCCGATCGTGTTCATCATCCCGATCGCCTCACGGTTCCGCTGAAGCGTGTCGGCGCGAAGGGGGAAGGGCGCTTCGTACCGATCAGCTGGAGCGAAGCGTTCGACGAGATCGGCAGTCGCCTCGGGGAAATCGCCGTGCGTGCACCGGAAGCGATCGTGCCCTACAGCTATGCGGGGACGATGGGACTCGTGCAGGGCGAGGGCATCGCCCAGCGTTTCTTCCACAAGCTCGGCGCATCACGGCTCGAGCGCACGATTTGCGCGGCGGCCGGCGCGGCGGGGCTTCGTTACACATACGGTGGAAGCCTTGGCATGCACCTTGAGCATTTCGAGGAAAGCGAGCTGATTCTGATATGGGGCGCGAACCCGATCGCGTCGAGCCTGCACTTCTGGACGCGTGCGCAGGAAGCAAAGCGCCGCGGCGCACGTCTCGTCGCGATCGACCCGTACCGCTCGCTGACAGCAGAGAAATGCCATCAGCACATCGCATTGAAGCCAGGTACCGACGGCGCGTTTGCGCTCGGCATGATGCACGTGCTAATGACTGAAGGTCTGCTCGATCACGACTACATCGCCAGCCATACGCTCGGCTTCGACGCGCTCAAGGAGCGGGCGATGTCCTATCCGCCGGAGCGCGTTGCGCAGATCTGCGGCATCGACGTGTCGGAGCTGGTCGACCTTGCGCGTCGATACGGCGCCACCCGCAAAGCATCGATTCGTCTCAATTACGGCATGCAGCGCGTACGAGGCGGCGGCAACGCGGTTCGTGCGATCGCAAGCCTGCCGGCACTGACGGGGGCGTGGCGGGATCGGGCCGGCGGGCTGTTGCTCTCGTCGTCGGAATCCGCGCCGGTGAACCAGTCGGCGCTGCTGCGCCCGGATTTGATGCCGGGTTGGCCGCACAAGCTGCCGCGCATCATCAACATGAACGCGATCGGCGACGCGCTGTTGCACCCGGGCGACGCGACGTTCGGGCCGAAGGTCGAGGCGGTGATCGTGTACAACTCGAATCCGGTGGCCGTCGCGCCGGATTCTTCGAAGGTCGCGGTGGGGTTCGCGCGCGACGATCTGTTCACGGTCGTTCTCGAGCATTTCAAGACAGATACCGTCGATTTCGCCGACATTGTATTGCCGGCTACCACGCAGCTCGAGCATCTGGATGTCCACAAATCGTACGGCCATACCTACGTGATGGCGAACCTGCCGTCAATTCCGCCGGTGGGAGACGCACGGCCGAATACGGAGATCTTCCGCGGCATCGCGCGCAGCATGGGGCTCGACGAGCCCGCGCTCTATCAAAGCGACGAAGAGGTCGCGCGCGCGGCGCTCCGGTGGGACGATCCGGCGCTCGACAGCGACTGGGATACGCTGAAGCGGGCCGGCTGGCTGAAGCTCAAGCTGCCGGACGCGCCGTTCGCGAATGGCGGTTTCCGCACGCCGTCCGGCAAGTGCGAGTTCTACAGCGCACGGCTCGAGCAGATGGGCATGGACCCTGTTCCAGACTACCTGCCGCCGTTCGAATCGGCCGAGGCCGCGCCCGAGCTTGCCGCACGCTATCCGCTCGCGATGATTTCGCCGCCGGCCCGTCACTTCCTGAACAGCACGTTCGTGAACGTCGACAGCCTGCGTACGACGGAAGGCGAGCCGCATCTCGACATCCACCCGTCCGACGCCGACGCGCGCGGTATCGCGGAGGGCGACGTCGTCCGCATCTTCAACGACCGTGGATCGATGCAGGCACTCGCGAGAATTACCGATCGCGCACGCGCGGGGCTCGTTGTCGGGCTGTCGATCTGGTGGAAGAAACTGTCGCCGGACGGCAGGAACGCAAACGAGGTGACGAGCCAGGCGCTGACCGATCTCGGCAATTCGGCGACGTTTTACGATTGCCTTGTCGAAGTTGAGCGGATTTGATCGAATACCCTCCCCCCCCGTATGATCAGACGAATTTCGACGGAAGTTCGAAGTGGACATCTAACCCTGTTGTATCGGGACGGGCGAGCCGTTACGATGCGTTTTAGCACGACCATTCGAAAATCTGTGAGGAGACGCGCGGTATGGACAAAATTTGGCTGAAATCGTACCCACCCGGCGTTCCAGCCGAAATTGACGCGTCTCCTTACCCCTCTGTCCCTGACCTGCTCGACGAAAGCTTCCGGCAGTATCGCGACCGCACGGCGTTCGTCTGCATGGGCAAGGGCATCACCTACGGTGAACTCGACACGCTGTCGCGCCAGTTCGGCGCGTGGCTGCAATCCCGTGGCCTCGCGCGCGGCGCGCGCGTCGCGATCATGATGCCGAACGTGCTGCAGTACCCCGTGGCGATTGCCGCGGTACTGCGCGCCGGCTACACCGTCGTCAACGTCAATCCGCTCTACACGCCGCGCGAGCTCGAACATCAGCTGAAGGACTGTGGCGCGGAGGCGATCGTCATCCTGGAGAATTTCGCGTCGACGCTGCAGGCCGTCATCGCCAATACGGCCGTCAAGCATGTCGTCGTCGCATCGATGGGCGACCTGCTGGGTATCAAGGGATGGCTCGTCAATTACGTCGTGCGCAACGTGAAGAAGATGGTGCCCGCGTGGCAGCTTCCGTCGTTCACGCGCTTCAAGGCCGCGTTGTCGGAAGGCGCGCGGCAGGCGTTCAAGCCGCAGAAGATCGGCCCCGACGATGTCGCGTTCCTGCAATACACGGGCGGTACGACCGGCGTCGCGAAGGGCGCGACGCTGCTGCACCGGAACATCGTGTCGAACGTGCTGCAGGCCGGTGCCTGGCACCATCCGGCTCATGAGAAGTACCCGGAGGTGAAACAGTTCGTGACGGTTGTCGCGTTGCCGCTGTATCACGTGTTCGCGCTGACCGTCTGCGGTTTCCTGACGATGCGCACGGGCGGCATGGGTATCCTGATCCCGAACCCGCGCGACATCGCCGGCATGATCAAGGAGCTGAAGGGTTACCAGATCTCGACGATTCCGGCGGTCAACACGCTGTACAACGCACTGTTGAACCATCCCGAATTCAGCCAGCTCGACCTGTCGAAGCTCGTGATCGCCAACGGCGGCGGCATGGCGATCCAGGAAGGCGTCGCGAAGCGCTGGTATGAAAAGACCCATACCGCAATCATCGAAGGCTACGGGCTGTCCGAAACGTCGCCGGTGGCGACTTGCAACCCGGTGACGGCGACCGAATACAGCGGGACGATCGGTCTGCCGCTGCCGTCGACGGAAGTTGCGATCCGCGACGACGCCGGCAACGACGTTGCGCTCGGCGAGCCCGGAGAGATCTGCATCCGCGGGCCGCAGGTGATGGCCGGCTACTGGAACCGGCCGGACGAGACCGCGAAGGTCATGTTCCCGGACGGCTTCTTCAAGACGGGTGACGTCGGCGTGATGGATGCACGCGGCTACGTGAAGATCGTCGACCGGAAGAAGGACATGATTCTCGTATCCGGCTTCAACGTGTATCCGAACGAAGTCGAGGACGTCGTGGCGTCGCATCCGGGCGTGTTCGAAGTGGCGGCGGTCGGCGTGCCGGACGAGCATTCCGGCGAAGCCGTGAAGCTGTTCATCGTGAAGAAGGACCCGGCGCTCACCGACAAGGACATCCTTGCGTACTGCAAGGAGCGGCTCACCGGGTACAAGCGGCCGAAGCTGGTCGAATTCCGTACGGAGCTGCCGAAAACGAACGTCGGCAAGATCCTGCGGCGCGAGCTACGCGACGGACGCGCGTAACGGCGCGTCGGAACGCGCGGTCGAACGAAGAAGCCCGGCTCGTGCCGGGCTTTTTTGGTTGCGGCGCTGATCGGAAGCGGAGGGTTCCCGAGGGGGAAGGCGGCCGGCCGCGCGTTTCGACGCAACGGACGGGCGCGGAGCGCCGCGACGCGTGCAACGCGACCGGCCGAACCGCCGCGCGCCGGGCCCTGCTGCCGCGCCGGAAAAGAAAAAGGCGCCCGAAGGCGCCTTCAATATGCTGCGGCTTGTCAGGCAAGCTGATTAGAACTTGTGACGGATGCCGACGCGCGCTGCGACCTGGTTGCTGGTGCTCGACCCAGCGAGACCGTTGATCGATGCCGTTGCCTTGATGACGTCGCCGTTCGCGTCGAGCACGCTGCCCGATGCGTGCTGGTACACGCCGATCGCGTAGACGTCGGTGCGCTTCGACAGGAAGTAGTCGACGCCCAGCGAGCCTTGGTGGTACTTGGCTGCCGAATTGCCGTCGATCTTGCTGCCTTGCGTGTAGTCGTACGCTGCGCCGAGAATCAACGCCGGGGTCAACTGATACTTGAAGTTGATTTCGGCGTTGTTGAACGTTGCGGTCTGGTTCACGAACGGACCGGCCGAGAAACCCTTGAACTTCGTGTTCGAGTACGTCGCGCCGATCGTTGCTGCGCCGAACGTGTATGCGCCGCCCGCACCGATGACCTGGTACGTGTTCGCATTGTTCGCGTACGCGCCGTAGACCGGCGACGAGACCGACGAAGACGCGGAACCGTTGTTGAACATGCCGCCGAACTGGTTCGGCGTGCGTGCGTTCAAGTAGCCGACGCCCAAGACCAGCGGGCCGTTGTTGTAGCCTGCGCCGAGCGACCAGACCTGGTTCTTCGAGAACTGGCCGGCTTGACCGCCGAAGCTGTACAGGCCGCCGAACGAGAAGCCGCCGTAGGTCTGGCTCGTGAACTTGACTGCGTTGTTCACGCGGTACGCGTTGTTGAAGTTGTCGAGGTCGCCCGGGTGAGCGGCGATGTAACCGCCCCACTGGTCGCCTGCCTCGAGCGGGCCGACGAAGTCGACGACGGAGTCGTATTGACGACCCAGCGTGACCGTACCGTACTGGCTCGAAAGGCCGACGTAAGCCTGGCGACCGAACATCAGGCCGCCCTGGCCGAGCTTGCCGCTGTTCACGTCAAAACCGTTTTCGAGGGTGAAGATCGCCTTCAGGCCGCCACCGAGGTCTTCGGTGCCGCGCATGCCGAAGCGGCTGCCTTGCATCACGCCGCTGGCCATGCTGTACAGATGCTTGCCGCCTGCGTTGTTGTTGAAGAGCAGGCCTTCATCGATGATGCCGTAAAGCGTCACGCTGCTTTGCGCATGGGCAGCGCCAGCGAACGCGCCCAGCGCGACGAGCGCGAGAAGCGACTTTTTCATTAACGGATCTCCAAGAATCACTGAATTTTTTTGGCGGGGCGGATAGTTATGTTCTGTTGACGGGCCCCATCAACTTCGCAAGAAGTCGCACGTAATGTAGCAAAACCGTTTTTTGCCACAAAGCGAAATGGCGTAGCGCAAGGCCGCCATGTTTCCTTTATGCAACAATGGTTAAAATCACGGGTTAACCGCAATTTCCGCTGAATAATCAAGTCGGTTACGCAGCGGACTCGTGCCCTTGCCGCTCGCGGCAGCACACGCAGCCAGGAGAACAGGATGGTGTTGGATGAACTGATCAGCGAATTCGATCGCGGCCTGCGATCGCTGACCGGCATTAGCCGGATGAGCCGCCCGGTGCCCGTGCCGGCCGAGGCGCCGGCCGTCGAACTGACGCCCGCGGAGCGGTCGCATGCCGCCGGGCTGATGCGTGTGAACCACGTCGGCGAGGTCTGCGCGCAGGCGCTCTACCAGGCGCAGAAGCTCACCGCGCGCACGTCGTCGGCGAAGGCGATGTTCGAGGAGGCTGCGCGCGAGGAGGAGGACCACCTCGCGTGGACCGCGCACCGCCTGAAGGAGCTCGACTCGCGCCCGAGCCTGCTGAACCCGCTGTGGTACGCCGGCGCGCTCGCGATCGGCGTGGCGGCCGGCACGCTCGGCGACAAGGTCAGCCTCGGCTTCATGGCCGAGACGGAGCGGCAGGTCGAGAGTCATCTCGAAGGCCACATGTCCGAGCTTCCGGCGACCGACACCGCGTCGCGTGCGATCGTCGACCAGATGCGCATCGACGAAGTGAAGCACGGCAAGGCCGCGACCGACGCCGGCGGGATCGAGCTGCCGCTGCCCGCGCGGATGCTGATGCGCGCCGCGTCGAAAGTCATGACGAGCACTGCGTACTATCTCTGAGATTTGCGCCGGGGCGACGCGCGACGTCGCCCCGGTTCACCGCCCCCGATACCCCCCGCTTACTCCTCGTTT
>NZ_LDWR01000135.1 GCF_001039005.1 Burkholderia cepacia
CGAGATCGTTCAGGCACTGAGCGAACAAGCCGTGACCGTGCCTGGCACGCAAGCCGCCACCATCGTCATGCCCCGTTTGGCCCAGCAGCTTGCGGCCTTGCGTCAGCAACGCGACGAGGTCGCTGCCGAAGTTGAACGACTGGTGCTTGCGCACCCTCTTTGGCCGGTCCTGACCAGCATGCCGGGAGTCGGCGTCAGGACCGCCGCCAGACTCCTGACCGAAGTTGCCCACAAAGTCTTCGCTTCGGCTGCCCACTTGGCAGCCTATGCTGGCCTTGCCCCGGTAACCCGGCGCTCAGGCTCGTCGATCCGTGGCGAGCACCCATCCAGACGGGG
>NZ_LDWR01000136.1 GCF_001039005.1 Burkholderia cepacia
TGTGAAGTGAGGCCGTTTCACTCTGACCTCATGGCTTCGTAGTGACCGCTGGCATGACCTTCATGAACTGGGTGCGTACGTGTCGACGAATGTACCGTTCATGATGGTCGCTGATCGCGGCGGAGATTCCACCGATGCGATTCGCCAGCGTCGGCATATTCCCCATCTCTACCGGCGAATGGTCGATGACACGCCCGGCGGTATGCCTACGTGGCGGAGAAGGTCGCACTCCAGTGATCTTCCGCCCGAGTGGCCCAGGCCCGCTTTTCAAACTCGTGGTGAGCGGGGCAGTCGAAAACCGCCGCCCGTGGCCGGAGCGGCGACGTGAACGCTTTGCATCCTGCGCTGCTGCGCGCGATGCGCACCGTCTCGACCATTCCGCACTTGCCATTGCACTGGCGGAAGGTTGCACAGCGGACTCGAAAGCAGGCGGTTGGCGGCGTCTGGCACACACGCACCGTGGACTCGGCGTTCGTGAGAGATTTTCAGTCATGAGTGGCTCCGCCGCACGAACTCGAGAACGTGCAAGCAGGAGCCCGTTCTATGCACACAAGCTGATGAACATCGACACCAATTCAGAAAAACGAGCGAGCCATCGCAAGATCCTCCTCGCCGGCGCAACGGGTCTCGTCGGCCATGAGATCCTGCGATTTCTCCTCGCGGACGATTCCGTTGACGAGGTGCACGTGGTCGCCCGACGTGCCCCCGGCCTTCAGGATTCGAAACTGGTGGTCCACATCGTGGATTTCCGGCATCTCCCTCCACTGATGAGGGTGGATGAAGTTTACCTGGCGCTCGGCACAACGATTCGTGCTGCCGGCAGTCGACAGGCTTTCCGTGACGTGGATCTTGCTGCGAATCTGGCGGTCGCCGAGGCGAGCGTTCGGGCGGGCGCGCGGCGTATTGCGCTGGTTAGTGCTGTGAGCGCCAATGCACGATCACGCATCTTCTACAATCAGGTTAAAGGCGAATTGGAAGAGGCGTTGGAACGATTGCCTCTCGATGCACTCGTCATCGCACAGCCGTCCCTGCTGCTTGGAGACCGAAGTGTCTTGAATCAACCCACACGCATCGGAGAAAAGCTTGCGGCCTGTCTGAGTCGTCTCGTCCAACCGATGCTTCCACTTGACTACCGCCCCGTCGACGCCGATGCCGTGGGACGTGCGCTCATCATGACGCTCCCCACGGCGCAAGGCATGGTTGTACTTCGGCCCAGTGAGCTCACCCGCATTGGGCGAGCGATGTCTCGGTCCGAGTGAGAGTGATTCGATGATTCGGACGGGGGATGTCCGACCCAGGAAGTCGCAACTGTACGCGGTTCCAATCCAACTGATTTCCCCGGGCACCATGACTCGAATCGATCGAGGCAGGGTAGTCAACAGACGGAAGTCCATCATGGTGGTCGATCTTGCGCCCGGACGCCTTTCGGTATCCTACGGTTCCCGTCCATTTTTCATACTCACGAGTCACAAGAACCGGTAGCAGCATCAGCGCTGCGCTCTACCGCATGCCGCTGACCTGAAGCGGAAGTTTGTGAACAATCGGGCAATGAGTCTCGCGTCGATATTTATCGGAATCCAGTCAGATTCGACGGATCGTGGCGGGAGGTTGATCGAGATGCGCGATGAGGCGGCGCTCGTTGTCGAACTGCAGCCAGCGTACGATGAGCACCTTGGTCTCTGTGCGACAGCGGAGCCGTTCCCGATTCGGCAGTTCGTCACACGACTTGCCATTAAAGCTATCGACGAACCCGGTTTGCCACGGACTGCCGGGCATGATGAAGGCCGGACCGATTGCCGTATTCCGCAGCCAGCTACATGACCTGGACAGCAGCATCAGTCGCGACAGCGTCTGGATTGCACCTGCGACCGCACGCGGCCGCAGGCGTCGGAATCACATACCGGTCACTGTCGCCGGTAGATAGGTCATGTCCGAGCACCACACCAACCGGACAACCGTGCCGCCGTCACGACGTGCACGATCGGTTTCAAGCCGTTTGGCCCATCTGCGATGGGTGCTCGGCCTTGCGCCCGCGGCAACCGACAAAAGGTCGACGCACTGGCGAGGTCGGTCCCTTGGTCGGTCGAGGTCAGCACGATTCGAGCCGGAGATTCACGACGCACGTCTTACTTCGGCTGCGCATCGCCGCTGTAGTCAGGAACGCTGTCCATCTTCTTGCCGCCGGGACCGCCTGAGGCAGAAATCAGCGACTGGCGGCGCTGCAGGTAGGCATCACGAACGAAGGAATATTTGTCGATCGCAGCAGCGTTCAGCACATCGCCGGTGCCAAGCAGGGTCGCGCGCGTGTTTATCAGATTCACTCCGGTGAGGCTCCAGCTCAGCTCGTCCGGGCTCACATAGGTCAGCGGATTGCCGGCGTAGTCGCCCGCGAGGCCCACCGTGTCGCGCACTGTGCTCGGCCCAAATAGAGGCAGAACCACATACGGGCCCGACGGCACACCGTAGTGGCCCATGGTGAGACCGAAGTCGGCCGTGTGCTTGGGTAGTTTGGCAACGGTCGCGACGTCGAACAGCCCGCCCACGCCGAACACCGAGTTGATCATCACGCGCATGATGTCACCCACGCCGTCGGCGATACGTAGTTGCATGAGGTTGTTGGCGGCAATATAGACGTCACCGATATTCGAGAAGAAATTGGTCACGCTGGCGCGTACCGGAGCGGGTACCGCCCACTGGTAGCCTTTAGCGACGGGTCTCAGCGCATAGGTGTCGGCGGTATCGTTGAACTTGAACATAGTGCGGTTGAAAGCCTCGAACGGATCGCCCTTGGTGGGCGTCTGGACGGTGGCGCAGCCGCTCATCGCGATAACTGCCGTTGCGGCCAGGATCGTATTTCTGAAGTTCATGATCGCACTCTCTCTTCTGCGGCTTCACGCAGCGCAGGGTAGTCGGTGTAGCCCTGCGCGGTGCCGCCGAAGAACGTCGCGCGGTCCGCGTCGTTCATCGGTGCGTCGACCTGCAGGCGCGCGATGAAATCCGGATTGGCGAGCACCATCTGGCCGTAGGCTTCCAGATCGGCCTGTCCCGCTTCGATGTCGGCTCCGATCTGATCGCGCGAGCGGCCCGGGCGGTTCAGGATCAGCGTGCCCTTCCAGAGCGCACGGATGTCGGCCAGCAGCGCGTCGTTGCCCAGATGCATGAGGTGCAGATAGGCGAGACCGAGCTTGTCCAGTTGCGCGACCAGATGACGGTACAGGTCCGGCCCTTCGGCGCCTTCGTCGATACCCCACATCGCGGTGCCCGGCGACAAGCGGATCGCCGTCCGGTCCGCACCGATCTCGTTGGCAATCGCGGTGGCGACCTCGATCGCGAAGCGCGCGCGGTTGGCGATCGGGCCACCGTATTCGTCGGTACGCGTGTTGGCGTTCGGCGCGAAGAACTGCTGGATCAGATATCCGTTCGCGCCGTGAATCTCGACGCCGTCGGCGCCGGCCTCGATCGCGCGGCGGGCCGCCACGCGGAAGTCCGCGACGGTCCGGCGTACTTCGTCGGTCGACAGCGCGCGCGGCGCCGGAATGTCCTGCATGCCGGTCGGCGTGAACATCTGCGCGCCTGGTGCGACGGCCGAAGGCCCGACGCCCGGGCGGTGATGTGGCGTGTTGTCCGGATGGGACATGCGGCCCGCGTGCATCAGCTGGATGAACAGATGGCCGCCATTCGCATGCACCGCATCGGTGGTCTGCTTCCAGCCGGCGACATGCGCGCCGGTATAGATGCCCGGCGTCGTCAGGTAGCCCTGCCCATCGTCCGATGGCTGCGTGCCTTCGGTGACGATCAGGCCGACACTCGCGCGCTGCGCATAGTATTCGGCGGCCAGGTCGCCCGGCGTGCCGTCGAACTGCGCGCGGCTGCGGGTCATCGGTGCCATCACCAGGCGGTTCGACAGGGTATAGCGTCCGACGCGGACGGGATTGAACAGCTGACTCATGGTGAAAATCCTCGAATTCGACGAAATGAAAGTGGAAGCGCGACGCGTGCCATGACGCCGCGCACTGGATACCGGTCCGCGCGATCGGCACATCGGACACGACCATGACGTACCGACGAAGGTGTCGCGAATACTGGATTGACCAGCCTCGGACTCAGACCGAAGAACGGTGCCTGGAGATAACGCCCGACCGCATCGAGCGCGATGCATCTCATCGAGGTCGATGGTATTCATGCGCGCCGATGTGACGTTGTACGTCCGTTCGGTGTTGAAATTGTCGAACCCGCCGATCACGCCAGTGCCGCTAACCTGTTTGCCGCGCAGGTTCCGCATCGACGCATCGTCACACCGGTGGATCAGGCTCTCGCCTCGCTTCATCGCCGACTCTCTCAATTCGATGGAGAAAATGATCGTCGGCTTTACGAGCGAAATAAATATGGCTATACGGAAATCATTTTCTAATGCATGGAACAATCGCCGCGTGCCTCTGCGCAAGACGCTTGATAACGGCAATGTCATACCGGAATTTTCCGCGCCAAAACGAGACTGTTTCGGCGGTTAGGCAAACCCCGCACGAATCACATCCGGGCATGCTTGCAATGAATCGTCGAGCCAAGGCGCATGGAAGGCATGAAACAAACCGACCTTGAACTGAACCTGCCGACGAAGCGCACCCGCAAGCGCGCATTCCCTGACGAAATGAACCGGGCGGTGCCGCGGGCTGATCTGGATACTGCGCGCGGGCACGGTGGTGGACGCGACGCTAATCAGCGCCCCGAGTTCGACGAAGAATGCATCGGGAGGGTGCTACCCGGAAATGTGCCGGAGCAAGAAAGAGAGCCAGCGATATTTCGGCACGGAAGCGCCATTGGCGTGGACGCAGAATCCGCACTGATGTACACGGTGCGGCGCACGTCGCGTCACGTCAGCGACGTGCTCGAAGCCAACCGCCTGCTGCATTGAGAGGTATCTGCCCGTTTGGTGATGTGTGCGATGAGGGCGTACACCAGCGTCTGGATGCCCGGACCGACGAGAACTCGCGCGTGGAGATGAAGTCGGGGCGCCGTTGTACCGTGGACAACGCAGGTCGCTTGATGCGCTCATCGGTCAGGCCGAGCGAATCACGGCAGGCTTCCGAGCCAAGGTCGAACACCCGTTCAGACTGATCAAACGTCAGTCCGGTTACGCCAAGGTTCGCTATCGCGGGCTGAGGAGTAACACGGGACAACTCATGACCTTGTTCACGCTGTCCGATCTGTGGGTGGCGTGCGGCAAGCTAATGGCCATACGGGTATGAGCGTGGGCGCGAAAGCTGCGCGCTTAGGCATCGTGCAATCGAATCCGTTCGGCAAGCAGATCAATGAAAGCGACCACCTTGGGCGAAAGATGGCGTCTCGTCGGGTAGAGCGCATAGACGGGAATGTCTCCCCAGGACCAGTCGACAAGCAGATGCAGCAAGCGTTTCCTGTCGAGATCATCGGCGCACAAGGCCTTGGGTAACCACGCGACTCCCACGCCCGCGAGGGCGGCCACTCGAACCATCTCGATGTCGTTGACCGTCAGTCGCGGCGTAATACGGACCTCGGTACGTTTGCTTCCTGATTCCAAGGGCCAGACGAGCGACGTCGATTTGCCTCCGAGGGTGATACATGCGTGGCTCGCCAGTTCGGCAGGTGTTTTCGGGACGCCATGGCGTTCACAGTACTCGGGCGTCGCCACGAGCATGAACTGCGCTGTTCCGAGCTTGCGTGCGACGAGGGTCGAATCGACGAGTGCTCCCGCTCGAATCGCCACGTCGAAGCGCTCGTCGACGAGATCGACAAGGCGATCGGTGCACACCAACTCGACCGCGACGTCGGGATGGCGAACGAGGTACTCGGCAATGATCGGCCTGAGTGGGTTAAAAGACATGGGCGCCGCGACCCTCAGCAGGCCGCGGGGCGTCCCACGCATTCCCGCCACCGCGCTCTCCGCCTCTTCGATGTCTCCCATGGCAGGGCTGACGCGTTCGAATAGGACGCGGCCGGCCTCGGTAAGGCTCAGCTTGCGTGTCGTGCGTTGAATGAGCCGCTCTCCGATCCGTTCTTCAAGGTCGGAGATTTTTCGGCTCACGGTGGACTTCGGCAGGTTCAGACGTCGCGCAGCCTCGCTCAGGCTTCCCGCTTGGATGACCCGAACGAAGACCACGATCTGGTTGAGGTCAATTGTTCCGTTCATGGAACGATGATACCCAAATTCAATGTCTTGTTCAACGACAGGCTGGGACGTATCTTCTTCAGGCAGGGAACTGCTCGAACGTTAGTCAAGTGTCCGGAGAGAAAGTCGTAAGGCTCACGAGATAACTCGGTTGGCCGCAACGGAGACAGTTCAGTCATACGATGTGGCGAGGCGTTCCTTCAACCGCGTTGATATCCGGCGTTTAGCCCATGTTTCGGTAGCGCGAGGCGCCGCCGGACAAGGTCGAAGCATGACGAAAGCACCAGCATGCGATGTGGGTCGTGAAAACTGCCCATTGGGTGATGGATATTCTCGGCGCGGATGTTCACTCGTGCGGCTGCTTTGGTGAATACGCACTTTATCCGGGCGCATTCCGGGATATCAGCCTTTGAGGCTGAAAACCGTGCAATTGATGCGGACGGTTTTCCGTCACCGGGTTTGATCGTCGCATCCTCGGAGAGGAGTGATTGGCTGCAGCCTTGTCGCGACGTTTTGTATCGGCGCTTCGAGTTCGGCGCCACGCTCGTCGACGGCACGCAGCAACGGATGCCGCTTGCCGCGCAGTTGAAGACAATCGCAGGGAATCGGTGACTGTGATAAACGATCTCGTCTTGTTCGCCGCTTCATTCCATAGCCGTGTCTTCAACATTTTCTGTAGACGCCCTGGCAAAAACCTTGGCTGACGCAGCAGTGGATACGTTGTAGTTCGCCGACCCCTTCTTCTTCGATACCACTTGCAAAGTGGTGTCGTGTCTTGGTTAAAAGGACAGACCGATTTAAAGCGGCGCCGGACTGCACGGACTTTGATTGATTATTTTGGTACGCACACATGAACTACGACAAGTGGTCTGAAGGCTATTTTTCTCGCACGCCGTATGTGCATGGATACAATAGATTAATTAATCCATCGATGTTGAAGATGATATGCATGTTTGCGGGGGTGGAGTATCCGTCTGGAGAAAATATAAATTATCTCGAGCTCGGATTTGGTCAGGGGGTGTCAATGAACATCCACGCTGCCGCAAATGAAGGGGGCTATTGGGGAGTTGATTTCAATGCGATTCATGCCTCCGGGGCAAAAAGAATGGCCGATGCATCCGGGGTGAATGTGAATATATTCAACGAGTCATTTAGAAATTTCGCGACTCGTGACGATCTCCCGGAATTCGATTTCATTGTGCTGCATGGTGTCTGGAGCTGGATTTCCGATGAAAACAGGGGTTTTATAGTTGATGTAATTAATCGCCGGCTTCGTGTCGGCGGGATTGTTTATATTAGCTACAATTGCTTTCCTGGCTGGGCTCCAATAATTCCTCTGCGTGAATTGATGGCTCTGTATATGAGAAAATCGGGAAATTTGTCTGAATCGGATGTTGCTGTAAGCGACGCAATATCATTCGCCAGGGAAGTTTTGAGGTCCGAGTCGACATATCTTGCTGGAAATCCAATGGCAGCGCATCATCTCGATACGTTGAGCGATGATTATAAATATATCGCACACGAATATCTTAATGCCGAATGGGAAATCACGACTCTCGAGAAAGTTGCTGGCCAGCTGGTGGGCGCGCAGTTGAATTTCGTGGCGTCGACGCGAATGTTGGAAAACATTGATGCTTTTTGTGTTAGTGAAACGGGGAGGAAATTGCTGGATGGAATTCGCGACCCAGTCACAAGGGAGTCCGTAAAGGACTATATGATGAACACGAGGTTCCGTTGTGACGTGTTTGCGAAGGGTGCGCTGCCTGTTTTGTCGGCAGAGCATCGCGAGAACTGGAGGAGCATGAGCTTCACGCTTGTTGTTCCCAGAGGCGAGATTCCTTCCAAGATTAAGGTGCCACGAGGAGAAGTCGACTTCTCCGACTCTCCTTTGTCTGCGGTTTCTGATGTGTTGTCCAATGACGGGTATGCTCCAAAAACGATAGACGATATATTGACTTTCGATAAATTGTGCTCGAATTCTTTTGGTGAGATCGTTGATGCGCTTATTATCCTGATGGATTCTGGTTATGTTAGTCCAACGAAAATCCCCACCAGCATCGTGATCGAGCAATGCAGGAGATTTAATCGATACGCGCTGCGCAGGGCATCATTTACTACTGAAATCGATCACCTTGCATCGCCAATAACGGGGGGAGGGGTAATGATCCCGCATATATATCAATTGTTCCTTGGTGCACTGGCAGATGGAAAGTTGGAAATATATGATTTGGTCGGTTCGGTGCAGGATGCGATGTCGAATGTGCACGGGGGATTTATCTTGGACGCGCAGAATTATAGTGCGTCGGAGCGCGGCGATTTCTCATGGGCGCATCAATTTGCCGAGGATTTTCTTAAAAACAAGCTTCCCTTGTTTAGGGCGTTGCTGATCATTTGAAATGTTATCAAGCGATATGCTAATCGCTTGTTGATTGTTGCGTAGGTGCATAAATATTCTTATGTATCTGAAGTGCTGTCGCCCCCGCTCGTGGCGTTGCCCGCTTGCGCTGAACTGCATGAAGCTAGCCGGGCGTACGATCCATCGCCGTCGGAGATTGAGGCCTGGGTCGAGGATGGCCGGCCGGGCATGGAGAATGCGCTGCGAGCCAATTCGCAGGACGTGAAGGAACGGTATCGGAGTGACTCGGTCGGTTGCTGATCGGAGTACACCATCTCGGCTGCCAAGGCAGGATGACGAACGAGGTACTCGGCGACGCTCGGTCCGAGCGTACTGGACGACATCGGAGTCGAGACCCGAGACAGGTCGCGTGGCGCTCGTTGCCGCCTTGATGTCGCGGCTGACGCACTCAAACAGAACACGGCCTGGTTCGGTGAGGCTCAGCTTGCGCGTCGTGCGCTGGATGAGCCGCTCGCCTACCCGCTCCTCGAGCTCGGAGATTTTTCGGCTCACGGTGGACTTCGGCAGGTTCAGGCGTTGCGCCGCTTCGCTCAGGCCTCCCGTCTGAATAGCGCGGACGAAGACCAAGGGTCGGTTGAAATCGATCGTTCCACTCGCGGAACGATGATAACCAAATTCCATGGCTTGTTCGTCGATAGGTTGGGACGTATCTTCTGCGGACGGGAAGACCTCCCGAATCGGAAAGCAAAGGAGAAACAGTCATGCCCGATACTTCGCAGATGCTCACGACTTTGGCCCAGGGCCTCAGTACCCCGGTCCGCGCACCGATCCTCCATACGCCGGATGAGTACGGAATGGCGTACGAGGAGATCTCGTTCCCGTCCCTGGACGGCACCCCGCTGGAGGCGTGGTGGATTCCCCGGGAGGGCTCGGACAAGCTGGTGATCGTCAATCACCCGATGCCGATGAACCGCTACGGCT
>NZ_LDWR01000137.1 GCF_001039005.1 Burkholderia cepacia
TCAAGAAGGCGACGCACTTCGGGTGCATGGCACACGCGCGACGGGCGTTTACCAACGTTCTCAAGGGACAAAATAACAAGCCCAGCCCGCGCGTCGCCAAGGCGCTCGAGTACTTCCAGGCGTTGTATCAGGTCGAGGCTCTCGCCAAGGGCAAATTGCCAGATGGCGAAACGCGTGTCGACTACACATATCGCCTGCGGCAGCAGCACAGCGTGCCGCTGCTCAATGCCTTCAAGGCATGGCTCGACGAGCTGGCGCCGAAAGTACTGCCCGAGAGCCTGCTTGGCAAGGCGATCAGCTACTGCCGAAACCAATGGCTGTACCTGAGTCGCTACGTGACGGATGGGATGGCCCCAATTGATAACAACGTCATTGAACGAGACATCCGACCGTTCTGTACCGGAAGAAAGTCGTGGCTGCATTGCGACACCATTGCCGGCGCGAAAGCGAGTGCCATGGTCTACAGCCTGGTTCTGACGTGCCGCGCCTGCGGTGCCGAACCGTATGCGTATCTGCTCCACGTGCTGACGGAGTTGCCGCAGCGCGCACCAGATGCCGACATCAGCGACCTGCTGCCGTTCAACTACGCTAAGCGGCAAGCTGCGGAGAGCGTGAGCTGACGCGCCGAACGAGTGCCGATCGCTCGCTCGGCGCTCACACTGAACTCCACGCCACAGACATCGCCGGTCGATCTCGACCGCCGCGGTGCGGCTACGCTCGTCTGTCGATTGCATGCCGCCCCTCATAACGTGTGCTGAATTGCGCGCTTACGGTCAACAAGCCCAAATCCGAAGTCCCGGGGCAGAATGCGGCGGTTATGGACCAGTTCAGAAAAGCGCTGGCCAAACGCGGCGTTGTTGAATGAATCAAGGTTGATCGCCGTATGAGTTTCTGTACGTGAAAACGAGGCAGGGTCAAATCCGGCAAACTAGGCATGCGCGTGCTCCACAACCCACCGATGACGCCCCAGTCGCTCCTTGCTCTCGATCGCACTGCGGGCGATTCGTAAGCGTCCGGCGAAGACACCCCTCGGCGTAAATTGCCGTCAATCAAGCGGCGACGGGTGCCCAGCGATGCGGCAGCAGCGCGGCGATGTCGTCGGCACGGTGGGGCGGCAGTCGATTGAGTACGTCTTTCAGATAGGCGTAGGGATCATGGCCGTTGAGCTGCGCCGATCGAATCAGGCTCATGATCGCGGCGGCCCGTTTCCCGGCGCGCAGCGAACCGGCGAACAACCAGTTCGAGCGTCCCGTCGCCCACGGACGAATCTGATTTTCCAACCAGTTGTTGTCGATGGGCACATGCCCATCGACCAGATAACGTGTGAGCGCCTCCCAGCGCTTGAGGCTGTAGTCGAGCACCTTGGCGATTGCGGATCCCTCGGAGACCAATTTGCGCTGGGCAACCATCCATTCTTGTAAGCCATCGGCGATCGGCCGCGCGCGCTCCTGGCGAACCTCACGTCTGCGATCGGGCTTGAGTTCCGCGATCTCGCGCTCGATATCGTAAAGCGCGCCGAAGTATTTCAGCGCCTGCTCGGCAATCTGGCTCTTGTGGTTGGCGTGCAGTTCGAAGAACTTCCGTCTCGCATGCGCCATACATCCGATTTCGGTGATGCCCAACTCGAATCCGGCTTTGTAGGCGCTGTAGTCGTCGCACACCAGCTTGCCACGCCACTCGCCGAGGAACGCGCGAGCATGTTCGCCAGCACGGCTGTCGGCAAACTCATAGATCACCGCGCGCATGTTGGCGAACTGCGTCGTGGCGTACGCCCAGACGTATGCGCGCTGCGTCTTGCCTTTGCCGGGAACCAACATTTGCACCGGTGTCTCGTCGGCGTGCAGCACGTCCTGCTGGAGCAGCACTTCGTGAAGCGCGTCGACCAGCGGCTGCAACCGCACGCCGCACACGCCCAGCGTCGATTGCGCTATCGCCAAGCCGGCGCGCTCGAAGATGCGTTCCTGGCGATACAACGGCAAGTGGTCGCCGTACTTGGCGACCAGCACCTGCGCAAGCAGCCCGGCGGTGGGAATGCCCTTGTCGATCACATGGGGCGGCACAGGCGCCTGAACCAACGTCTCGCACGCCTTGCAGGCCCATTTGCCGCGGATGTGGCGCTCGACCGTGAACACGCCCGGCGTATTGTCCAGCTTCTCGCTGATGTCCTCGCCGATGCGCACGCGCCGGCAACCGCAGGAGCACGTGATGTCGTCGGGTTCGTGATGGATGTCGGTACGCGGCAAGTGCGGCGGCAACGGCGCGCGCTTGGGCTGCTGCCGTTGCTTGTCCGCGGGCGTCGGCTGCAACTGCTCCAACTCGATTTCGAGTGCGGCCAGGTCGGCGTCGATGGCCTCGTCGAGCAGGCTCATCTGTTCGGCGGTGAACTGCTCGCTGCGCTTGCCAAATTGCAGGCGCTTGAGCGCGGCGATCTCGTGGGTGAGCTGGTCAATGCACGTCTGGCGGTAGTGCAGCTCCCGGTCCTTCTCGCCGATCTGAGCCATCAACTGCGCAGCCAGCGCGCGCAGTTCGTCGGGGCTCAGGGCGTCGAGATTGGCGGGTCGGTTCATGCGGCCAGTCTGCCAGAACCTAACCCGCCACGGAAGCAAACCAGTTTACGGCCTCGGGGGTATTACACGACCGTAATCGCGTGATCGTGGGTGAGCGTCTGCCACGGGAGTCCGGTCACCAGCGCGCGCAACTGCTCTGGATTCAGCGCCGTGGCGATCGCCTGCTCCCCGTTCGTCCAGATGAACCGCCCCTTGCTCAGGCGACGCGCGGCCAGCCAGATACCGAATCCGTCGTACACCAGTACCTTCAGGCGCGTCGAATGCCGGTTGGCGAACAGGTAGGCATGGTGCGGACGCGCCGCGCCGAACACCTTCGCCACGCGGGCTAGAATCGTATCGACGCCGGCGCGCATATCGATGGGCTCCGTCGCCAGCCAGATCGCCTCGATGTGAATCACCGCAGCCCCCGTTACTATCTTCACGCCCCGATAATCGGGGTTTTGGCCAGCCAGGCCCGGCATGATTCCCGCCCCCAGTCGCAGTCATGATCCGGGGGGTGTTGTCACCGGGCCTGGTGGGTGGCTGGTGATCGCTGATAGGTATAGCGACTTGCATTTGAAACCGGCCATGCTTGCAATCGACGCGGTTTCCTGCTCGAAATAATTGCAACTGGCCGAAACCGCGTGCTCGGATTATCTACAACTGTGCTTGCATTCAGCGG
>NZ_LDWR01000138.1 GCF_001039005.1 Burkholderia cepacia
TTACTCGATGACCTTGGCGACGACGCCGGCGCCGACCGTACGGCCGCCTTCGCGGATTGCGAAGCGCAGACCTTCTTCCATCGCGATCGGGGCAATCAGCTTCACCGTGATCGACACGTTGTCGCCCGGCATCACCATTTCCTTGTCCTTCGGCAGCTCGATCGAGCCCGTCACGTCCGTCGTACGGAAGTAGAACTGCGGACGGTAGTTGTTGAAGAACGGCGTGTGACGGCCGCCTTCGTCCTTGCTCAGCACGTACACTTCAGCCGTGAAGTGCGTGTGCGGCGTGATCGAACCCGGCTTCGCCAGAACCTGGCCACGCTCCACGTCTTCACGCTTCGTGCCGCGCAGCAGGATACCAACGTTGTCGCCTGCTTGACCTTGGTCCAGCAGCTTGCGGAACATTTCAACGCCCGTGCAGGTCGTCTTCACCGTCGGCTTGATACCAACGATTTCGATTTCTTCGCCGACCTTCACGACGCCGCGCTCGATACGACCCGTCACCACCGTGCCACGGCCCGAGATCGAGAACACGTCTTCCACCGGCATCAGGAACGCGCCGTCAACTGCACGCTCCGGCGTCGGGATGTACGTGTCCAGCGCATCGGCCAGGCTCATGATCGCCACTTCGCCCAGCTCGCCCGTGTCGCCTTCCAGCGCCAGCTTCGCCGAACCCTTCACGATCGGCGTGTCGTCGCCCGGGAAGTCGTACTTCGACAGGAGTTCGCGAACTTCCATCTCGACCAGCTCGAGCAGTTCAGCGTCGTCCACCATGTCGCACTTGTTCAGGAACACGATGATGTACGGAACGCCAACCTGACGCGCCAGCAGGATGTGCTCACGCGTTTGCGGCATCGGGCCGTCTGCTGCCGAGCAAACCAGGATCGCGCCGTCCATCTGTGCCGCGCCCGTGATCATGTTCTTCACATAGTCAGCGTGGCCCGGGCAGTCGACGTGTGCGTAGTGGCGGTTAGCCGTTTCGTACTCGACGTGTGCCGTGTTGATCGTGATGCCGCGCGCCTTTTCTTCCGGTGCCGCGTCGATCTGGTCGTATGCCTTCGCTTCGCCGCCGAACTTCTTCGTCAGCACCGTCGTGATCGCTGCCGTCAGCGTCGTCTTGCCGTGGTCAACGTGACCAATCGTACCAACGTTCACGTGCGGCTTGGTCCGCTCGAATTTACC
>NZ_LDWR01000139.1 GCF_001039005.1 Burkholderia cepacia
CGCACCAGCGCACCTCGCCCGGGCAGGTCCGGGCGAGGTGCGCTGGTGCGTTGCCGGGCGGACGCATCCGCCCGGCGGGGTGATGCGTCAGAGCGAGCCCAGGTACTTCTTCAGGTTGCTAATGTCGGTGTCGTACGCGCTCGACGAGCCGAGCTCGACGCCGCCGCTACGCACGTAGTACTCGAACGGCACCGAGCGGGTGCCGAAGAACGGGAGGAAATTGTCCGGCTGCAGCGTCGTGCCGTTCAGGCCGATTGCCCAGTTCTTCGACTTGTACAGCTCGAGATCGCGGATCGTTGCGTTGACCGCGTTCGTCTCCGATGCGCGAATCGCGGCGATGTGGTGTGTGAGCGTCTCGATGTTCGCCTGGTATGCGCTCGGCTCGCCGACCGAAACGCCTCGCGCACGCACGTAGTAGCTGAATGGCAGGTTGCGTTCGGTGAAGAAGGACAGGAAACCATCCGGTGCCAGCGTATCCCCGTTCAGCCCGATCGCCCAGTTCCTGCTCTGATAATCCTTGAGCTCGCTGATCGTCTTGTTGGCGGCGTTGATTTCGACCTTCGCCGTGACGTTAACCAATGTATTGCTCATGACAGACCTCTCAGATTCTTGTTGAACTTCGGACAGGTGCTGCAACATGCCTCCGGAAGGAGGCAATTCAATACCGGCGACCGGGTTATCCGGTTTTAGTCGTGCTTAATTAAAAGTGTGCTGAAAATTCGTTTACGAGCGCGCAATGAATTTCTGTTTAATGAAAAGGCGATTCGGTGAAATCGATTGCATCGCGCCGCGCCCCCGCTGCGGCGTCTTCCCCGTCTGATCCAGGCTGGGCGGGTGTGTGCGCTCGGCCGACCTGAATACTAGTTTGGCGAATACAAGAGTTCAATGTCGATCGCGAGATTATTTTCTTCTATTCATATTCAATTCAATCGAATTACATTTTTAATCGATTGATGTGCTGATCCGAATCGAATATATCGGTATTCGGAAAACGATCGGTGGAAATGGGAATTGCCGCGCGAATCGTTGCAGGAAACGCAACGTGGCGGCGTGACGAACGATGGAAGGGAGGGGAGGGTGCGGGGCCGGTATCCGGCCCCGCGGGTGCGCACCGTGCCGCGGGCGGCACGGCGGCGCTTGTATGTTTAAGCCAGAC